>NZ_JABTYH010000028.1 GCF_013314975.1 Pseudarthrobacter oxydans | reverse complement strand
CCCAGAGTAGGGGACCAATGGCTCTGCCACCCGCCCGGTCCCCGTGCCCATACTTAATGCCACCAACGGGCGGACGCTGCCGGCCCCCGCGTGCGCAGGCCTGCTGCGTGCGCCGGCCTGCGAAACCGCTGGGAAGGATAAGGGACCATGAATCACACCAAGGACGCTGCCGCCGAGGCAGAGGCACTCCAGGCGGTTGAGAGACATCATGCGCACATGCTCAAACACCTCAACGGCCTGGTGGCCCTCCTGGTGGAAGCCGTGGAGGCACGTGATGCTGCGGCCGAAGGTGCAGCGCAGGCCACGCTCCTGGACTGGTGCGACACCCACCTGATTCCCCATGCCCTGGCCGAAGAGGGCCCTTTGTATGGCGGACCGCATGCCACGCCCGAGGGTAGGCTCCTGGTGGAGGGAATGCTGGCCGAGCACCGAGTGATCGTCGATCTCGTGGAGGAACTGCGCACCTCCAGCGGACTTGCCGCCGCCGTGGCCGGCTCTGCCATCCAGCGGTTGTTTGCGCTGCACCTGGACAAGGAAAACCGCCTCCTGATGCCCTTCATTGTCCAGTCCCCGGACATGTCCCTTGCTGAATCAGTGCAGGGGCTGCACGAATTGACCGGAGAAGCCGCTGGCCAGCACGGCGGAGCGCACGACGACGGCACGCACCATCGCCGATGACCCGGACTTACTGCCCGTCATCGCTTTTCCGTGCGTGGCTTCCTTTTTTTCGGTGTGCAGCTTCCTCCGGGGCGTGGACCACCAGGACCGGGCAGTGGGCGTGGCTGACGCACGCCGAACTCACCGAACCCAGCACCAGGCTGCCGTGACCGCGCCGCCCCACGATGAGGAGGGAGGCGTTCCGGCTCCCTTCAATCAACTGCTCGCTGGCTTTTCCCCGCACAACCCGTGGATGGACAAATGCGGGCAGTTCCGGGCCGAAAGCGTCCGCAAGGGCCTGCTCCAGTGACTGCCTGGCGGCGTATTCGAAGCCCTCAATGCCCACCACGAGGTACAGCCCATAGCCGGGAGGCACATCCCAGCAGGCCCAGGCTTCCACCGTTGCTCCGAGCGGCCCCGCCAATGACCCGGCTGCATGAAGGGCCGCTATCGAGGCGTCGGAACCGTCCACGCCTACGACAATCCTGGGGTGCCGCTCGGGGGCGTCCATGAGGCTCCGATCTCTTGGGTCTGCTCCCAGACTGTACAGGGTCCGGGCAGCGGGATAGGGCCGAAAGTCACCGGCCGGCCGGTGGCGCCGGGCCGTCGGGGGCAGCGGCCGGTGAACGGGGCGGTTGTATGATCAGGACTCCAGACTTTGGTCCCTTCCGGCAGGTCCGCGCGGAAGGAAGGATGGGACTAGGCCCCTGGCACGGGCTGCCGGCACAGCAGTGCGGGCATAGTCCTTAAGACAATTGGGAGCATAGGGTGCAAAGGCATGAGTCAGGCCCGGACGGGGCTGCAAATTCCCAGGAGCCGCTTCGCGTGTTCATTCTCGATGACCATGAGCTTGTCCGGCAGGGCCTGAAGGACCTGCTGGAGGGCGAGGGGTTCGAGGTGGTCGGGGAAAGCGGGTCAGCGGCGGAGGCGACGCGACGCATTCCGGCGCTGCAGCCGGACATCGCGATCCTGGACGGACGGCTCCCGGACGGCACCGGCATCGAGGTCTGCCGGGACGTGCGCTCGCTGGACCCGCGCCTGCACTGCCTGATCCTGACGAGCTACGACGACGAGCAGGCCATCCGCGGCGCCGTCCTGGCAGGAGCATCCGGGTACATCCTCAAGCAGATCAGGAGCGACGACCTCCTCGCCGGGATCAGGAAGGCTGCCGCCGGCGAGTCCCTATTTGAGCCCGGAGTCAGGGAGCGGATCATCGCCGGGCTTTCCAAGACCCAGACAGACCCCCGGCTGGAAGCGCTCAGCGCCCAGGAACAAAAGGTCCTGGCCCTGATCGGCCAGGGCATGACGAACCGCCAGATCGGCGAGGAGCTCTTCCTGGCCGAGAAGACAGTGAAGAACTACGTCTCATCCATCCTGGCGAAGCTGGGATTCGAGCGGAGGACACAGGCCGCCGTGTACGTCACGCGGAACACCCAGGACGGGCAGTAGCCGGTCCCCTGGACCCGCAGCTGCCGGTCAATGGCAGCAGTTCAGTGCGGGCCGGTTTCCGGTTCCGTCACAGGCGCTGGGCGGTCCACGTAATCCTGGTGCCCTCCCCCGGCGCGCTCCTGATGGTGCAGCTGCCACCCAGCATTTCCGCCCGGTGCCGCATATTGGCCAGCCCGCTCACGTGTGCGGGTTCGTCAAAACCGCACCCGTTGTCCTGGATCACCAGTTCAACCTGGCGCTGGGTGACGGACACGGCAACCCTGATCTCCTTGGCACCGGAGTGGCGGGCGGCGTTGCTCAGTCCTTCGGAAAGAACGGACAGCACATGGCCGGCAACGTTCTCCCGGACTGAGTCCACGGGACCGGCAAAGGCCACTTTCGGTTCCACGGCGTAGCTGCGGGAATTGTCCTGGACCACTCCCAGGATCCGGCTGGTCAGCGGTTCATGGTTTTCCTCGCCGGTCCGAAGGGAATAGATGGTGTCCCTCAGTTTCCGGATGGTGTCGTCCAGTTCGGACGTGACCGTGGCTATCCGTTCGTGCGCTATGGGGTCCAGGGTGTAGCGGCGGAGGCTCTGGATACTCAGGCCGGAGGCGAAAAGCCGCTGGATGACAAGATCGTGCAGGTCACGGGCAATCCGCTCCCGGTCCGTGAACAGGAGGTTCTGTTCACGGAGCGCATGGACCCGTGCAAGGTCGAGTGCCAGCCCGATCCTGCTCCCGAAAATAGAGCTGGATTCCGCCTCGGCCTGGCTGTAGGCAGTCGATCCCTGCGGACGGGCGAGGAGCAGCACGCCGTTCTCGCTGTTGCTGTGGCCGATGGCGCACACCAGCACCGAGCCCAGCTTTTCCGCCACCTGGTCACCAAACACCTGCTGGGGATCACGCACCACGCGGGACTCCCCCATCTCGATGACCCTTGAGACGGCATCGGAAGCGCCGATTTCCTGCCCCGCCTGCAGGCCCTGGACGCCCAGGGAGGACCTGCACCTCAAGGCACCGTCACCAGCCGGAACAGCAATCACGGCAAGCGCGGAGTCTGACACCCGCAGGGCGGTTTCGGCCACCAGGTCAAGGTTGTCCGAGTCTCCGGGATGCGGCGCCATGATCAGCCTGCTGCTCAGTTCCATCCCCGCCTCCAGCCATTTTTGGCGCCGCTTGCTGTCCTCGAACAGCCGGGCATTCTGGATGGCCACCCCGGCAGCGGCGGCCAGGGCCACGGCAAGGTCTTCATCCTCCGGCGTGAAGTCCTGCCCGCCGTCCTTTTCCGTCAGGTAGAGGTTTCCGAACACTTCGTCCCGGACACGGACCGGCACTCCAAGAAAGGTGTTCATCGGGGGATGGTTGGGAGGAAAGCCTGAGGCCATGGGGTGCTGGCCGAGGTCGTGGAGCCTCAACGGCCGCGGCTCCCGGATGAGGTGTCCCAGGACCCCGTGCCCCGTAGGCAGGTCACCAATGGACCGGATGTCCTCTTCGTCGACTCCAACGGTGATGAAGTGGCTCAAGCTGCGGTCCTCCGCGATCACCCCCATGGCGCCGTACTTCGCACCCACCAGTTCACACGCTGACCGGACAAGGCGGTCCAGCACGGCTTCCAGGCTCAGGTCCTGGGCAAGGGCAACGACGGCGGCAAGAAGGCCGTTCATTCGTTCCTGGGTTTGCAGAAGCTCATCTGCGCGGGCTACGAAGTCCCGGAGGAGGTCTTCGGCCCGTTCCTTCATGGGAGAGCTCCACGGCTCAGTGCTCATGTCCGACCTCCTGTGGAAAGTGCCTGCGTCGTTGCGGGCCCTCAGCGGTGTTGCACGCGTCCGGGAAGTGGTTCCCCCGGCAACGCCGCTTCTGCCTGAGTACGAAGCGACGTCCCGGCACCAGTCTAGGAGAGGAAGTCAAGGTCTGAAATGCCCCATTTTTGGAACGCCGGATTCCAGCTGCCGCCGGGACCGGCTGCAGCAGGACCTTCTTCCCTAGCCCGGCCCCGCTCCGCGGCCTAGGCTACGGCCATGGACACAGCCGCAACAGAACCGGAACCCGAAAACCTTGGAGTGCATGACTGCTGGAGATACCTGCGGTCAACGTCCGTGTGCCGGATGGCCTTTACCCGCGGCGACACGGTGGAGATCTTCCCCGTCAACTTCGTGCCCAGCAACGGCACCCTGCTCATCCGCACCGGCCCGGGAACGAAGATGGATGCAGTGGCCGGCCGCAAGGCAGTGTCTCTGGAGGCCGACGGGCTGAACCAGTACGGCACCATTGCGTGGAGCGTGGTGGTGAAGGGGCACGCTGCAGTCGTGGACGACACCGAGGACTTCCAGGATGCCTCCGACGCAGGTTTGTCTCCCTGGCAGGCAGGGGCCAAGGACAGCCTCATCCGGGTAACGCCCGAGGAAATCACCGGGAGGAGATTCGTTATCGCCCCGCCAACCCGGTGGTGGGCCCCGCAGGAACCGGCCGACAGGGCCTGAAGCCCTGCCCGGTATTAAGAACTGTCAGCACCAGCAGCACCACGGAAGGTCACCCATGGACGCACACAAGCCCGTCGCCGTCGGCATCTCCGACTCCGCCCCTTCCAGGACGGCCCTGCAGTGGGCAGCCGCCCGTGCCCGAAGGCAAAAGGTGCCGTTGGCCATCCTCCATGTCCTCGACGACCGCTGGATGGCAGGCGAAAGGATAGAAGCGCTCCCCTACATCGACGTCCTGCGCAAGTCGGCGATGGACATGCTGGAAGAAGCCGGAGAAACGGTGCGCAGCGCAGAACCTGACCTTCAGGTTTCGCTCGAACTGCTGGAAGGAAGCGTTGGGGCATCCCTTGGCAAGTACTCGGAAAACGCCTCGATGCTGGTCCTGGGCAGCAGCGGCCACTCCCGAGGTGCGCTGACCGACCGGGCCCTCCAGGCAGCAGCCACGGCCGAATCCCCGGTGGCCGTGATCGGGGCAGGCCAGGGCGGCGGGCAGGGTGTGGTGGTGGGTGTGGACGGGTCGAGGGAGTCCACGCAGGCCGTGGCGTTCGCCGCGGCCGAGGCTGATGCGCTGGGTGAGGAACTCACCGTCCTGTACGCGTTCACCGGCCCCAACCGCTGGATCAAGGCGGGCCTGCCCTCCAGCAGCTTCGCCGGACATGTGGTGGAAGAGGAACAGGTTGTCCTGTCCGAGACTGTGGCGGGGCTCCGCCAGGACTACCCGGGCCTTGTGGTCCACGCAGTCCTGGAAACCGTTATGGAACCTGCAGACGCCCTGGTCCGCGCAGCCGCGAACGCCAGGATGCTGGTCCTGGGCAGCCGGGGCAGGGGAAGCTTTGGCAGGCTCCTGCTCGGATCAACGGCGCACGGCGTCCTGACGCAGCCTCCCTGCCCCACAGTCATCACCCGGCTGAAGAAGTCCCGGCATGACTCATGACGGGCGGGCTTTGCGCTCCACGTGATGTTTGAAGCAGGGGAAAGCACCGGGCGGCACGTGGACTCCGGCGGCCCAGCGGGACGGCCGGGGCTGGACGGACTCAGCTCCGCCGAGGTCCTGGCACGGACCAACGCGGGACGGATCAACAGCATCCCCGGGGCAACCACCCGCAGTGCGTGGGACATTGTCCGGGCGAACGTCCTGACCCTTTTCAACGCCATCGTGGCGGCCTGCTTCGTCCTGCTGCTGGTGCTGGACCAGTGGCGGGATGCACTCTTTGGCTTCTCGGCGCTGGGGAATTCCCTGATCGGAATCATCCAGGAATACCGCGCCAAGCAGTCCCTGGACAGACTGGCCATTCTCCACGCGGCACAGAGCAGGGTCATCCGGGACGGCAGCCCCCGGCTGATCCCGGCGGAGGCCCTGGTTCCGGATGACATCGTCCTGCTCAGCGCCGGGGAACAGGTGGCCGCTGACGTGCGGCTCCTGGACGGCGGGTACGTGGAGGCGGATGAATCCTTTTTGACCGGTGAGTCGGCCCCGGTTCCCAAGCAACCGGGAGCAGTGCTCCTGTCCGGGTCACTGATCATGGCTGGCAACGGGCGGGCGGTGGTGGTCCGGGTGGGACCGGACACGTTCGCCTTCAAACTGACTGCCGAAGCCAGACGGTTCGCCCTGGTCACGTCCGAGATACGCTCCGGCCTGGACAAGGTGCTGCGGGTCATCACCTGGCTGCTGCTGCCGACTGCCGTCCTGGTCACCCACGCCCAGGTCCGGAACGCCGGCGGCTGGGAGGCCGCCCTCAGCTCCGGACAGTGGATACCTGCGGCGGTAGGCCTGGTGGCCAGCATCATGTCCATGATTCCCCTTGGCCTGGTCCTGCTCACCAGCGTGGCTTTTGCGGTGGGCGGGGTCAGGCTTGCCGGCCATATGGTCCTGGTCCAGGAGCTTGCGGCCGTTGAGGTCCTGGCGAGGGTGGATGTCCTGTGCCTGGACAAGACCGGGACCTTGTCCTCCGGCGCCATGACATTCGACGCCGTGCACGGCGCCGGTGTCCCGCCGGCCGAGGGGTGGCGGAAGGCCCTTGAGTGGTTCGGCGCCAACGAGGAAGCCAGTACCACCGCCAAATCCATCGGTGATGCTTTTCCCGCGGCCGATGTTCTGCCGGAGGCTTCCTCCGTGCCCTTCACCTCTGCCCTGAAATGGAGCTCGGTGACGTTCCCGCCAGGCTCGCCGGCCGCCGGAACCTGGGTCCTTGGGGCCCCGGATTTCGTACTGGAGGAATCGTCGTCCGGCGCCCCCGCCCGCCGGAGCGCCGCGGCGCTGGCCTCCACGGGCCTGCGGACGCTGGCGCTCGCCCACCTGCCCGGGCCCCTGCCGGTACCCGCGCAAGGCGGCCGCCTGCCCGCTGGACTTGTTCCCGTGGTGCTGCTGACCTTCCGCGAGGATATCCGCAAGGAGGCACCAGGGACCCTTGCCTACTTCCGGCAGCAGGGGGTTGCCTTGAAGATCATCTCCGGTGACGACCCCCGCACAGTGGCGGTCCTCGCGCGCGCGGTTGGCCTTGGACCGGGCGGGGCCTACGACGCCCGGGAACTGCCCGCGGACCCGCTGCTGCTGGAGGAAACGGTGGAGAAGCATCACGTTTTTGGAAGCGTAACCCCTTCCCAGAAGAGGGACATGGTCCAGGCCCTGAAGCGGCGCGGACACACGGTGGCCATGACCGGCGACGGGGTCAACGACGTCCTGGCACTCAAGGAAGCCGATCTGGGCATTGCCATGGACACCGCGTCTCCGGCCACCAAGGCAGTAGCCCGCCTGGTCCTCCTGGACGGGCGCTTCGACAGGCTGCCGGCGGTTGTTGCCGAGGGCCGCAGGGCCATCAGCAACATCGAGCGGGTTTCCATGGTGTTCCTCAGCAAGACCGTCTACATCACGGTCATCTCGTTGACGTTTGCCCTGCTCCTCTGGCCCTTTCCGTACCTTCCGCGCCAGATGTCAGTCCTTGACGGCCTGACCATCGGCCTGCCGGCGTTCTTCCTGGCACTGCAACCCAGTGCGCAGCGTTATGAGCCCGGATTCCTGAAGCGCTCCCTGGCGTTCTCGGTGCCGGCCGGGGTGTGCGGCGCCCTGTGTGTGCTGGCTGTCAGCCTGTACGCTCGCTCCGCCGCACCAGGCAGCGCCGAGGCCACGCAGCCTGCCGCCGTCATCACCCTGGCCCTGGTGGCCTCCTGGATCCTCGTGACCGCATCCCGGCCCCTCACCTGGATGAAGACCCTCATCCTGGCCGGCATGTACGCCGGCCTGGCGCTCCTGTTCACCGTGCCACCGGCAAAGGAGTTCCTCCGGCTCGACTGGCCGCCCCCTGACCTCCTGGCCGTTTCGGTCACGGTGGCAGTGGGCGGCAGCCTCATCATCGAAGCAATCCGGTACTTCCAGCGGCGCCTGGCCGGCCGCTCAGCGGACTGAAGACCATGGTGACTTTCGGCTCTGGGAAGAACAGCCAAACCCGGCCATTGTTGAAGGAGCCGGCGGAAGGAGGAAAAAATGCTCGCATGGTGGGTGGGCCAGCCCGGTCCCCTGCCCGGCCGTTCCCTGGTCAAGGGCATCCGCGACGACCCCAGGCCCGCGGCCAATGAACTCCTGGTGGACGTGAGTGTCTGCGGAATCTGCCGGACCGACCTCCATCTGGCCGAAGGGGACCTCCAACCACGCCGTCCCGGGGTTGTCCCGGGCCACGAGGCGGTGGGCGTGGTGGTGGAAACGGGCCCGGGTGCCCACCGTTTCGCGCCGGGCGACAGGGTAGGCGTAGCGTGGCTGGGCGGCGTCTGCGGGACATGTGCGTACTGCCGCCGCGGGGACGAGAACCTCTGTACGGCGCCCGTCTTCACCGGCTGGGACAAGGACGGCGGCTACGCCCAGCAACTCACCGTCTCCCAGGACTTTGCCTACCTCATTCCGGAGGTGTTCACCGATGAGCAGGCAGCACCGCTGCTGTGCTCGGGCATCATTGGCTACCGTGCGCTGAAACGCGCCAACCTGCCGGCCGGTGGGCGCCTTGGCATCTACGGTTTCGGCAGTTCCGCCCACCTGACCGCGCAGATGGCGATGTACCAGGGGGCATCCGTCTTTGTTATGACCCGGTCGGAGGAGGCCCGTGCCCTTGCCCGGGACCTGGGAGCTGAATATGCCGGGGGCGCGTATGACAATCCACCGGTGCCCCTTGATTCCGCGATTCTTTTCGCCCCTGTGGGCGACCTGGTGCCGGCCGCGCTCGCAGCCCTGGACCGCGGCGGAACACTTGCGATTGCCGGTATCCACCTCACCGATATACCAGCCCTGAACTATGAGGCCCACCTGTTCTACGAGCGCCAGGTCCGCAGCGTCACAGCCAATACCCGCGCTGACGGGCGTGAGTTCCTTGCGCTCGCGGCCCGGATTCCACTCACGCCAACCACCACCGCCTATCCGTTCGATGCCGCGGACACTGCCCTCGGCGATCTCGCCGCGGACAGGGTTACCGGTTCCGCCGTCCTGCGGGTCCGCCCCGAAAAAGCATGAAGCCGGGGTGGGACCTTGGACTCTGGAACAGCACCTGTAGAGGGCGGAAGGTGTTAATGCCGGGTGATGCGTCGGCCCGGCTCACAATGAGCAGGAGGCAACAATGACTGACCTGATGAAGTGGTTCGATTCCCGCCGCTCCCCTTTGGATGTGATCGAAAGACTCTTTGAAGGAGAGATGGGATCGTCCGCCATCCGGGTGGAGGAAATGGTGGACGGCAACACCCTGGTGGTGCGGGCGGAGCTGCCCGGAATCGACCCGGAAAAAGACGTGGACGTGACCGTGACCGACGGCGTCCTGTCCATCAAGGCCGAGCGGCAGGAGAAGACGGAACACAAGGACAAGGACAACTACCGGTCCGAATTCCGCTACGGTTCTTTCGTCCGGCGGCTCCCCCTCCCCAGCGGAGTGCAGCAGGGTGACGTCACCGCTTCCTACAAGGACGGCGTCCTGGAAGTCCGCGCTCCCCTTCCGGACCAGCAAGAGGTGGCCTCGGCGTCGAAGATCCCGATCAGCAGGGGCTGACGGTTTGTGCCTGGTCCCCCGTGGGGCCAGGCACGGTCACGCCAGCCATACGTACCGTCAGCCACCTCAGCCGAACAGGACTGCTGCTTCCCGGTACCGGGCCTCGGGAACCACCTTCAGGCTTCCGAGCGCAAGCTCAAGGCCCACGGTGACGATGTCCGTGCCGCGGAGGGACACCATGGTCCCCCATGAGCCATTGGCCGCCGCTTCGACGGCCGCCAGGCCCAGCCGCGTGGCAAGGACGCGGTCATAGGCCGTGGGCTCCCCACCGCGCTGGATGTGGCCCAGGACAGTGGCCCGGGTCTCTATCCCGGTGGCCTGCTGCAGCTGCTGCTCCAACAGCCGGCCGATGCCTCCAAGACGGGGCCGGCCAAAGGTATCGAGCCCACGGGGCGCATAGGGTGTTTCCTGCCCCTCCGGCACAAAAGCTTCGGCCACCACCACCAGGGGCGCCCGCCCGCGGTCCCGTGCTGACAGCACCCACGTGGCGATCTGGTCCAGGGACACCGGGTGCTCCGGGATGAGGATGGCATGGGCGCCCGAGGCCATCCCCGAGTGCAGGGCGATCCAGCCGGCATTGCGGCCCATGACCTCAGCAATCATGCACCGGTGGTGCGACTCCCCCGTGGTCCTCAGCCTGTCAATGGCTTCAGTGGCTGTCTGGACCGCCGAATCAAACCCGAACGTGTAGTCCGTCGCACCAAGATCGTTATCGATCGTCTTGGGAACACCCACCACGTTGACGCCCTGGTCACACAGCGCCTTCGCCGCGGCAAGCGTCCCCTCGCCGCCTATGGCGATCAGGCCCATCAGGCCATTGCGCCGCAGGCTTTCCCGCACCGCGCCGGTCCCGCCGCCCTCCAGCGGGTTGGTGCGGGAAGTTCCCAGGATGGTCCCGCCCAACCGGGATATGCCGCGGACGCTCCGCCGGGGCAAAGGAACCACATCCTGTTCCAGGACTCCCCGCCAGCCGTCGCGGAATCCCACGAATCCATATCCATGGACAACCTCACCGCCCAGCACGGCTCCGCGGATCACTGCGTTGACGCCGGGGCAGTCCCCGCCGCTTGTCAGGATTCCGAGCTTCTTCATGATGCGGCCGGTCCCTCCACCTGCGTGGGCAGCCGGAATGTCCTGACCTGGCCGGCCGCCAGCGCAGTTTTCCTGCCGTTGACGCGCACGCTGATGGGTTCAGCGTCTCCTGCCGCCGAGGCAATCCTCATGCGCCCGTCCTTGAGTTCGACGTTCAGGTAATGCCCGCGGTACCGGACCCTGAAGGCTACGGACCGGAGGCCGGTGGGCAGGTTGGGCGCGAAGACGAGCGCGTCGCCGCTGAGCCTCAGTCCGGCGAAACTTCGCTGGATGACGTCGATGCTTCCAGCCATGGCCCCCAGGTGGATGCCCGTGCGCGTGGTGCCGTGCTGGGTATCGTCGAGGTCGGCGTCGAGCGCTTCCCGGAAGCTGTCCCAGGCACGGTCGGCGTCCAGGGCGGCGAGCACGGAAGCGTGGGCAACCCGGCTCAAAGTGGACCCGTGGGCGGTCCGCGCGAGGTAATACTCGATGGTCCGGTTCAACAGGTCCCGCGTGAACACGTATCCCAGTTCTTGGAGCAGGGCTATCACACCTTCATGGCCCAGCAGGTAGGGCAGCATCAGGACATCGGCCTGCTTGGCAAGCTTGTACCGGTTGGTCTGGTCTCCCTCGGCTTCCAGGATGAGGTCCAGCCGCTCGATGCTGTCATAGGATTCCCGGTACCGTTCCCAGTCGAGTTCCTCGAGATCCTCGTAACCTGCAAACTGGCTGATGACGCCGTCCGTGTGGAACGGGATGAACATGGCCTTGCCCACCTGCTCCCAGCCCGCCGCTTCCTCACCGGTGATGTGGAGCCTCTCCATCAGGCCGGCGAGTTCGTTGCCGTGGAAGATGCCGGTGATCTCCGCAGCCCGAAGGCAGACCCAGGCAGCCATGGCGTTGGTGTAGGCGTTGTCGTCCAGCCCGGGATCCGTGCTGCCCGGATATCCCGTGTGGTACTCATCGGGTCCGACGACGCCGCGGATGTGGTACCGCCCGGTGTCCTGGCTGAACCCGGCCCGCGAGGCGAAGAACCGCGCAACGTCGATCACCAGCTCGGCGCCCTTCCGAAGGAGCCAGGCTTTGTCGCTGGTGGCCTGGAAATACTGCCAGACGTTGAAGGCCACAGCCAGCCCGGAGTGCAGCTGCATGTGCGAGTGGTCCTTCACCCACCTGCCGGATCTGTCGTTGTAGAGCCACTTGGGGGTTTCTTCCGTACCGTCGCTCCCGCTTTGCCAGGGAAACTGCGCCCCGGAGAAGCCTTGGACCGCTGCCGCGTGGCGGGCTGCCGGAAGCCTCCGCCACCGGTATTCGATGAGGGAGCGCGCCACATCCGGCGTCCTGGTGGTCAGGAGCGGCAGGACGAACAATTCGTCCCAGAAGACATGCCCGCGGTACCCCTCGCCGTGGAGGCCCCGGGCGGTGACGCCGGCGTCGAGTTCCGCCGTGTGGCGTGTGAGGGTCTGCAGCAGATGGAAGATGTGGAGGTTGAGGACCAGGCGCACCTGCACCGGCGCCTCGATGTCCACCAGGAACGGATGCAGCTCACGCCGCCAGGCGTCCTGGTGTGCGGTCAGGAGGGCGTCGATGTCCCCGCCGGCACGGGCCAGCACGGCAACCGCGGCAGCAGCCGGGGAGGCGATCGCCCGGTCGCGGGATGTCGCCACCGCCACGGTCTTGCTGATTCTTGCTGCAGCTCCGTCAGCGAGGGCCACCTCGAAGGTCCGGAAGTGGAACGGGCCGATGCTGCCGGGCTTCCCTGCATCTGTCCCGCCAGGGCCCGTTCCGCCGGCGCCTGCTCCCCCGGACACACTCGTGCGGAATGCCACGGCTACCCGGATCAGGCTCTGGGTGGTCTCGGCCTCGACCACGGAAACGTCGTCCGGAGCAGGCTGCTTGAAGCTGCCGCCGTCCATGGTCCGGTCAACAAGGTGAACCCCCGGGCTGGCGGCCGGTTCGGGGACGTTCGAGTTGGTGACGCCCGTAGTGACGCCGCTGCGCACTTCCACGGCACCGCTCCAGCCCAAGGGCGTGACCTTCGTTTCCAGGCCCAGCAGGTGGGGCTCAGCCATGGACACGAACCTGGTCTGCACGACCTCCATCCGCCGCTTGTCCCCGGCTTCCAGCAGGAGCCGCCGTTCCAGAACCGCCCGCTGGAGATCCAGGGTGCGGCGCTCGCGGACAACCGCCAGGCCTCCTTCCGACCACCACTGCCCGTCCGCCAGCCGCAGGTCCAGGGGAAGGCAGTCAGGCGCGTTCACCATGTGTTCTTCCACGACCACCTCGCCGGCGACTTCGGCCGCCAGGCGGTTGAAGACTCCAGCCAGGTACATGCCGGCATACCGGATGCTTCCGCCGCCCTCCGGGGATGCGCCCCGCACAGCCAGGTAGCCGTTGCCAAGGGTGGTGAGCGCTTCCCGGTGGCCCTCGTGCCCGGCATCGAAGCCCTCATAGACAAGCTGCCAGGGATCGCCAAGGACGAGTCCCAGGTCCAGTTCACGGACGTCATTGAGGACTGTGCCGGCACCGGCGGCCTCGAGTTCCCGCCGGGTTCCGCTGCGGTCGATGCCCACCACCAGGCCAAACCCGCCCCGGTGCGCTGCGAGGACCCCTGCCACCGAGTCCTCGATGACCACGGAGTGGGACGGCGATACCCCAAGGCGGAACGCGGCCGCCAGGAAGACGTCGGGGGCGGGCTTCCCCCGCAGGCCCAGGTTGGCTGCAGCAGTCCCGTCCAGGATGACGCCGAAAAGATTCGGAATGCCGGCTGCATCAAGGACCGAGGACGCATTGCGGCTGGACGTGACCACTCCGGTGGGGACCCCGGCGTCGGAAAGCCTTTGCAGCAGTTGGACCGTGCCCGGGTAGCTCTGGACACCGTCCCGCCTGAGCCGCTCCTGGAAGAGCCGGTTCTTCAGGGCACCAAGGCCGAACGCTGTCCAGGTGCCGGGCTCGTCACCGTCCGATCCCTTGTCGACTTTAACCCCCCTTGACGCAAGGAACTTCACGACGCCTTCTTCCCTGGGAAGGCCGTCGATGTAGGTCCGGTAGTCAGCTTTGGAAAGGGGTGAACGGTCGGCGGTGTCCGGCACCCTGGGGTCCTGCAGGATCTGTTCGAAGGCCTCCCGCCAGGCGGCCTGATGGACCAGGGCCGTGTTGGTCACCACCCCGTCCAGATCAAAAATGACGGCGTCAAAGGGCGGCCTCGCGGCTGCGGCGGTGGGTGATGGCGCGGTCATATGACAGGGATACCAGCAGGCCGTCCGCGGTTGACAGTGCCGTTAGGCCTGTCTGGCCAGCCGCTGCTCGGCTGCGGCGATGACGGGCAGGGTCTTCACGTAGGTGTCCGGGTTCAGCGAGATGGAATCTATGCCGCGGCCGATCAGGAATTCGGCAAGGTCCGGGTGGTTGCTGGGCCCCTGCCCGCAGATTCCGATCTTGATGCCCGCGGCGTGCGCCTTGTCGATGGCCTGGGCAATCATCGCGCTGACGGCAGGGTCCCTTTCATCGAACAGCCCGGCAAGCTGTTCGGAATCGCGGTCCACCCCCAGCACCAGTTGGGTCAGGTCGTTGGAGCCGATGGAAAACCCGTCGAAGCGTTCGGCGAACTGTTCGGCCAGGACCACGTTCGAGGGTATTTCGCACATCATGTAGAGCTGCAGCCCGGCACTGCCCCGCACCAGTCCCTGGCCGGCCATGGCTTCGATGACCAGGTCCGCCTCCCGGACGGTCCGGCAGAACGGGACCATAACGATGATGTTGGCGAAGCCCACATCTTCGCGGACCCGTTTGAGGGCTTTGCATTCGAGGGCGAAGCCTTCCCGGTAGTGATCGCTGTAGTAGCGCGAGGCTCCGCGGAAGCCCAGCATGGGGTTCTCCTCCGGACGCTCAAAGAACCCGCCGCCGATCAGGTGGCTGTACTCGTTGCTCTTGAAGTCGCTGAGCCGGACGATCACCGGTTTGGGGTGGAAAGGCGCCGCTATTTTGGCGATCCCGGTGGCCAGCACGTCAACGAAGTACTCCGTGGGGTCGCTGTAGCCGCTGGTGAGCTTCCGGATGAGCGCGGCTTCCTCCGGGTCTGTCACTCTTTCAGGGTGGACCAGTGCCATGGGATGGATGCGGATGAGGTTGTTGATGATGAACTCCATCCTCGCCAGGCCCACTCCCGCCGCCGGCAGCCGCCACCATTTGAAGGCTGCGGCAGGACTGCCAATGTTCACCATCACGTCAGTGCGGGTGGCGGGAAGGGCCTCGAGGTCCACTTCTTCCACGCTGAACTCCAGCAGCCCCTCGTAGACGCGCCCTTCCTCGCCTTCGGCGCAGGACAGGGTGATGGGGGCGCCGTCAGGCACGGCTTCCGTTGCGTTCCGGGTTCCGACGACGGCGGGCACGCCGAGTTC
Organism: Pseudarthrobacter oxydans; assembly: GCF_013314975.1. Taxonomy (GTDB): domain Bacteria; phylum Actinomycetota; class Actinomycetes; order Actinomycetales; family Micrococcaceae; genus Arthrobacter; species Arthrobacter oxydans. Next base: position 52,135 of record NZ_JABTYH010000028.1, on the reverse strand, counting down.
CCGGCTGACGATCGCTGCGTGGCTGGTGGGGCCGCCGTGGTCGGTCACTATGCCGGCTGCCCGCTTCATGACCGGGACCCAGTCCGGGTCCGTCATCCTGGTCACCAGCACGGAACCGTCCACGAAGGATTCGATGTCTTTTGCGTCCCGGATGACGCAGGCCCGCCCGCCGGCGATGGCATCCCCAATGGCCGCCCCCTCGGTCAGCAGCCGCCCCTGCTGCCGGAGGTGGTACGTCCGGAACGACGTGCTGCTGCGCTGGGCCTGCACCGTTTCCGGCCTGGCCTGCACCATGAACAGTTCGCCCGTCACGCCGTCTTTGGCCCACTCCATGTCCATGGGCCGCCCGTAATGGTCTTCCACGGCCTTGGCCCAGCGCGCCAGCAGGACCACTTCGTCGTCGGACAGCACAAGGGTTTCCTGCTCCCGTTCGGTGGTCTCCACCATCCGGGTCCGCGCATTGCCGCCCTGGCTGTAGATCATCTTCCGTTCCTTGGCACCCCGTTCCCTCTCGATCACGGGGCGGAAGCGCCCGTCGGCGAGCAGCGGCTTGAACACCTGGTATTTGTCCGGATTGATGGTCCCCTGGACAACGGTCTCCCCAAGGCCCCACGCCGCGCTGATGAGCACGGCATCGGGAAAGCCGGACTCGGTGTCGATGGAGAACATGACCCCGGAGGCGCCGAGGTCCGAGCGGACCATGCGCTGGACGCCCACGGACAGGGCCACGTCGAGGTGGTCGTAGCCCTTCATTTCGCGGTAGCTGATGGCGCGGTCAGTAAACAGGGAGGCATAGCAGTTCCGGCACGCTTCGAGGACGGCGCGCTCCCCGGCCACGTTGAGGAATGTCTCCTGCTGGCCCGCGAAACTGGCGTCCGGCAGGTCCTCGGCCGTGGCGCTGCTGCGAACTGCGACGGACACCTCGTGCTGGCCCGCCCGGCGGGAAAGGAGCCGGTATCGCTCCTGGATCGCCTCGCCGATGCTGTCCGGGAACGTTGCTGACAGGAACAGCTCCCGGATTGCCGCGCCCGCCTGGCGCAGCGTTGCGCGTCCGGCCCGGTACTCCTCGATGTACGTCCTGATGCGCGGCTCCAGGGCATTCGAAGCCAGGAAGGCGCGGTAGGCGCCGGCGGTGGTGGCAAACCCGTCGGGAACCCTCACGCCGGCGGACTGCAGGGAGCGGCTCAACTCGCCCAGCGACGCGTTTTTTCCCCCCACGGACGCGATGTCCCCGATCCCCATGTCCTCGAACCACTTGACGTGGACATCGGCCGGGGACGTTGCGGGAGCAGTCATGCCTTGATTCTGGGCCGTGCCCGAAACGCCCGGCAGAGTCTTTGGTCCTAAGCAGCCGCATGTCCAGGGGCCGGACCACTGCCCGGGGTCACCGGGCGCTGCGGCCCCTGAAGCCCTTATAGGCCCAGTCCGCCGCCAGGACCGCCGGTACCGCCAGGGCGGCCACGAGCAATCCGGTCGCCGGCGGCGGGGCCTGGCCCAGCAGGGCGGCGAGCTGCGGCAGGTACAGGCAGGCTGCGAGCACGGCCAGTTCAGCCAGGACGGCCCACGCCAGGAGCCTGTTCGAGCCCCACCCCAGCCTCCATGGCGGCACGGTGGCACTCCGGCAGGCGTAGGCGTTGGCCAGCTGGCCCAGGACCACCGCGGTGAAGGCAGCCCCTGACGCGGCCATGAGGAGCCCGGGATCCGGGGGCTCGCCCCGAACCCAGCCGCCGCCGAAGAGCACAACGGAGAACGCGGCCATTTCAACAACGGCCTCCACCGGGCCCAGCACGCAGAAGACCCGCACCATCAGCTGCCGGTCCATCAGGTGCCGGCGCTCCGGCGGCCGGGACAGCACCCGTTTGCCTGGCGGCTCGGCACCCAGGGCCAGGGCAGGCAGCAGGTCGGTTCCGATGTCCAGGGCAAGGATCTGCAGGACGCCCAGCGCAAGCGGGAACTGGCCGCCGGAGAGGGCCCAGACCACGAAGGGGGTCAGCTCCGCCACGTTGTCGGTGAGGTGGTAGGTCAGGAACCGGTGGATGTTCGAGTAGGTTGCCCTGCCCTGCTCGATAGCTGCCACGATCGTCGCGAAGTGGTCGTCAAGGAGCACCAGGTCGGCCGCTTCGCGCGCAACGTCGGTGCCGCTCAAGCCCATGGCCACCCCGATGTCGGCCTCACGGAGGGCCGGCCCGTCGTTGACGCCGTCCCCCGTCATGGCCACCACATGGCCCCGGGACTGCAGGGCTTTGGCAACCCGGAGCTTCTGCTCCGGGGATACCCTGCTCACCACTACCCCGTCCCGGTCCAGGAGCGCCCCCAGCAGCTGCTCATCGTCGGGAAGGTCCGATCCCTCCAGGACGAATTCCGGTGCCCCCATCAGCCCGATCTCGCGGGCAATTGCCGCTGCGGTCGCAGGATGGTCGCCGGTGATCATGGCAAGTTTGAGCCCTGCCGTCCGGGCAGTCCGGATCACGTCGCCCACGTCCGGCCGCGGCGGATCATGGAGCCCGATCAGTCCCAGCAGCTCCATGCCGCGTTCGATGTCCGCGGAGGGGCGCGACTCCCAGTCGGCGGACGGTTCATTGAGCCGCCTCCGCGCCACGGCGATAACACGGAGTCCGCGGGAGGCCATCAGCTGGACCTGGTCAGCCACCGGCCCCTCGACGTCGCTGCACAGCGGAAGGACGGCCTCGGGGGCGCCCTTGCAGAAAAGGTCGTGTCCTACGATCGCCGACTCCCGCCGTCGTGAAGGATCAAAGGCGAAGCGGCGCGAGGGCGCCATGCGGGCACCCGCCACTCCCAGGCGCCGCGCCAGCACGTCGATGGCGGCTTCCATGGGGTCCCCCGAGGCCCGCCATTGCCCCTCATGCAGTTCGGCCCGTCCCTGGGAGGCGGCGAGCGCTGCGAGCGCAGTTTCCGCGGCTCTCTCCTGCCCGTCCCCCTGGACGGTACCCTCCGGGTTGTACCCCTCGCCCGCTATGTGGACCGACCCGCCGGACGTGAAGACTTCGACGGCGTTCATCCGGTTCTGGGTGAGGGTTCCGGTCTTGTCAGTGCAGATGAAAGTGGTGGAACCGAGGGTTTCCACGGCTTCGAGGTTGCGGACCAGTGCGTTGCGGGAGGCCATGCGCTGCGCCCCCATCGCCAGCGACAGCGTCACGGTGGGCAGCAGGCCCTCGGGGACAAGCGCGACGGCGACGCCGATGGCGAACAGGAAGGAATCGCGCCATTCGATCCCCACCAGCAGGGATATCAGGAAGAACAGGGCGGCGATGGCCAGGGCAACTGATGCCACCACCCGGACAATCCGGCGCAGTTCCAGGGACAGCGGCGTGGGCGGGGGTACCGCGCCGCTGGTGAGGGCGGAGATCCCGGCCAGCCGCGTCCGGGCACCGGTGGCCGTGACAGTGGCCTCGGCGTCGCCGTTCACCAGGAACGTCCCGGCCCAGGCGGAGTCACCGGGCGTCTTTGGCACCGGATCGCTTTCGCCTGTCAGCATTGACTCGTCCACGGCGCAGGCTTGCGCCGTGGCCAGGACGACGTCCGCGGGGATGCGGTCACCGGCTGCCAGCAGCACGGCGTCGTCCACCACCAGTTCGCTGGAGTGGACCTTGCGGACGTGTCCGTCCCGCCGCACCATGACGTCAGCCGGCAGCAGCCCTCGCAGCCTGGCGGCGGCGTGCTGGGCCCGTTCCTGCTGGATGTGGGCAAAGACTCCGTTGACAAGGACGACGACGATGATCGCCACGCCCAGTTGCGGCAGGTCGGCGAGGAAGGCCAGGGCTGCCGCGCACCACAGCATGAGGGCAAAGAAGTGCGTCAGCTCCCCCCAGAGTTTCCGCCACTGCGGTACGGGCTTCTCGGCGGGGAGGATGTTCGGCCCTGCCTGCTTCAGGAGTTCCGCAGCCTGATCCGAGGTCAGGCCCGCCGCCGTCATGGCAGGTCATCCGCCTCCTGGCCCACCAGGAGCACCGGGCACACCGAATGCGCTGCGCAGGCCTTGCTGACCGAGCCCATGGACGTGCCGAGGAATCCGCCCTCACCGTGCCGGCCGACAACCAGCAGCTGCGCCCGCCGGCTCTCTTCCACGAGGACTTTGCCGGGCGGCCCGAACTTGACGGTCACGTCGATGTCCTGGGGCCGGTCCCCGGTGAAGGCCCTTCCCAGGGCGTCCTCCACCAGGCGGCTGGCGGTTTCCTCGAGCCTTGCCGTCAAGGGGTGCTCGGCGTTTTCAAGGTGGGCCACCACCAGGTAATCGGGCATGCCGATGCAGGTGATGACCTCCAGCCGCGCACCCAGGCGCGCGGCGAGGGTTCCGGCGTACCGCAGGGCGGCGGAGGAATATTCGGAGCCGTCGACGCCCACGATGACAGGCTTGGACACTGTTTCTGCGTTCATACCCACCACATTCGCCATTGCTGGCCGAGTGCGGAAGGGCCGAAGGTCATGCCGGGGCCTGCCGGATCAGGCCCGGCCGGAGGGTTTCGGCGGCCGGGCACCGTGCAGGGCCCTCAGCCCGTTCAGGATCGTGGCAAGGTCCACGAGTTCCTGCAGGAGGGCGCCGGTAACCGCTGGGATGTAGCCCGTCATGGCCACGGCCATCAGGCCGATGCTCAGGCCTATGCCCGTCCAGATGCTCACCAGGGCCACCGCTACGGTGCGCTTCCCGATTTCAACCGCCACGGCTACCTTGGACAGGTCGTCGAGCATGATCACGACGTCCGCCGACTCACTCGCGGCGGTGGCACCCTTTGCCCCCATGGCGATGCCGACGTCCGCGGCCGCCAGGACGGGGGCGTCATTGACGCCGTCGCCCACCATGATGACGGGGCGCTCCCGGACGGCGGCCACCGCGTTGACCTTGTCCTCCGGCAGGCAGTCAGCCTGCACATGCCGGATGCCGGCTTCCTCGGCGATGTGCGCCGCAGTTCCGTGGGCGTCGCCGGTCAGCAGCATGGTGTGCCGGACCCCCAGCCGGTGCAGCCGGGCGAGGGTCTCTCCTGCGTCGGTGCGCAGCGGGTCTTTCATGATCAGGGCCCCGGCATAGTTCCCGTTGACGGCGACGTAGATGGCCAGTTGGCCGCTCTGCAGGGCAGCTTCCCGGAAGCCCGCGGATGAGTTCCGGACCAGCCCTGCCTTGCCCACCACCACAGTGTCCCCGCCGCAGACGGCCTCCACGCCCTGGGTGGCGTGTTCTGTGGCCCGGGTGACGGGGAGGAGCTCAAGGTTGCGCCTGGCGGCGGCTTCGATGACCGAGGCCGCCAGGACATGCGAGGAGTACTGCTCGGCTGAGGCGGCGAGCTGCAGGATCCGCCCGGCGTCCACCGCAGCGCCTGCTCCTGTTCCCTGGTCCTGTGCAACCTGGACCGTGTCCAGGACGGGGCGCCCTGAGGTCAGGGTTCCGGTCTTGTCGAAGACCGCGGTCCTGGCTTTGGCCAGCTGCTCCAGGGTCCCGGTGTTCTTGATGATGATGCCCCTGTGGGCTGCCTGGCTGGTGCCGGCGAGGAACGCCACGGGCGCGGCGATCAGGAGCGGGCAGGGTGTGGCCACCACCAGGACCTGGGCAATGCGCACGGGATCCCCGGACAGGGCCCAGGCAGTCCCGGCCATGAGGATCGCCAGCGCGGTGAAGGGAACGGCGTACCGGTCGGCCAGGCGGACCACCGGGGCCCGGCTGGACGCTGCTTCCTCCACCAGGGCGATGATGCGGCTGTACTGTGAATCCTTGGCTGTGGCGGCCGCCCGCATCCTGATGGCCGTCTCGCCGTTGACGGAGCCGCTGAGCAGGAGGTTCCCCCGGACCCGCTCCACGGGCAGGCTCTCCCCTGTCAGCGACGACTCATCCAGGCTCGCGGCCTGGGACAGGAGCTCACCGTCCACGGGGACCAGCTCGGAGGGGCGCACCACCAGAACATCGCCGGGAACAACCTCGCCCACGGGTGTTTCCTCCAGGACTGATCCTGCAGCCTCCCGGTGGGCGAAACGGGGCGCCCTGTCCAGCAGGGACCTGAGTTCGCGTGCTGCCCGTCCCTGGGCGAAGCTTTCGAGCGCCTCACCGCCGGACAGCATGAGGATCACCACGAGGGCAGCGAGGTATTCACCCACCCACACGGTGCTGGCAATCGCCATCAGGGCCAGGACGTCAATCCCCCAGCGGCCCTCGCGGAGCGAACGGAACATCGCCACCGCACGGATGACGGCGACGACGGCGGCATAGGCGGACGCGCCGAGCCGGGCGGGCTCTTCCAGTCCGGACTGCAGCAGTATCCCGGTGGCGGCGAGCATCAGGCACGTCAGCGCCACCAGGGGGTACTGGCGGACAAGCGCGGAGGCCCGGCCCGGGAGCGACGTGCCGGGCTCTTCGGGACCGGCCTCCGGCTGCGGCGGGACGGGGGTGCCGGGCGGGGCTGCCGGCTTTCCCTCAGGCAAGGCCCGCCCGCGTCGGATTATCCAGATGGCTCCACCAGGTCAGCGGGGAGGTGACGGTGAAGCGCCGGCCGCTTACCGCCGTCGGAATGATCCGCACGAAATGGTCCTTGGGGCCTGCCTGCCAGGGGAACAGGGTGAGGCCGGCGCCGGCCATCAGCTCCGGTGAGGGCTCGAGGACCTCGGCGTGGCCCTTCACAAGGACGCTCCAGGCGGTTCGTTTGTCCTGGTCAGTGCCGTCCGCTTCAAGCGCGACGGCGGTGGGCTGGGCGGCGGCGTGGAGCTTCGTCCCTTCTCCGGTGCGGAAGACTACCGAGCCATGGTCCACCTTGTAGTTCACGGGAAAGATCTCCGGATGGCCGTCCACCAGGACGGCCAGGTGGCCCACCGAAACCCCGCGCAGGAGATCCCAGCAGTCGTTGGTGCCCAGGACGTCCACGGTGGATGCGGCGTCCCGTTCCGGTGAGTTATTGCGCATACAGGTGAAAATACTGCTGCCAGGCCGGGCACGCTAGGGCATTTAGGCCCAGCCGTCCGCATCCGGCGGCAAGGGGCTTCCCCGGGCAGGTCAAAGGTCTTTGGGCCCTGTTGGGCAGCATTGGCCACACCATAGGATCTGGGCATGACCGACAAGAACATGGTGCCAGAAGCTGAAATCCTCAACGCGGACGAATGCTGGAAACTACTGGAACACACGAGTGTTGGACGGCTCGGCGTCGTGGTGGACGGCGAACCGGACGTCTTCCCGGTGAGCTTCAAAGTCGACGGTGAGGGCCTTGTCTTCCGGACTGGCAGCGGAACAAAGCTGCAGGCCATTGAAGCGAACTCGATGGTTGCCCTGGAGGCGGACAGCGTGAGCGCCGAATTCGGACTGGCCTGGAGTGTGGTGGTCAAGGGCAAGGCTGTCCAGGACAACGCAGCGGGTCCAGCCCTGAATGAGCCACGCCGGGGGCTCTTTCCCTGGCAGGGCGTTGGCCAGGACCATCTCATCCGGATTGTTCCGCAGTCGGTGACGGGCCGCAGGTTCACTTTGTCAGCCACCGGCACCTGGCAAACCCCGCTGAACGAGGCCACCCGCGCAGGGCTCGAATAACCGCCGTCGTTCCGGTGGACGGCGGCGAACCCTGGACCGTTGACCGCTTCTTTGAGGGTTCCGGCACTGCCCGGGACATCTACGAGGCGGCAGAGCGCATGGCGTCCGCCATCGGCCCCATGACGGTCCGCGTGTCCAGGAGCCAGGTCTCGTTCCGCCGCCGGAGGGGCTTTGCATACCTTTGGCGCCCTGGAATGTACGTCAGGTCCGTTGTTCCCCTTGTCCTGTCGCTGGCGCTTCCCTATGAGATCGGCTCGCCCCGGTTCAAGGAGACAGCGCACCCTGCCCCCGGAATCTGGATGCATCACCTTGAACTTATGGACAGCAGCCAGCTCGACGGCGAGGTGGAGCAATGGTTGCGCCAGGCCTATGAGGCTGCAGGCTGAGTGCGGCGCGGGACTCTCCGCCCGGCGGGTCGGACGCTGTAGAGTCCTAAGGCCCTGTCAGTCCCGGTGCCGGCGGCGCACGCTGGAGCTATGAATGACTCTGGCGCGCACCCCAGGAAAGTCCACCTCGCTGAGCAGCAGGTCGCCGTCGTCCGTGAACGCGTCCGGATGGACGCCCTGACGGATTTCTTCGGCCGGGCCTTCGGGACGGTCATGGCAGCAGCCCAGCAGCAGGGCGTGGCCCTTGCCGGCCCTCCCTTTGCGCTTTACCGTGGCAAGCCCGGCGAGAGCGTTGACGTGGAAGCGGGCTTTCCCGTGGCCGGGAACTTCACGGACGCGGACGGAGTGGCCGGCGGGACGCTGCCGGAAGCTGACGCCTTCGAGGCCCTGCACACCGGGCCCTACGACACCCTGGAAAACACCTACAACGCCGTCCTTGGCCGGATGCAGGCGGAAGGCCTCACCCCGGGGGACATCATGTGGGAGTACTACCTGAGCGACCCCGAAACGGAACCCGACCCCGCAAAGTGGCAGACACGGGTCATCTGGCCCGTCGCGTGACTGCCCGGGCCCCAGGAGGTCCTGTGAGAATCCTTGTTGCCTACGCAACCCGCCATGGTGCAACAGCCGGCATCGCCGAACGCCTCGCCTCCCGCTTCGCCGAGGGCGGCATCCCGGCCGAGGCCCATCCGGTGACCGCCGTGGACGACGTCGCTTTGTACGACGCCGTGGTGCTGGGCGGCGCCGCCTACATGGGGCACTGGTTGAAGGAGGCAACAGCTTCGCCAAACGGCACCGGCAGGAGCTGCAGGACCGGAAGGTCTGGCTCTTCAGCAGCGGCCCGCTCGGAAACGACGCCGTCGACAAAGCCGGCGAGGATGTCCTGCACAGTGCGCGGCCCAAGGAGTTCACCGAACTGACCACACTGCTCCAGCCCCGCGGTGAGCAAGTGTTTTTTGGTGCGTGGAATCCGGATGCTCCTCCCGTCGGCATCGGCGAGCGCCTGATCCGGCTCGCTCCAGCGTCCCGGGAAGCACTGCCGGCCGGTGACTTCCGCAATTGGGACGCCGTCGATGCCTGGGCTGACCACATCGCTGCAGAACTGGCAGCGGGCAGTGAACCCACGCCGGGGTCCGGTGCATCAGGACCTGCCCCGGTGGACTAGCTGCCGCCGCCCGCTGCCTCCCGCGGCGCACCGGGCTGAAGTACACCGGGCTGGAGGACACCGGGCTGCGGGACACCGGGCTTCCCAAGCATCGCCCGGAGCTCCTCCAGCATTTCAAGCTGCCGGCTGTTGATGGCCATCAGCCGGTCGAGCTCCGACTTGGACTGCACATCCGTCTCGTAGTCGTGGCGTGCCATCGCCGCCGCTATGGCGTCCTGGCGTTTGGCGGCGATCAGCAGGATGGCGCCCTGGAGTCCTGCCAGCATCGAGAGGAAAAGGTTGAGGAGAATGTAGGGATACGGGTCCCAGGCTGCTGCTGCCAGGACATAGGTGTTGTACCCGGCCCACGCCGCCATGGCGGCGAGGAACAGACCTACGAAAGTCCAGCTGCCCATGCCGTTGCGGAGGACGTCCGCCGCCCGCTCACCGCGGCTCAAGCCCTCCTTGTGCCGCGCATGCCACGTACTTCTTCGCTCGCTCATGTGCTTAGGGTATGCGGCGCCCCCGTCCTCCGCTGCACCAATGTGCGGATGGATCCACCGGCAGGGTTGCCCCCGGCGAACACCCCATTACGGGACCTTGGCCCCTAATGGATTGCCCCGTCCTCTGGCACGGTGGACGGAGGCCGATGCAGGACCATCGAGGGAGAGCAAATTTATGGCGGGAACGTTCGAGCTGTTTGCCGATGAGGATTCGCGGATCAGGTTCAGGCTTGTCGCGCCGGACGGAACCGTGCTGGCGGTGTCCGGACAGTACCCGGACAAGTACCAGGCTGCCACCGCCATCAGGGATGTCCGCGAGTGCGCGGGAACGGGTTTGATCAGTGACCTCGCTCCTGCGGCCGCCCTGGCAAGGGTGGGGGCGCAGCGGAGCCCGCACCACGTCCGCCCGTACAGTACCGGCACGGCCAATTCGCGCGGGGCCGCGTAGAGGCCGGCTGGGCTAGAAACTGGATGAACTGCCCGAACCGGAAAAGCTACCGCCACTGCTTCCATACCCGGTGGTGCTGCCGCCTCCGCCCCGGGCGGAGCTGACGCTGCTGACTCCCGTGTTGAGGCCGGAGTTGAAGGTGGCCACCGAGAAGAAGTGGTAGGACGGATATACGGTGCCCAGGATGCTTGGCTCGTAGCTGCGCCGCCCCCTGTGGTTGAGTCCGTCCTGGGCCGCCTGCATCTCCTTGCGCATCACCTCCGCTTCGCGTTGGTTTTTCGCGAATCCCTCAATGACGGTTTGGGCATGGTTTTCCAGGAGCACGGCCAGCCGGGACCGGGCGTCGTAGAGGCGGTCGAGCGCCTTTTCGGGGGTGGTTTTTCCTTCGGCCAGCTCCGCCGTCCACCGTTCGATGTCCCGGAGGCTCTGGTCCCGGAAGGACCGCAGGGCCGCCGCGGTGGCCGAGTCCCCCTGCCCGTGGCGCTTGCTGAGGACTTGCTCCAGCCCTGCAAGATCCTTGCGGAAGGGGGCGAGCTGGCGGTCCCACGCCGTAGGCCACGCACCGGCCTTGTTGAGGAGGGCGTTGGTGTCGGCGATGACATCGTCCAGTGCGTCGAGCTCCGAGGCTGCATCCGCGTATTCCCGGGCGAGCCTGAGGTGCCTGCGGCGCCCCAGGTCGCGGCTGGACAGCGCATGCACCCTGTTTGAGAGCTGGCTGGCGGTGTTGTACCGGTTGAGGAAAGTCCGGTGCTTCTCAAGGACGTGGCCTCCGTACCGGGAGGCCTCGGGAATGGTGCCCGCGTTCAGCTCTGTCACCTCAAGGTCCATGCTGACGTTGGCGTAGCTTTGGTCACCCCGCGCAATCTCTTTCCGGCTGGAGGATCTCGTGACGGCCCGCACGATGATCCAGGCGGCCGCACCCAGGGCTGCTGTTCCTGCGGTCACCCAGGCTGCGATGAGGAAGGCTGCGGACCGGTACCACGGCTGGCTGATGAGCTCGGCCGCACGGCGGACGCCCGCCACGGTTCCCTCCGTCCACTGCGCGTCACGGAGGAGATCCCTGGCCGCGTCCTGGATGTCTTGCCGCTGCTCAAGGGACACCTTCCGGTCCTCGCCCATGTAGGTTCCAACATGGCGGCCCACCGGATCAAGGGCGAAGATGAAGAGCCCGTCTGCCCACTTCTGCCCATCCGCGCTGATCCACTCGGGATGCCCGCTCCGGGCAAACCTCAGGACCTCTTCATTGAGGTTGTCCCCGGTCCTGCCGTTGTAGGTGTAGATGGCAACCCGTGTGGGCTCGTAGAAGTCGATCCCCTCCAGCGCCGGTACCAGCAAGTTCCGGTCCAGGACCCCGGCAGTGTCCTCCACCTGTACGGATACCGGCGGATCAGCGAAAGCGACGGCTGCTCCCGCCGGCAACAGCGCTGCCAGGACCAGCATCAGGCCTACGAGCCTGTGCACTGCGGTACTCATCCGGTCCACCCCGTTGCTCCCCTGCGTGCTCAGACGGCGTTCCATCCGTTGTCGGAGGGAAGCACCACGCCGTTGATGTTTGAGCCGTCCCTGCTGAGCAGGAAAGTAATTCCGGCGGCGACTTCCCCGGCTTCCGCGATGGGCGGCACGTTGGCCTGGAGCAGGGGGCCAAGGACCTCAGCGCCCAGCTGGGACTTGAATTCTGCGTGGATGTTGGTCCTGGTGCCGCCGGGAGCTACTGCATTGACCCGGATGCCGCGGCGCCCGTACATGACCGCTGAACTGCGGGTCAGGCCGATCAGGGCGTGTTTGGAGACGGTGTAGGCAGCACCTGCCGCCGCCCCGCGCAGGCCTGCCTCGGAGGAGACATTCACTATCGAGCCGTACCCCGCCGCCAGCATCACCGGCACCACGGCCCTTGTAAGGCGCATGACGGCAGTCAGGTTGACGTCCAGCACCCGCTCCCACATGCCGTCGTCGAGCTCATGGACGGGCTGGAAGCTGTCCATGATGCCAGCCACGTTGGCCAGCGCGTCGATGCGCCCGCCGGCGGCGGCCACCACGCCCTGCACCACGTCCTCTTTGCTGATGTCGCCGGCAACCGGCACAAACCCGAGCCCCGGGTATTCGGCTACCAGGTTGTCCAGGCCTTCCCCGCTCAGGTCGCTTGCGATGACCCGGCCGCCCTCGCGGGCAACACGCAGGGCAGTTGCGCGTCCTATCCCGGATGCGGCACCGGTGACAATGACTGTCTGGCCTTCGAACCGGCCCGTCGTGATGTTTTCCTGCCACGCAGCCATGCGGTGCTCCTCAATCCTCAGCATGTCTTGCTTCCCGCTGCTGTGTGGTGCTCTGCTTGGTTGAGCGGGTACACAGGAACCCACGCCACCAGCATGCAGTCACGGAAGAAACCCCCACAGTGCCGAAAGTCCCCTGACCAGGAGCGCAGAAGCTATGCAGGATTCACGGTCCATCGTTGCCGGCTATGACGGTTCTGCTGAGGCTGCTACCGCCATCCACTGGGCGGCGGAGCAGGCGCAGCTGCGCAACCGCCCACTCCTCGTGGTGCACTGCTCCATCTGGCCGCTGCTGACCAGGAACCTCGGCCCCGTTCCCGGTGTCGCGGACAGCGGGCTGGAGCGGGCGGCGCAGGCAATTCTGGAGGAGGGGATCAGCCGTGCCGAAGCGGCGGCCCCCGGGCTGAAGGTTGAAGGCACCCTGCTGCACGGATTGCCCGCATCGTATCTCGCCGAGATTTCTTCCGGGGAGGAGATGATCGTCGTCGGCAGCCGGGGTTTGGGCGGCTTCCTGGGACTCCTGGTGGGATCCGTAAGCCTGGAACTGGCGGCCACCGCAACCTGCCCGGTAGCAGTGATAAGGCCGGATCTTCACCCTGGCGGGCCCGTCGTCGTCGCGGTGGACGGCACGGGGTCCTCCATGGCGCTGGAAGACGCCTGTGAACTCGCCTCTGCCTGGCAGGCGGGCCTCACCGTCGTCCATGTCCACCACACGCCGCCCGGATACGGGCATCGCGAAATGCCGGACGCCGTGGCCGCCGCCGGGGAGGTCCTCAATTCCGCCCTTGCCCGCGCCCGCGCCCTCTCCCCTGCTGTTCCTGTGGAAGGAAGGGTGCTGACTGATACGTCGGTCGCCCATGCCGTCCTCAAAGCGTCGGAAGGTGCACGGATGCTGGTTGTGGGCACCAAGGGCCAGGGGCTCCTCAGGGAGACGATAGGTTCCACCGCCCACGCTGTCCTGCACCACGCACGTGGCCCGGTCCTCATCTCACGCCGCGGCACGACCGCCCGCATCAGGGAGGAACAATAAGGCCCCTGGAGCCAAGTGGTCCGCCTTGGTAGCTTCAACCCATGGCCATCACATTCGAGAACGTCGGCATTGCCGTCCGCGACATCGAAGCTGCAATTGCTTTCTTTACCGACCTCGGGCTCACGGTGGTCGGCCGCGATACGGTCAGCGGCGAGTGGACGGATACTGCCGTTGGACTGGATGGCAACCACGCCAGGATTGCGATGCTCCAGACCCCGGACGGCCGCGGCCAACTTGAGCTTTTCGAATACATCCACCCCGAAGCGAACCAGACGAATCCAACCCGCCCCAACGACATTGGCATGCACCGCGTGGCCTTCTCGGTGGACAATCTGGACACAGCCCTTGAGGCAGCCGCGAAGCACGGATGCCATCCGCTGCGCGGCGTGGCGACCTACGGCGACGCGTACAAGCTCACATACCTCCGCGGTCCGAGCGGAATCATTCTGATGCTCGCCGAAAAACTGCAGAAACGCTGACACCAGCGGACGGCACAATCCTGGCCACCGGGACCTAGGACCCTTATCGATCCCGGCACCCTCCTCCATCCTTGAGGTTGACGCAGCAGTCCGGGATCAACCCGATCGCCGACCAACAAGGAGCAGTCATGAAGGCCATTGTCTACGGCGGGCCCGGGAAAAAATCCTGGACCGATGTGCCGGACCCGTCGATCATCAATCCCAGCGACGCCATCGTCAAGGTGGACACCACCACCATCTGCGGAACAGACCTGCACATCCTCAAGGGTGATGTCCCTGCAGTCCAGGAGGGACGGATCCTGGGCCACGAAGGCGTGGGAACCATCACCGAGGTGGGGGCCTCCGTCACCACACTGAAACCTGGCGACAGGGTGATCATTTCCTGCATCAAGTCCTGCGGCCACTGCGCCAACTGCAAGACTGGGCTCTATTCCCATTGCCTCGGGGACGAAGGCGCATCAGGAATCGGCTGGGTCTTTGGCCACCTCATCGACGGCACCCAAGCCGAATACGTCCGCGTTCCCTATGCGGAAAACTCCCTTCATCTCCTCCCTGAGGGGGTTACGGACGAACAGGCCGTCATGCTCTCGGACATCCTCCCCACGGGCTTCGAAATCGGGGTCCAGTACGGCCGCGTGAAGCCCGGGGACACTGTGGCTGTGGTGGGAGCGGGCCCGGTGGGGCTGGCAGCGATTGCCACTGCGGGCCTCTACGGGGCGGCCACCATCATCGCCATAGACCTTGACCGGAACCGCCTGGAGCAATCCCGCGCGTTCGGGGCTACACACGTTGTCCTGTCAGGCGATTCCGACTGGAAAGACCAAGTGCTGTCCCAGACGGACGGGCAGGGCGTGGATGTTGCCATCGAGGCCGTGGGCATTCCCGCCACCTTCGGTATGTGCACAGAGATTGTCCGGCCCGGCGGCACAGTTGCCAACGTCGGCGTGCACGGCAAACCGGTGGAGCTGCACCTGGAAAACCTCTGGATCCAGAACATCAACATCAGCATGGGCCTGGTCAACGCCAACACGACGCCAATGCTCCTGAAGCTCGTTGCGCAGAAGAAGCTGCCCGCAGAAAAGTTCGCCACCCACCATTTCCGCTTTGAGCAGTTCATCGACGCCTACGACACGTTCGCGCGGGCCGCGGAGACCAACGCACTGAAGGTGGTCATCACCGCCTGAGGGGCGCGGCGGGTGGCGTCCGCCCGGCTGGCAGCCGCGCCGCGGCCTATGCTGGTCCAGTGACCCCTGCCCCCTCCCCAAGCACGCTCGACGTCGTCGTCCATTCGGGACCGGCCGACTGGTGGGTCATCCTCGCCGGCCTGGGTCCCCTGGCCGTCCTCATCGCCGCCTTGCTGGCGTTCTACATCAATTGGCGCACGCTTAAACAGCGCACTGCAGCCGATGCCACTGCGCTGGAGCAGAAGCGGGAAGCGGACGCCCATGCACTGCTGCAAAAAACCGAAGCGGACAGCCGTGCGGAGTGGTGGCGCCGGACGCAGTGGGCGCTGGACCGGGCACTGGACCAGGATGAAGGAACGAAAGCCCTGGGACTGGCAACCCTGGAAGTCCTGGCACGCAGCGAACTCGCCCGCAACGAGGAACTTGAGCTGTTCGACATCGCTTGGAAGAGCGTGTGGGGCGACGAAAACGCGGACGACGACGGGCTGGGCACCGAGGCGGACCCGGAGACTGGGTTCGTGGACGCCGGTGGCAACATAGGCGAGAATGGAACCACGGGTGAAGACACTACCAAGGAGGTTGGACCATGAGCGCAGCATCGTCTGAACACCGGTTCGTCCATACTCCGCGGAGCGCCGCCGCCAAGCCGGCCCCGAAGAAAGCCACCCCTGCCGAGCATCGCGTCCAGGTGGCTGCTGCCAGGCTGCGTGTCACGCTCGACCAGCGCCTCGGCCGGGAAACACCGGCCAGGACCAAGGCGCTGGCCAGGGAACCCATCTAGGTTCCGTTCTGCAGGCTGTGAAGGCCAACGCACATGTGTGCTGGATTGGGTGAGTAGTGGCTGCAGTAATTCTTGGATGGAACCCGAGCGGATCCGGCCCATGGGACTACCGTGCCGCCGTCGGGCTCGTGGCGGAGTCCGGCAGGTTCCTGCGGCGCTGGAGTACTGTCCGGCCACTCAACGTCCCCGCAGGAAGTGAAGCCTGGCTCTTCGTCCAGGGTGGCAGCGACGCCGGCACAGGGCTGATCGGCCACGGGGTGGTGGTGTCCGAGCCGTACCAGGTGCTGTCCGGGGATGACGCCGCCGCGGCCTGGCACGCCGGCGTGCTGTTCGACGCACTGCTCCCCCTCGGTGAGCAGATCCGTCAGAAAACGCTCCGCGCATCAGTCCCCGGGATTCCCTGGAGTGAGGCACTGATCCGCCCGGGCGTTACCGTTCCCGGTCACGCGGAGCCCGCCCTCCGCCGCCTGTGGAGGGACCTCGGGCCGGCGGTCACCGGTCCTCCACACGTTGTTTCGGGCACGCTCCCGCCGGACGCCGTCAGCACCATTGACGTGAACCGCCATGAGCGGGACCCTGACGCACGCCGGGTGTGCCTGGCGTTCCATGGAACGTCCTGCGCTGCCTGCGGTTTCTCCTTCGAAGCCTTTGATGGCGACGCCGGCTCCGGGTCCATCGATGTCCACCATGTGGTGCCGCCGGAGCTGCTTGGGAGCGGGTACCAGCTGGACTCCGTCGCCGACCTTGTGCCGCTGTGCCCCAACTGCCACGCCCTGGCACACCCCAGCGGCGGCCCGCCGCGCACCGTGTCGGAGCTCCGGCACATCATTTCCGCCTCCGGCCACCTGAGGGGCGAGGTGGTCAGCGACCTTGCCCTCCAGGCCCAGGAAGATGCGAGGAGGATCCTGGAAGGACCAGGCACAAACCGGCAGGAGCCTCCGGCCTAGGTTGCCTGGCGTTAGTGCCGCGGGTGCCTGAGGGCTAGAGCGGCGCGTGCGTTGCCGGCAAGATGCACCAGGGCCGCGACCACCAGGAAAGCCGCCAGGACCTGGGCTATGGACGCCAGGGCAGCAGGCCAGCCGCCCTCAAGCGTGGGATCCAGGAAATCGTAGACGTACCAGCCGTCGATGGACCCGCACCCAGGAAAAGATGAGGAAGACCACCGGGTAGGCAAGCCACGCCAGGGGCCGCCACCAGGGACCCCGGCCCATCCTGCTGACCAGGAGCCAGTCGAACACAACATAAAGCGGGGCCAGGCGGTGGTGGGCCATTTGCGGCCAGTAGAGGTCCCAGCTCCACCATGGTTCCTCCGGCGGCGCCACGAGGACAATGTAGATAAGTCCCGTCATCACCAAGTAGAGGACAAAGGCGCCGAAGAGGTGGTCCCACCAACGCGGAAGCCTTGCCGCCGGCCATGCCGCCGATCCGATCAGCAGGAACCCGAGGCCGAGGTTCGCCTGGACGGTGAATTCCGAATACAACTGAAAACTGTCGACGTCGGTGCCCGGCAGGGTTGCGTCATAGGTCTTCTGCACGAGTGCGGCGAGCACGAACGCGCCCACCAGCAGCCGGACCGCCCTGACCCACGGGCTGTCCGGGCGCAGGGCGCTGGCCGGGTCGCGGTGATGCTCCTCCAGGGGAACCAACTTGCGTGCGCTGCTCATTCGCAAAGTTTCGCACGCCAGGGACGTCCCTGCGCAGGGCACAAAGACCGCTGTCAGCTGCTTTCACCCGACGGGCCCCGCATCCCGCTGTAGGCCGTGGCGGCGCCTGCCAAGAAGATGAGGACAGCGACGTACACCGGGCCGAGGTGTCCAAGCGTTGCCAGGCCCCAAGGGTAATGCGCCGGGACAGAGACAGCCAGGCTGACTGCCGTAACAGTGACGGTGGCGGCGAAGGCCCACCGTTCACCCCGTCGCACGCCGAACCAGGACATGGCCGCAATGGCCAGCCCGGTGGCAGCGATGAAGCCGCTAAGCGCAATGTGCAGATGGCTGATGTAGTGATACAGCCGGGGGCTGAACGCCTGGACCTCCGCCCTGCCTTTGTCCACCTCTTCGGGACCGATGCCCAGCTCCAGGAAGGCGCCCGAGAAGTTGAGAGCCAGGAAGGCTGCGGCGTATCCCACGAAAGCCAGCCCGGCAAGCGCCATCAGGGCTGCTCCGGCCCGGAGCCGGAACTGCTTTGCGGAAGTAGTTTGGATGGCAGGCACAGCCGCCACCCCCTCTCGGGTTCACGTTCTTCTTTGATGAGAGTCCCCTGTTCCACGCCTGTCAAGGGAACTTTCCCGGGAAGCGGCGGGCTGATCAACCCCTCAGAAGAAAGCCCCTGTTCCCGGCTGCACGAAATAACCGGCAGTGTAATCCGCAAGAAAGCTTGACGGTTGCAAAACGTTTTGCATATAGTGATGCAAGCAACATACAAAACGTTTTGCAAAGGAACGAAGTCAATGGCGACAAAGGTAAACATCAGGGACGTGGCCAAGGCCGCAGGCGTCTCCGTGACCACTGTGTCGCATGCCCTGAGCGAAGCGCACAGCTCCCGGGTCAACGCCCGGACCGTGGAGCACATCAAGGCAGTGGCCGGCGACCTCGGCTACGCCCCGAACCGGCTGGCAAGCGGACTGCGCAACCAGCGCTCCCAGATCCTGGGCCTCGTCAGCGACGAAATCACCACCACCCCTTTTGCCGGCGCGATGATCCAGGGCGCACAGGATGCCGCTTCCGAACACGGGCACCTGCTCATGGTGGTCAACTCCGGCCTGGACAACGAACTCGAACTCCAGGAAATCCGGGCACTGCAGCAGCACCAGGTGGACGGCATCATCTATGCGCGCATGTTCAACCAGCAGGTATCCGTCCCGGAGGAGCTCCAGGCCGTGCCCACCATCGTGCTGGATGCCACCTCGGACAACCCGGGGCTGTCCTCAGTGGTGCCGGACGAGTTCGGCGCCGGTGACTCTGCCGCCGAGCTGCTGGTCAGGGCGGGGCACCGCACTATCGCCATGATCAACAACGAGGACGACATCCCCGCGGCCCACGGGCGGCTCGCCGGGTTCCGGGCGGGCCTGGACCGCCACGGGCTGCAGCTGCCGGAGGAGTTCCTGGTTGCAGGCCATCCCAGTACAGCGGGAGGCCGGGAAGCTGCGCTGGAGCTGCTGTCCCGGCAGGAGCGTCCCACTGCGCTGTTCTGTTTCAACGACCAGATGGCCATGGGCGCCTACCAGGCGGCCGGGCACCTCGGCCTGGGCGTCCCGGCGGACGTTTCGATCGTGGGCGTGGACAACCTCGAGCTCATCGCCGACGGCCTGTGGCCCGGACTGTCCACCATGGCACTCCCCCACTACGAGATGGGCCGGTGGGCTGTCCTGAAGCTCCTCAGCGAGCTCGAAAACCCCGGGGCGCCCCGGTCGCACGAAAAAATCCCCTGCCCGCTGGTTGAGCGGGAGTCCGTCGCTCCGCCCAGGGGCTGAGCGGCTTCGTCCAGGGGCCTGACCGTCAGCACCGGGTCTACCCCGGCACCACCGGCCCGGCTTCCGGCCCGGACCACAATCCATCCCCTCCACCCTTCCCACAAAAAACGGGAACGCAGCCGTTGCAGCGGCCGCGTTCCCTGCAGGACCCAATCAATCCCTCCACCCTGTCCAAGCAGAAAGACCGACCCATGAACAAGAAGCTCACCAGGATCCTGGCGACCAGCATAGCCGCTGCCGCCCTCACCGCCACCCTCGCCGGCTGCGGCAAAGGCAGCGCCTCCTCCTCCACCGAAGGGTCCGGGGAAATCGCCCTGTGGACCCACAACGCCGGCAACCCGGAAGAACTGGCCGCGGTCCAGGGAATCGTCGACTCCTACAACAGCAGCCAGGACAAAGTGAAAATCAAAGTCCAGGCCTTCCCCCAGGACTCCTACAACGATTCCGTGGTCTCCGCGGCCGCCGCGGGCAACCTCCCCTGCATTGTGGACATCGACGGCCCCAACGTCCCCAACTGGGCCTGGGCCGGCTACCTGGAGCCCCTCGAACTGGACACGGACCTGTCCAAGCACCTCCCCAGCACCGTGGCTGAATGGGACGGGAAGCCCTACGCCGTGGGCTACTACGACGTCGCCCTCGCCATGATGGCACGCGCCTCGGACCTGGAGGCGGCCGGCGTCCGGGTTGCCACCATGGAGCAGCCCTGGACCAAGGAAGAGTTCCAGGACGCCCTCACCAAGCTCAAGGCCCTGGGCAAATGGGAGCACCCGCTGGACCTCGGCACAGCCGGCACCGGTGAATGGCTCCCCTACGCCTACTCCCCCTTCCTGCAGTCCTTCGGCGGAGACCTGGTCAACCGGGACGGCTTCCAGAGTGCGGACGGTGAACTGAACGGCGAGGAAGCAGTCCAGTGGGCCAACTGGTTCCGCGGGCTGGCCGACGAGGGCTTCATGGCCAAGAAGAGCGGCAAGGACTCCACCCAGGACTTCCTGAACAACAAGAGCGCCATCGTGTACACCGGCTCGTGGGCTGCGGACAAGGCCAAAGAGGCCCTCGGGGATGACCTGGTGGTCATGCCGCCGGTCGACCTCGGCGAAGGACCCAAGATCGGCGGCGCCTCCTGGCAGTGGGGCGTGACCAGCGGCTGCAGCGATACCGGGGCAGCCATGGACTACCTGGCCTATTCACTGAAGCCGGAGAACATCGCCGCGGTTGCCAAGGCCACCGGCGCCATTCCGGCCAGCGAGGAGGCTGCGGCCCAGATCCCCAGCTTCACCGAAGGCGGCGCCAACCGGATCTTCATGGACTTCTCCCGGGAATACGCCGTGATGCGCCCTGAAACTCCCGCCTACCCCTTCATCGCCACCGAGTTCGGCAAGGCAACCCAGGACATCCTGAACGGGGCCGACCCCCAGGCCACCCTGGACAGCGCCGTGAAGGCGATTGACGCCAACATCAAGTCCAACGGCGGCTACAACAACTAGCCGGAGCACGCCGGAGGGATGCGCCGCAGCGCGCCGCATCCCTCCCGCCGCCCGACCTACGGAGACCCCCATGGCAACTGTTCCCCTTCCCACACGCCCACGTCCCGCTACCCCGGAAACCGCACTGCCGCCGTCGAACGCCAGGCGCAAGGCCCCCACCAAGCACCGCAGGCCCGGCTCCGGCCGCGAGCAGCTCAGCGGCTGGGGCATGATCGCCCCGGCGGCAGTGCTGCTGCTGGCCTTCATCTTCATCCCGGCCATCCTCGGATTCGGCCTGGCCTTCACCAACGCACGGCTCATCTCGCCGCGGCCGGTGGAGTTCGTGGGCGTGGACAACTTCGCCCGCCTCTTCTCGGACCCCACGTTCTACCGGGCACTGCTCAACGTCGCCTACTTCACGGTGGTCATTGTTCCGGTGCAGTCCGGCCTGGCCCTGGTGATGGCGCTGCTGATCAACAAGAAGTTCCGGGGCGTAAATTTCTTCCGCACCGTGTACTTCCTGCCCGTGGTCACCTCCATGGTGGTGGTCTCCCTGCTGTGGCTGTTCATGTACCGCAAGGACGGCCTGATCAACGAGATCCTCTCCGCCGTCAGCTTCGGCCTCATCGACGGCCCGGACTGGCTCGGGGACCCGAACACCGCTATGCCCGCCATCATCATCCTGTCCATCTGGCAGGCCGCCGGCTTCCACATGATCATCTGGCTGGCCGGGCTCCAGGGCATCTCGGGCGAACTGTACGAGGCGTCGCAGCTGGACGGCACCAGCCGCTGGCAGCAGTTCCGCTACGTCACCTGGCCGGGGCTCTTCCACACCCGCAGCCTGGTCCTCGTGACCATCACCATCCAGGCCCTTGGCCTCTTCGACCAGATCAGCGTGATGACCCAGGGCGGTCCGATGGACTCGACCACCACCATCATCTACGAGGCGGTCCAGTCCGGCTACCGGCAGCAGGAAACCTCCTATGCCTCCGCCATTTCGCTGGTGTTCTTCGTCCTCGTGCTGATCGTCTCCGCGGTGCAGCGCCACCTCACGCGGGAGAAAGACTGACATGAAAAACCAACTGTTCCTGAAAGACGCGGGCACCATGCTGGTCCGCATCCTCTTCGCCGTCGTCGCCGCGTTCCCCATCGTTTTCATGCTGGTCTCCTCGCTGAAGCCGGACCAGCAGATCTTCGGCGACATGTCCTCCCTGGCCGCGTTCCTGCCGGTGGGCAACATCTCCTTCGACAACTACGCAGCCGTCTTCGACCGAGTCCCGGCAGCCCGATTCCTGCTCAACTCGGTGGGCGTCTCCGCCGTCACGGTGATCCTCGGCATTTTCGTCAACAGCCTCTGCGCCTTCGCCCTGTCCCGCATGCAGGTCCGCGGGAAGAAGATCGTGTTCACCGCGATCCTCGCCACGCTGATTGTGCCTTTCCAGACCCTGGCCCTGCCGCTGGTGTGGTGGGTCAACCAGCTCCCCTACTTCGAACTGAACGGCTTCAGCCTCGAGTTCTCCAAGGGCTGGCTGGACACGTACCAGGTCCAGATCATCCCGTTCATCGCCAACGCCTTCTCCATCTACCTGTTCCACCAGTACTTCGAGTCCATTCCCAAGGAGCTGGACGAGGCCGCGCGCATCGACGGCGCCGGCTGGTTCAAGATCTACCGCCAGGTGGTCATGCCGCTCTCCGGGCCGGCCACCGCCACCGTGGCGATCCTGACCTTCCTCCCTGCCTGGAACTCCTATCTCTGGCCGCTGATGGTGGTCCAGTCCGAGGAACTGCGTCCGGTAATGATCGGCATCCAGTACTTCTTCCAGCTGAACGTCTCGTGGGGCGAGGTGATGGCATACGCTTCCCTCATCACTGTTCCGGTGGTGGTGCTTTTCATCGCCTTCCAGCGTTCGTTCGTCAACAGCATCGCCTCCAGCGGCGTGAAGGGCTGACCGTGAATTCATTAACGACGGCGCCAGGGGCACCTCCCGCCACCACCGCGGACCCTTACCGGCCGGAGTTCCACTTCACCGCCGAACGCAACTGGCTGAACGATCCCAACGGGCTGGTGTACCTCAACGGCACCTACCACCTCTTCTACCAGCACAATCCCTTCGGCACGGACTGGGGCAACATGTCCTGGGGCCATGCCACCTCCCCGGACCTGCTCCACTGGGACGAGCAGCCGGTGGCCATTCCGTGCGACGAGCGCGAGGCGATTTTCTCCGGCTCGGCGGTATTCGACGAGCACAACACCAGTGGCCTCGGCACGGCCCGCAATCCTCCGCTGGTTGCCATTTACACCAGCGCCTACAGTGCCGCCTCACCCCTGGCGGGCCGGCAGGCCCAGTCGCTCGCCTACAGCCTCGACGAGGGCGCCACCTGGACAAAGCACTCCGGCAATCCCGTCCTGGACCGCGCGTCCTCGGACTTCCGGGATCCCAAGGTTTTTTGGTACGACGGCGCCGCGGGCAGTTACTGGGTGATGGTCGCCGTTGAGGCGGTGCAGCGCCAGGTGGTGCTGTACAAGTCGGCTGACCTGAAGAGCTGGGAGTACCTGAGCACCTTTGGCCCAGCCAACGCCACCGGCGGGGTGTGGGAGTGCCCGGACCTCTTCGAGCTGCCCGTGGACGGCAACCCCGGTGAGACCAGGTGGGTCCTCATCGTCAACCTCAACCCGGGCGGCATCGCCGGCGGTTCCGCCGGGCAGTACTTCCTGGGCGCGTTCGACGGCGTGGAGTTCCGTTCCGGGTCGACGGTTACGGAGGGCTTCCAACAGGACGGCAGCCGGATGCGTGAGTACGGCTGGCTCGACTGGGGCCGCGACTACTACGCCGCGGTCTCCTTCAGCGGGGTTGCCGACGGCCGGCGGATCATGATCGGCTGGATGAACAACTGGGACTATGCCGGCTCCACCCCCACCGGCGGGTGGCGCAGTTCGATGTCACTGCCGCGGGAGGTCTCACTGGCCAGGCTGGACGGGAGATTGGTGCTTCGGCAAACGGCCATTGACCCGTTTGCCGGGCAGGAATCCCCAAGCTTCAGCCTGGGTCCGCAGGCCCTGGCATCTGGCGTCCAGGAGCTGCCGGTGGCAGCCGCCGTGGGGCGGCTGGAGGTGGTTTTCGAGCCGGGTGCGGCAACCCGTGTGGGGCTGGTGGTCCGGGCCGGCGGAGCCGAACGTACCGTCATCAGCTACGACGTTGCGGACGGCGTGCTTCGCCTGGACCGGAGGGAGTCGGGACAGGCAGATTTCCATGCGGCCTTCCCTTCCGTTGAGGCCGTCGCCGTTCCGCTGCGGGATGGCCGCCTTGGACTGTCTGTCCATCTGGACCGCTGCTCCGTGGAGGTCTTCGCCCAGGACGGGCTCGCCACCATCACGGACCTTGTGTTCCCTGCGGAGGCGAGCACGGCCCTGGCGGTCTTCGCCGAAGGTGGGGGCGCGCACCTCGTGGCGCTGAACGTCGTCGGACGCTGACGCTGCCGGTGGTCCCGGGGTTCGGGACCACCTGCCCTCAGGCTGGGGACGTTTCGGTTGAGCCCGTATCGGCAGCCTGCAGCCAGGTGGTGAGCACCGCACACGCGAGCCCGAGGTTCCCCATCTGGCAGTGCTGGCCGGCGTGCTCGGCCCGGGTGAACACCCGGGTGGTGACGCTGCGGGCCGCCACGAGCGCCCTTTCCTGTTCCCTGGCCAGCGCTGGCGGTTGGAAGGCGTCGTTTTCGCCAACCATCAACAGCACGTCCTGGTTCACCCGGCCGCTGCCCAGGTGCCTGGCGTTCATGCCAAGGAACCATTCGGCGACGTCGGCCGGGTCGTCGCTGTTGAGCATGTACAGGACCTGGTCCACCACCACACGGAGGGTGGGAAACAGCCGGGCACGGGTCCGCACGCTCCAGCGCATGAAGCCGCGGTGCCGCACCATCGCGCGGACCGGGCCGCGCGCCACGCGTGGGAGCCTGTAGAGCCAGTCGTACACCGGCGGCCAGGCCACCACCCGGTGGATCCGGGGCTCGCGGCCTGCGGCGCGGACTGCCCAGTAGCCACCCATGGAGATGCCTACCAGGGCGGCGTGGCCGAGCCGGAAGTGGTCCAGCACCGCCCCGACAGGCTTTTCCCAGTCGTGGTCGAAGGTCAGCCCGTTCAATGTCCGGGCACCGCCTTGGCCCGGGCCCTCGAAGGCAACCACCTGGAAACCTGCGGCGGCTATCCGCTGGCAGATGGGGAAGAACTCCTCGATCAGGGAGTCGAACCCGCCGTGCAGCAGCACCGTGCCGCCGTTTCGGGTCCCGGACGCCGGAAGCGAGTAGGCCCGCAATGACGCTTCGCCATAAGGGATGGTGTGACGGGTCAGACCGGCAGCGGCGAATGCCGTCTCGAAGAGCTGCAGGTAGCGGCGGTAGCGCGTCGCCTTTTCGGCTGACCGCGGTGGCGTGAAGAACTCTGCGATCCTGGCGTAACCCGCCGCCTGCCGGTGCCGGTCCTCGGCTGCGGCGCGGTTGGACAAAGCCTCGAACACGGCGACGCAGTCATCCATTCCCCGCACGTGTGGTGCGGCGCCGAGCAGTTCATCCCGGTCGGCAAAACCCAGGGCATGTGCCCGGTTGAGTTGGTAATTGATGAAGGCCCGCCGGTGGAACCGTTCGAATCCCACCGGCAGGGGAACAAGCTCCGGATCGCTCACATCGCGATCGTACTCCTGGGCTGATGGACGGCGCAGTAGGGCTTCACTTTGCTCTCTTTCGACTGCCCGGGGGGCCACACGTGATTGTCAGACCCCCTTGCCAAGATTGTTTTATGGGCAGCGAAGCGGTGGCTAAGGCGTTTGCGGATATCAGGGCCGCCCTTGCCGTGCTCAACGCGGAGGTGGACGGGTGCGGTTCGGAGCCGTTCTCTGCTGCCGATCCCTTAGCCGGGCTGGCAGATGGGAGCCTGGACATCCTCGCCGCCGCGGCGGCTGTGGAGGCCGGCGTGGCGGGGTTGAAGGCCCGCGCTGCCATGAAGTACGCCGACACCGCCCACGCCCTGGCCCCTCCCGGGATGCCGGTGCAGGCACAGGAAATGGCTGTGGCCGCGGAGATCGGGTGCGTGCTGGCCCTCGGGCCGCGGGCCGCCAGCGCGTTCCTGTCTGTATCCCACGCGCTGACCACCACCCTGCCCCTGACCCTCGCGGCCCTGCACGCCGGTACGATCTCGTGGCAGCACGCCCGGGTCATGGCGGACGAGGCCGCCACCCTCGACGCCGCCGGTGCCGCCGCCCTGGAAGCCCACTTCCTGGACCCGGACACACCACGGCCGGCCGGGGCGGCGACGATCGGTGAGATGCCCGCTCACCGGTTCAAGCACAAAGCCCGGACCTGGCGCGAACGCCACCATCCCGAATCGATCGGGAAGCGCCACGCCAAGGGGGTGGCGGACCGGCGGGTCGACTACCGGCCGGACCAGGACGGGATGGCCTGGCTCTCGGCCTGCCTCCCCGCCGACCAGGCCATGGCAGGCTGGAACCGGCTCAACGCCCTCTCCCGCGCCGCACAAGGACCCACCGAACCCCGCACCCTCACCCAACTCAGTGCCGACCACTTCGCCCAAGCCATCCTCACCAGCGGCACCAGTGCAACCTTCCATGCAGACAACAGTGCAGGTAACGGCGAGGAAGCAAGCGACAGCGACGGAGCCGGCCTGCTTTCCCCGGGGATCCGGGCGCAGGTCCTCGTCACCGTGCCGGTGTTCTCGCTGATGGGCCTGACGGAGGAGCCGGCGGTGCTGGACGGGTTCGGCCCCATCCCAGCGTCGATGGCACGGGACCTGGTCGCTAACGGGGCTGATTCGTTCTACCGGGTCCTGGTCGATCCGCGGGACGGGGCCCCGTTGGAGATCGGGCGGAGCAGCTACCGGGTCACCAAAGCCATGCGGAACTGGCTCCGGATGCGGGACGGCCAGTGCCCGTTCCCCGGCTGCAGCAACCCGTCGTTGGATAACGAGGCAGACCACCTCCTCGCCTGGCACCACGGCGGGACCACCGGGATCAGCAACCTCGGACACCCCTGCCCGAAACACCACAAACTCCGGCACACCAGCGGTTGGACACCAACACCAGCCACCAAAAACCAACCACCCGGCTGGACCTCACCCACCGGCCGCCACTACAAAAGCGAACACCAGGACTGGGAACCACCCCACTGGCCAGAGTCTGCCCTGTCCGCCATGCCCGCTCAGCCCGGCGGCCACGCGGACTATCTATACATTCCACGGTCCCCAGGAGAAGAAAACCTGCACCGCGTCCTCTACGGCAGCTCCTGACCGCTGTGCAGCTCCCTGCCTTCGGCTCCCCCGCAAGAGGGCTCTGTTCTAACTGGGGCTCAAGGCGCTGCTTCAGCCCGGTCGCGCACGTTCAGCAGCATTTTGCGCATCATCCAGAAGTCGCCGAACTCAAGCAAGAGGGAGAAAGCTATGGTGGGCGAGAGCCACCGGTACCGCGAGCGCACACGGCTGATCAACCGCGTTGAGCCGTCCGACATGGGATCGAGCTGCCACGTCCAGGTGGTGTCACCGGGCGTACCCCAGATCATGGACTTCGGTGCGTCCATCGCCTGGACCGGCATGCCGTGCTTGCCGTCAGGGCTCATCGGCACAATGTCGCCGACAGCGAGGTGTTGAAGTTCGGGGATGATGCGCCGGGCGCTTGGACGGCCCAGGTTGTCGAGGATGTCGTAGCTGTACCAGCCGGCACGGGTCAGCCCGGCCTGGACCAGCCACGGCCAGATCCGCTCCGGCGGCGCTCCAACCGTGACCGCCCGCGTGGCGTTGAAGGATGGACCCGGCACGAGGTCATCTCCGGGCAGAGCACGTGAGACCTCTTCCGGCGTCGCGCCCCAGTGGAGCTGCCGCGGACGCAGGTACCGGGCATAGGTTGCGCCCGCAGCAGCAGCCGCGAACACGATGACCAAACGCCTGTGGAACCGCATCATCCCAGTTTGCGCTTCACTCCCCTGCCGGATCCAGAGGCCAAACGTCCCGGCCGGTTCAGCGACCGCCAAGGCCTTGGAGGATGGCTGCGCCCCACTGCGCGCTGTTGGCCAGGACCACGAAACCGACTGCCGGAACGCTCAACGCCCAGGCTGCCTGCCGCCGTCGCGCTTGTTCAACCATCATCCGCAGGGCAGTGAAGCTGTCCTGAAGGGCGGGCAGATCGCTTGCGGCAGGAGGCTTCCGGCACCAGGTCCCCGGCTGGACGGCCGCCGACGCGATCCGGGCCACCTGCTCCGGGCCCAGGACGGCCTGGCTCTGGCGCAGCCAGGCAAGGAGCCGTGCGTCCCTCACCACGGCCACGCGCTCGGGCCGCGCTTTGATGGTCAGGCTCTTCGGTTGGACGATGACCACGACGCCGGTCACCTCGACAGGGAAGCCAGCCGCGGTGCCCAGAAGTCTTGCTGCCCGGGAAGCTTCGTACGCAGCGCTACGAATGTGGTGTGTCCTCTTTCCCGCAACCAGGAGTGCCCGCCCCGCCACCCAGACGGGCTGGCCGGAGTGGTTCTTGGTGTTCAAGGTGAAAACTCCCGCAGGCCCCACCAGCACGTGGTCAATATCCGAGGCACCGGCGCCCACCGGCACGGCATGCAGGACCAGCCACTCGGGACCCAGCCCCTCAAGGATCCTTCCCACGGCAATTTCGCCGAGAGCCCCCTTGTACCAGGGCATGCTCTCCGGACCGAGCGGGCTGGCACCAAGCAACCGCTTAAGCCAGCTGCGGCCCGGAACGCGGCTTTGCACCGCCATCAACGTCTCGAGCACTGCCTGCCCGGGAACCCGTTCCTGCAGCAGCTGTGGTGTGGCATCAGGGCTCATGGTCGTCTCCCAAACTTTCGGATGCTGGACAGCGTAGATCGCGAAGAGTTCGGAAAATAGCGGCCGAAGGCCCTGCTTCGGAATGCTTCAGGAATATTTGCCCAACGTTGAGCCCTTCTTGCGGGAACACGAAATCTGGTGCTTCGTCCAGCGCTTCGCACCCCCGTGGCGCATCCTTCTACGGCAGCCCGTCCACCGCGTCGAGCCCGCGCCGGGCGACGACGTACCCCCAGAGCAACAGCGCATGGGGACGTGTCCCCTTCCAGCTCATGGGGGTAGAAGCGCCGTCCCGCTCCACAGCAGTGGCTGACCAGCGGCGGCGTACCAGCCCGGGCCGGCGGAGGCGGAGTGTGGCGAGGGAGGCGTACGGGATCCAACGGCCTGCGTGCTGCTTAGCGAGTCTGACGGCACGCGCCGGCGTCACGGTGGCGCGCTGAAAGCGGGGGTTCCCGCCCGGGTCCAATGGACCGTGCGGGATGGTTCCGGCGGGCAGGATGAGGATTCCGTTCATGTTGACCCACACCTGGACCCGCCGGCCATCGCTGGCGGCGTCCCCGCACACCAGCCGGCACAGGTCGTCGTCCTCTTCAGGTTCCACCTGCTGCGCCGGACGGGACGTAGTGGCTGGGGCGTCCAGGTGGACTCCTCCTCCGGCCGGGACATCCTTTTGGTCAACGACATAGGGGTCATGTGCCCGCAAGTTGGCTGCTGCGACAGCCTGCATCACGGCTGCGCGCAATCCGTCGGCGCACATCCGGGGCGCGTCAACGGCGAACACCTCCCGATCGAGCTGCACAACGGAGCGGACGCCGGCCTGCCCGCCCAGGAGTTCTGCCAGATCGTCATGGTCGCGGCGAACAAACAGGCCGACTTCATCACCCAGTCCCACCTGCCAGCCGTGGCCGGCAATCTCGGGCTCGGCGTCGGGGTCGACATCGATCCAGTCCGCCAGCTCCGCCGCACGAACCGGTCCCAGATCCTCCCCTGCGCCGTAAGGCAAAAGAAGTCCCAAACGCCGGACAACATCAGCGGTGTGAACAGTACAGTCATGTTTGTTCAGTCGGTGCTGCACCAGCAGGCTCCCCCAGGATTAGTGCGGGCCAGTACCGGGGCCGCCCCAAAGGGCGGGCATCGGTACTCTTCCTGGATCCCGCAGCGACATGTCATCGAATTAGCCGGTCTCGAAGTGAGTTTGATCGTAAGTCATTTCGCCTGGGATGAAGCAGACCCCGGACCAAAAGTTTTGATCCTGTACCTGGGTATGGGCTCTATTTCCGCGCCGCCTGCCCAGGTGTGGCCCTGGCTGGTGGATGAGGGTTCACGGGGCTGGACTGCAGTTCATCCTCCACGAAGCGGACGACGGCGGGACGCGGCTGCTGCTGCGGACACGCACCGGTCCGGGGCGGCAGGCAGGACTGCGGTTCACGGACGTCCTGCTTCAGCCGGGTTATTTGGTCATGGATCGCGCGATGCTGTTGGGCATCACGCAGCGCGCTGAGCGGCAGGCGAAGAAGGATCGGGCCTCTGCGGAAAGCCCGCTCAGCTAATTCCGGCCCGCGCTCCGGGCGATCGCGATAGAGCGAATGCCCATCCACCGGCGGTTCCTATGGCCAGCAGCACGGTGACGAAGCCGATGGCCGGTGCGCTCGGCCATGCCAGGGCGCCGCCATACCGCAGCAGGGCAAGCGCCTGCAGAATGACGAAGGCAACCGAGGTTAGGGCCACGGGACGGACGGTGCGGGGGTCGGCGCTGGACTGGCCCTGCGCGGCCGACCAGCCCAGGCCGACCAGCCACGCTCCGACCGCCCTCGCCGTGAGCTCGGACAGTGTCCACGGCCACCACGCCGCGGCATAAGCGGGTACTGCCAGAAGCGCCACTCCGTAGAGCAGCAGTACCCCGGCGATTCCCGCCATGAGCAGCCGGAGCGCAGGGGGCAGTACTGGCCGTCCTGGCGTGACGGACGTTGCAGCAGGACGCCGGGAGCGGATCTGCATCCAGCTGACCACGAGCATCGCCACCGGCACGATGGCATAGATCGCCAGCCACGCCCAGGTGGCCACCCGGGCAAGGGGGCCATTTTCTGGCGAGAGGTGGAAGCGATCCAGATGAAGCAGGGTGACCCCAAGAGTCAGCGTGGTGAAGACGAACACGGGCCAGACGGCCAGCCTCGCCGATTCCCAACTCGCTGAGCGGGCGCCGGTCACTTCCAGGCCGGCGGCCGACCAGTATGCCGCCCCGAGGAAGACGGCGGTCATGGGCGGATTGACGGTCCACGCGAACCATTCCGCCGTCCGCAGCGGAAACACGAACAGCACGAGCCCGGCAAGAAACACGAGGAATGCAGCGACGTAGAGCAGCCACCGCATCGGCGGAATCAACGGTGTGCCCTCAGTTGAAGCGGACATCTCCGGGCAGCTCCTCGGATACGGCAGCATCACCCGGGGCAGGGGGCGAAGCAGGCAGGGGGTGCTCGGCCAGGTAGGTGTGGAGCATCGAGACCACGGTGGCCCCGTCCCCAACAGCGGTAGCCACCCTTTTGATGGAACCGGCCCGTACGTCGCCGATCGCGAAGATGCCGGGCATGCTGGTTTCCAGGGCCAGCGGATGCCTGCCGGGCCTGAGGGACCCGGCGTCGTTCACATCCCGGTTGGCGCCAGTGCGGAGGAAACCGGCCTGGTCACGCTCTACGGTGTCGGGCAGCCAGGAGGTCCGCGGCACCGAACCGATCAGCACGAATAGACCGCCGGCTTCGATCTCCTCGCCCGGCGTTGCGTCGGCGGCGCCGGGCGAGGCGACCTTGACCGAGGCAAGGAAGCCGTCCCGGTCGCGGGCGCCCACGATTACGGTGCCATAGCGGATCGCAACGTTCCTGGTGGCCTCCAGTTGGGAGATGAGGTATTCCGACATGCTCACCGACAGGGTGGGGCCACGCACCAGCAGCGTCACCTTCTTCGCGAACTTGGCCAGGTGCAGGACCGCCTGTCCGGCCGAGTTCCCGCCACCCACAACGCAGACGTTCTTACCGGCCATCGACGGCGCCTCGGAGACTGTGGCCCCGTAGAAGACGCCCCTGCCCACCAGATCCTCTATCTGGGGTATCCCGAGGCGCCGGTAGTCCACTCCGGTGGCCACCACCACTGTGCGGCACCGCACCTTGCTGCCATCGGAAATCGACACAGCGTAGAGTGCTCCGTCCGCGCCGAGGCCTTCCACCTTCCGCAAGAACAGGAAGTCCGTGCCCAAAGTCCAGGCCTGGTGGAACGAGCGGTAGGCCAGATGGGCGCCACTGACACCCCGGGAGAAGCCAGGGTAGTTGCGGATCAAGGAGCTGGTGCCGGCCTGGCCCCCCACAGCCTCTCCCTCAACCACCATGGTGGCGAGGCCCTCCGAGGAGGCATAGACGGCGGTTGCAAGACCGGAGGGACCGGCTCCAACCACCACCACGTCGAAAACCTTGTCCGGTGGTGGCGGTCGCGTCACCCCCATCGCCTCGGCAATCTCCAGGTCAGTTGGGTTCTGGAGGACAATTGGTGAAGCAGTGAACTCCAGCACCAGGACTGGCAGCATGGGGTCACGCAGGCCAAGGCTCTCCAGCGTCCGTTCCGCAGTCTCGGACCCCACGGGATGGAAGCCCACCGGAATGTGGTTTCGGCTCAGGGAGTCGCGCAGCGAATGGGTCCTCCCGTCGCCAACCTCCCCGATCAGCCTGACAGCCTCGAACCCGACCCCTTGGGCCAGGTGCCAGTCGTCAAGGGCGTCAGTGATCGCCCCATGGAATTCTTCGTCCCGCGAGCGTTCTGGTCGGATGATCAGCAGCTCCGCGTGCCCCTGCCCGATCGCACGGAAAACGGTGGGGGCGCTGGCGAAGTCACCCCATGTCACCACAACTGCCCGCTTTGCGGCCGGGTGAAAGCCATAGGCGCGACGCAGGAAATCGAGCCCACCGCGGTCAGCCGGGCCATAACACCCGAGTATGAGCGCTACCGGGCGGTTCCAGCGCCGGAGCCCCTCAAGCACCGCCCGCCCGTGGGCGTGTCCCTCGCAGGCCACCACCTCATAGTCGGCACCATAGCGCCGGCGTAACTCATCTCCGAGAATGCGCCGGGAGTCCGAGTCAGAGGTGGCAATCAGCATGATCGGAACCGAGTGATCCATGGCCGCCGTCTTTCCGGTTCAATGGTTCGGTGGCGCTCACGATACTCGCGCTGGGACAGTGCAGACAAGGGCGTGGAGATTCTGCCAGACTTGCTCCCGACGGGGGCAGCCGGGATGACCTGAGCAGGACCGGAGTGATGGACATGGAGTACCCCTTGGAGGACCGCCCTATCGCGGGGATCAACCTTGCCGCCACACCCAGTGGAACAGGGTGCCTGGAGTGCCTTGGCGGTGACGGCCCGGGATGGTGGCTGCATCTGCGCCGCTGCGCCCAATGCGGCCACATCGGATGCTGCGATTCATCTCCCTCCCAGCATGCCAGCGCCCACTCGCGCAAAGCCGGTCACCCCGTCGTGAGGTCCTTTGAACCCGGGGAGGACTGGTTCTACGAGCACCCCACGAAGAAGTTCTTCCGTGGACCGCGACTTCCGGATCCCCAGTCCAGGCCACCGGAACAGCCCTCACCTGCACCGGCGGACAAGGTACCTGCAGACTGGCGGGAACGCATCCACCGGTAGCACCGCATCCAGAAACAACCTTGCCGCCGCCTGCTAGTGACCCGGGGGCATGCGCTGGCTAAAATCAAGGTTCAGCGCTCCATCGGCAGTAACCACCGCGTACGTCAGTCCGATAGAGACCCAGGCGAGCAGAGAGGCCAGCCATGGACGTCAACCATTCCGCTGAACACCAGCTCGACCCCTTTCCCCATTACGAACGAATGCGGGAAACTGCCCCTGTCCATTTCGACGAACAATCCGGCAGTTGGCACGTCTTCCGGTACGACGACGTTCAGCGGGCTTTGTCTGAATACGCCACCTTCTCGTCGCACATGGGAGGTGACGATGCATCGGGGACCGGCCAGCTGTTTTCCTCGAGCCTGATCGCCACCGATCCTCCAAGGCACCGGCAGCTGCGCTCCCTGGTCACCCAGGCGTTCACTCCCAAAGCCGTGGATGCGCTGGCTCCCCGCATCGCCGGGCTCACGGACGAGCTGCTGGAGGGGATCGCGGACCGCGGCAGCGCAGACCTGATCAAGGAACTGGCGTACCCGTTGCCCGTCATAGTGATCTCCGAACTCATGGGGATCCCCCCGCAGGACCGTGAGCGGTTCAAACGGTGGTCCGATGTGATTGTCAGCCAAACGCGGACCGGTGCGGCCAGTGAGGATCACACCGCAGCAAACGTGGAGATGACGGAGTACTTCCTGGCCCTGATCGACCAACGCAGGAGCCGCCCGGGCCAGGACCTGATCAGTACCCTGCTTGCAGCGGAGATTGACGGCCAAAAACTGACGGTGCCCGAACTGCTCGGTTTTTGCGCCCTGCTGCTCGTCGCAGGAAACGAGACCACCACAAATCTCATCGGTAACGCCGTTTTATGCCTGGCTGAGAACCCCGGAACCATTGACCGCCTGCTCAGGGAACCAGCCCTGATTCCCCAGACCATCGAGGAAGTGCTGCGCTTTCGGTCGCCGGTGCAGTCCATGTACCGGTTGACCGTCGCGGAGACCACCCTGGGTGACGAAGTGATTCCAGCCGGCGCACCGGTCGTAGCGTGGATCGGCTCCGCCAACCGCGACGAGAGGCAGTTCCAGCGGCCTGCCGAGTTCGATGTTGATCGCGGCCACAACCGGCATTTGGCATTCGGCCACGGCATTCACTTCTGCCTCGGCGCGCCGCTGGCCCGGCTCGAAGCCAGGATCGTCCTGGAGGCCCTGTTGTCCCGTTTGCCCGGGCTTTCCCTGGAACCGGGAGCGCACCTGGAACGAATGGACAGCACGATCGTCTATGGGGTGAAGGCACTCCCGGTGAGTTGGCAGCCGGCCTGACCGGCAAGAGTTGGTGTGCCCATGGGATCGAGGGAGAGGCGCCACCGGATTGCCTTTGCGGTGTCCTTGCTGATTCCTCCAGGGTTACTGGCCGGGTGCACGTACGAGTACACCGAACCCGGGCATCCGCCAACACGGGGCACTGGGCCAATGAACAGGCCAACGTCCGAACCGGCCGGGGAGGCTGCGTCCGCGCCGGTTTATGTCGACCCGTTGGTCTTGGAGCGGGAGGTCAAGAACTACGGCGAGCTGGACCGGCTGCTCAAGGCGGTGCCGGGGCCCGCCATTTTTTTGAGGAGGGACCATTGGATGGCCCGGTCAAGGGCTTTGGAGCAACGGAGAAGGTGCCGGCCGCCGGGGAGTACATTGTCACCGCTGCCTGTGTTGGTGCTACCGGCGCCGCGGTGTCCGTTGGGCAGGAGCATCCGGGTGCACCCTTCCGGCCGGTTGAGCTCGCGCTGGATTGTGATGGAGCCACTTCGCAGGTCATTGCGCTTGAGCAGGGGTACGTTTTTGCGCATCTGGTCCTTACCGGACCCGGTGATACTCCGTGGACGGGGGCAGTTGGCGGGGTCCGCGTGACCGGAGGCAGTCCCCGCAGCAGATGAAGGCGGACGGTGACGCGCCACTGCTCACTCCGGCTGGTCCTCGAGGGACGAGACGATACTGCCGCAGCCCTGGAAGAACATCCGCCGGCCAAGACCGCCGTCAGCCCAGATCCAGATGATGGAGTAGTCACCCGTCATGGCATCCACGACGCCCGTGCCGGAAAGGCCTGCGTCCAGAAAGCTGACCCTCTCCCCCAGTGTGAACCGGGGATGCCGGATCCTCTTCCGACGCAGCTTCGAGTGGGAGGTAAACATGTTCATGAAGGTCCTTGGGTCGCGGGCGGTTCTGCCAGCTCATTACGACCCTGCCCGCTGCTCCCAGGTCACGCCTACACGTGGTGAAGCCACAGTATCCGCATTGTTGGGCGGCTGCAGCGGGAACGCTTGTTTTTCGAATGTGACCGGCCAACGCCAGCCGCGGACAGCCGGTGATGGGTGGAAGGCGATCCACAAGAACATCGTCATTGCCGCACCCTAAGCCCGCACCGGCGCAGCATTATGGGTTCGGCCTTCTTAGCCCAGTAGCACCCGATGCCCTTTGCTGAACCGATAGGGGCAAGGTTGCCGGTTTCCATGGGCCCCGGCGCACACTGCCATCGTGCGGGTGGATAGGCTGGGTGGATGGCAACAGTTATCCTCGTGCGGCACGGACGCACCACAGCCAATGCCACTGGACTGCTGGCCGGGCGGGCCGCCGGTGTCAGCCTGGACCAGACCGGGCGCGAGCAGGCGGCTTTGACCGGAGAACGGCTCGCGGCGGTGCCGGTCGTCGGGGTGGTATCGAGCCCTCTCGAGCGTTGCCAGCAGACCGCCCAGCTCATCCTCGACCGCCAGGCCGGCACTCCGTACGCGCCGGTGGAACCCGACCTTACCGAATGCGATTACGGCCAGTGGCAGGGCCGCATGCTCAGTGACCTCGCAACCGAAGATCTGTGGTCGGCCGTGCAATCCCAGCCGTCCGCCGTCGTCTTTCCCGGCGGTGAATCCATGGCCGGGATGCAGGCCCGGGCGGTGGCCGCCATTCGCCGCCACGATGCCGCCTTCGAAGCCGAGTACGGGCCAGGAGCCGTATGGGTGGCGGTGAGCCACGGTGACGTCATCAAATCCATCATCGCCGACGCACTGGGCATGCACCTGGACCTGTTCCAGCGAATTAACGTGGGTCCGGCCTCCGTATCGATCGTGCGCTACAGTGCCACAAGGCCAAGCGTTTACGCGACCAACACCGAGGCCGGGGATCTGTCCTGGCTGTCGAATGGCGTCCACTCCACCGACGCGCCGGTGGGCGGCGGTGCAGGGCACCAGGCGCCTTGAGGCGCCTGTGCCTAAAATGCTCTTATGCCTACACGTGTTCATGAGTTCGACTGGCCCGATCGGGTAGTCGTCGGCACCATTGGCCCTCCGGGGGCACGGACGTTCTACCTGCAGGTGCGGGCAGGGAATCAGACGGTCAGTATCGCCATGGAGAAGCAGCAGTCGGCCCTGCTCGCGGAGAAGATCGACGAAATCCTCGACCAGCTTCTCACCATTGACGGGAACCCTCACAGCGTCCCCAGCAGTACTCCCATTGAATTGGTTGACAATGACCAGCTCGAGGCCGTTCAGGAGCAGTTCCGGACCGGCGCCATGAGCTTAGGTTGGGACCCGACAACGGCCCAGGTCGTGATCGAGGCCTACCCCATCTCCGATGTCGACGCTGATAACGGCGACGAACCGCTTGATGAGGACGACGCCGACGTGCCCGAAATGCTGCTGGTGCGGATGCCGGTCGGCACCGCCCGCGCCTTCGCCAAGCGCACGCGGGAGGTTGTGGGCGCCGGGCGTCCGGCGTGCCCGCTGTGTGGTTACCCCGTAGACGCGGACGGTCACGTCTGCACCCTGCCCGAGGCCTGATGCCTGCGCCCGACCTGGTGACGGCCGAGCTGACGCTCACGGGGCGCATCACGACGGCGTCGAACGCCACCTTCCTGGGCAGCATCGGCGACACGGCGGTTGTCTATAAGCCGGTTGCCGGGGAGAAACCGCTGTGGGATTTTCCCGACGGGGTCCTTGCCCACAGGGAGGTTGCCGCTTATCTGGTCTCGGAGGTCCTCGGATGGAACGTGGTGCCCCGCACCTGGCTGCGCGATGGTCCGTTGGGCGAAGGGATGGTGCAGCTGTGGCAGGAGGCAGACCCCGACCAGAACGCGGTGGACCTCGTTGCGTCGGACGACGTACCTGAGATCGGTTGGAAACACGTCCTCGAGGGCCAGGATGAGACCGGTCGGATGGTCGCCCTCATCCACGAGGACTCCCCGGCGCTCAGGCGCATGGCGGTGTTCGACGTCGTCGTCAACAACGCCGACCGCAAAGGCGACCACATCCTTGCCATGACGGACGGACACCGGCACGGCGTGGACCACGGGCTTACCTTCCACCGTGACCACAAGCTGCGCACGGTGCTGTGGGGGTGGCTGGGGGACGCCCTGACCGCCGAGGAGCTTGAGGGTATCGACCGCGTCAGCGAAGGACTGGACGGTGACCTGGGCCGGAACCTGGCTGACCTGCTCAGCGCCGAGGAAATTTCCTCGCTCGCTGCACGCTGCGCCCGGTTGCGCTCGGCGGGCCGGTTTCCCGCTCCACGCGGTCACATGTCGGCGGTGCCCTGGCCGCTGTTCTGAGGCTTGGGATGCCCGCCCGGAACGGCTGCCTGGCGAAAAGCCCAACGGCCCCGCACTGGACGTGCGGGGCCGTTGGCAGCAGCCTTTGGTGATGATGAAAGGCGGACTTAGAAGTCCCAGTCCTCATCCTCGGTGTTGACGGCCTTGCCGATCACGTAGGACGAACCGGACCCGGAGAAGAAGTCGTGGTTCTCGTCAGCGTTCGGGGACAGGGCGGAGAGAATGGCCGGGTTCACGTCAGTGACGGACGCCGGGAACATGGCCTCGTAGCCCAGGTTCATCAGGGCCTTGTTGGCGTTGTAGTGCAGGAACTTCTTGACGTCTTCGGCCAGGCCCACGCCGTCGTAGAGGTCGTGCGTGTACTGGACCTCGTTCTCGTACAGCTCGAACAGCAGCTCGAACGTGTAGTCCTTGATTTCCTGGCGCTTCTCCTCGGAAACCCTCTCCAGGCCCTTTTGGAACTTGTAGCCGATGTAGTAGCCGTGCACTGCCTCATCGCGGATGATCAGGCGGATCAGGTCGGCCGTGTTCGTCAGCTTGGCGCGTGAGGACCAGTACATGGGCAGGTAGAAGCCCGAGTAGAACAGGAAGCTCTCCAGCAGCGTGGAGGCCACCTTCCGCTTCAGGGGGTCGTCACCCTGATAGTAGTCCATCACGATCTGCGCCTTCTTCTGAAGGTTCTCGTTCTCGGTGGACCAGCGGAACGCCTCGTCGATCTCCTTGGTGGAGGCCAGCGTGGAGAAGATCGAGGAATAGCTCTTGGCGTGCACCGACTCCATGAACGCGATGTTCGTGTACACGGCCTCCTCGTGCGGGGTCAGCGCATCCGGAATCAGGGAAACGGCACCAACGGTGCCCTGAATGGTGTCCAGCAGGGTCAGTCCGGTGAAGACGCGCATGGTGAGCTGCTGCTCGGCAGGCGTCAGCGTGTTCCAGGACTGGACGTCGTTGGACAGCGGCACCTTCTCCGGCAGCCAGAAGTTGTTGACCAGGCGGTTCCAGACGTCGACGTCCTTGTCGTCCTGGATGCGGTTCCAGTTGATGGCCTCGACGTGGCTAAGCAGCTTGACCTTCTCGGTCATGTCATCCCCTAAGCGTTGGGTGGGTTTCACTAAGTTAAAGCGTACGACGGCGGGCGGGCGCCCGCCGTCGTACTGTCGCGTTGGTTGAAGCTACAGCATGCAGCTGACGCAGCCCTCAACCTCGGTCCCTTCCAGCGCGAGCTGGCGGAGACGGATGTAGTAAATGGTCTTGATGCCCTTCTTCCAGGCGTAGATCTGGGCCTTGTTGATGTCGCGCGTGGTGGCGGTGTCCTTGAAGAACAGCGTCAGGGACAGGCCCTGATCCACGTGCTGCGTTGCAGCGGCGTAGGTGTCGATGACCTTCTCGTAGCCGATCTCGTACGCGTCCTGGTAGTACTCCAGGTTGTCGTTGGTGAGGTAAGGCGCCGGGTAGTACACGCGGCCCAGCTTGCCTTCCTTGCGGATCTCGATCTTGGACGCCACCGGGTGGATCGAGGAGGTGGAGTTGTTGATGTAGGAGATCGAGCCGGTGGGCGGAACAGCCTGCAGGTTCTGGTTGTAGATGCCGTGCTCCATGACCGAGGCCTTCAGCGCCAGCCAGTCAGCCTGCGTGGGGATGTGCACGTTCTTGAACAGCTCCGCAACCTTCTCGGTCTGCGGCACCCATTCCTGCTCCGTGTACTTGTCGAAGAACTCGCCGGAGGCGTACTTGGACTTCTCGAACCCGCCGAAGGTCTGGCCGGTTTCCATGGCCAGCAGGTTGGACGCGCGGACGGCGTGGTACACCACCGAGTAGAAGTAGATGTTGGTGAAATCCAGGCCCTCTTCGGAACCGTAGTGCACCCGCTCACGGGCCAGGTAGCCGTGGAGGTTCATCTGGCCCAGGCCGATGGCGTGGCTCTGGTCGTTGCCCTTGGCGATGGACGGCACCGAGGTGATGTTGGACATGTCGGACACCGCCGAGAGGGACCGGATGGCCGTCTCGATGGTCAGGCCGAAGTCCGGGCTGTCCATGGTCTTGGCGATGTTCAGCGAGCCCAGGTTGCAGGAGATGTCCTTGCCGGTCTCATCGTAGGACAGGTCATCGTTGTACGTGGTGGGCTGGGAGACCTGGAGGATTTCCGAGCACAGGTTGGACATGATGATCTTGCCGTCGATCGGGTTGGCCCGGTTCACGGTGTCCTCGAACATGATGTACGGGTAGCCGGACTCGAACTGGATCTCGGCGAGCGTCTGGAAGAACTCGCGCGCCTTGATCTTGGTCTTCTTGATCCGGGAGTCGTCCACCATCTCGTAGTACTTCTCGGTGACCGAGACGTCGGAGAACGGCATGCCGTAGACGCGTTCGACGTCGTACGGGGAGAACAGGTACATGTCCTCGTCCCGCTTGGCCAGCTCGAACGTGATGTCCGGGATGACGACGCCGAGGGAGAGTGTCTTGATGCGGATCTTCTCGTCCGCGTTCTCGCGCTTGGTGTCCAGGAAGCGGTAAATGTCCGGGTGGTGCGCGTGCAGGTACACAGCTCCCGCACCCTGGCGGGCACCGAGCTGGTTGGCGTAGGAGAAGCTGTCTTCGAGGAGCTTCATCACGGGGATGACACCGGAGGACTGGTTCTCGATCTGCTTGATGGGCGCGCCCACCTCGCGGATGTTGGTCAGCGCGAAAGCCACACCGCCTCCGCGCTTGGAGAGCTGCAGGGCGGAGTTGATGGAGCGGCCGATCGACTCCATGTTGTCTTCGATGCGGAGCAGGAAGCAGGAGACCAGCTCGCCGCGCTGCTTCTTGCCGGCGTTCAGGAAGGTGGGAGTGGCCGGCTGGAAGCGGCCCTCGATGATCTCATCCACCATCTGCAGGGCAAGCTGCTCGTTGCCACGCGCCAGGTGCAGGGCAACCATGCAGACGCGGTCCTCGTAGCGCTCCAGGAAACGCTTGCCGTCGAACGTCTTCAGCGTGTAGGACGTGTAGAACTTGAACGCACCCAGGAAGGTCTCGAAGCGGAACTTCTTCTTGTACGCGCGGTTGAACAGCTCACGGATGAAGTTCATCGTGTACTGGTCCAGCGTTTCGCGCTCGTAGTACTGGTTCTTCACCAGGTAGTCGAGCTTCTCTTCCAGGTCGTGGAAGAACACAGTGTTGTTGTTGACGTGCTGCAGGAAGTACTGGTGCGCAGCCTCACGGTCGGCCTCAAACTGGATCTCGCCGTTGGGGCCGTACAGGTTCAGCATCGCGTTGAGCTCGTGGTAGCCCAGGCCCTTGTACGCTGCGGGCATCTCGGGCTTCTCGGCCCTGGTTACTTCTGTGTCTGCGACAGTCGTGTCCAAAACGTGTCCAATCCATTGTTTACGCGGGCCACGTCTTCTGGCGTGCCCATTAATTCGAAGCGGTAGAGGTGCGGCACTCCGCACTTGGCGGCGATGATGTCCCCCGCCATGCAGTAGTTGTCCCCGAAGTTGGTGTTGCCGGCCCCAATGACTCCGCGCAGGAGTTCCCTGTTCTGCGGGTTGTTCAGGAACCGGATGACTTGCTTGGGGACGGAACCCTCTCCCCCGGTGCCACCGTAGGTGGGCACCACCAGCACAAACGGCCGGGTGGCGAGGAGGGGTGCTTCCTTGGCTAAGAGCGGGATCCGGGCAACCTCACGGCCAAGCTTCGAGACAAAGCGGCTGGTGTTCTCGGATGCCGAGGAAAAGTAGATGAGCCGGCTGCCGGTGACTACCGGCGGGACCGGCCCGGAAGAATCCACACGCTGAGCCGCGTGGAAATCCTGGACTGCTGGTGCTGCCGTTGAAGTCACCTCGGCTGGTTGTTGATTGCCGGCAGGGAAAGGGTCCCTATGCCACAGAGGAAACGCCGGAGAGAGCCAGTTCCTCGATCTTGTCCGGGCGGAAACCTGACCAGTGGTCCTGGTCCGTGACCACAACGGGTGCCTGCATGTAGCCCAGTGACTTCAGGCGCTCGAGGGCCTCGGCGTCCTGGGAGATGTCAACGCTCTGGTAGGTGATGCCCTTTTTGTCGAG
The DNA here is from genome assembly GCF_013314975.1 of Pseudarthrobacter oxydans. Lineage (GTDB taxonomy): Bacteria > Actinomycetota > Actinomycetes > Actinomycetales > Micrococcaceae > Arthrobacter > Arthrobacter oxydans. The sequence goes on along the minus strand of NZ_JABTYH010000028.1, from coordinate 10,330 downwards.
CGCCCGGTAGGTGGCGTTGCACTGAACACAAGCAGGCTTTGTGTAAACCGTTACGGTCATGGTTCCTGTCCCCTTTTCTGGAAAACTTGCTGGTCCGGTGTCCCCGCCCAAGCTGTACCTAGATACTACATCTAGTGCAGACGCCTCTTTGGAACCCCAAGATGATGTATTACAAGTATGTCATTTAATGCACTTTTAATCCACAGGCCGGTACCCCCAAAATGTCCGGAATCCCGCTGTTTTTGGGGAGGGAGTCCACACCCTGTGGAGTACTTAGCCACAATTTTCCCCCAGCGTGTCGGGGAAAAGACGGCGTGTCGCGCAGCCCCGGGCAGCCGCACGCGGGCACCAAAAAGGGGCCCCGACGTGACCTCCGGAACCCCTCATGGTGATGAAACGCACGGCGGCGGCAGCCGCCCGGCCGCAGCGGCTAGAGCTGCGCCTCCCGGCGGTCCAGGACAACCTGCTGCACGTCCAGGTAGCCGGACTGGAAGCCTGCCCGCGAGTAGCACAGGTAGAACAGCCACATCCGCTGGAACACCGAATCGAAGCCCAGCTCCGCTACCTCCTGCGAGCGCGAAAGGAACCGTTCCTCCCACAGCCGCAGGGTGGCGGCGTAGTGGTCCCCCATGCCCATCCTCTCGCGCACCCGCAGGGTGGTGTGCTGCTGGGTGACGCCCTCGATGGCGCGGACAGAGGGAAGGAAGCCGCCGGGGAAAATGTACTTGTGGACCCAGGTGTAGGCGTTCCGGGTGGCGAGCATGCGGCCATGCGGCATGGTGATCGCCTGGATGGCCACCTTCCCGCCGGGTGCCAGCACCCGGTCGATGGTCTGGAAGTAGATGGGCCAGTACTCGTACCCCACGGCCTCGATCATCTCCACCGAGACGACGGCGTCGTATTCGCCCTCAACAGCCCGGTAGTCCTGCAGGGCCACGGTGACCTTGTCCGCGTAGCCGGCAGCCGCAATGCGTTCCTGCGCGAGGGCCTGCTGTTCACTGGACAGGGTGACGCTGTAGACGGTGGCGCCGCGTGCCGCTGCCCGCAGTGCCAGCTCACCCCAACCGGTGCCGATTTCCAGGAGCCTGGTGCCTGCCCCGACGCCGGCCTTGTCCAGCAGCCTGTCGATCTTCGCCTGCTGCGCTTCCGCCAGCGCCTCCCAGCCGACAGAAGCCAGGGGCCCCGAGGTCAGCGGAAACAGGGCCGACGAATAGCTCATGGTGGAGTCGAGGAAGTTGGAGAACAGCTCGTTGGACAGGTCGTAGTGCCGCGAGATGTTGCTGCGCGTGTTCTGCTCGGCGTTCCGTTCCTGCCGGGGTGTGCGCGGCAGGTACAGCGCGCGCAGCTTCTGCAGCGGCGTGGGAATGAGCGTGTCCACCGACGCGGCAAAGACTTCCAGGACTCCTGCGAGGTCGCTGGCCTCCCAGTCCCCCGCCATGAAGGACTCGCCCAGTCCGATCAGTCCGTTGTCGCCGATCCGGGCGTCAAACGCTTCCGGCCGCACCATGGTCATCACCGGCGCGTCCGGGCCGCCCGTGCCCAGCACGGTGCCGTCGGGGTACTCCACGCGCAGGGGCAGCCGCTTGACCGCCCCCTTGAAGAGGAGGCCGGCGGCCTTGCCGGCCACCGCGGCTTTGGCGCCCGACGGCGGCTGCGCAACTTCCGGCCACAGGTCCGGATCGATGGTGGCAGGCGAGGCCGGCACCCCCGTTGCGGTCCAGGCCGCGGCGTAGGGCGTGGCAGCATCCTCGAGAGTCCTGCGCTGCGCCTTGGCTTCGGCGGATGCAGTTGCCTGGTTGTCGTCCGTCATTGTCATTGAACTGCCTCCTGTGAGGGGTGGTGTGGTCGGGCGACGACCGGCAGGCGTCTTGCCCAGAGTGTAATGCCCTGCACCCTGATGAGTGCGGAAACCAGCAGTGGCGCGGCGGGCACGGCAACGGCCGCCGCCAGGATGTTCCGGACCGTGGCGGGCCGGCGCGTGCCGTCCATCGAGGCCACGAAAGGCCGGTGGCCCTCGCGCTCCAGCACGATGGACACCCCCAGCTTCTCCCCCGGTGCGGGCAGCTTCATGCGGTACTGCCCGTCCACATCGTTGAACGGCGACACGTAGAACGCCTTCGGCACCGAAGCGCGCCCCGCCGCGTCCGTCCGCAACAGGTAGCAGTGGCGCTCCCCGTAGGTGTTGTGGACTTCTGCCACCACGCACTCAAGTTCGCCGCTGGTCCGGTAGCACCAGAACAGCGTCAGGGGGTTGAATACGTAACCGAAGACCCTGGCGCTGGTCAGCATGTGGATCGCCCCGCCGTCGGGCTCCAGGCCCTGGGTGCGCAGGAACCGCTCAACGTTGCTCCGGATGCTGGCCCCGGGGTCCCCCAAGTGGTCACCGGACCTGAAGACGGCGAGCGGCCGGAGCAGGAACGGGAGGCGGGGCAGATGATCCACGTCCACGAACCAGGAGTAGCTGCGGTACATGAAGGCGTTCTTCAGTGGCGTGCGCCGCACATGCGAGATGGAGGTGCGGTAGATCGCTGCCGCCGTGGTCATGCCGGTTCCGCCGCGGAAAGCAGCTCCCGTTCCCCGCCGTCCCGGGAATCAACCCGGTCAGCGGCCTGGGCGGCTGGCCACGAGCGGCCCAGCGCCCCGGCCGCCCGCACCCCGGAGAGTGCGCCGTCCTCGTGGAAACCCCAGCCCAGGTAGGCGCCGGCGTACGCGATCCTGGTGTCGCTGAGCCCGGCGATCGCCTGCTGGGCCCGCAGCGATTCGGGCGTGTACTGCGGGTGCTCGTACACCATCCGCTCCAGGACCCGGTCATCCCCAATCAGCTCCGATTCCCCCAGGCTCACCAGGTAGGGTTTGCCGTCCGCCGGGCTGAGCCGCTGCAGCCGGGTGAGGTCGTAGCTGACAAGGACCTTGTCCGGCCGGGCCCCGCAGGAGGGCAGGCGGTAATTCCAGGACGCCCTGGCGTTCTCCGCGGAGGGCAGGACGGCGGGATCCTGGTGGAAGACGGTGTGGTTGACCGAGTAGGGCATGCCGCCCAGCGCTTCCTTCTCGGCCGGGGTGGCGTCGGCGAGGAACCCCAGCGCCTGGGCCGGGTGGGTGGCGATGACGACGGCGGCGAAGTCTTCCTGCCCGTGTGCAGTGGTGATCTGCACGCCGTCGGGAGTGCGCCGGATGGCGGTCACGGGGGTGTCGAGCCGGACGTCCGTCAGCGTGGCGGCCAGTTTTTCGACATACCTGGCGGAACCGCCGGTGACGGTACGCCATTGCGGGGAGCCCTTGACGCCCAGCAGGCCGTGATGGCCCAGGAAGGTGAAGAGGTACCGCGCCGGATAGGCCAGCGCGGTGGTGGGGTCGCAGGACCAGACGGCGCTGACCACCGGGGTCATGAAGTGCGAAACGAAGTAGGGGCTGAACTTTTCGCGCTCCAGGAACTCGCCGAGGGTGGGTTCGGGAACCTCGAGATCCGGGGTGACCGAGGAAACCGGAGCCGTCTCCAGCAGCGCCCGCGCCTTGCGGTAAAAACGGGTGACTTCCAGAAGCATCAGCAAGTAGCGGCCACGGAGCAGGCTGGAGGGCCGGGCAATGATTCCGCGTCCGCCCTCGCGGGCGCCTGCGTACTCCAGCCCGCAGCCGTCGCACCGGATGGACATGCTCATCTCGGAGTCCTGCGTCTCCACCCCGAGTTCCGCGAACAGCCTCAGCAGCGTGGGATAAGTCCGTGTGTTGTGGACGATGAAGCCGGTATCCACACCGATGGTGGAGCCGTCCGCCTGCGGCATGTCGTGCGTATGCGCGTGCCCTCCCAGCCGGGAATCCGCTTCGAACAGCGTGACGTCGTCCTGCCTGTTAAGGACGTAGGCTGCGGTCAGGCCGGCCACGCCGCTGCCAATGACGGCCACCCGCCGTGGCCCGCCTCCGGTTACTGCTGGGTCAGGTGACAATGCATGCTCCTCTGCTGGACATTTGCCAATGCTAGAGGGCAATTCGGCACCGTTGCGGCAACGGATGGGTGCCGCGCCCTGCAACTTCTTCGGGGCGGGCCGGCGGAGTACTGTGGGCAGGTGGTAAACCCGGTACACCTGAAGACCCTCCTGGAGGTCACCCGGCTCGGCTCGTTCGCGGCCGCGGCCGCCACGCTGGGCTACACTGCCTCAGCCGTCTCCCAGCAGATGACCGCCCTGGAACGCGACACCGGCGTCGTCCTTTTCCAGCGCTCGGCCCGCAGCGTGGTGCCCACGGAAGCCGCCGTCGTCATGACCCGGCACGCCGCCAAGGTGCTGACGGACATCGAGGCGCTGATGGCGGCCGCCTCCAAAACCCAGGACGCGGCCAACCAGGAACTGCGGCTGGGGATCTTTCCCAGCCTGGCCACCTACGTGCTGCCGCGCATCCTGAAGAACCCGGCGTGGAAGAACCTGGGAATCGACCTCAAAGTGTCCGTCGCCGAACCCGGGCAGACCATCCAGGGGCTGCGCACCGGCGGCGAACTGGACCTCGCCGTGGTTTTCCAGGTGGGGCAGACCGGTTTCGCATGGCCCAACACCATCAACCGGCAATGGATCGGCGACGACGACTTCCGGGTGGTGCTGCCCGCCGGCTGGGGCTTCCGCAGTGACGCGAAGGTCGCCGCCGACCACCTCTCCGAAATGCCCTGGATCATGCACCATCCGGGAACCAGCGACGCCATGGTGATTGAGCGGCTCTTCGCCGGCTGCAACCTGCACCCGCGCGTGGTGGCCCACAGCGACGATTTCCACGCCAGCCTGGAGATGGCAGCCGCAGGACTGGGGGCGGCCCTGGTTCCGGAACTCGCGCTGCGGAACAAGCCGGCCGGCGTTGTGGTGCTGGACGTTCCGGAGATCCGGCTGGCCAGGAACGTCTTTGCACTCATCATCAATGACAGGAAAACTGCGCGGGTCCAGCTCTTCGTGGACCTCCTGGCCGAGACGCTCGCCGGAATGCGGACGGCCGTGAATTAGGCCTGAATGCTGGAATGCGCCGCTGTTCAGGTCTATGTTGAAACTATGAGCAAGGTAGCGAGCCGGCACTTTGGAGAGATCGAACTCAACCACGGCAAGGATCACTTAGTGGCCGCGAAGCACGAGCTTCGCGGGCATCCGCTGGAACTCGACCTCAACATCACGGCGCACGACCACTTCGATGAAGCCGCGCTCCGGAAGGTGGACTACCGCCTGCGGTTCCTGCCCGAACTCGTGGACGAGGTCCGGGACATGATCGCCGAGGAGCTGGAGCAGGAAGGCACCAGCCCCCAGGAATACCTGCACTTCCACTGCAATGCCCTCAAAGACGAACACCTGCAAAAAGTCTTCGGCGTCACCGACCGCAGCCAGCTCACCAACGAAGTCTTCCTCAAAGCCCTGAAGCTGGGCCACGTGGGCATCTACCCTGGCCAGCCCGAGCGCTACTTCGTCCTGGACTTCACCCTGGGCGAGCACTTCACCGATGAGGTCCTGGTGGCATCAGCCGACGAGGACGGCGTGGTGGACGACGAGATCGTCTGGGAGTCCTGAATCGAGTGCTCCGTACCTGCCGTTTTGAACGTCGATAACGGCAAGTACGGAGCAATGGATGGTTAAATGCCGACGGCGGCCGGTCACGCGGGCTTCCCACGTGACCGGCCGCCGTCGTACTTATTACTTGGCCGCTTCCAGCAGGTTGGCGCGGACCGCCTGGGTTGCCTTGACCAGGTTCCGCAGCGAATCCTCGGTCTCGGCGTAGCCGCGGGTCTTCAGGCCGCAGTCCGGGTTCACCCACAGCTGGCGGGAGGGGACGTGCTTGACGGCGGTGGCCAGCAGTTCGGTCACCTCTGCCTCGCCCGGGACACGCGGCGAGTGGATGTCGTAGACGCCCGGGCCAACGCCGCGGCCGAAGCCGTGGGACTCGAGGTCGTGGACAACCTCCATGCGGGACCTGGCGGCCTCGATGGACGTGACGTCCGCATCCAGTCCGTCGATCGCGTCGATGATCACGCCGAACTCGGAGTAGCAGAGGTGGGTGTGGATCTGGGTGGCGTCGGCAGCACCGGCGGTGGCCAGGCGGAAGGAGTCCACGGACCACTTGAGGTAGTCGGCGTGGTCAGCCTTGCGCAGCGGAAGGAGTTCGCGCAGTGCAGGCTCGTCCACCTGGATGACCTTGATGCCGGCAGCTTCGAGGTCTGCGATTTCGTCACGCAGGGCCAGGCCCACCTGGTTGGCGGTCTCGCCCAAGGGCTGGTCGTCGCGGACGAAGGACCAGGCCAGGATGGTGACGGGACCCGTGAGCATGCCCTTCATCGGCTTGCTGGTCAGGGACTGCGCGTACTTGGCCCACTCAACCGTGATGGGCGCACTGCGGGTGACGTCGCCCCACAGGATGGACGGGCGGGTGCAGCGTGAGCCGTAAGACTGGACCCAACCGTGGACGGTGACGTCGAAGCCCTCCAGGTTCTCGGCGAAGTACTGGACCATGTCGTTGCGCTCGGGCTCGCCGTGCACCAGCACGTCGTAGCCAAGCTCTTCCTGCAGCTCAACAACGCGCCTGATCTCGTCCTTCATGAGCTTTTCGTACTGCCCGTCGGTGAGGTCGCCCTTGTTGTTGCGGGCGCGCGCCGACCTGATCTCGGAGGTCTGGGGGAAGGATCCGATGGTGGTAGTGGGCAGCGGCGGCAGGTGCAGCGCTTCTTCCTGGGCGGCTTCGCGGACTTCGTAGGCCGAGCGGGTGAAGTCTGCTGCGGTTAGCGCTTCGGTGCGTGCACGGACGTCGGAGCGGCGCACGCCTTCTGCGGTGGCACGGGAGGCGATGACGGCCGTTGCCTCGTCGATGGCCGCCCGGGCGGAGGCGGGATCGGCCAGGTAGGACGCGAGGGTCTTCACCTCGACGGCCTTTTGGTCCGAGAACGCCAGCCAGCTGCGGAGCTGCTCGGAGAGCTGGGTCTCCTCGGCAACATCGTGCGGGACGTGCTGGGTGGAGGTGGAGGTGGAGACGGCAACCTTGCCGGCTGCTGCCGTCAGTGCGTCCAGCTTGGCGGCAGACGCGGCGAGGTCGTTGCGCCAGATGTTGTGGCCGTCCACGACGCCGGCAACCAGGGTCTTGTTGCCCAGGCCGGCAAGTGCCGCGGCGGAGGGAACAGTGCCTTTGAAGACATCGATGTGGAGGGCGTCGATGTTGGTGGCGGCGAGGGTGCCGAGCTGGCCGTCCAGCGATCCGTACGGGGTTGAGACGAGGATCTGCGGGCGGTTGGCCGCCGAGGAGAGGACTTCGTAGGCGCGGGCCACGGCGGCCTCGACCTCGCCGGCCGGGGTGTCCTGGTCCACCACCAGCGCGGGCTCGTCGAGCTGGACCCAGCTGGCACCTGCGGCGGAGAGCTTCTCCAGGAGCTGGACGTAGACGGGCAGGATGTCCTCGAGGCGGGACAGCGGCGCGAATCCGGCGGGGGCGCCGTCGGACGCTTTGGACAGGAGCAGGTAGGTGACCGGACCCACGATGTAGGGGCGGGTCTCGACGCCGTTGGCCAGTGCGAACGCGAACTCGTCAACCTTGGCGGTGGAGGCGAGGGTGAACTCGGTCTCCGGGCCGATCTCCGGGACCAGGTAGTGGTAATTGGTGTCGAACCACTTGGTCATTTCGAGCGGTTGCTGGTCCCTGGTGCCGCGGGCCAGGGTGAAGTAGCCGTCAATGTCCAGCTGGCCCTTGTCATTGAGGAGCTTGCCGAAACGGGCGGGGACAGCGCCGAGGTGGGCGGTGGTGTCCAGGACCTGGTCGTAGTAGGAGAAGGTGCCAGGCACTGCGGCCGGTTCGGTGAGGCCGAGTTCCTGCAGGCGCTTGGCGATGGCCAGCTGGATGTCCTTGGCGGCGGAGTCCAGAGCGGCGGCGTCGATCTTTCCTGCCCAGTAGGCTTCGACGGCCTTCTTGAGCTCGCGGCGGCGGCCGATGCGCGGGTAGCCCAGGAGGGATGCAGCCGGGAACGGAGTGTGGTTGGGCGTGGTGTTTTGAGACATGGGAAATCCTAAGAGTTGGGTACAGGTCCGCCGTGGGCGGAAAGATTCAGTGCAGGAAGGGGTGCGTCAGCTGGCGAGCTGGCGGGCAGCTGCATCCGGGCGGATGCCGGGATGCGTACGCCGCGGAAGGGCCAGCTTGTCCAGCAGTTCCAGGGCACTCTGGTGCTCATTGAAGGTGTAGATGTGGATGCCGGGTGCGCCGGCCTGCAGGGCTGCGTTGGCAAGGTCCACTGTGGCATCGACACCAATGCGGAGCCGTTCAAGGTCGCTGTCCGCTGATGCCAGGCGTTCCAGCAGCTCGGGAGCGGGCTCCACGCCGGTCAGCTCGCCGAGGCGCCTGACGCGCCGGAGGCTGGTGAGGGGCATGACTCCCGGGATGATGGGGATGGTGACCCCTGCACGGCGTGCCCTGGTGAGGAGGTCCGCGTACTGGTCAGTGTGGAAGAAGACCTGCGTGATGGCGAAGTCCGCGCCGGAACGCTGCTTGGCAAGCAGCACCTCGACGTCGTGCGCCTCGCTGGGCGACTCCGGGTGGCGGGTGGGGTACGCCGCCACGCCTACCGCGATCTTTCCGGCGCAGAGCAGTGCCGAACGGCGCTGCTCGACGCGGCGGATCAGCTCGATCAGGTCCTGGGCGTACCGGAGCGAACCGGCAACCGGCGCCGCGCCGTCCTTGGGCAGGTCGCCGCGGAGCGCCAGGATCCCGCGCACCCCGGTGTCCAGCAGCTCACCGATGATTCCCGCCAGTTCCTGGGGCGTGTTGCCGACGCACGTCAGGTGCGCCAGCGGCCGGAGGGTTGTTTCCAGCAGGAGCCGGTTGATGAGTTCGACGGCGGTGTCCCGGTTTGAGCCGCTCGCACCATAGGTGACGGACACATAGTCCGGTGCGGTGGTTTCGAGTTCCCGGATGGTGGTCCAGAGGGTTTCCGCGGCTGCCGGCGACCGGGGCGGGAACAGCTCGTAGGAAAGCGCCACCGGAGCGGTGTCGGAGAGATTCGGGTGTGTGTCAATAAGGCTTGGTGGAGACATTTGCATCCTTGGCTTTGGGCCATTGGGGGCTGCCGTCGAATGCGACGGCTGACCGGCAATGAATTTGAGTTTGGGGAACACGGAAGAACTCCACAGGACGCAGCCGCGACTGTTACGCCTGGATTGAAGTTCGCCGTGAGCAAATGTCAGGCCCACATGGGGGCACCCACACCCTCCAGAAGGAGGATCGCTGACACGTTACCTCGGTAACTTGTATAAGACTCTATGAGGGGCAGGTACCGCTTTCAAGTTGGCTCCCGAATTAAGACGCAGTTTTACGGCCCGCGTCGCGTCCCCACGGAATAATGTTCGCGCCGGTGCCCTACCACGGCCGGTCGGGGCCGCCGGAGTCCGAGGAGCCGTCCAGGTAGTCCTCCCGTTCACGGCCGCTGTTGCGTTCACGTTGGGCCTGCCGGGCACTGTCCTCCAGTTGCTCCAGCTTGCGTTGCTGCGCGGAATCCTGGCTGTCCGTTCCGGGGCTTTCCTCCGGACCGGTCTCCTGGGCCGGCTCCTGGTGCTGCACCTGGCGGGCGTCGGAGAGCTTTTCCTGCAGCCGTGCTTCCGCTCCGGCCAGCCTGTCCCCCGTCCCGGCCGGCTCCCGGTCGGATAAACAGCCGTCCGGCGCCGCTGCCACAGCTGCGAGCGCTTCCTCGAAGAGGCCGGCGGCCGCGGCCGGGTCCTCCGCACCGAGCTTTTCGTCGCCGAGCCGCTCAATGGCCAGGACCAGGTTCACCGTAATGACGCAGGCCCCGGCCGACCCGGATTGGCGTGGCGGGACGAGGGCCAGCGCTTCCTCGAACCGGAGCCTGGCGGCTGCGAAGTCCCCGGCAAGGACGTCGGCGTCCCCGGCCGCGAAGGGCGCCTTGTGCGGCTCGATGAGGTTCACGACGTGAAGTGCTTCCGCGGCGGACCGGACCGCTGCGGCGTCGTTCGCTTCATAGGCGCTGGCCGCACGTGCTCCCAGCAGGCCAAGGCTCAGGAGTTTGGCCGCCACACACAGCATGAGGATCACGGGTACGGCTGACCACGCCAGGAGGCGCCGCCGTGCCGTCCGGCGGTCCACGCCATGACTGGCGGGCGTCATCGGAGAACTGCCTTGTTGCCGCTGGATTCTTGGACGCCGGAGTTTCCGGTTGTCGCAGGAGCGGCGCCTAAAGCAGCTGAGCGTGAAGAAGGGGCCAACGGTATCCTGCGGAGTTCGCGGAACTGGCGAAGGAGCAGGACAAGCTCCCAAAGGCCCAGGACAAAGGCGCCTGCTGCCGGGATCCAGTAAAGCTCGGTCCGTGCGGCCAGGGAGCCGTCCT
>NZ_JABTYH010000027.1 GCF_013314975.1 Pseudarthrobacter oxydans | reverse complement strand
CGGTCGCCGTTGCGGCCCGGACGGTGACGGTGGGCTCGGCTGATTCGGGCATCACCAGGTCGGCCGTGAAGTAGCCGGAGGCGCTGGTTTTGAAGGGGGCGTTGGCGGTTCCCGCGGTGACCGTCCCCGAGGTCTTCTTGGGGAACCCGGTTCCGGTGATGGTCACGGAGGTGCCGGCAGGGCCGGTGTTGGGGCTGAGGGTGATGGCGGCCGTCGCGGCGTGCGCCGGGGCCGCGCCGGCGGGAATCGCCCAGGCGAGCAGCACGGCGAAACACAGGATGTATCTGAACAGCTTCACTGGACCTCCAGGTGGTGTGCCGCCGCACCCTGGGTGGAAGGGCGGCGGCGGGGACGGCGCACGAAGAAGGAGGTGACCGGAGTGACCCCCTTTTCCAGTCTGAAGGCCGCCCGGGCGGCGCAGTGGAGATTCCGGCTCAGGATCAGCCTAGTTTTGGTCCACTTTTTGCGCACCGGCGTGTCCCGTGGTCTTGCGGAGGACCAGGTGGGGCGTCCGGACAACGCGGCCCGGTGGCAGCGTCCCTTCCACCCGGTCCACGGCGCGGTCCACGGCTGCCGCCGCAAGGAGCGGGGCGTCCTGGCTAATGGAGGAAAGCTGGACGTAGCTCAGCCTGGCGAAGTGGCTGTCGTCGTAGCCGAGCACGGAAATGTCCGCCGGGATGCTGATGCCGGCAGCCCGGAAGCTCTCCATGATTCCGAGGGCCGATCTGTCATTGAAGGCGATCACGGCCGTGGGCAGGTCCGCCTGGAGGGCCTGCCCCGCCCGCATGCCGGTTTCTTCATCCGGGCCCCCGGGAACAACCACGGGCACCAGCCCGTGCCGGAGCATCTCCGCGCGATACGCCTCCCGGCGCTGGTCCGAGGAGACGGCTGTGCCGCCGTCCACGTGGGCGATTTGGCGGTGGCCCAGGCTGGCCAGGTGCTCCACGGCTATGCGGATGCCGGCGTAATCGTCACTGCTGACCGAATCCACCAGGCCGCCCACATCCTCGCGCAGGAGGCTCACCACCGGCACCCGGCGGGCATGCAGTGCCAGTTCCTCGGTGCTGAGGGTCGGGGCGATGATGATCAGGGCTTCGGCGCCAACGTCCAGCAGCGTCTCGATGGCGCGGGCCTCGGGCCTGCCGGCGGCCACGGCGCTCAGAGCTATCTCATAACCCCTGGCCGAGGCTTCGGCGTATGCGGCATCCACGATTTCCGCATGGAACGGCTGTGAACTGGAGAAGATGAGGCCCAGGAGCCTGGTCCGGCTGCTCCGGAGGAGCCGCGCCCGGGAGTCTGCCCGGTAGCCCAGTTCCCGGGCCGCCTCCAGAACTTTTTGCCGGGTTGATTCCGCGGCGCCGGGAGCACCCCGCATCACGATGGACACCAGGGCACGTGAAACACCGGCCGCCTTGGCGACGTCCATCAGGGTGGGGCGGCGCTGCAGTTCCGTCATATCTCCTCCTGGGAGTAACAGTCTATAGAACGATCTAGACCTGGCGTGCACCGCGTGTCATCATGGTTCGACTAGAACGATCTAGACGACGATGTCAGGAGTAATTATGGGTTACCTTCAGCACCCGGTCAGCGAAGACCGTCCGGTCCGCATCGGCTTGATCGGCGCCGGCTGGATTGGAAGTTTCCATGCCGAGTCCGTAGCGCTGCGCATCCCCAACGCCCGGCTGGAGGCAATTGCTGATCCGGCCCTGCCCGCTGTTGAGGCCCTGGCCGGCCGGCTGGGTGTTGCCAAGATCAGTACGGACCCGGCGGATGTGCTCGAAGATCCCGACGTCGATGCTGTCCTGATTGCCGCGCCGGCCCGTTTTCATTCCGGGCTCATCGCGGCGGCAGCCCGGGCAGGGAAACACGCCTTCTGCGAAAAGCCGGGCGGCCGCACGGTGGAGGAGCTCGACGAGGCCCTGACTGCAGCCGGGGCCGCGGGCGTCGTGGTCCAGTTCGGTTTCAACCGGCGCTATGCGGACGGCTTCGCCGCGGCCCGCAAGCTGATCGATGACGGCGCCGTGGGAACGCCGCAGCTGCTGCGGTCCTTGACCCGCGATCCGGGTACCGCGGACGGGATCGCCGACCCGGGGCGGATCCCGCCCGGCACGATCTTCCTGGAAACCCTCATCCATGATTTCGACACCCTCAACTGGCTGAACCCGGGCGCAGTTCCGGTCAGCGTCTATGCCGTTGCCGATGCGCTGGTGGCGCCCGGCGCGAAAGAGGGCGGACTGCTGGACACAGCCGTAGTCACCGTGACCTACAGCAACGGGGCCATTGCCGTGGCCGAGGCGAACTTCAATGCGCTGTATGGCTATGACGTGCGGGGGGAAGCTTTCGGCTCCGCGGGGATGGTGACGGCGGGAGGGCCGCAGGAAACCAGCGCCACCAGCTACACCGCTGCCGGCATCGGCTCGGCCACGGTCCGGCGGAACGTGGATCTGTTCCACGACGCCTACACGGCCGAACTCGCCCACTTTGTGAACGCCGTCAAGGCCGGCCGTGACGGCACGGAGGCTCCCGCCGCCCACGCACCCGGTGGCACCGATGCCCGGAACGCCCTGGCGGTGGCCCTTGCCGCCTTCCGTTCGGCTGAAACGGGCCTGCCGGTGGACGTCGCATCCGTTGCCGTCCTCACTCCGGCAGAACCTGCACAGCACCTCGTGGGGAATAACGCATGAGCTTCCGGCTGGCCGTGTGCGCCGAGATGGTCTACGGCGAACTGCCGTTGCTCGAGCGGGTCAGGAGGATCCATGGGCAGGGGTTCGAGGTGGAGCTGTGGGATACCCGGGGCCGGGACATCGCGGCCCTGGCAGCTACAGGAGCACGGTTCTCCTCGATGACCGGCTATTTTGGCGGCAGCCTTACCGATCCCCGCAGCGCCGGCGAGGTGCTGGCGTCTGCGGAGAAGCTGATCCCTGCCGCGCTGGAACTCGGTGTCGAGAGGATGGTGGTGCATCCGGCGGAGCTCGGGGAGGGCGGCCGGGCTGTCCGCCCCGTACACCGGTCAACAGGTGACATGTGGCTGACCGGCCGGAGCACCCTCGAACGCCTGGCAGTCCTGGGCGAAAAGCACGGTGTGGCCTTCGCACTGGAGAACCTGAACACCGTCCTGGACCACCCAGGCATTCCGCTCGCCCGGGCCAAAGACACCATGGCGCTGGTCTCTGCAGTTGACCACCCCAACGCCCGGATGATGCTGGACCTCTACCACGCCCAGATCGGTGAGGGGAACCTGATCGAACTTGTCCGGGCCGCGCTGCCCTGGGTGGGGGAAATCCAGGTGGCCGACGTCCCGGGCCGTTGTGAGCCAGGTACCGGGGAGATCAACTACCGCGCAGTTGCGGGCGCCCTCCGCGAAGCCGGCTACACAGGAGTCGTCGGTCTCGAAGCGTCTGCCGCCGGGGGAGCGGGCCTGGCAGCGGGGGATGCCGCCCTTGCAGCTTTCCGGGCGGCGTTTGAAGGCTAGCCGGGCCTATGGCTGTGATCCCCGCCTTTGCCGCCCGGGAAGGTACACCACCCGCTGACCGCGTACCCAGCGCGCAGGAAACGGGTAAGGAGTATCGGCGCTTCCGGGCCTAAGCTTGATCATGGATGCGATTCCGTCCCTGGTCCTGGTCTTTGGTGTGGCTTTTGTGTGGCTGGGTTTGACGGTGATAGTCCTCCTCAGGTTGCGCCGCCGCCGGAGGGGGTCATCGCTGGTGGCCACCGCTGCCCCTCCCGCCGGCCGCGCCGGCACCCACTCCCGCAAGCACTGGCGGCTGGCCCACCCGCTCACGGGCAGCGCCCCGGCCGGACGGCACAGGGGCGGGAAGGCCCGCGGGTAGCCGTTCCCGGCCTGTCGCCGAACGTCCGGGCGGCCGACGGCGGCACCCGGCACCGGGAGCCTGTTACCGGGCGGCCGCGAGGGAGGGATGGAGGGCATCCGCGTCCGGAAGGGTCAGGACCGCCGTGGTTCCCTTGCCGCGGCTGCTGGACAGGCTGATGGTTCCGCGATGGTTTTCGACGATGGACCGGGTGATGGCCAGCCCCAGGCCCGCACCGGGAATGGCGGAAGAGTGGGCATTGGCCGCCCGGAAGAAACGGGTGAAGGCCTGGGCCAGCTCATCCTCGGTCATGCCGATCCCGGTGTCGGTGACTTCGCACCTGAGGTCTTGTCCTGCGGCGCTGACCCGCACGGTGACAGTTCCGCCTTCCGGCGTGTACTTGATGGCGTTCGACACCAGGTTGTCGATCGCCTGGCCGAGGCGGTCGGGGTCAAACCGTCCTGTGGCCGGACCCGTTGATTCGAGTTCAAGGGTGATGCCGGCGGCCGCGGCGTGCGGCTGTGCAGCGCTGATGCTGGTGGCGGCAACGTCGTTGAGGTCCGCCGGGCGGGGACTGATGGTCAACGATCCGGACGCGATGGTCAGCAGGTCACCCACGAGGGTCAGCAGCCGCCGGGCGTTGCGCTTGGCCACCGTCAGGCACTGTTCCACGCCGGGGTCAAGGCCCTCCTCGTCCAGGGCCAGGTCCAGGTAGCCCAGGATGGACGTCAGCGGCGTCCGCAGCTCGTGGGAGACGCTGGCCAGGAATTCGTCCTTCGCGGAGAGCGCCGTCACCAAGGCGGTGACGTCCGTGAAGGCCAGGACCGCGCCTGAGTTGGCTCCAGCGGATGTCCTGGTGAGACGGCAGGTTACCGAGTAGGCGCGCTGGGTGGTTCCGGTGCCCACCCAGATCAGTTCGTCGGTGAATGATTCACCCCGGGCGGCGCGCGAGCGGGGGTGCCGTTCGGGGGGAAGCCGGTGTTTCCTGTCGACGCCGTAGACGGGAAGATCGGTCACGTTGCCGGGAGTCGGTTCACTGCCGATGGCGTCCGCGAGGCGGCTGCCAAGGTGCCGGTTCACCAGTACGGCCTGGCCTTGGCCGTCGAGGGCGCACACACCCACACTGACAGTGTCCATCACTGTGTTCAGCAGCTGTTCGCGGTCCTCGCTGGCCGCCAGCAGGTCCCGGAGGTCCGCTTCCTGTTGATGCAGCAGGCGCCGCTGCATGGCGAGCCCGTTGGCAACCCCGAACGCGGTCAGTGCGATCGCCCCCAGGATGACCGGCAGGAGCACCACCCGGATGAAGGATGCGCTGGTGAACCCGGTGCCGAGGATTACCGGCGGCACTGCCACGCTGAGGATGGTGGCAAGGACCGCCAGGACAACACCTGTGCGGCGCAGGCCCACAGCCAGCCAGACGACCGGAAAAACGAGCAGGAAGCTCAGGACGGTAAGGTGCTGGCCGCCTGATTCGCGGGACAGCCCGATCGCCAGGCAGTCCAGGAACGGAATCACGAAGACGGCCCGCGGCGGGAGGCGTTGCCAGGGCACTGCGGTGCTGGCCGCGAGCAGCAGCAGATGCGCGGCGAGGCTGAACATGAACGGCCCCGACCACTCGAACCCGGGGTGCAGAAGGGCCACCAGGACCGTGACGAGCAGCACCGTGACCGACAGCGGCAGCTGGAACATCACCGTCCGGCCGCGGGGCCCCAGCTTGCGGAAGTACCGGTCCGTCGATTCGAAAAGCATGGTTCCCCCTTAAACCAGTGTCCAGTCTGTTGCGTGGACCCCGTTACTGATCCCGGCCGCCGTCGCCTTCAGCAGTTTCCAGCCACTCGCTGAACGTCTGGCGTCCGACGGCGGCACCCGCCGCCGGGACCAGCGCACCGCTGCGCATGGCTTTGCCCATGGCGCCGGGCAGCACTGCCTCAAGGATCCTTTTGCGCTGGCCGGTCTTGGCCAGGTAGGCGCGCACCAGGGCTGCGAGTTGTTCGGTCCGGGGCCCGCCCAGGTCCGGGACCCTTCCCCGGGGTCCTGACTCTGCCGCTGTCACCAGGGCCTCAGCCACCTCCCGGGCAGCCACGGGCTGGGTGAACATCCTGGGAACTGTGACCACCGGACCCACTGTCCCGATCTTCACCGCCAGCGGTACGAACTCGTGGAACTGTGTGGAGCGCAGCAGGGTCCAGGGAATGCCGCCGTGCCGGACCTCATCCTCCTGCACCAGCTTCCCCGCGTACAGGCCGGACGTTGAACCGTCGATCCCCACGATGGAGAGCGCCACGTGGTGCTTGACCCCCGCCTGCTTCTCGGCTGCCAGCAGGTTCTGGGTGGCGTTGGTGAAGAAGTCCACAGCCTTTTTGGTGGACGTGGTCTGGATGCCGGAGACGTCAATGACTGCCTCAACGCCCTGGAGGGCCTGGGTGAGGCCGCGGCCGTTCACCAGGTCCACGCCTTCGGCCCGGCTCATGCTGGACACCTCGTGGCCGCGTGCTGTGGCCACCTGCACCACGTGGCGGCCAACAGTACCGGTTCCCCCTGCAACGGCAATCCTCATGCAGCAAATCCTATGCCCGTCAGGGGCCGGTGCGTCAGCGGCTTGGGGGTGCAATGCTTGGCCTCCTTTGAAGGACGGCAGGGGTTCCATGTCCGAAGGCCGCTACTTCTGCCGGTCGGCTGATCGCGCGGACGGTGAGAGAGGAGGGCCGGCGGCTATTTGCGGAACCACGCTGTTCCGCCGCCTCCGCCGCCGGCCCTGGCCTGTTGCCGGGCCCAGACCCCAGCTGCTGCTGCCTTACGCTTCAGGCCCCTCTCCCACCAGTGTGCGGTGGGCGGATCAAGGACCGGCGAGGATTGCCTCAAGATCAACCAAGGACCGGTTCTCTTGCTTGCTAAACCAATCCCTGGGCCCGGTCCTTCGATGTCGATGCTGGGGAAATCTGAAAAATACTTCCGATAAGGGGGCCGGCAGGCTGCCTAGTGGATGCCTGGCCTTTTTTCCGCAATATATTGCGATTTCATGGATGGTGGGGCATTCTCTCCTAGAGGAGCGCAGAAATCAGCAATATCTTGCGGAAAGGGAAAGATGGACGACGTCCAGGCCATTGGAGCCAGTATCCGGCGCGCCCGCAAGGATGCCGGCATTACCCAGGGCACGCTGGCTGACCTGGTGGGCACGTCCTCCCGAACCATCCATGCCATTGAAACGGGGACGGGCAACCCGTCACTGGGTACCGTTGCCGCCGCAGCCAATGCGGTGGGACTGCACCTCAGGGCCGCTGATGACTGAGGACCTGCAGCGCCTGAAGTTCGTCCGCGGCGCAGACGTGTACAAGGCCGGCGTCCTGGCCGGGCACCTCTCCCGCACAGGCCGCGGCAGCGTGGCCTTCTCCTACACTGCCGAATACCTTGCTGCCGGCTCCCGCCCGGTGGCAACAACGCTGCCCCTTGCCGGGGATGCCGTGGAATCCCCCAGTGGTGCGCTGCCGGCCTTCTTCTCCGGGCTCCTGCCGGAGGGGCACAGGCTCACAGTCCTCAAGGACGCCGTGAAGACGAGCCTCGGTGATGAGCTGAGCCTCCTCCTGGCGGTGGGCGCCGACATGCCCGGCGACGTGCAGGTTGTCCCGGCCGGCGAGCCGCTGGTGGAACAGCAGCCCCTGGCGGACACCTCCCGTCCCGAAGACCTGGACTTCTCCTACCTGGCGGACGCGGTGGATCCGCACGGACTGCCGGGCGTGCAGCACAAGGCAAGCGCCTCAATGATGACCACCCCGCTGGCGCTTGCCAACCGCCGCTACCTGCTCAAGCTGGATCCGCCCAGCTACCCGCATCTTGTCCTGAACGAGGCAGCCCATCTCACCGGAGCCAAAGCCCTGAAGATTCCCGTGGCCAGGCACAGCGTGGTCTCGGACAAGCGCGGCACGCCCGGGCTGCTGGTGGAGCGGTTCGACCGTGCCCACTCCGACGGCCTGGTGCGCCTGGCGCTCGAGGACGGAGCGCAGGTGATGAACCTGCCGCCGGCGTCGAAATACGCCGTCACCTCCGAGCAGCTGGTCCTGGCGCTTGCTGATCTGTGCAGGGCAAAGGCCGTGGCCGTGCGGAACCTCTACCTGCAGTTCATCTTTGCCTGGCTCACAGGCAACGGGGACCTGCACGCCAAGAATGCCGCCGTCCTCGCCGGCAGGAACGGAAGCTGGACCGTGGCGCCGATGTACGACATCCCCTGCACCCTGCTCTACGGTGACGACACCATGGCGCTTCCCCTCGGCGGAAAGGTCAAGGGACTCAAGGCCAGGCACTGGCAGGAGTTCGCGGCCGCCGTTGGGCTTCCTCCCCGGGCAGCGGCAGCAGCCAACACCCTGGCCCTCGCCGCGGCCGCGGGCATCCGGCTGGACGCACTGCCCTTCTCGGGATCACCCCTCAACGGCGCGCTGCGGGAGCTCCGGTTCCGCCGGGACCAGATGGCGTCCTGACCCTCTCTGGGCTTGCAACTGATGCCAGCTATCAATTGACTTTCGATAGTTAGTAGCTGAAACTCGATATATGAAAATAACCCGCCTGGCGGTCACCGCCCTCCGGATGGTCCTTGTGGTGGCCTTCCTCCTGCTGCTCCTGTTCCAGGTCATGTCCATCCCCGGGCAGTTCGCGCACATGGCGCAGGAGAATCCGGACCGTGCCAACCTTCAGTGGCCCCTCACCATCTTCTTCATCCTGGAGGTGGCCTGCGTCCAGGTGGTGATCGTGGGCACCTGGAAGCTGCTGACGCTCGTCAAGCGCGACAGGATTTTCAGCAACGGAGCCCTGGTGTGGGTGGATGCCATTGTCTGGGCCATCGCGGCCGGCTGGACGATGCTGGCTGCGCTTTCCGCCGTCGTCGTCCTTAATGCCGACGATCCCGGACTCCCGCTCCTCCTGATCCTGATTCTGGTAGCCGGCGCCGCCCTGGGCCTGGTGGTGGTGGTGCTGCGCGCCCTGCTCCGGCAGGCTGCCGACCTCCGGGCGGACATGGAAGCGGTGATCTGATGCCCATTGTGGTGCGCATCGACGTCGAACTGGCCAGGCAGAAGATGAGCGTGGGGGAGTTCGCCGAACGTGTGGGCCTGACTCCCGCCAACGTGGCCGTGCTGAAAAACGGCCGCGCCAAGGCGGTACGCTTCAGCACCCTCGAGGCCATGTGCCGGGTGCTGGACTGCCAGCCGGGCGACCTGCTCGAGTTCGTGGAGGACGAGCCGCAGGGCCCGTGACCATGCTTTGGTCGGGCGGCCGCCAGGGGGTAGGTAGGGGAGTTGAAACCCTTGACATGGCGGGCGTCCTCGAACCTACTCTGGAAGTGCTCAGGCAGTGGGCTATCCCGGTCCCCAAGGGAGCGACATGGCGCACGACAACACCGAACCCCAGGAAAATACTGAGCCTGCGCAGGAGGGGGAACCCAAGCCGGAGCAGGGGGCGCAGCCTGGGTCTGAGCAAGAGCAGCCGGAAAGTCCTTCCGGCCAATGGGAGGACCCGCCCCGGCTGCCAAGCCCCAGCGGCTTCAACCCGGACTGCTGGCCCAAATACTGATCAGGGTCCGCTGCCTGCCGGCGGCGCGTCAGTGGCGCAGTCCGTGCAGCAGCCGCCGGCAACGGGACTGCCCTCCCGCCCGGCGTCCATGGCGCCCCTGGCCGGAACCGTGCAGCACACATCGCCGCGCCAGGCCTCGATCCCTTCCCGGACGGCGATGGCCGCGATCACCAGCGCGGCGGCAGCGTCTGCCCACCACCAGCCCACCGTGGCGTTCAGCAGCAGGCCGGCCAGGAGCACGGCCGACAGGTAGGTGCAAAGCAGCGTCTGCTTGGAGTCGGCCACCGCCGTTTTGGACCCCAGTTCGCGGCCGGCCCGGCGCTGCAGCCAGGACAGTACCGGCATGATGGCCAGGCTTAATGCTGCAATCACGATGCCCGGCACTGATTGCTCCGCCCCTTCCCCAGCGGCCAGGGACCGGATGGCTTCGGCGGAAACAAAAGCGGCGAGGGCAAAGAAGGACAGGGCGATGATCCGCAGTGTCAGATGCTCGCGCCGTTCCGGATCCTTCGAGGCAAACTGCCAGGACAGCGCGACGGCGGAGGCAACCTCGATCACCGAGTCCAGGCCGAATCCGATCAGTGCAGCCGATCCGGCCACCCCGCCGGCCCAGAGGGCAACCACCGCCTCGATGACGTTGTAGGTGATGGTGGCGGCGGCGAAGAAGCGGATGCGGCGGGAGAGGACGGCGCGGCGTTCCGGGGCCGGCGACATCTGGAGTCCCGTCATGCCTGGCAGGTCCCGTCCGGTGCGCAGCACGCCGGATCGACGGCCAGCACGACACCCAGCAGGTCGCGGATGGCGTGGCCCAGCCGTTCGTCCGCCAGTTCGTACCTGGTCCGCCTGCCGTCCGGTACTGCCGCCACCAGGCCGCAGCCGCGCAAGCATGCCAGGTGGTTGGACATGCTCTGCCGGGACACGCCAAGGGAGTCGGCCAGGTCCGAAGGGTACGCGCCGCCGTTGGCAAGGGCGAGGAGGATCCGGGCGCGGGTCGGGTCCGACACCGCATAACCGAACCGGGCCAGGACCGGAGCATGCGTGAGGGTCTGCATGAACCCCAGAGTACAGCGTCCCCTGTATTCAGGAGAGGCTGTACTCTGCGGACATGGCCCGTACCGGGCTCCCAGCAGACGTGGAGTGAAGCTACCCGTCTATTCGGATACAGCTGCACTCGCAGTCCGTGGACATCAGGAAAAAGAAAGTGTGCGGCTGGCGCCCTGGCCCGACGATTGGGCTCTTCGGGTGCCGTTGCCTGGGGCGCCTATGCGGCGATCAGTGCCGGCGAGTGTGCCCTGCGGGCGGCAGCGCGCGGCGCCAGGACGCTGATGGTGCACGGCGCCTGCTGCGGATCGATTTTTGCTGGCAGGTGGTGGGTTTCGGAAGAGGCATGGAGCATTTCCAGCGCTTCCTGGTCCACCCGCGCATGCGAGATATCCAGTTCCACGCCCAGCCCTTCACGTAAGGAATTGGCGCGCTTGACGACTACATACAGTGCGTTGACGCTGTGGACGGTGACATGCCCCTTTGCAATCACCTGTGCCTTGGCGTGGTCGAGATCTACACGGACAACAATGTTCAGCTTGGAATTCAAGTTGTAAAGCCTTCCCCGGCATTGGCTGCGACGCTGCAGCTTCTTGCTTATGGCCGTTTGCATCAGCCTCATCCAGAGTAGGGACTGAATGTGATGCACGCAACATGAAGGTGTTTATTACATCGTTTGGTTTTCTTGCAGGGCGTCGACCGGAACGTCCGCCCGATCCGCATCAGCCGATGATGGGACGTTCCTCCGGAAGCCGGAAGAGGCGCGGGTGTGCCGTCAGGGCCAGTGCGGAGGCCACCGCCACAGTGCCGATGCGTCCGGTGAACATCAGGGCCATCAGCACCCATTCGGCAGCAGGGGGCAGGTTGTAGGTGATGCCGGTGCTCATCCCTACAGTGGCGAACGCCGAGATGGCTTCAAAGAGGACCTTCTCGAGGCTGTAGTCGGTGAGTATCAGGAGGAGCATGGTTCCTGCGATGACGGCGGCAATGCCCAGGAGGGCAACGGAGAGGGCCTGGCGCTGTGAGGACGAACTGATGGAGCGGTGTGCAATGGTGACCTGGTCCCGGCCACGGACTTCATTCCAGATGGCGAAGCCCAGCACCAGGAAAGTGGTGATCTTGATGCCGCCTGCAGTGCCGGCGCTGCCGCCTCCGATAAACATCAGGATGTTGGTGACCATGAGTGTTTCCGGAGAAGCGGCGCCGTAATCGATGCTGTTGAATCCAGCTGTACGGGGAAAGACGCTGCCGGCGAATGAGCCGAGGATCTTTCCCGTGAGGGAAAGCGGGCCCAGTGTTTCATTCCTGTTCCACTCGAAGGCGGCGAACAGGGCGGTTCCCGCGGCCAGCAGCAGAAGGGTTCCGTAGATGGTCAGCCGCAGGTGGATGGACCAGTCCTTCGGGGCCACTTCCCCGCGGGTGAGCTGGATGATGACGGGGAAACCGAGTCCTCCGCCGATGATTGCCAGGCAGATTGGAGTGATGATCCAAGGGTCTTCGGCGAAGCCGATGAGGTTGTCGCCATAGAGGGAGAAGCCCGCGTTGTTGAACGCTGATATGGCGTGGAACGTCCCGTGCCACAAGGCGGTCGCAGGATTCTGGTCGTAGGCCGACCAGAACCGCAGTGTCAGGACCAGGGCTGTCGCGGCTTCGAACGCAAGCATGATCCTGGCCACGAGGAGCAGCACGGCCCGGACATCGCCCAGGTTCAGGGTATGGGTCTCCGACTGCGCCACCAGTTGTCCGCGCAGGCCGATGCTCTTGCGCACCAGCAGTGCCAGCAGCGTTGCCAAGGTCATGATGCCGAATCCGCCCACCTGGATGAGGCCCAGGATGATGCCCTGGCCGAAGGGAGTCCAGAACGTTGCAGTATCCACGGTGATGAGGCCCGTGACGCAGACGGCAGAGACGGACGTGAACGCAGCCGGCATGAACCCTTCGGCCCCGCCGTCTGTCCGGGCAGCGGGGAGCATCAGCAGCCCGGTGCCCACGATGATGACCATCAGGAACGCCACCGGCACCGCCCTGACCGGATGGGACATCAGCCGGCTGACGACGTTTTCCCTGCCGGTGCCTTTTCCGTTCCTGGCGTCGCGGAGCATCTTCTGGACGGCGGCAACACTCGTTGTGTCCTGGCCAGTCTTCGGGGTGCCCGGCGCCGGCGGGCCGCTCCTGCGCAGGCTCATCCCACGTGGATGCCCGGGCGGGCGTCCGGGCAGGGTTCGTTTTCGCGGATGATTTCGCGGACCACCGGGGCAGTGTCTCCGCGGCCCAGGAGGAGGTACCGCATCAGGTGGGCCAGGGGATTTCCCTCAGACCACTCGAAGTAGGCGTGCGGCCGCACGCCGGTGCCGTCCCGCAGGGCCAGGAGGATCGCTGCGATGGCGTTGGGTGCGGCCGGGCTGTTGGCCCGCAGGATTCTGTGGCCGTCCACTTCCACGCCACGGACTTCCAGGATGTCGCTGAACTCGGAGGGGTCCGTGATGTCGATTTCCAGGAAGATGACGTCAGCGGTGCCCGGGACGGGGTTGTTCTCCCGCTGCACCGCTTCCTTGTCCCTGTACTCGGCGCCATCACGGTCCTGCGGACGGTTGGCGATCAGGTTGATCCGGCCGTCGAATTCCAGGGTGTCGCTGATGAAGCGGCGCGCCCCGTCGTCGAACTCGATCTTTTCCACGCGAAGCTCCGTGGTGCGGCTGATGCGGGAGACGAGGGAGACGGCAATGATGCCGAGGATGAAGAACGCGGAGATCGTGATGCCGTCCGGTTTCTCTATCACGTTGGCAGCCAGGGCGTAGAGCATCACCAGCGTGAGGACAGTGAAACCGATGGATGCCGCGCGCTGCTTCCGGCGGATGGCGGAAATGGTGACGGCGATGGCTCCGGAGACCATCATGGCCAGGATTCCGGTGGCGTACGCGCCCGCCTGGGCGTTGACGTCCGCATTGAAGCCGATGGTGATCAGGATGCTGATGGACGTGTAGACCAGTACCACGGGGCGCACGGCGCGGGACCAGTCCGGGGCCATTCCGTAGGAGGGAAGGTAGCGCGGGACGATGTTGATCAGGCCGGCCATCGCCGAGGCGCCGGCGAACCAGAGGATGAGGATGCTGCTGATGTCATAGACGGAGCCGAAGCCGTTGCCGAGCTGTTCGTGGGCAAGGTACGCGAGCGCCCGGCCGTTGGCTTCGCCCCCGTCCTGGAACTGGTCCGCGGGGATCAGCACCGTGGTGACGAAGCTGCTGCCAATCAGGTAGACGCTCATGATCAGCGCGGCTGCGGTCAGGAGCTTGCGGGTGTTCCTGATCCGGCCGGCGAGCTTCTCCTCCGGAGTGGTGCCTTTGGAGGCCACCAGCGGCATCATGCTGACGCCGGTCTCGAAGCCCGACAGTCCCAGCACCAGCAGCGGGAAAGCCATCAGGGCCGGGCCGATGACCCCGCCCAGGCCTCCGCCGGAGGACGTGAGGGCGCCGGTCCAGCCGCTCAAAGCACCGGGGGTAGTGAAGATCTCCACGGCCCCTGCCCCGATGATCACCGCATTCATCAGCAGGAAGACCGCCACCAGCGGGATGGCCACGGCCACGGCTTCCGAGAAGCCCATCAGGAACACCCCGCCCAGGATCAGGAGCAGGACCACGGTGATCGTGACGGCCTGGCCTTCCAGGAAACGGGGCAGGTACGGGTTCTCCAGCAGGTGCACGGTGGCGTCGGCCGCTGACAGGGTGATGGTAATGATCCAGGACGTGGCCACGAAGCCGAGCAGGACCAGCACGAAGACCTTTCCCCGCCAGAACGGCAGGAGCCGTTCGAGCATGGCCACGGACCCCTGCCCGTGAGGGCTTTCCTTCGCCACGCGCCGATACATTGGCAGCATTCCGAGCAGTGTCAGCGCCACGATCAGCAGGGTGGCGAGCGGGGACAGCGCGCCGGCGGCCAGGGCCGCGATGCCCGGAAGGTAGGACAGGGTTGAGAAGTAGTCCACTCCGGTGAGGCACATGACCTTCCACCAGCTCTGCTGCGGGGCATGGGCCTCGGCGGCTTCCGGGCCGACCGGCTGGTGCACCCGGTGTTCAAGGAGCCAGCGGACGAACAGGTTGCCGGGCTCCAGCTCGCGTTCAGGGTTTGGAACGGTAGCGGGAAGGGAGAACTGGGCGGAAGCCGTCAAGGACGTGTCTTTCTTTACGGCCTGGAAACGGGGCACACCGGTCCCGTTTTCAGGCGCGGCACTGTGCTGATAACCACCGGAGCGTAGCACCGGGCCGGCCCTGTCCAGCGGGCGTTTCCGGGGATCTTAATGCTTTCTTAACGCCCGGCCCGTTACTCCCGGAAGCGGTATCCCAGGCCTGTTTCGGTCAGCAGGTGTCGCGGATTGGCGGGATCGTTCTCAAGCTTCCGCCGCAGTTGGGCGAGGTAGACACGCAGGTATGCGGTTTCGCCGGCGTAGCCCGGGCCCCACACATGGGTGAGGATCTCGTCGTGGGACACGAGGGCGCCGCTGTTCCTGACGAGCAGTTCAAGAATGTTCCACTCGGTGGGGGTCAGCCGGACGGCGACTCCCCGCCGGGTCACCTGCTTATTGGGCAGGTCAACGGTGAAGCCCTCGGTCCTGACCACCGGGAGGTCTCCGGGCGCTCCGCGGCGCAGGGCGGCGCGGAGGCGGGCGAGCAGTTCATCCATACCGAACGGCTTTGTCACGTAGTCATCCGCGCCCGCGTCCAGCGCCTCGATCTTGTCATCGGAGCCGTGCCGTGCCGAGAGGACCACAATGGGAACCCTGTTCCAGCGCCTGAGCCTGCGAATGACGTCGACGCCGTCCAGGTCCGGGAGCCCCAAGTCCAGGATGATGATGTCCACCGGATGCTGCGCTGCCTGCGCCAGTGCGTCATGCCCGGTGAGCGCGGTGACCGTGGAATAGCCCCTGGCATTCAAATTGATCTGCAGCGCCCGCAGGATCTGGACCTCGTCATCGACAATCAGGACTGCCGCCACGATGCACCTCCCATGCCTGGCTCCGGCGCGACGCCGGTGGACAGCGGCAGCCGGACCACCATGGTCAGGCCTCCGCCCGGCGTGGGTTCGGCCAGGAGAACCCCGCCCATTGCCTCGGTGAATCCTTTCGCCACGGCAAGACCGAGGCCTATGCCGGTTCCGGGGGTGGTGTCATCGGCGCGCTGGAACGGCCGGAACATGGCCAGGACGTCATCAGCCGGTATGCCGATGCCGTGGTCCACAATGGTGAGTTCGCTGGCTGGTACATCCCCAATCCTTGCGCTGCCTGCACCCCCTACTGCGCCGGCGATCACCACGTCGGAGTCAGGGGCATACTTGAGCGCGTTCTCCACAAGGTTCGCGATCACCCGCTCCAGCATTCCCGGATCGGCATCGACGGGAGGCATGTTGTCCGGTAACAACACCCGGAGGTGCTCCGATTCAACCGCCCGCAGGGCCTCGCCTACAACATCTGCCCAGTAGACCGGGCGGATGAGCGGTGCCACGGAATCGGCCGTGATCCTGGACATGTCCAGGAGGTTGCTGACCAGCCGGTCCAGCCTGTCCGCGCCATGCTCGATCGTCGCGAGGAGTTCCTCCTGCTCGCCCGGTCCGAGGGTAATGGTCTTATCCCGCAGGCTGCTGGAGGCGAGCTTGATACCGGCCAGGGGCGTGCGCAGATCGTGGGACACGGCCCGCAGGATGGATGTGCGCATGGTGTTGCCTTCCGCCAGGCGCAGGTTTTCACGCTGGCTTGCGGAGAGTTCTTCGCGCTGGACCAACGCCAGCAGGTGCGCCCCGAACGCGGAAAGCAGCCGCCTTTCGTCCTGCGACAGTTCCTTACCGGCCAAGGTCAACATCCTGTCGCCGTCCAACTGCTCCGCCGTGTCCGCTGCAGACACGTCACCCGGCCGCACTTCGCCGGAGAACTCCTGGAGCTTCCATGCGGATCCCCTTCCTGGTCCGGGCCGGTGCCTCACCCACAGTCCTGCCCCCTTGGCCTGGAAATGCTCCCGGACCTGGTCCAGGAATGCGGGAATGCTGTTTCCTTCGGCGACTGCACGCCGGCTCAGGTCACCCAGCACCGCGGCTTCCGCCCCGGCAATGTGCGCTTCCTTGCTGAGTTTGGCTGACCGGTCCACCACCAGCGACACAGCGACCGCTACGACAACAAATATCAGCAATGCCAGGACATTTTCCGGATCAATGACCGACAACGACCCCACGGGCCGGACGCTGAAGTAATTGACGATCAGCCCCGCAACAACCGCCGCCGCGACCGCGGGCCACAGGCCCCCAAGCAGCGCCACCCCCACAATTCCAGTGAGGTGGACCAGCATATCCGTGGAGAGCTGGTCGTGTGGGAGGAGATCGAGGATGAATTGCAGGATGGGGGGAAGCCCCAGGGCCAAGGCGAAGGCCGGGATTTCCCGCCGCCGTCCCAACCGCGGGCGCGACCGCCGTTGACTGTGGGACAGGCCAGGCGGGCGGTTCACCAGGTGCACGTCGGTGGCGCCGGCGTCCCGCAGTACTTCGGCTGCCACCCCACGGCGGCTGCTGAACCGGCGTCGGCGGAAGGGCGCTCCGAGCACAATCTGGGTGGAGTTGATGCTCCTGGCGAAGGCAGAAAGCGTCGACCCCACGTCCTCTCCTCCAATGGCGTGGAAAACCCCTCCAAGCTCCGACGTGAGCCGGCGCAGCGATTCCAGTTCCAGGTCCTTGCCCGGCTCCGTCCCGTGTCCGTCGCTGCTGGTGCGGACGTGGACCACATGGAGCTCCCCGCCGGCGGCCGCTGCCAGCATTTTCGCGGCCCTGCGCACCAATTCCTGGTCCAGGGCCGTTCCACCCACCCCGACGGTGATCTTTTCCCGTGCAGGCCAGCTGTCGCCGGCTCTCTTCGACTGGTTGTAGCCGGCCAGGTCCGCGTCTACCTGCTGGGCAAGCCACAACAACGCCAGCTCCCGCAAAGACGCAAGGGTGCCGACGCGGAAAACACCGGCCAGGGCAGCATCGGCCTCCTCCTGACTCCCGAAGATCTTTCCGTCAGCCAGCCGCTGGCGCAGCAACTCCGGTGAAGCATCCACCAATTCGATCTGGTCGGCACGCCGCACCACGGCGTCCGGCACCGTGTGTGGTTCCCGCACGCCTGTGACCTCCGCGGCGGCGTCCGACAACGATGCCACGTTCCTGATATCCAACGTGGAGATGACATCCATGCCGGCCTCGAGCAGGGCGTCCACCTGCTCCCAGCGGGCCACGCCGGCCGGTGCTGCAGCGTAGTCGTCAACCAGGACGATTGCCGGTGCACGGACCTTCAGGGCCTGGACGTCCAGCCCGCCTTCCAGGTCCTGGCTTTCCGGTTTCGGGCACAGTTCAAGGCCTGCCAGAAGCTCTTCGTTATCCGTCCGGCCCCGCGGGGCAGCGGCACCGACAACAACATCTGCGCCTTCGCCGGCCAGCCTCCGGCCTTCTTCCAGCAGCGCAAACGTCTTTCCCGCCCCGGGACCCGCCCCAAGAAGAATACGCAGATTACCTCGTGCCATGGGTCCATTGTTCCTCCTGCCTGACGCGCGAGGGCCGCAGGATGATTCCGGCCTGCGGCCATGAATGCTCCGAGGGTGGAGTATCCCCTTCCTCCACCGGTCAGCCCGGGTGGATCATGTACCCATGGGCAAGCGCGCGAGCAGCGGCCTTGGCGGCGCTGACGGTTCCGGGTCCACTGGACGGCCGGAACCGGCTGGACCGCAGGGCCGGCCGGGTCCGCCGGGCCAGCCGGACCATGTGGTGGTGTTCGTCCACGGCATGGGCCGAGCCCTCAAAGGCGGGACCCTGCAGGAATGGGCCCAGCCACTGATGCTGAGCCTGCACGACCTCTCCCTGGACCTGGTCCCCGACAGCACGCACCCGCACCTGGTCATCACCAAGGCGAACGCGGTGGGTGACCCTCCGGAAGTGCTGGCCAAGGTCCTCCGCAGCGCTGCGGACGGTACTCCGGAATATCTCACCGTGCTCATGACAGAGGCGTCCTGGGGCAGGGACTTCGAACCGGCGTCGGCCGCGTCCACGTACTCCTGGGCACTGCGGACCGCCCTGCGCGTGTACCTGCGGTCCCTCCAGCTGATCAAGTGGAACCTGTATCCCGGGCGGCAAAAGAACATCCGGTGGTTCGGGGCCTGGCTGCGGCAACTCGTCCTGACCTCGCTGGCAGCCTTTGCCGGGTTCTTCATCCTGCTGGCGGTGCTGGTGGCGCTGCTGCTGATCATCGGCCTGGCATGGATCCCGGGTCCGGGCCGGTGGATCGGGAAGCTTGTGTCCCTGTTTGCCGACTTCCTGGGCGATCCGCAGGTGTGGAAGCGCAAGCCCCTGCAGGCGGCAGCGATGCGGCAGCGGGTGGTGGACACGCTCCAGCGCTGGGACCACTGCCCGGAAACACAGGTCACCGTCGTGGCGCACAGCCAGGGTGCCGCCATCACGGGGCAGGTCCTGTTCCAGAACCAGGCCCGCGCCACCAACTTTGTCAGCGTGGGCAGCGGGCTGGACCTGCTGGGCTATGCGCAGTGGGGCGGGGGAGCGGGCGAGGACCCGGTGACGGACTGGCTGGCCAATCCCCAGCGGCCGCGCTGGATCAACGTCTGGGGGAAGTTCGACTTCGTGCCGGCCGGGCCCATCTCCACGCACGCCCACGGGCCGCGTCCCGTCTTCGGCAAGATCTACGCCCGGGACAGTGAGGGCGACGGCGGCCCCGGTCCCGAGGAACATCCGGTGTACAACAGGTCCGCCCTGATTTATGACCACATTGTCTACTCCAAGAACCGCGTAGAGGTGCTGGACCCGCTGGCGCGGCTGATCCTGGATCCGCCGCCGCCGGATTCCGGCGGGCTGGCCTTGAGGATGCTCGACGGCGACCGGCGGCTCCGCCCGCACCGCGTCATGGTGAAGAGCCTGGGAGTGACGCGGCTGCTTGCTGTCCTCACCTCGGGACTAAGCGCTCCAGCTGCGCTGGCCTGGCTGGGGTCGCAGGACTGGGCGCGGAACCTGGTCCGGTGCGGGCAGCCCGGGGAGGGGCCGGACCCGTGGTGGTCCGCCTGGCTGTGCTCCGGCCCCACCTACCATTGGGCGCACTTGCAGGACTGGGGCGTGCTGGTTGCGGCAACGGCAGTGTTTGCCGGCCTACTGGTGGCGCTCCTGAACGGGCCGGTGTGGGGAGTGCTGCACGACCGGCTCCAGCGGATGCGCCGCCCGTCCTTCACGCAATCGAGCGACCCCACCCGCAACCCGCCGGCCAACCCGTGGTGGTACGTGGCGTGGTACCTGCTGGTCGTGACGGCGGTGGCCGTGGCCGTGCCTTTCCTGCTGGCATGGCCGGATCTGCCGTGGGTGGTGGTTGTTGTGCTGGTGGTGGCGCTGTGGGCGTTGTGCTTCACGCGCACCGGCATCACCGGCCTGCCGGCACGGACCGTCCTGCAGGAAGCGCAGCCTGTGGCACCCAAGCCAGTGGCACCCGGGGCGCCGGCCGCCGTCGAACGCAACTTGCCGCCCGCCGTCGAACGCGGCGGACAGCCAGATCCTCACCCCACTGCTTCGGAAAGCCTTCCGGCTAACACCGTGACCGGCGCGGCTGACCAGCGCTCGCGCTCCGGTTCGTAGGAGATGACGACGGCGGTGCTGCTGTCCTTCGCCTCGTCCATGGCAAGCAGCAGGGCGTCCTCCACGTGCCGGGCGTATTCCAGCCGCTCGGCCAGCGAGCCCTGGAGCTCGTCGTCGTCAATAAGCACATGGCCCTTGCCGTCCACGATGACCTTCAGCGAATAGCCCTGGTCCTCCTGGAGGGACCCGCGGGTGGATGAAATTTCGGTGACTCTGTCTGCCCGGACCAGCCCGTTGCCGAGCGTTCGGATCCACACTTCACCCATCGACTGACCTCCCCTTTGGTATGGGCGCGGATCAGCGCCCCATGAGGCGAACGCTACTCCTCCGCGGGGCGTTTGTGACCCCCGATTCGCTTCATTTGCGGGCCTTTCGGCCCTTCCGGACCGGAGTTGCCGCGGGGACGATGTTGGCAGGCGGCACGTCCAATGATTTTGCCCTTATCTGGCTCCGGGAGATGGCATGGCTGACAAGACGGTGACCAGCCGCGGCGGCAACGTTGTGTCTGTCCTGGTTAACGCCGCGATGATGTGGGGGATCAACATCTGGCCGGGCTGGCAGGTGGTGCCGTTCCTGACCCCGGATATGGACCGCGTGCTCGGCATCATCAACGCGTCACTGACCGCAGGCATCGT
The DNA here is from genome assembly GCF_013314975.1 of Pseudarthrobacter oxydans. Taxonomy (GTDB): domain Bacteria; phylum Actinomycetota; class Actinomycetes; order Actinomycetales; family Micrococcaceae; genus Arthrobacter; species Arthrobacter oxydans. Next base: position 48,463 of record NZ_JABTYH010000027.1, on the reverse strand, counting down.
GGCGAACCTCGTCTTTGTGGTGATCCGCAACAGGGGCATCATGGCGCTGGTAAACCTGGTGGTCCTGGGAATAGGGCTCGCCGCCACGTTCCGCTTGTGGGAGGTCTTCCCTTTCGACTTCGGGGACAGCTGGCCGGGCTGGACCGTGGTGGTGCGCGTGCTGCTGGGGCTGGGCATCGTGGGCTCCATCATCGGCATGGTGGTGGAAATCGTAGCCTTGTTCAGGTCGCTGGCAGGCTTCGGAGAGCGGGCCCGCCAGTAGTCTCCCGCCGCCGGGGAAATGCGGCTTGGGGTTGTACCGCGCTGCGCGCTGAGGCCCGGGTTCGGTGCGCACGGACAGTCCCTGCGTACTGACGCCGGCATTCGGTGCGCAGGCCGGGCGGCAGCGCCTCGCGAGCGGCCATAAAATAAATCTGATGACTTCCCCCGATGACCCCCAGTCCTTCAGCCTGCGCGGCATCGCGGTGGCAGCGTTCGGGCCCACGCTGCTCTACGGAATCGGTACGGGCGCCATCCTGCCGGTGGTGGCCCTGACCGCACGGGATCTGGGAGCCTCGGTGGCTGTGGCCGCCCTGATCGTCACCCTGATCGGGCTGGGCTCCTGGTTCTTCAACCTGCCGGCCTCCCTGGTGACGCTCAAATTCGGTGAGCGCTGGTCAATCGTGGGCGCCGCCGTCGCAGCCGGCCTCGCGCTCGCGGCCGCCGGGCTGACGTCGCTGGTGCCCGACGGACTGTGGCTGCTCGCTGCGGCGATGGCCGTCGTCGGAATGTCAGGGGCGGTGTTTGGCCTGGCCCGGCAGAAGTACCTCACCGAGGCCGTGCCCGTGGAGTTCCGGGCACGGGCGCTATCCACCCTGGGCGGGGTGAACCGGATCGGCGTGTTCATCGGGCCGTTCCTGGGCGCGGCCGTAATGCAAATTTCCGGCATCGGCGGCGCGTACTGGGTGGGGGTGGTGGCCATGGCGGGCGCCGCGCTGCTGTCACTCACCATTCCGGACCTGGCCGTAGCTCCAGCGCCCGACGGCGGACACAAGGGTCCGGAGCCCACGCTGCGGAGCGTCGCGGTGTCCCACGCGGGTGTGTTCCTCAGCCTGGGCATGGGCATCCTGCTGCTCAGCGCGCTGCGCTCGTCCCGGCAGGTGGTCATCCCGCTGTGGGCGGACCACCTGGGCATGGACGCGACGTCAGCCTCCCTGATTTACGGGCTTTCCGGGGCCATCGACATGCTGGTGTTCTATCCCGCGGGCAAGCTCATGGACCGGAAAGGCCGGCAGTTTGTTGCCGTGCCCTCCACGCTGATCATGGGGACAGCGCTGCTGCTGATTCCTCTCACGGGATCGTTTGTGGGGCTCCTGCTGGCCGCGCTGCTGATCGGGTTTGGCAACGGGATCAGTTCCGGACTGGTGATGACCCTCGGGGCGGACTTTTCGCCGGACCGCGGCCGCGGGCAGTTCCTGGGGCTGTGGCGGTTCATGGCCGATGCCGGGTCTACCGCCGGTCCCGTGCTTCTCTCCGGGGTGACCGCCGTTGCCACCCTGGGTGCGGGGGTCTCAGCCACGGGCATCCTGGGCTTTGCGGCGGCGGCCGTGTTCGCCGTCGTTATTCCCCGCCTGAAGCACCGGCGCAACTACTAGGGATATCCTCGACAGATGAGTGAACGGGGCGTGAGCACTCGGATACGTCCGTTGCGCAAAGCCATGTGGTGGCTGCAGGACTACCTTTATGCCGCGGGATGGCAGGTCCGGGGAGTGTTGTCGCGGGTCCAGCCAGGGTCCTTCCACCAGGGCCACCGGCGGCCCGTGGTGATCATTCCGGGCGTTTACGAAAACTGGCAGTTCATGATGCCGCTCATCCAGTGCATCCACGACGCCGGCCATCCCGTCCACGTGGTCACGGTGCTGCAGCGCAACAAACTCGAGGTGCCCGTTGCGGCGCGGATGGTGGCCCAGCACATCGAGGAAGCGGGCCTGCAGGACGCTGCGATCGTGGCGCACAGCAAGGGCGGCCTGATCGGCAAGTACACCATGCTGATGCTCGACCCCGAGCAGCGGATCGACCGGATGATCACCGTGTGCACGCCGTTTTCGGGATCGCGCTATGCCAGGTACATGCTGCTGCCCACCCTGAGGATCTTCTCGCCGCGCAACGCCCTGACGCTGGAGCTCGCCCGCGAGGAAGCCATCAACAGCCGCATCACCTCCGTTTACGGACCGTTCGATCCGCACATTCCGGAGGGCAGCGTCCTTCCCGGTGCCACCAACATCGAGCTGCCCACAGCCGGGCATTTCAGGATTTTGGGTGACCCTGAGACGGCGCGGATCATCGTTGAGCAGCTGAACCCCGACGAGCCGTGACCCCCGATCTGGGCGACCCGGACGTGGGCGGCTCCGGCCCTGAACGCTGGCCCGGCCGCCGGCCCGACGGCGGCGCCGGCTCCCGTCCGGGGCCCGACAGCGGCGCCGACCACTCTGGCCAGGAGCGCGCCGTGCCGGCGGAGCCGGACCACTCACCCTCCAGCAACGCGGTGGAACGGCGGCAAAGCAGGTGGGCCACCGTCCTGGCGGTGCTGCAGCGGGTGCTGTACCTGGCGGTGACTGTTGCCGTCGGCTGGGCGGTGTACTTTTTCCTGCTGTCGCGGCTTTCGCGCGGTCCCGAGCAGGCGTGGGTGTTCCTGCCGGTCTGGCTGATCCTGGCGTATGCGCTGCTGCCGCGTGTCCATAAAATCCTGAGCAGCCTCTACATCCCGGACTACTTTATTGGCAGGGTCAGGACGGGCGACGGCGTCCTGGGCGATCCCGTGAACCTCGCCGTGGTGGGGACGAGGGAGGAGCTCCGCCGGGCCATGCGCACCGCCGGCTGGGTGGAGGCCGACCCCATTACCCCGGCCACGGCCTGGCACACCCTCACTTCCACGGTGCTGGGCCGCAGCTATCCGGCCGCGCCCGTCAGCTCGCTCTACGTGTTCGGCAACCGGCAGGACCTGGCATTCCAGCGCGAGATCGACGGGAATCCGCGCAAGCGGCACCACGTCCGGTTCTGGAAATGCCCGCCCGGATGGCTGCTGCCCGGCGGCCTGTCCGTCGACTGGGTGGGTGCCGGAACGTACGACCGCAGCGTGGGCCTGTCCTTGTTCACGTTCCAGATCACGCACAAGATTGCCGACCGCACCGACGAGGAACGCGACTTCATCATCGCCACGCTGCAGGCGGCCGATGCGGTGCAGTCAGTCCACGTCATCCTCAACTACTCCAGCGGCTACCACCACCGCAACGGCGGCGGCGACGCCATCCGTACCGACGGGCACCTGCCCATCATCGATTTGTACGAGCCGGGACGGCCGGGCGTGGTCGGGTCCTAGTGTGCGTATGGATAGCGCTTACCGGCGTCTGACCTGCTGCTTTATTCTTGCGCGAACCTTGATCGAATCCCTTATCAGGTCCTGAGATTTGCCTTGCAGAGTGATCCTCAGATCCACAAACACGCAAGCAAAGTCTGAGGGGACACACCATGAAGAACAGCACCCTGATCAAAGGCACCGCAGCCATCGCAGTAGGCGCAGCACTGCTGCTGGGCGGCGGCGGAACACTGGCCGCCTGGAACGACTCCGTCTCGGCCGCCCCGGGAACCATCACGGCCGGGACCTTGGACGTGGCAAAGACTGCCGCAGGAGTATGGAAGGACCGCGCCAACAACACCATCGCTGACATTAGCGCCTACCGTGTGGTCCCGGGTGACAAGCTCACCTTTACCCAGGACGTGGACGTCACGCTGACCGGCGATAAGATGTCGGCCAGCATCACGGCCCTCGGTACCGGCGAGGCCAACGGCTTTACCTCAACCAACGTTTCAATCTCTGGTCCGAGCCTGGCGATCGGTGGGACCCCGATCGCCAACAACTTGACCCAATCAGCAAACGTCCAGAAGGTCACTGCGACGATCACTTTCGAGTTCCTCGCAAGCACTTCGGGACAATCTGACGTCAACAAAACCTACAACTTCGGCAACGTTGGCTTTACGCTGCAGCAGGTAGTAGCAGGCGCCGGCCTCGTCGCCAACCCGTCCTAGCAGGCGCCGGCGGAAGAACCGCGATCCGCCATAGAGACAGAAGATGACCAGGAGGACTCATGCGCGTCAAGCGCACACTGCAGGCGGCGGGCCTTATCGCCGCGGCAGTGATCTTGGGCCTTCTGGCAGTCCAGGGCACCTACGCCCTCTGGAGCGCTACCGCGGTAGCGGCACCCGGAAGTGTCTCTTCCGCTTCGTTCACCGTTAATCTCACGGCTACGCCGTCCGGGCAGGCCACCACCATGACCCTCCCGGACGGCAAACCGGCCAGCCTGGCTCTGACGCCAGCCGCGGCCCTGCTGCCCGGGACGTCCGTCTACGGCGGGGTGGTCGTCACTAACAGCACCGATGCCGGCGGAACGTTCAACACGGCGGCCACGGTGGGGCAGCCCGCAATGGCGAATCTGTCCGGCGGGACACTCTCCCAGTACCTGAGCGTCAGCGGGAAGGCCGCAGCCTCGGCAACAGACTGCAGCACTGCCAGCGGATACGCACCTTTGGGCGCCCCTGGACTCGCATCACCAGCAGTTCCCAAGTCCGGTTCCACCGTGTTGTGTTTCCAGGTGACCCTCAGCCCATCAGCCCCGTCCACCGTGAAAGGACAAGCAGTGGCCATCACCCTGCCCCTCACCGTTCGCCAACTCTGCGGGGTCCCCGGTGGCTGCTGACCTGACTGAACGCCCGCTGGCCCACGCCGCTGCTGCGGCTCCGGACGCGCCCAATGCCGCATCGCCGTCGTCCTCGAAGAAAGGGAGTGCAGGAGCCCAAACGCTTGCCTTTGTGGGACGCATGGGCAGCATGGCTGCCATGCTCATTGCGCTGTTCGCGGCATTGGTCCTGATCGTGGTGCCGGTGGTGACGGGATCCCACACGTATACAGTGCTCACCAATTCCATGGCACCCAAATTTCCGCCCGGCACCTTCCTGGTGATGAAGCCGGCACCCTTCGGGGAGCTCAAGTACGGGGACGTGATCACCTTCCAGCTCTACTCAGGAAAGCCGGAGGTGGAAACGCACCGGATTGTGGGCTTCGGCGCCACCCAGGCGGGGGAGAAGACACTCATCACCAGGGGCGACAACAACGGCGCCAACGATGCCGAGCCGGTCCGTGAAATCCAGGTCAAGGGCAAGCTGTTCTACGCCGTGCCCCAGGTGGGGTTCGTTGCCAACGCACTTGGCAATGCCGACCGTGGACTGTGGACCACTCTCGCCGCCATGGGGCTTATCGGGTATGGCTCCGTACTGGTCTTCAAGTCGGTGCGCGGGTCGCGGAGGCAAGCCGCCCTGAGTAAGTCCGGGTGATGCGGCGCTTTCAAGGCCTGCCGGGCGCATCCACCGCTGTAGGAGCTTTCTTACTCACGGTGCTGCTGGGCTTTGGCGGGTCTGCAGCGTCTGCGCTGTGGCACCAAAGCGCCACGGCGACCATGACTGTCACCGCTGCAGCGAGCTGGCCCGGGTCTGCTTTCCAGCAGTTCGCCTGCGCCAGGATGGACAACGCGGATAAGGCGGTTGCCCTTAACTACGTCCTGCCCGAGGTTCCCCTTGCCCTGACCCTTTCCGCCAAGAGGCCGGACGGAACATACGGTCAGCCCTATACGGTGGCAGGAGCCGGCGCTTCAGGAAGCATCATCCTCAATGAGAGCTCACCAATCATCGCGGAGAACCGAACGATGAGCCTGCTGACGGTGAGGGCAACGGCCACCTATCAAAACCGCACGGAGGCCTCAGCCGAGATCGTCCTGAGGCTGGATGTCGGCACCAACAACGGCAAGCTCTACTGCGTGTAGCTTTTGGAAAGTATCCGGTGGACCTGGGACTCCCGTAGCCATAACACCCCCGGGGGTATACGATGGCGACGTACCCACCAGCAGGAGCAACTGCCTGAGGAGGCACCATGAGCTACACGCACACCATCACCGTTCCGCTTGCCTGGGACGAGGCGCTGCAGCAGACCAAGGACGCCCTGGCCGAGCAGGGTTTCGGCATTCTTTCGGAGATCAACGTCCGGGCCACCTTTGAAGCCAAGCTGGGGCCAGAGGCGGCCGCATCCCTTGGCGACTACATCATCCTCGGCGCCTGCAACCCCAACCTGGCCAGCCGTGCCCTCGCAGCCGAGCCGGACATGGGTGCCCTGCTGCCCTGCAACGTTGTGGTCCGCCGCAGCACTGACGCCAGTGAAACCACCATCCAGGCGATCGATCCGCAGACAATGGTGCAGCTCAGCGACAATCCGGCGGTCAAGGACGTAGCGGACGACGCCGACACGCGTCTCCGCGCGGCCCTCGCCCGCCTCGATGGCAGCGTCAGCCCCGGGGGCAGCGCCGGCCCGGCGAGCTGAGACGCGTGACCGGCGGTGGCCAGGCTGGCGGCCCTTCGGGGGAGCATGGGCCGGCGGAACTGCAGCACCCGCGCTTCGCCCGGGCCTACGCCCGGGCGGTTGAGGAGATGAACCGCCGCGGCGCTACCGAACACCGCCGTGAGCTGCTCGCCGGACTGCATGGGTCCGTCGTCGAAATCGGCGCCGGGGACGGTTCCGCCTTCGCGCTGTACCCGCCGGCCGTTACTTGTGTGCTGGCCATCGAGCCGGACGACGACCTCAGGAGCATCGCCGCCGCCAAAGCAGCCTCCGCTCCGGTGCCTGTCACGGTCCGTGCCGGAGCTGCCGAACACATTCCCGCAGCCGACGCCAGCGTGGATGCCGTTGTGTCCAGCCTGGTTCTGTGCAGCGTCAGCGAGCAGGCCCCCGTGCTGGCCGAGATCCGGCGCGTCCTGCGTCCCGGGGGGATCCTTGCTTTCTACGAGCACGTACGCTCGGACAACCGGCTGTTCGCGGCAGTGGAGGACCTGTTGGCGCCTGCATGGCAGCGGTTCGCCGGCGGATGCCATCCAAACCGGGACACTGTGGCGGCCATCGGGGAGGCTGGCTTTGTTCCGGTAGGCAGCCGGCGCTTCAATTTCGCCGTCCTTCCGTTGTCGCCCGTCCTGGCCCATGTGCTGGGCACGGCCGTCAGTCCCGGGCCACCCGCCGGGGCCTGATTGCGGCAAACAGGGTGGAAATCCCGGCGCCGCCATTGGGGGGAAGGGCGGCGCCGGGATGTTTGAGGAGCACGACGTCCGCTTGCAGGGGGACAAACGTGCTCACCGTCTCACGGCTGCCAGGAGCCGGGCGAGTGGCCGTTGTTACCTGGCGGAGCCCACTTCAAGACGCCGCCAGGAGAGTGATGGGCCGCGAGGCCAATCCGGCTGGATGGCCTGCTGCCTGCGCTGCCGCTGCCCGTCTCCTGACAGCCACTACTATCCACCGGGCCCATCAAAATACTCACCAGTAATGCGTCAAGGTTCGGTCAAGGTTTCCCTGGCCTGCAGGGACTCAGCGCCTTGCCGGGACACGTCGTCGTGCGGCGTACGCGAACAGGGACGTCGTGGCAACCGTGGCCAGGTAGCCTGCGATCACAATCAGTGAGATTCCTGCCCAGAAATAGTGGGTGGTGCTGGTCTCCTGCCAGGGGCTCGGGGCAATGCGCGCCAGCGAGTACAGGGCCACCGCGGCCGACGCCAGTCCGATGAAAACCGGAAGCGTCAGCCAGATCCGGGCCGAACCGATGTGCCCGCCAAACCCGTCCCACGCATTCCACGACCCGCGGCGGATGATGAGCCAGCCGGCAGGAATCATGAACGCGCCCACCAGCAGGAACGCCGCCACCACGTCTGCCGGCCGGTGCCACTGATTGATCAGCGTGGAAACCCCGGACGCGATGGCAAACGTGCCGCCGACGAATCCGGCCATCGGACGCCAGCGGGGCGAAGCCATCAGGAACACCGCGGCCGCCGCCGACGCCGCCAGCGTGGTGTGGCCGGAGGGCAGCGAGTTCAGCTCCAGCGTGATCACTCCCTTGTCCGGGCGGGCCGGCAGGAGATCCTTCAGTACTTGCGTGGCGATGTTCGCGCCGACGCAGGCTGCCACCGCAATCCCCGCTTCTGCCCAGTGCTTGCGGATCACGGTGACGAACAGGACCACGACGGCGGCCATCACCAGCGAGACGGTGGGCAAGAGATCCAGGAACTTGGTGGTTGCCTTGCCGGCCGGCCCATGGAGCTCCACGGCCTCCACGAGTGCGGACTCGTCGATGAACTGGCCGGTGGTGGTCTGGACGAAGTAGTAGTAGGTGGCCACCAGCCCGGACACACAGGCAAGCGTGGCCAGCACGAACAGGAAGCCCGACCCCGTTGCGGGTCGGGCTGCGGTCCTGCTCGTTGCCTGCCGTTGAAAAGTCATCGCTTAAAGGGTGTCACAGAAAGCTGGGATCCCGCCGCACGTTGGACCTCGCCCACCGCGCCCTGCGACGGGAATGCGTAACTCTTGCCCTGGTGCCGGAACTGAACCCGCGTGAAGACGGCGGGCCCGGGACGGGACGGCTCCAAAAGTCACGCATTTACGGACGCTTGTACAGTTGAACCCATGCCAACCGACCCGCCCCAGGTGCCCGCGCTCAAGGAACTGCTGGCCGGCGCGCACGTGGTGTCCCTGCCCATGCGGGTCAGGTTCCGCGGCATCATGGAGCGCGAGTCGCTGCTGCTGCGGGGCCCGGCCGGATGGGGTGAGTTCTGCCCGTTCCCCGAGTACGGCGACGCCGAGGCGTCCCGCTGGCTTGCCGCCGCCATCGAGGCTGCCTGGGAGGGGTTCCCCGCGCCGCTGCGTTCCGTTATCCCGGTGAACGCCACCGTTCCTGCCGTGCCTGCCGCGCGGGTGCCGGAGGTACTGGCGCGGTTTGGCCGGGTGGACGCCGTGAAGGTCAAGGTTGCCGAACGCGGCCAGACCCTCGACGACGACACCGCCCGGGTTGCCGCCGTGCGGGCCGCGCTGCCGGACGCCGCCATCCGCGTGGATGCCAACGGGGGCTGGGACGTGCCCGGGGCGGTCGAGGCACTCACCCGGCTTGCCGGCGTCGGGCTTGAATACGCCGAGCAGCCCGTCCCCACCATCGACGGACTGGCCGAGGTCCGCCGGCAGCTTCGGGCCGCAGGCACCCCGGTGCTGATCGCTGCGGACGAGAGCGTCCGCAAGGAGTCCGACCCCTTACGCGTGGCGCGGGCCGGGGCGGCCGACCTCCTGGTGGTCAAGGTGGCGCCGCTCGGGGGAGTGCGGCGCGCACTGGACATCGTGGAGCGGGCCGGGCTGCCTGCCGTCGTCAGCTCTGCGCTGGACACCTCCGTGGGCATCCGCGCCGGCCTTGCCCTGGCCGCCGCCCTGCCCGAATTGCCGTATGCGTGCGGGCTGGGGACGGTGTCCCTGTTTGAATCGGACATCACCACGGATCCTTTGGTGTCCGACGACGGCGCCATCCGCCTCCGCGATGCGGCCGCCGACGCCGGGCTGCTTGAGCGGTATGCGGCATCCGCGGAACGCCGGGACTGGTGGCTGGCCCGGCTGCGCCGCGTCCACGCGCTCCTGGCCGCCTGAGTCCCTCTCTCACTTGACGCAGGCTTTCCGGAGACCCTCTCTCACTTAATGTGGGTTTTTTTGAAACCCTCTTTCACATGACACGGCCTTTCCTGAACCCCTCTGGCACGTTTCTGCAGGTCACGTGCGGTTAACCGGAACTTCACCCGGCATACTACTGCGCGTAGAAACCGGCTGACAGGGTGGGCGGGACCTCGTAGAAATTCCTTGGAAGGCCCCCATGTCTGAAACGACTGCCCGCAAGTTCACCCTGCTGCCGATGCTCGGCCATACCAAGGGCAAGCGCAGCGCCGTCACCTGCGCGCTGAAGTGCGACAACGCCTGCGCCGGCGACGTCTGCAACACCAGCTCCAACAGCTACTTCCGTGACATCGCCTCCGCCACCATGTCCCGCCGCGCCGCCCTGGGCTTCGGCGCCGCCGGCGCGCTCGCCGTCGTCCTCGGATCCGCCGCAACCTCCCCGGAATCCGCACATGCCGCAGGCCTGTCCAAGGCCGCGAAGGAAGGCTTCGGCAAGTCCAAGCTGCAGTTCACGGCCATCCCGTCGATCGATGCCGCCGTGGACGCCGTGACCGTCCCGGAAGGCTTCACCTGGCAACCGGTCATCCGCTGGGGTGACCCCATCTTCGACGGCGCGCCCGAGTTCGACCTGCACAACCAGACGGCCGCCGCGCAGGAAAAGCAGTTCGGCTACAACAATGACTACACGGACATCCTGGAAATCCCGGGCAGCAAGGGCCGCCGCGCGGTGCTGTTCTCCAACCACGAGTACACGAACGACGCCATCATGTTCCCGGCCACCATGCCCGCAGACCAGATGCGCGCTGTGGGGGCGGCCGCGCACGGCCTGTCCGTGGTGGAGTTGGAGCGCACGAACAAGAACAAGCCGTGGACCTACGTGAAGGGTGCTCCGCTCAACCGCCGCTTCCTGAACACCACGGTGTACGAACTGACCGGCCCGGCCGCCGGCTCGTCGCTCCTCAAAACTGTTGACGACCCTGCAGGCCGGTTCATCAAGGGCACCCTGGGCAACTGCGCCGGCGGCACCACCCCGTGGGGCACCATCCTGTCCGGCGAGGAAAACTTCCAGGGCTACTTCGTGGGCAACGGCACCTCCGCGGGCGACAAGCGCTACGGCATCACGTCCAAGCCCACCGCCCGCCAGTGGGAACTGGACGAGCCGCGCTGGGACACTCGCAACCCCGGCTACGAGAATGAGGCGAACCGATTCGGCTGGATTGTGGAAGTTGACCCGTTCGACCCCACGTCCACGCCGAAGAAGCACTCCATGCTGGGCCGCTTCAAGCACGAGGGCGCCAATGTGATCATCGCGGAGTCCGGGCACGTGGTGGCCTACTCCGGCGACGACGAGCGCTTCGACTACCTGTACAAGTTCGTCTCGAAGGACAAGTACCGCGAGGGCGACCGCAAGCACAACATGACCCTGCTGTCCGCGGGCAGCCTCTACGTTGCGAGGTTCACGGGCAACTCACCGGCAGCGGAAATCACCGGAACCGGGGCCGTGCCCGCCGACGGTGCCTTCGACGGCATCGGCGAGTGGCTGCCGCTGGTGGTGGACGGGGCTTCCGCTGTTCCGGGCATGACCGTCGAGGAGGTCCTGGTCTACACCCGCCTTGCCGCCGACAAGGTAGGTCCCACCAAGATGGACCGCTGTGAGGACGTGGAGCCCAGCCTGCACACCGGCAAGGTCTACGTGGCCTGCACCAACAACTCCAACCGCGGTGTTGGGTCCAACGAGGGTGCCACCGAGGTCAATCCCCGCAACCAGAACCGCGACGGCCACATCGTGGAGATCACCGAAACCGGCGGACAGACCTCCACCACCTTCGCCTGGAACCTGTTGATGGTCTGCGGCGATCCGGCCCAGGGTGACGTCACCTACTTTTCCGGCTTCCCGGTGGACAAGGTCTCGCCCATCTCCTGCCCGGACAACCTGGCCTTCGACTCCGTGGGCAACCTCTGGATCTCCACGGACGGCGCCCCCTCCGGCATCGGCCGCGCGGACGGGCTGTTCAAGGTCACCCTGGACGGCGCAGAACGCGGCAAGGTGGAGCAGTTCCTCGCCGTTCCCCGCGACGCCGAGACCTGCGGCCCCATCATCCACGACGAGGAGCGTTCGGTCTTTGTTGCCGTGCAGCACCCGGGCGAGGACGGCACCTTCGACGCGCAGGTTTCCTTCTTCCCGGACTACGTCGCGGAAGGCACGACGCCGGCACCCGGCCAGGCGCGCGCACCGCGTCCGTCCGTGATCCAGGTGTTCCGCGGCTAGCCTGCGACGCTCTCTCACTTAACGCAGGTTTTGCGCCAACGCTCTCTCACTCCCTGCGGCCTTTGGGCCAACGCTCTATCACCTTTTCGTCCGGCGTTGGGCGGCAGGTGATAGAGCGTTCCGGTTTACCCCGCATCAGGTGATAGAGCGTTCCGGTAAAACCGACATCAAGTGAGAGAGCGTCGGGGGTGGCAGACTGGTTTGGTGACTTCGCTGAACGAGCCTTCCCCGGACACCACGCCTGGCGCCAACCCGGACACCACGCCTGGCGCGAGCCCGGACGCCACTTCTGGCACCGCTTCCGGTGCCACACCTGGCCCCGGGGGTGGGCTGAGTGCATTGGCGGCGGCGCGGATCGCTGTTGGGGTGTTGGTCGACGGCGGCGTGCAGCACGTGGTGGTCTCGCCGGGATCCCGGTCGGCCCCCATGGCGTACGCCCTTGCCGAGGCTTCCGCCGAGGGCAGGGTGGACCTGCTGGTCCGGATCGATGAGCGCTCGGCCGGGTTCACGGCACTGGGGCTCGCCCTTGCCACGGGATCGCCCGCCGCCGTGCTGACAACGTCCGGGACCGCCGTCGGGAACCTGATGCCCGCAGTGATGGAGGCCAACCACGCTGCGGTTCCCCTGGTGGTGCTGTCCGCCGACCGCCCCGACGAACTCCGCGGAACCGGCGCCAACCAGACCACCGTCCAGCCTGACCTCTTCGGCGAGCAGGTGCGCTTCGCCGTCGACATCGCCGCCGGCACCGACCCCCGGCGCGCCATCCAGACAGGCTTGTCCGCCGCCACCGGTGCGTTCCCCGACCTGCCGCCCGGCCCCGTCCAGCTGAACCTCGCGTTCCGCGATCCGCTGGTGCCGTCAAAGGGGGAGGAGCTGCCGCCCGCGGCCGAACGGCAGCGCTACCGGATCGGCACCGAGCCGCTCATCATGAACCTGCCGCCGGCGTCAGCCGACCTGCCTGAGCGGCGCACCGTCGTGCTCGCCGGGCACGACGCCGGGCCCGTCGCCGAGGCGTTCGCCCGGGCCCATGGCCTGCCGCTGCTGGCCGAGCCGTCCTCCAACGCCCGCTTCGGTCCCAACGCGGTTGGTCCCTACCGGCTGCTGCTGGAGCACTTTGGTCCCGGTTCGGGCATGCCGATTGAACGCGTGGTCCTATTCGGACGGCCCACCCTGTCCCGCCCCGTCGCCGCGCTTCTGGCCAGGGCTGATGTCCAGGCTGCCCTCTACCAGCCCGTGCCGGTGGCCTGGTACGAGCCCGGCCGCCGCACCGAGCTGCCGCTGGAAAGCCTCGCCGACCTGGCCGACTTTGCCGGCCGCGGTACACCGGAATGGCTGGATACCTGGCTGCTCGCGGGATCAGCTGCCCAGCATTCCCTGGACGGAACACTTTCCGCAGAGGCTGCCGCGAGTGGTCCGGCAGTGGGCTCGCTGGTGTGGAAGCACGCCCGCGGGCAGCTCCTCCTGGGCTCGTCCAACGGCATTCGCGACGTGGACCTCGCCGGCCTGCCCGCCCCGGAACCCGCCGCCACCGTGTACGCCAACCGCGGCCTCGCCGGGATCGACGGCACCATTTCCACCGCCACGGGCATCGCCATTGGCGGCCGGCAGGACACCACAGTCCTGCTGGGGGACGTCACCTTCCTCCACGACGTCGGCGGCCTGCTCCTCGGCTCCGGCGAGGAGCAGCCGTCGTTGCGGATAGTCGTCCTCAACGACGCCGGCGGGGCCATCTTCGACCTGCTGGAACACGGGGCCGTGCGTGAGGCCGGAACCTACGGCGACGCCGTCGAACGGCTTTTCGGCACCCCGCACTCCGTGGACATTGCGGCACTTGCCGCAGCGTACGGCGTCGGGCATTGCTCGGTAACTACGACGGCGGCACTCGCCGAGGCGCTCGCGCGGCCGATCGAGGGGCGCAGCATTGTTGAAGTCCGCACGGACCGCCGTTCGCTGCGGCAGCTCCATAAACGCATCAGGGAAGCCGTGGCGGCCGCCGTCGGGGGAGTGCTGGCGCCGTAGGCCCCTGCGCCTTGGCCGGTCAGCGTGTTGGCGGAGTGAACTGGCTGGCGGTGAAGACCGCCCCCTGCGGGTCCTGGATCAGGGCCTCGCGGGTCCACCACGTGTCTGCATTCCTCAGGACCCGCCCGCCAAGACGCTCGGCATTAAGGGCCGTCCGGTCCCGGTCGGCGACAGCGAAGGTGACATGCCAGTGCGGCGTCCGGCCGGTTCCAATGGGCACGATCCAGGCGACGGCGTCCGCGAACCCCGGCGGAGCCGCGAACTCGGACTGCCGTGCCCTGATCTCCGGATCGACGGTCGCTTCAAGGTGGTCGCCATACCCGGGCAGGCGGGCCATCAGGCCGAAGTCGGCGTCGTCCGCCCCGAAGCCCACCTTGTCCACCTGCCAGCCGAACGCGCCCTGGTAGAAGCCGACGGCGTCCTCGGGGTTGCGTGTGTGGAGGTCGCTGAAGTTCCAGGTCCCGGGCTGGTTGACGGACTGTGCCCCGCCCTGCCGCTTCGGCTGCCAGAGGCGGAATTCCACGCCCTCCGGATCAGCCAGGGCCGCGCTGCGGCCGTCCTCTCCCGCATCCGTTGCAGGTGCCCTCAGCACGGCACCGGCAGCGACCAGCCGGTCCACCGCGGCGTCCGCGTCCTCGACGGCAATGTAGGTGCTCCAGGCCGTTGTATCTTCGCGGCCGCCGGCGATCCCTGCCACGTCCGCGCCGTCCAGCTGGGCCACCAGGTAGCGGTCCGCGCCGCCGCCCGGGGCTGCGTCCCTGAACGTCCAGCCAAAGAGTCCGGCATAGAAGTTTGCTGCCGCGTCGATGTCAGGCTGGGTTGTGTCGATCCAGCACGGCACCCCCGGAGGATACGTCCGTCCGTTCATGTTCCTTTCCTGCTTTCCTTGATCGCTGCTTCGAAAGTGGGCAGGCTCCGCTCGATCATGTCCTCGTTGGCTGTGAGGGAAATCCGGAAGAACCCGGGCGTCTCGAACAGCGTGCCCGGGAAAACGAAGACGCCGCGGCGGGCGAGGGACTCGGTAAAGGCGTCATCGTCCGGGCCGGGGGTACTGACGAACAGGTAGAACGTGCCCTCAGGCGGCACCATGCGGTAGCCCATGCTGCCGAGCGCGTCCACCAGGCGGTCCCTGCGCCGCTCCAGCTGGCCGACGTCGATGGAGAACTTCTCCAGCTCGGGTAACGCGTGCTGCAGCAGGGCATTGGGGTAGACCCAGCCCATCGCCACCTGCAGGCCGCTGATGGCCGGCGCCATCTCCTCCCGGCGCGGCATGGACGGCGGCAGTGCCAGATACCCCACCCGCTGGCCGGGGGAAAGGTGGGTCTTGCCATAGGAGTACGCCAGCAGCGTGTACGGGTAGTACTCCGCCGGGCTGTGGAACCGCGCGCCGTCGAACACAATGCGGTTGTAGGCCTCGTCCGAGATGAGGTAGATGCGCCGTCCAATCCTTCCAGACGCAGTTTCCAGCAGGCCGGCGAGCCGGATCAGCAGCTCCGGGGGATAGATCCGTCCGGTGGGGTTATTGGGAGAATTGACGATCACAACCCGCGTCCGCTCCGTGATGGCGGCGTCGATTGCGGCGAGGTCCAGATCGAACGTGGCTGTGTGGACCTGTACCTTCACCGGTACCAGGCCGGCTTCGAGGATCAGCGGCTCGTACAGGAACCACGGCGGCAGGCTGTAGATTACCTCGTCGCCGGGGTCCGCCACGGTCTTGAGCGCCAGCGCGATCGCGGCGAACCCACCGGTGGTAAGGAAGATGTCCTCGGTCCTGAAGGGCACATCCAGCAGCCGTTCAAGGGATTGCGCGGCCGCTTCCTGCGCCGTCCCGACGTTGGTTTTGTAGGCAAACCACTGGTCATCACGGGGAACCAGGGCATCCCGCAAAGTGGTGACGTAGCGGTCCGGCGGCATCTGGTGGGGGTTGCCGAACGTGAAGTCGCAGACGGTGCGCTGGTCCTGTCCCCCGTTAAGGTACCGCCGGATGAAGGAGTCAACCCGCTGGAACGAGGGTACTGATGCCAGCCGCGCGGCGCGTTCGGATACTGCCGCCTGCGGTGGTGGGGCCTGGAAATTCATCTCTGCGCTCCTGGATGCGCCACCGCGCGGGACGGCGGCCGGACGGGCAGCGCGCTGCTGAGCCAGGGCTGTAATGGGACCTATTGTGTGCCCAGCCACCGCGGAAGTAAATGCTTGCACAGGAGGCGCCTGCCGCCGTCGTACGCCTCCTTCAAAAGCGAGGCGCAGATTGCCCCGTGACGCACAAAATCCCCGGCGCGGCGGAGAATCCGTAGCGCCGGGGACTGTGCGTAGTGAAGGCGAAGAGGCCCTACTCCTCGATGTCGATGTGCGTCGGATCCAGGACGCGGCGCAGGAACTCTTTGGTGCGGGCCTGCGTGGGGGAGGAGATGACCTGCTCGGCCGCGCCTTCCTCAACCACAACGCCGCCGTCCATGAACACCACACGGTCCGCCACTTCGCGGGCGAAGCCCATCTCGTGGGTGACCACCAGCATGGTCATGCCCTCCTTGGCGAGGTTCCGCATGACGGAGAGGACATCTCCCACGGTCTCGGGGTCAAGCGCGGAGGTGGGCTCGTCGAAGAGCATCAGCTCCGGGTCCATGCTGAGCGCGCGGGCGATGGCCACGCGCTGCTGCTGGCCGCCGGAGAGCTGGTCCGGGAACCGGTCCGCGAGATGTCCGAGGCCCACACGTTCCAGGTTGTGCATGGACACCTTGTCCGCCTCGGACTGCGAACGCTTGAGGACCTTGGTCTGGGCGATGGAGCAGTTCCGCTTGGCGTCCAGGTGCGGGAACAGGTTGAACTGCTGGAACACCATGCCCACCTTGCGGCGCATCTTGTCGATGTCCACATCGGGGTCCGTGGCCTCGAAGCCGCCCACATGGATGCTGCCCTCGTTGGGCTGCTCCAGCAGGTTGACGCATCGCAGCAGGGTGGACTTGCCGGAGCCGGACGGTCCGATCAGGCACACCACCTCGCCGGGCGCCACGTCCAGGCTGATGCCCTTGAGGACCTCGTTGGAACCGTAGGACTTGCGCAGGTCCTTGATGGCCACGCCGGCGGCGTGGATGGTGCTGGTGCTGCCGGAGGAATTTACGACGTCGTTCATGGTCTTCCCTGCCTATCGATTGTTCCGCGCGGTGCGGCTTTCGAACTTCCGGGCCAGGAAGCTCAGCGGGATGGTGATCACCAGGTAGAAGGCGCCGGCCACCAGAAGGGGCGTGAGGCCCGCACCCAGGCTGGAGATGCCGTCGCGGCCGAACTTGGTGAGCTCGTACTGCGAGGCGGTGAGGCCCAGGACGTAGATCAGCGAGGAGTCCTTGGTGAGCAGGATGACCTCGTTGGTCAGGGGCGGCAGGACGATCTTGAAGGCCTGGGGGATGACGATGGTGATCATGGCCCGCCACTGGGGCATGCCCAGCGAGCGGGCGGCTTCCAGCTGGCCCTTGGGCACGGCCTGCAGGCCTGCGCGGAGGGTTTCGGCGATGTAGGCCGAGGCCACCATGCCCAGGGAAACCATGACGATCACGGTGATGTTCCAGGAAACGCCGAAGGCCAGGGGCACGCCGTAGCCGAAGGCGATGAACACCAGCAGCGCCGGGATGCCGCGGAAGAATTCGATGTACCCGGAGGCGATCCAGCGGTACAGGGGGAAGCTGGAGAGCTTCATCAGGGCCAGCAGCAGGCCGCCGGAGAGGCCGACGATGAAGCCGAGGAACGTGTAGATCAGGGTGTTCGTCAGGCCGGTGACGAAGATGCCCGGGAACATGGGCCCGATCTTGCCGAAGTTGAAGACGCTGTTGCCGATGGTCTCCCAGTCGGTGGCCAGGATCAGGGCGGCGATGGCCACCACAAAGATTCCTGCCTGGACATACAGGCTTACTCTGGCTCGCTGACGTGCGGTCATTGCCATGGGTTGCTCACATTCGTTGTGCGTGGCAGAGGCCCCGGACGGACTGCGGTACAGCTCGTCCGGGGCCCCGGCTGCGTAGTTCTTAGGGCCGTGGCTTGGCCGGGGCGGGGGCCCCAAGCCTGCACGGCGACTACTTGGCGGTTGCTGGCTACTTGGCGGTCTCGCCGAACCAGGTGGTCTTGAACTTCTCCAGGGAGCCGTCCCCGGTCAGGCGCTCAAGCGTGCCGTTGACCTTCTCCAGCATTGCGGTGTTGCCCTTCTTGATGGAGATGCCCAGCTGCTCGCCGGTTGCGAAGTCCTCAACACTCTTGAACTTGGGCTGGTCCTTGATGGCGTAGCCGAGGACGGACTGGTTGCCCAGGGCGGCGTCGATGGTGCCGGCTTCAAGAGCCTGCACCAGGAGGCCGGTGTCCTCGAACTGCTGCGCGTCGATGCCCTGCTCCTGGGCGTAGTCGGCGCCGGTGGTGGCCTGCTGCACGCCGACCTTCTTGCCCTTGGCGTCCTCCAGGCCGGTGATGCCGGAGTCCTCGCTGGCCACCAGGGCCAGGTCGTCGTCGAGGTACGGGGCGGAGAAGTCCATGACGGACTTGCGGGTGTCCGTGATGGAGATCGAGGAGATGCCCAGGTCGCACTGGGTCAGGGCAGTGCCGGTCTCGATCGCTTCGAAGGAGCTGTCAACGATGCTCAGTTCTGCGCCGAAGTCCTTGGCGAGCTCCTTGGCGATGTCAACGTCGAAGCCGACCGTCTCGCCGTCCTTCTCGAACTCGAACGGCTCGTAGGGGATGTCCGAGCAGACTGTGAGCTTGCCGGCGTTGATGAGCTGGATGCCGCCTTCGGAGGCTGCCGGAGTGGAACTGCCGCCGCACGCCGTGAGGGTGAGGGCGCCGACGGCGAAGACTGCTGCTGCCTTGGCGGTCATTTTGGCCGTGGCCAGGGACTTGAGCTGCATGTTTTCTTACCTTTTGTTGCGGGGAGTATGCGGTACTAAATCGGTTCATAGTGTAGCGCCGATTATGAGATGTGCATCACAGGAAACTAAGTTTCACTATTGGATAACTAAATCACAGGGGAAAGCAAGCCCGCACGGGCACAACATGTCTCCTATCCCGGACTGCCTAGCTGCTGATGCCCAGGGACTCCAGCATCGGGCGGAACTTGGCCCAGGTTTCCGCGAGCTCGGCCTCGGGCTGGGAGCCGTCGACTATTCCGCAGCCTGCATACAGCCGGACGGTGTCCGGGGATTCGATGACCGCTCCCCGCAATGCGATGCCCCACTCGCCGTTGCCCGCTGCGTCCAGCCAGCCGACGGGGCCTGCATACGGCCCCCGGTCCAGGTGTTCCAGCTTCCGGATCAGGGCCCCTGCTACCTGGGTGGGGGTTCCGCAGACGGCGGCCGTGGGGTGCAGGGCGTTGATGAGCGCCAGGCAGGTGGGCACGTGGCCCTCGATTTCGGCCAGCTCCGCCTTGACGTCCGAAGCCAGGTGCCACACGTTCGGGAGTTCCAGGATGAACGGCTCGTCGTGCGCATTCATCGCCTCCGAGAACGGCGCCAGCTGCGTGGTCAGGGACTGGATGGCGATCTCGTGCTCGTGCCGCTGCTTTTCCGAGCCGGCCAGCACCCGGGTGGCGTAGTCCATCGGGAGGCCGTCCTCGCCGTGGGCGTCCCGGCGGTCCAGCGTTCCGGCCAGCACGCGCGCCTGGGCGGTGCGTCCTTCCACCTGGATCAGCATCTCCGGCGTGGCCCCCACCAGCCCGTCCACCCCGTACGTCCAGCACTCCCGGTAGCGCGCGGCGAGCTCGCGCAGTACGTCTGCGGCATGTACGCCGGATGGAATGGTCGCCACTACATCCCGTGCCAGCACCAGTTTCTCCAGCGCGCCGGTCCGGATCTCGGCGACGCCCGCTTCCACGGCCGCCATCCAGGCTTCCTCGCTCAGCGAGCCGGTATGCAGGGTTGCCCCGGCGGCGAGGGGGAGGGGGCGTACGACGGCGCCGCCCCCATTCGTGGCCACGGCGCCCAGGGTGCCGTCCCCGGCAGGGTCCGGTGCCGCCGTCGTGCTTCCTGGCGGGATTGCCGCAGGAGCCGCAGTGCTCCTCAGCCAGCGGTCCAGCGCGGCGCGGGCGGTGTCCCCGGTGAGGGGGCCGTCGTCGAACGTCAGCTGGGTCAGCCAGACCTGCCCGTCCCGCACGCCCACGGCGATCTCCGGCACGATCAGCCGGGACTCGTGGGCGGAAGTCTTGGAAAAGGCGAAGGAGCCGAAGGCCACGGGTCCCGTCCCGGGGAGCTCGACGGAATCGGCAACGTCCGCCTCAAGGACAAGGTGCCGCCACCAGATGTCTGCCTCCAGGAACCGCTCGGGGCCGGTGGCCGTGAAGCGTGCAATCTCGCCGAAGCCGGCCAGCCCGGCTTCCCTCCGGGTCCAGCAGAGGACATCGTCCCGGACCAAAAACGCAGGAAGCCCCCCGGGGAAATCTTTTCCATCCAGGGGGACTGTGAGGGTGCGGAACGTGCTCGTCATGATGAGACAACACTACTCCCGCGCGTGCACTGGCCCGGGAGCACCCTGGAGGTACCGCCGCCGGCAGGTCCGGCGTAGCCTCAGCGTATGGACTCAGAGGTCCGCCGGCTCAGCCTCAGCACCGGCATTGCGGTCCCGTGCCTGGTACAGGGTGATCCGTCCGCGCAGCCGTTGCTGCTGCTGCACGCCTGGGGGGAATCGCGGCGCAGCTTTGACCGCCTGATACCCCTGCTTGAGGGCTTGCAGATCCTTGCGCCCGACCTGCGGGGGCACGGCGAAGCCGACAAACCCCGCGGCGGCTATTCACTCACCGATCAGGCCAGGGACGTCGAGGCGATCCTCGACGCGCTGGGCCTGGAGTCCGCGGCCATCCTGGGTTCCTCGAGCGGCGGGTACGTGGCGCAGCAGGTCGCCGTCGCCCATCCGGGACGGGTGAGCGCACTGGTGCTGGTGGGCTCGCCCCTGAACCTTGCCGGCAGGCCGGCCTTTGCGGATGAAGTGGAGTCGCTGCGGGATCCCCTGGATGAGGGGTGGGTCCGGCAATCCCTGGAGTGGTTCACCTTCCACCGGCAGGTTCCCGGGTGGTTCGTGGAGGACCGTGTCCGGGACGGCATGAGGATGCCGGCGCACGTGTGGCGGACTGCACTCGAAGGGCTGTACCAGGCCGTCCCGCCCACTGATGCCGGACCCATCGGCGTCCCCGCCCTGATCCTGTGGGGGGAGGATGACGAGTTTTTGCCCCGCCGCGATGAGGAGGTCCTCGCCGGCCGCATCCCCGGTTCGGTCCTGAAGGTGTATTCCGGAACAGGCCACCTGATCCTGTGGGAGTGTCCGGTGCAGGTGGCAGCCGACACCAGGGCGTTCCTGGCCCCGGGCCGTGGCTGGTCGGGAGGCTCCTGAACATTTGAGACAATGACATGGTGAACCGAGCATCCTTGGATAAGCGTCCGGACGAAGTAGCCACGATGTTTGACGACGTCGCACCGAAATACGACGTCGTCAATGACGTCCTGTCCCTGTGGCAGACGCGCCGCTGGCGCAAGGTTGTGGTGGATGCCATGGAGGCCAGCAAGGGCCAGCGTGTCCTGGACCTGGCAGCGGGCACCGGCACCTCCAGCGAACCGTATGCCGATGCGGGCATAGACGTGGTGGCCTGCGACTTCTCCCTCGGAATGCTCAAGGTGGGCAAGCGCCGCCGCCCGGACATCAACTTTGTTGCCGGCGATGCCACCAACCTGCCGTTCGCCGACAACTCCTTCGACGCCACCACCATCTCCTTCGGCCTGCGGAACGTCAACGAGCCCAAAAAAGCACTGCAGGAGATGCTCCGCGTCACCAAGCCCGGCGGCCGGCTGGTTATTGCGGAGTTCTCGCAGCCCATGGTTCCGCTCTGGCGGACCATGTACACCGAATACCTCATGCGGGCCCTGCCTGCCATTGCCACCAAGGTTGCCTCCAACCCCGACGCCTACGTCTACCTCGCCGAGTCCATCCGCGCGTGGCCGGACCAGGACCACCTTGCCGCCTGGCTGCAGGAATCCGGCTGGGAAAAGGTCACCTACCGCAACCTCACCGGCGGAATCGTGGCCGTGCACCGCGCGTTCAAAGCCGAAGAATCTACGCCGGACAGCGCCGCTGCCGCCATCGCCGCGCACAAGGGCCCCGTGGCCAAGCTGCGCCGCAACATCGTCCGCTGACCTGTGAAAGTACTGATTGTCGGCGCCGGCCCCGCCGGGTCCACCGCCGCGTACTACCTTGCCAGGGCCGGGCTGGACGTTACCGTCCTGGAAAAAACGAGCTTCCCGCGCGAAAAAGTGTGCGGCGATGGGCTCACTCCCCGGGCAGTCCGCGAGATCCAGAAGCTCGGCCTGCCGCATCCGGAGAACGACGGCTGGCGCCGCAACAAGGGCCTGCGCCTGATTGCCGGCGGGCGCACCATCGAACTGCCCTGGCCCGAGGTGTCCGACTTTCCCCAGTACGGGCTGATCCGCACCCGGCTTGGCTTCGACGAGGAACTGGCCCGGCACGCCGAATCCGCGGGTGCCGCCATCCTTGAGCGGCACAGCGTCACCGAGGCCATCCGCAACGACGACGGCCGCGTCACCGGGGTCCGCGCAGCGCTCCTCGACGAGTCGGGACGCAAGACGGGGGAGACGCGCGAGTTCAGCGCCGACGTCGTCCTCGCCGCCGACGGCAACTCCACGCGCACCGCCGTGTCCCTCGGCATGCATAAACGCGACGACCGCCCGCTTGGCGTCGCCGTCCGCACCTACTTCACCTCGCCCCGCACGGACGATGACTGGATGGAAGGCTGGCTGGAGCTCCCCGGCCGGGACGGCAAACTGCTCCCCGGCTACGGCTGGGTGTTCGGCGTGGGTGACGGCACCTCCAACGTGGGTTTGGGCATCCTGAACTCCTCAAAGGAATTCGGCAAGCTCGACTACAAGCAGGTCCTGCGCGAATGGACCGCCGGCATGCCCGCCGAATGGGGCTTCACGCCGGATAACCAGGTGGGCGAGATCCGCGGCGCGGCGCTGCCCATGGGCTTCAACCGCACGCCGCACTACTCGCCGGGCCTCCTGCTGCTGGGCGATGCCGGCGGAATGGTTTCCCCGTTCAACGGCGAGGGCATCTCCTACGCCATGGAGTCCGCGCGGTTCGCTGCCGAGTTCATCATCGACGCCTCCTCCCGCTCAGCGGCGGCCGGCGGAACGTACGACGCCGATGCGCATCTTGCGCGGTACGCGGACTATGTGCGCCAACAGTGGGGCTCCCACTTCACCCTTGGCCGGGCGTTTGCCGTGCTGATCGGGAAGCCTGCGGTCATGAAGCTCGCACTCCGCACCGGCATGCCCATCCCGGTGCTGATGCGGTTCGTGGTCCGTCTCCTGGCCAACCTCACGGACCCGTCCGCGAAGGGCTTTGAGGACCGGGTGATCCGTGTCCTGGAATCGCTGGTTCCGGCCACATCCAATACGCTGGCGGCCTCGAATCAGCGGTATCCGCAACAAAAAGTTAGGGTTAACCCGTGACCAACCCCGCAGACCACAGCTGGACGCACGCCGGACACGGCCTGCCGGACTCCGAACCCAGCCTCAATACCACCGCCATCGCAACGGGCCTGCAGCTGCCCGCGGGTTTTGCGGCCATCGCCGGAGATGCCGAACTGGGGCCGGCCATCACCAACAACCTGGCCCGGGTGGAGAAGAAGCTCCGCGAAGCCATCGCCAACTCGGATCCGCTCGCTGACGCCACGTCGCGCCACCTGGTGGAAGCCGGCGGCAAGCGCATCCGGCCGCTGCTGACCCTGCTCTGTGCACACCTTGGCGACGCGTCGCTGCCCGCCGTGGTGCAGGCCGCCGTCGTGGTGGAACTGACGCACCTCGCAACGCTTTATCACGATGACGTCATGGACTCAGCCCCGTTCCGCCGCGGTGCACCCACCGCCCACGAAGTCTGGGGCAACTCCGTGGCGGTCCTCACCGGCGACCTGATTTTCGCCCGCGCCTCAATTCTGGTGTCCGAGCTTGGGGGGCGTGCGCTGGGCATCCAGGCCCGCACCTTTGAGCGGCTCTGCCTCGGCCAGCTGCACGAAACCGTGGGGCCCCGCCCCGACGAGGATCCGGTGGAGCACTACCTGTCCGTGATCGCGGACAAGACCGGCTCGCTGGTGGCTGCTTCGGGCCAGTTTGGTGCCATCTTCTCCGGCGCCGACGAGGCCTTCGAGGACATCCTGGTGGAGTACGGAGAAAAGGTGGGCGTCGCGTTCCAGCTGGCCGACGACGTCATTGACGTGACCGGCGTGAAGGTGAAGTCCGGCAAGTCGCCCGGAACGGACCTGCGTGAAGGGGTTCCCACCCTGCCCGTGCTGCTGCTGCGCAAGGCGGCCGCTGATGGTGACCAGTCCGCCGTCGACCTTTTGACCCTGATTGACGGCGACCTGTCGTCGGACGAAGCCCTGGCTGCGGCTGTCGCCGGCCTGCGCGAGCATCCCGTCACGGCCGAATCCTGGGTGGTGGCACGCCGCTGGGCCGACGAGGCTATTGAGGCGCTCGCTCCGCTGCCCGAAGGTGTGGTCAAGGATTCGCTGTCCAGCTTCGCACTGGCTGTGGTGGACCGCGCCAGCTGACTCAACCGCTGTGAGGCCCGGCTCCATGACGGGGCCGGGCTTCGCCGCGTGTGCGGCAATGGAGCAACGATTGTTTAAACGGGACAGCCCCGGTCCGCGGCAACGATACGAGTCATACGTTGCTGTGAACCGGGGCTATCTCTCCGTTCGCATCAGACCCGCCGGAGGCGTTTAGCGGATCCGTGAATAGTCTATGACAGGTTTGTCACAAGATGCAACTAGTAATTTACTTGGGGTGTCACGGACTTGTCGGCGCTGAGTTTCCCCACCTTTCTGCCGAGAACTGGTTGGAAACCCGGCGAGTTGCCGGGACCCGCCGAAAGGCAGCTCGAAAGCCGGGGAAGTTCAGCAGGAGTTTTGTCCACATAGGGCTGCCCGGCACTGCGTTCCGCGTCGAAGATTGGGTCTGCTGGCTCCATGGACCTCACCCGATTCCTCACGTACGCAGGCTCAGTGGCGCGCACCTCCACGCTCCTGCAGGCTGGATTCACAGACCGGAGCATTCGCAATGCGGTGGCGCTGGGTGACATCCGCCGGCTCCGGCACGGGGTGGTGGCGCTGCCCGAGGCCCCGGCGGACATGACTGCGGCTGTCCTGGGCAATGGCCTGCTGACTTGTGCTTCTGCCGCAGTACATCGCCGTCTTTGGCTGTTGAGGGAACCGTCGAGGGTTCACCTCCTGTGCCGGCACCGTGGGCCGGCGGACGCAGTCGTGCACCGAGGGTCCTTGGTTCCTCCGGATTCACCAAAACCGGTGGCGAGCACCACCGACGTGCTGATCCACAGCCTGCGCTGCCTTCCGGCCATGGAAGCTGCCGTTATGGTGGAGAGTGCAGCGCGGCAGGGACTAACCACCCTCGGCTACCTGCGGGGGCGGCTGCCCGGTAAGCGGAACGGTGCAGCCAGGCGCGTGCTGGAACTCGTTGACGGGACCGCAGATTCGCCCATCGAGGTGGTCGCCCGGATTCTTTTCCGCGCGGCGGGCATTTTCACGGAGACACAGGTGGAGCTCCCCGGCATCGGCATCGTGGACTTCCTGCTGGAAGGATTCCTGATCGTCGAGCTCGACGGCGCCACCCACCTTGAGCCCCGCCAGGTGAAGAAGGACCGTGCCAGGAACAACGCCAGCACCCTCACCGGATATGCGGTACTACGTTACGGGTACGCCGATGTGGTTCATCACCCGGAAAGAATCATGGCGGAGGTGTGGCAGGTCCTCCGGGGCCGGGTTATCCGCTGAGATTCCCAAGGTTTTGCTGGCGAACCGGGGGAAACGCCGTCATCGGAGGAGGACACGCCGTCGCACACCCCAAAAGGTGAGGAAACCCAGCGGGCATCGCAGGAACTCGACGCCACGCTGAGACGGAAGAGCGGAAAGCCCTAGTTGTCGTCGTCCTCGAAGGCCCACTCGAACATGTCGAACACGAACTCCGAGAACGTCCCTTCTTCGGACTTCCACTGCCCGCGGGCGTTGTTGCGCCGGTACACAATAGGGTCGGGGACGCTGAGGTCGCCCACCCGGAAGCCCCACGTGTATTCCTCTTCCTCGTCCTCGAGGAACATCAGGAAGCCTTCGTCGTCAACCTCGAGCTCGTCGGGATCCCAGAAGTAGTGGTACGCCTCCATCAGGTCCTCGCAGCCGCCAAGGGCCAGGTAGAACTCGCGGAGCACCAGGGGAATCTGGAATTGGTGGTCGGCCAGGGCCTTGTCCAGCTCGTCCGGATCCAGCCCGTCCTCTGCCTGCCATTCGTCTTCGAGATACTTCGGAACAAGCGCACGGAATTTCTCGAGGAACATGTCAGTCATGCTTCATATCCTAGCTAATCCCGGGCCCTGCAAAGTGACGCGGGAGCGCCGCCGATGGGGTGGTCAGGCCGCGGGATTGCTACCCCGCCGGTGCCACCCGTGAACGGCCAGCGGCGCCTGCCAGGAGCGCCGCCATGCCAGGATGCGGAAAGTGAAAACCACGGCTGCGATGGCCGTCGCCGTCAGCACGTTGAAGACACCCAGGACCCACAGCCCGGCGGTCATCGCGGCCCCCACGAAGGCCGGCAGCGCGTAGATGTCCTTGGGGTTGAAGAGTTCTGGAACCTCGTTGGCGGTGATGTCGCGAAGCAGCCCGCCGCCCACCGCCGTGGTGACCCCCAGCAGGACCGACGCCACCGGGTTCATGCCGGCGGCCAGCGCCTTGAGCGTGCCGGTCATGCAGAACAGGGCAAGGCCGCCGGCGTCGAACAGGGTCAGCAGCGACGTGTACCGCTGCACGCTGGGGAATAGGAAGTACACCAGGGCCGTGGCAACCAGCGGGGGCACTAGGTAGGCCGGATTGGTGAACGCCGCAGGTGGCCCGCTGTTCAGGATGATGTCCCGGATCACGCCGCCGCCGAGTCCCACCAGGGAAGCCAGCAGCAGGGACCCGACAATATCGATATGCTTCCGGGCCGCCAGCAGGGACCCCGACACCGCGAAGAAAAAGACGCCCAGCAGATCCAGCCACACCGGCGAGTTGTCAAAGGCGAATGTCATGGAGCGTCCCGGCAATTCAAAAGAGGGCGGACAGGGCGGCTCCAACGTTACGCTAGCCCGTATGAACAGCCCCATCATGATCGCCTGCGCCCATGGGACGTCCAACACACAGGGAGCCGCGGAGGTCAACGCCCTGCGCGCCGCCATCGCCGGACTCCGCCCCGGCCTTGACGTCCGGGAGGCCTATGTGGACGTCCAGCAGCCTGACCTGGTGGACGTGGTGGCGGGCCTGCCCGAGGGGGAGGCCGCCGTGGTGGTGCCGCTGCTGCTCAGCGTGGGCTACCACGTAAAGGTGGACATCGCGCGGGCCGTGAAGAGCAGGCCGGGCAGTGCCGCAGCCGCGCCGCTGGGGCCTGATCCGCGCCTGGCCGCGCTGCTCGACCAGCGGCTGCGCGAAGCCGGCGTGACGGACAACGACGTGATCGTGCTGGCCGCGGCAGGCTCGTCCAACCCCAATGCCGCCGTCAGCGTCGAGGAGCTGCTGGGCCAGCTCCGGGAGCTGCGGTTCAACCGGATGGTGGCCGCCTATGGTGCCTCTGCCAAACCTTCCGTGCCCGACGCCGTCGCGATGCTACGCGAGGAGCTGGAGGGCGGTGCCGGGGCGGGTGAGTCCGCCGGGGCGGTCGACGTCGGCGGACGCGTGGTGATTGCCTCCTACCTCCTGGCGCCGGGCTTCTTCCACGACCAGCTGGCCAAGGCCGGGGCCGACGTCGTGACCGAACCGCTGCTGCCGTCCCCGGTGCTCGCCGAGATTGCGCTGGACAGGTATGACGCCGCCGTCGCAAAAGCCCGCGAAGCCGCCGCCCACGCGCCACTTGAAAAAGCCGCGCACGCGCCCGCCCAGGCCCCCCAAGAGGCCCCTGCGGAACCGGCCGCAAATGCACAGCAGGGTGGCTTCTTCAAGGCTGTCCGGCGTTTCGTGACGAAATATTTCCCTAGGTGACTTAGCGTTTCCGGGCCTTTGTGACGCTCTTCGGGCGCGACCTACAGTCGATGCATGACTGATACAGCTCTAGCCGGAGCGTCGGCGGATTCCGCTGCCGCCAAGCGCCCGGCCCGCACATCCCGTCCCGCCGCGAAGCCGCACGGGCAGTGGAAAGTGGACGGCAAAACGCCGCTGAACGCCAACGAAACCTGGAAACAGGAAGACGACGGCCTCAACGTGCGCGAGCGTATCGAGACCATTTACTCCAAGGAAGGCTTCGACGCCATCCCCGGCCAGGACCTGCACGGCCGGTTCCGCTGGTGGGGCCTCTACACCCAGCGCAAGCCCGGGATCGACGGCGGCAAGACGGCCACGCTTGAGCCGCACGAGCTCGAGGACAAGTACTTCATGCTCCGCGTCCGCATCGACGGCGGCGCCCTCACCACCGAACAGCTGCGCGTCATCGGCCAGATCTCCGTGGATTTCGCCCGCGACTCCGCCGACCTGACCGACCGCCAGAACATCCAGCTGCACTGGATCCGCGTGGAGGACATCCCCGAGATCTGGACCCGCCTGGAAGGTGTTGGCCTGTCCACCACCGAGGCCTGCGGCGACGTTCCCCGCGTGATCCTGGGCTCGCCCGTGGCCGGCATCGCCAAGGACGAGATCATCGACCCCACCCCGCTCATCGAGGAGCTGGGGGAGCGGTTCATCGGCAACCCGCTGCTGTCCAACCTGCCGCGCAAGTACAAGACCGCCATCACCGGCCACCCCAGCCAGGACGTGGTCCACGAGATCAACGACTTCGCCCTGGTGGGTGTCCGCCACCCCGAACTCGGCGTCGGCTACGACCTCTGGGCCGGCGGCGCGCTGTCCACCAACCCGATGCTCGGCAAGCGCCTCGGTGCGTTCGTGACGCCGGAGCAGGCCGCCGACGTGTGGCTTGGCGTGACCAGCATCTTCCGCGACTACGGCTACCGGCGCATGCGCACCAAGGCACGCCTGAAGTTCCTGATGGCCGACTGGGGTCCGGAGAAGTTCCGCCAGATCCTCGAGGACGAATACCTCGGCTACAAGCTGGCCGACGGCCCCGCCGCGCCCAAGCCCACCACCCCGGGAGACCACATCGGCGTGCACGAGCAGAAGGACGGCAAGTTCTTCATCGGCGCCACCCCGCTGGCCGGCCGCCTGTCCGGTGCCGCGCTGGTCAAGCTTGCGGACACCCTCGAGGCCCGCGGCTCCTTCCGGCTGCGCACCACCCCGCACCAGAAGCTCGTTGTCCTGGACGTCGAGAAGGACCAGGTGGAGCCCCTCGTGGCGGAGCTGGACGAGCTGGGCCTGTCCGCCCGCCCGTCCGTGTTCCGCCGCGGCACCATCGCCTGCACCGGCATCGAGTACTGCAAGCTGGCCATCGTGGAGACCAAGTACACCGCCGCCACGGCGGTGGCAGAGCTGGAACGCCGCCTGGCCGACCTCACCGACAGCGGCCAGCTGCCCCACGCGCTGTCCCTGCACATCAACGGCTGCCCCAACTCCTGCGCCCGCATCCAGACCGCGGACATCGGCCTCAAGGGCATGATGCTGCCAACGCCCGACGGCGACCCCTCCCCGGGTTTCCAGGTCCACCTGGGCGGCGGGCTGGCTTCGAACGAGCGGGAGGAAGCAGGCCTGGGCCGCACCGTCCGCGGCCTCAAGGTCTACGTCGACGACCTCCCCGATTACGTGGAGCGCGTGGTCCGCACCTTCGTGGCCCAGCGGGCCGAAGGCCAGACCTTCGCCGAGTGGGCCCACGCAGCAGATGAGGAGGCACTCCAGTGAGTCCCCAGCCGCACCCCAACCTCGCAAGCTCGGCCGGGGACCCCGGCGGCCGTGGGCCCAAGCATGCACTTGGTGTAAACCCCGTGGTTGCACCGGCTGAGGCTGCCGCGCAGGTTGAGGAGACGGTGGCAACCGCCGCTCCCAAGCTCCGCTCGCACGACGAGCTCAAGGCCATCGCCGAAGCCGGTGCCGCCGAGCTCGGGTGGGACGCGCCCGCCCGCGATGTCATCGCCTGGGTGGAACGCAACTTCGAGCTGCCCGCCGTTGCCGTCGCCTGCTCCATGGCCGACGCCGTCCTCCCGGCCCTGGTGGCGGACCAGATGCCCGGCGTTGACGTCCTGTTCCTGGAGACCGGCTACCACTTCCCGGAAACCTACGCCACGCGCGACGAAGTGGCCGCGTACCTCCGCGTCAACGTGGTGGACGTGCTCCCCGAGAACACCGTGGAACAGCAGGACCGGCTCCTGGGCAAGGACCTGTTCGCCCGCGACGCCGCCCAGTGCTGCGCCCTCCGCAAGGTGGCCCCGCTGCGCCGCACCCTGTCCGGCTACGAACTGTGGTTCACCGGCGTGCGCCGCGACGAGGCCCCCACCCGCACCAACACCCCGCTGGTCACCTGGGACGAGGCCAACGGCCTGGTCAAGGTCAACCCGGTGGCTGCGTGGACGTTCGACCAGCTGGTCCAGTACTCGGACGACAACCTCCTGCCCGTCAACCCGCTGCTTTCCCAGGGGTACCCCTCCATTGGCTGCCAGCCCTGCACCCGGAAGGTGGCGCCGGGCGACGACCCCCGCGCCGGCCGCTGGGCAGGGACCGACAAGACAGAATGCGGACTACACGTATGAGCACTTACCTAACCGAGGAGACCACCCAGGTGACTGACGCTGCCGTTTCCACGCGCCTGAGCAGCCTGGACACCCTTGAGTCCGAGGCCATCCACATCATCCGCGAGGTTGTTGCCGAGTTCGAAAAGCCCGCCCTGCTGTTCTCCGGCGGCAAGGACTCCGTGGTGATGCTGCACCTGGCCACCAAGGCCTTCTGGCCCGGCAAGGTCCCGTTCCCCGTGCTGCACGTGGACACCGGCCACAACTTCCCCGAGGTCATCGACTTCCGCGACCGCACCGTGGAGCGGCTCGGCCTGAAGCTCGTGGTGGGCTCCGTCCAGGAGTTCATTGACCGCGGCGAGCTCGCCGAGCGCGCCGACGGCACCCGCAACCCGCTGCAGACAGTTCCGCTGCTGGACGCCATCCAGCAGAACAAGTTCGACGCCGTCTTTGGCGGCGGCCGCCGTGACGAGGACAAGGCCCGCGCCAAGGAGCGCATCCTGAGCCTCCGTGACGAGTTCGGCCAGTGGGACCCGCGCAACCAGCGCCCCGAACTGTGGAATCTGTACAACGGCCGCCACACGGTGGGCCAGCACGTCCGTGCGTTCCCCATCAGCAACTGGACCGAGCTGGACATTTGGCGCTACATCGAGCGCGAGAACATCGAGCTGCCCGGCCTGTACTACGCCCACGAGCGCGAGGTCTTTGCCCGCGACGGCATGTGGCGCGCTGTGGGCGAAGTGTCCCAGCCGCTGCCGCACGAGGAAGTCATCACCAAGACCGTCCGCTACCGCACCGTGGGGGACATGTCCTGCACCGGGGCTGTCGAATCCGACGCGTACACGGTGGCCGACGTTGTGGTTGAAGTCGCTGCCTCCACCCTGACCGAACGTGGCGCCACCCGTGCAGATGACCGCATCTCCGAGGCTGCCATGGAAGACCGCAAGAAGGACGGGTATTTCTAATGAGCACCGACACCCTGGCAGTTCAGGGGCTGGAAACGGCCCTGCCAACAACGCTCTTCCGGTTTGCCACCGCGGGATCGGTCGACGACGGCAAGTCCACTTTGGTGGGCCGCCTCCTTCACGATTCCAAGGCCATCCTGGCTGACACGCTCGACGCCGTTGCCCGCACCTCCGCGGACCGCGGCTTCGGCGGGGAAAAGGGCGGCATCGACCTGGCCCTGCTGACCGACGGCCTGCGTGCCGAGCGCGAGCAGGGCATCACCATCGATGTGGCCTACCGCTACTTCGCCACCGACCGCCGCAGCTTCATCCTGGCGGACTGCCCCGGTCACGTTCAGTACACCAAGAACACGGTGACCGGCGCGTCCACCGCGGATGCCGTCGTCGTCCTCATCGACGCCCGCAAGGGCGTGCTGGAGCAGACCCGCCGCCACCTGTCAGTGCTGCAGCTGCTGCGCGTGGCGCACGTGATTGTGGCCGTCAACAAAATCGACCTGGTGGACTTCAGCGAGTCCGTGTTCCGCGACATCGAAGCCGACGTGCAGCAGGTGGGCCGCGAACTCGGTCTGGGCCGTGACGAATTGAATGCAGGCGGAATCACCGATCTGTCCGTCATTCCGGTGTCCGCCCTTGATGGGGACAACGTGGTGGAGCGCTCGGAGCGCACCCCCTGGTACACCGGGCCCGCGCTGCTGGAGGTCCTGGAGACCCTGCCCGCCGCCGATGAACTGGAAAGCCACCTCGAGAGCTTCCGCTTTCCGGTGCAGCTGGTGGTCCGCCCTCAGGGTGCGCTGGCTCCCGACGCCGTGGCAGCCGGACTGGACGTGGAGGCCTACCGCGACTACCGCGCGTACGCCGGCCAGATCACCGAAGGCTCCGTGAAGGTGGGGGACCAGGTATCCGTGCTGACGCCGGGCCAGGCCCCGCGCACCACCACCGTGGTGGGCATCGACTTCGCCGGAAAGTCCCTGGAGGAAGCCGCCGCCCCGCAGTCCGTGGCTGTTCGCCTGGCTGACGAGTTCGACGTCGCCCGTGGTGACACCATCGCCGCCGCCGGCACCGTCCGCGAAGCCACCGCAGACCTGTACGCAGCGCTGTGCTGGCTGTCGCCGAAGCCCCTCCGTGAGGGCCAGAAGGTCCTGGTCAAGCATGGCACCCGCACCGTCCAGGCGCTGGTCCGCAGCGTTTCCGGGAAACTGGACCTGGCATCGTTCAAGCTTGAGGGCGCTTCCAGCCTGGAGCTCAACGACATCGGCCACGCGCAGCTCCGGCTCGCCGCGCCGCTGCCGCTGGAGAACTACCTCCACCACCGCCGCACCGGCGCCTTCCTGGTGATCGACCCGCTGGACGGCAACACCCTCGCCGCCGGACTGGTCAAGGACCACCCGGGCGACCACGAGGACGAGCGCTACAGCATCTGATGCCCCTGACACCGCGGCTTGTTCGCAGATCCTGGCCTTCAAGGTTCGGATCCGCGAACAGGCCGCGGTTTTGTTGTCTCCGGCGGTGAGTACCGGCAACAGCCCTCAGTGCTGCCATGTTCAAATGCAAGTACTCGCTACTCGTGCGGGCCGCTGCACCACCAAGACTTAATGGTCAGCGGGGGCATGAGCTTCCTTTGGATCTGGACGCAACACCTGAGGAGGCATAATGCCGGCCATCAACGAGTGGAAAACCCGGGCGGCTGAGCATCTCCGGCGAGACTCCGAGGACTGGAGGATCGAACCCCGCCAGGCGCGGCTGCTCATCCTGGTCCCGTTCATCATCGCCGTGGTTGCGGCGGCAGCCCTCCCGTTCAAGGACTTCTACCTCTGGCTGGTCAACGAGGATTCGCTGATCGAATGGCTGCAGTTCGCCTGCCTGCTGGCGGCAAGCATCTTCCTGCCCCTCATCACCGTGTACCTGGTCCGCGCCAAACGCTGGGGCATCGCCGCGCTCTATGCGGTCGTCACGCTGGGGGTCTGGTTCCTGACGGGCGAGGAGATCTCCTGGGGCC
This sequence comes from Pseudarthrobacter oxydans, assembly GCF_013314975.1. GTDB lineage: Bacteria > Actinomycetota > Actinomycetes > Actinomycetales > Micrococcaceae > Arthrobacter > Arthrobacter oxydans. The sequence continues at coordinate 14,993 of NZ_JABTYH010000027.1, read as the reverse complement.
AGCGCATCTTCGGCTGGGCCACGCCCGAATCCCTGAACGAGGTCAACCGCCAGGGCGAGACCACGGTGCACAACATCCGCGGCGTGCAGGAACTGGTCCCCGCCGCCATGCTCCTCGCGAGCCTCTACGGCGCCTGTGCCCCGCTGGTCTGGGCTGCCGCTGGAAAACGCTGGGAGCAGCTGAAGAACCGGCGCCTGCTGATCCCGCCGCTGTGCCTGGTGCCGGCCTTCCTGCTGGCCGCCGGCTACCGCCTCTTCCGCCTGCTGATCTGGCCGGAGCCCACGTTCGTCATCTCGGAGTATGCAGAGGCGATGGAACTGTCCCTCTACCTGGGGCTGGCGATGTTCTGTTGGTACAACCTGCGACTGCTGCGTGAGCCGCAGCCAGGGCCTGGCCGGAACCAGGCCCGGGGCCTTCACCGCAGGGCTGCGTAGGGTTCAAGGCCGCTCATGGCTCCAGGATGGTCTTGAGTTTCAGCAGGTCCTTGCGGTTTCCCGGCGGATCATCGGTGCCATGAACAGCCCGGCCAGCTTCGAGAACCCTTGGACCCCGTGCCCAGCAATCCGGTGGTCAGGCCCTGCGACCTCTGGATGTTGGCGTACCATGCGGGGGAACCACGTTAGTCTCCAGCCGTCCCATGGGAGGCCCCGCATGGAAGCCATCAACAGCAAGCTGCTGAACTGGGCCTCGATCCTGGATGACAAGACGCGTGAGCAGGCCGTGAAGACCTCGCAGCTGCCGTTCATCTATCCGCACCTGGCCCTGATGCCCGATGCACACCTGGGAAAGGGTGCCACCGTGGGCTCGGTGATCCCCACCCTGAACGCCATCATGCCAGCGGCGGTGGGGGTGGATATCGGCTGCGGCATGATCGCCGTCCGGACCCAGTACTCGCTGGAGGACCTGCCCAAGGACCGGAAGCGGCTGCGCGAGGACATCGAGCGTGCCATCCCGCTGTCCGCCGGCCACAACAACCGGACGGTGCAGGCCACGGCGGAGCCGCGGATTGCCGAGCTGAAGCAGCTGGCCGCGAGAGCCGGCTTCAACCCGGCACAGTACGTGGAGAAGTGGGACCTCCAGCTGGGCTCGCTCGGATCCGGCAACCACTTCATTGAAGTCTGCGCGGACGAGGCCGACGCCGTGTGGCTGTTCCTGCATTCCGGTTCCCGGGGCGTCGGCAACAAGATCGCCCAGCATCACATCGGCGTCGCCCGGCACGTGGTGGCGAAGAAGCAGATCCACCTGCCGGACCCGGACCTCGCCTACCTTGAGGAGGGCACGCCGCAGTTCGACCGGTACATGGCAGAGCTGCACTGGGCCCAGCACTTCGCCCTCCTGAACCGCGAAGAGATGATGGACCGCGTCAGCGCCCAGTTCGGCCGCTGGGCGGGCGGGCCTGTGCAGGAACTCGAGCGGGTCAACTGCCACCACAACTTCACCCGCCAGGAGGTCCACTGCGGCAAGTCCGTCTGGGTGTCCCGCAAGGGCGCCATCAAAGCCGCCCACGGCGATCCCGGACTTATTCCGGGGTCCATGGGGACGTCGTCGTACGTAGTGGAAGGACTCGGCAACGCGGCAGCGCTGAACTCCTCGCCGCACGGGGCAGGCCGGGAGTACTCCCGCAACGCCGCCCGGAAAACCTTCTCCCTCGACGAACTGAAAAAGGCCATGCGGGGGATCGAGTTCAGGGCCTCGGAGGCGTTCATCGACGAGATCCCCGCAGCCTACAAACCCATCGACGTCGTGATGCAGGACGCGGCGGACCTGGTCACCGTCCGGCACAAGCTGCGGCAGCTGGTCAACGTCAAGGGAAACTGAGCCGGGCACGGGCACCGTTCAGGCGAGCCCGGCGAATGGCGTCCGAATATGACGCTAGATGAACCTGCGTGACCCCCCGTTTCCGCGTCATTGAACGGGTTTGGGGCACTCCCTATGGTGAAACAATGACTAGTTCCAAGCCCGGGATGACCCGCATCGTGGCAGGCGAAAGCGCAGTACCCAAGCGCAAGCGTGCCATCGAGGCTGCCCTGGCCATCGGGCTGGTCCTGCTGATCGCCGTCGGCGCCGTGGTGGCCTCCACCGTCTCGCGCAACACGGAGGCGCAGGCCGCTGAACCCACGCCCGCCGCCGAGCTCAAACTGGGATACTTCGGCAACGTCACCCACGCCCCGGCACTGGTGGGCATCAAGCAGGGCTTCCTGGCCGAAGCCCTGGGCAGCACCGCGCTCAGCACCGAGACGTTCAACGCCGGGCCCGCGGCCATCGAGGCCCTGAACGCCGGTGCCATCGACGCCGCCTACATCGGCCCCAACCCGGCCATCAACTCGTTCGTCAAGAGCCAGGGCCAGTCCGTGCGCATCATCGCCGGCGCCGCCGCGGGCGGTGCGCAGCTGGTGGTCAAACCGGAGATCAACTCCGCCGCGGACCTCAAGGGCAGGACCCTCGCCTCCCCGCAGCTCGGCGGCACCCAGGATGTGGCCCTCCGCTCCTGGCTTGCCTCCGAGGGATACCAGACCAACGTTGACGGCAGCGGCGACGTGGCCATCAACCCCACGGAGAACGCGCAGACGCTCAAGCTGTTCCAGGACGGAAAGCTCGACGGCGCCTGGCTGCCTGAGCCATGGGCCTCGCGGCTGGTGCTCCAGGCCGGAGCGAAGGTGCTGGTGGACGAAAAGGACCTCTGGGACGGGACCGGTACCGGCAAGCCCGGCGAGTTCCCCACCACCGTCCTGATCGTGAACCAGAAGTTCGCCGCCGACCACCCGGACACCGTCAAGGCCCTCCTGGCCGGCCACGCGGAGTCAGTGGCCTGGCTGAACGAGGCTCCCGCCGCGGAAAAGGCAGGCGTCATCAACTCGGCACTGCAGGAATCGGCCGGGGCAGCCCTGGCCGACAACGTCCTGGCCCGGTCCCTGGCCAACATCACCTTCACCCTGGACCCGCTGGCCGGAAGCTACCCGCGGCTGCTGGAGGACGGCGTCGAGGCCGGCACCACCAAGCAGGCCGACATCACCGGCCTCTTCGACCTCCGGCCGCTCAACGAGGTTGCCGCCGGCGCAGACCTTGCCGGCGCAGGCACCAGCAGCAAGATTTCAGCAGCCGGCCTCGGCCAGGACTGATCCAACCCACCAACTTAAGGACGGCACCATGCCAGTCGTACTGGAACACCTGGGCAAGCGCTTCGGCGACGGCGCCCCGGTACTGGACGACGTCAACGCCACCATCGGGAAGGGCGAGTTCGTTGCCCTCCTCGGTGCCTCCGGCTGCGGCAAATCCACCCTGCTGAACATCATCGCGGGACTGGAGCCGCCGTCGTCGGGCGCCCTGGAGGTACCCAGCGACGGTGCCGCCTTTATGTTCCAGGACGCCGCGCTCTTCCCCTGGCTCACCGCCCGGGAGAACATCGAACTGGCCTTGAAACTCCGCGGCGTTGGCAAGGCAGACCGTAAGGCCAAGGCCCAGGAGCTGCTGGAGCTGGTGCACCTGGGTGCGGCGGGGGACAAGCGCCCGCACGAGCTCTCCGGCGGCATGCGGCAGCGCGTGTCCCTGGCGAGGTCGCTTGCGCAGGACCGGCAGCTGCTGCTCATGGACGAGCCTTTCGCCGCCCTCGACGCCATCACCCGCGACCTGCTGCACGATGAGCTGGAGCGGATCTGGAAGGAAACCGGCCGCACCATCGTCTTTGTGACCCACAACGTCCGCGAAGCCGTCCGGCTCGGCCAGCGAGTGCTGCTGCTGTCCTCCCGCCCCGGCCGCGTGGTCCAGGAATGGGCCGTCACCGAGGAACACCGCACCGACGCCGGGCTCGCCGGCCAGCTGACCGGGGTCATCACCGCCCGGCTCCGGGAGGAGATCCGCCGCCATGCCAAGTAACCCAACGCCCCTGGCTGAAGCTTCCGCCGACCCCGCCGAACCCCGGCACATCCACGCCGCACTCACCCGCACCTCCACCGGCAACGAGGACCTGCGGGAACTCGAGTCCGGGCTGGACTCCCTGCAGTCAGACGCCGCCCGCAAGAACCGCATCGACTGGAGCCGCATCCTGCTGCCCATCGCCGCCCTGGTGGTGCTGATGCTGGCATGGCAGTTCTACGTCTCGCTCGGCCTGAAACGGCGCGACCTGGTGCCCGGCCCGCTGGATGTCGCAGCGCAGGTGGGCGTCCTCTGGAACGAAGGCAAGCTCCAGGAAGCCGTGTGGACGTCACTGCAGCGCGGGCTGGTGGGCTTTGTCATTTCGGTGGCCATTGCAACCCCGGTTGGCCTCCTGCTGGCACAGGTCGCACCGCTGCGCCGCGCGTTCGGGCCGCTGATTTCCGGCCTCCAGGTCCTGCCCTCCGTTGCCTGGGTCCCGGCGGCCATCATCTGGTTCGGCCTCACCGACGCCACCGTGTATTTCGTGGTGTTCATGGGCGCCATCCCGTCCATCATCAACGGCCTGATCTCCGGCGTGGACCAGATCCCGCCGCAGTACCGGCGCGTGGGCACCGTCCTGGGCGCGTCCCGGCTGGAGATGGCGCTGCAGATCATCCTCCCCGCCGCACTGCCCGGCTACCTGGGCGGCCTGAAGCAGGGCTGGGCCTTCTCCTGGCGGTCCCTCATGGCCGCGGAAATCATCGCCGTGGGCGGCACCATCGGCTTCGGCCTGGGCTCCCTGTTGGACCAGGGCCGGATCCTGTCCGACATGACCGTGGTGATGTCGGCGATCCTGCTGATCCTCGCCGTCGGCATCCTGATCGAACTGCTGGTCTTCGGGCCCATCGAAAAGCGACTCCTCCGCAGCCGCGGGCTCCTGGCCGGCAGCACCCGCTAAGCACCCCCACCTTCCGCACCCCGCAAAGCCCGACGCCGCCTCCCGCCGTCGGGCTTCGCCGTGTCCGCCGACCCACATCAGCAAGGTGGCAGACTGGCCCCATGACCGCCAGTTTTGTGTGCCGCACCGAGAGCTCCCTTCCACCGGAGCGGCTGTTCGACCTGGCCCGGAGCATCGACGTCCACGTGGAGTCCCAGAAGGGCTCGGGGGAGCGGGCGGTGGCCGGGGTGACATCAGGGCTGATCGGCGAAGGGCAGGAAGTCACCTGGCGGGCGCGGCACTTCGGAATTCCACTCACCATGACCAGCCGCGTCACGCAGGTGGACTTCCCCCACAGCTTCACGGACGAGCAGGTCCGCGGCCCCTTCAGGTCCTTCCGCCACGTCCACGAATTCGAGGCCACGCCCGGCGGCTGCATCATGACGGACCGGGTGGAGTTCGCGGCGCCGTTCGGGCTCCTGGGCCGCGCAGCCGGGAAGCTCGTCCTGCGGCCCTACCTGCAGCGGCTCATCCGGGACCGCGGGCGGTTCCTGGCCGGCATCGGCAGCTGAACCGGGGCACATCGGCGCGGGCTCGCCGGGGAACACGGTGCATACGGCCCTGACACCCGCCTGTGTGCCCCAGGACCGCGGGCGACGGCGGTCCCAGGCCTTTGTGACGCAGCGTTACCTTACGTGAACTGGTGTTGCTGCGCCGTTGTTGGCACATGTGAGGCCGCCCTACCGTTGATTCATGGCAATTCAGGATATCTACCCCACGGCGCTGCGCCTCCTTGGCCGCCCCGTGCTGGTGGTGGGCGGCGGCCCTGTTGCAGCCCGCCGCGCCAAGGGGCTGCTCGACGCCGGTGCACGGGTCACCGTCGTGGCTCCTGTTGCCTCCGCAGTGCTCCAGGAACTGGCCGACGCCGGCCTCCTCACCTGGGAGCCGCGCACCTACCTTTCCTCCGACGTCGACGGCGTGTGGTTCGTCCAGACGGCTACCGGCGATTCCGCCGTGGACGCAAAGGTATCGGCCGACGCCGAGGCGCAGCGCGTCTGGTGCGTCAACGCCTCCGACCACGAAGCCTCCGCAGCCTGGACCCCGGCTGTTGCCGAAGTGGACGACGTCAAGATCGCCGTGAACGCCGGGGGAGACCCGCGCCGCGCCATGGCCGTCCGCGACGCCGTTGCCACCGCACTCGAAACGGGCGACCTTCCGCTGCGCCGCCGCCGGGCCCACCGCGGTTCCGTGGCGCTGGTGGGCGGCGGACCCGGCGACACCGGGCTGATCACCGTCCGCGGCCGACGCCTCCTGGGCCAGGCCGACGTTGTGGTGGCAGACCGCCTGGGCCCCCGCGAACTCCTCAACGAACTGGCACCCGACGTCCGCATCATCGAGGTGGGCAAGACCCCCGGCCACCACCCCGTGCCGCAGGCCGGGATCAACCGGATCCTGGTCGAGGAGGCCCTCAAAGGCCACCGCGTGGTCCGGCTGAAGGGCGGGGATCCCTATGTCCTGGGCCGCGGCGGCGAAGAGGCCGAATACTGCCGGCAGCACGGCGTCGAGGTCGAAGTGGTCTCCGGTGTCACATCCGCAATCTCCGTCCCGGCGGCCGCCGGAATCCCTGTCACGCACCGGGGCCTCGCCAAGGGCTTCAGCGTGGTGACCGGACACGAGGAGCTCTCCGAGGTTCCCGCCCGGGCCGACCACACCATCGTCCTGCTGATGGGCGTGGGCCAGCTGCGCGAATCCGCGTCCGCCCTGGGCAAAGCCGGCCTGCCAGCGGGGACGCCAGTTGGTATCGTGGAAAACGGCTATTTGCCGGACCAGCGCGTGACCATTGGCACTCTTGGTTCCATTGCGGACCAGGCGGAAGCCGCCGGCGTCGCAAATCCCGCAGTCATTGTCATCGGTGACGTTGTGCGCGTGAGCCCCTTCGCGCCGTCGCACTTCAAAACCGCTGACTACAGCACCACCACCCCGAACAAGCCCCGCACCAGCAAGCCCCGAGTCCTCACCACCTAGCCACCACCCAACTAGGTAGCAGCAGATGTCGTTATGAGCCCTCAAAACGACATCAACTGCTACTTAGTTGGGCCGGACCGAACAAAAAGGAACACAGCCGTGTCATCAAGCACCACCGTAGGTTCTGCCGATCGTCCGCTGCGCGTCGCCGTCGTGGGCTCCGGCCCGGCAGGCGTCTACGCCGCCGACATCCTCACCAAGAGCGAAGCCGTCAAGAGCGGCGAGCTGACCGTGAGCATCGACCTCTTTGACCGCTACCCGGCACCCTATGGCCTGATCCGCTACGGCGTGGCCCCGGACCACCCCCGCATCAAGGGCATCGTCAACGCCCTGCACAAGGTCCTGGACCGCGGCGACATCCGGTTCTTCGGCAACGTGGACTACGGCACCGACCTCACGATCGAGGACCTCCGCACCCACTACGACGCCGTCATCTTCGCCACCGGCGCCATCAAGGACGCGGACCTGAACATTCCCGGCATCGAGCTGGAAGGCTCCTTCGGCGGCGCAGACTTCGTCTCCTGGTACGACGGCCACCCGGACGTGCCGCGCGAATGGCCGCTGGACGCCAAGGAAATCGCCGTAATCGGCAACGGCAACGTGGCCCTGGACGTGGCCCGCGTCCTCTCCAAGCACGCCGACGACCTGCTGGTCTCCGAAATCCCGGACAACGTCTACGCCGGCCTGAAGGCTTCCCCGGTCACGGACGTGCATGTGTTCGGCCGCCGCGGCCCTGCCCAGGTGAAGTTCACCCCGCTGGAGCTGCGCGAGCTGTCCCACTCCAAGGACGTGGACATCATCCTGTACCCGGAGGACTTCGAGTTCGACGAGGAATCGGACCGGCAGATCCAGAGCAACAACCAGACCAAGACCATGGTGGGCACGCTCACCAACTGGATCGCCGAGCAGCCCGAGGACGTCTCCGAGCTGAAGGCTTCCCGCCGCCTGCACCTGCACTTCCTGCACAGCCCGGTGGAGATCTACGACGACGCCGAGACCCCGGGCAAGGTGGCCGGCATGCGGTTTGAGCGCACCGAGCTGGACGGCACGGGCAACGCCCGCGGCACCGGCGAGTTCGTGGACTACCCGGTCCAGGCCGTCTACCGCGCCATTGGCTACTTCGGTTCCGCCCTGCCGGAGATCGAGTTCGACCACACCAAGGGAGTCATCCCGAACGACGGCGGCCGCGTCCTGGACGCTGCCGGCACCCACGTGCCGGGCATCTACGCCACCGGCTGGATCAAGCGCGGCCCCGTGGGCCTGATCGGCCACACCAAGGGCGACGCCCTCGAGACGGTCACCTACCTGCTGGAGGACCGCGAAAACCTGCCCGTTGCCGCTGTTCCCGAAGCCGATGCCGTGGTTGAACTCCTCGACGCCCGCGGCGTGCAGTTCACCAGCTGGGAAGGCTGGCTGGCGCTGGACGCGCACGAACTGGCCCTCGGCGCAGCCGCCACCGAGGCCGGCGGCTCGCACGGTGTTGAGGTCAAGCGTGAGCGCATCAAGGTGGTGCCGCGCGAGGACATGGTGAACATCTCCCGCGACGGCGTGGCCGCGCAGGTCTAGGCAGTTTCACCACCCCGGGGCCCTGCGTGCCGGTCCTTTGATGGACCGGCACGCAGGGCCCCGGGTGCTTTAAAGCTGGGTGCTTTAAAGCTGGGTGCTTTAACGCCGGGGAGTGCTTTAACCCTGCCCGGCTATTTCCCGGCCCCGCCTGCTGCCATCAGCTCCAGCCGCCGTAGGGTTTCCCGGTTCCGGACAGCGATCAGGGGGTCGCGCAGGAACTTGGGCATCAGCTTTCCCGGACCGCGGACGGCGTCCTCCGATATGGTGACCTGGCATTGCCCGCCACGGTCCTCCAGCGTGATGACGACCTTCGCTTCGCCCATGGGCCAGCCCCGGGCGACCACCTCCAGCCGGCGGCCCGGCTCGACGGCGGTCACCTGGGAGCTGTCGTCGATCACCAGCGGCCAGCCGCCCACGGAATGGTGGAGGCGTGCGCCTGCTTCCGGCCACCGGTCGTCCACGGCACGGATCCGGGAGGTGCCCACCACCCAGCCGGAGTAGAGCCAGCCAGCGGCGATGACCCTCCACACATCGGCGGCGGGGGAGTTGAACAGCTGGGACACGGTGGACATGGTGTTCCTTTCTGTGGCGGCGGATAGTGTGCTTGTCCCGCCCGGCGTATGGCCTGCGGGTGCGGATGATGCCAGTGCGGAAGGTGCGACGGCGGGAGGTGCCGGCCGCTGCGCCGCCCGGTAGGAGTGTTCCCTCAGGCGGCGGGTCCAGGCGTAGGTCTGGGCTCCCGGCGGCTGGTTCTCGAGGGGATTGAAGCGCAGGGGAGTATCCGCCGGTTCCGGTTCTGCCCTCAGGCGGAGTTCACCGCATTCGCGCCACGGCCCCGTGGGTTTGGCCCAATAGAGGTGCAGCACCCATTCCCCGGATGCCAGCGGCCCGTCAGGGAGCCCGCTGGTCCGGAGCCCCAGCAGCACCGGCCCTTTGCTGCCCCGGTACGGCATGAGTGTTGTGAACGTGGCGCCGGCAACGTCCAGTTTCGGCTGGAGCAGGAACCTGCCGGGAAGCCGCCAGCCCGTGGTGGCGAAGAGTACGTCCGTGATGCCGCCCGGGGATGGCGTGACGCGGAGGGCCAGGCCCAGGATGTCCGGAAGCTGCTGCGGCAGCCCCAGGGATCGGGAGAACCGGGCCCTGACGGAGTCGACGCCGGGCGTATCGAGCCACTCCAGCCCGCTCGTTGCCCCGGTGCTGCCGGTCCTGGCCAGGTGTCCTGCCAGCCCGATGCCCTCCGGGTGGATGGGCCGGTCCGGCCGGGCCAGCTTTAGCACCCGGAACATGCCGGCGAAGGCGCGGCCGGCCGCCTCCGTGACGGCAGGGGTTGCATCTCCCGCTCCGGCACCGTGGCCGCCGGGGGTCTGGTCTTTCGCTGCGGAGTGCGTCATGGTTCCTTCGTACCCTGAAACAGGCCGGAACTACATTCGGCCGAACCGGGACCGGACCAGGGCGAAGATTCCGTAGGCGATGAATCCGGCGCCGATGGCCACCAGCAGGGTCGGGCCGAACGGGTGGTCCCGCAAAGCCTTGAGGCTGCCGTCCAGCCCGGTGGACTCCTGGGCGTTGTGCTTGGCGGCGGCGATCACGAAGAGCAGCCCGGTGAGGAACAGCGCTATCCCTTTGGCTATATGGCCGGCAACGCCCAGCGAGTCGATCAGCCTGCCGCGCCGTGTGCCGTCAAAGTGGAAGAGCTCTTCCTTGAATCCGCGCCGGACCCCCTTGACCACGAAGTAGATCCCGATGCCGATGATCGTCAGGCCCAAGGCCACGAGTGTCCAGAGCCCCACCGGCGTCGCCATCAACGTGGCGCTGAAATCACGGGTGCTTTCGCTGGAGTCCCCGCCCATCCCCACGGCGAAGCCCGCGAAGCTGAGCCCCACGCTGGTGTACGCGATGGCCAGGAAGCCCGAGGAGACCAGCTTGGAGAGCCGCTCCTTCCGCGGCAGGGGGCGTGCCCGCAGCGTTGCCTCGCTCGCCTGCCACAACCCCAGGCCGAAGCATGCCAGCACGCAGGACCACATGACGGCCGGGCCCCACGGGTTCGCGGCCAGCTGCTCGATGGCGCCCGTAGGTTCCGCTTCCCCGGGCTGTCCAAACGCCACGGCGATGGCGATGGCGCCGATAATCACGTGCAGCAGGGCCATGACGGCGAAGCCGGCCCGGGCCAGGACGTCCAGGGCGGGGTGGTTGGAGGCCTGCTCGACGGCGTCGGCGGCCTGGCTGATGGTGGAATCCCCGTCCGACATGCGTCAGCCGTTCATCGGCCCTTCGGCACGCAGCTTCTCAGCACCCGGCCCCTCCACGTGCACGGTGCAGCGGACCACAAGCTTGCCCGGGGCGTTGTCCAGCTCCACGAGGGAGTCGTCGGCACTGAGGACCGTAAACACCTGGGAGTCGGCCACGACGGAAACCCCTTTGGCCTTTGCGGTCTCCCGGGCATTGGCCAGGGCCTCGTCCTGCAGGTTTCCTACGTATGCGTCCTCTTGTTCCCGCGCCGGATCACCAAATGCCCAGCCGAACAGCGTCCCTGTGTTTCCCATGGCCACGATATTACGCGTTCCGCCCGGAGAAGACGGGCTTTCGTAACATTAGTAAGTGTGCTTACCATGGGCGGACCATGACCTTGATGGGACACGGCACGTGAAGTCCGCAGGCGCGGCATCTTAACCAGCTCAACGACAGGAAATGCACACCATGGCAGGAAATCTTATTGCCCGTTCAGTCCACGACCTCACGGCAGCAGCGTGGTTCGGCGGTTCCCTCATGGGCGCCATCGGCTTGAACGGTGCGGCAGCGGAGGCCAAGGACCCGTCCGAGCGGACGCGGCTCTCCAGCGCCGGCTGGATGAAGTGGGCGCCGTTCCAGACGGCGGCATTCGCCTCCCACCTGGTGGCGGACCTCGCCATTGCCTGGGAGAACAAGGGGCGCATTGCCAAGCAGGAAGGCGTCGCCAGGGACACGGTCATCAAGACCGCGGTCACCGTGGTGGGCGCGGCGGTGACCCTGTACTCCGGCCTCCTGGGCAAGAAGGTGGAGAAGCTGGCCGGTGAAGGCGCCGAGGGTGCCACTGAGCCCCGTCCGGACGCCTCCGACGAGCTGAAGGCCGCCCAGCAGCAGCTGAAGATGCTGCAGTGGGCCATCCCGGCCTTCGCTGGCGCCGTGATCGTCCTTGGCGCCAAGCACGGCGAGATGCAGCGGCCCAAGAACGTGTTCGCGGGCCTCCGCTCCTAGCGAGGCGGGGCTGTCCCGCAGCTCAGGCAGTAAACGCACGACGACGGTCCGGCACCCAGGTGCCCGACCGTCGTCGTGTCCTGTTTTTGTCCAAGGGGTTAGATCGGGTTGGTGCCGGCCGGCGGGAGGTCCGGGTTCATGTCCTCCAGGTGTGGGTCTTCAGCCGTCCAGACCTGGATGATGGCCCAGGCGACGGCCGCCAGCGGGACGGACAGGACCGCGCCGACGATGCCCGCCAGGATGGTGCCGGCCGTCAGGGCCATCAGGATCACCAGTGCGTGGAGCTGCAGCGACTTGCCCATGACCACCGGCTGCAGGAGGTCGCCCTCCAGCTGGTTGACCGCAATCACCACGGCCACCACGATCAGGGCAACCACCGGCCCGTTCGCCACCAGGGCCACGAGCGCGGCGAGGATTCCGGCCACCGTTGCACCCACCAGCGGAATGAAGGCGCCGAGGAAAACGATGATGGCCAGCGGGAAGGCCAGCGGCACCTGCATGATCAGCAGTGCCGCGCCAATGGCCACGGTGTCCACCAGGGCCACGATGGCGGTGCCGCGGACGTAGCCGCCGAGAACCTCAAGGGTCCGGCTGCCCACCCGGCGCAGCTTCGCCTCCCGGGCACCGCTGAAGGGGCGGAGGAAGAAGTTCCAGATCTTGGCCCCGTCCTTGAGGAAGAAGAACAGGATGATGACCATGAGGCTGGCGCCGGCAATGAACTCGGTGACCATCGAGAGCCCGGTGATGGCGCCGGAACGCACCTGGCTGCTGGTGGCAAAGTCGATGATTCCCTGCCGGGCCTGGTTGAGCTGCTCCTGATCGATGGGAACCGGGCCGGTCAGCAGGAACTGCTCCAGCTCGTCCAGACCTGAGGAGGCCTGCTGGGCCAGTTCACCCCATTGGCTGCGGACTGAGAAATAGATCACTGTGCCAACACCGCCAAGGAGCAGCAGCAGCCCAATGAACGCGATGCCCGTGGCCAGTCCGCCGCGCATTCCCCGGCGCCGGAGCATGTTCACGAACGGGCCGATCGCGGCGGCCAGGATCAGCGCTATCAGGATGGGGATCACCAGGAGCTTGATCTGCATCAGCGCATAGACGGACACCACCGCCACGGTGAGGATCAGCAGTATCTGGGCGGACCGGATGCCCACGCGGCCCAGGCCGTCACCCCACAGCTGGGAGGGGGACTTGATGTCCCGGGGAACCCTGGCGGCCCGCCGCTGCGCGTGCGGCGCCGCTGGCAAGTCCGTCCCGGTTGAAGCCGTCCCTGCCGGCTGCGCAGGCTCTTTGCCCAGCTCGTGGCCGGTCAGGCGTGATGATCGCGCCATGGAAACTCCTCGTCGTCAGCGGTGCCTGCCCCGCCGTGGTGGGAGGCGGACAGGACTACCTTCCTCAGATAGTAAGCATACTGACCGATTAAGCGGTGAAGAAACCCCACGGCCGCACTATCCTGCCAGCCACTCCGCGCAGGAGTTCAGGTTCCGGTCAACGGTGGCGACGGCGGCGTCCTCGTCCCGCGCTTCGATGGCCACCACCAGCAGGTCGTGGCCTTCGTGCGGGCGGCCGTCGAAGCCGGGCCGGCGCTGCTGCTTGAGGAGGTCCTGGTGGAAGGCGCTGCCGAAACTGAGGTACAGCTCGTGCAGCAGGGGATTCCCGGAGGCTTGTGCCACCCGTTCGTGGAAGCCCCAGTCCGCCCGCGCCCACGCCTCATAGTCTCCCCGTGTCCAGGCCTGGTCCCGGGCGGTGAGCAGGGCACGCAGGGCCGTGACGTCGTCGGCCGTGGCATGGCGGGCCGCCAGGCGGGCAGCCTGGGTGTCCAGGCCCAGCCGGACTTCCAGGATGTGCTGCTCGGTGTGGTCCTGGTACATGCGCCGGGCGGCGCCGGACAGTTCGCTGGTGGCGCGGACATAGGTGCCGTCGCCGCGCCGCACCTCCAGCATGCCGCTGTGGGCAAGGGCCTTGATGCCCTCGCGGAGGGTGCCGCGCGAGACCCCCAGGCCGGCCATCAGCTCCGGTTCGGACGGGATGCGCTGGTGGAGGGGCCATTCGCCGGACTGCACCATGGCGCGCAGTTTGGCAGTGACCTCGTCGGCCAGCGGCGGGCGGGCGGAAGGACTCAGTGCCATGGCTGCTACTTCCTTCCCACGGCGTTGGTCATGGCCTTGCCCGTGATCAGGTGCGCCACCACGATCTGGGCCAGCGCCAGGGCAAGGAGGAGCAGGAGGGGAAGGGTCCACCCGCCGGTGGCACTGTGCAACAGCCCCATGCCGAATGGCCCCAGGGTGGCCACCAGATAGCCCGTGGACTGCGCCAGCGTTGACAGCGCCGTGGTTTCGGCGGTGCTCGCCCCGCTGCGGCTGATCATCACCATCACCAGCGGGAAGATCCCCAGGCCAAACCCGAGCAGGGCGGCAGGCACGGCGGCCAGCCCCACCGGCAGGACCAGCAGCGATACCAGCCCGGCAACCATGGTGACGCTAACCAGGTAGAACGCCGGCCGCAGCATCCGCGGACGGGAACCGATGGCGATCAGCACCATGCCGGCCGGGACGGAGACAAGCTGCATCAGCCCGAACATCAGTCCGCTGTCCGCGGCGCTCAGGCCCATGGTGGTCAGCATGTACGGGAACCAGCTCAGCAGGGCGTAGGCGAGCAGGGCCTGGAGCGTGAAGATCGCGGTGAGGAGCAGCCCCTTGCGGGTCCGCAGCAGCGGCCAGGGGGAGATCCGCCCTCCGGCCGCCCGGGGACTGTGCCGGTGCGCATGCAGCGCCACGGGAAGGAAGCCCAGGAATGCCGCCACGGCAGTGATGCCAATGGCGCCGACGGCGGCCGAAGGCGAGCCGAGTGCCTGCGCCAGCGGCACCACCGCGACGGCGGTGACGGTGGCCCCCGTGGTCATGGTCACCGTGTAGACGGCGGTCATCAGGGACGTCCGGTGGGCAAAGTGTTCGCGGATGAAGGAGGGCATGGCCACGTTGCACACCGCCAGGCCGGACATGCCCAGGACACTTCCGGCCACCAGCATGCCGGTGGCGGGGATGCCGCGCAGGAGGAGTCCGCCCGCCAGCATGGACAGGGCCACAAGGATCGCCTTCTCCACGCCCAGCCGGCCCGTCAGCCAGGACGTGCCCGCCCCTGCCAGCGCGAAGCACAGCGTGGGAATGGACGGGATGATGGCCGCCACCAGCGCGCCGTAGCCCAGCACCAACTGAAGGTCGTGCAGCAGTGCCGACGCGCCGGTGATGCCCGCCCGCAGGTTCAGTCCGATGAGCACCAGGGCTATGACACCGAACACGACGGCGGACCGGGGCTTGGCCTGGCCCGTCGCGGTTGCTGGGGCCGCTGCCCTTCCCGATGTCGGCGCCGAAGGGTGATC
>NZ_JABTYH010000026.1 GCF_013314975.1 Pseudarthrobacter oxydans | reverse complement strand
AACCACCTTCAGATAAAGACCACCTCCACCAAACCGTCCGAACCGCCAAAGAAAGCCCATGACAACGGAAACCGAAGCAACCCCAGCCGCATCCCCCACCCAGCCTGCCGCCGTCGTACACCCTGCTGGCGCCGGCCGGCAGCCGGGCTGGCCGCCCGCACCCCAGGCCACCCCGCCGGCACTGAAATCGGCCGGGCACGTCATCGTCGATTCTCTGGTGGCGCACGGGGTGCACCGCACCTTCGTGGTGCCGGGCGAGAGTTTCCTGGACGTACTGGACGGCCTGCACAGTTCCAGCATCGAAACCATCGTCTGCCGGCACGAGGGCGGCGCCGCCTACATGGCCGAGGCGGACGGAAAGATGAACCAGCGCCCGGGCATCGCCATGGTGACCCGGGGGCCCGGCGCGGCAAACGCCCATGTGGGGCTGCATACCGCCTGGCAGGACTCCACCCCCATGCTGCTGTTCGTGGGCCTGATCCCGTTCGCGCACCGGGACCGGGAGGCATTCCAGGAGTTCGACATCAAGGCCTGGTTCGATACCGGCGCAAAACGCGTTATGGTCCTGGACCACGCGGAGCGGGCGTCGGAGATCGTGGCCGAGGCAATGTTTGCCGCGATGAGCGGACGGCCCGGTCCGGTGGTGGTGGGCCTGCCCGAGGACATCATCCGGCAGCAGATTGACCCGGCACTGCACCCTGCCATCCCGGTAGCGGCCGGCGGTATGAGCCGCACCGACGCCGCAGCCCTGGAAGCCGCCCTGGCGGCGTCCAGCAAGCCGCTTTTCGTCACCGGCGGCAACGACTGGACGCAGGAGGCGGCAGACCAGCTCACCGGCTGGCTGGAACAGCATCACATCCCGGCCGCGGCTGAATGGCGGACCCAGGGCACGGTGTCCTTCGATTCACCCTCCTACGTTGGCCCCATCGGCTACGGCCGTCCCCGCCCCACCTACGACCTGCTGGAGGAAACCGACCTCCTGGTGTTTGTGGGAACCGTCCCCGGGGACGTCATCACGGACGGATTCGTCTGCCGGCAGGACTGGACCAAGGAGAACTTCCTGGTGACCATCGACCCCTCCCTCCGCGGCCGGTCCGGGCCGGTGTCCCGGCAGATCCTGGCCAAGCCGGACGCCTTCGTCCGCGACCTCGCCGGCATCAGCCTGCCGGCCAAGGAGGAGTGGAAGGCCTGGACCGCGAGGATGCGGACCGAGCAGCAACGGTTCGCCGCCCTGCCTCCGGCAGCCCCCGCGCCGGGCCGGGCGCGGATGGACACCCTGATGGCGAACCTGGTGCCACGGCTCCCGGAGGATGCGATGGTGACCTTCGGCGCGGGCGAGCACACCAACTGGGCCCACCGGTATTTCCCCACCCGCCGCTACGCCTCCATGATCAGCGCCCGCAACGGCTCGATGGGCTACTCGGTCCCCTCGGCCATCGCGGCATCGCTGGCCGAGCCCGGCCGCCGCGTGGTGACCATCGCCGGGGACGGCGAGTTCCTTATGAACGGGCAGGAACTCGCCACCGCCGCCCAGTACGGGGCCACGCCGCTGGTGGTGGTGATGGACAACCAGGAATACGGCACCATCCGCACCCACCAGGAACGGCACTACCCGGAACGGGTCTCCGGGACCCAGCTGAAGAACCCCGATTTCGGCCTGATGGCCAGGGCCTTCGGCGGGTTCGGCATCACCGTCACCGAGGACAGGGACGTTCCGGCTGCGCTGGACGCCGCCCTTGCCGCCATCGACCGGGACGGCGTCTTCGCCCTGGTCCACCTCGTGGTGGAACAGCGCGTCAAGGCTTATTGAGCCTGCCGCCCACGGGGAGCGGACGACGGCGGGAGGTTCCGCCGTCGTCCGCTCCTTCTGTTGCATGCGTGGGATGCGGTGGCAGGAACGCGCGGCCGGGCAGGTGCCCTGGGCACCAGTTTGGCCAAAATTGTTGAACAATCTTGGATTCTCGTGCATCCTAAAGAGACCACTTCAACGAGACGAGAATCACTATGGCCTCCATTGACCTCAACAGCGACGTCGGCGAATCCTTCGGGAACTGGACCATGGGCGACGACGCCGCCATCTTCCGCTCCGTCTCCAGCGCGAACATCGCATGCGGCTTCCACGCCGGCGACCCCTCCACGATTGCCCGGACCTGCCGCGACGCCGTCGCCGCCGGCATCAGCATCGGAGCCCACGTGGGATACCGCGACCTCGCGGGCTTCGGCCGCCGCTTCCTGGACTGCTCCCCCACGGAACTCGCCGATGACGTGCTCTACCAGCTGGGCGCCCTTGAAGGCATTGCCCGCGCAGCCGGCGGCCGGATCAGCTACGTAAAACCCCACGGGGCGCTGTACAACACCATCGTGACCCACCAGGTGCAGGCGCAGGCGGTGGTGGATGCGGTCAAGGCCTTCGGCGGGGACCTGCCGATGCTGCTGCTGCCGGGTTCGGTGGCGCTGGCCGCCGCCGAAGCAGCCGGCCTGCGCGGAGTAGCCGAGGCCTTTGCGGACCGCGCCTACAACCCGGACGGAACCCTGGTGTCCCGCCGCGAACCCGGCGCCGTCCTCCATGACGAGGATGCTGTTGCAGCCAACATGGTGCGGCTGGCCACCGAGGGCACCATCGTTGCCAGGGACGGGTCCACCATCGAAACCTCCGCCGAAAGCATCTGCCTGCACGGCGACACCGCCGGCGCCGTATCCATGGCGGCCGCGGTCCGCCGCGAACTCGAAGCAGCCGGCGTGGACATCAGGAGCTTCGTGTGAGTTCCCCGGAGATACGCTGGGCCGGGCCCCGCGCCCTGCTCCTGGAGCTGGACTCCCTTGACGCAGTGCTGTCCCTGCACTCCCGCCTCAGGGACAACCCCGCCGCGGGACAGGTCGATGTGCTGGCTGCCGCCCGGACCGTGCTGGTTGTCTTCGACTCCCGCGCCAGCGCCCGCGCTGCCCGCGGACCCCTTGCACGGCTTGGGAGCATGCCCGCAGGCGCCGCTGCCGTCCAGGACACGCCGGTGCGCATCGAGGTGGTGTACGACGGCGAAGACCTTGCGGAGGTGGGCGAACTCACCGGCATGGGTCCCGAGGGAGTCGTCGCCGCCCACACCGGCCAGCTGTGGACCGCAGCCTTCGGCGGGTTCGCGCCCGGATTCGCCTACCTTGTGGGGGAAACGGACGCCCTGAACGTTCCCCGGCGCGGCACCCCGCGGACCGCCGTACCCGCCGGGTCGGTGGCCCTGGCCGGCAACTTCTCGGCCGTGTATCCGCGGCGGTCACCGGGCGGCTGGCAGCTCATTGGGCATACCGCCACGCGCATGTGGGACCTCCAGCGCGAGCAGCCCGCCCTGGTCCGCCCCGGCACCACCGTCCAGTACGTCGCGGTGCGCGAGCTCATTCAGCTCAGCCGGACTGAGACGGACCAGGCTGACGGGACCCAGGCTGACGCCGCGGCTGCTCAAACACCTGCCGCCGGCCCCGCCCTGGAGGTCCTCTCACCCGGGCCGCAGGCACTCATCCAGGACCTCGGACGGCCGGGCCTCGGCGATTTGGGAGTCTCCCCGGCCGGCGCTGCAGACACTGCGAGCGCCCGCCAGGCGAACCGGCTGGTGGGAAACCTGCCCACCGATGCCGTGATCGAAAACGTCATGGGCGGCCTTTCCGTGCAGGCACGGGGCGAGCTGACGGTTGCGCTCAGCGGCGCGGGCACGGCGGCGGACATCCGGAGCGAGGGCGGCGACAGCGAGGGCGGCGACAGCGAGGGCGGCATCATCCGGCAGGCGCCGATGTATGCCCCCTTCCCCCTGCACGACGGCGAAAGCCTCCACCTCGGCGTGCCGGAGGCAGGCCTGCGCACCTACCTCGCCGTCCGCGGCGGGATTGATGTTCCGCCCGTGCTGGGAAGCCGCTCGACCGACCTGATGTCGGGCATCGGCCCGGCCCCGCTGGCCGCCGGAACGGTGCTGCCCGTCGGCGCCGTGGACAGCGCCCGGGCAGTGGGCCACGCCGAACCGCCTGCCCTGCCGGCAGACCTCTCACCAGGCGCCGGCGGCAGTCCCGTGGTACTGCGCATCACCACCGGCCCCCGCCACGACTGGTTCACGCCCCGCTCCCATGAGGCCCTGACCGGGCAGGCGTGGACCGTGACCGCCGAATCGAACCGCATCGGCGTCCGGCTCGGCACCGGGCCGTCCACGCCCGGAGCCGACGCCGGCACCCCGCTGGAGCGGGCACGAGAGGGAGAACTCCCCAGCGAAGGCGTGGTGGCCGGCTCGCTGCAGGTCCCGCCGTCGGGCCTTCCCGTCCTGTTCCTGGCCGACCATCCCGTCACCGGAGGCTATCCCGTGATCGGCGCCGTTATTCCCGAAGACCTTCCTGCCGCAGCGCAGCTTCCTCCGGGCGCCACCGTGCGCTTCGTGGAGGTTGACCCCGAAACACTGCAGCCCCCGGCCCCTCTTCCGAGCACGCGAAAGAAGCAATGATGAAAAAAGTCCTGATCGCCAACCGCGGTGAAATCGCCGTCCGGATTGCCCGCGCCTGCACCGACGCAGGCCTGGTGTCCGTGGCCGTGTACTCGGACCCCGACGCGGACGCGCTGCATGTGCGCCTCAGCGACGAGGCGTACGCGCTGGGCGGCTCGGCCAGCGCGGAGACCTACCTGGACATCCCTAAGCTCCTGGCCGTCGCTGCCCGGTCCGGCGCCGACGCCGTCCACCCCGGATACGGCTTCCTTTCCGAGAACGCCGACTTTGCGCAGGCAGTGCTCGACGCCGGACTTACGTGGGTGGGCCCCTCACCTGACGCGATCCGCAGCCTGGGCAACAAGGTCACCGCCCGCGAAATTGCGGTCCGTGCGGGTGCGCCCCTGGTCCCCGGCTCCGACGGACCGGTAGCCGACGCCGACGCGGTCCGCGCCTTTGCCGCGGAATTCGGTGTCCCCGTGGCCATCAAGGCGGCCTTCGGCGGCGGCGGCCGGGGCCTCAAGATCGCGCACCGGGTGGAAGACATCGACGACGCCTTCGACTCCGCAGTCCGTGAGGCAACCGTGGCGTTCGGCCGCGGCGAATGCTTTGTGGAGCGCTTCCTGGACCGGCCGCGGCACGTGGAGGCCCAGGTCCTGGCCGACACCCACGGGAACGTAGTGGTGGTGGGCACGCGGGACTGTTCCCTGCAGCGCCGCAACCAGAAACTGGTGGAAGAGGCACCGGCTCCGTTCCTGACCGCGGAACAGCGCACCCGGATCCATGAGTCCGCGCGTGCCATCTGCCGGGAGGCCGGCTACACCGGCGCCGGCACGGTGGAGTACCTGGTGGCCCCCGACGGCGTGATTTCGTTCCTGGAAGTGAACACCCGCCTCCAGGTGGAGCACCCCGTCACCGAGGTAACGTCCGGGCTCGACCTGGTGCGGGAGCAGTTCCGCATCGCGGACGGGCTGCCCGTGTCCGTCACCGAGGACCCGGCACCCACCGGCCATGCGTTCGAGTTCCGGCTCAATGCCGAGGACGCCGGCCGGGGCTTCCTGCCGGCCCCCGGACCGGTGGACGTGTTCGAGGCGCCCACAGGGGCCGGGATCCGCGTTGATTCCGGCGTCCGGTCCGGCTCCGTCATTCCTGCCGAATACGACTCCCTGATGGCCAAGCTGATTGTCCACGGCGAGGACCGCCAGCAGGCCCTGCGCCGCGCCCGCGCCGCCCTGGACGAGCTGCGGATCGAGGGCGTCCCCACCGTCCTTCCGTTCCACCGCGCCGTGGTGCGGGATCCCGACTTCACCGCACCGGACCGGCTGGGCGTGTTCACCACCTGGATTGAAACGGAGTTCGCCGGCCGCCTGGCCGCCTCCCTGCAGACCGGTGCCCAGGGCCCCCTGGCCAGGCGCGAAACCCTGACTGTCGAAATCGACGGGAAGGCCGTCCAACTGGGTCTGCCCGCCAAGGTCTTCCACGCCCTGCTCCATGGCGGAGGGGCCGCCGTCGAACCTTCCGCGGGCACGGACAGCGCCGACGCGGACGGCGAGGTCACCGCCCCCATGGGCGGGAACCTGGTCAAGTGGGTGGCCGGCGACGGGGCCGGAGTCGGCGCCGGCGAGCCCGTTGCCGTCCTGGAGGCCATGAAGATGGAAACCGTGGTGGTGGCGTCCGCCGCCGGAACCTTCCGGCGCGGCGGGCAGGAACCGGGCGCCGCCGTGGCCCGCGGCGAGGTGCTGGGTACTGTCGGCTAGCATCGTTAGTCGAACGGGAATGGGGGAAACCAATGAACACTTCGGCAGACGGTACGGCGGAACACGCACACACCACGGCCTGGATCGCGTCGGTGCTGCGCACCCGCATTGCCGCGGGTGAACTTACGCCGGGGTCCAAGCTGTCCGAGGAGCCGCTGTGCGCAGCGCTGGGTGTTTCCCGCAACACCCTGCGCCAGGCGTTCACCACGCTCGCCGGCGAATCCATTGTGACGCGCATACCAAACCGCGGCGTCTTTGTGGCGTCACCGGGCGTGGAGGAAGTCCGCGAAATCTACCGCGTGCGGCGGATGATTGAGCCTGCCGCCGTCCTCTGGGGCGAGCTGACACCGCAGGTGCTGGAGGGATTGGAAATCATTGTGCAGCGGGCGCAGCAGGCCCGGGACAGCGGATCAGTGCCCGACATGGCCGATGCCAACCAGGCACTGCACGGAGCCGTGGTAGCCCTGACCGGCAGCGCTTCGCTGCAGGAGCTCATGGACCGGGTGCTGGCCGAAATGCGGCTGGTGTTCCACTCCATGGCTTCGGCACCGGACTTCCACAGCCACTACGTGGACCGCAACGTGACATTGGTGAAGCAGCTGCGCGCCGGCGCACGCCAGGATGCTGCAGAGGGGCTGCGCGCCTACCTGGACGAGGCTGAGGCGGAGCTGCTGGCGCACCTGGGCTCGGAGCAGGACCGCGGGTCCGGGATGCGGCAGCGCGCCGGATAGGCACGAAGCCGAAACATACAGGTGTGGGGCAGGAGGTTTCCTCCTGCCCCACACCTGGTTCTTTAGTTGTCCGCGGCGCCTACGGCACCAGTTGTTACGAGCGGCGCCTACGGCGCCCCTTGTTATGAGCGGCGCCTACGGCACCCCTTGTTATGAGCGGCGCCTACGGCACCAGGTAGTCGCTGTCCCGTGCGTCCGTGATCAGCATGTGGCCGGGCGCATGGCCGATGGCCAGCGGGGGCCTCGACTGCATCACGGCCGCCTGCGGCGTCACTCCGCAGGCCCAGAACACCGGGATGTGGCCGGCCGGGATCTTCACGGCGTCGCCGAAATCGGGCCGGCCCAGATCGGCAATGCCCAATTCCTCCGGGTTGCCCACGTGGACCGGGGCGCCATGCACGGCTGGGTACCGCGAGGTGATGCGGACCGCGTCCGCAACCTGCGAGGCCGGTACCGGGCGCATGGAAACCACCATCGGACCGGACATTGATCCGGCCGGGTCACAGGCCCGGTTGGTCCGGTACATGGGCACATTCACGCCCTGGTCGATATGCGCGATCCGGACGCCCCCGTCCTGCAGGGCTGCCTCGAAGGTGAAGGAGCAGCCGATCAGGAACGTCACAAGGTCGTCCTGCCAGTAGCCGGTGATGTCCGTGGGTTCATCCACTTTTTCACCGTTCTTGTAGACGGTGTACTTGGGGACGTCCGTGCGGATGTCCCCGCCGGCCAGCAGCGGCCCGGTGGTGTGGCCCGGTTCGAGGATGCCCAAAATGGGGCACGGCTTGGGGTTGCGCTGGGCGAACAGCAGCAGGTCGAAGGCATGCTCCCGCGGGATGGACAGGACGTTGGCCTGCGCGTAGCCGCGGGACCAGCCCGACGTCGGCTCCACCAGTCCGGCGCGGAAGGCCTCGCGGGCTTCGGCGGGGAGCATGGAGGCGCGGCCGGTCATGACCACAGCTTCGCCAGGCCCATGACGGAGTTCCAGCCAAGGAACAGCGTGATCAGCCAGGTGGCGACGCCGACCAGCAGCAGCCACTTGGGGTAGGCGTAGCCGTGCAGGAGGTCGCGGCGCCGCCAGGCCACCCAGAGGAGGACACCGAAGCCGACCGGGAGGATCAGGCCGTTGAAGGCGCCGGCGAAGATCAGCAGCTGCTGCGGCGCCTGGCCGAGGAAGGCGTAAATCACGGCGCAGACTGCGATGAAGGCAACGGTGATGAGGTTGCGCTTGCGCTCTGAAGTGCGGGACGAGGTGATGAAGGAGACGGAGGTAAAGGCAGCGCCGATCACTGAGGTGATTGCTGCGGCCCAGAGAACCACACCGAACATCCGGAGGCCGATTTCGCCGGCAGCGGCGCCAAAGGCTTCGGCGGCCATGTTGTTGCTGCTGAGCACCGTGCCGCCGGCCACAACGCCGAGGATCGCCAGGAAGAGAAGGACGCGCATGAGGCCGGTAACCATAATGCCCAGGACGGAGCTGCGGGTGATCTCCTTGACGTGCCGCACTCCGGTGGCACCGGAATCCAGCATCCGGTGCGCGCCCGCGTAAGTGATGTAGCCGCCCACGGTTCCGCCCACGAGGGTGGTGATGATGAGGAAGTCCACCGTCTCGGGCAGGAACGTGTTCTTCAGGGCCTCGCCCAGGGGCGGGGCGGCAACAATGGCCACGTAGATCATCAGGAGGATCATGACGGCGCCCAGCAGGACCACGATCCGGTCCAGCGCCATGCCGGCTTTCTTGCTGACGAAGATGAGGATGGCGACGACTGCGGACACGAGCCCGCCGATCTTCGGATCCACGCCCATCATCGCGTTGACGCCGAGTCCTGTTCCGGCAATGTTGCCGATGTTGAACACCATGCCGCCGAGGAAGACCAGGCCCGCCAGGAACCAGCCAATACCGGGGAGGACTTTGTTGCCGAGTTCCTGGGCGCGCAGCCCCGAGACGCCGATAACGCGCCAGACGTTCATCTGGACCGCGATGTCGATGAGGATCGACGCCAGGATCGCGAACGCGAACGACGCACCGATCTGGGCGGTGAAAACAGTGGTCTGGGTGATGAAGCCGGGCCCGATGGCGCTGGTAGCCATCAGGAACATGGCTCCCAGGAGGGCCGTGCGCCGAGCAGAGGAGCTCAGGTTCAGTTTTATGCCGGTTTCTGCCATGGGTTCGTCCAATTTTCAGGGTGACTGGAGTCACAGTGGTCGTCCCGATCGACATTACAGGTTGTTGAACAATCCGCGCAAGGTATTGTTCAACAACTTTTTCCTACGTTGTCGATCTTTGTGGTTCGACGAAAGAAGGCCGGGACCCCTCGGATCCCAGCCTCACCGCCGCCGGCCGCTCCCCCTGCGGCTGGAAAGCTACAGCCGGTCGGTCCGTTCCTCGCCGCCCTTGTGCCCCGAGCCGCGGAGATTCTCCTGGACCTTGCCGAACAGGTCCTTGATGGTGGACTCGGCGTTGGAGATGACGTCCACCTGGAGGTATACCGGATGGGTGACCGGGAGATCGTATTCATCCTTGAGGTGCGTGCCGCCCGAGACTCCGGCTAGGGACAGGTAGACCATGGCCTCCGTGCGGGCTATTCCGGCGATCTTCCCGAACACCACGGTGAACTCGTTCGGCTGGAAGCTGACCGTGTGGCCAACATGCCCGCGGTCCAGTTCACCGGCGGGAACGGCCTTCTCTGACTGGCTTCCGGTGTAGTCCATGAACTTCTCCTCAAGATCGCCTGGCAGTTACGCTCGCAGTCTACGCGGGCCCGAAGGGGCGGTACATAGCCGGCGGGCGGGCCTGCGGGCGTGCCGGGAACTGCCCGCCCGGGGCGCGCGCACGCACCCTTCCCGCCGGTAGAATCTGAACGGCCATCATTAAACCGGCGCCGCCGTCCGCGGCCCGTTCCGTCATTGTGAGGGGGACCATCCGTGCCGGCACATCGTCCCCGGACCCCCTTCCACCTCCTGCGCGCCACCGCCGTGGCCACCGTCATCCTGGCGCTTGCCGCCGGAGCGCACCTCGCTGCCGGCGGGGAGCTCCCCGCGCCCGCCATCATGCTGGCCGTGCTGTCCCTGACCGCGCTGGGCAGCACCACCGCAACACGCCTGCGCCTGGGATTTCCCGCGCTGGCCGCGCTCCTGGGCGGCGGGCAGGTGGCACTGCATGAGGTCTTCACGGCCTTCAGTTCTACCGGTACGGCAGCGGGGTCCGGCCCTGCCGCATCCCACGTCAGCCATGTGGCCGGACCCGGCTTCCTCACCCCGGCGGCAGACCACCTCGCCGGAGCCGCGGCAACAGCCGCTCCCCTGATGCTCGCTGCGCACGTCCTGGCGACACTGGGCTCTGCGCTGCTCCTCGCCAAAGGCGAGGCCGCTCTGTGGGCGCTGGCTGCCTGGCTTCGGCCCCTTGTTGCGCTCCCCCAGCCGGTGGCGTGCGACGACGGCGCCCCGCCTTTAGCTGCTTTTCCTCCTGCCGCCGCCCCTTTGCGCCCCTGGCGCAACCTCCGGCAGGACAGCCGGCGCGGCCCGCCTTCCGCCGTCGTGCTTTCCTCCTGACCCGCTCCGCGTCCTGCTGCGCCGGGCCCACAAAAGACTTTTAGCACCCCGGTTCCGGGCGTGCGCCGGAAAGGCAACCATGCATACCTCCATCCTTCGACGTTCCCTGGCAACGGCAGCAGCCACCGGAGGCGCCGCTGCGCTTCTGCTGGCAGCCGCGGGCGGCGCCGCCGCCCACGTCGGCGTCACGCCGGACAAGACCTCGGCCAACTCCTATGCCCTGCTCACGTTTGCGGTCCCCCACGGCTGCGACGAGTCCGGCACCACCAGGGTGGCCATCACGCTGCCCGCGGAGCTGAACGACGCCCAGCCCACGGTCAACCCGAACTGGACCGTGGAGAAGGTGACCGAGCAGCTCCCTGAACCGAAGAAGCTCGCAGACGGCACCTCCATCACCAAGCGGACCAGCCAGATCGTCTACACCGCCAAGGCGCCCCTGGAACACCAGCTCCGGGACACCCTGGTCCTCTCGGCGAAACTGCCTGATGCAGCCGGGAAAACGCTGTACTTCCCCACGCTCCAGACCTGCGAAACAGGCCAGACTGACTGGTCCGAAATTCCGGCGGACGGCCAGGACCCCCATTCCCTGAAGGCACCTGCACCGTCGGTGACCGTGACGGAAGCCGCAAGCACTGACGGCCACGGGGCTGCCCCGGCCGCGTCCCACTCCACCGAACAAGCCTCGGCGGTCAGCGGCAGCGGGGCAGGTGACGGCGGAGCAGGAGCGCGCAGCTGGGCAGGCCTGGCAGCGGGCCTCGGCGGGCTGGTACTGGGCGGTACGGCCCTGGTCCGCAGCACGGCCCGGCGCAACCCGGCGGACACCCCGGCGAAGTAGCGCCGCACCGTCACAGCCGCACCAAGGGCGGCCCCAGCCGGCAGCGCCACGGCTTTTGATGCCCGGATCATCACGATCCGGGCATCAAAATGCCGGGGCGGCCCGTTGTGCCGTTGACGCGGACACCCGCTGCGGCGAAGGTGGTGCCATGAGGTCTCAGCGAATTTTCCAAGGGTTGGTCATGTCCACGGCGGCCGCGGCGGCGGCACTGATGCTCAGTGCCTGCGGGCCGGCGCAGCCGCAGTCGCAGGCGACTGCAGCAGGAACCGGCACAGGCACCGGCTCGGCCAGCAGCCCAGCCAGCCCCGACGCATCGTCCGCGGCGCCCACGGCGTCTGCGCCGCCGTCGTCCCCCGGCACGTCCCCGTCCTCCGCGGCTCCGGCCCCGGGCGACCCCGCACTTTGCAAGGCGGCAGGGCTCTCGGCGGCTACCGACGCGTCAGGGGGCGGGGCGGCCGGCAGCGTGTACATGAAGCTCAACCTCACCAACACCGGCTCCGATCCGTGCATCCTCCGCGGCTATGCCGGGGTGTCCCTGACCGCTGATGCTGCCGGCGCTCCCATCGGCGCGCCGGCGGTCCGGGACGAATCCACCGCGGCGGTGGACGTCCTCCTGGCCCCCGGACAAACCGGCTCGGCCGTGCTGCGCTACACCCAGGCCGGCAATTATTCGGACTGCGCCCTGGTGGATGCGGCCGGCTACCGGATCTACCCGCCCGAGGACACGGAGTCCCTGTTCCTGCCCCAGCCCACCAGGGCCTGCAGCAACGGTGCGATCACGCTCCTGACAATCAGCCCGTTCCAGCCCGCCTGATTCCTCCGCGGCGGCGCTCCACAAGGAAACTGCAGGCGGTCCGGCATGATGCCGGGCCGCCTGCAGTTTCTCTTTTTGACTTGTTCGGGGCTTTGGTTGCCTGGTTGTGGCTGCCTGGTGGCCGTGGTAGTCCGGCCCACTGCGCGGCCGTCGGAACTCATGCTTGTCATGACGTCTCCTGCTGTTTTGTCGCTATGTTCACTTCGTGGCTGCCACCTGACCATAGACTTAAACCCCAACATCATAAGTATACTTAGCAAATACGCCATTGATGGGTGGGGGTCATAAGGGACCCATCACAAACCGGCCCTGCAGGGCCTGGACAAAAGGCAGGCTGAGCAGGCATGACGTCGATTTGGCTGGACCACAGCGAACCGTTCGTTTCCGATCCGTTCGAGCCGGGAGGCACCTACGACACCGTGGTGGCCGGAGCAGGACTCACCGGCCTGGTGACCGCGCTGCTGCTGGCACGCTCCGGGCAGAACGTGCTTGTCCTCGAGGCCAGGTACCCCGGCGCCGTAACCACCGGAAACACCACCGCCAAGGTAACCCTGCTCCAGGGGACATTCCTGTCACAGCTCGCCCGCCAGTATTCACAGAAGCAGGTGCAGGCGTACGTGGATGCCAACCGCGAGGGCCAGGCCTGGCTCCTGCGGTACCTTGACGAACAGGGTGTGCCGTACCAGCGCAGGGACGCCTACACCTACGCAGCCTCCGCGCAGGGGACCGAAAAGCTCCGCGAAGAAGTCAGCGCCGGCACCACCGCCGGGCTGGACCTGGAATACGTGCGCGACGCCGGCCTGCCGTTTCCCGTCCACGGCGCCGTCCGCCTGGCGGACCAGGCGCAGATCCACCCGGTGAAGGTGCTGGAAACGCTGGTGTCGGACATCCGGGGCCGGGGAGGATCCGTGGTGGGCGGCGTGCGGCTGCAGGACGTCACCGGCAGCGGGCCCGCCACGGTGCATACCGACCACGGCACCGTCACCGCCAACGAGGTGGTGCTCGCCACCGGCATTCCCGTGCTGGACCGCGGCCTGTACTTCGCCAAACTGAAGCCCAGCCGCTCCTACGCGGCAGCCCTCCAGCTCCAGGACGACCAGGCTCCTCCCCCGGGCATGTACCTCTCCGTGGAGCAGCCCACCCATTCGCTGAGGGACTACGACGCGGACGGCCGCCGCCTGCTCCTGGTGGGCGGCCACGGGCACCACGTGGGCCGGGCCCGGTCCGAGAAACACCATCTTGGCAGCCTCCTGGACTGGGCCGGCCGGCACTACCCCGGCGCCGTTGCCACCCACACCTGGTCCGCGCAGGACTACATGCCCACCAACCTCATGCCTTTCTTCGGCAGGTTCCCCCGCGGCAAAGGCCACATCCACTTCGGCACCGGCTACAGCAAGTGGGGCATGACCAACGCGGTGGCGGCCGCCGTCGGCATCTCTGCCGACATCCTCGGCGGGAACGTGCCCTGGGCAAACACCATCCACCGCAGGGTCACCTCGCCCTCGGGAGCCTTCTCCGCCGTCGCCCTCAACGCCGGCGTGGCAGGCAAGCTTGCCGCCGGCTGGGGACAACTGGCCGCGGAGGGCCTGCGGAAGCACAGCAAGGAGCCGGCCCCCGCCCCGGTGGTTCCGGCCGACGGCGAGGGCAGGGTGTACAGCGAAGGACCCAGGCCGGTGGCTGTCTCCACCGTGGACGGCACCACGTGCAGGCTGTCGGCCGTCTGCACGCACCTCGGGGGCATCCTGCACTGGAATGACAGCGAACTCACGTGGGACTGCCCGCTGCACGGCTCACGGTTCAGCAGCGACGGAAAACTCCTGGAGGGGCCGGCCACCAGGGACCTCCCGGCCGCGGACAAGGCGTGAGCCCGGGCAGGCGGCCGGCATCAGTGTCGGTGCCTTGGGGCATGATGGAGGCATGATCGAGGAAGAGGCCCCCACCAGCGGAAAGGGCACAGGCGGAAAGGGCCCAAGCGCCAGCACCATGGCCCAGTTCAGCAGGCCCACGCGCGACTGGTTCCTCGGTGCCTTCTCAGAGCCGACGCCCGCGCAGGAGGGCGCCTGGCGCGCCATTTCCTCGGGCTCGCACGCCCTGGTGGTGGCCCCGACGGGGTCCGGGAAAACCCTCGCCGCTTTCCTCTGGGCGCTGGACCGGCTCCTGGCCTCCGCCGCGGAAGCACCGGAGGCCACGGTGGCCGCCGGCGCGGCCACCTCGAAGGGCAAGCG
Organism: Pseudarthrobacter oxydans; assembly: GCF_013314975.1. GTDB lineage: Bacteria > Actinomycetota > Actinomycetes > Actinomycetales > Micrococcaceae > Arthrobacter > Arthrobacter oxydans. The sequence goes on along the minus strand of NZ_JABTYH010000026.1, from coordinate 56,586 downwards.
ATCCCGCGCGCCGAAGCGCAAGACCCGTGTCCTGTACATTTCACCCCTGAAAGCCCTGGGCGTGGACGTTGAACGGAACCTCCGCTCACCGCTGATCGGCATCACCCAGACCGCCAAGCGCCTTGGGCTGCCGGCCCCGCTGACCACCGTGGGCGTGCGCTCCGGTGACACCACCACTGCTGACCGCCGCGCCCTGCTGAGCAACCCGCCGGACATCCTCATCACCACCCCGGAATCCCTGTTCCTGATGCTCACCTCCAAGGCGCGGGAAACGCTCACCGAAGTGGACACCATCATCATCGATGAGGTCCACGCCGTGGCCGGGACCAAACGCGGCGCCCACCTGGCGGTCTCCCTCGAGCGGCTGGATGCGCTGCTGCCCAAACCGGCCCAGCGCGTCGGACTGTCCGCCACCGTGGAACCCAAGGAGCTCGTGGCGCAGTTCCTCGCAGGCACAGCGCCGGTGGAAATTGTTGCCCCTCCTGCCAAAAAGAACTGGGACCTCACCGTCTCCGTCCCGGTGGAGGACATGTCCGACCTCCAGGGCGCCGCGGGGGCTTTCGACTCCGGCCCCGCCTCCGGGCTCCAGCCGCAGGCATCGATCTGGCCGCACGTGGAAGAGAAGATCGTGGACCTGGTGCTGGCCAACCAGTCCACCATTGTGTTCGCCAACTCCCGCCGCCTCTCGGAGCGCCTCACGGCCAGGCTCAACGAGATTTACGCGGAGCGGCAGCTGGTGGCGGCAGGCGGCGGCTGGGATGACCCGGCCCAGCAGGCAGCGGCACCCGGCGTTCCCGCCTCCACCGCCACGCCGGCGCACATGATGGCGCAGGCCGGAAGCTCTGCGGGGGCAGATCCGGTGCTGGCCCGCGCGCACCACGGCTCCGTTTCGAAGGACCAGCGGGCGCTCATCGAGGACGACCTGAAATCGGGCCGGCTGCGGTGCGTGGTGGCCACGTCTTCCTTGGAGCTCGGCATCGACATGGGCGCCGTGGACCTGGTGGTGCAGGTGGAATCACCGCCGTCCGTGGCCAGCGGCCTGCAGCGGGTGGGCCGGGCAGGGCACCAGGTGGGCGAAGTCTCCCAGGGCGTCCTCTTCCCGAAACACCGGGCGGACCTCGTCCACACCGCCATTACGGTGGAACGGATGCTCGGCGGAAAGATCGAGCGCCTCAGCATCCCGGCCAACCCGCTGGATATCCTGGCCCAGCAGACTGTTGCCGCCGCCGCCTTGGGCAGCATCGACGTCGAGGAATGGTTTGCCACGGTACGGCGCTCGGCGCCTTTCGCATCACTCCCGCGCTCAGCGTTCGAAGCCACCCTGGACCTGCTGGCCGGACGGTACCCGTCCGACGAATTCGCCGAACTCCGCCCACGGATCATCTGGGACCGCAACGCGGGCACCATCGAGGGCCGGCCGGGCGCGCAGCGCCTGGCGGTGACCTCCGGCGGGACCATCCCCGACCGCGGGCTCTTCGGTGTGTACATCATCGGCACGGAGGTTGAAGGATCGGCTTCCCCTTCCACGGAGGGCAAACCGGCGCCCGCCCCCAAGGGCGGGCGCCGGGTAGGCGAGCTGGATGAAGAGATGGTGTACGAGTCGCGGGTGGGGGACGTCTTTGCGCTGGGCGCCACCAGCTGGAAGATCGAGGACATCACGCATGACCGCGTGCTGGTCTCGCCCGCCTTCGGCCAGCCGGGCAAGCTGCCTTTCTGGAAGGGCGACTCGCTCGGCCGGCCAGTGGACCTGGGCCGCGCCCTTGGCGCGTTCGTCCGTGAGCTCTCGGCGTCCGACGCCGGCCCTGCCACCGAGCGCTGCAAAGCCAGCGGCCTGGATGAGTTCGCCGCGAACAACCTGATCCAGTACCTCACCGAGCAGAAGCTGGCCACCGAGGTCGTTCCCAGCGACACCACGCTGGTGGTTGAGCGGTTCCACGATGAATTGGGCGACTGGCGCGTCATCCTGCACAGCCCGTTCGGCATGCCCGTGCATGCTCCCTGGGCACTGGCCGTCGGACAGCGCCTCCACCAGAGATACGGGCTGGACGGCTCGGCGATGGCTGCCGACGACGGGATTGTGCTCCGCGTGCCCATGATGGAGGATGAGCCGCCGGGGGCGGAGCTGTTCCTCTTCGACCCCGAGGAACTGGAGCAGATCGTTACAGCCGAGGTGGGCGGCAGTGCACTCTTCGCATCGAGGTTCCGGGAGTGTTCCGCGCGGGCGCTGCTGCTGCCCAGGCAGACCCCGGGCAAGCGGCAACCGCTGTGGCAGCAGCGGCAACGGTCAGCCCAGCTGCTCGATGTCGCCCGGAAGTACCCAACCTTCCCCATCGTGCTGGAAACCGTCCGCGAATGCCTGCAGGACGTCTACGATCTCCCGGCGTTGAAGGACATCGCGGCGTCCGTGGAACGGCGCGAGCTGAGGATCGTCCAGACCACCACGTCCCAGCCGTCCCCGTTCGCCAAGTCCCTCCTGTTCGGGTACGTGGCGCAGTTCCTGTACGAAGGCGACTCTCCCCTCGCGGAGCGCCGAGCCGCCGCGCTGGCCCTTGATTCCACGCTCCTGAACGAGCTGCTGGGGCGCGTTGAACTGCGCGAACTGCTGGACTCCAAGGTCATCGAAGCCACCGAGCGCGAGCTCCAGCGGCTGGCGCCGGACAGGCGGGTGCGGGGCATGGAAGGGGTGGCGGACCTGCTGCGGCTGCTTGGCCCCCTGGCGCCCGAGGAGGTGGCCGCGCGCCTGGAACCGGCCGCAACGGGTGGCCAGCCCGCGGCAGTGGTGCCGCCCCCCGCATCCGACCAGGACGGGGCAGCAACTCAGCCGGCGGAGGCCACCGGTGGTGTCGCTGAGGACCTGGTTGACGCTGACGACTCCGTTTCCCCAGAGGACACCGGGCACGGCCACGCCACGGTGGACGCCGGGCACGCCCAGCCGGTGGAGGCCACTGCCCACCTGGTGGCCCTGCAGCGCGCCAACCGTGCCATCAAGGTCAACATCGGCGGCGTGGAACGCTTTGCGGCTGTGGAGGATGCCGCGCGGCTGCGGGACGCCATAGGCGTTCCGCTGCCCATGGGGGTCCCGCTCGCGTTCATCGAACCCGTCGCGGATCCCCTCAGCGACCTTGTTTCGCGGTATGCCCGCATGCACGGACCCTTCACCGCGGCCGAGGCAGCAGCACGGCTTGGCCTGGGCGTGGCAGTGGTCAGCACTGCCCTGAAACGCCTGGCAGCAGACGGTCGCGTAGTGGAGGGCGAGTTCCGGCCGCATGCAGGGCCAGCGGAAACCGTCCCGGACACCACCAGCGGTGCCGCCGGAGAAGGCACCGGACCGGAGGAAAGCCAGCCTGCAAGTGAACCAGCGGCGCCCAACCTTTCCCCGCACACGGTGGTCAGCGAATGGTGCGACGCAGAGGTCCTGCGCAAGCTCCGCCGTCGTTCGCTGGCAGCCCTCCGCGCGGAAGTGGAACCGGTGGATGCGGCCGCCTACGGGCGCTTCCTGCCCGCCTGGCAGCATGTCAGGACACCCGGCGGAGGGCGCGGCCAGCCGTCGCTGCGGGGGCTGGACGGCATCATCACCGCCGTCGACCAGCTTTCCGGGGTGCCCATTCCGGCCTCGGCCTGGGAACCGCTGGTCCTTGCCGGCAGGGTGTCCAACTACCAGCCGGCAATGCTGGATGAACTGATGGCCGCCGGGGAGGTCCTCTGGTCAGGCGCCGGAGCCCTGCCCGGAAACGACGGCTGGATCAGCCTCCACCTTGCCGACTCCGCCGAACTGACTCTCAACCCTGCCATCGAGTACGAGCCCGGGGATGCGCAGCAGCGCCTCCTGGAGCACCTTCGCAACAACGGCGGCGGCTACTTCTTCCGGCAGCTCACGGACGTCGCCGGGGGCATGGATGCCGTCCTCAGCGACCAGGAAGTGGTGACGGCACTCTGGGACTTGGCGTGGGCGGGCCGGATCACCGGGGATACGTTCGCCCCGGTCCGCGCGCTGATCGCCGGTGGCCACACCGCGCACCGGCAGGTGGCCCGCGCACCCCGCGCCAGGGCACCCCGGCTCAGCAGGCTGGGCCGTTCCCATGGGAGCGGGCTCATGGGATCGCCGGGCCTGGCGGGCGGCAGGTACGGTGCGTCGGCCGGAGGTGCGTCAACTCCCCCGATGGCCGCCGGCCGCTGGTCTGCCCTGCCGCAGCCGGAACTGGACGCCACCATCCATGCCCGGGCCACGGCTGAACTCCTGCTGGACCGCTATGGCGTGGTCACCAGGGGGTCCGTGATGGCGGAACAGATCCTGGGCGGCTTCGGCCTCATGTACAAGGTCCTCGCGAGGCTGGAGGAAGCCGGACGCTGCCGGCGGGGCTACTTCATTGAGCACCTGGGGGCGGCCCAGTTCGCGGTTCCGGCCACTGTTGACCGGCTGCGGTCCTATTCGGAGGACACCCAGCTCGCCAGGCCCGAACCCGTCGCCCTGGCGCTGGCGGCGACGGACCCTGCCAACCCGTACGGAGCGGCCCTCCCCTGGCCGGCCCTCCAGGACGACGCCGGCACGGGGCACCGGCCCGGGCGGAAGGCGGGTGCCCTGGTGGTGCTGGTGGACGGGGCCCTGGTCCTCTATGTTGAACGCGGCGGCAAGACACTGCTGGCCTTCAGCGGCGATGAAGCCGTCCTCTCGGCCGCCGGCGCGGCGCTGGTGGGCGTGGTGACCCGGGGAGCCGTGGACAAACTGATCATGGAGAAGGTCAACGGGCACGGCATCCTGGATACCCCTGTCGCTGCCGCCCTGAGCTCGGCCGGCGCCTACTCCACCCCGAAAGGACTGAGGATCCGTGCCTGAGGGCGATTCCGTCTGGCGGGCAGCCAACCAGCTGCACCAGGCCCTGGCAGGACAAAAACTCCTTGCTTCCGATTTCCGCGTGCCCCGCTTTGCAACCCTCAACCTCACCGGCTGGACCGTGGCGGAAGTGGTGCCCCGCGGCAAGCACCTGCTGATGCGCGTGGTGGGGCCGGACGACAAAAAGCTCACCATCCATTCGCACCTGAAAATGGAGGGAACCTGGCAGGTGTACCCGCCCGGCGGACGGTGGCGCAAACCCGGCTACACCGCCCGGTGCGTGCTGCGCACCGCCGCTGCGGACGCCGTCGGATTTTCCCTGGGGGTTGTTGAGGTGGTGGCCACCGCCAGCGAGGACTCCATCGTGGGTTTCCTGGGTCCGGACCTGCTGGGGCCGGACTGGGACCTGGACGAGGCGGAGCGGCGGGTCCGTTCCGCCCCGGACGTCCCCATCGGCGTGGCGCTGCTGGACCAGCGCAACCTGGCCGGGATCGGCAACATCTACCGCTGCGAAACATGCTTCCTGTCCGGCGTGCACCCCGCTTCCCCGGTCTCGGCGGTCCAGGATGTGCGGACCATGATGACGGACGCCAAGCAGCTCCTGGAAGTCAACCTGGGCCCGGGCCGCCGCGTCACCATCCTCAACGCCCGCGGCATGCCCGTCGGCCGGATGGCGGGGCGGCCCGGCTACTGGGTCTACCGCCGGGAACACCAGCCCTGCCTGAAGTGCGGGACCCCCATCCGGCGCGGCGTGCTGGGCAAGCTGAACGGCGACGAGGAACGGGACATCTACTACTGCCCCCAGTGCCAGCCGCTCCCGGCCCAGGGTTAGGCCTCCGTGTGGTGCCTCAGCTGTTGCCGGCCAGGGAGGCCTTAGCAGGAGTTCCAAGGTTGCTGCCTCCCGGTGAAGCGATGTCTGCGCGGCGTGGCGCCGGCACCATGAACAGCGGAAGCAGCAGCTGGACCAGGGGGCCGATGGCCAGGGCGTAGACAACGGTGCCCACGCCCACCGATCCGCCCAGGAACCACCCGAAAGCCAGGACCACAACCTCGATCAGCGTGCGGGACCACCTGACGGACCAGCCGGTGCGCCTGGCCAGGCCCGTCATCAGTCCGTCGCGGGCGCCGGGACCAAACCGGGCACCGATGTAACAAGCGGAAGCGATGCCGTTCAAAACCACCGCGCCGCCGAGCATGCAGATCTGCCCGCCCAGATGGGTCACGGCCGGAATCAGGGCGAGGCCAATGTCCGCGAACACACCCACCAGGATGGCGTTGCACAGTGTTCCGAAACCGGGCCATTGGCGCAGCGGAATCCACAGCAGAAGCACCAGGAAACTCACGATGATGACCACCACGCCGATGCTGAGTCCTGTCCTGCCGGCCACGCCCTGGTGGAAGACATCCCAGGGGTCCAGGCCCAGTCCTGCGCGGATGAACATGGCCAGGGAAACGCCGTACATGGCGAGGCCGGTAAAGAGCTGAAGGAGCCTGCGGGTCAACATAGGAACGACTCTGGCAGAAAACTGGCCTTGAATTACATAGCCAGTTTGAGATACTGGCCTGATGTCATCCCTCACCGCCTCCGGCCTGTCCCGTCTCCTGGGCGAGTGGAACGTCGGCGCAACGCCCGGCTACCGCGAGCTGGCCGACGTCGTACGCCTGCTGGTGCTCGACGGCCGGGTGGCCCTGGACACTGCGCTGCCCAGCGAGCGCGCCCTGTCCGAAGCCCTGGGCGTCAGCCGGACCATGGTGACTGCCGCCTATGGGCTGCTCCGCGAGCAGGGCTTCCTCACAGGCGGCCAGGGCAGCAGAAGCCGGACGCGGATCCCGCGCCTCACCCCGGCAGGCACCACGCTCTTCACGGGACCGGTGCGGAACGATCCGGCGCTGACCGCCCCCGGGCTCGCGGCTCCGGAGGGACTGATCGACCTCGCCTACGCCTCGCTTCCTGCCAGCGGGGAGGTGGTGCACCGTGCGTTCGCCGCCGCCCTCACCGAGCTTCCGGCCCTGCTCCCCGGATTCGGCTACGACGCCCTGGGCCTGCTCCCGCTCCGGGAAGCAGTTGCTGCGCGCTACACGGCGGCCGGGGTGCCCACAACCGCCAGCCAGATCATGGTGACATCGGGGGCGCAGCACGCCCTGAACATCATCCTCCGCGCCCTGGCCGGCAGGCAGGACCGCGTACTGGTGGAACACCCCAGCTACCCCAACGCCCTCGACGCCATCCGGGCTGCGGGCTGCCGGCCGGTCCCGGTAGCATTCTCGGCCGGTACCGGAATAAGCCCACGCAGGGCCGGCACCAGCGCCGGCACGCACGGCGCCCGGGCAGGGGCCGCGCAGGCGTGGGACATGGCCGCCCTGCAGGCCGCCCTGCAGCAGCAGCGGCCCCGGCTGGCCTACGTGGTGCCCGACTTCCACAATCCCACAGGCCAGCTGATGCCCGACCTCCAGCGCCGCCACCTGGTCCGGGCAGCTGCGGCCGCCGGGACGGTCCTGGTGGTGGACGAGACGCTGCGGGAGCTTAACCTCGACGGCGCTGTGACCGCACCGGTCGCGGCGTTCAGTCCGGCGGTGGTGACCATCGGCTCGCTCAGCAAATCCCATTGGGGCGGGCTGCGCACCGGCTGGATCAGGGCCTCGGAGGACCTGATCCAACGGTTTGCGGGAGCCCGGACCTCACTGGATCTCGGCGGCCCCCTTATGGAACAGCTGGCCGCAGCGCACCTGGTCCGGGCCCTCGATGAGCCGCTGCCGGCACGGATTGCCGCCCTCAGGGACAGCCGCGCCGCCCTTTTGGAGCTCCTTGCCGGCCACCTGCCGGAGTGGGAGGCGGCCTACCCTTCCGGCGGACTGTCCGCGTGGTGCCGGCTGCCCGCTCCCATCAGCACTGCGCTCACCGTCATCGCCCCCGACTTCGGGGTCCGGCTGGCGGCAGGGTCGCGCTTCGGGATAGGCGGCGCCTTCGAGCGTTACCTGCGGGTGCCGTTCACCCTGCCGCCGGACAAGCTTGAAGCTGCGGTCCTGGCCCTGCGTTCAGCGCAGGACCGGCTCGATGCCGCCCCGCAGCTCCGACGGACCCTGAAGAGCGCCCCGGCCGTGGCCATTGCGTGACCGACGGGAGCCCGTGCCCGCCGATCACTGGGTCCCGGGCTCCTACGCGTAGGCCTTTTCGAGGAAGCCGCCCCAGGCCTTGGCCGTGGCATCCGGGTCGCCGGTGCCGCTGAAATCATGCACAGTCATCCCCACCGGAGCGCCCCAGGCGTTGCGGCCGAAGAAGCGGTACATGGCGTCGGAGGTGCGCAACCCCAGGAAGTGCTCGTTGGAGAAGTCCACTTCCCCCGAAAGCCGGCCCACGCCGTCAAGCTCCAGATCCACCCGGGAACCCTGCCCGGCGGAGTCCACGCCCAGCGCGTTGCGAAGCCGCGCAAAGCCGTCCGGAGCCTGGGACGCTGCCGGCGCCTGGATGTCCGTGAACACCACGGGCTGTCCGTCGAAGTACTTCAGGTACTGGCCCAGGGTGTGGAGGTAGAACTCCGTGTGGCGGCTGGCGCCGTCGTACTGCTCGTCCCAGTTGTCCGCGAAGATGCCGCTGTGGACATAGTGCAGGCGGGCGCGGCCGCCGTCGAGCGGTTCGAGCACATGCTCGAGCTGGTTGAACCAGCCGTCCGGGCCCTCGATCCGGGAGACCAGGTGGGTGGGGTACTCCTGGACGGTCTTGACGTCCGGCCACCCGTCCGTGGGGAACATCCACGCGGGCGTTCCGGTGGTCACAGCCTCCCAGACCCGATCCGGCGTCCCCGGAAGTTCGGTGTCGTAGACGATTTCGAAGTTGCGGTTGTCAGTCATTGTCCTGCTCCTTGCCTGAAGGGGTTTGTGTGGGGTCTTTGGCGGGTTTGAGAACGGGGTGGAGCGCCACCACCAGCCGGTGCCGGCGCCCGCGGGGGGCATCGCCGTCGTGGTATTTGTCCACCAGCCGGGTGACCGCCACGCCGAGCTCTTCGGCGAACGCTGCGCGGTCGGCCGCGGTCCGGAACGTGACTTCACCGTCCACCGCGAACGTGGCCAGCTTCTGGCGGGCAGCGGCCGCGCCGGCGATCAGCTTTCCCATCTCCTGGACCATGCGGCCCGCAAGCGCCAGCAGCCAGAATGCTGAAAAATGGCTGGAAAAGCGGCCCGGGTCCGGGGACACCGAGGCCAGCGCCTGGGGAGAGATCAGGTAGGACGACGCTGTGGCCTGGAGGATGCGTTCGGTCATGTTGCCTTTGCGCCGTTCCTCCACCAGCTCCACCAGGCCGTGCTTTTCCAGGGCCCTGAGGTGGTAGTTGACCTTCTGCCGCGGCAGCCCCACCCGCACCGCGAGCTGGGTTGCCGAGGCCGGCACCACCAGTTCGCGAAGGATCCGGGTCCGGATCGGATCCAGCGACGCCTCGGCCGCGGCGGGATCCTCGATGACGGCTATCTCCAACATGATTCAAGTATCGCTACCGACAATTTTTATTGTCAATAACTTTTTTGTGTTCGGTGCCGGGTGTGCCCCTGGGGGCTCCGCCCGGGCCGGCAGCACCCGCCGGTAGAATGGTCCGGTGATGCAATCCCCCCTCCCCGTGCGCGACGGCGTCAACGCCACCCGGCTGCGCCTCCCCGGAGAAGGGCCCTGGGACACGGCCATGGACTACATGATGCACCGCTGGGGACACATCGACCCCCAGGGCATCGAGGACAGGTTCGACGCCGGCGAGATCGTTGGCGAGGGCGGGGTGCCACTGGACCGCGCCACTCCCCTGCAGGACCACACGTTCATCTGGTACTATCGCAGCCTCCCGCCGGAGACGCGGATTCCGGTGGAGATCACCATCCTCCACCAGGACGAGCACCTGCTGGTGGTGGACAAGCCGCACTTCCTGCCCACCACCCCCGGCGGCACCTACATCCAGGAGTCGGCGCTGGTCAGGCTGCGCAACCAGCTGGAGCTGCCGGATCTGATACCCATGCACCGGCTGGACCGCATGACGGCCGGGGTCCTGCTCTTCTCCACCAATCCCCGGACCCGCGGCAGGTACCAGGTCCTCTTCGAGAAGCGGCAGGTCCAGAAGGACTACGAGTGCGTGTCCGCCGCCGAGCCCGCGGAGGGTTATCCCGCCGTCGACTTCCCGGTGGTGGTCCGCAACCGGATGACCAAGTCGCGCAGCTACCTGCTCGCCGAAGTCATCGACGGCGAACCGAACGCGGAAACGCGGATCGAGCGCCTGGAAACGTTCGACGGCGGCGCTGCGCCGGGTGCGGCGGGCACCTCTGCCGCGGCACCGGGAAGTCCCCGGCGGCTGGCCCGCTACCGGCTCGAGCCGCACACCGGAAAAACGCACCAGCTGCGGGTGCACATGGCGTCGCTGGGGCTGGGCATCGTCAATGACGCCTTCTACCCGGACCTGCTGGACAAGGCTCCGGACGACTACACCAGGCCCCTCCAGCTCCTGGCCCGCGGCATCCGGTTCGTGGATCCCATCAGCGGCAAGCCCGTGGAGTACCGCAGCGGGCTGGAACTCAGCGAGGCACACCCGGGCCAGGCCTGATCCGCCGTCTACCTCTGGATGGCCGGTGCGGAGAGGACTATCCTGAGGGGTACCTGGGGCAAGGCAAGGAACCATCATGGACGCATTGGCCTGGATCCCGGGCGACCGCACCGCCGCCAGGGCCGCCTACGCCGCCGCAGGCCTGGGCGCAGTGGGGGTGGCCACCCTCGGTGCCATGTATGCGGTGGAAGTACCCCGCAACGGCCCCTACGTTTTCGGCACCATCAATGACGCAACAGGTGCCCTGTTCAACCTGGCGGCCATCCCCGTAATCCTGCAGGTGCACCGCCGGCTGCCGCGGACGGTGGCCTCGGAGGCCGGCAAATGGGTGGTCACCGCTTCCTGCGCTGCCGGCTCCGCAAGCTCGTTCCTGCTTGTCGTCAAACAGCTCGACTTCAAGAGCTCCACAGTTGTCTCCGTTGCGGCCATGACGGTCCAGGCCGCGTGGTTCCTGCTGGCGCACCGGGCGCTCCTGCCCTCCGGCGCCTACCCTCGGAACCTCGCCCGGCTGGGACAGGCCATCGGAGGCACGCTGCTGGTGGCGCTGCCGGTGGCCGGCCTGACCTGGGCGGAGCAGCTTCCACACTGGGTCCGCTACGGCATCGGCGGAGCAGGAGTCGCGGCGGGAGCAGTCGCCTGGGTCGCCTGGCCCTACTGGTACTTCCTGGCGGGGCAGCACCTCAGCCGTACACCGAAGTCCGAACGGTAGGGGCAGCGCCGGCCGGCCAAATCTGCGGTACGTTGTGGCCATGGACTTCGGCAGCGCTGAAAGCTGGGGGTCGGCGATCTATTTCTGGATCATCCCCGTGGTCCTCGGCGACGCCATTTTTCCCCTGATCCCCTCCGAGATGGTGGTGATCACCGGCGGTGCCCTGTCCGCGGACGGCCGGACCAATGTTTTCCTGGTGGGGTTCCTCTCCGCCCTGGCGTCCTGGGTCGGCGACATGGTGGTTTTCCAGCTCTTCCGGCGCCGGCTGAGCCACGTGCTGGACCGCTGGGCGTGGGGCCGCCGGATCCACCGCGGGATCCATGACGCCATCGCCCGGGCCGGCCGCTCCTCCACGTACGGGACCATCATCGGCGCCAGGTTCATCCCGGGCGGCCGCCTTGCCACCTCTGCCGCGGCAGGCATCGCCAGTGTCGCCGTCCGTGGCTTCAGCCTGTGCGCAGGGATAGGGGCGGTGCTCTGGGCCTGCTGGCTGGTGGGCCTGGGCTACTTCACCGGCTCGGCCACAGGGCTTCCGTTCTGGGCCAGCTCCCTCATCGGCGTGGTGCTCGGCCTTGTGGTGGGGGCCGCCGTCGGCGTTATTGCCACGCGCCGGCGCGGAAATCCGTCCCCCGTGGAGGAACCCGGCCCATTGGCTCCCGAAGCCTGAAGCGCCGTCTTACACCGGCCGCTAAACCGGCGTCCAGCGGGCAGCTAAACCGGTGTCCAGCGGCCGCGGCTGCGGCGCAGCACGGTCAGGGATCCGGTCAGGGCCACGCGTTCGACGGCGTCACGCATCATGGCTGCCGAATCCCGCGCCTGCCGGTTCTCGCCGCTGTATTCTGTGGCGTCAACGAGGAAGCGCAGGTTCAGCTGCGGCACTCCCCCGGCAAGCTGCAGCTGGTGCGCCTCCACATGGTGCCGGGTCCCCAGGGCTTCCACCGCGGTGTCCATGACGGCCTCGGGCGGGTTGCCCGGCCGCAGCCCGGTGATTTTCAGTCGGGTCTGGAAGGAAGGCATGCCCTCCAGCCTATCCCGGCGGCTTCCCCGTCCCCCAAGCCCCTGCAACGCTCTCTCACTTTCTGCAGGGAAACCGCCAACGCTCTCTCACCGGTGCATGAGCGTTGGTGAAAACGCTGCATTAAGTGAGAGAGCGTCGGGGCTAGCCGGTGTTGCGGAGGCCTGCCGCCACACCGTTGACGGTGATGAGCATGGCGCGCTGCAGCCGTTCGTCGATCTCTGCGCCGGTGATGCCGTCGGCTTTCTCCGCGGCTTCGGCAGCTTCCGCACGGACACGGCGGAGGAGCTCCACCTGGAGGTAGCTGATGGGGTCCAGGTACTGGTCCCGGATTTCCAGCGAGCGCTTGAGCGTTGGCTGGGCGTCCAGGAGCAGGTTTTCGCCGGTCAGGTTCTGGACCTCGGCCACGGTGAGCTCATACTCCTCGCGGATGGCGCGGAAGATGTGGTGGAGCTCTTCGGGGACCAGGGTGGAGACGTAGTAGCCTGCGATGTCCAGGTCAGTCTTGGCCAACGTCATTTCCACGTTGGACAGCACCGACCGGAAGAAGTTCCAGTTCTCCCACATCTCCACCAGCTGCGCGGTGTTGCCTGCCTCGCGGGCAGCCTTCAGGCCGGAGCCGACGCCGAACCAGCCGGGCACAATCTGGCGTGACTGCGTCCAGCCAAACACCCAAGGGATGGCGCGCAGCCCGCCGAGCCCGGCGCCGGAGTCCGGGCGCTTGGACGGGCGCGACCCGATGTTCAGAGAGCCCAGCTGCTCCACCGGGGTGGAAGCCATGAAGTAGGCCGGCAGGTCCGGATGGTCGATCAGCTTTCGGTACCGGTCGAAAGCGGCGTCGGAGATGGTCTCCATGACGTGCCCGTACCGTTCCCGCTGGTCCGCGGAGGTGCGCGGATCGCGGTGCAGGGCCGAGCCCTGCAGCACGGCGGCGAGCGACAGTTCCAGGTTTTCGCGAGCGAGTTCGGGCAGCGAGTACTTGTCCGAGATGACCTCGCCCTGCTCGGTGAACTTGATTTCGCCTTCCAGGACGCCGTTGGGCTGGGCCAGGATGGCGTCATAGGTGGGTCCGCCGCCGCGGCCCACGGATCCGCCGCGGCCGTGGAACAGGCGCACGCGCACGCCGTGCTTGGCGGCGATGTCGCGCAGCTTGCGCTGGGTCTTGTGGATTTCCCACTGGCTGGTCATCACGCCGGATTCCTTGTTGGAGTCCGAGTAGCCCAGCATGACCTCCTGCACGTCGCCGCGGAGGCGCACGAGTTCCCGGTAGGAGGGATCGGACAGCAGCTGGTCCACGATTTCGGCCGAGGCCCGCAGCTCCTCCACGGTCTCCAGCAGCGGCGCGAACCCGATCTTGGCGTAGGGCTTCTCGCCGAAGAGGTTCACCAGGCCGGCCTCACGGGCCAGGACTGCCGCGGCAAGCACGTCGTCGGCGCCGCGGGTCATGGAGATGATGTAGGTCTCGATGACGTCCGGGCCGTAGGCGCGCAGGGCGCGGCGGATCTCACGGAAGACGTCGTACGTACCGTCGGCGGCGCCGTCGAGCTTAATGGGGTGTCCGGAGAGCGGCCGGCGCGAGGCGAGCTCGGAGCCGAGCACCTCGAGCCGCTGCCCGCGGCTGAGTTCCGCGTACCGCACGCCGGGCCCGCCCAGCCGATCCATCAGCTGGCCGACGGCGTCATGGTGGTGGTCCGCGTGTTCGCGGATGTCCAGGGTGGCCAGGTGGAGTCCAAAGGAGGCGATGGCGCGGCGGACCCGGGCGAGCGCGCCGTCAGCAGCCAGCGACGCCGAGTGGTTCCGGAGCGAGAGTTCCACGAGTTCCAGGTCGGCAAGGAGTTCGCCGGTTCCGCTGTAGTCGCGGCCGTGCTCGTGGTTGGAGTTTGCAGCCACCCGTTTGCCCGTATTGATCAGCTTGGCTTTAACGCAGGTCAGCTTGAGCCGGTAGGGCTCCTGGGCGTTGAGCTCCAGGACGCGCTTGTCCAGGCCGGGCAGCTTCTTCAGGTCCGCCTCGATGGAGTCCAGGAGCTCCTGGTCCGCGCCGGCAAGCGCGGTGGAGTTGGAGAGGATGGAGATCAGTTCATCGATCATTCCGATGCTGATCCGGACCGCATGTTGGTTCTGGATCTGCAGGATCTCGCGGGTGACTGCCGCGGTGACGTTGGGGTTGCCGTCTCGGTCACCGCCGATCCAGGAGCCGAAGCGGATGGGCGCTTCCTGGGAGGCAAGGCTCACGCCGTGCTCGCCGAGCAGTTCAGAGAGTTCGGTGAGCATCTCCGGCATCGCGTCCGTCAGGATGCTGCTCAGGTAGTAGATGGCGTTGCGGGCCTCGTCCACCGGAGTGGGCCGGACCTGGCGGAGCTCGTCGGTCTGCCACATCTGGTCGATGATCTCGGCCAGCTGGCGATCCTGGCGGCGCCGGGCGGTGGTGCCCTCGGCGCTGGGCTGGGCCAGGACGTCGGAGAGCTTGCGGATCTTGTCCAGCACCGAACGGCGCGAGGCTTCGGTGGGGTGCGCGGTGAAAATGGGGCGGACGTCCAGCCCGTTGACCACTTCCTGCAGCACACCGGTGCCCGCCTGCTCTGCGATGTCCGCTACGGTCTTGGCCAGCCAGCCGTCTTTTTCGGCGCGGGTCCGCAGGCCGCGCACCCGGTGCACCTGTTCAGCGGCGTTGGCAAGGTGGAAGTAGAAGGCGAAGGCACGGACCAGGTCGGTGGCCTGCTCGATAGGCAGCGAGCCAAGGAGTTCGCGGACCTGGGCCACGACGTCGTGTGCGCTCCACGGGCCGGTGGCATCGGCGCCGCCGCGGGCGGCTTCCTTGGATTCCTTGGTGAGGAGGCGGACCTGCTCCACGAGGTCGAGGAGTTCGGGACCGTGCTGGCGGACGAGCGATTCACCCAGCAGGGTGGACACGCGGCGGACGTCTGCCCTCAGTTCGGAGGCAAGATCGGTTTCGGGATTCGTTGCAGTGTGAGCCATGGAAACTATCTTTCGAGGGTTCGGACTTGGCTCGTACACTGCGCTGGATACTGTGAGCCACGTAACTAGCTAAAGATGCTACCCGCAGTGCGGCGCCGTGGGGGAATCCGTCTCAGATAATGTCGCGCACCGGGTAACCTACATGGCGCTTGACGTGGTCCAGCTCTTGGCGGAGCTGGTCAACTTCGGCCCGGTACGCGGTAATTTCCGCGGTGCGGCGCTTGGCAGCCCGGGCGCCGGCCGCCAGGGCCACCAATGCCAGGGGCACGGAAAGCGCCAGGGCCCAGCCCGCGGCAGCAAAGAAATCCAGTGCCACCGGCAGGGCGGAGCGGAAGTCCACGAACTCGTTGACGCCGTCCGTGACGCCGCCCAGCATCCCTTCCAGCGGTTCCAGGAACTGCCCCACCATGGGCGCATCGGAGAGCGGGGGCGGGCTCAGCCGGGACTGCCGCCCACCGCCCCAGCGGCCGTCGCCGAGGTGGTTCAGGACGTAGATCCCTGCGCCCGCGCTGGCTGCCATGAAGACCATCACGGAGGCCAGCCCTGCCAGGTCGGGCCGCCGCGGCCGCCACAGCAGGACCGCCACCCCGGCTGTCACGGCCGTGATCCACGTCAGGGCTTTGAGCCAGTCACCACTTATGCCAGCAAGTATGTCCACGGCACCTATTCAACCGCGCGGACCACCTTGATATTGAAATTGGGTGTGCCCAGGGCGGCGTAGAGGCGCAGCCACAGCGGCAGCAGCATCTCGGCTCCGCGGGCCGTGGTGATGTCGCCCAGGTCGATCACATCGCGGTGGCCCAGCTCCTCCAGCAGACCCTTGACCACCGCCTTTGCGTCCGGATCATCCCCTGACAGGAAAACGGAATGGTCTCCGTCCGCGAGCCGGCGCGGGTCCACCATCAGTCCGGCGTTCATCGTGTTGAGGGTCTTCACAACCCGCGCGCCGGGAAAGGCCCGCTGGATCCGCTCGGCGAGGCTGTCCGTGTTCACCGGGTTCAGCACCGGCGGCATGCCCTGGGAGAAATCCAGGGGGTTGGAAACGTCCATCAGCACTTTGCCGGCAAGGCGTGCTGCCCCGGCTGACCCCAGCGCGTCCAGCGCTCCCGCGCCGTTCGTGGCATTGACCACCAGCTCAGCGGCCTCCGCAGCCTCGGCGAAGGTCATCAGCGGGATGTGGCGGTTCGCGGCATGCCATTCGCTGAAAGCAGGCGCACCCATCATGTCCGGCCCGGTCCTGGCCGAGGTGGCGCCTGGATCCCGTGTTCCGATGTCCGCGACATGCCCCAGCGCGGTGAACGCCCCCGCGAGGGTCCGTCCCACCATGCCTGTGCCAAGCACCGCGATCTTCATGGCCTCCCCCTCTGGAAAGCAGACAGTTTGGAAGTGGTGTCAAAAGCAGGTGCGGGGGCCGTGAAGCACCCGGTCCCTCTGGTTCCGAGGGTACTCCCCGGCCCGGACAAGGCAAGCGCCGGAATGAACAACGGCGCGGAGCGGTTGTAGCCGGGGCAACCCGAAACGCTTGAAAGGAACCATGGGCACCCTCCCGGCCGCCAAGCTGGAACGCTGGCAGCGCTTCCGCGACAACCGCAACAAGGCCCTCGCCGCCCGCCACGGCTGGCTCACCCTCACCTCCTTCCAGTGGCTGGAGGACTCCCCTGCCGCCGTCGAACTGGCACCCGGTCTCTGGTCAACGGATGGTACGACGGCGTCACTTACCGCAGTGCCCGCGGACAAGCTGTCCCTGGTGGAGTCAGGGGACGCTGTAACCGGGACCATCACGGCGGCCCTGGCCGATGAGGAGTCCCTGATGTGGGTCCAGTTCGGCGGCCCCGGCGGGGACCAGGTGGTGGTGGAACTGGCCAGGCGGGCCGGGCGCTACGCCATCCGGACCCGGGACGCGGCCTCGCCGGTACTCACGGAGTTCACCGGCGTCCCCACCTATGGATACAAACCGGAGTGGGAGGTGGCGGGCCGGTTCGAGCCGTACCCCGAGCCCGTGGACGTTCCCATCGCCACCGCCAACCCCCTGGTGGACGGCGTCCACCGGACCGTGGGTGAGGTGGTGTTCCGTGTTCCCGGCAGCGGGCACGAGTTCCGGCTGCAGGCGGAAGAGGAGAAGCTTGGGGCGCTGACCGTCACGTTCCATGACGAAACCAACGGGGAAACCACGGACGACTGGCGGAAGCTCGCCGTGCCCCGCCCGCGGCCGGACCATTCCGTGGTCCTGGACTTCAACCGCACCATCAACTATCCCAGCGCGTTCACCCCCTACGGCACGTGCCCCATGCCCGTGAAGAACAACTCGCTGGACGTGCGCGTGGAGGCAGGCGAGAAGCTGCCCTCCGCTGATTGAGCTGATCCAGCCGACTGGCTGCGTCAGGCGATGGCTGACATTCCGGTGACGGCGCGGCCCGCGATCAGGGTGTTGATCTCGAAAGACCCTTCGTACGTGTAGATGGCTTCGGCATCGGAGAAGATCTTCGCCATCCGGTAGTCGGTGACAATGCCGTTGCCGCCCAGGATGGACCGGCCCAGTGCCACGGTCTCCCGCATCCGTGCGCTCACGTACGATTTCGCGAGTGCCACCTGCGGCATGTCCGCGGCGCCTGCATCCTGCAGCCGGGCAAGCCCGGCCATCATCCCCATGCCGGCCACGGCGTTGCCCAGCATGGTCACCAGCTGCTGCTGGATGAGCTGGAACTGGGCCAACGGCCGGCCGAACTGCCGCCGCTCCACGGCATACTGCCGGGCGACGTCGAAGGCGGCAAGCTGCTGGCCCACTGCCTGCCACGCCACCATGATCCGCGAACCCCGCAGCAGTTCCCTGGTGTCCGCGAAACTGCCGATATTCGCGAACCGGTCTGCCTCGGCCACGTGCACATCCGCCAGGACAATGTCCGCGTTCTGCACCGTCCGCAGCGCGATCTTGTTTTCGATCCGGGTCCGGCTGACGCCCGGCAGGGTGGCGTCCACAATAAAGCCGCGCACGGACCCGTCAGCCTCGTCGCGGGCCCACACCAGCATGAAGTCGCAGAACGTCCCGTTGCCGATCCAGCGCTTTGCCCCGTTCAGCACCCAGGCGTCACCGCCGCCGTCCGGTTCTCCGGTGGCCGACGAGATCCGCCGCGCCCGCGTCTCCATCCCGCCGGCAACGTCCGAACCGTGGTTGGGTTCGGTGAGGGCAAACGCACCGGTGATGCGCAGGCTGGCGGCGTCGGCCAGCAGCCGCTGTTTCTGGTCCTCACTGCCGAAGTCATAGAGCGACTGGACGAACAGGTCGTGGTGGACCATAAAGAACGTGGCGATCGACGTGTCCACGCGCGTCATCTCGGCAATGACCAGGCCGGCGAACAGATGGCTGTAGCCGCGCTCGGCGGGAGTGCTCAGTTCCAGGGCAGCCAGTTTGGGCAGGATCTGCGCCGGGAACTCGGCCTTGTTCCACCAGTCGCCCGCATGGGGTGCGATCTCCGCGGCCAGGAATTCCCGCAGCTCGGCCAGTTTGTCCCGTTCCTTCCGGTCCAGCAGGGACTCAAAATCAAAAAAGTCCGCTGAGGGCAGGTCCGGCATGCTGTCCCGCACTGTTTCGGAGCCCGCCTTGTCAGCCCCCATCATTTCGGTCCCATCCGGATGGCCCCGTCAAGGCGGATGGTCTCCCCATTCAGCATGGCGTTCTCCACGATGTGCGCCACCAGGGCCGCGTACTCGCCGGGCCTGCCGAGCCTGGAAGGATGCGGCACCTGCGCTCCCAAAGAATCCTGGGCTTCCTGCGGCAGCCCGGCCATCATGGGTGTCTCAAAGATGCCGGGCGCGATGGTGACCACGCGCACCAGCGAGCGCGCCAGCTCCCTGGCAACCGGCAGGGTCATGGCCGCCACGGCCCCCTTGGAAGCCGCGTAGGCGGGCTGGCCGATCTGCCCCTCGAAGGCGGCAACGGAGGCGGTGTTGATGATCACGCCGCGCTCCGGGCCGCCCAGTTCCGTGACCGCCGGCCGGGTGGCCACCATCGCCGCCGCTGCCAGCCGCAGGACGTTGAAGGTGCCCACCAGGTTCACCTGGATGACGCGGTTGAAGGCCTCGAGCGGAAGCACGCCGTCCCTGCCCAGGACTCTCCCGGGCGTGGCGATCCCGGCGCAGTTGACCACAATGCGCAGCGGCCCCAGGCTGGCAGCTGTGTCGACGGCGGCCTGCACCTCGGCTTCGTTCGTCACGTCTGCGGGGGAAAAGACGGCGGAACGCCCCTGAGTCCCGGACGCATTGAGCTCTTCTGCCAGGGCCGCGCCGCCGGAGGACGGGAGGTCAACCAGCACCACGGAGGCGCCGTCACGGAAGAGCCGCCGGGCCGTAGCCGCCCCCAGGCCCGAGGCTCCCCCTGTCACCAGTGCAACAGCGCCTTTGACGTCCATACATCCTCCTTGATGCGGGCCCGCAGCGGCTGCCGGCCGCCCGGTGTTAGTTAGTGAATGTTAACTGAAATACCTGCGACCCGCACCAGCGGCCGGCCGGGACCGGCCCGGGGCCGCGCGTTAGGGTGGGAAGCATGACCCGCCTGGACCCCGCCCCCGCCCGCCAGGACCCGTCCGGATGGGATGCCCGGGCCAACCAGGCTGCACAGTCGGTGACCGCACTGTTCGGGCGGAGGCTGCTCTTCCTGCCGGGCACCCACCTGGGTACCGTGCAGTGGCCTGCCCCCGCATGGCGCAAGGACCCCAGGGAAGCGCTGGCAGGGCCCTGGCACTACTGGTGGCAGGCACACTACGTTGACTGCCTGGTTGATGCCGGACGGCGCGAACTGGCCAACGGCGCCACGCCGGACGCCAGGTTCAACGGCCCCGGCCACCCAAGCGCCGGCCGCCTGGCATCCCGGCTGGTGACGGGAATCCGCCTGCGCAACGCCTTCACCTTCGTCAACAGCTATTACGACGACATGGCTTGGCTGGCGCTCGCCACCCACCGGCTCGACACCCTAGCCGAAGAAGCACGCAGGTCCGGACGCCGGCGCAACGCCCGCGTCCGCAGGTCCCTCACGCTCCAGTTCGAGGCCGCGTGCACGGATGACCTGGACGGCGGTGCCTTCTGGAGCAAGAAGCGGGATTTCAAAAACACCCCGGCCTCGGCGCCCATAGCGCTCCACTTTGCCCGGACCGGCCACCCTCAGAAATCCAGGGCGCTGCTGGACTGGCTGGATGCCACCCTTTTCGACCCGGACCAGGGCCTGTACCTGGACGGTGCACGGCTTGGCCCGTCCGGGGAAGTGCTGGTGGAACGCGCGGTCTACACCTACAACCAGGGCCCGGTGCTGGGCGCCCTCCTGGAAATGGGCAGGGAGGCAGACCTTGACAGGGCAGCCGTGGTGGTGGACGCGGTGGACCGGCTGCTCACACTCCCGTCCCCCGCCGGACAGCCACAGGCCCCCTCACCCACGAAAACAGCCGGCCACGCACCAGCCACCGGCGCCATGACGAGCAGCGGGGGCCGGGTGCTGCGCTGCGAGGGACCGGGCGACGGCGGCCTGTTCACCGGGATCCTGTGCCGTTACCTTGCCCTCGCCGCAGCCGACAGCAGGCTCCCGGCGCAGACCCGCACCACCGCCGCCCGGCTGGTGGCAGGAACGGCTGGGGCCTTCTGGTCCGGAAAGCGCTCCGTGCAGGCCGGCGAGGCTGCGGACAGTCACCGCGGCGCCGTCATTTTCTCCCAGCACGCCGCGCAACCGGCGGACGCAACGTACCCCCCGGGCGCCGCCGTCGAACTTTCCACCCAGCTGCAGGCGTGGATGGCCCTGGAGGCCGCGGCAGCTCTCCCCGGCAACACCGGCGACGCCGGTAATGACGCCGGCAATTAGGACACGCAATAGTTTTGTAATTCTTGTGACCCTCGTCACTTAAAGCGCTTTCTGGTTTGTTGCTTAGGTTTGCCTACCCTACAGTTCCAAGCGTGGGCATCCTTCCCCGACGCCCAACAGGACCCCGTCCGCCCGACGTTTCCCCAGAAAGCAGTCCCTCAATGAAGATCCGCAACAGCGCCCTGGCAGGCATCGCACTCGCCGCCACCGCAGCACTTGGACTGACCGCCTGCGGCGGCAGCACCACCCCCGCAGCCACTGGCTCGTCCGACGCCACCGCTGGTGCGGGCAACGGCGAAATCACCGTGTACAACGCACAGCATGAGAGCCTGACCAAGGAATGGATCGATGGCTTCACCGCCGAGACCGGCATCAAGGTGACCATGCGCCAGGGCTCGGACACCGAGCTCTCCAACCAGATCATCCAGGAAGGCGCAGCCTCCCCGGCTGACGTGTTCCTGACGGAGAACTCCCCGGCCATGACCCAGGTGGAGAACGCCGACCTGTTTGCCGACGTGGACGAAGCCACCATCGCGCAGGTGCCTGAAGAGTTCCGCCCGTCCACCGGCAAGTGGACCGGCATCGCTGCCCGCTCCACCGTCCTGGTGTATGACAAGAACAAGCTGACCGAAGACCAGCTGCCCAAGTCCATGCTGGACCTGGCCACCCCGGAGTGGAAGGGCAAGTGGGCGGCCTCCCCGTCCGGCGCCGACTTCCAGGCCATCGTCTCGGCGCTCCTGGAGCTCAAGGGCGAGGCTGCCACGGAGGAATGGCTCAAGGGCATGAAGGAAAACTTCAAGGCCTACAAGGGCAACAGCACCGCCATGAAGGCCGTCAACGCCGGCGAAGTTGATGCCGCGCTGATCTACCACTACTACTACTACGGTGACCAGGCCAAGACCGGCGAGAACTCCAACAACGTCACCCCGTACTACTTCAAGAACCAGGATCCGGGCGCGTTCGTGTCCGTCTCCGGCGGCGGCGTACTGAAGACCTCCAAGAACCAGGAAGCTGCCCAGGAGTTCCTGAAGTACGTCACCGGCAAGAAGGGCCAGGAAATCCTCAAGGACGGCACCTCCTTCGAGTACGCCATCGCGTCCGACGTTCCCGCAAACGAGAAGCTCGTTCCCATCGCGGAGCTGCAGGCCCCCACCGTGGATCCTGCCAAGCTGAACTCGGAGAAGGTCACCGAACTGATGACCTCGGCAGGACTCCTCTGATTTCGTGACTCCTGATCTATCGGCTCCCCCGCGGGGGAGCACGACGACGGCGGGCCGGGGCAACAGCCCCCGCCCGCCTTTCGGCGTTTCTGCGGTGTCCGCCCTGGCGGTGCTGATTGCCCTGTTTTCGCTCGTCCCGCTGGGCTACGTGGCCTACATGACCGTGGCAACGGGGTGGGACACCGCCGTCGAACTCATCTTCCGGCCGCGCGTGGCCGAACTGCTGCTGAACACCGTCCTGCTGATGCTCTTCACCGTCCCGCTGTGCCTGGTCCTGGGGGTTGCAGGCGCCTGGCTTGTGGAACGCACCACGCTGCGGGGCGCGCGGGTGTGGGCCGTGCTGCTGGCTGCGCCGCTGGCCATCCCGGCGTTCGTCAACAGCTACGCCTGGGTTTCCGCCATTCCTTCCCTGGGCGGCCTGGGCTCCGGAGTCCTGATTGCCACGCTCTCCTACTTCCCGCTGGTCTACATTCCCGCCGCCGCCGCCCTCAGCCGGTTGGACCCGGCCATTGAGCAGTCGGCGGCCGCGCTGGGCCTCGGAGCCTGGCGCACGTTCTTCCGGGTGGTCCTCCCCCAGCTCCGCATCGCCATGACCGGCGGCGCGCTCCTGGTGGCCCTGCACCTGCTGGCCGAGTACGGGGCGTTCGCCATGATCCGCTTCGATACCTTCACCACGGCGATCATGGTCCAGTACCAGTCGACCTTCAACGGGGCGGCAGGGAACATGCTCGCCAGCGTGCTGGTGTTCTTCTGCCTCCTGCTGCTGCTGGCCGAGGTCCGCAGCCGCGGCACCGCACGGTACGCACGCATCGGCCCCGGAGCACAGGCGAAGGCGCTGCGCCTGCCGCTGCACGTGTACCAGGTTCCCGCCCAGCTGTTCCTGCTTGCGCTGACGGCACTGGCTTTCGGCCTGCCCCTGTTCTTTGTGCTGCGCTGGGTGGCTTCCGGCGGAACGGCAGCCTGGGCCGCGGACGAGTTCCTCCCGGCGCTGCTCACAACGCTCGGCTACGGCCTGGCGGGCGCCCTTGCCACCACCGTGGTGGCGTTCCCCATGGCCTATCTTGCTGTCCGCCATCCCGGCTGGTTCAGCAAGTCGCTGGAGCTCTCCAACTACGTCACCAGCTCGCTGCCCGGAATCGTGGTGGGCCTGGCTTTCGTCACGGTGAGCATCCGGGTGGTTCCCGGGATCTACCAGACGGCAGGGGTGCTGGTGGCGGCGTACGTGCTGCTGTTCCTGCCCCGGGCCCTGGTCAACCTCCGGGCAGGCCTGGCCCAGGCGCCCAAGGAACTGGACGAGGCGGCACAGGCGCTGGGCAAACCCCCGCTGGTGTCCTTCATCAGGGTCACCCTGCGGCTCACGGCGCCGGCCGCCGCAGGCGGTGCGGCGCTGGTGTTCCTGGCCATCGCCAACGAACTCACCGCCACCCTGCTGCTGTCCCCCAACGGGACACGCACCCTGGCCACCGAATTCTGGAGCAAGAGCAGCGAAATCGATTACGCCGGCGCCGCGCCGTATGCGTTGCTGATGATCCTGCTCTCCGCGCCCATGACGTACCTCCTCTTCCAGCAGTCCAAGAAAGTAGCCGGACAGTGACAGAACAAGCCCCTTCCAGGTTGCCTGAGCCGCGGGTGGCCCCGTCCGTGGCACCCACCACCAACAGCCACCTGGAGATCACCGACGTCACCAAGAACTTCGGCAACCAGGCCGTCCTGAAGGGCGTCAACCTTTCCGTGGCCAGGGGCGGAACCACTGCCATTGTGGGACCCTCCGGATCGGGCAAGACCACCCTGCTCCGGCTGATTGCCGGGTTTGAGCACCCGGACACGGGCAGCATCGCGCTGAACGGCGCCAAGGTGGCGGGCGACGGCGTGTGGGTGCCGGCGCATAAACGGCACATTGGGTACGTGGCCCAGGACGGCGCCCTGTTCCCGCACCTGAGCGTGGGGCAGAACATCGCGTTCGGGCTGGACCAGGACCGCCTGCCGGGCGGCCGGCGGGCGGTGGCCGGACGGGTCAGCGAGTTGCTGGAAATGGTGTCCCTGGACCCGGCCATGGCCAAGCGCCGCCCGCACCAGCTGTCCGGCGGGCAGCAGCAGCGGGTGGCCCTGGCGCGGGCCCTGGCGCGCGAGCCGGAACTGATGCTCCTGGATGAGCCTTTTTCAGCACTCGACGCGGGACTCAGGGTGGCCACCCGCCGTGCCGTGGCCAAGGTCCTGAACGAGGCGGGGGTCACCACCATCCTGGTCACCCACGACCAGGCCGAGGCACTGTCCTTCGCGGACCAGGTGGCCGTGATGCGCGGCGGCAAACTCGCCCAGATCGGCAACCCGTTCGTGGTGTATACCCGCCCCGCGGACCGTGCCACAGCGGAGTTCCTTGGAGACGCCGTCATCCTCGATGCCTGGCTTGAGGGATCGCTCGCCACCTGTTCCCTGGGTGCCATCCCCGTCCGCAGGCCGCCGGCCCAGGGCCGGGTGCAGCTGATGCTGAGGCCGGAGCAGATCCGGATTGCCGAGGACGCGGCCATCCGCGGCGTGGTGGTGGACACGGACTACTTTGGTCCGGAAACCACCGTCCGGCTGAAGCTCTCGGTCCCGCCGCAGCTGGCCTCCACCCCCGACCACCGCTACCCCGGCGGCGGCGAGATCATCACCATCCGGCACTGGAACGCATCCATCGCCCGCCCGGGCATGGAGCTGTGCCTGCGTGTGGTGGGTGAAGGCGTGGCATTCCCGCTCGATTCCTGAACAGTCTCCATTCCTGAACAGTGGGCCCGCGCACAGGCGCGGGCCCAAGTTCGCCACCGGACGTCCGGCTCAGCGGATGGCGGCAAGAGGCGTGACGGTGCCGCCCCTGATGCCGACGGCACCACCCGAAGCCGCAAGCCGGACGTCCTTGGCCCCCGCCGGCGGGAAGACCAGCGAGGTCAGCGTCTCGCGGCCGCCGTCCACGAAGACTTCCACGGAAGACCGGTCAATATAGGCGGCCAGCTGAACCGTGTCCGCGTCGGTGTTGCCACTGGCCGAGCTCACCGTCCGGTACCCCTCCGCCGGGCCGCCGGCAGCCTGCGCCACCGAATCCCCGTCCCGGACCACAAAGGCCTGCCCGGTCCCGAAGTCGTAGCCCACCGTGGCGTAAACCTTGCCGGCGCTTTGCAGGAGGACACGGGCTTCACCGCGGCCGGATGCAGGCCTTTCCAGTTCCAGGTCCACCTTGAACGCACCGCTGTCCGGAACCGGCAACGGCTCCCCCGCGCCTTCGCGGGCCGTTCCCGCAGGGATCCGCTCCGGGCTCCCCTCCAGGGACGCCAGCGCACGGGTGGGCGCCGAGGCCAAAACCGGGCGATCGCCGTCGGACACCAGCCGGATGTCACGCACCACGGAGGCCGCCCCGAACCAATCGCCGGTGGGCAATTCCCGGGCGTACGCCCAGTTGTTCATCCAGCCGATGGCGTGCCGCGAGGCCTTCCGCTGGCCGTCCGTCAGGCGCGGATCATCCCAGGTGACGGCGGCGTAGAAGTCCGTTCCGCCGTCGAGCCACTGGTGGTCTCCGTCGGGCGTGAAGCCCTTTCCGTCAAAGCTGCCGGTCCAGTACGCCAGCCCGGTAGTGCGGCCCTCGTCCGCGCCGTTAGCGCTGGCGGCCAGCACCCAGGTCCGTTTGGAGGGATCGCCGTCGACGTCCAGCTGGAAGAAGTCCGGGCACTCAAGGATGCCCAGCCCGTCGCGCTCAAATGCCGAAACATAGGTCCAGTCCTTGAGGTCCGGGGACGTGTAGAAGCCGATTTTGTGGCCTTCGGCCAGCAGCATCAGCCACTGGTTGTTGGCGTCGTCGCGGACAATGCGGGGATCCCGCCAGTGCTCCTCGCCGGGGTTCTCCATCACCGGGTTCTGTTCGTGGTTCTGGAAGCTGTAGCCGTTGTCCGTGGAGTAGAACAGTGACTGCCGCTGGACGCCGTCATGCTGCTGGGTAAGGACCGCGATCACGGCTCCCTTGCCGAATCCCGCGGTGCCTTCCGTATCCACCACCGCTGTGCCGGTCTCGATATCGCCGAGTCCGTTGCGGTACTTCCCGATGGCCACGCCCTCGTTTTTCCAGTTGACCAGGTCGGTGCTGGTGGCGTGGAACCATTCGGTGCCGTTCCCTTCCGGGTAATCGGCGTTGTACAGGTAGTAGTAGTGCCACTGGCCGTCCAGGAAGAACGGCTTCTGGGGATCGTTCATCCAGCGCTGGTCCGGTGTGAGGTGGTAGGCGGGGCGGTACTCCCCCGCGGGCGGCTCGAAGCGGTCCGCAGCCGGCGCGGGCCACGTCCGGTCCACGCCGAGGTCAGCCAGCAGGGCATCGCGCGCCTCGGTGCTGATGCAGTCAGGAAGGCGCGCCGCAGCAGCATCCCCAACCGTGTCCGGGGCCGCGCTGCTTCGCAGGAAAACCTTGCCGTCCACGCGCGCTCCGGCCAGCCAGCCCGCACCGCATTCAATGCTCCGCACATCCTCCGCGCCCTCGGCGTCGAGCGCCCGGCCACGGTCCACGAGCGTGGTGTCCCCGCCGTCCAGCCACAGCGTCGCGTAGCTGCCGGTGGAGTCCCTGGCCGTTGCCTGCGCCGACGCAACACCGTCCAGGACGCGGCCGGCAACGGCGGCCGGCCCCGTCCGGACGTTGCCGGCGAGCAGCAGGGAAACCACCAGGGCCAGGGCAGCGGCCACGGCGGCAACCACCCAGAGCAGGGGCCGGTTTCTAAGGGCAGGGAGTACAGGTCCGAGGATTTTTCGGGGCATGGTTTTCGATCCGTCGCTGAACGCACAAGTGCCGCTCCCCAGCAGGGGAACGGCACCAGCGCAAGTGAACCGTCAATTTTACAGGCAGGCCGGCAGGAACCCAACCGGGCACGGATTCCTGGATCCACTTCCCGTACGGTCAGGCCACGCCGCCGGGACGCTTCTTCTGCGGATAGAGCGATTCCCCGCGCGCCAGCATCTCCACGAAGTCAGTGATCCTCTTCGCGCGGGTGGCAGGCCGGACAGCGGAGTTGACCCGGTAAATCATTGCGAACCGGTTTGTCCCGGTGAGGACATCGAACATCGCCTGGGCGGCTGGAACCGCGGCGATGGCCGCCGCCAGGTCAGCCGGGACCTCCGCCACCGCCTGGCCGCCGTACGCATTGTCCCAGCGGCCATCGGCCTTCGCCGCATTCACGGCTGCCCAGCCGGCATCGGTCATCCGGCCTGCCGCGTCCAGGCGCGCCACATGGCCGACATTCCTGGCAGACCACGGGCTCCTGGGCCGGCGCGGTGTCATCCGCTGGAGCGACGTTTGCTCATCACGGCGGCGCGCCTGGCCATCGATCCAGCCGAAGCACAGGGCCTCATCCAGCGCCGCGGCGTAATCCAGTTCCGTCACGTTTCCGCCCTTCTTGTGCAGGACCAGCCACACCCCGGGACTGGTGCTGTGGTTTGCCTCCAGCCACCGGCGCCACGCCGCCGCGTCCGGCAGCAGCAGCTCCTCAAGTTCAACGGTCATGGCCCTATTCTGCCCCCGCATCACGGCACCACGGCAGCCCCTCTCCACAAGCGCCGGCGCCGTGGCATCATGGGCCTAGAGGTCCCTGGATACCGAGGATTAAGGAAACCAAGATGCTCCGTGTGCGCCCCCTCCACTTCACGTCCAGGCTGGATTCCTGGGGCAGGCTCCTCACCGCCCTGGGCATGGTCCGGACCGAGAACGACGCCGGCTGGCAGGTTTTCGACGCCGGGCTGGGACGCCTGGCCCTCCACGCCGTCCCCGAGGGGGCCGCGGAAGACGGCAGCACCGCGCTGGCAGTGGAGGTGGGGGACCTTGCGGAGTTCGCCCGGCGCACCAACCTGGCTGCTGCGGAAGATGGCACCACACCCGCAGAGCTGGTCGCCGCGGACCATGGCGACGCCTGCCGGATCACGGCTCCCGACGGTTTCAGCTTCCTTGCGGACAAAGCCGCCCACGGCGCCCAGTGTGCCGACGCCGATCCTGCCCTGGCCGTCGTCGGGGTCTGGTTCACGGAGGACCCCGCCTCTGCCTCCCGCACCCTGCAGCAGGTGGGCGCGCGTCCGCGTCCGGTTCCGGACCAGGACGACACCGCCGACTTCACCGCCAAGAACGGCGGGGTCCTGATGGTCCGGCCGGCCTCGGGGGCGCCGCGTTCCGGCCTGGGTTTTGAGTACGACGGCGGACTGGAACCTTTGCGGGAACGCCTCGCCTCAGCGGGTATCCAGGCCGGCATCACGGAGGAAGCCTTCGCGCGCACCCTCCACGTTGCCAACCCGGATGCCGGGGCAGCTGCGCACGTGCCGGCGACGCTCTGGATCTCCCAGCGTCACGCGTGACAGGACCTCCACGGGAAGGCCGGATGACCCGACGCATTCCGCCGGCAGCTGAGTTCCACCCGTCACGCAGCGTCCCATGGGGTAGAACTTAACCATGAACGTGCGCACCCCTGACCCGAATCCCGGCTGGCTCTCCGAAGAAGACCTCTTTGAGGCACGCGGGCGGCTGCCCATGGTCTATGTGGAGGCTGTGCCGGTCAGGCTGGACCCGCTGGGCTTCGTCAATGAGGTGGGAACCCTGCTCCAGGCGGATGAGGACGGGACCATGGTCCGCTCCCTGGTCTCGGGCCGCGTCATCTACCGCGAGACCATCCGCGCTGCCCTGCTGCGGCACATGGAAAAGGACCTGGGACCGCTGGCGTTCCCGCAGCTCCCCATCAGCCCGGTGCCCTTCACCGTGGCGGAATACTTTCCCGCACCGTCCCAGACCGGCTTCACGGACGAGCGGCAACACGCCGTGGCCTTGGCCTACGTCATCCCGGTCACGGGTGAATGCGAGCCCCGCCAGGACGCCCTGGAACTGACCTGGATGACCCCCGAGGAAGTCCTCAGCCCCGGCGTCCAGATGGAGTTCGTCGGCGGCCGCGGCAGCCTCATCCGCCAGGCGCTGGCCTTCGCCGGCGTCGGCTTCTGACACTCACGCCGGAACCTGGGGGTCCCCGATTTTAGGTGCCCGCCTTTGTAGACTGTAGGGCGGACCGCAAGAGAACTTAAGGACTCCCATGACCGAAACACCAGCCGCCAGGCACCATCTTGAACAGCAGGCTGGATCTCTGACCACCGGCACCCACATTGTCCTGCCCGACGGCGGGCGCACGGCGGAAGTCCACCAGGTCGAGCTGGAGCGGGACGACTTCGGAGCCCCCGCACTGGTGCTCGCCAGCCTTACCGGCGGCGGAACCCTGCGCATCGCGGTGGGCACCACCGTGACGGTGGTGGACGAAAACCCCGACGCCGTCACCCAGCTTCCGCGGGCGGCCCGCCCTGCGACTGGCTCGGGGCAGAAGGCAGGGCAAGACGCAGGGCAGGAGCAGCCCAGGCAGCTCCGCGAAGAGGCGGCGCCCGCTGCCGCCGCTCCCGCCGTCGTCGTTCCTCCCCTTCCGCCGGTCCCGCCGGCCCTCAGCGGACCCAGCGAAGAGGACCTGGCACTGATTCCCGCCCCGCAGGGCACCCCGGAGTCCGTTGTGGAAGCTGCCGCGGAGGCCCATCCTGACGCGATGGGCGTCCTGTTGCTGTCCGACCGGCTGGCCAAGGGCGTCAACTTCAAGTCCGGCAGCTGCCTGAAGGACCTGAGCGACCTCGCCCATGAGCTGTTCATCACCCTCAAGGACGCCGACGGCGCCCTGGCCGTGGCCGACCTCCTCAACGTCCTTCCCTTCGACGGGAATCCCGGCCGGTGGTCATCCGTGGAAGCATCCCTGGCGCTCTCCAGCTACATCTGCCGCCAGAACGGCCAGTCGGAACGGGCCGAGGTCTACGAAAAGCTGATCCGGACCCCGGAAAACCAGGAGACGGACCCATTCAAGGCCAGGATGGCTGCCAAGGTACGGCAGCGTTCCCTCAATGAGCCCAACCTGTACGACAAGGAAATTTTCCGCTCCATCGACAACTCCAACCATGACGCCGAACGCGAATGGCGGCTGCTGCGGCTCGAGTCCCTGCTGTTCCTGCGGGCCCACGGGGGCTCCGAAACCATCGGGATGGTCGAGCTGGAGCGGCGCATCAGCAACGAGCTTGAGGCCGTCCGCGCCTGACGCCGGACCCCTCCCGCCGGTACGGTGCCTGGTTGGGTAATTTGCCCCCTACCCGGCGCCGTGCCGGAGTTGTACATTCGGGGCTATGACGAACAATCTCAGCGTAGTGATCAACGCCGACGCGCCGCAGGTCTGGACCATGCTGCGGGAACCGTCCAAAGTAGCCCAGTGGCATGGCTGGCAGGCAGAAGACCTGGACTCCGAGATCAAGGAGATCTACTTTTCCGGCGATGTTGAGGAGTCCCCGGACCACACCAGCCTGACCGTCCACGGCGGGGACATCTTTGAGCTGAAACCCGTACCCAACGGAACGCAGGTCAGCGTGACCCGCGGGGCACTGGACCACGACTCCGAATGGGCTGCCTGGGACGAGGACATCACCCAGGGCTGGCTCACGTTCCTGCAGCAGCTCCGCTTCGCCCTGGAACGCCATCCGCACGGCAAACGACACACCCTCTTCCTGCATCTCACGGAAGGAGAGGGCTCCGCGATCGAGAAGCTCGGGCTGACCGACGTCCCGGCGCCGGGCGAAAACTACCAGGTGAAACTGGGGACCGGCGAGGAGATCAGCGGCAAGGTCTGGTACCGGACCAGCCACCAGGTGGGCCTCACTGTCCACAGCTATGCCGAGCATGGGGAGGGGCTCCTGGTGGTGGCCGACCACCCGGCGATCAAGGACGTGCGCGAGGAAGGCGAGGGCTCGCTGGTCATCGTCTCCACCTACGACCTGGGCGCCGCAAGGCTCGAATCCGTGCGCTCCTCCTGGGATGCCTGGCGGGCTGGGAACTACCCGGCATCCGAACCGGTCAGCTGACAGGGCCGGTTGCCGGGACGGGACGGAAAGCTGGCACACTGGTACGGTGCCAGCCAACCCTGCCCCAGCTCCTTTCCCTGCCGCCGCGGCTGAAACGGCCCTTACTGGAACGGCGCCGTGGACTGCGGCCGGCGCCGCGGCGGACCGGCAGTCGGAATTCTCCTTCCGGGTGGGCACCCGGCTCAGCGAGAACTGCCCGCCGACCGCTGCCCAGGTGGCTTCCAACGGCGGCCGGTTCCTGGGACGGACCGGGACCATCTCCACGCCGCACGGTGAAATCCAGACGCCCGCGTTCATCGCCGTCGGAACCAAAGCCACCGTCAAGGCGGTGCTGCCCGAAGCCGTGGCGGACCTGGGCGCGCAGGCCGTGCTGGCCAACGCCTACCACCTGTACCTGCAGCCCGGCGCGGACATTCTCGACGAGGCGGGCGGCCTTGGCGCATTCATGAACTGGTCCGGGCCCACGTTCACGGACTCTGGTGGATTCCAGGTGATGAGCCTGGGCTCGGGGTTCAAGAAGGTCATCGACATGAAAGCCGTGGATGCGTCCGGGCCGGATGACGCCGTCGCCCCCGGAAAGGAACGCCTGGCCCACATTGACGACGACGGCGTGTGGTTCAAGAGCCACCTCAACGGCGACAGGCACCGGTTCTCCCCCGAAATCTCCATGCAGGTGCAGCACCAGATCGGCGCGGACATCATGTTCGCCTTCGATGAGCTGACCACCCTGCAGAACTCCCGCAGGTACCAGGAGGAATCCCTCGAACGCACCCGCCTGTGGGCGTTGCGCTGCATCGAGGAGCACTTCCGGCTGACCTCGTCCCGGGCGGGCAAGCCGTACCAGGCCCTGTTCGGCGTGATCCAGGGTGCGCAGTACGAGGACCTGCGGCGCAAGGCGTGCCGGGACCTCGGCGCCATGCCGTTCGACGGGTTCGGCATCGGCGGGGCACTGGAGAAGGAGAACCTGGGCACCATTGTCCGGTGGTGCAACGAGGAACTGCCCGAGGACAAGCCGCGCCACCTGCTGGGCATCTCGGAACCGGACGACATCTTCACGGCTATCGAGAACGGCGCCGACACCTTCGACTGCGTCTCCCCCACCCGGGTGGCCCGCAATTCCGCCTTCTACACCCCGCAGGGACGCTTCAACCTCTCCGGCGCCAAGTACAAGCGCGACTTCGGCCCGCTCCAGGACGGGTGCGACTGCTACGCCTGCACCAACTACTCGCGGGCCTACATCCACCACCTCTTCAAGGCAAAGGAGATGCTCTCCGCCACGCTGATCTCCATCCACAACGAACGGTTCGTGGTGAAGATGGTGGACGACGCCCGCCTCGCCATCGAGGACGGGACCTTCTTCGATTTCAAGGCGGAGACCCTGGGGCAGTACTACTCCTGACCTGCCCGGAAGGCCGCCGTCGCCAGCTGTTCCGGTATCCTGACCCGATGCTGATCCAGATCCCCGCCGCCGACGGCACTGCCGAAGCCCTGGTGGCCCGCCCGTCCACGGGCAGCGGCCCGTTTCCCGGCGTCATCCTGTACATGGACGCCTTTGGCCTGCGCCCGCGCATAGAGGACATGGCCCAGCGCGTCGCCGACTGGGGCTAT
Organism: Pseudarthrobacter oxydans; assembly: GCF_013314975.1. Classification (GTDB taxonomy): domain Bacteria; phylum Actinomycetota; class Actinomycetes; order Actinomycetales; family Micrococcaceae; genus Arthrobacter; species Arthrobacter oxydans. Next base: position 23,890 of record NZ_JABTYH010000026.1, on the reverse strand, counting down.
GTGGTCCTGGCACCGAACGTCTTCTACCGCGAAGGGACGGCCGCGGAGCTGGCACCGCGCGGTGACATGACCACGCCGGAGGGCAGGCAGGCGGCCGGCAAGGCGGCCTTTCCCCGGGTGGGGCGCCTCACCACGGACAAGGCGCTGCCGGACATTGACGCCTGGGTGGCGGCCCTTGGAACGCTCGACGGCGTTGCGCCGGGTCCCATCGGCACGTTCGGCTACTGCATGGGAGCCAGGCTGGCGGTGCGCACCGCCACGGCCCACCCGGACGTGGTGGCAGCCTGTGGCGGATTCCATGGCGGCGGTCTTGCCACAGACGAGCCGGACAGCCCGCATCTGGGGCTGGACAGGGCAACGGCACGGTTCGTGTTCGGCCACGCCGACCACGACCAGAGCATGGGCCCCGACGCCGTGGCCCGGCTGGGTAAGGCCCTCGACGCGGCCGGCCTTGCGTCATCCAACGAGGTCTACAAGGGCGCATCGCATGGCTACTCGATGGCCGACACCTCTGCCTTCCACGCGAAGGCCACGGAACGGCACTTCCGGGAACTGCGGGCCCTGCTCGACGGGACGCTCAAGGGCGGCGCCTAAGCTGCGTTCGTCACCGCTGCCGCCGGGGCACCGTAGCTCGGTTCGCGCTTCTTCACCCAGCGGATCACCAGCGACGTTACGGGGACCAGGATGAACTCCACCAGGGTCTTGTACACAAAGCCAACCACCACGTAGTTCACAAAGGTCGCGGCGTCGGTTATTCCGATGACCGAGGCGGCGATGCTGCAGAAGATCAGCGTGTCCACGAACTCGCCGGCCACCGAGGAGCCCATGATGCGGGCCCACAGGGACTTCTCGCCGGAGCGTGCCTTCATCCGCACCATGATCCAGGAGTTGATGGTCTGCCCGGCCAGGAACGCCAGCAGCGACGCCAGCACGATCTGCGGGACGGGACCGAGCGCGCCCTCCAGTGCTGCCTGCTTGGACATTCCGAACTCGTCGTCGAATCCGGGCAGGGCGATGATCGCCCAGTAGCAGAGTGATGCGAAGACGGACAGCCCGAAGGTGGTGAGGATGGCTTTGCGTGCCACCCTGAAGCCGTAGACCTCGCTGATGACGTCGCCAAGGATGTACGCCAGCGGGAAGAGGAAGAAGCCGCCGTCGGTGATGATCGGCCCGATGGCCACTCCCTTGGACGCCCCGATGTTGGACAGGATCAGCACCACCGCCATGATGGCCAGCATGATGCCGAAGTACGGGGACCCGATCGAGGCGAACCGTGGGCGGTCCGGAACTGGAGGGTTTTGGGGCATGGTGTGGTGGCCTGAAGCTGGGGTCATGGCGGAGGTCCGTTCGTAGTGGTTCGCTCGGCGCCCGGGGAGCGGGAACACCGGCTGTATTAGCACTGTTCCCCCATTCTCCCACTGTGCGGGAGAATGCCGTGCGGCGGCGTGATGGGCCCAATCTGAACGCGTTCAAATCTGTGGTAGTTTTCTTGAACACGTTCAATTTCGAGGAAAGCCCATGACCGTAAAGAGCGAGCAGACGCGACAGCTGGTGGCCGGCGTCGCACTGCGCATGTTCCGGGAAATCGGCTTCGCCAAGACCACCATGCGGGCCATCGCAGCCGAGGCGGGCGTCTCGGTGGGCAACGCCTACTACTACTTCGCGTCCAAGGACGATCTGGTGCAGGAGCTGTATCTGCAGGTACAGGCTGAGCACGCGGCCAGGGCGGCCGAAGCGCTCAAGGACGCTGCCGACCTCACCAGCCGGCTTAGGGCCACCCTTCACACGGGCCTAGACGCCATGGCCCCCTACCACCGGTTTGGCGGCGACTTCATAGCCACCGCCATCCGCCCGACGTCCCCGGTCAATCCCTTCGCCGCCGGATCAACCGCAGCGCGCGAAGCCTCGCTGGACATCTTCCGCACAGCGGTTGAGGCCGCGAAACCGCCGGCACCGAAAAAGCTCAGGTCCGATCTTCCGGAACTGCTGTGGCTTTTCTACATGGCCGTCACCCTCTTCTGGGTCTACGACACCTCCGATGGGCAGCAGCGGACCAGGCGCCTGGTGGACGGCGCCGTCCCGCTGATCACACGGGGACTCTCGTTGGCCCGGGTTCCCGGTATGGGCAGGATCCTGGACGACTTCCTGAGCCTGAGCCGCAGCATCCGTGGCTGACGATCGAAACAACACAGTTGGGGGGACCATGAGCGGCACAAGAACGGTGGTACTGGCCGGAGCTTCCGGATTCATCGGCAGGTATTTCCGGGCCCGGTTCGAGAAGGACGGCTGGTCGGTGCGCACCATTGGCCGCAAAGGCGCCAAGGGGTCGCCGTCGGCCACGTGGGATGACGGCGACGCCCGCCTGGCCCGGGTGCTGGACGGTGCGGAGCTCCTCGTGAACCTCGCGGGACGCTCCGTCTCCTGCCGCTACAGCGCCCGGAACAAGGCCGCCATACGGAAGTCCCGCGTTTCCACTACAGCGGCACTAGGCCGTGCCGTCGCACTGTGCCGGCAGCCGCCGTCGACCTGGCTCAATGCGAGCACCGGCACCATCTACCGCCATGCCATGGATGGCCCGCAAACCGAACGTGACGGCGAACCGGGCACGGGATTTTCAGTGGACGTTGCCCGCGCGTGGGAAGCCGAACTTGCAGCCGCCGTTACCCCGGGGACGCGTAAGATCCCGTTGCGGATCTCGATCGTCCTGGGCCCCGGAGGAGGAGCACTGCGGCCCTTCGCCACCCTTGCCCGGCTGGGCCTGGGCGGCCGGATGGGCCCCGGCACGCAGAAGTTCAGCTGGATCCATGTGGAGGACCTTTACCGGTGCGTGCGCTTCGTGCATGCCCGGAAGGACCTCAGCGGCCCCGTGAATGTTGCGTCTCCGGATGTGGTGGACAACCGCGAGCTGATGCGCATGGTCCGCCGGGCCTATCGAGCCAGGTTCGGCATCCCCACTCCGGCCTGGCTGCTGCGGCTGGGAGCCATCCTGATCCGGACGGAGGCGGAACTGGTCCTGAAGAGCCGCTGGGTCCAGCCGGAGAAGCTGCTGGACGCGGGCTTCGTCTACAGCCAGCCCGAACTGGGCCGAGCGCTTCAGCAGATCGCCAGGGGCGCATGAGCCGGACGCGCAGGGTGACTTTCGGCCCCGCCGCGGCCTTGGAACCCTGACCAGCAGCACGGCCACATGCTGTACAGCACCACAAAGCGGGCGTTCGACGCCGGATGGCAGGATGGTGCCATGACTTCCGCTTCCCTTGACGCCCAGTCCCCCGCTGACACTCCCGCCGTCGTCCTGACCATCGCCGGTTCCGAAGCCACTGGCGGCGCCGGCGCCCAGGCCGACCTGAAGACGTTCCAGGAGCTCGGCGTCTTTGGCATCGCCAACCTGACCTGCATCGTCTCGTTCAACCCGAACGACGACTGGAACCACCGCTTTGTCCCGGTGGACCAGCAGGTTATCGCGGACCAGCTGGAGGCGACCACGGCGGCGTACGGTCCGGCCCCGGACGGGCAGTCCGTGCCCGGCCGGCCGGTGCTGGACACCGTCAAGATCGGGATGCTGGGAAGCCCCGCCACCATCGCCACCGTGGCCGATGCCCTGGGCGGAAACCGGTTTGGGAACGTTGTCCTCGACCCGGTCCTGATCTGCAAGGGCCAGGAGCCGGGGCATGCCCTTGATACGGACCAGGCCCTCAAGGCGCAGATCCTGCCGCTGGCCACCTTTGTCACGCCCAACCACTTTGAAGCCGAGTCGCTGTCCGGCCTGGAAATCACCGACGTCGAGTCCCTCAAGGCTGCCGCTATCCGCATCCACGAACTCAGCGGTGCAGCTGTGCTCGCAAAGGGTGGTGTACGGCTGGAAGGCCCGGACGCCGTCGACGTCTTCTACGACGGTGAAACCCTGGAAGTGCTGAGCGCGCCCAAGGTGGGCGAGGTGGCCGTTTCCGGCGCCGGCTGCTCGCTGGCGGCCGCAGTGACTGCCGAACTCGCCAAGGGCGCGTCGCCTCTTGACGCTGCCCGCACCGCCAAGGAGTTTGTCACCGCGGGGATCCGGAACCGCGTGGCCTCCGGCGCCCCGTTTGATGCACTGTGGCAGGGCGGCGCCCGCTAGTTTCGCCGCCCAACCCCGGACGCTCTCTCACTTAATGCGCGTTTTTCCGGACGCTCTCTCACTTAATGCGCGTTTTTCCGGAACCCTCTTGCACTGCGCGCGAGAGGGTTCCGGCTTTTCCTGCATTAGCTGATGGAGCGTCGTCTGGGAGGGGGACGGCGGCGGACCGATCCCACGACGTTCACCTGGGGTCGGCCACAGTTCCCATGAACAGCGGCAGCCCGGTTTCGCCGTGAACGATCTGGTAGTGGAACGGCCGGTCGAACTCGATGGTCCGCTCGGGCTCTGGTGGAGCGCTGGTGGCCTCTCCGTTGATCTGGGTCACAGCGGCGGCAATGGTGCCCTTTTCGGCCACCGTGATGTTGGCAGCCTGGGCGGCCTGGGTAATCATCATCTGCGGCTGGATGTTGTTGAAGTCTTCCGTGGTGCCGAGCATGTTCTCCAGTCCCAGCGCCTCGAAGACCTTGCGGAGATCAAAACTGGACCTGTGGTCCCAGCGGGGCAGCTGGATCTGGACTGATTCGGGCCGGGCAGTATCGAACGTGTCCGCGATTTCCGTCAGTTTCTCCGCGTCGAAGGCCGCAGGGGCGGGAGTGTCACGGGAAGCGGCCGTGCCGTCGGGAGCGGTGTTCCCGTCGGGCAGGACCAGCCGCATGACGAAACCGTCGGCATAGGGAAGATCCACACCCTGCCAGCCGGTGCCTTCCGCATATTTCATCGTGAGTTCGTTGTGCATGGCCGGCACGTCGATTTCCTCCCCCGCGGCTGTGGTGAAGGGCAGGTCAGAGGTGGCGTTCGGATCGAACGGTGTGCTCCAGGCAGAGGCGAAGTACAACGAGTTGAGCAGGCTGAAAGTGTTCTTTGGGCTGTACTCCGCCGGGGCTTCCTTGATCCTGCCGCCGGTGTTCCTGTTCACCCAGGCATCGATGGCAGGCTTGGTTGCACCCTCATCGCTGAAATCCACGGGATACACGCCGGTTCCATAGTGCCGAGCCAGGGTGTCCAGGAAGGGCTGTCCGGCAGGCACGTCCTTGTCGACGAACAGCCCGTTGGCCGGGTGCATGACCGGCTTCCGCGGCGGGTTGTCCTCATCCACCGCGCCAGGGTCACCGTCAAACTCTTCGAGCGACCGAAGGACCGAGTTCATGGTTTCATCCCTGTTCTCAGCAGGAAATTGCAGGATGCTGTCCATCTCGGCCGCGGTCTTACCGGTGGCACCTGCACGGAGCATGGCGAGGGCAATCAGGAGGCTCCCGGGCGAGGACACCACATTCCCGTTTGAGCCGTCGCCGCCGTCGGCCAGCAATGCTTCGCCGAGGAAGAACGCGGACGCCCGGAAGGAGCGCAGTTCAGCGGCGTAGTCCGCACGGTCCACCGATACCCGCTCGACGCCGTCGGCCGTGAGAAGCTCCGGGAGCGCCGGCGGCGGGGCTGGCGCCCCACAGCCTGCCAGTCCCATCACAGCACCCAACGCAATCATCCGCTGAAAACGAAACACCTCTGTTGCCTCCCCCGGCACGCCGCGGGCGGGAATCCTCCGCCTCCTCCCAGTGAAACAGCGACGGCGGCGGAGGACCATGCCGGCAGGATCACGCTTTGCACTCGATTTGGTCTCGCGCGCGCCGGAGGCCCGCCGGACGGTCTCTCACTTAACGCAAGAAAACCCGGTACGCCCTATCACAAGGTCGCCCGCAGGGCCCGGCTTCCGGGCTTTCCACATACAGCTTTTATGTTCTGGCGGTGCGGGATGCTGCCTCCCTACGTTTGAGCTAATCGGAAACAGCAAGCGAGATGAGGATCAAGGTGGCACGAAAGCAGGGACGGCAGGCGGCACGAACGAATCATGTGCGGAACCAACCAGGTGACCCGTTCAAAGCCTCCGCGCCGCAAGTGGCCACCCCTTCATCGGGCAACGTCCGGGAGTTGGAAACCCTGGCCCCGGCCTTCATCTGCTGGTACGTCCAGCGCCCCTTCAGCACAGACGTGGAAGAGGTGCTGGCGAGCCTGAAGCTCTTCTTCCGCTTCTACCCTGAGTCTGGTGAAAAGCGTTCCATCACTGCCCTCGACCCGGCCGAGGTCGCAGCAAGATTGGCGTCCCTCATCATCCATACCGTCTATGAAGGCATCGTGGCCACCTATTCGCTGACGACGTTCCTGCGCTTTCTCCACGATTCCGGCCGGTGGTCCGGCAAGCCGGAATCGTACCGGGCAGTAAGCGGCATCCTGACGGACATCATCTGCCTGGACATGCGCTCGGCACCCGGCGGCGCGGAGACGGCTAACGTCGCCACGACTGCCCCCGCTGGCTAGCTCCCCGAGTGCGCCTGAAGGAAGCTGTACACCTCGGTCTCGTCCACACCGGGGAAGGCCCCGGGCGGCATTGCGGCCAGCAGGTGCGAATGGGCACGCGCGGAAGGCCATGCATTACCGGCCCAGTGCGACGCAAGCTCGGCTGGCGGTCGCTTGCAGCAGTTTGGATCCGGGCAGGTGGACTTGGCCCTTGCCGTCGTCTCCCGCCCCCGGAACCATTTCACGTGCTGGTACGGGACCCCGATGCTCAGCGAAAACTCCCCGGTGGCGGAGCGTTCGGTGCGGGCGGTGCACCAGTAAGTCCCCGAGGGCGTGTCGGTGTACTGGCTGTAGGCACTGAATTTGTCCGGGACGTCGAACACTGCCCGGGACGTCCACGCCTTGCATGACGGCTGGCCCTCGATGGCGCCGGTGTGGTCCTGGGGGAACGCCACGCCGTCGTTCTCGTAGGCCTTGTAGATGATCCCGCTCTGGTGGGTCTTCTGGAAGTGCGTGGTGATGCCCAGGTGCTGGGTGGCCAAGTTGGTAAACCGGTGGGCGGCCGTTTCGTAGGACACGGCAAAAGCATCGCGGATGTCTTCCACCGCGATCTCCTTGGCGGCCTTGGCCTTGTGCAGGAATTCCATGGTGGCCTGCTCGGGGAGCAGGAGTGCGGCGGCAAAATAGTTTGTTGCCACGCGCTGGGCCAGGAAGTCGCCGTAATTCTTCGGGGTTTCATGGCCCAGGACGTAGTGGCCCAGCGCCTGCAACAGCACCGACCGGGGGTCATGGTCCGTCCGCTGGTTCTGGGTGAGGTAAATTCTGCGGTTCTTCAGGTCGGTCACGGACCGCGTTGAATGCGGCAGGTCACCCACGTGGTGGAGCGTGAATCCAAGATTCTCGGCGATGTCCGCGATGACGTGCTGACTGAGCGGACCGGCGGCGTAGCCCACGGCCTTAAGGACCTTCTGCGCCTCGGCCTCGTACTCCGGGAAATAGTTGCCGCGTTCACGCATCATCGCCCGCAGTTCGCCATTCGCCCGGCGGGCTTCCTCTGGGGTGGCCACCTGCTCGTTCATCTTGCGTTCCAGCTCATGCAGCAGGCCCACCTGGGCCTCCAGCACATCCAGCGGAAGCCGCGAACTGATGCGGATTTTGGGCAGGTTCAGCGTCTCGTACAGCGGGCTGCGCTGGTAGCGTTCCAGCTCGATCTCCAGGGCAGCTCGGCGGCTGGGCGGCTCGGCACCAAGAAGCTGGTCGATGCTGACGTTGAGCGCGGAGGCCAGGTGCTGGAGCAGCCCCAGCTTGGGTTCCCGCCTTCCGTTCTCGATCAGGCTCAGTTGGCTGGGCGCCGTGCCGACGGCGGCGCTGAGGTCATCGAGGGTCAGTCCAGCCTGCTTGCGCAGATGCCTGACCCGCCGGCCGAGGCTGATGACGTCCAGGCCGGCGGACGCGGCGGAGGGTGCTTGCGGCGTGACTTCTCTGTTCCAGCTTCCAGGCGTCATTTCTGAAGGATACGTGAAGAAGTGCATTTCTTTCCATACTTTTTCTCTAGAAAGGTGCTTGAAAGTGCTGAAAAGTAGTGATCACGGAAAGAAACACCGCACCGGAAGCCGGCGGGAACTGCAAAGGCGCAGTTCCCGCCTACCGATTCCGGAGCTCAATCAAGGAGATCAACGATGACTGCAGCATTTGAGCCCACCCAGCAGACGCCCGCAGAGCAGGCCGCCGCCCTGGAGCTCGAGTGGGCCGCCAACCCGCGCTGGGAAGGTGTGACCCGGGACTACAAGGCTTCCGATGTCGTCCGCCTCCGCGGCCGCGTCTCCGAAGAGCACACCCTGGCCCGCCGCGGCTCGGAGAAGCTGTGGAAGCAGCTCACCGAAGAGCACAAGACCGGCGGCTACACCAACGCCCTCGGCGCCCTCACCGGCAACCAGGCCGTGCAGCAGGTAAAAGCCGGCCTCCGCGCCATCTACCTCTCGGGCTGGCAGGTCGCAGCCGACGCCAATAACTCCGGCCACACCTACCCGGACCAGTCGCTCTACCCGGCCAACTCGGTTCCCACGGTGGTCCGCCGCATCAACAACGCCCTCCTCCGGGCGGACCAGATCGAGTTCTCCGAAGGCATCCAGACCGTCGAGGACTGGATGGTCCCGATCGTTGCTGACGCCGAGGCAGGCTTTGGCGGGCCGCTCAACGCCTACGAACTGATGAAGTCCATGATCCAGGCCGGCGCCTCAGGCGTTCACTGGGAGGACCAGCTCGCGTCCGAGAAGAAGTGCGGCCACCTCGGCGGCAAGGTGCTGATCCCCACCCAGCAGCACGTCCGCACCCTGAACGCGGCCCGCCTCGCAGCCGACGTCGCCGGCACCCCGTCCGTGGTCATCGCCCGCACCGACGCCGAGGCAGCCACCCTGATCACCTCCGACGTCGACGAGCGCGACCAGGAATTCATCACCGGCGAGCGCACCGCCGAAGGCTTCTACAAGGTCCGCAACGGCATCGAACCCTGCATCGCCCGCGCCAAGGCCTACGCCCCGTACTCCGACCTCATCTGGATGGAAACGGGCACCCCGGACCTCGAACTTGCCCGCAAGTTCGCCGAGGCCGTCAAGGCCGAGTTCCCGGACCAGATGCTCTCCTACAACTGCTCGCCGTCGTTCAACTGGCGCAAGCACCTGGACGACGCCACCATCGCCAAGTTCCAGCGTGAACTCGGCGCCATGGGCTTCACGTTCCAGTTCATCACCCTGGCCGGTTTCCACGCCCTGAACTACTCGATGTTCGATCTCGCCCACGGCTACGCCCGGGAAGGCATGAGCGCCTACGTCGAGCTCCAGGAGAAGGAATTCGCCTCCGAATCCCGCGGCTACACCGCAACCAAGCACCAGCGCGAAGTCGGCACCGGCTACTTCGACGACATCGCCACTGCGCTCAACCCGAACGCATCCACCCTCGCACTGGTCGGATCGACCGAAGAGGGCCAGTTCCACTAAATCTTTCCCAAGTAAGTAGCAGTAGGTGTCGTTTTGAGGGCTCAAAACGACACCTACTGCTACCCAGATGGGCCATGCACCAGGAGACCGAGATGAACAGCTTTACTGACAGTTTCACGATCAATGGAATCACCATGACTGCCCAGCCGATTTGCCGGCAGGACGAAGTGCTGACACCGGATGCCTTGGCTTTCATTGCCAAGCTGCACAGGACGACGGCGGCCCGGCGGCAGGAGCTGCTGCAGGCACGCCGGACGCGGCGGGCGGAGATCGCTGCCGGGCAGGACCCGCGGTTCCTCCGCGAGACCGAGGAAATCCGCAACGACCCGTCCTGGCGCGTCGCTCCCCCGGCCCCGGGGCTGGAGGACCGCCGCGTGGAAATCACCGGTCCGGTGGACAAGAAGATGACCATCAACGCCCTGAATTCCGGGGCCAAGGTGTGGCTCGCGGACATGGAGGACTCCTCCACCCCTACCTGGCGGAATGTCATCAAGGGCCAGCTGAACCTCACCGATGCCCTGGAGCGGCGCATCGACTTCACCTCCCCCGAGGGCAAGGAATACAAGCTCCGCCCCGCCGGCGACCTCCCCACCATCGTGGTCCGCCCCCGCGGCTGGCACCTACCCGAGAAGCACATGCTGATCGACGGCGAACCCATCGCCGGCGGCATCGTGGACTTCGGCCTGTTCTTCTTCCACAACGCCCGCCGCCTCCTGGCCCAGGGCAAAGGCCCGTACTTCTACCTGCCGAAAATCGAGAACCACCTCGAAGCCCGCCTGTGGAACGACATCTTCATCCTGGCCCAGGACCTGCTCGGCATTCCGCAGGGCACCATCCGCGCCACCGTGCTGATCGAAACCATCACCGCGGCCTTCGAAATGGAGGAGATCCTCTACGAACTGCGGGACCACGCCGCCGGACTCAACGCCGGCCGCTGGGACTACATCTTCTCCCTCATCAAGAACTTCCGCACCCGCGGCCCGCGCTTCGTCCTGCCGGACCGCAGCCAGGTGACCATGACCCAGCCCTTCATGCGGGCCTACACCGAACAGCTGGTCCGTGCCTGCCACAAGCGCGGCGCCATGGCCATCGGCGGCATGGCCGCAGCTGTCCCCAACCGCAAGGACGAAGCCGCCAACACCAACGCCCTCGAAAAGGTCCGTGCGGACAAGACCCGCGAGGCCAACGACGGCTTCGACGGCTCCTGGGTGGCCCACCCTGACCTGGTGCCCGTTTGCCGCGAGGTGTTCGACAGCATCCTGGGCAGCAAGCCCAACCAGCTGGACCGCACCCGCGAGGACGTGGTCCCCGACGACCGGGCCCTCATCAACGTTGCCGCCACCACCGGCACCATCACCGAACAGGGCATCCGGAACAACATCGAAGTGGGCATCCGCTACATCGAATCCTGGCTCCGCGGCAACGGCGCGGTGGCCATCCACAACCTCATGGAGGACGCCGCCACCGCGGAAATCTCCCGCTCGCAGCTCTGGCAGTGGATGTTCGCCAGCGCCATCACGGACCGCGGGGAAATCGTCACCCACCACTGGATCGAGGAACTCCTGGACGAGGAATTCGCGCGGCTGGAACGCTTCGACGGCGACCGCTTCGAGGACGCCCGCGACATCTTCGAGGAGGTCACCATGGCCCGGGACTTCCCGTCCTTCCTCACCCTGCCCGCCTACGCGCGGTACCTGACAGAGGCCCGCGAGAAGGCCACGGTCGAGGAACTCGCCGCCGCATAACCAGAATTCCGTTCGCCGGGCCGGCACGCCCTCCGCAACAGGCCCCTCCGAAATCCGGAGGGCTGGCCCGGCGACGGAACACCCCCCGGACGCTCTCTCACTTGATGCAGGAAATCCCCGATCGCTCTCTCACTTGCCCCAGGAAAGTGAGAGAGCGATCGTCGTTAAGCGGCATTAAGTGAGAGAGCGTCCCTTAAGGGGGGAAGGACGTACGACGGCGGCGCCTGGCTCAGCGGCCCTTTGGCACCCGCCGCACGGAGAGGGCAGTGCTGGCAAAGAACGTCAGCACGGACGCCAGGATCACCAGCAGGGCCGGGGTCCAGGAGCCGGAGGCGTCGTGGATGAAGCCCACCAGCGGCGGGGCGGCGGCTCCGATTGCGTAGCCGGCGCCCTGCACCACAGCGGACATGCGTCCCGCCGATGCCTGGTCCCTTGCCAGCCGGATGATGGCGATGAAGATGACGGTGATGCCGCCGCCCTGGGCGATACCGCCGGCAGTGGACCACAGCCACCATGCTCCGGGTGCCAGCAGCAGACCGGCGGGCACGGTGATCCACAGGACACCCAAGGTGACCGTCACGGACGTCATGCTCATGTATTTAGCGGCAAACGGCACTCCAAGACCGCCCACGATGGCGAGGATCTGGAAGATGGAGGAAGCCGCGCCGGCCTCGGTTGCGGACATTCCCAGCTCGTCGTTGAGGTAACTGGGCAGCCAGGCCGTCACCCCGTAATAGGAAAACGCCTGCCCGGCGAAGCCCGCCGTCAGCCCCGCAGTGATCCAGCGCGAGCCCCGGACCGGCGCCAGGCTGCTGGTCGCTGTGCTTTCGGGCGAGACCAGGAATGCGTTTCGCGGACCCACGGCGAGAATCCAGAACGCCACCGCTGCCACCGCCAGGACCGCCACCGATCCCAGCGCGAACCTCCACCCCGCCACGCCGGCCAGCGGTGCCGTGGCCACCGACGTCAGGAACGAGCCGATGTTCAGGGCTGCCGTGTAGATGCCCATCGCGGTCCCCTGCCGGGCGGGGGCAAAGTCGCGGCGGATAATCAGGGGCACCGCGATGTTGCCCACCGTAATGGCCAGGCCGATCACGACCGTACCGGCCATCACCAGGACCGGTCCCCCAGAGGAACGGACCAGGACGCCGGCCAGCACTCCAAGGATGGTCAGCGTCACTGCGAACTCGGCACCGAACTTCCTGGAGGCCAGGGATGCCAGGGGCGCGGCCAGGGAGAAGCAAAGAACCGGGATACTGGTCAGCAGCCCCAACATCACCGGCGAGAAGTTGAGCTCGGCCTGCATCAGGTCCACCACCGGGGCAACGGCTATGAACGGTCCCCGAAGATTAAGCGCCAGCAGGCCGATGCAGGCCAGCAGGATCCAACTGGAGGGAACCCGGGCGAGGATCCGGCCGCTCACAGGGCCAGGAACCGGTCTGGGGGTGGTTTCATCACTCCCATTGCTATCACGCCCGGCGGTTCAGCGGTTCCAGGCGTCCCCGCAGGACCTGCTGCCTTACGATGAACTTCACGCCAGAGAGATCCGGGACGAAGGACACCGCCATGCAGCACCGCCTCGCCATCCTTGATGACTACCAGGATGTAGCCCATGGTTTTGCCGACTGGGCAGCCCTGGAAGCGGAGGGGGTCAGCGTTGTTACCTACCGTGAACCTTTCGCCTCGGCCGAGTCCCTGGTGGCCGCGCTGGCGGATGCCACCATTGTGGTTGCCATGCGCGAGCGGACCGCCTTTCCGCGCGAAGTGCTCGAGAAACTTCCCGGCCTCCAACTCCTGGTAACCACCGGGATGGCGAATGCCTCCGTTGATGTTGCCGCGGCTGCCGAGCAGGGCATCACCGTCTGCGGAACTCCGGGTTCGCCCACCGCCGCTCCCGAGCTGACGTGGGCACTCCTGCTGGCCATCGCCAGGAACCTGACAGCCGAGGAGAACTCCCTGCGCGCCGGTACCTGGCAGACCTCGGTGGGATTCGAGCTGGCAGGAAAAACCCTTGGTGTTGTGGGACTTGGCAAGATCGGGCGCCGCATTGCGGCCTACGGGCAGGCCTTCGGGATGGAGGTGCTGGCCTGGAGCCAGAACCTGACGGCCGGGGCGGCGGAGGAGGCCGGTGCGCGGCTGGTGTCCAAGGAGGAGCTGTTCCGCCAGTCCGACGTCGCCACGCTCCACCTCCGGCTCTCGGCACGCTCGGAGAACATCGTGGGTGAACCGGAGCTGCGCCTGCTGGGACCCGAAGGCATCCTGGTCAACACCGCCCGGGGCCCGCTGGTCAACCAGGACGCACTGCTCAGGGCCCTCAGCGAGGGCTGGATCCGGGGGGCGGCCCTGGACGTGTTCGACCAGGAACCGCTGCAGGCCGGGCATCCGCTCCTCACCGCACCCAACACGGTGCTCTCGCCGCACCTCGGCTACGTCACGCGGGAAAGCTACCGCCAGTTCTACGGCGGGGCATTCGAGGATGTCACCGCCTGGCTGGCCGGCGCCCCCGTCCGGACCATCACGCCGTAGCCGGTCTTCAGCCCGCCATGGCGTTCCCCGCGAGGGTTGCCTCGATAACCGCCGGGGAAAGGACATGCTGGGTCACCAGCTGGCTGGCGCCGAGGATCGCGGCCTTGTCCCCTGCATGGGACAGCCCGATCCGGAGCTGCGACGTGGCAAGGGGCAGCGAGCGCCGGTAGACAACCTCCCGGACGCCGGCCACCAGGTGCTCGCCCGATTCCCCGATGCTCCCGCCGATGACGATGACCGACGGGTTCAGGAGGTTCACCACAGTGGCGAGCACATCGCCCACGTCCCGGCCTGCCTGGCGGAGTGCCTGGACAGCCTGCTGGTTCCCGTGGGCCACCAGGCTGACCACGTCCGCCCCCGTCGCCGCTTCCAGCCCCTCGCTGCGAAGGCCAGCGGCAATGGCGGGTCCTGACGCGAGGGCTTCGAGGCAGCCATGGTTGCCGCACCGGCACAGGACGTGGTCCCCCCGGGGGACGCGGACATGTCCAAGGTCGCCGGCCGTGCCGTTGGCACCGCGCTGCAGCTGGCCGCTGCTGATGATCCCCGCGCCGATGCCGGTGGCCACCTTCACGAAGATGAAATTGTCCTGGTCCGGCCAGTGGGCGGTTCGCTCACCCAGCGCCATGATGTTGACGTCGTTGTCCACCAGCACGGGGACCGGCAGCGAGCGCTGGACAAACCGGACCACATCGAACCCGTCCCAGCCGGGCATGATGGGCGGCTTGACGGGGCGGCCGGTGTCATGCTCCACGGGTCCGGGCAGCCCGATCCCCACACCCGCCAGGTCCGCCACGCCGCGGGATGCCGACGCCAGAAGTTTCGCCGCCTCGCGGACCACCAGCCCCAGGACCTTCTCCGGCCCGTCCGCCACCTGCTGGTCCACCCGCCGTTCAGCGAGCACCGATCCGCCCAGGTCCGTGACGGCCAGCGCCACATGCGTGGCTCCGACGTCCACCGCCAGCACCACGCGGGCGGCCGGGTTGAAGGCAAAGCGCGACGGCGGCCTGCCGCCGCTGGAGGTTGCCTCACCTGCCGGGCCAACAAGTCCGGAAGAGATCAGGGCATCGATCCGGGTGGCCACGGTGGACCTGGCCAGGCCTGTAATGCCGGCCAGCTCAGCGCGGGTGCGGGCCCTGCCATCCCGCAGCAGCTGGAAGATGTCGCCGGCGCGCCCCGGCAACGCCTGGGCCTCGGCGGAAACCTGCCGACCGGTCGTCTTGTTCATAGGACATGGATAGCAGATCTACTTAATTATGTCACGGCAGCAGCTTTTGCTTGACGTTCGGCAAAAGTACTCCTAGCTTTGCAGGTAGACCTGCATCACACTTGCCGGTACGGCCAAGCAACCAGGAGACACCTTGTCCTACTCAATTCAGCTATACACCCTGCGCGACGCCATCCAGGAGGACCTGGCAGGGACCATCCGCAGGGTCGCGGACATCGGCTTTACCCAGGTGGAGCCCTACAACTTCGTGGCCACCGCAAAGGAACTGGGGGCGGCCCTGAAAGAGAACGGACTGACGGCACCGTCCGGCCACGCACCGCTGCTCAGCCAAGACCAGGACCAGATCTTCGCGGCAGCCCGGGACCTGGGCATCACCACGGTGATCGACCCGTTCATCCCCGCCGACCGCTGGCAGGCGGCTGAGGACATCCAGGCCACGGCAGCGGCCCTGAACGAGGCCGCCAGGAAGGGTGCCGAATACGGCATCCGGGTGGGTTACCACAACCACCAATGGGAACTGGAGTCCACCATTGAGGGCAGGACCGCCCTGGAATACTTCGCCGGCCTGCTCGATCCGGAACTGGTCCTTGAAGTGGACACCTACTGGGTGGCTGTCGGCGGGCAGGACCCCGTGGACATCCTCACCAGGCTCGGCGACCGGGTAAAGCTGATCCACATCAAGGACGGGCCACTCACGACGGACACCAAGGCGCAGCAGCCTGCAGGCAAGGGCCGGGTTCCGGTCCTCGACGTCATCGCCGCCGCCACTTCCCTGGAGGTGGGCGTGGTGGAATTCGATGACTACGACGGGGACATCTTAGAGGGCATCGCGGAGAGCCTTGCCTTCCTCAAGGCCGCCGCAAGCACCGAAGGAGCCCAGGCATGAGCACCCCCTCCACGGCCAAGGGCCCGGTTGGCGTCGGCGTCATCGGCGCGGGCAACATCAGCAAGCAGTACCTGGACAACCTCACCACGTTCCCTGACCTGAAGGTCCACGTCATTGCCGACCTCTTCGAGGAGGCGGCCGAAGCCCGCGCCAAGGAATACGGAATCGCCGAGTGGGGCGGGGTGGAAAAGGCGCTTCACCATCCCGACGTCGAAATCATCGTCAACCTGACCATCCCGGCAGCGCACGTTGAGGTGGCCACCGCAGCCGTCAACGCCGGCAAGCACGTCTGGACCGAGAAGCCCTTTTCCCTCGACCGCGAATCGGGTCTGGGGCTCCTCAAGACGGCCGACTCCGCAGGCATCCGCCTGGGCTGCGCCCCCGATACCTTCCTCGGCGCCGGCCTCCAGACCGCGCTCCGCCTGATCCAGCGCGGCGACATCGGCACCCCGCTGACGGCCATGACCACGTTCCAGACGCCCGGACCGGAGTCCTGGCACCCCAACCCGGCGTTCCTTTTCCAGTACGGGGCGGGCCCCCTGTTCGACATGGGCCCCTACTACCTCACCACCCTGGTCCAGGCATTCGGCTCCATCCGCAAGGTGGCCGCCGTCGGGTCCAAAGCCAAGGACGTCCGCGTCATCGGTTCCGGCCCCAAGGCCGGCGAGGAATTCACGGTGGAAGTCCCCACCCACGTCTCAGCGATGGCCCAGTTCGAGAGCGGAGCATCCTCCCACAGCGTCTTCTCCTTCGAATCCCCCCGCCAGCGGATGGGCTTCGTGGAGATCACCGGGACGGAGGCCACCCTGTCCCTGCCGGACCCCAACAACTTCGACGGCGACGTCAGGCTCTGGCGCGCGGGCGACGAGGACTGGACCACCATCCCGGCCACGGGGCCTGCCAACGGCCGCGGCATGGGCGTCCTGGACATGGCGCGTTCGCTCCGCGCCGGTGTCCCGCACCGGGCCACCGGCGGGCTGGCGTACCACGTGCTGGATGCGATGGTCTCCATCTCGGAGTCCATGGACTCGGGAACGTTCGTGGACGTGGCAAGCTCCGCACCGGCGTCGGCTCCCCTCCCCGAAGACTGGGCGCCGGAAACCCTGACCCTCGGAGGCTCCGCATGAGCCCGGACGCAGGCACCACCGCGCCGCTGGGCGTGGCCATGATCGGCTACGCCTTCATGGGCAAGGCGCACTCCAATGCGTGGCGGAACGTGGCCAGCTACTTCGACGTCCCCGCGTTCGAGCAGAAGGTCCTGGTGGGCCGGGATGCCGCAGCCGTTGCGGAGGCCGCCGCCAAGTACGGGTGGGCAGAAACCGCCACGGACTGGCGGACTGTCCTGGACCGGGACGACATCCACATCATCGATGTGTGCGCACCCGGCTGGATGCACGCGGAAATCGCCATCGCCGCCCTGGATGCCGGCAAGCACGTCCTGCTGGAGAAGCCGCTGGCCAACACAATGGCCGAGGCTGAAGCCATGACCGCCGCCGCAGCACATGCCCGGTCCAAGGGCGTGCAGTCGATGGTCGGGTTCAACTACCGCAGGGTCCCGGCCCTCGCCCTGGCCAAAGAGCTCATCGCCGAGGGCAGGATCGGAACAGTCAGGCACGTCCGCGCCGCTTACCTCCAGGACTGGCTCGCGGATGACCAGGCGCCGATGTCCTGGCGGCTGAAGAAGGAAACCGCGGGCTCCGGCGCGCTCGGCGACATCGCCTCCCACGCGATCGACCAGGTCCTGTTCCTGCTCGATGACCGGGTCACGGAAGTCTCGGGCCGTGTGCACACTTTCGTGAACCGCCGCCCCGGCACGGGCGGTCAGGCAGGCGGGCTGGAGGACGTAACGGTCGACGACGCCGCCTGGGCTACGCTGTCCCTCGCCTCCGGAGCGATCGCCTCAGTGGAGGCATCCCGGGTGGCCACCGGCCGGAAAAACTCCCTCCAGCTCGAGGTTTTCGGCGACAAGGGAGCCCTCCGGTTCGACCTGGAAAACCTCAACGAACTCCAGTTCCTGGACGCCACCGCCCCCGCCCGGGAGCAGGGCTTCCGGAGGATCCTGGTCAGCGAGCCGGAGCACCCCTACGTGGATGCGTGGTGGCCGCAGGGCCACATCATCGGCTGGGAGCACACCTTCACGCACGAGGTGCGCGACTTCCTGCTGGCCGTCAGCTCCGGAACCGCGCCATCGCCGTCGTTCGAGGACGGACTGGAAGTCCAGCGCATCCTGGACGCGGTGGAGCAGTCCGCCGCGTCCAACAGCACCCTGGTCCAACTCTCCCCCGCCGCAACCCCGGCAGCCGGCACAGCCGGTACCACCGAAGGAGCCTGACATGACCCGCCCGTTTACCCTGTTCACCGGCCAGTGGGCCGACCTGCCGCTCGAGGAAGTTGCCAGACTCGCCTCGGGCTGGGGCTACGACGGCCTGGAAATCGCCGTCTCCGGAGACCACCTGGACGCCTGGCGCTGGGACGAGCCCGGCTACGTCGAGTCCAAGCTCGCCCTGCTGGAGAAGTACAACCTCAAGGTCTGGGCCATCTCCAACCACCTCAAGGGCCAGGCCGTCTGCGATGACCCCATCGACTTCCGCCACCAGGCCATCGTGGGGCCGAAGGTCTGGGGTGACGGCGACCCCGAGGGCGTCCGCCAGCGCGCCGCCGAGGAAATGCAGCACACCGCCCGGCTCGCCAAGGCACTCGGCGTGGACACCGTCGTCGGCTTCACCGGCTCCTCCATCTGGCAGTACGTCGCCATGTTCCCGCCCGTCCCGGAGAAGGTCATCGACGCCGGCTACCAGGACTTCGCCGACCGCTGGAACCCCATCCTGGACGTCTTCGACGAATGCGGCGTCCGGTTCGCCCACGAGGTCCACCCCTCCGAAATCGCCTACGACTACTGGACCACCGTCCGGACCCTCGAAGCGATCGGGCACCGGGAAGCGTTCGGCCTGAACTGGGACCCCTCGCACATGATGTGGCAGGGCATCGACCCGGTCTCCTTCATCTGGGACTTCAAGGACCGGATCTACCACGTGGACTGCAAGGACACCAAGGTCCGCCAGACAGGCCGCAACACCGTCATGGGCTCCCACCTCCCCTGGGGCGATCCCCGCCGCGGCTGGGACTTCGTCTCCGCCGGACGCGGCGACGTCCCCTGGGAAGCGTCCTTCCGCGCGCTG
The DNA here is from genome assembly GCF_013314975.1 of Pseudarthrobacter oxydans. Taxonomy (GTDB): domain Bacteria; phylum Actinomycetota; class Actinomycetes; order Actinomycetales; family Micrococcaceae; genus Arthrobacter; species Arthrobacter oxydans. Next base: position 4,933 of record NZ_JABTYH010000026.1, on the reverse strand, counting down.
TCCGCGATCGGCTACGACGGCCCCATCTCGGTCGAGTGGGAAGACGCCGGCATGGACCGCCTCCATGGCGCCCCCGAAGCCCTCGCCGCCCTCAAAAAGTTCGACTTCCCGGCGTCGAACACCTCCTTCGACGCCGCCTTCAAGCAGTAACCGCGAAGAGTCGGCAGGGACGTAAAATCCCTGCATGACCTCTTCCATCCGAAAGGCAACAGCGGACGACGCCGGCGCGCTGGCTGCGCTGGCGGCCGTCACCTTTCCGCTGGCGTGCCCGCCGTCAGCGTCACCTGATGACATCGCAGCGCACCTTGCGAACACGCTCAGCGAACGGCACTTCCAGGACTACCTGGCCGATCCGGACACCACCATCCTGGTGATCGACGGCGGCGGGCTGCGCGGCTACAGCCTGCTGGTGAACCGGCCGGCCGAAGACCCGGACGTCGTTTCGGCACTGGGAATCATGCCGTCAGTGGAGCTGAGCAAGTGCTACGTCCACCCTGAACACCACGGGCTCGGGGCCGCCGCCGAGCTGATGCACGCCAGCCTCCGGGCGGCGGCGGAAGCCGGCGGCCGGGCCGTCTGGCTGGGAGTCAACAGCCAGAACGCCCGGGCCATCCGGTTTTATGAGAAGTCCGGGTTCCGGAAAGTGGGTACCAAGTCGTTCCGGCTGGGCAGCGCGGTTGAACACGACTTCGTGCTTGAGCGGGAGGTTCCCTGAAGGACTGCCCGGCCGGTCCACGGCTCCGCCTGCCCGATCTCAGGCGTTCCGGGGCGGGTAGGCCAAGTGCGGGCGCGGTTCGGCGATGAGCTTGAGGCCCGGCGGCAGGCCGTCGATGCTGCCGCCGGTACCGTGGGCCCTGATGGTGACCCGGGAGGTGTCCAGCAGGACGTTCGCGGCCTGGAAGTCGCCCATATCCTCGGGCAGGATCGGCGCCAGGTGGACCACTCCGCGCGTGAACACGGGGTCGAACCGGAGCAGGGCGCGGATCAGCTGTATCGGTGCCGCAGCAGCCCACGCCTGAGGTGAGCATGCCGTCGGATAGGGGACGGGGCCGGGGAATTCGCCGCGGTCAAACCCGCAAAAAAGTTCGGGCAGCCTGCCGTCGAAGTGCTCAGCGGCGTCAATGATGCCGGTGGCGAGCCGCCGGGCTTCCTCAACGAACCCGTAGCGCATCAGCCCGGTGGCAACCAGGGCCGAATCGTGGGGCCAGACGGAACCGTTGTGGTAGCTGACCGGGTTGTACGCGCCCATGTCGGAGGCCAGGGTGCGGATACCCCAGCCGGTAAACATCTGGGGCGACATCAGGTGCTCCACGACGGACGGCGCCTTGTCCTCGTCCACGATGCCCATCCACAGGCAGTGCCCCATGTTTGACGTACAGGCATCCACGGGCCGCTTGTCCTTGTCCAGCGCAACAGCGAAATAGCCCTTGTCCGGCAGCCAGAACTTTTCGTTGAAAGCAGCCTTCAACTGCTCCGCGCGGCCCTCCCAGTGCTGTTCCAGGGCGTGGTCGCCGGTCCAGCGGGCCAGCAGGGACCGGCCCACGTAGGCGCTGTAGACGTATGCCTGGACTTCGCAGAGGGCGATGGGCGCCTCTGCCATGGTTCCGTCCGCGAAGTTGATGCCGTCCCAGGAGTCCTTCCACCCTTGGTTGATGAGTCCATGGTCATTGGGACGGAGGTACTCCACAAACCCGTCGCCGTCACGGTCACCGTAATGCTCGATCCACTCCAGTGCGCGGTCCACGTGGGGCAGCAGAGGTTCCACGACGTCCTTTGACAGCCCCCACCTGCTGAGTTCGCCAACGAGGGCAGCGAACAGCGGCGTGGCGTCGGCGGTGCCGTAATAGGCGGTTCCGCCGACAGCCAGGCCCGCGGTGACGCCAAGCCGCACTTCATGCGGGATGCGCCCGGGCTCTTCCTCCGAGTCCTTGTCAACTTTCGTCCCCTGGAGGCCTGCCAGGGTCTGCAGCGTTCCGGCAGCCAGTTGTGGATCAACCATAAGGCTCATATAGGAGGACAGGATGGAGTCCCGTCCGAACAGAGCCATGAACCATGGCGCACCCGCCGCCACGGCTGCCCGTTCGGGGTGATGGGGGTCAAAAATCCGGAGTGAACCCAGGTCGCTTTGGCTGCGGTTGAGAACAGCCTGCAGGTTGGCGTCCGCCACGGTAATCACGGGAACGTTCTGCTCCCAGCGGTGGTGCCGCCGGACGCCTTCCCGATGATGCGGAAGCCCGGTCTCGGTAAAGGCTTCGGCGGGCCCCTGGCCGTTGATCAGGGGTACCACAATGATGCTGGTGGACCATTTGCCGCGGGCAGGGACCGTTGCCCGGAACCGAAGACCATCCAGGCTGACATCGGCTCCCCGGGCACGCACCGCCGTTCCCCGCTGCTGCCCGTCACGGACGCTTTCGATGACCAGCTGGCCGTCCCGGACAGACCGGGTGGTTTCGTGTGTACCGGGAATCCGTCCGCCCTTGACGTCGAAGAGATCAGCCTGGTCAGCGGCCACAAGAAGCTCAATGTCACATTCAACGGGCTCCGCCGAGTAGTTCTCCAGCGTGATGTCATCCTGCAAGCCCGGCCCGATGTGGCGGACCTGCCGGACCACCAGGGGGCTGTCGAACCGGCCGTCCGGCCACTTCGCACGGCCAACGAACGTGGCCTCGAAAGGCTTTGGCCGCTGGGCCGAGAGCGGCTCCCGCAGCACGCCGTTGACCCGCAGCACCCAGTGGGAAATGATGCGGGTGTCCTGGAAGAAAACACCGTTCGTGCCGCCGTCGGCACTGATGTCCCCGGTCCCGGACGAGATGCAGAATGAGGACCCCTCCAGCACTGTCACGGAACCGGACTCGGCCGCACCTGCCTCGGTGTCTTCGTTCCACGCGGTCATGGAAGGACTCCTTCCTTCAGGGAGTGGACGCTGCCGGGGCTGCGAGGACCGCCGGCCCCTTAAAGATTCTGGTGCACGTGTGCGGTATCCGGAACCCCTCCAGGCATTCTGCTTTCGATCAGTTCCGTGAACAGCCGGAGGTGCTGGCCCACCATGCGCTCCACGCTGAAGCGCTCCGCCACAACCCTGCGGCAGGCAGCCCTGTCCAGCCCGGCAGCAGCCCCGGCGAAACGGGCCAGGTCCCCGGTTTTGCCGAGAAAGCCCGTACGTCCGTGGTCGACAATCTCCGGGGCAGAACCAATCTTTGTCCCGATGACCGGCGTGCCGGTGGCCAGCGCCTCGATCATCACCAGCCCGAACGGCTCAGACCACTGGATGGGGTTCAGGAAGGCCAGCGCCCCGCCCATCAGCCGGTACTTGGTCGCGTCATCCACCTCCCCCACGAAATCCTCGTTTGGCCCAAGCAGCGGCTCAATGACCTCGTGGAAGTACCGGAGTTCAGCGGGTTCGCGCATCTTCACGGCGATCCGCAGCGGCATACCGGCCTCGCGGGCGATCACGATGGCTTCCAGCAGCCCTTTGTCCGGGCAGGACCGCCCTACAAAGCACAAGTAGCCGCCATCGCCGGCACCCACCGGCACCGAGGAAACGTCCATGCCGTGATGGATGACGCGGGTGATCGGCACCTCGGGGGCATGCGAGGCCTGGTCCCGGGAGATTGCGATGATGGCGGCCCGGCGGCGCGCGATGGCCCCGTAGATGTCCACAGCATGCGCATTGAGTGGGCCGTGGATAGTGGTCACCACTGGCGTCCCCTGGGGAGAATGCACGTAAAGGGGCCCCGCCATTGTGTGGTCATGGATGATGTCCACGCTCCCAAGGCTTTTGTAAGCCCTGACGACGTGGCTGAGTTCCGAGGTGGTGGAACCCAGTTCATGCGGTGCCGAGTCCTGCATGCCCGCCACGAGCGGGACAGGGCAGGTGCTGTCCGAGGGCGCTGCCAGCAAAACCTCATGGCCTGCTGCCACGAACCCCCGGGCCAGGTTGTCCACTACCCGTTCAATGCCCCCGTAGGTCACAGGTGGAATCGGGATCCACGGTCCCGCAACAAGTCCTATCCGCATTCCTGGCCTCCAGGATTTTGACAGGCCGGGATCCCCAGGTGTCCTGGCATTTCCATCGGATCCGTTCGACGGTCCGCATGGCGATTCGGAACAGCTCTCCGAGGGCGTTTGCTTAACCTTGCTCCGACTATCGCCCTAACAGGGCCGCAGCACAAGCCCTACTGTGGGGTACCTAACAACGGCCGCCGGAATGACGCCGCGCGCCACCGGGTTGTCCCAGGTATGAAGATTGAGATCTGGTCCGACGTCGCGTGCCCGTGGTGCTTCATCGGCAAGCGCCGCTTTGAAGCCGCCCTGGCGGCGTTTCCGCACCGGGATGCGGTGGAGGTGACCTGGCGTAGCTATCAGCTGGACCCCGCCCTTCCTGAGCACTACGACGGAACCGAACTGGACTACCTCAGCACCCGCAAGGGCATGCCGCGGGAGCAGGTTTCACAGATGTTCGACCATGTGGCCCGGGAGGCCAGCGGTGAGGGGCTGAACTACCGCTTCGATTCCGTGGTCGTGGCCAACAGCTTCACCGCACACCGCCTGATCCATCTCGCTGCCGCGCACGGCAGGCAGGACGCCGCCAAGGAGCGCCTGCTCAGTGACCACTTCGAGCATGGCAAGGACATCGGCAGCCGCGAATACCTGACGTCCCTGGCGATGGAACTGGGCATCGGCCGGGCCGAGGTGGACGAGCTGTTCACCACCGACAAGTACGCGGATGACGTCCGCTTTGACGTCGAAGAGGGCCGGTCCCTGGGCATCAGCGGCGTGCCGTTCTTCGTCATTGACCGGAAGTTTGGCCTCTCCGGGGCCCAGCCGACCGAGACGTTCTCTGCAGCCTTGGACCAGGCATGGCAGGACGCCAACCCGCTGGTACTGGTCAATTCCGCGGAGGGCGGGGCGTGCGGGCCGGACGGCTGCCCCG
>NZ_JABTYH010000025.1 GCF_013314975.1 Pseudarthrobacter oxydans | reverse complement strand
GGTTGCAGGCCTGACGCGCACCCCGCTGAGCACTGAGGAGAATTGCAACTGTGGCAGGGGAGCAGTTCCTGACTTACCCGCATGTTGACGTTCGGCACAGGATCGGATCTGTATTGGAGGAGATTTGTCGGTTCAATTGCTCTGCCCGTCTCGCACCAAAGATTCGGCTATAGCGAGCCTGACGTTCGGTACCTCGTGCATGAATCTGTCTATGCGGAGATCTGTCGGTGCAGCTGTCCTGCCACGCCTAGGGCGACCGGGCCGGACGGAGTCGTGACTTGATAGGAACGTGCAGCTTAGCTTTTCAGTGCTTTGTCCGCCCGGCCCGGACAACCGTGCTCGCCAATCACAACCTCGACAGGAATGAGGCGGCATGACACTCACAACTACACACCCCGCCAGGACTGTAACGATCGGAGTGGACACCCATCAGTTGGTCCACCACGCCGCGGCAGTAGACCAAGACGGGCGAAGGCTTGGCGATCGAGAATTTCTCTCGGGCCGCGATGGCTACCAACTATTGCTGGACTGGGCCGCAAGCTTCGGGATCATCAACGCCTTCGGCATCGAATGTACCGGCTCATACGGCGCCGGCCTGACCCGGCACCTGATCGCGGCAGGGATTGATGTCGTAGAGGTCAACAAGAGCCACTCTCAAGTCCGCCACCGTGTAGGAAAGAGCGACGCGGTCGACGCTGAAGCCGCTGCCCGCAAAGTTCTGTCTGGTGAATGCAAGGATCCAGTGAAAGACACCACCGGAACGGTTGAAGCAATCCGCAATCTTCACCTGGTCAGAGACTCAGCGATCAAGGCCCGCAGCGCGGCATGTGTCCAGCTGCGCGATGTTCTGCTCACCGCACCGGATCATCTCAGAACCAGACTGACCGCCAGAACCCTCGAGGGCAAAGCCACTCAAGCCCGCGCACTGCGGCCGGACCTAAGCCGTATCCACGAGCCCGAGCAGGCAGTGAAATATGCACTCCGTGAGCTGGGCCGCCGCATTTACGAGCTCACGGCCGAAATCAACGAGCTAGACAAGCACCTGACTCAGCTGGTCGCCGCTGTGGCGCCCAACACCCTGGCGCTGCCCCAAGTCGGCCCCGTCAGTGTCGCCCAACTACTCATAACTGCCGGCCAGAACTTTGACCGCTTCCGCAACGAAGCCGCCTTCGCCCGTCTCTGCGGTGCCGCACCCATACCCGTCTCCTCCGGGAAATCACACCGCATGAGACTGCACCGGGGTGGCAACCGCCAAGCCAACAGGGTCATCTACCTCATAGCCATCTGCCGACTGCGCTATGACCCAAGATCCCAGGCTTACCGCGACCGAAAACGAGCACAGGGACATTCATCCGCCGACGCCATCCGTTGCCTCAAACGCTTCATCGCCCGCGAGCTCTACTACCGCCTCAAGAGAGACCTGTCATGAGCCTGCCTAAGGGAGAAGAGCTCTCTCGCTAGGCTCCGGTGATGTCCTGGCCAGCTATGGCTGCGTTGCCGAGCCAATGAGGACATTGTCGTGGATTTTTCGCCAGCCCCCGGATTCAAGGGCGCTCGTATCGAAGCCCGTAGTCACCAGCTTCGCTGTCGGCTGGCCGGTATGGTTTACCGTGACAATTTCGCGGTCGCCCGTAATCCCTTCGCTGCATCCGATGGCCCACTGGTCCGGCTTGTCGACGGGATAGACCGCTATGCACGCGCGGGTGAAATCTTCGCTCTCGGCAGCGAAATACCTTACTCCGGCGTCCTCGGTTAGAAGCCTGAAGTCAGAAGGTAGATCGGGGTTCGAGTTCTGAACGGCGGCCGGCAAATTGTCCCGGGCGTCCATTTCCCGGTGCACAGCCGTGATTCCCTGGTAGCCGGAGCAGGCAGTTAACGACAGTAGTAAAGCGGTGATAGCCGTCGTTCTAAATACTCGGTTTTTCATATGTCCCCCCCAATTGACTATGTCTTGAACCTACCAAGATCACTCGTTCCTGACGACGTAACGATCGTGGTCGTCATCGTCGGTTTGAGATGAGGGACACCAGGGGCTTGTCTATAGGAACAGCTCCGCCTTGCCGCCGATGTTCCGGGGAGCAGGAGTAATTGGGCAGTGATAAAAACGAGAAACACCCCGGTCCGTGAACCGGGGTGTTTCCGGTTGGTGCCCCAGGAGGGAATCGAACCCCCGACCGGCGGATTAGCGGATGGTGGTTTTCATCGTCTTCCGTAGGTTGCCGTTTTTGTTGCTATCTCAGGGCAAAAGGGGGCTTCCGAGGCCGCGCGGCTTTCATCAGTTGTCGTTGATTTTCGTTGTTTCCGGTGGGTAAGCGGTGGGCCTACTGATTGCTGCGCGTGGCCTGGTAGTAGTCGATAGCTTTCGGCGGGATCCGCCACGGGCTCGTCTTCCCGCCCGTCTTGTACGCGCCCCGGAGCGCCTGGGTCTGGCAATGCTTCTTGATGGTGATTTCCGGCTCGGCGAGCATCTCGGCTACCTCCGAGATGGTGAAGGCCATGCGGGGGAGCCCGGTTGAGGTTTTGGCGTCGTTCCAGGCTGTTTGGGTAGAAGCTTTCATAGCGGCCAGACTAGGGCACGGGATTTTCCGCCGCCGGAAATGGCCCCGCACACTCAGGGCCGGTCGGGCTAACCTTGGCCCATGACGGATGATTTCGACGTTGCACAGATCGCACTGGACCCCCGCCACATCGGCTATTGGTTCTTCACGGCTCTTTCAGATCGGACCGAATCCGATCTAAAAGTTCTGGTGACGCCTGAGTCCTTGGCCTCGTGGGGTTCGTTTGAAGTAGCCGCTGCGGCATTGGCCGCCCTAGACAACCCGGGCATGGTATAGGAGGCGGTTTATGCAGACAGTGACCCTGACGTCTGCTATATGCGGATTGTCCGGGGTGCCACCACTACTCGCATGATCACAGAACCGACCATCTTGGACGATCCGCTGATCCTCACACTCGTGTGGCGCCCAGATCGCGGCCATTGGATGGTGAACAGGCTGGGCTACCCCGTGAGCCCTCAGGACGTTCCCAGAGGGCTCTGAGCGCCCCTCATGCTCGCGCCCTGACCGCCCGAGGCGCTACCCCTCTTCTTGGATGCGTGCTGCGTGGTAAGCCAGCGAAACCGGGTCCGTCACACCGTGGAAGTGCTGCTCAACCCGGCGGCCCGTGCCTGCCCGTGCCGGCTGGGAGAACCGCGTCTGCGCCATGATGCTGGTGGACGCTACAGCAGTGCCGATGGCACCGCCCGCCGCGTAGCCAGGGGAGTCGCTGTGAAGGTTAGCCCGGAACTTGTACACCGCTTGCTGGCCGCCCATCTTCTGAACATCGGCGGCATCAAAGACATGCTCACCGTTGGAGAGGGGGAAAAGGCCGGCCTCGTCGCTGGTGGAGGTACCCGGCCCGTAAATGGCGCCACCGGCCGCCCTGCCGCTGTCAGAGCCGTAAAGGCCGCCGCCGCCCGGCTCCGCACCGTTCGAGGCAGCTACCCGCTTCTCGTACGAGATCCGGTGGGTCTCCTCGATGTTGCGGGTGGTGACCGTGACGACTCGGCCGTCGATTTTATCGAGCTCACCGGTGGTGGTCTGGGCCATCCGCTTGGCCTCGTCGGACATCCACGAGTCGATGGTGACCCCGTCAGGGACACCGAGGACGTCGCGGGCCAGATTGATCGCGGCGTCACCGGTGATGCCGAACTGTCCGGCTGCTGCGATGAGTCCGTTGTAGGTGCCGACCAGCGCGCCCAGGACTTCTTCGTTGCTGGCTTTGTTGGCGGCCATCGCTTCGACGTTCCGCATGCCAGCTTGAGCCGTGGCGTCAAACACTGCTTGGTTCTTCCGGCCCTGCTCCGTGTTGTTGTCGAACGCGGTCCCGAGGATTCCTATCTGCCCGCCGGAAGCATCCGCCTGCAGGCCAAGATCAGCCAGAGCCTGGGCCCAGCCGCGGCTGGCGTCACGGGCGGAGAGCTGCATAGCACCGGTGGCCAGCAAGGCATCAGTGAACTTGACGAGATCGACCACGGCCCCTTGGGCGTTGATGCCGATTTCCGCTAGCGCATCGGCGACTTCCTCGGTCACGATGACTGCGTTCCCGCTGACGCCTGTGACCTTGGTCAGCCCCTCCGCAGCGGCATCTGCGCCCGCCCCGGCCTTCTCTCCAGCCTCCCCGCCCTTGAGCATGGACTCTGCGAGCATCTCCTGCGTGACGTTGGTTTCCCCGGCGGCGTTCTTGGCGTCCAGCAGCTTGTCACGGTACTGGGGGAACATGTCCACCAGCTTCTCAATCGGGACGCCCTGCGCTTCGGCGGCCTTGGCGATGGCCTGAAACGCTGCGGCTGCCTCCTGGCCTTTGCCGTCTGCGATGAGGTTGGAGAGCGACCTGTCGACACCGTCGATGTTGTCCCGCAAGGTGTTGAGCTTGGATCCGAAGCCAAGGTCACCCACCCAGAGGCTGAACTCGTCAAACATGACCTTGTCGTTCATCCTGGCAATGGCATCCCCGATGCCGTCGATCTGTATACCCAGCCCGCCGTCACGGAACAGTGCGTCCAGGGACTCAGTGCCCTTGCCTATGGACAGCAGGCCCTGAGTGAATTGCGTCGTGGTGACGTCGGCCTTACCGAAGACCTCATTGAAGATCTGGCCGCCAGCAATGAGGGCAGTGAGGCCCGCTCCGGCAATACCGGCGGTCTTGGCCATCTTGCCCATGCCTCGGCTGCTGCCGTCTGCCCGGGTGTCGAGGTCCTTGAAGGCCTGGGCTCCGTCGCGGATCTTGGGCGTCACCGTGAGGAGAGTGCCGCCCACGAGGGCCCCTACGGCGATGACGCCGCCGAGCGTGGTGATCGTGCGCTGCACTGGGTCGGGCAGGTCTCCGAAGGAGGATGCGAGGCCCGAAACGCTCTCCGCTACTCCCTGCACTACGGGCAGGATCACGGCTCCGGCGTCGATGGCCGCGTCCTTGATGTTGTTCCACGCGACCTTGACCTGGCTAGCCGTGGTCTCGTACCGCTTGTTCGCCTCGTCCGTCAGTGCGGAGTTCTCCGCCCACGCCTTGTTGCCGAGGTTGAGGCTGTCAGTGAGCAGATTCCCGGCGCCTACCAAGGACAGCATCACTTGCGTTTCCTCGGTGCCCTTGATGCCCAGCTCTGTCATCGTGGAGACGACATTCCCGCCTTCCGCTTTGGTGCGGGCGAGGCCTTTGGTGACCATATCGAGGGCAGCGACTGGGCTTGTGCTGAAGGCCGTAGCGAACTCTTGGCTGCTCACACCCGCCACCTTGGCGAAGTTCTCCAGGCCCTTGCCGCCGTTCTGCACCGCGGTGTACAGCTTCAGTAGCACCCGGGTGGTCACGCCTCCGCCAAGCTCTGCGTTGACGCCCATGGAGGCCAGGGTGTTGGACAGGGCCAGTACGTCCGACTCCGATGCGCCCACCAGCTTCCCGGCGCCAGCGATACGCTGCGCCATGCTGAGAATATCCTTCTCAGTGGAGGCGCCAGCGTTACCGAGAGCCACCAGGGTCGAGCCAAAGTTGTCGACATCGTTGCCGCTGGTCTGCATGACGTTGGCGATTTGGGCGATAGCCGTCGCTGCGTCCTCAGCGGTCAGGTTCGTGGTCTCCCCAAGATCCACCATGGTTTTGGTGAAGGACAGGATAGATTCCCGCTTCACGCCGAGCTGGCCTGCAGCCTCGGCCACGGCCGCGATCTCCTGGTGGGTGGAGGGCAGCGTCTTCGCGAGACCGCGGAGACCCGTCTCGATCTCGGCCATCTGCTCCGGAGTGCCGTCAACGGTCTTGGTGACACCGGCCCACGCCGACTCCCAGTCCATGGCAGCCTTCGCCGATGCGCCCAGAGCGGTGGCGCTGGTCGCACCAAAGGCAAGCAAGGTGCCGCCGGCCTTCTCTGCTGCTTCGGCCTGCCGTGCCTTGGCTTCCGCGTCGTTCTTGCTGCCCTTCGCGGACTCCTCGGAGCCCTTGGCAGACTCCTTGCCCGACTCGCTGTGCTTCTTGTTCGCGTCGGTCGACTTGTCCGTCGACTTGGCAGCCTGTTCCTGCGCCTTGTCGATCTGCTTCCCTGCCTCTGCAGCGGCTTTGCCGGCGTCGTCGGTGGCCTTTCCGGCCTTCTTGAGGTTCTGGACGTACCTGTCGACCTCGGCTTCGAGAACGACCTTCACAGATCGTGTTGACATGCGGGGCTCCTAGGTGTCGGGATTCAGGCTCATCACCCAGTTTGTAGCCCCACGCCGAACCGCTTCTTCCGGTCTTCCGTTTGCGGAAGGGCACTAGCTGCTGGCCCTCGGCTGCAGCGCCCGGTACCGGTCCACATCAGACCAGGGGATCCGCAACGGACTGTTCGGCCGGCCACGGCCAGCCTTGTACGCGTTCGGAAAGTCCCCGGACCGGGCCATGATCCGGATCGTCTCCGGATGGTGGCCGAGGTAGTCCGCTACCTCCTTGACGGTGGCGTCACCCTTGCGGCTCATTCTGCTGCTACTCATGGTCAGAAACTAGTTGGGTCAGTAAGCGGGAACCTGCATTCCCTAGCCTTGGCCGCGTCTAGCCCGAAACCCTAACCAAAGCGGCATAAGAGTAGGTAGCCCTACTTTCCAAAGTATTCGAGCTCTGCCTCGATCTCCTGCGTCTTTTTCGGGCAGAAGTAGGCGTTGGTCAGGCGGACGACGTCAACGCCGCCGCCGTCAGCAGGGGTTTCACCACCAACACTGCGGACGGCGATGCCGAGTCCAATGCTGTCCTGGTCACAGATGCGCTCTTTCATCCACGAGGCGTAGCTCTGCATGTTGTCCGGCTTGATGCCCAACTTGGTCACGTCTGCCGCGTAGGATCCACTGGTCGCGATCGGTTTCGGTGTGGGCGTGGCGGAGGCGGTGGGACGGGCTGTCGCGGTCTTGGTTGACGTCGGGGTTGAGGCCGGCGCCGTAGTTGCCGGCGCCGCCTCCGGCGTTGCGCTGGAGCAGCCGGCCAGGCCGAGTCCGGCCGCGAGCAGGACGACAACAGCTGTCTGTTTCATAGTTCCCCCAATATTGGCCTGGGCGTGGCGCCAGGACTGCGTGTGTGTCGATAGCCTAACCCACCGGTGGAGCCGAGCGATGGTCCCGCTAACCGTTGGTTCTAAGGCCTACGGCACATTGGTGGCCACGCTCAGGGTGCGCGTATCGGTCAAGCACCCCAAGATCCACCGCTTACCCACCGGAAAACGTGCGGAGCCACTAGGCTGGGGCTTGAAAATCACGACTTTGGGGGAGACCTGCATGGCTGCGACAACTTGCGGACGCTGTGGAAAGTACAGCCACATGACCAGTATTGGACCCGCGGTCACCGCGGAATATGCCTCGGGCGCCGCGCATATCATCGAGAACCCCTTCCGATGCGACAATTGCCACGGCCTGAACATTGGCGGCGCCCGTGTGCTTAGTCTCCCTATGAACACCGCTCGTGAGGACGCAATGGGCGCGTACTGGCATTCCCAGGATCCGGACTATTGGCACCCACAGTTTGTTCAAGGTCAGGACTACCCTGACGTGCCCGATCACGTGGCGCGTCCCGCATCTGAGGCCCACACGTGCATGAGTGTGTCGGCTTATATGTCAGCCATTCTCATGGCCAGGTCAGTTATTGAAGCGGTCGCGAAGGACAACGGCATCGATTCGGGAAACCTGTTCAAGAAGATCGATGCCATGCACGGCAAGGGCCTCATTAACGAGTTTGCCAAGAAGACCGCACACACGATTCGGACCTTCGGCAACGACATGGCTCACGGGGATTTCGCGGTCGAAGTGGATTCCGCCGACGCCAAGGGCGTCGTCACCTTCATGGACTACATCCTGCGCGAGGTCTACCAAGCGCCGGCGGAGCTGCAGCGACTCCAGGACGCTGCAGACGCTCGAAAGACGGCATAGGTGAGGCCCCGTGGCATTGGGGGACGCCACGGAGCCTCTCTTGACGTCCTCCCAGATGGGGGAAAATGGAAGGTCGCCTCGACAAAGTTACTGGCCAGTTCTGTTTCGTGCAAACCAAGACGCCCAGGTTCAGGACAGTCCCGCCGTAAAAGAGGTCACCCTCTCGGGCCGGGGCCAGAAGAAGTTTTGCGATAGTGGCCGGCCGAGGGGGGAGTGCCTAAGCTGGTAACCGATTCAAGGGTGTCAGTCTCGTACACCAATAGCCTTGGCTACCATTCCTCGGACTTCAGCCGTAAACTCTGGCGGCGCTTGTCCCAGGACCCGTTCAACGTGCGATTCTTCGGCTCCCCAGAATCGGTTGGTTCGTACAACACTTTCTTTGGCAAGCCCCACGGCTGACCATTCCGGGATAGACAAATCTGTCGGGTGCGGATTGGCGAGGCGTTGCTCCGAGCCCGTAATCATGACGCAAACCACGCATTGCTCAGGACCGGACCCCGATTTATGAATCACGAGGACCGGCCGTTTTTTGAATGGAGCGGTCTGATCCGGCCCGAACGGGAACCATAGGAGAGCTACGCTCCCCGATCTCACCATTCGTCGTAAACGCTGTCTTCCGGGTTGTCCCAATCCTGGGCCCACAGGTTACTCAGATAGGAATGCATGTGGGCTGATTCAGCATCGTGCGACTCTGCAGGGCTGACCAAGAACTTTGATGTCGTGTGCGGTGGAACAAGGACGTAGGTTACGTGTCCACCGGCATAGGGGCTGGCCGTCTTTGGTGCAGCCGTATACTCGGGCGCGCTAATCGTCATCGTTCTCTCCTTCCTTTGGGTCAATGATAGGTCCTGGGGCTCCGAACCCGAATAGTGGCTTTGAGGGTTCCTTTCGTCCGGTCTCCTGCTCCCAAGACTCCAATTGGTTGGCTAAGGCTTTCGCTACTTCAAAGACCTGTTCAGGCGGAATCCGGATCCGGCTCACGACTCTGCCGGGGACGACAAGCATCGGCTCACCGTTGGGACCTTCGCTGGGAGTAGGGGGCTGTTTGACCGCTATGAAGTCCAAAACAAAAACATTAGGCGTATGCCAAACGCTGGCGAAGTCGGCATAGTTCCCGCCCGCCAGGTCGTCGGGCAGCTCAATCTGCAGTTGCTGAGGCATTCCCTCGTCACTCATGCGTGTGCCATTCCGTAGTCGATTAGGTCGTGACTCTACCTGATGTGTCATACCCAATCCATACGGCGTTACCACAATCACGCAGAAAGGACCGCTCGCTTGAAGGTTCTGGAAGTGAGGGGGTCTGTCAATCCCCGTCTGCTAAGCCGTTGTTCTCAGGTCGGCCGCCGTCCATGCCGCGCCCCTGCTGGGCTGGGCGGTCTCTCGATTCCTGGGGTTCGGCGGGATCCACCGGAAACCCACCGGTTTGCGCGACTCTCTGCCCCAGCAGAGCGTTCTTTGCGCCCATCAGGAAGGCCCGCTGCTCAGGGGTAGCGCGTAGTTCGCCGGAGTCCATCTTCCGGATGTCTTCCTCGAGGACCTCGGCGGCCGCTTTCAGGCCTTCCGCTGCCGTCCTCATGCTCCAGCGCCCGCGAAGTTCAGGCCAGCGCTACGGGCGGCGTACACGGACTTCGGGATGTAGTCGCCCTGGCCGAAGCTCAGAGCGATGGTGTTGAGGCTGGTGCCAAGCTCATTGTCCAGGAGGTAGAAATCATGGGCGACGTTCCCGGTGGCCAGGAAGTAGCGGATGACTGCCGCCCGGGTTTCGTGGCGGTGAGCGGTGTGCTCAAGAGATCCGGATTTGCCGATCTGCTGGTGGCCGGACGGGCGGCCCGTGGTGATGTCGGGGGCGTCGGCCCGGGCCCATTCGCATCCGTCCAGATCTTCGAGCTGCCGCTTCAGATCCTGGACCTTCGCTGCGTGGGTGGCCGCGTTCTTCCGATCGGTGGCCGCGAGCTTGTCCTCTTCCCGGGCTTCCACCTCCAACGCTTCCCGCTGCGCCTGGTGCAGCTTCTGCCGCGCCTCTGATGCTGCCCCGTCGAACGCCCGGGCCCGGCGCTCGTGGGCCTGGATGTTGAGGGTGACGCGCTCAGCTGCCGACTCGTCGGCCAGGATCATGGCGCCGGACTCCGCGTCCAGCCGGGCTGCTTCTTCGCGTGCAGCAGCCGCTTTGCCCTCCCATTCCTGGACTACGGATTCGGCCTTTGTGACCGCGGCCTGTGCCTGGTCAAGGCTCTTGCTAAAAATTCCCATGCTGCTGTGCTCCTGTGTGGTGTCGGTGGCTTAGGTGTAAGAGATGATGACGGTGTCGGGGTTCATGGCGCTGCGGCTTTCCCGTTTCTGGCGGGGTGTGCCGGCAGTGGTCTGCGGCAGTGGCTGTGTCGATGGCCGGGGGTTGGGTTTGGCTGCCGACTCCTTGGTGCGGACGATGGCCTCGGCAATCTTCGTCAAAGCCCTGGCGACGTGCTTCTGACGTGCGTCCTCGTAAGGGCTTCCTTTGGCGGCCTCCGTGTATGTCTCTGCGGCGATCTCGCGGGCCTCAGCTTCTGCGAGGTAGATACCCTTGGTGCCATCAGCCCGCATGATGGCTTCTGCCAAAGCCGTGGTGGCTGCTGCAGCGGCCTCTTTTGCTGCCCAGATAGCTACCGGTTCGAGTGAGTCGCCGCGTCGTTGGGAGGGCGATATGTCGGTGCGGGTAGTGGCCGCGGGGGTGCCGCCGAGTGCTTCAATGACGGCGGAGCTGTATGCGCGGTCCCTGTCTGAGGTCCCGCCAGCCAGGGCCCTGATCGTGGCTTCGTGGGCGGCCTTCTGCTGGCCGGTAGGTCGGCCGTGGAGTGCGGCCAGGATGTCTTTATCGGTGGTCATTGCTGGCCCTCCCTTGGTGGTTCGTGAAGTTTGTCTGTGCGGGTGGCGTCCGGTCCCGCTTTCCACATACGGGACCGGACGGTATTCCGCTCCGGCTGGGGTTCCCTGAGGAACTGTCCATGATCAGTCTCTGACGTTGGCCGCTGGCGGGGCTTCCGCGCTTCCGGCGGCGGAAACGGTGGCAATAAGTGGCGGGTAAGCGGTGGATTGGCACGCGGATCGCACGACAAAAGGGGCCCGCAGCCGGGGGTTGCGGGGGGAGTGCCGCATTCGGCCCTGCGAAGGGTGGGTTAGCAACCCTCAGGCCGCTTCCCTCGCGAGCAGGTAGTCTCCGACACTGCCAGCGTCTACAAGCCACCGGCCGGCCACCCTGCGCCCCTGTAGCCTCTCGGCCGCCAGGAGCTGCCGTACCCGCCGCTCTGTGCATCCGAGGA
The DNA here is from genome assembly GCF_013314975.1 of Pseudarthrobacter oxydans. Taxonomy (GTDB): domain Bacteria; phylum Actinomycetota; class Actinomycetes; order Actinomycetales; family Micrococcaceae; genus Arthrobacter; species Arthrobacter oxydans. Next base: position 64,554 of record NZ_JABTYH010000025.1, on the reverse strand, counting down.
CCTCCGCCGCCTCCGCGGCAGACAGATCGTCAGCAGCGGGCGCAGGAGCTTCTTCGGCGGGTTCCTGGGGCGCTGGTGCCTGCCCGCGTTGTTCTGCCTGCTGCTCGTTCCAGTAGATGGCCGCAGCGCGGAGACTGTCATAGGTCGCCAAAACCTCAGCCCGCGCCTCCGCCGGTATTCTCTGGATGCTGTCCAGCGCCTTGGCGCGTTCCAGGATCGAGGTAAGCACCCGTGCGCTGACTCCAGAGACGTGGGCGCCCAGGCCTTCGTAGCGTGGCGGCCTGTAGGCGTTCATGCGGCCAGCTTTCGCAGCTCTTGCGGGGTCACGACGTGGACCGCTTCCCACTGCTCAGGAGTCAGGGCCAGCCTCTGGAAGATGTTCATCATGACGGCCGCGACCAGGTCGCCTTGCTGCTCTGCGATCCGGACTTTGCGTTCCTCTATGCCGGCGCGGAGGGCCCGTTCGGCATAGTTGGCCAGCTGGTCCTCAGCCTGCCGCAGGAGTGCCCACCAGACGGACGGCGCGGCCCTCTCCGTAACCTTGTCGATGGGGCCTTCAGCCGTCAGCCCTACGTCGGTCTGTGCGACGCCCCACGTCAGCTCATGGCCGGGAAGATTCTGAACGCGCTGACGCAACCACTTGACCTCCCCGTATTTCCAGCTGATCAGGCGCAGCAACGCCTCCGAGGGATCAATGTCCTCAGGTTCGCCCAGGGCCATGAGCTGCTGCCTGGCCGCCTCCTCCTGCGCTCGCCGGGCGGCGGCAGCCTTCACCGAGCTCGAGGCACCGCCATGGACGCGGCACACGGTCCCGCCGGCAATAGGCGCCCGCTTGCAGCGCTCCCCGGTGCCTTTGGCCTTCGCACCACACTGGTTCTTCATGAGGTCACCCTCCAGGTCACGGCTTCATGGGGTCGGTTCATGGCTGCCGGTCTCCAGCGGGGACGAGGTGGTCAAGGATCCGCTTTGTTGCTAGACCACGGGTGACGAGTCGGTGAGCGAGTGCGTCGGTGCTGGTGTGCTTCGGGGCTTCTTTGGATGCTTCCGCTGCGCGGCGCTTCTTGTTTCCGATGTCGTGTTTCTGCTTGCTCATGCGGGGGTCTCCTGGTTGTGGGGGTGGTTGGGGCAGTTGGTTTCGTGGGTGGTTTCGATGGTCCAGTCGATGCCGTGGTCTTGGGCGATGGTTTCTTGGGCGTAGCAGTCTGGGCAGTCTTCAGGGCGTACGTACCACTCAGTGAGTGTCGCGGTGGTGGTCATGCTGACTCCTGTTCTGGGGCTTCGATTTCGCGGGGAGGGTTGCACCATTGGTATTGCCGCGGCACGGCACCGGTTTGAGCCTGTAGGCGCTGGCCGGCGGCCATAGTGGCTCGCATCTTGTCTTCAACGGAAGGCTTGGCTTGGTGGTATGCGGGGTCCCAAGGGGAGAGATTGGCTGAGGATGCTTTGGCTTTGGCTTCTTCGAGCCGTGCAGCGTTGCGGAGGGCCCGCTGTTCTTTCTTCCAGCCGATCTCTTCCGCGACACTGAGCCCTGCGGGGGGCGGGCCTGGGGTCCAGTAGTCCTTGCCGAGTATGGCGTCGACGTCGATCTCTCCGAGGTGGTCCGGATCGTCAGTCCAGCGCTCCTGGTTGAGCCAGGTGGCCGGGGCTGCCGTGTACTGGGGGTCCTGGCCTTTGCGCTCTGCTGCGTAGCGCCGTGCTCCGTTGATGAGTTCTTCAGGGGTGGCGCCGTTCTTCCGGGCCCTGTTGTAGGAGTTCACTGCAGCGCCCCGGCCGACGTGCTTGGGATAGATGGCGTACCAGTCCTGGAAGTCCTCAGCGAGCTGTCTTGCCAGTGCTGTTTTGGACGAGGGAGTTCTTTCTGCAGGGAGATCGATTTCTATCTCTCCCTGCTTTGCCTCCAATTGCTTAGGTGACTCAAGGGTCATGCCGGGATTGGTTCCTGCTGGTATTCCTATGAGTTGTTCCTTTAGTGGTTCCTCTACTCCTAGGGGGCAACGATCTGTTGGGCCTGTACCAACGATCTGTTGGGCCAATGGGGCAACGTTTTGTTGGGGCATAGGGGCAACAATTTGTTGGGGCTGTTGGGGCAACGATTCGTTGGGTACTGGGGCAACGTTTTGTTGGGGCTGGCCGCTGCGGTGCAGGTACAGCGTGTACTCGGCACGGCTCCTGAACCGGGCATCCCCGCTGGAGACGATGACGCCTTCCTTCACCAGCCGGGCTACTGCCTTCCGCACCACCTCGTAGACGCTGGCCCGGGCTTTTCTGGCTGCTTCAGCTGCAGCGCTGACGTCGTCCTCCTCGGGCTTGGCAGGGAGGGGCTTGCCCAGGGCTGCTGCCAGGTCGTCGCGGCCGGCGAAGTACCGGGGCGGGTTCCCGTTGTCCATGGACACGAGGGCCATGCGGCACAGGACGCGGAAGGACCGGTCGTCCAGCGTTGCCCAGTTCGCGAATGCGAGGGCTACGTTTCCAGCACCCAAAGTGCTGCACCTCCAAATATCGGTAGTCAGTCAGTGGGCGAGTCCGGAGCAAGGATTCCCGGGTCAGTGCCTCTGGCCCTGTACGGGTTCTTTGCGGCCACCACGGCGTCATTCAGCGGGCCCTCGTGGCTGGTCCCGTGCCAGTAGCCTGATGCCCAGGCGGCGGCGAGGTCTGCTGCGGTGATCATGCCCTGGCTCCTGCCCCTTCAGCCGCCGCGGTGGCCCCTTCGGCCGTCGTAGCGAGCTTCCGGCGGAGGAAGTCCAGGCCTGATGGCCGGACCATTGTCGTGGTCGTGGGCACCGTCTCACCGCGCCTGTTCTTGTAGCTGCCCAGCTCGACCTCGAAGTGGTGGAGATAGCGCTGATAGGGGAGGTTGTTGCCCTGCAGGATGCCAAGGCGCCGCAGGTCGCGGTACAGGATGTTCGGCCCGTAGCCAAGAGTCTTCGCGGCGGCCTGCATGGACAGTAGGCCGTCTGCCTCCACCAGCGCGTTATAGGCCTCGAGCTTCGGCGTCGCGGCCTCCAGTTGCTCGTGGGTGTCTGCGAGCTGCCGGAGCGCGTCCGCGAAGCTCTGTGGGAGGGTGTGGGGTTGCGCGGTCCCGTAGGTGCCTGTCTTGCGGATGACTGGCAGGACCTCATGGGTGACCCACCGCTTGAATGCCTTTGCTCCGATTACCTGGCTCCCGAGGATCGCGGCGAACAGCCCGGGCTCGGAGATCACGGCCATGGACTGCCGGCCGCCAGGGGTGTGCAGCTCCCGCACCCCCTTGTCATCGTCATCGAGCCGCCGCGTGAGTGCGGCCGTTGCGGAGTAGCCGAGGATGCGGGCGACGTCGGCGGCGACAAACCACGGTTCCCCGTCCGCGTCGATTGTCCGAACGTCGTTGCCGGCGTAGATGAACTGCTGCACGGCGGTCACGGCTTGATCACTCCTGCCGCTACGAGGTAGATGGCGCCGGGGCCCTTGTACTTGGCGTCCCGGGCTACAGCACCGGCCAGCACTGCGAGGTCCGGGAAGGGCATCGTATTGCGTGCCTGCCAAAGCTTCTCTGCGACGCCGTCCTGGTGCCAAAGGGAATTGGGATCCACGCGGTAACGATTCATCGTGACGATGGCGGCGACGCGGCGGAAGTCCGCGGTGGTGGGTTCGGCGGGGAGCGGGTCGGGGGCTGCGGTCATCATGGTGATCACAGCTCCACCAGGCCGGCGGCGACCATTCCGATGGAACGCGGGGTTTCGAATTTCCGGTAGGAGGAGGCAACGCGGGTGCCGATCTCCACGAGTTCTGCGGGGGTCTTCAGGTTGCGGCAACGGTGGAGGACGTCGGCCACGGTCTCGATGGTCCAGTCCGGGCGGATGGCGACAATGAGGCCGGCCAGGTTATGCCACGGCTTCATCTCTTCGGCTGCGGCGGGTGCTTCTGCTGTTATGGTTGTCATGATCTTTACTTCCTTCGTGGTGTCGGGGGTTGGATTCTTTGGGAGCCAGTTACCGCTGGCTCCCTTTTTCTTTGGTCTGGTTCGGGTGGCCGCCATGGGGTCTAGGCTGCTGTGCTGGCCTTGGCCAGCTGTGCTTCTTCCCAAGCGATGCATTCGCTGAGTCGGTGGCGGACGTACTTCCCGATTGGAATGCCCTTGGGTCCGTAGTTCTTTGTCCGCCATCCGCGGACGGTAGCGAGGGGCACCCCGTACCGGTCTGCGATGTCCTGCATTCCCAGGAGCCGCTCGTGGGTGGTGTCTTTGCCTTCCATGACATCCCTTCCTGTTTTGCTTTTCGTAAACCTTAGCTTGATGTTTACCGTTATCTAACTATTGCCCGTCGTTGAGCACTTGTCAAGCTTCTGATCGTGATCAATACTTGGGTAAGGAACTTCTAAACATCAGAGGGTGACATGGCGAAACGCATTGAAGTACTCATCGGGGAGAACGTCCGCAAGTTGCGGGAGCGGAACGGTATCTCGCAGGCGGAACTAGGCGAGGAAGTGGGGATGCTCCTCGGCTCCTCCTGGTCCAGGTCGACCGTGTCCCAGGCAGAAGGCGGCAAACGGTCATTCGTGGCCGCGGAGGTCATGGCGTTGGCAAGCGTTCTGGGGTGTCAGGTTCAATACCTCTTCACCTCCTCGGAGGGCGAGGCTATACGCATCAGCGACGCCTACGCCTTTGCGCCCGACTTCGGCAGCCGGCTCGATACCAGCGGCGTGGACGACGAGCAGCTACGGCGCGTCTACTCAAAGCTTCGGATGACGCTTCAAGGCATGCCGGCACTGACGGCCGCACTCAAGGAAGATCTGCAGAAGATCGAGGACACCACCAAGCACGCAGCTTTCCTGCTTGAGCTCGACGACGTCGGCGGGCAGGGGGATGGCAAAGATGCCTAGGCCGCCGCTGCAGATCGGCACTTGGGGGAAGATCAGCCGCGACGAGGTCACGCCAGGCGTGTGGCGGGCCATGGCCCGGTTCCGTGACTTCGACGGCGTCACCCGGAAGGTGGAGGCCCGCGCCGTTTCAATCTCCAAGAATGACCGTGGATCCAAGGCGGAGCAGGCCCTCATAGCAGCCCTGCGGGATCGGGCGATGCCGGCCGGGGATGACATCACCCCTGATACGCGCCTGAATAAGCTGGGGGAGATCTGGTGGCTTGAGTTTATGGATCAGGACCGGGCCATCAACACGCAGCGGCGCTACCGGGAGGTTATGGACTCGTACGTAATCCCTGGCGTTGGCGGCCTGACCATCCGCGAGGCCACTGTTTCCCGCCTGGATCGGTTCCTGAAGGCCACGACGGCGAAGCACGGGAGCGCCACGGCGAAGCTGGCAAAGACGGTACTGTCGGCCATGCTGGGCCTCGCAGCCCGGCACGGCGCGGTCTCCGCGAACCCCCTCCGCGACGTTGCCAAGGTGCCCGTGAGCCGTAAGGAAGTCCGCGCCCTGACCGTGGAGGAAGCGGCCGCCCTGCGTGCCGGCCTCCGGCAGTGGCAGGAGTCGTCGCAACCCCGCGGCCGCAAGCGTCCTGACGACCTCTTGGACGTTGTGGACGTCATGCTCGCCACCGGTGCCCGGATAGGCGAAGCACTGGCTGTCCGCTGGAAGGACATCGACCTGAAGGCCGCCAGACCGACGCTCACCGTCACTGGCACGGTCATCTACGTGAAGGGGGAGGGAATGACGATTCAGGAGCATCCCAAGTCCACCAACTCACGCCAGCGCTACTACCTGCCGCCGTTCGCAGTGGAGATGCTCCTCCGGCGCCAAGTACAGCAGCTCGTCGCGAATCCGTGGGACGTCGTTTTCCCGTCGTCCACCGGCACGTTGCGGGATCCGGGCAACTTCCGGAAGCAGTGGCGGTCCGCTCGGTACGAGATCGGCTTCCAGTGGGTCACTCCCCACACGTTCCGGAAGTCTGTGGGCACGCTCCTGGCCAAAGCCGAGGGCATGGCCTCAGCCTCCGCCCAGCTGGGTCACTCCAGCGAGCAGATCACCAGCCGGCACTACGTCCAAAAGACGCACGAGGCGCCTGATATGACCGAGCTTCTGCAGGCCTTCGGGGAAGTTGCGGGGGGAGCGTGATCCCTGCCGAAGCTGCGGCCGCCGCCGCTCCTGCTTGGAACATATGGACAGTGTTGGGCACCGCCGGGGCTGGCGCCTTGGTTGCTCTGCTCGTTGACTTCTTTCTAAAACCCAGGCTGCAGGTGAGGAACGAGAAGTTCTCTCAGCAGGCCAAAGACCGCATGGAGATCGTCAAGGTCGTGCGGGCCATCATGATTGAAACGCGCAAAGGAATGGCGCCGGACGTGCTCCTGAGCGTCCCGGAAGATGCGCGGGCCGCGATGCAGGAATATGTAGACCTGCACAATGCTGCGTGCCTGCAAAAAATCGCAGACCTTTCAGACGACATGGCGTCGGCTTATGCCGTAGGCGGCCATCATCTGCCCACCCCCGTCTTGCGCCTGGTGGAACATGCCGCCGGACTCCTACAGGGCTTGGTGCTGGCAGAGGTCGGGATGGAAAACATGCGCCGGCAGGTGGCCCCGTACTTCAACCTCCTCTATGACGCGCTCATGACTTCGCGGTTCCAGATCTTTGCGTACCGTCCCCGTATCCAGTGGGTGCGCCGAGTGGTGGAAACAGGAGATTCAAAGAGAGCCCTCGCCATCCTCCGGCTTTACGGGCTTTCCACCTTGGGGAAGTGAAAGCGGTGGGTAAGCGGTGGATTGGCTGAATGCCAACCAAAAACAGAAGCGGTCCTGATCAGCGTTTGTGCTGGTCAGGACCGCTTTTCTGTGTGCCCCAGGAGGGAATCGAACCCCCGACCGGCGGATTAGAAGGCCGCTGCTCTATCCCCTGAGCTACTGAGGCATGGCCTTCCGGAGCTGATCTCCGGCGCCTCAAAAAGTTTACATTGCCCGGAGCGCCGGCAAGTCACCAGCGGCCCGCCCACCCACTTTTCCTCCACAGGCAGGTACAGAGCCGGGTTGTCCACATAGGCAGGCCACTCCATCGATCACGGCCGGCGGCGCGGGCGATGCTGGTCCTGCCTTCTAGGGCATCACTCATAAAGACAGGACGTAAAGATGAGCGACACCATAACGGTCCGGGGCTTTGTTGCCACCGAGGTCAAGAGCTCCACAACACCAGGGGGAGTGGCCACGGCTTCTTTCCGTATCGGATCCACCTCCCGCCGCTACGACAGGGAATCAGGCACATGGACGGATGGCCACACGAACTGGTTCCTGGTCCAGGGCTACCGCCACCTCGCGGGAAACATCGGCTGCAGCATCAGGAAGGGACAGCCCGTCATTGTGTTCGGTACGTTGAAAATCCGCAGCTGGGAGAGGGACGGCCGAGTTTACTACTCGCACACCATTGATGCCGACGCCGTGGGTCACGACCTCACGTGGGGCACGGCCAACTTCATCCGCTCCTCCGCCAAACCGATCCTCTCACTCGTGGAGCAGGATCCTCCCCCCTCCGAGGGCGAACACCGGGCAGCAGACGGAACGTTCGATGAACCTGAAGATGGTGACGAAGACCTGGACGGCGGCGGGGATCCGGCGGCTGCCTTCATCGAGGACACCAACGGCGACATCGTTGGTTTGAACCTGGAAACGGGGGAGCTCGCCGAATCCGGAGTGTAGGAGGGCTGTTGCTGTTGCTTCCATGGCTGCCTTTGCGGGCAGGACCACGGCACCCCCCGGCCGTGTCCTGCCCGTCGAGGTTGTTCCCGTCCAGGTTGCGAAGGAGGTTCACCACCTCGTGGCAGAATGACTGCATGCGGCTTACCCTCGACCACCGGAAGATTGTCTCGGCGGGGGACCCGCAGGTTGCCCGCACCGCCTCGGCGAAATCTGCCCGGTTGTCACACCAGCGCCCCACCCGCCGCCTGCTGGCTGCGCTATCGGCCGCCGCCCTGGCGGGATCCTTGGCAGGCTGCGTGGGCGGGACACCGTCTGTCAACGAATCCGGTTCAGCAGCGCCTGGCGTTCTGAAGAAAGGAATTGCAGAGCCGGGACTTGCACCGTCACAGGCTGCCGGCCCGGCGGCCGCAGATCAGACAGGCGCCGGCACTCCCGGGACGCAGGACGCCGGACCCCTGGCGGATACCTCCGGGGCTGCCTCAAACGGCGCCCCCGAAGCCGCCGCCACGGAAACTGTCCGCCAGACGGTCACTGACGCGCTGGGCAGGCTGGCGGCAGGAACGCCCAAACCCGCCACTGCCCAGGTAAGCGACGCGCTCACGGGGGCGGGCATTGCACCCGGAGTGCTTGAAGTGTCGCAGAGCCGGACACCCACAGGCCTGGAAGCAGATGCCATTGAGGCCGCAGTGCTCCAAGGGCGTGACTGCGTGATCGGCCAGGTCCGCGACGGTGCGGTAGCAGTGACCGTCCTGCCAGTCCTGGCCAGCGGCAAGTGCTTTGTAGGCACCTGAGCCTGTCGCCCGGAATGTGAGATATGCCTGCCAACCCACTAGATTTGGAACCATGGCGGAATTTATCTACACAATGACCAAGGCCCGCAAAGCCGTTGGCGAAAAACTTATTCTTGACGACGTAAGCATGTCCTTCTTCCCTGGCGCCAAGATCGGCGTCGTGGGCCCGAACGGTGCCGGTAAGTCCACCATCCTCAAGATCATGGCTGGACTGGACACCCCCTCCAACGGTGAGGCCCGGCTGAGCCCCGGCTACAGCGTGGGCATCCTGCTGCAGGAGCCCCCGCTCAACGAAGAAAAAACCGTCCTGGGCAACGTCCAGGAGGGCGTGGGCGAGATCTACGGCAAGATCCAGCGGTTCAACGAAATCTCCGAGGAAATGGCCAGCCCCGACGCTGACTACGACACCCTCCTCGAGGAAATGGGGCAGCTGCAGGAAGCCATCGACGCCGCGGATGCCTGGGACCTGGACTCCCAGCTGGAGCAGGCTATGGATGCCCTCCGCTGCCCGCCGGCGGATGCCGACGTCACCAACCTCTCCGGTGGTGAGCGCCGCCGTGTCGCCCTGTGCAAACTGCTGCTGCAGAAGCCTGACCTGCTGCTGCTGGACGAGCCCACCAACCACCTTGACGCAGAGAGCGTGCTGTGGCTCGAGCAGCACCTCTCCTCGTACGCGGGTGCCGTCCTGGCCGTCACCCACGACCGGTACTTCCTGGACCACGTGGCCGAATGGATCGCCGAAGTGGACCGCGGCCACCTGTACCCCTACGAGGGCAACTACTCCACGTACCTGGAGAAGAAGCGTGCCCGCCTGGAAATCCAGGGCAAGAAGGACGCCAAGCAGGCCAAGCGCCTCAGCGAGGAACTGGAATGGGTCCGATCCAACGCCAAGGGCCGCCAGACCAAGTCCAAGGCCCGCCTGGCCCGCTACGAGGAAATGGCCGCAGAAGCGGACCGCACCCGCAAGCTGGACTTCGAAGAGATCCAGATCCCGCCGGGACCCCGCCTCGGCGGCCTGGTGCTGGAAGCCAAGAACCTCCAGAAGGGTTTCGAGGACCGCACCCTGATCGACGGACTGTCCTTCAGCCTTCCCCGCAACGGCATCGTTGGCGTCATCGGCCCCAACGGCGTCGGCAAGACCACGCTCTTCAAGACCATCGTCGGGCTTGAGCCGCTCGACGGCGGAGACCTCAAGATCGGCGACTCGGTCAAGATCTCGTACGCGGACCAGAGCCGTGGGGGCATCGACCCCAACAAGACCCTGTGGGAAGTCGTCTCCGACGGACTGGACTTCATCCAGGTGGGCCAGGTCGAAATGCCGTCCCGCGCCTACGTTGCCGCTTTCGGTTTCAAGGGCCCGGACCAGCAGAAGAAGGCAGGCGTACTCTCCGGCGGTGAGCGCAACCGCCTGAACCTGGCGCTGACCCTCAAGCAGGGCGGCAACCTGCTGCTGCTCGATGAGCCCACCAACGACCTCGACGTCGAAACCCTCAGCAGCCTGGAGAATGCCCTGCTCGAGTTCCCCGGCTGCGCCGTGGTGGTTTCGCACGACCGCTGGTTCCTGGACCGGGTGGCCACGCACATCCTGGCCTACGAAGGCGACGAGGAGAACCCCTCCAAGTGGTACTGGTTCGAGGGCAACTTCGAATCCTACGAGGAGAACAAGGTTGAGCGCCTCGGGCCGGATGCCGCGAAGCCGCACCGCGTCACGCACCGCCGCCTCACCCGGGACTGACCCGCGGCGGGATAACGAGGGGCAACGCTCCACCAACAGCGCAGAACAGGCCGGCACCCAGTGGGTGCCGGCCTGTTCCGTGTTCTGCGCCGGGCGCGGAATTTACGGTCAGTCCCGCCCGGCTTTGCGGATCTGGTGCTCCATCACCTTGGACTGGAAGGCGCCCACCACCTTATTTTTCAGGTCCGTGGGGACCCGGACCATGCCTTCCTGCGCCACGGACGCCACGTGCTGGCCGGCCTGGTTGAAGATCTTGCCCGTCGCCAGGCCGCGGGCGCCCTGCGCGCTGGGCGATTCCTGCACATAGAGGAGCCACTCGTCCACGCGGGCGGGGCGGTGCCACCACATCGCGTGGTCGAGGCTGGCCACATTCATTCCGGGGGTAATCCAGCTCAAACCGTGGCGCCGCAGGATGGACTCAAGGAGCGTGTAGTCGCTGGCGTATGCCAGGGCCGCCCGGTGCAGGTTGGGATTGTCCGGCATCGGCCCGAAAGTCTTCATCCACACCGCATTGCGGGCTTCCCGCTTGCCCTTCGCGGAGACGTACAGCGGAGGATCCACATGCCTGATGTCGAAAGGACGCTCATAGGCCCAGTGCCGCGCCACGGGGTGGTCGAATTTTCCCAGCAGGTCAGCGGTACTGGGCAGAGACTCCGGGTCCGGAATGCCGCCGGGCATCGTGGACTGGTGCTCAATCCCCTCATCCTCCCCCTGGAAGGAAGCGATCATCGACAGGATCGGCGTGCCTTCCTGGTAGGCGTGGACCCGGCGTGCCGAAAAGGACCGGCCGTCGCGGAGTCGCTGGACGCCGAACGTGATGGGCTTGTTGGCGTCGCCCGGCCGAAGGAAATAGCCGTGCATGGAGTGCACAAAGCGGTCAGGGGCCACAGTCCTGATGGATGCGATGAGCGACTGGGCCAGCACTTGGCCGCCGAACACCCGGTGGTGGGGCTGCTGCTGGGAAGGTCCCAGGAAAATGTCCTCGTCCGTCCGCGCCCCCTCCAGCTCACCAAGGTCAAGGAGGGAGATGAGCGATGAGGTGGGATCTTCGCTGGGGAGCGCCAGCAGTCCGGCGTCGGCTTCAGTCATGGTTCGACTCTAGACGGCGCCCCGGCACTGCTCAACAAAGCCCCAGCCGGTAGTGTTCTTGGTGTGTCTGATCTCCTCACCTCGTCCTTCCGTTTTGCCGACTCCCAGGATCTTGCCGATCTGAAGACCTTCGCCACGCGGGCAAAAGCCATTGACGACGGCGCCATCCGGCTTCAGGCGGCAGGTTCCGTCCTTGCCGCGTATGTGTGCGTGCTCCGGCCGAGGCTCCTGGGCGAATCGACCCCCACGATCCTCGGGCTGCGCACCATGGCCCTGGCGGAACCCTCGGCGACGGATGTGACCGTGGCCTTGTCCGCGGTCCTGGACCGTTTGGCCCGCGCCGGCCAGGACGACGCCGAACTCCCCGTTCCGCCGTCCACCGTCACCGAGTCCTGGACGGGGGTGGGCGCCCCGCGGAGCGGGTGGGAACTGGTCGGCTCACGGCCCGATGCGGAACTGCGGGCGGCAGCCGAGGCAGGCATCGCCGAGGTGGCCGGAATCGTGCCGGACAAGCCCGGTGCTCTCATCGTCAACAATGCCCGCGCCGCGGTGTGGGGCCGGGAACTCGATGCGTCGGGGCTGCCCGCCGGCGCTGCCTTCGCCGCACTGGCCCTGGGATTCCTAGCCGACGGCGACCAGAAGCTCTACCGGGCCGGCCGGTGGTTCCGCCTCACGGGCAGCCGCGGCCACGTCCTGGCGCGGACCGGAAGCGGACTCCTCTAACCGCCGGTTCCGGCGTCACCAGTCAGGGCGCCGAGGGGCTGTTCACCATGGACAGCGCGGCCCGCTCCATGTAGTCCCACAGGGTGCCCTCGTACAGCGGCGGAAGTTCCAGGGCGTCCACAGCCTTGCGCATGTGGAACAGCCAGCGGTCCTTGGCCTCGGGAGTCACCTTGAACGGCATGTGCCGCATGCGGAGCCGGGGGTGGCCGCGTTCCTCGCCGTAGGTGGTGGGCCCGCCCCAGTACTGCTCAAGGAACATCAGGAAGCGGCGCTTCGCCGGTGCAAGGTCTTCCTCGGGGTACATCGGCCGCAGCAGGGGATCCGTCGCCACCCCGTCGTAGAAGACGTCGATCAGCTTCACGAAGGTGTCGTGCCCGCCCACGGCATCATAGAAGTTGTCGGTGTAGCCGGGCTTGCTGAACGGATCGTTCTGCATCAGCTGCGGCCGCTGCGGCTCGATGGGAATCGTCATCGCTATTCTCCGGCTTTCTGCTCGGTCTTGGTGTTCTCGGTGCCGTGGTCCGAGCCCTGGTCTGTGGTGCCGTCCGGCGATTCGTGCAGGGGGACGTACGTGCCCTGGGACCGGTTGCCGACCCGCAGGATCTCGCCGTTGCGCAGGTACCAGATGGCGCCGTCGTCGGACCGGACGCGGGTGATGCGCAGGCCCATGGATTCCACCACGCCCACCACCTCGCTGGTTTCGATCACGTCGCCGATGCCGAACTGGTCCTCAATGGTGATGAATATTCCTGCCAGGAAATCGCGGATCAGCTGCTGGGCGCCGAAGCCGATGGCCACACCCAGGATGCCGACGCTGGTCAGCAGGGGTGCGATGTTAATGTCCAGGTTCTGCAGGACGTACATGCCGGTGATGACCACCACCAGTACTCCCACGATGCTGTTCAGCAGTGAACCGATGGTTTCGGCACGCTGTACGCGCCGCTCATGGTCCAGCGCCCTGAAGGCAGGGGCGGCCCACCTGAAGGTGGGTTTCTTGAAGAAATTGCTGCCTGCCGCCACGCGCCTGGTGATGCGGGAGATGACGAAGGTGGCCACCAGCCAGATGGCAACGCCGACGCCGAGGCTGATCACGATGCCGGTGACGCTGATGCCGTCCGGCTCGCTGGCGGCGGAAGGAAGGATGGACAACGTGCTGACCATGAGGGGGTAGTACTCCTGCTGTTGTTTGGCTGTGCCGGGAAGGGTATGCCGTGATGCCGGTTTCGCCCGGCGCGGACGCCCTGTTCTCCTTCAACACTATCGCCGTAGCCTCTCAACATGCGCATCCTTGTCCTCGGCGGAACGGCCTTCCTCTCCGCAGGAATTGTCCGCAGCGCTGTGGCGGCCGGGCATGACGTCACCTGCCTTGCCCGCGGCTCCGCGGCTGTTCCGCCCCAGGGTGCATCCTGGCTCAGGGCGGACCGTTCACTGGGCGCGAACGCCTACGCCGGTGCGACCGGGGAGTGGGACGCCGTGGTCGAGGTCGCCCGCGACCCTGTCCCTGCCACTGAGGCGCTTGAGGCCCTCGCAGGCCGCGCTGCACACTGGACGTTCGTCTCCAGTTGCTCGGTTTACGCGGATGCTTCGGTTCCCGGCGCGGACGAGGACGCTCCCCTCCTGCCTGCGCTTCCGGCCGGGACTCCGTCCACGCCGGATACCTACGGCGAATCCAAGGCGGCCATCGAGGAGGCAACCATGCAGGCCGCGGGCGGGAAAGCCCACCTGTGCCGTGCCGGACTGATCGGAGGCCCCTGGGACAGCTCAGACCGCTACGGCTACTGGCCTGCCCGGTTTGCCAGGGACAGCCGCCCGGTCCTCGTACCCGCCATCGACACCAGCCCCACCCAGGCCATCGACGTCCGCGACCTCGCGGCCTGGATCCTGCGCGCCGCCGGGGACGGCGTGACCGGGCCGCTGAACGCTGTAGGCGAACAGGTGCCTTTCGGGAACTACATTGCAGCGTCCCGGGACGCTGCAGGCCACCGCGGCACGATCCTTCCGGCAGAGGAAACCTGGCTGGCGGAGCACGGCGTGAACTATTGGGCGGGCCCGGATTCACTGCCGCTGTGGCTCCCGCCCGGGCACGGCGGCTTTATGGCCCGGAGCAACAGCGCAGCTTTGGCCCGGGGACTGCAGTTGCGGCCGTGGCAGGAGACGCTGGCGGATGCCTTGGCCGACGAACGCGTCCGTGGACTCAACCGGCAGCGGAAGGCCGGGCTGGCGCCGGAGACCGAGGCGCGGCTGGCCGGGCTGCTGCCCCGGAGCCTTTGAGTCCACCGTCAGGCCGTTAGCGTCACCGGTTCATGTCCCACCGGGAAGTTCACGCTGCGGGCAATGAAGCACACCTGGTTCGCCTCATGGTGCAGCCGGCCGGCCAGCTCCGCATGTGCCGGATCCGCCACCGTAACCGTCGGGCGCAGCGTCACACTCTCAAACTGGCCGCTGCCGTCCCGGTTCAGCTTCAGCATCCCCGACGCCTCGTCGCGGTAGGCCGTGACCACCACGCCGTGCTTCACGGCCACGTGCAGGTAGGAAAGCATATGGCACTGGGCCAGGGCCGCCAGGAGCAGCTGCTCCGGGTTGTAGCGTGCCTTGTCCCCGTGAAACGTGGGGTCCGCTGAGCCCTTCAGGACCGGCAGCCCGGGAATCAGGATGTCGTGGTCCCGGGAATAGCCCCGGTAGGACGAGGTCCCCTCACCCGAATTGCCCGTCCACTGGACGGTCAGCCCATACCGGTGCTCACTGAGTCCCATCCCGGCCTCCTATGCCTCGCCCGGGAGGACATCAGCCGCGCGGGCGCGCAGTGCCCGGGCAACGCCGTCGCGGTTTTCCAGCATCATGCGCCGCAGCGCGGCGCTTGCCGGCGGAAGCGCGGCCAGGAAGCCGTCCGTGCGGTCAACGGTCGCCTGGGTGGTCAGCAGGGCCGGGTAGAGTCCGACGACGATCTGCTGGGCCAGTGCGTGGGTGCGGGTTTCGACGATGCCCGGTACCGCCTCGAAGTATTTCTCCGCGTACGGCTCCAGCAGGGTGCGGTCCAGGACCCGCATGAAGCCGGTGACCGCCGAACCCTGGAGCGCGTTGGAGAGGTCGCCCCTGACCACGATGGAGTCCCAGGCCGCTGCCTTGGCTTCGGGGGTGGGGATGGCAGCCTTGGCGAGGGCCGCGGCATTCTGGCCGCTGGAGGTGTTGTCGCGCTGGAGTTCGGCATCAATGCCGTCCTGGCCGAGGCGTCCGCCGGCCACCAGGGAGGCCACCAGCTCCCAGCGCAGGTCCTGGTCCACGGCCAGCCCCTCCAGGGTGGCTGAACCGTCCAGGAGCCCCGCCACCCTGTCCAGCTGGGACTCGCTGCGGGCCAGCAGCGCGAAGGACTTGACGAACTGGAGCTGCGCGTCGGATCCGCCGGCCACTCCGGACGCCAGGTTCCACAGCCGGTCCGCGGCTGCCACCGCGGTGGCCTCGCGGTGCTTCTCCGCAACGTAGAAGTTCAGGGTTGTGGCCAGCTGGCGGAGCTGGACCAGGATCACCGAGGAATCAGACTCTGCCGCCACGTTGGCGAGGACCAGGTCAACGTACCGCCGCGCCGGCGTCTCGCCGTCGCGGGCGGCGTCCCAGGCCGAGTTCCAGACAAGGGTCCGCGGCAGGCTCTCGCTGAAGTCCTTCAGGTGGGCCGTGGCCGTTGCCAGGGATTTTTCGTCCAGCCGGACCTTGGCGTAGGCGAGGTCGTCATCGTTGACCAGGATCAGGTCCGGCCGGGCAAGCCCCACCAGCCCGGGTACCTCGGTGCGTCCGCCGTCGACATCCAGCTCCTCGCGGTGCACCCGCTCAAGCTTGCCGGACCCGTTGAGGTTGTAGAAGCCCACCGCCAGGCGGTGCGGCCGGATCGTGGGCCACTCGTCAACGGCAGACTGGACAATCGCAAAGGACGTGAGCACGCCGTCGCCGTCCACTTCAAGCTCCGGCTTGAGGGTGTTCACGCCGGAGGTTTCCAGCCACTGCCGGCCCCAGTCGTCAAGGTCGCGGCCGCTGGCCTTCTCCAGTTCCACCAGGAGGTCGCTCAGCTCCGTGTTCTGCCAGGAATGCTTGGCAAAGTACTCACGCACGCCGGCCATGAACTGTTCCGGGCCCACCCATGCCACCAGCTGGCGGAGGACGGAGGCGCCCTTGGCGTAGGTGATGCCGTCGAAGTTGACCTCGACGTCCTGCAGGTCGTTGATCTCGGCAAAGATCGGGTGCGTGGTGGGCAGCTGGTCCTGGCGGTAGGCCCAGGACTTCTCCACTGAGGCGAAGGTGGTCCACGCGCTGGTGAAGGACGTCGCCTCCACCGCCGCGAGGTGGGACATGTATTCGGCAAAGGATTCGTTCAGCCACAGGTCGTTCCACCAGCGCATGGTCACCAGGTCCCCGAACCACATGTGCGCGAGTTCGTGGAGCACCGTGATGGCACGGCGTTCGATCTGGGCTTCCGTGACCTTGCTGCGGAAGACGTAGCCCTCCAGGATGGTGACCGCCCCGGCATTTTCCATGGCGCCGGCGTTGAACTCCGGAACAAACAGCTGGTCGTACTTCTCGAACGGGTAGGGGCAGCCGAACTGTGCCTCGAAGAATGCAAAGCCCTGTCGGGTGAGCTCGAAGATGTTGTCGGCGTCCAGGTACTGCATCAGCGACTTCCGGGCGAAGACACCCAGCGGAATGGTCCGCCCGTCGGAGCTCACCACTTCGCTGCGCACGGACTGGTAGGGGCCGGCAATCAGTGCCGTGACGTAGGAGGACAGCCTCGGCGTGGGGGAGAAGGACCATACGGAACGGGCGCCGCCGTCGTCCCCGGGCGTGGCCTCCTGGGGTGCGGGCGTTGGGGAGTTGGAGATGACGTCCCAGTGCGAGGGCGCGGTGACCGTGAAGGTGAACGCCGCCTTCAGGTCGGGCTGTTCGAACACGGCGAACATCCGGCGCGAATCCGGAACTTCGAACTGCGTGTATACGTAGACCTCGTTGTCCACCGGGTCCACGAAGCGGTGCAGGCCCTCACCGGTGTTCATGTAGGGTGCATCGGCCACGACGGTGAGCTCGTTCTGGTCCGCGAGCTCCGGCAGCTGGATCCTGACGCCGTCGGCCACGGCGGCCGGATCCAGGCTCCTGCCGTTCAGGGTGACGCTGTGGACGGCGGAGGTGACGGCGTCAATGAAAGTGGAGGACCCGGGCCTGGCGCTGAACTTCACGGTGGTGGTGCTGCCGAAAACGTCTGCGCCGCGGGTCAGGTCCAGGCTGACCTCGTAGGACTCGACGGAAATCAGCTTGGCACGTTCAGTGGCTTCAACTCGCGTGAGATTCATACCTGGCACAGGGACCTCCAGAAAGATTGCGTCTGCGCAGCTGGCGGTGCCCAGCGGCGGCACTGCTCATTCTTGCATTCCTTCAGCGCCGGAAACGTAGCGCGGCTCACAGCGGACGGAGAAAGGGGCAGGACGCCAGGTGCCTGCGGCCGGAGTAGCGTTGGATCATGGGCAAGCTTATGGATTCGGTGGACGCCAGGGCGCTGCGGTTCGCCGCAGGGTTTCCGGTGGTCCTTGCCGCCGGTTTTGTGGTGTGCGCCTTTTTGATCCGGCCGGACCTCCCCGAGCCGCTCGCCATCCGGTGGACGAACGACGGCGGCGCGGCCTTCGCTCCCTTCGGCACCTATGTGGGTGTAGGGGCGGCGGCGATCGTGGCGGCGGGCTGGCTGGTCCTCTCCCAGGCCGTGACGCTCAACAGGCCTGCCATCATGCGCCGGATCATGATGGGTGCCGGAATGTTCCTCAGCCTTTTTGTCACCAGCGTCGTCGCGGCCGGCCTAGTGGGGCAGGCAGGGTCGGCAGACGCCAGGGAATCCCATGTGGACATGACGGTCCTCGCCCTCGGAAGCGGTGCGGCCTTGTCGCTAGGCGTCATCATCGCCTTCGTTTTCAAGGCCGACCAGCAGTGGTCGCTCGACGATGACCGTGCGCTCCAGCTCGCCCTCGCCAGGGAAGCGGACCCGGACCTGGCGAAGGACAGCATCCGCCTCTGGGTGCACGCCCGCAGCTCGGTCTTCATCATGATCGCCGTAGCGTCGCTGTTCCCCTCCGCGCTGATCACGGTCGCCGTCCCCTGGCTTGGAATGCTCCTGGTGCTCCTCGCCGTGGTGGGCGCCGCCTTCCTGTTCGCTCGGATCAAAGCCGACCGCCAGGGCCTGAAGGTCCTCCTGGCCGGCATCGTGCCGGTCATGAACGTGCCGGCGGGAGCCATCTCCGGCGCCACCGCGGCGGATGTGAAGGCGGCAGACTATGGCGGGTGGGGCTACCGGCACCACGGCGGGACCTCAGCCATGCTCGTCAGCAGCGGCCCCGCCGTCGTCGTCAGCAAAACTGACGGCCAGCGCCTCGCGGTGAGCGGCGGCAGCCCCGCGTCCGCTGCAAGGCTGGCTGAAGTCTTGACCCGTGTGGCGGCAAGGGCACGCCGCGGAGGCGGCGGGCAGCCACCGGCCGCGCAGCCGGAGTCCTAGTATCCTTGACCCTGTTGTCCTGACCCTGGCCTGCGCCGTCCCGGCCGGCTGCCGGCGCCCCAACCGAACGGATTCTGCTCGTGACTTCTTCCCCTGCCTTCCCGCGGGTCCACATCGCCACCGACCACGCAGGCATGGAGCTCAGCGCCCACCTGGTGCAGCACCTGTCCGCCAAGGGATACGAGGTGGTGGACCACGGTCCCAAGGTCTACGACGCACAGGACGACTACCCGTCGTTCTGCATCAACGCAGCCCTTGCAGTAGTTGCGGACCAGCAGGCAGGGGTCCACGCCCTGGGCATCGTGCTGGGCGGTTCCGGCAACGGTGAGCAGATTGCCGCCAACAAGGTCAAAGGTGTCCGTGCCGCCCTGGCCTGGAACCACTCCACCGCCGTCCTGGCGCGCGAGCACAACGATGCCAATGTTGTTGCCGTCGGCGGCCGCCAGCACACCGTGGAGGAGGCCACCGCGCTCATCGAAGCCTTCCTGAGCGAGCCTTTCAGCAACGACGAACGGCACGTCCGCCGCATCGGCAAGATCGCCGCTTACGAATCAACCGGCGAGGTCATCGAGTAGTGCCTGAAGGGCATTCCGTCCGCAGGCTGGCGCGGCAGTTCGGGGACGTCTTCGGCGGCCGGCGGCTCAGTGTGTCCAGTCCGCAGGGCAGGTTCAGCGCAGGGGCCGCGCTGCTGGACGGGCACACGCTGCTCGCGGCCGAAGCGCACGGCAAGCACCTCTTCCTGCACTTCGACAACGCCCTGGTGCTGCACGTGCACCTCGGGCTGTACGGGGCCTGGAGCTTCGGCGGCGACAGCACTTTCAACGGATCTTCCAGCATCGGTGCGCCGCGCCGCGTGGGGGAGCAGGAGTCTTTCGCGGACGGAAACGACGACGACGCCTATTCAGGACCGCCGGCGCCGGTGGGTGCCGTGCGTGTCAGGCTGGCCGCCTCGAACGGCTGGGCCGATCTCCGGGGTGCCACCACGTGCGAAGCCATCACCCTGGCCGAGACCGACCTGGTGCGGGCGCGGCTGGGGCCGGATCCGCTGGTCAACCGCCGGGGCGACGCCGGGCGGTTCGCCGCCAACCTCCAGGGCCGCAAGGCACCCGTGGCCGCGCTCCTGATGGACCAAAAGATCATCGCCGGCGTGGGCAACGTCTACCGGGCGGAGGTCCTGTTCCGGCGGCGGCTCGACCCCTGGCTACCGGGCAGCAACCTCGCGGACAGCGAGGCACGGAAGCTCTGGCGCGACGTCGTCTCCGTGATGAACGACGGCGTCGCCGACGGCAGGATCATCACCACGACGCCCCGCTACTGGACGGCAAACGGCAAGAAGGCCAAACCCGCAGCCGAAGCCGCCGCACTGAAAAGCAGTTCCTTTCCCGCCCGGGGCAACGCGCATTTTGTGTACAAGCGTGACGGATTGCCCTGCCGGGTCTGCCGCACCACGGTGCTGGCCGCAGACCTGGTGGGCCGCAGGCTGTACTGGTGCCCGTCCTGCCAGGCCTGAATTCGGTGCCGGCATCCTTGGTCGGACATGAAAAAAGGCCCCTCAACTGAGGGGCCTTCGTTTCTGGAGGGGACGACGGGAATCGAACCCGCGTAATCAGTTTGGAAGACTGAGGCTTTACCATTAAGCTACGTCCCCGGAAGAAGCTGCATCTGCAACATTAGCAGGCCTGCGACTTCGGGCTGGCTGTTCAAGCCGGATACAACTAAACCTAATCCATGGCCTACGTGTCAAATGTGCAAACTCGCCGCGTATGACCGTAGACTTGCCTGTGCACTTACGGGGTGTAGCTCAGCTTGGCTAGAGCGCCTGCTTTGGGAGCAGGAAGTCGCAGGTTCAAATCCTGTCACCCCGACTCTGCGGCCCGGACCTGTTGGCCTGGACAAAAACATTGCGTTTGCAGAAACCCATCCCACAAACCCAGGAGTACTTAGACCGTGAAGAGCGCTGTCGAGAACCTCACCCCCACGCGGGTCAAGCTCAATGTTGAGGTCCCCTTTGAGGAATTGAAGCCCAGCATCGACTCGGCCTACAAGACCGTTGCTTCGCAGATCCAGGTCCCTGGCTTCCGTAAGGGCAAGGTACCGGCAAAGCTCATCGACCAGCGCGTCGGCCGCGGCTACGTCCTGGAGACTGCCATCAACGAAGGCCTCAACGGCTGGTACCAGGCTGCCGTGCAGGAATCCGGCATCCGTCCCCTGAGCCGTCCCGAGGTTGAGATCACCGAGGTTCCGGACCCGTCGGCTACCGACGGCGGCCTGAAGTTCGCTGCCGAGGTGGATGTCCGCCCCGAGATCGAACTCCCGGACTACGCCGGCATCAAGGTTGAGGTTGCAGCTGCCGAGTCGTCCGAAGAGGACGTGGACAAGGCCCTCGACGAACTGCGCGGCCGCTTCGGCACGCTCAAGTCGGTCGAGCGCCCCGCTGCCGATGGTGACTTCCTCACCATCGACATCACCGCCACCATCGACGGCGAAGAGGTTGACTCCGCTGCCGGCCTGTCCTACCAGGTTGGTGCCGGCACCATGCTCGACGGACTCGACGAAGCCGTTACCGGCCTCAGCGCCGATGAGGACGCCATCTTCAACACCACCCTGGTGGGCGGTGACCACGCCGGCGAAGAGGCCCAGGTCAAGGTCGTTGTGAAGGCCGTCAAGGAGCGCGAACTCCCCGAGGCAAACGACGACTTCGCCCAGCTCGCCTCCGAGTTCGACACCCTGGCCGAACTCCGCGAGGACCTCGCCAAGCAGGCCGCCGACTCCAAGGTAGTGGAGCAGGGCGTTGAGGCCCGCGACAAGGTCCTGGACAAGCTCGTTGAGCTCGTCGAGGTTCCGGTTCCGGATTCCGTGGTTGAAGAGCAGCTCGAGGCCCACTTCAAGGAGGGCAACGGACACGGTGAAGGCGAGCACGACACCGAGGAGCACCGCGAAGAGGTCCGCGCCAACACGGCCCGTGCCTTCCAGAACGAGATCATCCTCGACGCCATTGCCGAGAAGGAAGAAGTCAACGTCAGCCAGAACGAGCTGATTGACTACATCGTCACCACGGCAAGCCAGTACGGCATGGACCCGAACCAGTTCGCCCAGATCATCGACCAGAGCGGCCAGGTGCCCATGATGGTCTCCGAGGTCCGCCGCCGCAAGGCGCTGGCTGTTGTCCTCGGCCAGGCCGAGGTCACCGACACCGAAGGCAAGGCTGTCGACCTCAGCGACTTCGTGCGCCCCGGCGGCGAAGAGGAAGCTCCGGCAGCCGAGGCTGTGGAAGCGGAAACCGAAGAGACCGCCGCTGACGACGACAAGGCAGAGGCCAAGGCCTAGGCTTCAGGACGCGCCGCCGAAGGGCCCCCGGATCACCCGATCCGGGGGCCCTTTGCGTTAAGATCCGGCGCTGCCGGACCTGCCCGGCCGATCGTGCGCCGTCAGCGAACAGCCGCGGATGTGCGAACAAAACGCCGGTGAAACCGGTTAGTGTCCAAGTAGTGATTTTCAGTGATGTCACCGTCACCAGCGAGAGGTTAGTACACATGTCACAGCACCCAGAGTCCCCCCGGATGGCGACTGTCGATCCTGCAGCCCAGGACAACTACATCTACAACCGGCTCCTCAAGGAGCGGATCATCTGGCTCGGCTCAGAGGTGCGTGACGACAACGCCAATGCCATCTGCTCGCAGCTGCTGCTCCTGTCCGCGGAGAACCCGGAAAAGGACATCTACCTTTACATCAACTCACCGGGCGGCTCCGTGACTGCCGGCATGGCCATCTACGACACCATGCAGTTCATCCCGAACGACGTCGTGACCGTTGCCACCGGCCTCGCCGCCTCCATGGGGCAGTTCCTGCTCTCGTCGGGCACCAAGGGCAAGCGCTACGCCACCCCGAATGCCCGCGTCCTGATGCACCAGCCGTCGGGCGGCATTGGCGGCACGGCCTCTGACATCAAGATCCAGGCCGAGCTCATCCTGCACATGAAGAAGGTCATGGCCGAGCTGACTGCCGAGCAGACCGGCCAGACCGTTGAAACCATCCTCAAGGACAACGACCGTGACAAGTGGTTCACGGCAACCGAAGCGCTTGAGTACGGTTTCTTCGACAAGATTGCCGCGCACGCCGGTTCGGTGTCCGGTGGCGGCGGAACTGCCAACGGAGCATCCGGCGAGTCGGCATCCGAGAAGTAACCCGGCATTTAGAACACTTAGATCAGGAGCACCAAAAAATGACCTACAACTTCGGATCGACTGCCGGCAACCTACCGACCAGCCGCTACGTCCTGCCACAGTTCGAAGAGCGCACACCGTACGGCTTCAAGCGCCAGGATCCGTACACCAAGCTCTTTGAGGACCGCATCATCTTCCTCGGTGTCCAGGTGGATGACGCCTCCGCCGATGACGTCATGGCCCAGCTGCTGGTCCTTGAGTCCACAGACCCGGACCGCGACATCACCCTGTACATCAACTCCCCGGGCGGTTCCTTCACCGCCATGACGGCGATCTACGACACCATGCAGTACATCCGCCCGGAGATCCAGACGGTGTGCCTGGGCCAGGCCGCAAGCGCCGCGGCGGTCCTGCTGGCGGCGGGTACTCCCGGCAAGCGCCTTGCCCTGCCCAACGCCCGGGTCCTGATCCACCAGCCGGCCCTGTCCGGCGGCCAGGGCGGCCAAGCCTCGGACCTCGAAATCCAGGCTGCCGAAGTCATGCGCATGCGCTCCTGGCTTGAGGACACGCTGGCGCACCACTCCGGACGGACGTCGGAGCAGGTCAACAACGACATCGAGCGCGACAAGATCCTTACGGCCGCGGAAGCCCAGTCGTACGGCCTGATCGACCAGGTCCTGGATTCCCGCAAGATCAAACCGCAAGCAATCACCAGGTAGCGGTAAAGTAATGGGCCGGTGGGGCCAATCATTTGGCCCCACCGGCCTTTTCCTTCCACCCTGGGAAGCTAATGTGACCTAGAGTGGATGTTGTCACAACCGGTCCATGCAGGCTGGTGAAGATTCCAGCAACGGTGCAAGGCTGCCTGGCAGCAAAATACTAAGGGGTTCACATATGGCTCGGATTGGCGAGAGCACGGATCTGCTGAAGTGCTCTTTCTGCGGAAAGAGCCAGAAGCAGGTGCGCAAGCTCATTGCCGGGCCCGGTGTTTACATCTGCGATGAATGCATTGAGCTCTGCAACGAGATCATCGAAGAGGAACTCGCGGAGGTTGCCGATCTGGGCAGCTTCGAGCTCCCCAAGCCCCGTGAGATCTTTGATTTCCTGCAGGAATACGTCATCGGCCAGGAACCTGCAAAACGGTCCCTCGCCGTCGCCGTCTACAACCACTACAAGCGCATCCAGGCCGGCCACGCCCCCAAGTCCGGAAGCCTTGCCGATGGCGGGCATCATGACGACGTCGAAATCGCCAAGTCGAACATCCTCCTGATCGGGCCTACAGGATGCGGCAAGACGTATCTGGCCCAGACCCTGGCGCGGCGGCTGAACGTCCCGTTCGCCGTCGCCGATGCCACGGCCCTGACCGAGGCAGGCTACGTGGGCGAGGATGTGGAGAACATCCTCCTCAAGCTCATCCAGGCCGCTGACTACGACGTCAAGAAGGCCGAGCAGGGCATCATCTACATCGATGAGATCGACAAGATTTCACGCAAGAGCGAAAACCCCTCCATCACCCGGGACGTCTCGGGCGAGGGCGTCCAGCAGGCGTTGCTGAAGATCCTTGAGGGAACTGTTGCTTCCGTTCCTCCCCAGGGCGGCAGGAAGCACCCGCACCAGGAATTCATCCAGATCGACACCACCAACGTGCTGTTCATCGTTGCCGGCGCCTTTGCCGGCCTTGAGGAGATCATCGGGTCCAGGTCCGGCCGGAAGGGCATTGGCTTCGGTGCCCCCCTCAACGAGGCGAGCAAGAAAGTGGACTCCTACGGCGAGGTGATGCCGGAGGACCTGCTCAAATTCGGCCTCATTCCCGAGTTCATCGGCCGGCTGCCCGTGATCACCACCGTGTCCAACCTGGACCGCGACGCCTTGATCCAGATCCTGTCCACACCCAAGAACGCCCTGGTGAAGCAGTACCAGAAGATGTTCCAGATAGACGGCGTGGAACTGGTTTTTGACAACACTGCCCTGGACGCCATCGCCGAGCAGGCGCTTGAGCGCGGGACGGGCGCCCGCGGGCTGCGCGCCATCATGGAAGAAGTCCTGCTGCCCGTGATGTTCGATCTCCCAAGCCGCGAAGACGTTGCCAGCGTGATCATCACGGAGGACGTTGTCCTGAAGGGTGCCGAACCAACCATCGTTCCGCACGTCACCAAGCGCCGTAAGTCGGCCTGATTCGTCCGCACGGCTTGTCCCGCGACAGCTTGTTGTCCCGATACGGCTTGTCCTGGAACAGCGCCGTCACCCCGCACCCACCCCCGTCCACACCGTGGCAACCCTGCGCCACGGCGACCAGCGAAGGAATGCCCCATGACTGATTCCGTGAAGAACAAAGCCGATTTCTGGTTCGATCCCCTGTGCCCCTTCGCCTGGATCACTTCCCGCTGGATCGGCGAAGTGGAAAGTGTCCGCGACATCGAAACGGACTGGCACGTCATGAGCCTGGCGGTCCTCAATGAGGGCCGTGACCTTGAGCCTGCCTACCGCGAATCCATGGACAACGCCTGGGGACTGGTCCGTGTGATCATTGCAGCGCAGCAACAGCACGGAGATGCAACAGTCAAGGTGCTCTACGATGCCATGGGCTCCTTGATCCACGAAGCCGGCGAGAAGGACCGCGACGTGGTCATCACCAAAGCGCTTGCGGACTGCGGGCTTCCCGCCACCCTTGCCGCTGCCGCGTCTACGGACGCCTTCGATGACCAGCTCCGGGCAAGCCACCAGGAGGGCATCTCGCTGGTGGGCCAGGACGTCGGAACTCCCGTAGTGGCCTTTAACGGAACAGCATTCTTCGGCCCCGTGCTCACCAGGATTCCCCGCGGTGAGGAGGCCGGAAGGCTCTGGGACGCCACCACGGCCATTGCGGCCTACCCGCACTTCTTCGAGCTCAAGCGCAGCCGCACCGAGCAGCCTGAGTTCACCTAGGACTGGTCCGGCCGGCCCGCACGGCAGGGCCAAAGGAGCCCTGGTGGAACTACAACCAAGTAGTTCCACCGGGGCTCTTGCGCTTGCGGGTGGGCAGGACAACAATGGTTCTTACCCACTTCGAAAGAAGGGGGACGCAGGAACCAAAGATTCAGTGATATGTCATCTGACGCAGCCATCGGCAAAGCCAGATGCAAGCTACCAGTGACGTGGTAGGAAGACCTGAAGATCAGAGGATCCTGCCAGACCATCAAGACGTCACCGGATGGCCGAAAAGTCGAAGCCCCACCAACGGCAAAACGCTGATGGGGCTTCCCCTTTGCCCTGAAACAGGTCCGGCCCTGGAACAGGGCCGGACTGGGACTACGCTTTCGCCGGCTCTTCCGTCGCCGCAAGCGCCACGTCGCTGACGCTCAGCTCGCCCTCGCCCACAGCCAGGATGATCTCGCGGGCGTTGGAGGCCGCCTTCAGGTCAGCCAGGCCGGCCTGCAGCTGCGCGGCCAGTGCTTCCGGCGCCGTGATGGTCGCGGTAAGGACCTCCGTGCGCTGCTTGACCTTCGCTTCGGACTTGGCTTTGCGGACGCCGCTGAGGGCCACCCCAACGGTTGCGAGCATGGTGGTGTCGCCCCCTGGGACATCCAGCGGTGCTGGCCACTGGGCGCGGTGGACGGAGCCCGTGCGCCACCAGCTCCACACCTCTTCGGTGGCGAAGGGGAGGAAGGGAGCGAAGAGCCGCAGCAGGGTGTCCAGGGTGGTGGCCAATGCCGCCAGTACGGAAGCCTGTTCGGCCTCACCGGCGGCGCCGTAGGCCCGGTCCTTGATCAGCTCCACGTAGTCATCCGTGAACTGCCAGAAGAAGCTTTCCGTGATCTGCAGCGCCCGTGCGTAATCATAGTTGTCAAAGGCCTTGGTGGCCTGGGCCACCACCTCCGACAGCTGCGCCAGGACCGCCCGATCGAGCGGATTGGTGAGGACGGAGAGGTCGGCGGCCAGCACGGAGTCTTCCGTGGCGCCCAGGTTCAGGACGAACTTGGAGGCATTGAGCAGCTTGATGGCCAGGCGCCGGCCGATCTTCATCTGGGCGATCTCGTAGGCTGTGTCCGCACCGAGCTTTGCGGAGGCCGCCCAGTAGCGGACGGCGTCGGAGCCGTACTCCTCCAGCACGTCGGTGGGTACCACCACGTTGCCCTTGGACTTGGACATCTTCTTGCGGTCTGGGTCCAGGATCCAGCCGGAGATGGCCGCGTGCTTCCACGGCGCGCTGTTCTCCAGGGCGTCCGCGCGGACCACGGAGGAGAAGAGCCAGGTCCGGATGATGTCGTGGCCTTGGGGCCGGACGTCAAAGGGGAAGACCTTGGCGAAGAGGTCCTCGTCGCGCTTCCAGCCGCCAACGATCTTGGGCGTGAGGGAGGACGTGGCCCAGGTGTCCAGGATGTCAGCGTCGCCCGTGAAGCCGCCGGGAACGTCGCGCTGGGATTCGTCGAACCCGGGTGCGGCGTCCGCAGCCGGGTCAACGGGCAGCTGCCCGTCGGACGGGACGATGGGGGAGTCGTAGTCCGGGTTGCCGTCAGCATCCAGCGGGTACCAGACCGGGATGGGCACGCCGAAGAAGCGCTGGCGGGACACCAGCCAGTCGCCGTTCAGGCCGGCAATCCAGTTCTCGTAGCGCGAGCGCATGAAGGCGGGGTGGAAGTCGATTTCGTGCCCGCGGGCGATCAGGCGTTCGCGGCGGTCCTCGTCACGGCCGCCGTTGCGGATGTACCACTGGCGGGAGGTGACCACTTCAAGGGGCTTGTCGCCTTTTTCGTAGAAGTTCACGGGGTGCATGATCTTCTTGGGCTCGCCGTCAAGCAGTTCGGCGGCGGTCAGGAGCTTCACCACCTCTTCCTTGGCGCTGAAGACGGTCTTGCCCGCAATGGCGGCGAAGGCTTCGCGGCCGATGTCGGTGGTGATCCACTCGGGAGCCTCGCTGACAATCCGTCCGTCGCGGCCCACGATCGCCCGGGTGGGCAGCTGAAGTTCGCGCCACCAGGTGACGTCGGTCAGGTCACCGAACGTGCACACCATGGCGATGCCGGAGCCCTTGTCCGCCTTCGCGAGCGGATGCGCCCTGACCTCAACCTCCACGCCGAACAGCGGGGACGTGACCTTCTTGCCGAACAGCGGCTGGTACCGTTCGTCGTCGGGGTTTGCCACCAGGGCGGCGCAGGCCGCCAGCAGTTCCGGACGGGTGGTCTCGATGTAGATCTTCTCCCCGTCCTCGGTGAAGAACGGGTAGCGGTAGTAGGCGCCGGGCATCTCGCGGTCCTCAAGTTCCGCCTGCGCCACGGCGGTACGGAACGTGACGTCCCAGAGGGTGGGTGCCTCTGCCATGTAGGCGTCGCCCGCGGCAAGGTTGGCCAGGAAGGCGCGCTGCGAGACTGCCCGCGAGTTGTCGTCGATGGTGCGGTAGGTGAGCTCCCAGTCAACGGACAGGCCAAGGGTCTGGAAAAGGTTTTCGAAGACCTTCTCGTCCTCAACGGCCAGCTCTTCACACAGTTCGATGAAGTTCCGGCGGGAGACGACGTCGAAGTCCCGCTGGTTCTTGGCAGGCTGCGCCGGCGGCCGGTAATCGGGGTTGTACGGGATGGAGGGATCGCAGCGGACCCCGTAGAAGTTCTGCACCCGGCGTTCGGTGGGCAGGCCGTTGTCGTCCCAGCCCATGGGGTAGAAGACGTTCTTGCCTGTCATCCGCTGGTAGCGTGCCAGCACGTCGGTCTGCGTGTAGGAGAACATGTGCCCCACGTGGAGCGACCCGGACGCCGTGGGCGGGGGAGTGTCGATCGAGTAGACCTGGTCCCGGGTGGTTTCCCGGTCGAACTTGTAGGTCCCCTCGGCCAGCCACCGCTGCGTGAGGGCAGCTTCAAGGCCTTCGAGGGCCGGCTTGTCCGGAACGTTGATGGGGGCGGTTGTGGGCGTGTCTGTACCCTGCGTGTCTTCAGCCATCTGCCAATTGTTTCATGTCCGGGCCTGTCCGCCCGCCCGCTGCGGTGCCGGGCGCCCTGTTCCCATGGGCGGGCCGGTCGGCGTCGCCCTCCCGCCGTCCCGCTATGGTGGTGCCATGACTGATGTTTCGCAGAAAAAGGCAGCTTTGGTGACCGGCGCGAGCAGCGGAATCGGGGAGGCCACTGTCCGCGCCCTGGCGGCGGATGGCTGGAAGGTGTTCGCCGTGGCCCGCCGCGCGGACCGCCTGGCCGAACTGGAGAAGGAGACCGGCGCCGTCGCGCTGCCCGCCGACATTTCCGAGGACGACGACGTGTCCCGGCTTGTGTCGCAGGTGGCCGAAGCGGGGGGAATCGACACGCTGGTCAACATCGCCGGCGGTGCCAGGGGCGCGGACACCATCGGATCCGCCAGCACCGGTGACTGGGAATGGATGTACCGGGTGAACGTGCTGGGCACCATGAAGCTCATCAAGGCGTTCCTGCCGATGCTGCGGGCCAACGGCGAAGGGACAATACTGAACCTGACCTCCACCGCCGGGCTGGCGGCGTACGAGGGCGGTGGCGGCTACAACGCGGCGAAGTTCGCCCAGCGCGCCCTGACGGAGGCACTGCGGCTGGAGGAAGCCGAGCACAACGTCCGCGTGATCGAAGTGGCACCCGGGCTGGTCCAGACCGAGGAGTTTGCCCTGAACCGGCTTGGGGACCGGCAGGCAGCGGACAGGGTCTACCAGGGCGTGGAGAAGCCGCTGACGGCCGGCGACGTCGCCGACGTGGTCCGCTACGCGGTCACCGCTCCGCACCACGTCAACCTGGACCAGATCGTCATCCGGCCGGTGGCGCAGGCTTCCAACTACAAGCTCATCCGCAAGGCGTAGCGCCTACGGCAGGACCAGGCGCGCCACCACCGCGGCATGGTCCGTCCCCGGGAGCGTGACCACGTCGAAGTCCACCACCTCGATGCCGGGGCTGACCAGGACATGGTCGATGGCCACGAAAGCCGGTGCCGGTGAATTTACGGGCCACGTGGGGGCCAGCCCCTTGCCGGTCACCTGCGCGGCGTCGGACAGCCCCGTGGCCACGAGATCCCTGAACTCGCTGTGGTCCGCGCTGGCGTTGAAGTCGCCCAGCAGGATGGCAAGCCGGCTGTCAGGCAGTGCCTGCCACAGTTCGCCCAGCTGCCGCAGCTCCTGCCGCCACGACGTGATGTGCCCCCTGCGCGGCGAGTCCACGTGGACCGCAGTCAGGTGCACCGGCCCGGAAGCGCTGGGAATGACGGCGACGGCGCGGCTTTGATGGAAGGCCGAGCCGGGAACGCGTTCCACCTGCTCGAGGGGGAATCGCGAGAAGAGGGCGCTTCCAATCTTGTCCCAGTCCACATCCGTGGCGCGCGACGGCAGCAGGGTCGACAGCCCCGCCTTATCCAGTGCCTTCAAGCCGGCGGGGGCAAGCTCCGGCAGGGCCAGGACGTCCACGTTGCGGGTCCTGATTTCTGCCAGCAGGGCACCGGGATCCACGCCGGAGTACCCCACGTTCACCGCCATGACTGTCAGCACCGGCCCCGGTGCCAGGTCCGCGGGCGGGGCAGGGGACTGGACGTTGGCCGGCTGCACGTTTCCGGACGGCGGCGTGGCCAGCGTGCCGGGCGGCACGACGCGGTCCAGCACCCAGCCGAGCTGCACGGCGAGCAGCCCCGCCACGAGGGCAGCGGCCACGGCCCTGCGGGGTCCGGTGTTGCGGAAAAGCACTACGACGGCGGCAGCGAGGGCCGCCGTTGTTGTGATCAGCCCCGCGGGGAAGAGAGCCAGGAGCTGGATCCAGGGGGTGCCGACATCCCACGGAACCATGCGCAGGAACACCAGTGCAGCACCCGGCATGGCCAGGACGGCGGCGGCAGCTGACCACCGGGACCAGGCCCGGCGGGGCCTGCCGCCGCGCACCCCGGGCCCATACTCTCGCATAGGTTCCATTATTGGTGGCCCGGCCCCGGAAATAGTAGACTCAAAAAGGCTACGACCCGGCAATCACCGGTGAGCTTCCGGAAGAACACGCGGACCGCCCTGGCAGGACAAATAAGGGGCACGCGCCAGTAGAACCGGACGGGTAAGCCCGTCACAGCAGTAATGAGTGGCCGTCGCGGCACACGTTCCCCCGGGAAGCTGGCAGCGGCGGTAAGTGAGGTGGTACCGCGGTGAGCGTGGAGTCCGGACGGACACCACAGGATCCGTCCTCGCATCCTGAACGGAACAGAAGGCGCAAGCCGGCAGTTCGCCAAGCTCAACCCAGGATGTCGACATGTCGTATTACCCCAAGGCCTCAGCCTCCACCGGCCCTTCGTCCAGCGGCGGTGCCGCCGTTTCCGCCTCCGTGAAGTTTCCGGAGATCGAAGAGCGCATCCTGAAGTACTGGGACCAGGACGGCACCTTCCAGGCCAGTATCGACCAGCGGAGCGCGGACGCCCCGGGCGGGGAGCCCGGCAGCAACGAGTTCGTCTTCTACGACGGCCCGCCCTTCGCCAACGGCCTGCCCCACTACGGGCACCTCCTTACCGGCTACGCCAAGGACCTGGTGGGCCGCTACCAGACCCAGCGCGGGAAGCGCGTTGAGCGCCGGTTCGGCTGGGACACCCACGGCCTGCCCGCCGAGCTCGAGGCAATGAAGCAGCTCGGGATGACGGATAAGACCCAGATCGAAGCCATGGGCATCGACAAGTTCAACGACGCCTGCCGCGCCTCCGTCATGAAGTACGCCGACGAGTGGAAGAGCTACGTGACCCGCCAGGCGCGGTGGGTGGACTTCGACAACGACTACAAGACCCTCAACGTGGAATACATGGAGTCCGTCCTCTGGGCGTTCAAGCAGCTTCACGAGAAGGGCCTGACCTACAACGGCTACCGCGTCCTGCCGTACTGCTGGAAGGACGAGACGCCGCTGTCCAACCATGAGCTGCGCATGGACGACGACGTCTACAAGAACCGCCAGGACCAGACGGTCACGGTAACCTTCCCCATCACGGCAGGGGAGTCGGACCTGTCCCGGCAGCTCGCCGGCGTCCAGGCCCTCGCCTGGACCACGACGCCCTGGACGCTGCCCACCAACGCGGCGCTCGCCGTCGGCCCTTCCATCACCTACGCCGTGCTCCCGGCCGGCCCCAACGGTGTCAAGGCCGCCGCTGCGGACGCGCCCGTCACGGGCAGCTTCCTGCTGGCCGCGGACCTCGTGGGCAACTACGCCAAGGACCTGGGCTATGACGATTTCGAGGCCGCCCGGGCCGCTGTTGTCTCCACCCACACCGGCACCGAGCTGGAAGGCCTGGCGTACCAGCCGCTGTGGAGCGATTTCGCGGACAACGAAAAGTACGGCATGGAGAACGCCTGGCGCTTCCTGGTTGCCGATTACGTCACCACCACCGACGGTACCGGCATCGTGCACCAGGCTCCGGCCTACGGCGAGGACGACCAGAAAGTCTGTGAGGAAGCCGGCATCCCGGTGGTCCTCTCCGTGGACGAGGGCGCCAAATTCCTCCCGCTCTTCAAGCACGGCGACCTGCACGACATCGCGGGCCTGCAGGTCTTCGAGGCCAACAAGCCCATCACGCAGGTGCTGCGCGCCCAGGGCCGGCTGGTCAAGCAGGCCAGCTACGAGCACAGCTACCCGCACTGCTGGCGCTGCCGCAACCCGCTGATCTACCGCGCCGTCTCCTCCTGGTACGTGGAAGTCACCAAGTTCAAGGACCGGATGTCCGAACTGAACCAGGAGATCAACTGGATCCCCGGCAACGTCAAGGACGGCCAGTTCGGCAAGTGGCTGGAGAACGCCCGTGACTGGTCCATCAGCCGCAACCGGTACTGGGGCAGCCCCATCCCGGTGTGGCAGTCCAGCGACCCCGACTACCCCCGCACCGACGTCTACGGCTCGCTCGCCGAGATCGAGGCGGACTTCGGCCGGCTGCCGCTGAACAAGGACGGCCAGGTGGACCTGCACCGCCCGTTCATCGATGAACTGACCCGGCCCAACCCGGACGACCCCCGCACCCCCGAAGAGGGCCAGTCCGTCATGCGCCGCGTGGAGGATGTCCTGGACGTCTGGTTCGACTCCGGCTCCATGCCGTACGGCCAGGTGCACTACCCGTTCCAGAACGAGGCGTGGTTCGACACGCACAACCCGGCTGACTTCATCGTGGAGTACATCGGCCAGACCCGCGGCTGGTTCTACATGCTGCACATCCTCTCCACGGCTCTGTTTGACCGGCCGGCCTTCCGCAACGTCATCAGCCACGGCATCGTGCTGGGCTCGGACGGGCAGAAGATGTCCAAGAGCCTGCGCAACTACCCGGACGTCTCCGAGGTACTGGACCGCGACGGCTCGGATGCCATGCGCTGGTTCCTGATGTCCAGCCCCATCCTGCGCGGCGGCAACCTTGTGGTCACCGAGCAGGGAATCCGCGACGGCGTCCGCCAGGTCATCCTGCCGCTGTGGAACGTGTACAGCTTCTTCACGCTGTACACCAACGCCGCGGCCGGCGGCTCAGGCTACGACGCAAAGCTCCGCTACGACGGCTATTCCGACACCCTGGACCAGTACCTGCTGGCCAACACCGGCGAACTGGTCGGCACGATGACCGAACGCCTGGACGACTACGACATCTCAGGTGCCTGCGACGCCCTGCGCAGCTACCTGGACATGCTCACCAACTGGTACGTCCGCAGGAGCCGCCAGCGGTTCTTCGACGAGGACCAGGATGCCTTTGATGCGCTCTACACCGCACTGGAGACGGTGTCCCGCACAGCGGCATCCCTGCTGCCGCTGGTGTCCGAAGAGATCTGGCGCGGGCTCACCGGCGGACGGTCCGTCCACCTGGCAGACTGGCCGGACGCTGCGCTGTTCCCCGCCAACCCGGACCTGGTCCAGGCCATGGACAAGGTCCAGCAGATCTGCTCCACGGGATCTTCCCTCCGCAAGGCTGCGAACCTTCGCGTCCGCCTGCCGCTGCAGGAACTGACGGTTGTGGCACCCGGCGCCGATGCGCTGCAAGGTTTTGCCGCCGTCGTCGCAGATGAGCTGAACCTCCGCTCCGTCAGGCTGCTGGATGCTGCCACGGCCTCGCCGGAAGAGTTCGGGATCCAGCAGAAACTCGTGGTCAACGCCCGCGCCGCGGGCCCGCGCCTGGGAAAGAACGTCCAGCAGGCCATCAAGGGCTCCAAGTCCGGCGACTGGTCGGTATCCGAGGCAGGCGTGGTCACCGCGGGCGGCCTGGAGCTGGAGCCCCAGGAGTACACGCTGGAAACCGTCGTGGCAGAGTCCGACGGCGGTGCTGCCGCCGCCACGAAGGCAGTGGCGGTCCTGCCCGGCGGCGGGTTCGTGGTCCTCAACACCGAGGTCACTCCTGAACTCGAGGCGGAAGGCCTGGCCCGCGACATGGTCCGTGCCATCCAGCAGGCGCGCAAGGACGCCGGACTCAATGTCAGCGACCGGATCCGGACCACCGTCACCGCGCAGCAGAACGTCGTCGACGCCCTGCTGGCCAACGCCGGCCTGGTGAAGGGCGAGACCCTGTCCGTGGAACTCACGGCGGAACCCGGGGACGCCGCAGAGCCGGCCGTCGCCGTCGAAAAAGTAGAGGCCTGATCCATGACTGACGAATTTTCCGTAGAGAGCGTCTACGCCGAGCTGCTGGGCCGGGCGCCGGAAAACAAGATGGAGCCGCGGCTGGCCCCGCTGTTCCGGGCGATGGATGTGCTGGGCGAGCCGAACAAGGCGTTCCCGATCATCCACGTCACCGGGACCAACGGCAAGACCTCCACGGCCCGGATGATCGAATCCGTCCTGCGGGCCCACGGCCTGAGCACCGGACGGTACACCAGCCCGCACCTGTCCAAGGTGACGGAGCGGATCAGCATCGACGGGCACCCGGTCCCCGACGAGACCTTCGTGCGCATCTGGGACGAGATCCGCCCCTACCTGCAGATCGTCGACTCCGAGCTCGAGGCTGCAGGCGAACCTCGGCTCACCTACTTCGAATGCCTCACCATCCTGGGCTTCGCCATCTTCGCGGACCAGCCGGTCAACGTGGCGGTGATCGAGGTTGGCCTCGGCGGAATCACGGATGCCACGAACGTGGGTGACGGGCAGGTTTCCGTGATCACCCCCATCTCGCTGGACCACACGGACCTGCTGGGTGAGACCACGGAGGACATCGCGTACGAAAAGGCCGGCATCATCAAGCCCGGCGGCTACCTCATCAGTGCCGCCCAGCCGCTGGACGCTGCGCAGGTCCTGCTGGACAAGGCCAAGGACGTGGGGGTGCCGTTCCGCTTCGAAGGCGTGGAATTCGGCGTCGAATCCCGCACCGTGGCAGTGGGCGGGCAGGTGGTGAGCATCCAGGGCATCGCCGGCCGCTACCCTGAACTGCTGGTCCCGCTGCACGGCGCCCACCAGGCACAGAACGCCGCGGTGGCCGTGGCGGCCCTGGAAGCTTTCTTCGGGGGAGAAAAGGAACTCGACTTCGAGGTGCTCCAGGAAGGCTTCTCGAACGTCACGTCTCCGGGCCGCCTTGAAGTGGTGCGGACAGCTCCCACGATCGTGGTGGACGCTGCCCACAACCCGGACGGCATCAAGGCCTCCGCAGCCGCCCTGCAGGAAGCCTTCACCTTCACCAGGCTTGTCCCGGTGGTCGGAGTACTCAAGGAGAAGGACGCCGAGGAGATCCTCCGCCAGCTCAAGGAATCCCTGGGCGGGATGGCGGAGGAGTACTGCTTCACGCAGTCGAACTCCCCACGGGCCGTGCCGGCCGCTGAGCTGGCCGAACTGGCAATTGAGCTTGGCTTCGGCGAGGACAACGTGCACATCGCCGAGAAGCTCGATGACGCCCTGGAATGGGCGGTGGAACGCGCCGAAGCCAATGACGACCTCTCCGGGGGAGTGCTGGTCACAGGCTCCATCACGCTCGTGGCCGAAGCACGGATCCTGCTCGGCAAGACGGAGGCCTGAGTCCATGGCCAAGTTGACCAAAGCGCAGCGCGAGTGGCGGCCGGGCATGCCCAGGAAGCGCCGCTCCACCAAGGTGATGTTCGCATCCACGGTCCTGCTGCTGGAAGCCTTCGTAATGTTCTTTGCCACCCTGGCGGTGTTCGGCCTGCGGCGGGGGGAGTTCCCGCCGGCGGTCATCCTGGGGGTGGGGATTGGGCTCTGCGTGGTGATGATCGTTGCGTGCGCCTTCCTCACCAAGCCCTGGGGCATCGGCCTGGGCTGGATCCTGCAGCTGGTCCTGATCCTCACCGGGATCTTCGAGCCGGCCATGTTCCTGGTGGGCACCCTGTTCGCCGCGGCGTGGTGGTACGGGATCCGCACCGGAATCCGGCTGGACCGGGAAGCCGGGGAACGGGCCCGCGAACAGGCTGCCTGGGAAGCCGCCCATCCGGAGGAGGCCGGGCCCGGCCAGCAGCCGCAGTCCCCGTAGACTTGACCCCGAAACCCCTTACCAACGCATTGGAGCAGTTGTGACTACTGAGCGCACCCTCGTCCTGATCAAGCCCGACGGCGTCGCCCGCAACCTTACCGGCGCCATCCTGGCCCGGATCGAAGCCAAGGGCTACACCCTGGCTGAGCTGAAGAAGGTTGACGCCTCACGCGAACTCCTGGAGCAGCACTACGAGGAGCACGTGGGCAAGCCCTTCTACGAGCCCCTGGTGGACTTCATGCTCTCCGGACCCGTGGTGGCGGCCATCTTCGAGGGCCACCGCGTCATCGAGGGCTTCCGTTCGCTGGCCGGCACCACCGACCCCACCACGGCCGCCCCCGGCACCATCCGCGGCGACTTCGGCCGCGACTGGGGCCTGAAGGTCCAGCAGAACCTGGTCCACGGCTCCGACTCCGCCGAATCCGCCGGACGCGAGATCAAGATCTGGTTCCAGGGCTGACAGCCCAGGGACAGCAAAAAGCCCCTGGTTCCTCGGAACCAGGGGCTTTTTCCGTCAGCAGGCCTAGAAGCCGGAGGTGCCGGCGAACACCTGAATGAAGGCGAAGAAGATGGTGGCGATGACGGCCACATACAGCAGGGCGGTGATGATCCAGCCGGAGTCACCCAGGATGCGGGCGGCGTTGGCGGGGGCGGGAATGACCCCGGCGCTGATGTTCCGGATGGTCACCCAGACAAACAGCGGGATCATGGCTGCCCAGACAACCATGCAGAACGGGCACAGTATGTGGATGACGTAGAGGGCCTGGGACCACAGCCACACCACGAACGCGAAACCGAGCGTGACCCCCGCCTGGAGGCCCACCCAGTACCACCGCGCAAACTGGGCGCCGGCCAGCAGTGACATGCCCACGGTGATGGCGATGGCGAACGCCACGATGCCGATAAACATATTGGGGAAGCCAAACAGCGAGCTCTGCCACGTCTGCATCACCTGGCCGCAGGAGATCCACGGGTTCACGTCGCACACCGTGGTGTGGTTGGGGTCCTTGAGGACCTCCAGTTTCTCCAGCACCAGCGTTCCGGAAGCCAGCCATCCGACCACCCCGGTAATGACCATCAGCCAGCCAAGCGGCCGGTCACGGGTCATCCGCGGGCGGGCTGCGGCTGCACTGCTGTCCGGATCCACAGTCCGTTCCGGCGTGTGGGTGCCGCTCAAGGGGGAGATGCTGGGCATTGGCAAGGCGTCCTTTTCATCGGGTGGTCCTTGCCCGATTGTAACGCCGGACGCTGGAAAGACCTTCCAGGAAAGCGAACAAGTGCTGCTGCTTCCGCCGTGGAATAGCCGGGGTATGAGAGAATGAACGTGGCTGGAACCCGATCCACATTCGGACTCCGGTCCGGCAGCTTGTTCGCAAGACCGCCAGTGATGAGCAGCGCAGGCTTTGGATTCTTTGATCCGAACTCCGCAACTCCATGGGGCGGCACCTGGTTGTGGCATGTGGAACAACGGGTTCTTGAACATCCTGCCGGCCCCCACGGGCTGCCGCACCCCACTGCCGGTGCGAACCTGGGGGTATCCACTTGACTTCTGTCAACGCCTGCGGGTTTTGACAATATGTGCCCCAATGGGTGCCGGATGTGGCGGTACGTCAGGGGCAGGAGTGTTGCCACATATGGATAATGAACAAGTTTTAGCCGTTAACGATGAAGCAGCGTCCGTGGATGCCGACTCCGTGCCGAAGAAGGCCACGAGGACCCGGCGGAAGGCCGCTCCGAAAACCGGCGAGGCCGTGGCCACTGAGGCTGCCGCCGAAGGTGTCACCGCCGAGGCCGGGGCCGCGGAAGCTGAGGCCGCCGAGGCCAAGGCGCCCGCCCGCCGGAGCCGTTCGCGGAAGAAAGTCGAGACCGCCGAGCCGCTTCCCGTCTTTGCTGCGGAGGCCGGCACCGAAACCGGGAACACCAACAACGCCAACGACGACGGCGCGCAGCAGGCGCCTGCCGCCGGGCCTGCAGAGGTTGCCGCGGAAGAATCGAAGCCCGTCCGGCGCCGCCGGGTTGCCACGCGCAAGACGTCTGCCCCGGCCGTCGTCGAGGCGGAGGAGCCGCCGGCAGGGACGGCCGCACCTGGGCCGGTTGACACCGAGCCGGCAGACACCGGGTCGGCTGAGCCCGCACCCGCGGCGTCTGGCACCGCTGTTCCGGCCTCCGCCGATGCGCCCGCCGGCTCTGAACCGGTAACTGAGGCTGCAGCCCAGGCGCCTGCCGCCAAAGCCGCCGGCGCTTCCGCGCAGCCAACGTCCGCCGTCGAGCCTTCCGTTGAAGGCGACGCCAATTCTTCTGCCGAGCCCGAGGCCGGCGCCGCAGGGTCGTCAGCCCCCGCCAGCCCGTTCGGGTCCCTGTTCATGGAACCGGGTTCCCCGACGTCGGTGCTGTTCCAGGCCCCGGACCTCAGCACTGTCGTCCGGCCCGCCCCGGTGCCCGTCGAGGATGCCGAGGCTGACGACGCCGAGGACGATTCGGACGACGCCGGCAACCGCCGGAGGCGCCGCGGCCGCGGCCGCCGCGGCCGCAGCAGGGCGGGCGAGCGTGACGGTGAAGAAGGCGACAGCGCCGCTGCCGCAGACAGCGACGCCGCCGAGGATGCTGATGAGGACTCCGCCGGGCAGGCCGATGAAGGCGTGACCTCCCGTCGCCGCCGCCGCCGCCGCCGTGGCGACCAGGACCTCGAACTGACGGGCGGGGAAGACGACGATCCGCCCAACACGGTCACCCGGGTCCGCGCTCCGCGCGCCGTCAGCGAACCCGCCGTGAACAACCGCGTCACCAGCGTCAAGGGCTCCACCCGCCTGGAAGCCAAGAAGCAGCGCCGCCGCGAATCACGCGATACCGGCCGCCGCCGCACCGTCATTACCGAAGCCGAGTTCCTGGCACGCCGGGAATCCGTGGACCGCCAGATGATCGTCCGCCAGCGCGACGACAGAATCCAGATCGCTGTCCTCGAAGACGGGGTCCTGGCCGAGCACTTCGTGTCCAAGACCCAGCAGGACTCCCTGATCGGCAACGTCTACCTGGGCAAGGTCCAGAACGTCCTGCCGTCCATGGAAGCTGCCTTCGTGGACATCGGCCGCGGCCGCAACGCCGTGCTGTACGCCGGCGAGGTGAACTGGGAGGCCGTCAACCTTGAGGGCAAGCAGCGCCGCATCGAGAACGCGCTGAAGTCCGGCGACACCGTCCTGGTCCAGGTGACCAAGGACCCGGTGGGCCACAAGGGCGCGCGCCTGACCAGCCAGATCTCCCTGCCCGGCCGCTACCTGGTGTACGTTCCCGGCGGCTCCATGACCGGCATTTCCCGGAAGCTTCCCGACGTCGAACGCAACCGCCTGAAGCGGATCCTCAAGGACCGCCTTCCCGAGCACGCCGGCGTGATTGTCCGTACGGCCGCGGAAGGTGCCTCCGAGGAAGAGCTGACGCACGACATCAACCGGCTGCGTGCCCAGTGGGAGGGCATCGAAAGCCAGTCGAAGTCCACCAAGATCCTTGCCCCCGAGCTGCTCTACGGCGAACCGGACCTCACCATCAAGGTGGTCCGCGACGTCTTCAACGAGGACTTCTCCAAGCTGATCGTCTCCGGCGAGGAAGCTTGGGACACCATCGAGGCATACGTCACATACGTCGCCCCGGACCTGGTGGGACGGCTCGAGAAGTGGACCAAGGACCAGGACATCTTCAGTGCCTGGCGCATCGATGAGCAGATCCACAAGGCCCTGGAACGGAAGGTCTTCCTGCCCTCCGGCGGCTCGCTGGTGATCGACCGGACCGAGGCCATGACCGTGGTGGACGTCAACACCGGCAAGTTCACCGGCAGCGGCGGCAACCTCGAAGAAACAGTCACCAAGAACAACCTGGAAGCTGCGGAGGAAGTAGTCCGGCAGCTCCGCCTCCGCGACATCGGCGGCATCATTGTCATCGACTTCATCGACATGGTCCTGGAGTCCAACCGCGACCTGGTCCTGCGGCGCATGGTGGAGTGCCTGGGCCGTGACCGCACCAAGCACCAGGTTGCCGAAGTCACCTCGCTGGGCCTGGTGCAGATGACCCGCAAGCGGATGGGCACGGGGCTCCTTGAAGTGTTCGGCGAGCAGTGCGAGGCCTGCGCCGGCCGCGGCGTGGTCACCCACGATGACCCGGTGGAACACCGCCGGGCGAACATTGTGGCTGCCGAGCATCACGTGCAGCGTGCCGAGCACCGCCCGGAAGCACGCGCCGAGGGCAACCGCATCGAGGCGCAGCGCACGGACAGCAGCCAGCCCGGTGCCCGTCCGGACCGGAAGCGCCGCCGCGGCCGCGGCGGCCAGCAGCCGGACGCCGCGCCGGCAGCTGCCGTCCACGTCCACACGGTCCACCCTGATCCGACGGACGCCGAGCGGCATGCGAAAGCGGAAGCCACCAGGCTGGCCCTTGCCAACATCGCGGCTGCCGCCCACGCGGCCCACCTGCATGACGACGAGTTGGCCGCCGCCAGGCAGGCAACGCAGGCCCAGCCCGCAGTTCCGGCTGAAACGGAGAAGCACGACGGCGATGCGTCCAGGCCCGCTGCCGTGCTGACCTTTGGCGGGGAGAAAGTCGTCCTGCCCTTCGTGGAGCACGCCGAGGAGCAGCAGCCAAAGCCTGCCCTCACCCTGGACCGCCTTGCCGCGGCCTTCGCCCACCTGGGCGAGCCCGCACCGGCAGCCGGCACGCCGGCTGGAACGCCGGACGTGCAGCCGGTCCAGCGCGGGGCGGAAGAGGCTCCCCAGCAGGCTCCTGCCCCGGAGCGGACACGTGAGCCGGAGCAGGCACCGGAACAGCGGGAGCCCGCAGCCGTCCAGCCGGAGCAGCGGCCGGTGGCCGCCGCAGCGGAGCAGGACTACTCGGACCACACCCTGGAGCAGTCACGCCCGCGCAGGGCACGCCGGAACCGGAGTGCCAGCCGCGCGCAGGGAGCAGCCAACGAGACCTCGGTCCAGCATCGCGAGAATGTTCCAGCCCCCGCGGCCGGGCATTCCCACGCCGCCAAGGCACCGGAAACGGACAAGGCGGGTGCTTCGCAGCCGGCCAGCGGCAAGCCCTCGGACGCGCCGATCATCCTCGGCGTCGGGGTGCCTGCCTCAGAGCTCTAGGAACTGGAGCTGCCACGCATGGAGTTACCGGAATCCGGGACCCAGGGCGGGTATTGACCGAATGCCCGGCCAGCCACAGTCAGTGGCCGGCCGGGCATCCGTCCTTTAAGGCGGCGCTCCGCAGCGCTTTTGACCACCCTCATTGAACACCGGCATTCCACCCCGCTCCGGCCGCACTGTGTCACCTTCACGCTGTGGACCTCAAAAAAGCTAGGCTGGGGAACTGACACGGGGTGCCGCGCAGAGAGCCGGCTGAGATCCAGACCCGTTGAACCTGTCCGGCTAGCACCGGCGAAGGGATGTCTCTTGTCTTCCACCCTTGCAATGCCCACTGCCACCATCCAGGGCACATCCGCGTGTGCTTCCGGGCCTGCAGCTGCTTCTGCGCCTGCAGCCCCCGGCCGCGAGTACCGCGGCGTGCCACGGGTCCTCTCCATTGCCGGATCCGATCCTTCCGGCGGGGCCGGCATCCAGGCGGACCTGAAAAGCATCGCCGCCCACGGCGGCTACGGAATGGCCGCCATTACCGCCCTCACCGCACAGAACACCCGCGGCGTGCGCGGCGTCCACGTTCCCCCCGCCAACTTCCTTACCCAGCAGCTCGACGCCCTGAGCGACGACATCAGCATCGACGCCGTAAAGATCGGCATGCTGGGCGATGCCGGGGTGATCGAAGCCGTCCATGCATGGCTCGAAAAGGTGCGTCCCGCCGTCGTGGTCCTGGACCCTGTCATGGTGGCCACCAGCGGCGACCGGCTCCTCCAGGAATCCGCCGAAGCCGCGCTTAGCGGCCTGCTTCCGCTGGCGCACCTCATCACGCCCAACCTGGCTGAACTCGCCATGCTCGTTGGCGGCAACGTGCAGCAGACCTGGGAAGGCGCCCTGGAACAGGGCCGGAACCTCTCCGCCGCCACGGGAGCCACGGTACTGGTCAAAGGCGGGCACCTCGCAGGGGCCGAATGCCCCGACGCCCTCGTAAGCACCGCCGGGATGTTGTCCCGCGAGGTGGTCGTGGTTCCCGGTCAGCGGGTGGCAACAGTGAACAGCCACGGCACCGGATGCTCCCTGTCCGCGGCCATGGCCACGGTCCAGGCCCGGGTGGGGGACTGGGAGGCAGCCCTGCGCGAGGTCAAGCCCTGGCTTGCCGGCGCGCTGGAGGCCTCGGAGGCCCTGGAGGTGGGGGCGGGCAACGGGCCCGTGCACCACTTCCACCACCTGCCGGCCGTGCGCGGCGAGGGGAGCTTCGCGGCGCAGCTCTGGGCGGACGCCGCAAAGGACCTCGAGGACATCTACGCGCTGGACTTCATCCAGGGCCTGGCTTCCGGGAGCCTGCCGGAGAAGGAGTTTGCCTACTACCTCGCCCAGGACGCCATCTACCTCAACGGCTACTCACGGGTGCTGGCGCGGACCAGTGCACTCGCCCCCACCGAAGGGGAGCAGCTCTTCTGGGCACGTTCCGCCGCGCAGTGCCTGGAGGTGGAGTCCGAGCTGCACCGCTCCTGGCTCAGTACACGGACCGTTGAGCCGCAGCTGGGACCCGTCACCAAGTCCTACGTGGACCACCTGACGGCGGCATCGGCGTCGGGCAGTTACGCGGTGCTGGCCGCAGCGGTCCTGCCCTGCTTCTGGCTGTACGCCGAGGTGGGCGCAACACTCCACGCCCGGTTCGTGGCTGCCGGGGAACCGGCCGGCCACCCCTACGCCGAGTGGCTGCGCACGTACGCGGACGAGGACTTCGCTGCCGCCACCCGCACGGCGGTTGCGATTGTGGACGGGGCCGGCCGCAGCGCGTCCGCAGGGGACCGGGACGCCATGGTGGCGGCGTTCAGGCAGTCCTGCCGCCTCGAGGTGGACTTTTTCGACGCGCCGCGACTTCATTCCTGACACCCTGTTGCGCGTCCCGCCGGTACTATGGTGGGGCACAGGTAAGGGCGCGGACCTGGGCTGTGGTGCGTATCACAGACAACCCGCCGGAACCAGCCTCATTTGCGGCCGAAGCCAAAACTAGCGTATTCTAGATCTTCGGTGCTTACGCCAACACTTGGGTTATGACCCCACGGCGTTGAGGCACAGCGAGAGCCCACCCAATCATGGAACCGGGTTCCGCACGCAAATTTGTAATAAACGTCGAGAGAAGTGAGTTCCCAAGTGGTGTACGCGATTGTCCGCGCAGGCGGCCGCCAAGAGAAGGTTTCCGTTGGAGACTTCGTTACCCTGAACCGCGTCGCCGGTGGAGCTGGCAGCACCATTCAGCTGCCCGCACTGCTCC
This sequence comes from Pseudarthrobacter oxydans, assembly GCF_013314975.1. GTDB lineage: Bacteria > Actinomycetota > Actinomycetes > Actinomycetales > Micrococcaceae > Arthrobacter > Arthrobacter oxydans. The sequence goes on along the minus strand of NZ_JABTYH010000025.1, from coordinate 21,168 downwards.
TGGTTGACGGTGACAAGGTCACCTCCGCCGCTGCTGACCTGGCCAAGGTAACTGTTACGGCTGAGATCCTCCAGGACCTCCGTGGTCCTAAGATTGTGATCCAGAAGTTCAAGAACAAGACCGGTTACAAGAAGCGCCAGGGTCACCGCCAGGAACTGACCAAGGTCAAGATCACTGGTATCAAGTAACCTTCCGTTACTGTTCAGGTTTTTCAGCAGATTCCCCAGAATTTAGAGGCAGGCATTTCAGATGGCACATAAAAAGGGCGCGAGCTCCACTCGCAACGGTCGTGACTCCAACGCACAGTACCTCGGCGTCAAGCGCTTCGGCGGCCAGGTGGTTTCCGCCGGCGAGATCATCGTCCGCCAGCGCGGCACCCACTTCCACCCGGGCGCCGGCGTTGGCCGTGGCGGCGACGACACCCTGTTCGCACTGACCCCGGGCGCCGTTGAATTCGGCACCCGCCGCGGTCGTCGCGTCGTCAACATCGTTGCTGCTGCAGCTGCAGAGTAACAACCAGATCTGAAGCGGTGGAGCGGGCCATATGGTCCGCTCCACTGTTCTTTTAACCGCATTACAATCATCTTGGCGCCCCGGGCGTCCAGGAAACAGCACTGAGGAGATCCACGTGGCCAGCTTTGTAGACCGGGTAGTACTGCACGTATCCGGCGGTACCGGCGGCCACGGGTGCGTCTCCGTCCACCGCGAGAAGTTCAAGCCCCTGGGAGGGCCCGACGGCGGCAACGGCGGCAATGGCGGCGACGTGATCCTTCGCGTGGACCACCAGACCACCACCCTCCTCGACTACCACCACGCACCCCACCGCCACGCCACCAACGGCGGCCCCGGCATGGGCGACTGGCGCGGCGGCAAGAACGGCGAGACCCTCATCCTTCCTGTCCCGGACGGCACCGTGGTCAAGTCCAAGGACGGCACCGTCCTCGCGGACCTCGTGGGTGAAGGCACCGAATACGTCGCGGCGGCCGGCGGCATCGGCGGCCTGGGCAACGCCGCGCTCTCCTCCCAGAAGCGCCGTGCGCCCGGCTTCGCCCTGCTCGGCATCGAAGGCGAATCCAGCGACATCGTCCTGGAACTGAAGTCCATTGCGGACATCGCCCTGGTCGGTTTCCCGTCCGCAGGAAAATCGAGCCTGATCGCGGCCATGTCCGCGGCCCGCCCCAAGATCGCCGACTATCCGTTCACCACACTGGTCCCCAACCTTGGCGTCGTGCAGGCCGGCGACGTCCGCTTCACCATTGCCGACGTGCCCGGGCTGATTGAAGGCGCCAGCGAAGGCAAGGGCCTGGGCCACCACTTCCTGCGCCACGTGGAGCGCTGCGCTGCCCTGGTCCACGTCCTGGACTGCGGCACCCTCGAGGCAGACCGCGATCCGCTTTCTGACCTGGCAGTCATTGAGGCCGAGCTGGAAAAGTACGCCGTGGACATGAGCTACGCAGGCCAGGACGGCGAGGTGGTTCCACTGAACCACCGACCCCGCCTCGTGGCCCTGAACAAGGTGGACCTGCCCGACGGCAAGGACATGGCCGAATTCGTCCGCCCGGAACTTGAGTCCCGCGGCTACCGCGTCTTCGAAATCTCGGCAACCAGCCACGAGGGCCTGCGGCAGCTGGGCTTCGCGATGGCCGAAATCGTGCAGGCAGCGCGGGACGCGGTGGCAGCAGCCCCGCCCAAGGTCCAGCCTGTGGTCATCAAGCCCCGCGCCGTCAACGAAACCGGGTTCCGGATCCGCCGGGAGGAGAAGGGCCTCGAGCCGCTGTTCCGCGTACTGGGCGAAAAGCCGGTGCGCTGGGTCAAGCAGACCGACTTCACCAACGAGGAAGCCATCGGCTACCTGGCCGACCGCCTGGCTAAGCTCGGTGTGGAAACGGAACTGTTCAAGCAGGGCGCCAAGCCCGGCGATACGGTTGTTATCGGCGAGGATGACGGCGTCGTCTTCGACTGGGAGCCCACCATGATGGCAGGCGCCGAACTGCTGGCCTCGCCGCGCGGTACGGACGTCCGTTTTGCGGACATCGGCGACCGCCCCACCCGTGGACAGAAACGTGAAGAGCAGCAGGAACGCAAGGACGCCAAGGCCGCTGCCCGGGCCGAACTCGAAGCGGAGCGCAAGGCCGGCATCTGGACCGAATCCGTGAGCAGCCGCAGGGTTGCCAAGCCGCTCAAGGAGAGTGGACTGGGCGCAGACGATGACATCTAGGGCTGCGTCCGCGGAACCGCTGGCGCGGTCCGTGGACAGGAGCGTGCTGGCCAACGCGCACCGGATCGTGGTGAAGGTGGGCTCGTCGTCGCTGACCAGCATCAAGGGCGGCATCTCGGAAGAGTCGCTGACCGCCCTCGCGGACGCACTCGCCGCCAAGCGCAACACCGGAACAGAGATCATCCTGGTTTCCTCCGGTGCCATCGCGGCGGGTCTTGCACCGCTTGGCCTCGCCAAGCGCCCCCGCGACCTCGCCACCCAGCAGGCGGCCGCCAGCGTTGGCCAGGGCCTGCTCATGGCCCGCTACACCCAGGCTTTCGGGGCCCACGGCGTGACCGTCAGCCAGGTGCTCCTCACCGCCGAAGACCTGATGCGCCGCAGCCAGCACACCAACGCGTTCCGCGCCCTCAACCGGCTGCTCAGCCTCGGCGTGGTCCCCGTGGTCAACGAAAACGACACCGTAGCCACCCATGAAATCCGCTTCGGTGACAACGACCGGCTCGCCGCCCTCGTGGCCCACCTGGTCCGCGCCGACGCGCTGGTCCTGCTGTCCGACGTCGACTCCCTCTACGACGGCCCGCCGTCCCTTGGCGCGAAGCGGATCCCGCTGGTGGAGGGGGCGCACGACCTCGACGGTGTCTCCATTGGCAAGACCGGCAAGGCCGGCGTCGGCACCGGCGGCATGCTCACCAAAGTGGAGGCAGCGTCCATGGCAGCGGGATCCGGCATCCACGCCCTGGTCACTTCCACGCCCAACGCCGCCGCGGCCCTTAACGGCGAGGACGTGGGCACCTGGTTCACGGTCAACGGCGCCCGGAAGCCCGTCAGGCTTCTCTGGCTGGCGCACGTGGCCTCCGTCCAGGGACGGCTCGTGCTGGACGACGGCGCTGTGAAGGCCATCCGCCATCACCGCACGTCACTGCTGCCTGCCGGCATTTCCGCCGTCCACGGTGATTTTGAAGCCGGCGACGCCGTGGAGATAGCAGGAGCCGACGGTACGGTGGTGGCGCGCGGACTGGTGAACTACTCCTCCGCGGAGCTGCCCCAAATGCTGGGCCGGTCCACCAGGGACCTCGGTGAGGCGCTGGGCAGCGGCTATGACCGTGAAGTTGTTCATGTTGACGACCTGGTGCTGGTCTGAGCTTCCGGCTCGCCTAAACTTGGAACATGACTGAGGCCCTGATCCACAAGACTGCCGAAAATTCCGGACACACCGCTGCCGCCACGCAGCCCGTTGAGTCATCGGCAGCACCGGTCCCGGCTGACATTCCGTTGTCTTCCGGCGACGTCGAGGCCGCAGTGCACGCCATCGCCGACCGTTCCCGCCACGCGGCGCGGCGGATGGCCATGGCCAACCGGGCATGGAAGGACCGCGCCCTCCGCGCAGTAGGCACAGCCCTGCAGGAGAGCACTGAATCCATCCTCACCGCCAACGCCATGGACGTGGCGGCAGGAAAGGCCAACGGCACCTCCGCGGCCATGCTGGACCGCCTGACCCTGACGGAAACCCGCATCGCGGGCCTGGTGTCGGCCCTGGAAAACCTGGCCAACCTGCCCGACCCCGTAGGCAACGTTGTGCGCGGGCAGACGCTCCCCAACGGCCTGCGGCTCCGACAGGTCAACGTCCCCATGGGCGTGGTGGCCGCCATCTACGAAGCACGGCCGAATGTCACGGTGGACATTGCCGGGCTGGCACTCAAGAGCGGCAACGCCGTGATCCTGCGCGGCGGCAGCGCCGCCCAGGCAACCAACGAGGTGCTGGTGCGGGTACTGCGCGAAGCGCTCGAATCCGTGGGCCTGCCCGCCGACGCTGTCCAAACGGTGGACCAGTACGGCCGCGCCGGCGCCAATGTCCTGATGAAGGCCCGCGGCCGGGTGGACGTACTCATTCCCCGTGGCGGCCGCGAGCTGATCCAGACCGTCGTCACCAACTCCGCTGTCCCCGTCATCGAAACCGGTGAGGGTAACGTGCACATCTTCATCGACGAGTCGGCCAGCGAGGACATGGCGGTGGAGATCCTCCTGAACGCCAAGACGCAACGGCCCAGCGTCTGCAACACGGTGGAGACGCTCCTGGTCCACTCCGGTTCACGCGTACTTCCTGCCGTTGCGGCCGCCCTGCGCAAGGCCGGCGTCCGGCTGCACACCGATGAGCGCACCCGCGCCGCCCTTCCTGCCTCCATCGAGTCGGAACCGGCCACCGACGAGGACTGGGCCACCGAATACATGGACCTTGACCTTGCGGTCGCCATGGTGGACAGCCTCGATGAGGCAGTCAGCCACATCCGCACCTGGTCTACCGGCCATACCGAGGCCATCCTCACCAATGACCTGTCCAACGCCGAGCGTTTCATTGCCGAGGTGGATTCCGCGGCCGTCATTGTCAACGCGTCCACCCGGTTTACCGACGGCGGAGAGCTGGGGCTGGGTGCCGAGGTGGGGATTTCCACCCAGAAACTGCACGCCCGCGGTCCCATGGGGCTGACCGAACTCACCACCACGAAGTGGATCGTGCAGGGCGAGGGCCAGGTGCGCGGGTAGCGCACGGTAACATAGACCAGAAGCCAGAAACGGCGGAGCTTTCCGCTGCCACAATCGTTTGAGCCCAAGGGGAGAACATGCTGTTCCAGCAGATTGCCACGTCCGTCGCCGAAGGCGAAGAACACGAACTCGCGCCGCTGTGGGCTGAGCCGTGGGTCTTCGGTGTGGTCATCTTCGCCATCCTGCTGGTCATGATGTTCATCACCCTGTCCTACTCCAACCTGGGCAACCGCCACACGGCCACCGAGGAGCACGCGGATCCGCACCGCCAGCACCCGAACAAGCACGATCACGGGCAGGGCCACTAACATTTCCCGCGTTTTGCACCGCTCGGGTGCCAACGGCAGGCTGCGGCTGGGCGTGATGGGCGGGACATTCGATCCCATCCACCACGGCCACCTGGTGGCGGCCAGCGAGGTAGCGGCGGAATTCGACCTGGACGAGGTGGTTTTCGTCCCCACCGGCCAGCCGTGGCAGAAGTCCCACAAGCACGTCAGCGAACCCGAGCACCGCTACCTGATGACCGTCATCGCCACGGCGTCAAACCCGCGCTTTACGGTCAGCAGGGTGGACGTTGACCGGCCGGGTCCCACGTACACCATCGATACCCTCCGCGACCTCCGGGCCCAGCGCCCCGACGCCGACCTCTTCTTCATCACCGGGGCGGACGCCCTGGCGCAGATCCTCTCCTGGAAGGACATCGACGAACTGTGGTCGCTGGCCCATTTCGTCGGGGTCACTCGGCCCGGGCATGTCCTGGACGGCATGGGACGCGATGATGTCAGCCTCCTGGAGGTCCCGGCCATGGCCATCTCCTCGACGGACTGCCGCGCGCGCGTGGCCGCGAACCATCCGGTCTGGTACCTGGTGCCGGACGGCGTCGTCCAGTACATCGCCAAATACGGCCTGTATGAAGCCGCCGCGGAAGCCGACGCGCCACCGTCCCTAGCACGTGAACCAGCCAGTACTGAATGAGTTCTCAATGAGTCAGGAACAGCCCCCCATCCGCAGCCGCCGGGAACTCCGGAAGGCCCGGGACGCCCAGCAGGAGTCTGCTTCAAAGGGCGCGGAGCAGCTCCCGCCTGCCCCCACGACAGTTGCTGCTGCCCCGGTTGCTGCTGCGCCCCCAAGGATCGGTGACGCCGGAACGGCCGCCGGGCAGGCAAATACCCCGCGGTCATCCCAGATCCGGGCGCGGGACCGTGCAACCCTTCGCGCCATCAAGGAGCTGGAGGAAAAAGAAGGCCAGCTCTCCGCCGGTGGTCCTCCCACCCGTCGGCAGCTCCGCCTCCAGCAGCTGAAGGAACAGGCGCTGACGGCGGCCAACCCCATTGTTCCGCCGGCTTCCACTCCGCCCGCTTCCGCTCCTCTGCGTTCCGCGGAGGGGCCCCGGGTTGACGGCAGGCAAAAGGACAACGGCCATAAGGACAGCGGCCACAGAGACAGTCACGCCGGCCCGGAAAACACCGGCGCGGGGGAGCAGGCCCGTGTGGGCGGTACACCCGCCCCCGGCGTAAAGGCCGGTTCACCGGGCCCCGAGGGCATGACCGTGGAACAGGCTCTGGCCGCCCGCTCCCTGCTCGCAGAGCAGGCAAAAAACCAGATCGCCAAAATGGAGCACATTGCCTCCCTGGATCCCGAAGCGGTTGATCCGGAGATTCTGGCTGAGCAAATCGCCCTGGCGGAACGAGCGGCGGTCATGAACCGCCGGGCCATGGCCAGGCAAAAACTGGCTGAGCAGGCCGGAGCCCCTTCGGTTCCCCCGGCTCCGGCAACCCCTCCGAAAGATCCCGGCCAGGGACGTTCCCGGGATGCCGGAAAGCTGCCCGTGGATGCCGCCACAAAGGACCAGGCCGGGAAGCCCGCGGCCGGACAGCGCCCCGCGCCCTCTACCGCCAATAACCTGGCCATGGTCACGCCGCTGGAATTCGTGCAGGTCCCCGGCATCGACCGGCCCGTCATGAAGCCGCCCGCAACTTCGCACGTACCGGTCACCACCCGCCCGGGAACCAAGGTCACCCCTTCCGGTACCAAGAAGCGGCGTTCACCAGGCTCACAGCGCACTGCCACCGCTGAGGACGGTCCCGGCCGCTCGCAGGTGATCGCAAGGGCTGAAGCTGCCGCCCGGGCCGCTGCCCGCCCGCAGCAGGTGGTTACTGAAGAGCACCAGGGGGAGGACCTCTTCGAGGACCTCCCGCGGATCCCGGCCTCGTCCGCCCACGGCCTGGATCCCCTGGACGCAGCTACGGCGGGACTGGCCCGGGCGAACCGGACCAGGGTCCTGCAGTTCCTGATCCTGGCATTCGGCATCGTGGCACTCGTCTCAGGCATCATCCTGATCATTAGCGGCATGTCCCGCTGACCACCAACAGCCGGCCGGCAACGGACGGCCCCTGCATATTTAACCCAACAAGGAGTCACGTGACTGCATCAGAATCGTCCATCACCATAGCCCGCGCCGCCGCCAGGGCAGCCGCGGACAAGATTGCCCAGGATATTGTTGCCCTGGACGTCAGCGAGCGGCTCGCCCTGGCCGACGTTTTCCTCATCGCCTCGGCACCCAGCGAACGCCAGGTCAACGCCATCGTTGACGGTATTGAGGAAGAACTCGCCAAGCAGGACCTGCGGCCCGTCCGGCGTGAAGGCCGTTCCGGTGGCCGTTGGGTGCTGCTGGACTACTCGGACATTGTTATCCACGTCCAGCACGAGGAGGACCGCGTGTTCTACGCCCTGGAACGCCTCTGGAAGGACTGCCCCGTGGTGGACCTGCAGCTCGGGGATGACGCGTCAGCCAAGGCCACCGCAGGGTCCGAGACCGAATAAATCCGCGGAATCGCGCGGAATATGCCCGATTTGGAATTTTCGGAATTGCTGTTCTAAGATATTTGAGTTGCTTCGGGGAAAGCCGAAAAAGCTCGAAAGGGCAGCAATTGTTCGGGGCTGTGGCGCAGCTGGTAGCGCACCTGCATGGCATGCAGGGGGTCAGGGGTTCGAGTCCCCTCAGCTCCACCGAATAATCCGCCGGAATCACTGTGATTCCGGCGGATTTTTTTTGTTTGCCGTCTCCCGGGAACCCAGCCGCGCGCCCGGACAAGCCCCAGGCCGGGACACGGCACCACGATTGGCGTGCGGGGCGAAAGTGCATTAAGCTGATCAGGTTGCTTCGGGGAGTTATTCCGGAAGCGGCACATCCGGGGCTGTGGCGCAGCTGGTAGCGCACCTGCATGGCATGCAGGGGGTCAGGGGTTCGAGTCCCCTCAGCTCCACCGATTAACATCTGCACCGAGCCGGAAGGCGAAGGAGCATCGGAAGGGACGGTCCCATCGGGACCGTCCCTTCCGCGTTAACCCAGCTGCCCCTTCAGAGCCAGGCTGTCCGCCGCAGCGGGGGTTCATCACCGCCCGGCCGCTGGACCAGGACCTGGTTGACGCCCGTCAGCCCGCCCTCAAAGCCAAGCGCGCTGGACGCCATATACAACCGCCAGACCCGCGCCCTGCCCAGGCTGGCCAGCTTTACGGCGTGGTCCCAGTTGGCCTCCAGCCTGCTGACCCAGGCACGCAGGGTCAACGCATAGTGCCGCCGCAGCGCCTCCACATCCAGGACCTCGAATCCGGTGCCCTCCAGGGCAGCCACCATCTCGCCAAGGCTGATCATCTCCCCGTCCGGAAACACGTAGCGCGGAATGAACGAATCAGGATCCGGCCTGGTGGGGCCCGCGTTCCAGGAAATTGCATGGTTCAGCAGCCGCCCGCCAGGCCGGAGCAGGCTGAACAAAGCGGCGGCGTAGGCTGGCGTCTGTTCCCTGCCCACATGTTCGGACATCCCGATGGAGCTGATGGCATCGAAAGGTCCGTCCCCGATGTCCCGGTAGTCCTGGACCCTTATGTCCACCCGCTCGGTCAGGCCGGCCTCGGCGGCCCGCTTGCGTGCAAGGTTTGCCTGCTCCGTGGAAAGGGTGATGCCCACCACCGTTGCGCCGTACTTTCCGGCAGCATGGAGGGCGAAGCTTCCCCATCCGCAGCCTACGTCCAGCACCCGCATTCCCGGCCGCAGGCCCAGCTTCCGGCACACCAGGTCCAGTTTTGCCTCCTGGGCTTCTTCCAGGCCGGCGGCGAGCCGGTTGCCCGACTCCGGGGATTCCGTGCCGTAGCTGCCGTCCGGCCAGACCGCGCACGAATAGACCATGGACTGCCCCAGCACCAGTGCGTAGAAATCGTTGCCCACATCGTAGTGATGGGAGATGGCTGCCGAGTCGCGCCGGCGCGAATGCAGCCGGCCCTTCTTCACCACTTTTGCCTCCTCGGGCGGCGGCGCCGGATTGGGGCCCAGCGCCCCCAGCCGGACGGCCGTGCGGAGCAGCGTCCACATTTCCCGGGCCGTGAGCCGCCGGAACGGACCGGGCTCCGCGAACTTCCCGGCTGAACTCAACGCGGTGAACGCCGCGAAGATGTCCCCGGGCGAATCGATGTCGCCCGCCACGTAGGCACGGCTCAGGCCGAGCTGGCCCGGGGACCACAGGATCCGGCGGAGGGCCCGGCGGGAACGGAACTCCAGGACAGGTGCACCCTCAGGCCCTGCCTCTGACCCGTCCCAGGCCCGCAGGCGCAACGGCAGCTCTTCGGTGTCCAGCACAACTGACAGGGCCTGGGCCAGGCGCGCTGCGTGTCCTTTGTGTGTGGTCATGGTGGTCCTCCCGTCTCCATGGGCCAAGACTAAGGCCGGGAGACGCCCCGCGACTATCATGGGGGAGTGAATTCTGCCCGTGCCGACGTCGTTGTCATCGGCGCGGGCCAGGCCGGGCTTTCGGCTGCCTACCACCTTCAGCGCCGCGGTGTTGACCATGTAATCCTCGACGCCGAGGATGGTCCCGGCGGCGCGTGGCGGCACCGGTGGAAAAGCCTTCGGATGGAAACGGTCAACGGCATCAGTGATCTTCCCGGTATAGCCAAGCCCGCCGTGGATCCGCGCGAGCCCAGTTCGGAATTCCTGGCACGCTACTTCCGCGACTACGAGGAGGAACTCGGGCTGTCCGTCCGGCGGCCCGTGAAGGTCCACTCGGTGAGCCGGGAGGACACAGACCCCGCCGGCCTGCTGGGGATCGCCACATCGGACGGAGACTGGACAGCCAGGGCCGTCATCAACGCCACCGGCACCTGGACCCGCCCGTTCTGGCCCATCTACCCCGGGCAGTCCACCTTCCGCGGACGCCAGCTCCACGTGGCGGACTACGTCTCCGCGGAGGAGTTCAAAGGACAGCACGTGATTGTGGTGGGCGGCGGCATCTCGGCTGTCGGCCTCCTTGACGAAATCTCGCGCGTCACCACCACCAGCTGGTTCACCCGCCGGGAACCGGTGTGGCGGGATGAGGAGTTCGACGCCAGGGCGGGACACGACGCGGTGGCCCTGGTGGAGGAACGGGTCCGCAGGGGCCTGCCGCCGCAGAGCGTGGTGTCGGTGACCGGCCTGATCTGGACGCCGGCCCTCAAGGCGGCGGCGGCCAGGGGCGCCCTGGACCGGCAGCCGATGTTCACCTCCATAGAGCCCGGCGGCGTCAGGCTCGCTGAAGGAGGTTTCCAGCCGGCAGATGCGATCCTGTGGGCCACCGGGTTCCGTGCGGAGCTGGAGCATCTCGCGCCGCTGCACCTGCGGGGACCCGGCGGCGGCATAGCGATGGAAGGAACCCAGGTAGCCTCGGAACCCCGCGTCCACCTGGTCGGTTACGGGCCGTCGTCGTCCACGATCGGGGCCAACAGGGCCGGACGCGCCGCCGTGGCGGCCATCCTCAAACTCCCCGGGATCAGTCAGGCGGCAACACCGGTAAGTTGGGGCTGACGGACGGGGCACGGCCCGTGCCCGGTCCACGCACCCAAGCAAACGCACACAGCACACGCACAACGGAAGCGGCAGAACACGTGGCATCAGACACTCTTCAGGACGTCTTCAGCGCACTTCGGCGGAGGCCGGATGTGGAAGCGCCCAACCTGCAGGCGTGGGACGCCACGGACCGGCTCCTGCTGGAGACAGCCGCGGAACTGGTCCTCGGCGGAAGCGCGATTGCCGTTATCGGGGACCGGTACGGGGCCCTGACCCTCGGCGCCCTGGCCACGCTCAGCCCGGATTCGGTCCGCGTGCACCAGGACCTGGTCACCGGAGAGCGCGCTCTGCAGCTCAACGCGGCCGCATATCGCAACGCCGCCCACGTGCCGGAGCCAACAGCAGGAACGTCCGACGGCGGAGCCGGGAACCCGCCCGGCTTCACGCAGATGCCGCTCGGGCCTGAGCTCCTTGCCGGCGCCCGGGCGGTGCTTTTGCAGTTGCCCAAGACCCTGGCGGAACTGGATGAAGTTGCTGCCGCCGTGGCCCGGTATGCCGCACCTGACGTCACGCTGATCGCGGGCGGGCGGGTCAAGCACATGTCCCTCGGCATGAACTCCGTGCTGGAACGGCACTTCCGCTCGGTCCGGCCCCAGCTCGCCCGGCAGAAATCGCGCGTGATCCTGGCGGGCGGGCCGCAGGGGAGCGGGGAGCAGGAACGCTATCCCGTCGTCGAACACCTCGCCGAACTGGACCTCAAGGTCGCCGCCCACGGTGCCGTCTTCGCAGGAACCAAACTGGACATCGGGACCAGGTTCCTGCTGACGTTCCTTCCCTCCATGAAGACGGCCCGGCACGCCGTCGACCTCGGCTGCGGCACCGGAATCCTTGCCGCCATGTACGCCCGGCAGCGCCCCGGCTCCCAGGTGACCGCCACGGACCAGTCCGCCGCGGCCGTGGCCTCGGCGCTGGCCACGGCGGAGGCCAACGCCCTGGCGGATCGCATCACGGTCCTGCAGGACGACGCGCTCAGCACCATGGCGGACGGCAGCGTGGACCTGGTCCTGCTCAACCCGCCGTTCCATGTGGGTGCGGGCGTCCACGCCGGTGCAGGTTTGAAGATGATTGAAGCCGCGGGCAGGGTGCTCGCTCCGGGCGGCGAACTGTGGACGGTCTTCAACCGCCACCTGCCCTACCCGCCGGCCCTTGAGCGGCACGTCGGGCCCACCGTGGTGAAGGGCCGGAACCCCAAGTTCACGGTGACCTTGAGCACCCGCCGCGGCACGGACCCGGCAGGGGCGTGAGCCCGTGGGCCCGCAGCCTGCCGGGCAGCACCACCTTCGCTGCCGGGCTGCGCACGGGGGCCGCGCCGCGCCGTCGTGCCGTCCTATGGGTGTCTGACCACGCGTAACGTACGATTCAAGCATCACCATATGTACGTGGCCGAAGACGTTTAGGGGACGCTGTGACTGAGATCCGCCAATCCTCACCGAGGCGCGGAACCAACCTGCCCAAAATGGGGGACTTCAACCTCACGGTGATCCTGGACGCCATCCGCAGGTCCTCCGGCGGCCTCAGCCGCGTGGAACTTGCCCAGATTGTGGGCCTGTCCCCGCAGACCATCTCCAACATCTCCCGGCGCCTCCTGGACCAGAACCTGATCGTGGAGGCCGGCAAGGAAGGCAGCGGCCCGGGCAAGCCGCGCACCATCCTCAGGCTCAACCCCGGCGGTGTGTTCGCCCTCGGCGTCCACCTCGATCCCGCGGTGACCACGTTCGTGGTCCTGGACCTCGTGGGCTCGGTGGTGCGGCATTCCCGGATAAAAACCCCCGGCGGCAACGACCCCTCGGCCGTCATCACCACCATCGCGGCCGAAATCGACCAGCTGGTGGAGGATTCCGGCGTGGACAGGGAGCGGATCGCCGGCCTGGGAGTGGCCGCACCTGGCCCCATCGACCTGGACAACGGCACAGTGGTGGATCCGCCGCTGCTGCCCGGCTGGGACAGGGTGGAACTGCGCAGCGCCCTTTCCGAAGCCACCGGATACTCGGTCCTGGTGGACAAGGACGTCACCAGCGCGGCCGTGGCGGAAACCTGGGCCGGCGGCCCCAGCGGCTCCGGCAGCTTCATCTTCATGTACATGGGCACCGGCATAGGCTGCGGCATTGTCCTCAATGATGAGGTCATCCGGGGAACCTCCGGAAACGCCGGCGAGATCGGCCACATCATTGTGGATCCCGACGGCGCCCCCTGTGACTGCGGCCTGCGCGGCTGCGTGAAATCCACCTGCATCCCGCAGGTGCTGGTAGCCGAAGCGGAAGACGCCGGCATCCTGGACGGCTCCCGGTCAGGCAACAGCGGAGCGGAAATACAGCAGAGCTTTTCCCGTTTGTGCGACCTCGCGGACCAGGGCAACGAACAGGCACTTGCCATCATTGACCGGTCCGCGGTGCGCGTGGCCCGGGCCGTGGCCGTGGTGACCAACACGCTGGACGTTGAACGGGTGGTGTTCGGCGGGCCGTTCTGGAGCCGCCTGGCAGACCGTTACCTGGAGAAGGTCCCGGCGCTGCTGGATGCCCACAGCGACACCCGGCTCATCCATCCCATCGATGTTGTGGGCACCGGGGTGGGGGACGACGTCGGCGCCATCGGGGCGGCTTCCCTGGTCCTGGAGCATACGCTGGCCCCGCGGGCCCAGCGGCTCCTCCTGGAGAGCTGACCCGACGGGCTGTACGCAGCGCCTTGCCTGCCGCAGGACGTCCATCTAGCATGTGCATACTGTGCGGTTTGGGGCCCGCCAACAACAGGGCCGCCGCCATCGACCGAATGGAGCGCCATGCGTCGCCGGGCCCTGAAGACCATGTCCCTGATTGCCGCGGCAACGGTAGCCCTGGCGGCCTGCAGCCCGGACGATCCCGGCGCTTCGTTCAAAACCCTGAAAGTTGCGTACCAGAAAACGGACTCCTTCACCGCCCTGGACACCATGCTCCAGGCCGCCAAACAGGAGTTTGAGGCGGCGAACCAGGGAGTGACCGTTGAGCTGCAGCCCATCCAGGCCAACGACGACGACTACGGGACGAAACTGGCCCTCGCGCTGCGCTCGCCATCCACGGCGCCCGACGTTTTCTACGAGGACACGTTCAAGGTCCGCTCCGACGTGGACGCCGGCTACCTCCTGAAGCTGGACAGCTACCTGGAGGGCTGGGAGGACTGGGACACGTTCGACGACGGCGCCAAGGCGGCAGGGCGGGCGGACGACGGCGGGACGTACGCAGTGCCCCTGGGCACCGACACCCGCGCCATCTGGTACAACCGGAAAGTCCTGGAAGCTGCCGGGGTCACCCTTCCCTGGGAGCCGCGCAGCTGGCAGGACATCCTGGACACGGCACGGAAGATCAAGGCCAACGACCCCACCGTTATCCCGTTCAACATGTACGCCGGCAAGGGAACCGGCGAGGGGACCGTGATGCAGAGCTTCTACGAGCTGCTGTACGGCACGGGCTCATCGCTCTACGACGAAGAGGCCGGAAAGTGGGTGGTGGGTTCGGCCGGCTTCCAGGACTCGCTGGCCTTCCTCAAAACCCTTTATGACGAACAGCTGGCCGTTTCCCCAGCCGAGGCCCTCGACGCCAACGTGTGGAAGAAGGTGTTCGGCGAGTGGCTGCCTAACGCCAGGATGGGCGCCACCGTGGAAGGCTCCTACGCGCCGTCGTTCTGGCAGGATGGCGGAAGCTATGAGTGGCCCGGCTACGAACAGGACATGGGCGTTGCCCCCTTCCCCACCCAGAACGGCCAGGCCCCGGGAGCTGTGAGCATGTCCGGCGGCTGGACACTGGCGCTCGGGGCGGAGACCAAGGAGCCTGAGCTGGCATTCAGCTTCCTGACCACTGCGCTCAAGGAAGAGAACTCCCTCAGCTTCACCGTGGAAAGCTCGCAGATTGCCGTCCGCAAGGACGTGGCCGCCGACCCCGGTTACCTTGACGCCAATCCGTTCGTCAGGGATGTCTCCGCGCTTGTTTCGGTCACCAAGTACCGCCCTGCAACTGCCGACTACCCCCGGATTTCCGTGGCTGTCCAGGAAGCCACCGAGGCCGTCGTCACCGGCACCAGGTCGCCCCAGGAAGCGGCTGCGGACTACGATGCCGCAGTGGCGGACATCGTGGGTGCCGCCAAGACCGTCCGGAAGTAGCGGGTGCGGTTTCCAGCCACGGCACGGCAACTGCTCCGTTACCTCCCGGTCCTTCCTGCTGTCCTGCTCCTCCTTGTCTTCCTGGCGGGCCCCGTGCTCTGGGCATTCCACGCATCCCTCACTGACGCCGGCCTCACCGGGCGCAGTGCCCGCAATCCCTCATGGGTGGGGCTGGAGAACTACCAGAGGTTGCTTACGGATCCCGTGTTTCCGCTCTCCGTCCTCCTCACGGTGGTGTTCGTGGCGGGGTCGGCGGTACTGGGACAGAACCTGCTGGGCCTCGCGCTGGCCGTACTGATGCGGCGGGCACGGCCGCTGGTGTCCGCCGTCGTCGGCACCACCGTGGTGGCCGCCTGGGTGCTGCCGGAAATCGTGGCCGCCTTCGCCGCCTATGCCTACTTCAGCGGGGACGGGACCCTGAACCAGCTGCTGGGCGGCCTGGGACTTGGCCGGCAGGACTGGCTGTACGCCTTTCCCATGGTGGCCGTGATGCTCGCCAACGTGTGGCGGGGGACAGCCTTTTCCATGCTGGTCTACCGGGCCGCATTGAATGAGGTTCCGGCCGAGGTGACCGAGGCGGCCCAAATGGATGGCGCCCACGGCTGGCAGCGGTTCGCGTTCATTACGCTGCCGATGATCCGGTGGAGCATCACCACCAACCTGATGCTGATCACGCTGCAGACCCTCGCCGTCTTCACGCTCGTCTGGGTGATGACAGCGGGCGGGCCGGCCAACGCCAGCACCACCCTGCCCGTCCTCGCATACCAGGAGGCCTTCAAGTTCGGTGATATCGGCTACGGGACAGCCGTGGCTTCGGTGCTCATCCTGATCGGCGCCGCCTTTGGACTGGCGTACGTGCGGCTGCTCCGGGAGCCCCGGCCATGACGGCTCCCGCCAGGACGCCGGGCAGCCTTCCGCTCCGGCCGGCCGCACCCAGGCGGCGCCGGGCCGGCAGCGCTCCGGCTGACCTGGTGCTGCTGCTGATCGGCGCCTGCTTCCTGCTGCCCCTGCTCTGGCTCATCCTGGCTTCGCTGGACGCCGAAGCCGGGCATGAGCTGAGGCTTCCGGACCGGGCCGGCCTGGACAACTTCGCCGCAGTGCTGACGCCGGAGTTGCTGCTCCGGCCGCTGTGGAACAGTGTGCTGCTCTCCGGGGGGACGGCCACGGTCACCGTTGTGGCGGCTGTACTGGCGGCCTACCCGCTGTCCCGCTACCGGTCCAGGTTCAACCGGCCCTTCATGTACACCGTCCTTTTTGGGACCTGCCTGCCCATCACGGCGATCATGGTCCCCGTGTATGGGCTCTTCGTCCAGCTTGAGCTGCTCGATTCGATGACAGCCACCATCTTCTTTATGGCCACCACCACCCTGCCCATGGCCATCTGGATGACCCGGAACTTCATGGAGGGCGTGCCGGTGTCGCTGGAAGAAGCAGCCTGGGTGGATGGCGCATCGCGGATGACCGCCCTGCGGACCATTGTCCTGCCGCTGATGAAGCAGGGGCTGGGAGTGGTGTTCATTTTCGTGTTCATCCAGGCCTGGGGAAACTTCTTCGTCCCGTTCGTCCTGCTCCTCTCGGAGGCACGGCAGCCCGCGGCGGTGTCCATCTTCAGCTTCTTCGGACAGCACGGTGCAGTGGCCTACGGCCAGCTGGCCGCGTTCTCCATCCTGTATTCGCTGCCGGTGCTGGTCCTCTACGTCATTGTGGCGAGGGGCGGCAGCGGTTCCTTTGCCCTGTCCGGAGCGGTCCGGGGCTGAACAGGCCCCGCGGCCGCAACCGGACGGGCAGGAGGGACGGTTTCAGTCGATATCCTCGAGGACCACACCGAATGGAAGGGCCTCGTCGAGGTGGGCCTGGTGGCCGGTGGCACCCGGGTTGTACGTGACCCGTACTCCATGAAGCTTGTCCGCAGCGGACTGCTGCAGGACGGGCTTGACGGTGCTGATGAACATCTCGCTTTTGTCGGCGAGAAACTCCTTGTAACTGGCTGGAAGCTCGCTCATGCCAAAAGGATAGACCTGGCAACGGCTGATGGGGAGGGGTCCCCATTGTCCAAAATGCCGGAGCGGTCTTGGATAGGATGGCGGGCGGAGTGCAGCCGGCCGGCAGCCACGCCCAGTTCAGCCACCAGGGGGAAAATCCAGTGCTTTCGACCAGTGCGTCTGCGAGAATCGAACCTTCGGAACTGGCCCGGGCACAGCAGGTGGCGGCGAATATTGCCGGCAGCTTTGACGCGAAGGTTGTGGGGCAGGCCCGGCTGCGTGAATCGCTGCTGGTGGGGCTGCTGACCGGCGGGCATATCCTCCTGGAAAGCGTCCCGGGCCTTGCCAAGACCACGGCTGCGCAGGCCGTTGCAGAGGCAGTGAGCGCCGACTTCCGGCGGATCCAGTGCACCCCGGACCTGCTGCCCAGCGACATTGTGGGAACCCAGATCTACGATGCCGCCAACGGCACGTTCGTCACGCAGCTGGGACCGGTCCACGCCAACATTGTGCTCCTGGACGAGATCAACCGTTCCAGCGCCAAAACGCAGAGCGCCATGCTTGAGGCAATGCAGGAACGCCAGACTTCCATCGGCGGCCGGGAGTACCCGCTGCCCTCGCCCTTCCTGGTCCTGGCCACCCAGAACCCCATCGAGCAGGAGGGCACATACCAGCTGCCGGAAGCCCAGATGGACCGTTTCATGCTCAAGGACGTGTTGGACTATCCGTCACCTGCGGAGGAAGCCGAGATCATCCGGCGCATCGATGCCGGTGTGTACACGCCGGAGCAGGCGCCGGCCGCGGCCGCCTCGCTGGAGGCCGTCACTGCCGCCCAGGAACTGGTCCGGCGTGTCTACATCGATCCCGCCGTCATCAACTACATCGTGGGCCTGGTTTTCGTCACCAGGAATGCCCACCAGTACATCGATTCACGGCTGGCCGCCTTCATCGAGTTCGGCGCCAGCCCCCGGGCCAGCATCGCCTTCAGCCAGGCCGCCCGTGCGGTGGCACTGCTGAACGGCAGGGACCACGTCATTCCCGAGGACGTCAAAACGCTGGCCCACCGGGTACTGCGCCACCGCCTGATCCTGAACTTCGACGCAGTGGCGGAACAAGTGCGGGTGGAAACGGTGATTGACGCCGTCGTCGCTGCCGTCCAGACGCCCTGAGGCCTGCGTGACAAGCCTCCTCCAGCGGGTGAAGTCGGACATGGCCATCTTCGCCCACCGCAAAGCCCGCGGCATGCTTGACGGTGAGTACGGCTCGGTGTTCCGGGGCCGCAGCCTGGACTTCGATGACCTCCGCGCCTATATCCCGGGGGACGAGGTCCGCGACATTGACTGGAAGGCAACTGCACGGCACGGTTCGCCGCTGATCAGGCGCTACGTGGCGGTCCGCCGGCAGACAGTGCTGCTGGTCACCGACACCGGCCGCAACATGGCCGCGGCGGCCCGCAGCGGGGAAACGAAAAAGGACATTGCAGTGATGGCCCTGGGCGTCATGGGGTACCTCGCCCACCGGCACGGCGACGTGGTGGGGCTGGTGTCCGGCGATTCCGCGGGCACGACGGCGTTGCCCGCCAAGGGCGGCGAGGCCCACCTTGAACGCCTCCTCCGGCGCGTGGATTCAGCGGCAACACTGGACGCCGCGCCCAGCAGGCTCGAGGACCAGCTGGACCATGTTGCGCGGACCATCAAAGGCCGCAACCTGCTGTTCGTCGTCGCCGATGAGGTGGCGGCAAGCCCCGCCACCAGCCGGCTGCTCCGCCGCATCCAGGCCCAGCACGAGATCCTTTGGCTCACGGTGAGGGACGCCAGGCTTGTCCCGGATGAACCCCTGCTGCCGCTGGACGAGGTTCCGGACTCCTACAGCGTCTCCGGCTCCTACCCCCTTCCTGCACACCTCGTCCCGGACCCGGCGGTGGTTTCTGCCTATGCCACCGCCGTCGCCGAACGCGACACCGGCCGGAAAGCCATGCTGCGCCAGGCCGGCATCACGGAGGGCGAGGTGGCGGGCAGCCGGGACGTGGTGAGCGCGCTGTTCGCTCTCTTGGAAAGGCACCGCCGTGCAGGCTGACCCCGGGTTCTACGGCCCCCTGCAGTATGGCCCGGCATGGATGTGGGCCGGCGTGGCGCTGCTGGCCCTGGTGGCCGCCTGGTACGGCGTTGTGCTGGCAGCCACGCGGAGGCCGCGGGAAGCGGACGCCGTCCAGCGTCCTGCCCGGCTGACGGACCTGGCAGCGCTCAAGGCCGCGTACCTGCAGCGGATCGATGATGTGGAACGGGACGCTGCCGCCGGAACGCGGAGTGCCCGCGGCTCGCACCAGGAAATCAGCCTCCTGCTGAGGAAATTCGTCCGCGACGCCACCGGAGTGGACGCGCCCCGCATGACGCAGTCGGACCTGGCCGGGCATCCCCTTCCATCGGCTGCGGCCGCCGTTGGTGCGCTGTACCCGGCCGCGTTCGGCCCCGACCCCGTTCCTCCCGTCGCCTCGTCCGCTGCCGCAGCCCGAAAGGTGGTGCAGGCATGGAACTGATGTGGTGGTGGCTGCTTCTCCCCGCCGCGGTGGCGGCAGGCGCAGCCTGGTGGGCCGCCAGGCGGACTGACAGCACAGCCAACGCGCGACGGCGGCCGGTGGCGCATGCGGACCGGCTCATCCTCCTGCCGGAATACCAGGCCGCGCTGCGGCGGCACCGCCGCTGGCTTGCGGTCGCCCTGCTGGCCTGCGCCGCGCTGCTCGCCTCCACGGCGGTGGCAGCAGCCCGGCCCGTCGGGGTGACAACCACGCGGCCCGAACAGCACAACCGGGACATCATGCTGTGCCTGGACACCTCGGGTTCCATGAGCAGTGCCGACGCCGCGGTGGTAGACGTCTTCGCCGAACTCGCGGCGGAATTCGATGGAGAACGGATCGGACTCACCATCTTTGACAGCACGGCCGTCCAGGTATTTCCGCTCACCGACGACTACCACTACGCCCGGGAGCAGTTGGAGCTGGCGCGGGACGCGTTCGACGGGCAGCCCGGAAGTTCGGGATTCCTGGACGGAACGTGGAGCGGCCGGGGCTCCTCCCTGATCGGGGACGGCCTGGCGTCGTGCCTCAACAGCTTCCCGCACACCGCCGGCCGGGCCGGTAACGGGGATCCCGGCACCACCGGGGACCCGGCCGCCACGCAGGACGCCGGCGCCACCCAGGACCCCGGGCAGCCGCAGCGCTCACGGTCCGTGGTCCTGGCGACGGACAACTTCCTTTCCGGTGAGCCCATCATGACCCTTGGCGAAGCCGCAGCCCTCGCGCGGGAAAGGGCGGTGCACGTCTACGCGCTCAACCCGGGGGACCTCGACTACGGTTCAGGCCCGGACCAGCCCGGAGCGCAGCTGAGGGCCGCGGCAGAGTCCACCGGCGGGGCCTACTATGCGTTGGACAATCCCGAGGCCGTGCCGGGCGTGGTGCGGGGCGTCGAGGAAACGGAGAAAACAGCGCTCCGCGGCACTCCGCGGGCGGTTGTCTCCGATGAGCCCGGCCTTCCGTTGGCCGCTGCCCTCCTGTCCGGACTGGTCCTCGCGGTTGCCGGCTGGCGGTTGCGGCCATGACCCTCCAGCCGGTGCTGCCCTGGTGGCTGCTTCTTCCCCTCATCGCTGCCGCCGGGGCCGTCCTGGGCTGGCAGCTCCGCAGCCCTGGGAACATCAGCAGGCCTGGGAACAGCCGGCATCAGAGCGGGGGAGCGGGCCGCCGCGCCGGGGTCCGGCACGCCCTGCTGGTCCTGCTGCTGGTGGGGGCTGTGCTGCGCCCCGGCCTGCCGGGAGGAACGGCCCAGGTGGCAACGGCCGACCTGAACGTGTTCTTCGTGGTGGACACCACCACCAGCATGGTGGCGGAGGACTACGGCAACGCGGAACCACGGATGGCGGGGGTACGGCAGGACATCGCGGCCATCGCCGAAGGACTGCCCGGTGCCCGGTTCTCCGTCATCACCTTCGACACCGCGGCCCACGTCCGGATGCCCCTGACCACCGACACGCTGGCGCTGGACACCATCACGTCCGTCCTTGAGCCGCAGGTGACCGCCTATGCCAAGGGAAGCAGCATCACGGCGGCCCGCGAGGTGCTCTCCGAACGCCTTACCCTTGCCCGGCAGAGCCACCCCGGGCGGCCCCGGCTTGTGTTCTACCTTGGCGACGGCGAACAGACCAGCGCAAAGGCACCGGCGCCGATGGACCTCGAGGACGGCCTGGTGGCCGGGGGCGCGGTGCTGGGTTACGGCACGGCAGGCGGTGGCAGGATGCGGGAAAACACCGGGGAGGAGTACGACGACGGTTCCACAGGAGCCGGGGACGCCTCCTATCTCCGGGACAGCAACGGTGACGGCGCCGGATATGCATTTTCCAGGATTGATGAAGGCCGGCTCCAGCAGATCGCGGGG
>NZ_JABTYH010000024.1 GCF_013314975.1 Pseudarthrobacter oxydans | reverse complement strand
CCGCCTGCCGGTATGGGTACTCATTGAGTTAGCTCCTTTGCCAATTTCTTGCGTCATCGGTGACCGCAATCGCTACATTCAGTGTTGTCGGTGCAGCAGAGTGGGCATAGGTGTGACGAACCATAATTGTGGGCACTCCTATGTGTGGCTGCACAGGTTAATGTCCGAGTGCTTCAGAGTCCTGCCGCCGTGGGGGCTCTCTTGCCGGGCTGGTTCCTCGTAGAGAAGACCTGGCCCGGGCTCGCTCGCAGGAACGGAATCCAGGCATGCTGTTCTCTACGCTAAGTGGGGAATAGAGCGTCGGTGACATGTTAGCGGGATGCAATGCCTTAGCGGGATGCATTGCCGGTGGTTTTCAGGTGCCAGATCCTGAGGGTCAGATGGTTGTCGAGTTGACGTGTGGCGTCGAGCCAGTCTTCGCCGAGCAGGAGAGCGATGCGTTCGAGGCGCTGTTTGACGGTGTTGCGGTGGATGAAGAGGCTTTCAGCAGTTCGTGCCAGGTTGTGGTGTGCTTCCAGGAACGTCCAGGCTGTCCGGGTCAGTTTGGTGTTGTGTTCACTGTCGTGGTCGATGAGCGGCTGGATCTGTGAGTAGAGGCTCTCTTGGGCTCCGGTGGAGTGGACGGCGGCGAGCAGCAGTCCCAAATGCCCGAGCTGGTCTCCGTCCAGGAGCTCGCCGCGTCGTTCCAGGACCAGCAGGCTGGACAAGGCTAGTTCAGCCTGATGGTTCGCCCTTTTTACACCGGCCAGTCCGTCGGTAGTGCTGGCGTGTCCGGCGGTGGCGGGAATTCCACTTTCCTTCAGTTTGGCCATCACCGCTTCGGTGAGGGTTTTGCTGCCGGAGACCAGGACACATATGCGGGATCCTCGGCGGGCGATAAGTGCCTTTGCCGGGCCAAGGCCCTCACGGATGGTTTTCTCGACGCGGGCGTAGTCTGCGCCGGCGGAATCGAAGACGGCGACCGTCATTTCTCCGTTGGGCCGTACTCCAAAGCGTGCAGTCCTTTGCTGGATGAGGTCCAGTGGGACGTCTCGGTCAGAGAGGAGGTCATCGAGGACTTCGAACTGAAGCCGTTGCGCCGAATCGTGTGTGGCCTGGTCAAAGAGCCGTAGGACTGTGAGGAAGACTGCCAGTCTTTCGGCGATGGAGCGTTGGCTTCCGTTCAGCGGGCCGCGGGCGACGAGGGTGGCCAAATGCTTCGGGCCTGCTTGGGCTGGGACCAGGACCAGTTCTTCATTATTGGTGACGAAGATGTGTGGGCGCCCGGTGGCCACCGCTTGGGCAACAGTCGATTCGAACGTCGCTTGCTCACCCGCGCCTCTGAGCAGTGCACCAAGCGGGGCGGTACCCGGATGCAGCGATTCCAGGGGCTCTTCCTGCAGGATGCCGTTAGCAGGATCGAGTACCAGTATGTCTGTGCCCAGGATCTGCCGGGAGAGGGCGGCAAATCCTTCAAGGCCGCTCCCGCGGACCACGACCTCAATGAATCGTTCGTCGAGGTCGATGAGTCTCTGAAGGCCGCCCATCTCTTCGAGCCGGGTGCGGTTTTCGTTTCCCAGCCGTTGCAGGGCGGAGGTGGCTTCCGCGAAGCGCTGCGCATTGTCGATCGCGACGGCGGCATGCTTGCCGATCGCATCCACCAGGTCAACGAGCTCCGGCCCGTATACCCGGGGCATCCTGTCCGCGATAAGAAGTGCGCCGATGACCTTGCCGTAAAGGTGCAACGGAACCCCGAGTATCGCGCGCACTCCCTCTTTGCCGACGATGTTGTCGATATGCGGCAGATGCGAGATGGCGAGGTCGGTGAGGTAGTCCTCGGTCTGATACGGCGAGAGCCCGGCTGCGGCTTTCCCCAACACGCCGGTTCCAATCGGCATCCGGATGGTTCGGTAATCCTCTGTGGCAACGCCATCGGATTTCCTGATGTACGTCTCGTGTCGTTCGTAGTCGTTAAGACTGATGTACGCCATGTCGCTTCCGGCGAGGATGCGGGTGCGCTTCACGATCGCCAGCAAAACCGCCTCAACGTCCCTGATTCCCGTCAGATCCGTCGCGGTGTCATGGAGCGCCCGGAGCAGGTCCTCGCGTTGTCGCCGCTCACGGAGCCGGGCATTGATGCTCAGGGCAGCCCGTGCTGCGCTGTCGGTTACTTCATGCCTGTCGAGCGCCTCTTGCAACGCCTTCGCCAGGCTTTCATCAGTAATCCCTGCTTCGATGCGCTCCAGCCATATACCCATGGTCTTCATACTTGTGGGCCTCGTCCCTATCTTCCGATCACGGTACAAGATGCATGTGCACCAAGCACAACTTTCTCTTCGAACAATAGTCATAAGCGATATAGGTAGCGTGTGGCGCAGCCCATAGTCTCGATGAAACGGATTCCCTACAGAAAGGATCGTCATGGGCGACGATATGAAACTGCATGTACTCTCCAGCGGGGTGATGGAGACCGATCACACCTGGCTGTTGCTCAAAGGCGGGACAACAATCATGGACCGCAACCACAAGAGCGCACCTCCGGCCTGGGGTGATTGCCCCACCCACGCGGTGCTCATCGAGCATCCCGAAGGTCGGGTGCTCTGGGACACGGGAGTGCCCCGCGATTGGGAGACGCGCTGGGCGCCAACAGGGTTCCAGGACTTCTTTCCTGTCAAGGAAGACCCCTCCGGTCCGGGCTACCTTGATTCGGCACTGGCCGAGCTGGAACTGGAACCGAGCGACATCGATATCCTGGTCCTTTCGCATCTTCATTTCGACCACGCGGCGAACGCGAAAATGTTCGACAACGGCAAGACCCGGATTATCGCCAGCATCGATGAAATCGAGGGCGTCAAGGGCATCTCCGGCGCCTTCCAGGGCGCTCACCTGGTTTCGGACTTCGATGGTCTTAACCTGGAACCGGTTGCCGGCGACGCAGAGATCCTTCCGGGTGTGAGTGTGATCGCCACCCCTGGCCACACCTGGGGCACCATGTCGCTGCAGGTCGATCTTCCCAACGATGGCACCAAGATCTTCACCTCCGACGCCGTCTATCTCGGAGCCAGCTGGGGTCCGCCCGCTGTCGGCGCCGCGATCGTATGGGACAACCTTAAGTGGCTCGAATCCGTGGAAAAGCTGCGCGGCATTGCCGAACGCACCAACGCGGATGTCATTTTCGGCCATGATCCGGAGCAGCGAAAAACGCTCAAGTTCGCGCCCGACGGTTATTACTCCTAAGCGGCGGGCCATGATCCTTTACGACGTGAAATGCGCCGACGGCCACCGCTTCGAAGCCGCCCTGCAGTCGATGTTCGACGACACACCGCCCTGTCGTGAATGCGGCGCTGCGACAGGCAGGGTTCCGGCGGCCGTGAGGCTGTCCGGCACCGCAGACCCTGGTCCCTCCCGCGAACAGATGCCCAACACGTGGCACGGAATCCGGCGGGGAGACCCGGAGACGGTTCGCGGATGGCATGGGTTGATGTCCAAACGGGAAAAGCTCGAAGAAAAATACCCGGAACTGGCCGGGGACCGCAGACCCGTCCTCGCCCACGAAGGAGTATTCGCGAACGCCCCCTTGAGAGCTGGAGACCCTCTGGCAAGTCAAGT
This sequence comes from Pseudarthrobacter oxydans, assembly GCF_013314975.1. GTDB lineage: Bacteria > Actinomycetota > Actinomycetes > Actinomycetales > Micrococcaceae > Arthrobacter > Arthrobacter oxydans. The sequence continues at coordinate 74,648 of NZ_JABTYH010000024.1, read as the reverse complement.
TGCGGAAGCAACCTTCAAACCCGCGGCGCCTCCGCGGAATGGGGCTGGACAAAGTAAACAGACAGACCGAAAAGAAGCGGACAAATGAAGATCACCGGCGCAGTTCTTGAAGAAATCGGCCGTCCCCGCCCCTTCAGCGAATCCCGGCCTATCACCATCTCCGAGCTGGAGCTCGGAGACCCCGGGCCCACCGAAATCCTCGTGCGGCTCGAAGCCGCAGGGATCTGTCACTCGGATTTGAGCGTTGTCGACGGTAACCGGGTTCGCCCAGTCCCCATGCTGCTCGGACACGAAGCGGCAGGACGTGTTGTGGAGGTCGGCTCGGAAGTCGACGACTTGCGGCCGGGCCAACGTGTGGTCATGTCTTTCCTCCCCAGGTGCGAGCAGTGCGCCAACTGTGCCGAAGATGGCCGGTTGCCCTGCAGCGAAGGCTCCAAAGCCAACGGTGAAGGTGTCTTGCTGCATGGATCCATGCACCTCACCCGGGACGGCGAGAGAATCTTCCATCACCTCGGCGTTTCAGGCTTCGCCACCCATGCCGTCGTGGACAGGGCCTCCGCCGTACCCGTCGCGGATGACGTTCCCCCGGATATTGCCGCCGTTCTTGGGTGCGCCGTCCTTACCGGCGGCGGCGCCGTGCTGAACGCAGCGCGCCCCAAACCTGAAGACAGCATCATGATCGTCGGCCTTGGTGGCGTCGGCATGGCCGCGCTGATCACGGCTGTCTCCCAAAGCGTCTCGCGCATCGTCGCCGTGGACACGCTCGAAGAGAAACTAGAGCACGCCCGCCGCCTCGGCGCCCACGAAACCTACACCCCACAGCAGGTGCTCGAGCAGGGAATAAAGGCCAAATACGTCATCGAATGCGCGGGTAATCCGAAGGCCTTCGAAACTGCATTTGCCGCAACCGCGGTAGGCGGAACGACCATCACTGCTGGACTGCCCTCACCGGACGCCCGCGCGCAGATCCCGCCCATGACCATCACCGCCGAAGCCCGGACGATCATCGGCAGCTATCTCGGATCCGCCGTACCGTCGCGAGACATCCCGAAATATGCCCAGCTCTGGCGGGAGGGAAAGCTACCCGTCGAAGAACTCATCACCACCCGCATCGCCCTGGCCGATATCAACCAGGCCATGGACCAGTTGGCTGACGGGAAAGCAGTCCGACAGGTCATCATGTTCAACACCGATCACGACCACGCCAGCTAGAGGGCTCAGTCCCGGCAAAAACGACACCGGTCACCGGCAGGTCCCCCCTCCTGCCGGTGGCCGGTATTGGGATGCCACCAGTCCTCTGCGGCCATCAACGACAGGAAACCGACCGTGACATTCGAGCTCCGGACCTACAACGCCGCGGCGGGAAAGATGGGAGCGCTTCTGGAGCGCTTCCGCACCCACACGACCAGGCTTTTCCCCGACCACGGCATCCAAGCTATCGGCTACTGGATATCCGACGAAGACCCGGACACCCTGATTTATCTGGTGCGACATGAGGGCGACCCCGAATCAAACTGGGAAGGGTTTAAAACCGATCCCAGGTGGGTGGCTGCGCGCGCAGCATCCGTCGCGAATGGCGAACTCACCGACAACATCTCATCCCTGTACCTGACCGCCACGGATTTTTCGCCGCTTGGCCCCGCACAGTAGAACAGGGCTCACCGCCGACGACCCACTCCGGTGTCAAGATCTTAGGAGACAACAATGACAACAACTCCCCAGCGTGAGGCCGAGCTGCTGGCCTCGGTGCCGACGGGTCTGCTGATTGATGGCCGGTGGCGTCCGGCCGTGTCCGGGAAGACCTTCGAGGTGGAGGACCCCTCGACGGGGAAGGTGCTGCTGAGCATCGCCGACGCCGGGCCCGAGGACGGGGCGGCCGCCCTGGACGCGGCGGCCGCCGCGCAGGAGTCCTGGGCGAAGGTCCCGGCCCGTGAGCGCGGGGAGATCCTGCGCCGGGCCTTCGAGATGGTCACGGCCCGCGCGGAGGACTTCGCGCTGCTGATGACCCTGGAGATGGGCAAGCCCCTGGCAGAGGCCCGCGGCGAGGTCACCTACGGCGCGGAGTTCCTGCGCTGGTTCTCCGAAGAGGCCGTGCGGGCCTTCGGCCGCTACTCGGTGTCCCCGGACGGGAAGTCCCGCCTGCTGGTGACGAAGAAGCCGGTGGGCCCGTGCCTGCTGATCACGCCATGGAACTTCCCGCTGGCCATGGCAACGCGCAAGGTCGCCCCCGCCGTCGCCGCGGGCTGCACCATGGTGCTGAAGTCTGCGAACCTGACGCCGCTGACCTCCCAGCTGTTCGCCGCCGTGATGATGGAGGCCGGGCTGCCGGCGGGGGTGCTGAACGTGATCCCGACGTCCACCGCCGGTGCCACGACGGGGCCGCTGATCAAGGACTCGAGGCTGCGCAAGCTTTCCTTCACCGGCTCCACCGAGGTCGGCCGCCGGCTGCTCGCGGACGCCTCCGAAAACGTGCTGCGGACCTCGATGGAGCTCGGCGGCAACGCCCCGTTCGTGGTCTTTGAAGACGCCGACGTCGACGCCGCCGTCGCCGGGGCAATGCTGGCGAAGCTGCGGAACATGGGCGAGGCCTGCACCGCGGCGAACCGGTTCATCGTGCACGACTCCGTCGCCGACGAGTTCGCGGAGAAGTTCGCCGCGAAGATGTCCGGCATGACCACGGCCCGGGGCACCGAGGCGGAGTCCAAGGTGGGCCCCCTGATCGACGCGAAGAGCCGCGACAAGGTCCACGAGCTCGTCACCGACGCCGTGGCCGCGGGTGCGGTCGCGGTGATCGGCGGCGCCGCCGTCGAGGGCCCGGGCTACTTCTACCAGCCCACGATCCTCAAGGGCGTCACCGAAGGCACCCGGATCCTGTCCGAGGAAATCTTCGGACCGGTCGCGCCGATCATCACCTTCTCAACCGAGGACGAGGCGGTCCGGCTGGCGAACAACACCGAGTACGGACTCGTCGCCTACGTCTTCACAAAGGACCTCAACCGGGGCATCCGGATGGGCGAACGCCTCGAGACCGGCATGCTGGGCCTGAACGCCGGCGTGGTCTCCAACGCCGCGGCCCCCTTCGGCGGGGTCAAGCAGTCCGGCCTGGGCCGCGAAGGAGGCCTCGAGGGCATCGAGGAATACCTCTACACCCAGTACATCGGCATCGCCGACCCCTACGCCGGCTAGTCGTCAGCAGCCAATGGGAAAATGACCGCCCCTGCCACCCCGAGGATTCTGGCACAGGCGCTCCGTCGTCATCCTGCCGGAGTCACGGGTTGCCCCGGCGCCCCGCAAAGTGGACTTGTCTGTAAGCCGCTTCTGAGCCGGACCAAGGGGGTCAGATGAGGAGCGGCACTATTCCCCCTGCGATGGTCAGTGCAGCAAAACCGGAAGAGAGCAAATGCCCGCATTGCCAAGTCGACCGTGTTGTCGCGAGGTCTCATTACGGCCCAATGGAGCGGGACTGGGGAAGTTGGGTCGTACGTGAGTACGAAGAAACCCTGCGGCGGAAACTTTCGTGCAACCTTGAACGTGCACTCTGTGAGAGCGGAACGCTTCGGAAAGGATGCGACTCATGACCATGAATGAAGAGACTGTTGATACCTGCCATGACCTCGCTGCCGGGGATCTCATCGCCGCCCGGTACAAGGGCTCCCTCGTCCACCGCGGGCGCGTGACCGAAAGGGTCCCGGATCACGGCCTGTTCTGGATCATGGACGAACTGACCGGCGGGCGGCGCTTGCTGGACATGGCTGATCTTAAGATCGGCCGGGTTAGCAGCGCCGGCATCGGATCGACCCCTGCCTGATCTACGCCACGTCGTGGAGCACAAGTTGGCGGCGGGGTCCTGCCCTGCACTTTGTCAGGTGAGAGGCGTCAGTTGAGTTCTGCTTGGCAAACCCGAACCCAGCCAACCAGCCCGTCCGTGCTCCTACTGGCATCCCTGCGGATTCAAAGTGAGCGTATTCATCCTGCGGTAGGGCCGCTTGGTCAGTGGAAATAGCAGCCGAAGAGCCAATCTCCCTACCGAACTTTGAGCACGCGATCGGGTTGTTTGGAGGGAAGGCGCAACGACCGGCCACTTCGGGCAATTATTTTTCCCGAGTCTTGCAGGCGCCATGTTGACTCCTTGGCCTGTCCACCCTGTAGCCAATCAAGCCGTTCCACGGGGCGTTTAAGCTGACGTTCCATCCAGTTGGCTGCGAAGTGGCCGTAGGTATCCGGCGCTTCCTCCAAGCCGATAATTGTGAGGCCATCTCCGTCGTAGACATGGTTGTCCAAGACGTGGCTATCTCCCCATTCACCTTCCAAAGTGCGGCCGCTGGGTCCGTCGTGCCAGTACGCAACCTGAAGTGTGCACGCGTCCGGCGTCTCGATACCAGGGACGTCCAGAATCACGACTAGCGGTTTGATGCGTGCGAACACTTTAAAGGAATCAAGCTTGGGGTTCGTCGGGGGCCAGCCGGCGATGCCGCGAGCGAGCTCCTTCAGGAACTTCTCCTCTTCGGGCGTGCGGGCTCGATCTCCTTGGAACTGGCCATGCGCCGTCATGGGGTGAGCCTAGCGCAGGCTGACAGTCGTGGCGGAGGAAAGTGCGTGTAGTCGTGGCCCGAGCTGCGGCGGGAAGGTCATGGTTTGGTTCGGAGGTTGACGTAGCGGGACCAGGCGTCGCCTGCTGCGTCGGCGTGGAGGAACGCGATTTGATGGCTGTAGCCGAGGGCGTCGGCGACCAGTGGTGGCGGTGAGACTAACAGCTGTTCGTCCAGGGCAGTGTTTCGTGCGCCGCGCAGGTCGATGCCCAGGCTGCGGAGCCTATCCATGATGCCGTTTGGGTGAAGTGGTTGTCCGGCCCGGGTCCCCGGGAAGAGCCAAGGGCTTTGTGCGTCTGATCCTGTTCTGAGATTCGGACGGCCTTTAAGGTGCTCTCGAAGCAAGTCGGCGAAAGGTTCGGGAATGGGCACTGGATGCGGGCCGAAGGTGATCCACATGTTGCCGGTGCTTTCATTGGTTTCGATAGCATCGGTCCGGAGTTTGGCGACCCGAACGAGCGGCTGGGCGTAGAGAAGCAGCAGGATGCCGGCGACTCGGTAGGTCAGGGACTCGCTGGTGCCTGTAAGCAGTTCCCGGAGCCAGGCCACGCGCTGGTCCTGGGTGATCGCGGGGCGGGTCTTGGCTGTGTAGTGGCCCATGTCCACTCGGTGGTTTGTGCCGGTGTTCTTGATGAAGACGATGAAGGTGCGGACGGCTTTCCTGGTCGTGGGACCGGTTGCGAGCCAGGTTTCGATGTCTTGCTGGGTGCAGTTCGCCGCGGTCCGCTGGTGGGTAGCCCAGAGCCAGTCCAGGAACTTCACGGTTTCCGTGATCTCCTGTTTGGCGGAGTGCACCGGGGCCTGAGCGCTCTTCTCCGGTGTTGTCATGGATCGGATGCGCCGGAGGTGATGCCAGGTGGCGAACTGCGCGACGGGTTTGGCGACCTCCTCGGACAAGTCGCGGAGCTTGTCGTCAACCCAGGTCTCGAACCGGGCCAAATACGGGTCCTGGTAGGGGAGGAGTCCGTGATGAATGAACAAGGCGCGCAGGTGATTGGCTTCGCGGTTCGCTGACTCAGCTGCGGCATCGAGCCCTTCGCGTGTCAGCGGAGTCTCCCCGCTCGATAGAGAGCGGAGGAGGGCTTGGACTTTGGGGGAGCGTTTCCACGTGATGATGCTTTCAGGCCGGTCTGCTTTGCAGAGGACATCGACAATTCTGCTGGCTGTTTCGGGGTCGGAAGATTCTGTCAGCAGTTGCTCATTGAGGTCCTCCCGGAGGGCGCAGCGGGCGCAGATACCGCGTCGGTAGAACTCACCTTCAACATTGCAGCGGGTGCAGTGAAAGTCATGGAGGATGCCGGCGCAGGGCGCGCAGCGGGGCCCTCCGCTGCTGTCCGGTGGTCCGGGTAGAAGTCTGTGCTGGCCGCAATCCGGACAGGTCCCGGTGGTGCGGGTGGCGGCGGTGAAGCAGGGCCCGCAGATTCGGCCTTCGGGCCAGGTGGCGCGTGTTCGGCCGGCGGCCCGGCCGCAACGTGCGCACGTCGCGGTCCCGGTGGTGCGGGGCCGGCCGCGGCTGGTGCTGCGGGGGCTGAGGCCTTCGGGTTTGTCAGTGGTCATCGTCGATGATGCGTGCCCGTCGTGGTCTGACGGTGCGGTTCAGGTCAACGACGTTGGGGGCGCTGGTTCCTGTCTTGCGGGCGCGGACGTCGGCGGCTGTGACGGTGATGAGGTCCTCGGGTCCGCAGGAGAAGATGTCGCAGATCGCCGCGATGACCTGCAGCGCAACGCGTTCGGGTTTCTGGTTGACGAGCCGGTAGACCTGTGGCCGGGACAAGGTGATGCCGCGCTCGGCCAGCAGGGGGATGAGGTCCGTGGTGTTGTGCAGTCCCCGCGCTGCCATGAGCTCAGAGAGCCGCCATTTGTATTCGACTTCGCGTCTCACCATTGACCCCTCATCTGCACGCCCAGGACTTCATCCATGGTGCGGTCCAGCGCCGCCCGGAGGGTCGCGTTGCGGAAGTCGTCGCTGACGAACTGGTAGATCCCGGTGGTTGAGGCGTGTTCGTGGCCCATCTGATGTTGCACGAATCTAGGATCCCATCCGTCCTCCAGCAGGTGCGTTGCATAGGAGCGCCGGAGCGAGTGCAGGTCCAGGCCATCCAGCGGCAGGCCCAGCTCGGCCAGGTAACGTCGGAGCCGGCGCAGCAGGGTGGATTCACAGATCAGGCCGCCGCGTTCGCTGGGGAACAGGTCCAGGGTGTCGAGCGTGCCGCGTCCGTTGGCGAGCCAGTCCTCGATAACGCCGGCGGTCCAGTCGAAGACCGTCAGGACGCTGCGGGGTTTGTGCGGGGAGCCCTTGCGTGATTTGCCGAACCGGACCTTGCAGACGCCTGCCTTGCCGAACCTTCGTGCTTGGGGGTTGGCCGCAAAGTCGATGGTTTGCAGGTGCCGGAGCTCGTTGAATCTGAGCCCGCATGAGTAGGCGACTTTCAGCATGACGGCGTCCCGGTAGGCTGCCTGCCAGCCTTTCTTGCCTGAGGCGGCGATGAGTTCGACCTGGTCGTCGGCGTGATCGAACAGCATCTGCAGTTCCGTCTTTGTGAACGGCCGCTTGGAGGCGCGTCCTTCGTACTCCTGCGTGTGGGAGGCGGTGTTCCAGTCAAAGAAGACCTGAGACGGGTGTGTGCCGAAGCGCTGTTCGCAGACCTGGTCCCAGCCGTAGTCGGGGTTCGACACGTATGACGTGAACCGGCGGAGCGTCGACTGGTAGCCGCGGACGGTGGAGTGCTTCAGCTGGTGGATCGAGCGGAGGTCACCGAAATACTCCTCGACATGCTCCGGTGCCCAGTTCCAGGGGAACTCGTTCACATGGTTGACGAACCGGCGGACACTTGCGATTCCCTTGTTGATCGTGTCGAACTGGAGGTTCCTGGAGAGCTGCTGGTTGCGCCACCCGGTCAGCATGTCCTCAAGCGTCTGTTCCTCGGGATGCAGCAGCTGAACAGTGCTCAGCTGCAGCACACGCCCGGACGCGTCGACCGCCATTTTCGCCCCACAGTTCCATCGAAGTTTGTGCTCAAATCCTGAATCAATGATTCATCAAATGCATCATCAGCACAAAACCGCAGGTCAAACGCTTGTATTGGCCTCTTCGAGATTCGGCGTTGCAGCCCTCAGGAGCGCTTGGGCCGCGGCACATCAAAGCCGTCAGGCCGCAAATTCCGCGGAATCTCAAGGAAGTTAGAGAACTCCTTGCTGGTCCCGGGGGATCGCACAATTGATTCATCTGATGCAATACGCAGAGTACAGCCTTACATAACGTCGGTTATCGGCTGCCAAATCTTTCGCCCTTTCGGCCCTGCCGCTAACCCCTCGGATTACTTCCCAGGATGCGAAGCAGCTCACTGATCATCATGCGCAGCTCCTCGTACCCGTGTTGATAGAACAGTGGGGTCATCTGATGCAGGGGAGTGTCATCCAGTTCACGCAGCCGCCGCACGGCCTCTTCGATGACTTCCTGGTCGGTTTCGTAGACCGAACCGGCGGAGGGATGAGGCTTTCCGTAACTTTCGTCGGACACTGAATCTTTCCCTCTTCGACGGCAGAGTACCATTCAGCTCTTACGGGTGTGGATCGACTTGGATTCTAAATCGATCCACACCACGAGCACTCAGCAACAGCAAGAGCGCCACCTCACCCAATAGGCGCCGGCCCCAGCTCATCAAGCAGTTTCTGCATGGCCACGTACGCCTTGTTGCGGTAGGCGATCAGCTCGGGGGTGCGCTCCGCGGGCACGTTGAGGAAGCCGGCGCCGGTCTTGGTGCCCAGCTTCCCGGCCTCCACCAGGTCGCTCAGGACTTTAGGGGTGGCGAACCGTTCCGGGAACTCCTTCTGCAGGGACTTGTAGCAGAAGTTGTACACGTCCAGCCCGGCCATGTCGGCAATGGCGAACGGCCCGAAGAACGGCAGCCGGAAGCCGAACGTGGTGCGCACCAGGGTGTCCACGTCGTCCGCCGTCGCAATGCCCTGCTCCACCAGCTGCGCCGCCTCGTGGAACAGCGCATACTGCAGCCGGTTCAACACAAAACCGGTGGTGTCCTTGACCACGGCAGTCTGCTTGCCGGCGGCATGGACCAGCTCGCGGACCGCGCCCACGGTGGCGGTGGACGTGCCGGCGTGCGGGATGATCTCCACACCGGGAATGAAGGGCGACGGGTTCGAGAAATGCACGCCCAGGAACCGTTCCGGGTTGCTGACGGGCGCGGACAGTTCGGCGATGGAAATGGTGGAGGTGTTGGAGCCGATGATGGCGTCCGGGCGGGCCGCGGCGCTGATGCGGGCCAGCGTCTGGTGCTTGACGGCCAGGATTTCGGGGACGGCCTCCTCGATGAAGTCCGCGTCCGCCACGGCCTCCTCGATGTCCTTCGCGGCCCACAGGTTCTGTTTCAGGATCTCGGTGGAACCGGCAGGGAACAGCCCATCGGACACGAACTGGTCGGACTCAACCAGGAGCCGGTCGTAGTTTCCCTGGGCCACCTCGGCGGACACATCGGAAAGAGCCACGCGGGCACCTCCCAAGGCCAGGACCTGCGCGATCCCGCCGCCCATGTAGCCGGAGCCCACGATGGCGATCTTCCGGGCCCCGGGAGCGCCAGAGCTGGAACCGATAGTTGGGTGGGATGAATTTTCGGTCATGATCAGACTGCTTTCGTGGGTTCGGGTTCGTAGGAGCAGATGGCGTCCACCTTCGCGGCGGAGGCCGAGGCCTCGTCAAACCGGTAGCCGAGCCACTCGCCCACCAGTTTCTTGGCCAGTTCCAGGCCGATGACGCGCTGGCCCATGGTGAGGACCTGTGCGTTGTTGCTCAGCACCGAGCGCTCCACCGAGTACCCGTCGTGGGCCGTGACTGCCCGGATTCCAGGGACCTTGTTGGCCGCGATGGCCACGCCCAGCCCGGTGCCGCAGATCAGCAGGGCGCGGTCCGCCTCGCCCTGGGCCACCTTGCGGGCGGCGTCGACGGCGACGTGCGGGTACGCGGTGGTGTCGCCGGCACCAACGCCCACGTCCAGGACGGACGCAACGCGGCTGTCAGCCTCGAGCATCGCCTTCAGCGCGTCCTTGTACTCGACGCCGGCCTCGTCGTTTCCGATGACGATCCGCCATCCTTCCGCAGCGCCGGCGCTCATGCCTGGGCTCCATGCCCGGCAGCCACAGCGGCCGCCCTGCGAGAGGACAGGGGTGGTGAAGACTCGAAGTAATCAGAGACCCGGGTGGCGATCAGCGCAAAGGACACCGCTCCCGGATCCGGGTGGCCCAGGCTCTTTTCGGCCAGCGGCCGCGCCCTCCCCTTCAGTGGGCGCAGGGATGCGGTGGCGTCGGCCGCCTGCCGGGCGGCGGTCACCGCGGAGGCCAGCGCCCCGGTCACTGGCGTGCCGCCGTCGAACGCCGCAACGAAGGCGTTCCGGAAGGGAAGCAGTGCATCCACCATGGTCTTGTCGCCCACATCGGCCTTGCCCAGGGTGGTAACAGCGTCCGCGAAGGCGGTCACGGCGGCCGCCGCGTCCCCGCCGCTGTACGAGTCCTGGTTGCCGAGGGCCCGCCCGGCCGCCGCCAGGGCCGATCCCCAGAGCGCCCCCGACGTGCCGCCGGCGCGCTCACTCCACGCTTCGCCTGCCGCGGTGAGGACGCGGTGAACCGAAAGTCCCGCGCCAACAGCTTCGCCGGCCGCCGCCACCGCGGCGTCCACGCCCCGGCGCATGCCGACGCCATGGTCGCCGTCGCCGGCAATGGCATCCAGCCTGCCCAGTTCGCGTTCATGGTCGACGACGGCGTCCCTCGCCTGGGCGAGCACGGCGGCTGCCAGCCGGCCCAGCCCGGCTGCTGCCGCCGTCGTATCTTCCCCCTCAGCGGCCAGGGCACCCTCCGGTGCGGCCACTTCCCGGCGTGCCCGCGGCGCCATACTGCCCTTGCGGTACCCGGGGGTGTCGGCCGGGGCTGTCCAGTAGCGCTCCAGTTCGTCGTCCAGCCACAGCAGCGTGAGGGACAGGCCGGACATGTCCAGGCTGGTGACCAGCTCGCCGCATTCCGGCTCCACGATGGTCAGGCCGGCGGCGGTGAGGAGCTTGTCGATCTTGCCGAACAGCAGGAACAGTTCCTCGTACTTCACCCGGCCTAGTCCGTTGAGGATGGCCACCACACGGTTCCCCGCATCATCGGGCTTGTCCCGGAGCAGGCCGGAAACCAGCAGTTCGGCCAGTTCGGACGCCGTGGGCATGGGGTGGTCCGAGATTCCGGGTTCGCCATGGATGCCCAGCCCGAGCGACATCCCGCCGGCCGGCACGTGGAACAGCGGTTCGGCAGCGCCCGGCAGGGTGCAGCCGTCGAACGCCACGCCGAGGGACCGCGTGCGGTGGTTGGCCAGCACGGCAAGCCGTTCGACGCCGTCCAGGTCCAGTCCCGCTTCGGCTGCGGCGCCGGCGATCTTGAAGACCGTCAGGTCCCCGGCGATTCCGCGGCGTTTCTCGATCTGGTCCAGCGGGGCGCTGGCGATGTCATCCGTGACCAAAACGGTGCGGGTCTCGATGCCTTCGGCGTTGAGGCGCTGCTGCGCCTCGCCGAAGTGGATCACGTCCCCGGCGTAATTGCCGTAGCTGAACAGCACTCCGCCGCCGGCGTTGGCCGCCTTGGCCACCCGGTACGCCTGCCCGGCGGACGGCGACGTGAAGATGTTGCCGCACACGGCGCCTGCGGCGAGGCCGGGACCCACCAGGCCGGCGAAGGCCGGGTAATGGCCGGAGCCGCCGCCCACCACCACGGCCACCTGGCCGGCGGGCACCTCGGTGGAGCGGACAACGCCGCCGTCCACCCTGGCCACGTAGCCGCGGTTGGCTGCCACCAGGCCGTCCAGTGCCTCCTCCGCAAAGTCTGCGGGGTTGTCAAAGATCTGGGTCATGGTTTCCTCATCGAATCCTTGGGTTGGGACAGGCGGTGGTGCAGCGGTTACACGCGGGCGGGCTGCGCCGGCTGCTGCCGGCCCTGGGCCACCTGGCTGCTGCCCAGGGCGTATCCATCGGTCTTGGGGAGGACATGCCGGCGGAGGTAGTCCTGGTTGCTGGCGGAGACACTCAGGCCGTCCCCGCCGTAGTGCTCGGTGCACAGGATGCCCTGGAACCCGGCTGCCAGGGCCACCTTGAAGGCCTCCCGGTAGTTGATGAGGCCGCTCTCCATGGGAGACGGCATCGCCACATACATGTCCCGGGACGCGTCCTCGTCGCGGAGGTAGTTCTTCATGTGCCAGAAGTTGGCGTACGGGAGCGTTTTGGCCACCAGTTCCCGCCAGTCCTCCACCGGCCGGTGCAGCCGGATCAGGTTCCCAAGGTCCGGGTTGAGGCCCACATTCGGGAGTCCAATGTCCTGGACAAGGCGCACGGACGAATCTGCGGTGCCCAGGTAGGTGTCCTCGTACATCTCGAGTGAGAGCAGGAGGCCCACCTCGGCGGCGTGGCGGCCGAGTTCCCGGAGGCGGGTGACGGCGTTGCCCCAGGTTTCCCGGTCTCCCTCGGGGTCCTTGTGCCCTTCAACCGTCCAGAACCACAGCTGTTTCTGCTGCTCCGGCGTGATGGCCTGGTGGAGTCCAAAGGAGACAACCTCGCAGCCCAGCTCCGCCGCCGCGTCAATGGTCCGGTGGCTGTACGCCAGGTTGGCTTCCCAGTTCCGCCTGTCAATGACGCTGCGGCGGATGGCGGAGACGGCAGGGGTGCCGATGCCCACGTCCTGTGCCGTCTGTTTGAACTCAGCCAGCCGGTCAGGGCTCAGGTCGCCCGGGCGGACCCAACTGTCCGTCAGGTCCGCGTTGGCGAACCCGGCCTCCTTGACCTCGGTCAGCACCGCCGCCCAGGCGGACGGATCGGCGTCGTTGATGTGGGTTCCCTGCGCGCTGGTGCCCGGGAAGGGCAGCATGGCCGCGGTAATGGGCCAGTTCTCGGCGGCGTAGGCCATGCCTAGACCGCTTCCTGGGTCTGGAGCCTGTCCAGTTCCTCCGCCAGAACGGCCAGTTCGACGCCCGCCGGCCGCTCAACGGTGCTGCGGATGGCTACCGCTGCGCCGCTGTGGGCTGATTCGAGGACCGATTCCATGACCTCGAGGGCGTGGTAGGCCATGGCCCCGCCTGCCCGGGGCTCGGTCCCCGCAGGAGTGGACGCCAGGTCCGCTATGCCGAAGCCGCGCCCGGAGTCAACGTACCCGGCGGACACCGGAAGGGTTTCCCAGTCCTCGGCCCCGAGGGAAAACAGCTGGACGTCGCCGTCGAAGTGGTTGGGGTCCGGGACCACCAGGGAGCCGCGCTCGCCGTGGATCTCGATGTTGGGCGACTTGGACTTCACGGCGTCGAAGCTCATGAACAGGGTGGAGAGCGCACCGGAGGCGTGCACCAGGACACCGGTGACATGGGAATCGATGTTGACGGGGACCTTCTCGCCCTGCCGGGGTCCGGAGCCGATGGTGCGTTCGTTGCGGGTGTGGCTTGCCGCGCCGATGACCGAGACCACCGGGCCCAGCAGGGTGACCAGGGCGGTCACGTAGTACGGGCCCATGTCCAGGAGGGGTCCGCCGCCGGGCTGGTAGTAGAAGTCCGGGTTGGGGTGCCACCGTTCGTGGCCCGGGGTCACCATCGTGGCGCTCGCCGAGACGGGTGCGCCGATCAGTCCGTCGTCGATCGCCTTGCGCGCTGTCTGGATGCCGGTGCCGAGCACCGTGTCAGGAGCGCAGCCGACGGCGACGCCCGCCTCGCGGGCCGCGTCCAGCACCTGGCGTGCCTCGGCAGTGGTGGCGGCAAGCGGCTTCTCGCCGTACACGCTCTTCCCGGCGGCGATGGCCTTCAGCGCCACGTCGGCGTGGGCGGCGGGAATGGTCAGGTTCAGGACCAGTTCGACGTCGTCCGCGGCGAGGAGTTCCTCGACGGAGATGGCGCGGACGCCATCGTAGTCATCCGCCACCGCCTGGGCGCGTGCGGGGTCCAGGTCCGCCACGGCCACCAGGTCGATCTGTCCGAGTTTGCGGAAGTTCGCCAGGTACTGCGCGATGATGGCTCCGCAGCCAATGATTCCGACTTTCAACGGCTTGCCCACAGCAGGCCCCTTTCGATGATGGTGCGGACGTTGGTGTCCTGGAGGATGTCGACCCGGTGGCCGGGGGTGGCAACGAAGATGCGGCCCTTGCCCCACTGGCGGGTCCAGATGGCCGGTGAGGTGACTTCGCGGTTCCAGGGGTCCCATTCGCGGACCTTCTGGGTGGTGGTGGCCAGGACGTCGATGTAGTCGTCGGAGAGCACCCAGTACTGCTCGGTGACCAGGTCGAAGTCGGAGATGCCCTTAGTGATGGGGTGCTCCGCGGCGGCCGGGAGCATGTTGACCGTGTACGGAACGTAGTTGTCCGACTGCTCGCCGACGCACTCGTCCGGGTGCTTGCCGGGGTGGCAGGCGAACTGGCCGCCGATCAGGTGCAGGTAGTCGGAGTTGTTGCGGTAGGAATCGGCGATGCCGCCGTGCCAGCCGGCCAGGCCCGTGCCGTTTTCGACGGCGGTCCGCAGCCCGGCGAACTCGTCCTTTTCGATGGTGGTCATGGTCATGCACTGCATAATCAGGTCCACTCCTGCCATGTATTCGGCGTCGGCGTAGACCTTGGGGGATTCCTCGACGCGGACGTCGTAGCCGTTGTCCTTGAGGTAGGGGATGAAGAGGTCCGTGGCCTCGTACGGCTGGTGGCCGTCCCAGCCGCCGCGGACCACCAGGGCGTTCTTGCGTTCTGTCATGTCGGGGGTTTCCTTTTTGTTTGGCTGCCGGCCGGGGCCGGAAAGTCTGGGCCGGAAAAGTGCGGGCCGGAAGGTCTGGGTCAGCGGCTGGAGAAGGCGGCGTCGAAAGCGGCCGCCGGCGGGGCGATGCGGGCGAGTTCCTTGACCATGGCCAGCGCCTGCGGTGCGCCGATGAGCCGGTCCATGCCGGCGTCCTCCCACTCGATGCTGGTGGGCCCGGTGTAGCCGATGGCGTTCAGGGTACGGAAGATCCGGTTCCACTGGACGTCCCCGTGCCCGGCGGTGACGAAGTCCCAGCCGCGCCGGGGGTCCGCCCAGGCCAGGTGGGAGCCCAGGCGCCCGTTGCGGCCATCGAGCTGGCGGACTGATTCCTTGACGTGCACGTGCAGGATGTGGTCCGCGAAGTCCTGGAGGAACATCACCGGATCCAGGTCCTGCCAGATGAAGTGGGACGGGTCGAAGTTCAGGCCGAAGCCCTTGCGGTGCCCGATCGCCTCCAGGGTGCGCTTGGCGGTCCAGTAGTCGTAGGCGATCTCGGAGGGGTGGACCTCCAGGGCGAAACGGACGCCCACCTCGTCGAAGACATCCAGGATGGGGTTCCAGCGGTCCGCGAAGTCCTGGTAGCCGGCGTCGATCATTGCCTCGGAGGCGGGCGGGAACATGGCCACCGCCTTCCAGATGGACGAGCCGGTAAAGCCTGTTACGGTCTTGACGCCCAGGCGCGCGGCGGCCCGTGCTGTGTCCTTCATGGACTCCGCGGCCCGGCGGCGCACACCTTCGGGGTCCCCGTCGCCCCAGATCTCCGCGGACAGGATGCCCTGGTGGCGTTCGTCGATGGGGTCATCGCACACGGCCTGGCCGGTGAGGTGGTTGGCGATGGCGAAGACCTTCAGGTGGTTCTTCTCCAGGATGTCCAGCCTGCCCTGGAGGTAGTTGTCGTCCTCCGCGGCCCGGCGGGGGTCCAGGTGGTCGCCCCAGCAGGCGATCTCGAGCCCGTCGAAGCCCCACTCGCCGGCGAGCCGGGCCACCTCCTCGAACGGCAGGTCGGCCCACTGGCCGGTAAAGAGTGTGATGGGTCGTGTCATGGCTGCTTCTTCTCCTGTTCCCGTGTTCACGGTCCTAGACCTTCTGCCACTGGCTGGAATTGGCGGCGCTGGCCTCCACGGCGGCCAGGACCCGCTGGACCTGCAGGGCGTCCGCGAAGGACGGCTCCGGCTGGCGGCCCTCACCGATTGCGGTGACCAGGTCCACCACCTGGTGGGTGAAACCGTGCTCGTAGCCCAGGCCGTGGCCGGTGGGCCACCAGTTGCCGACGTACGGGTGCTCGGGTTCGGTAACGAAGATTTTCCGGAAGCCGGCGTCCGGGGATTCCGCCGCATCGTAGAAGGACAGGACGTTCATGTCCTCGAAATCGAAGGCGAGGGAGCCCTTGGTGCCGTTCAGTTCCAAACGCATGGCGTTCTTCCGGCCCAGCGCGTACCGCGTGGCCTCAAAGACGCCGATCGCGCCTGCGGAGGCACCGCCGTCGAACTTTGCGCTGAAGATGGCGGCGTCATCCACGGTGACCTTCCCGCGGGGCGCATCCCCGCTGAGGTCGCCGTGGCCGCCCAGGCCCACGAGGTCCCCGGCCAGCGGGCGTTCCGGGACAAACGTTTCGAGCAGTGCCGAAACGCCGGTGATGCTCTGCCCGGCCACCCACTGGGCGGCGTCGATGCTGTGCGCACCGATGTCGCCGAGGGACCCGGACCCTGACTTGCTCTTGTCCAGCCGCCAGGTCATGGGGGCGTTGGCGTCGGAGAGCCAGTCCTGCAGGTACTGCGCCCGGATGTGGCGGATCTCGCCCAGCCGGCCCTGCTCCACGAACCGCTTGGCCAGCGCCAGTGCCGGGGTGCGGCGGTAGCTGAAGCCGCACATGGACATGACTCCCTGCTTGGCGGCGGTCTCGGCAGCGAGGGTCATCCGCTCGGCTTCCTCCACCGAGTTCGCCAGCGGCTTCTCGCACAGCACGTGCTTGCCTGCCTCGAGGGCTGCGATGGCGATCTCGGCGTGGGTGTCGCCGGGTGTGCAGATATCGATCAGGTCGATGTCGTCCCGGTCGACCAGGCGGCGCCAGTCCGTCT
The DNA here is from genome assembly GCF_013314975.1 of Pseudarthrobacter oxydans. Taxonomy (GTDB): domain Bacteria; phylum Actinomycetota; class Actinomycetes; order Actinomycetales; family Micrococcaceae; genus Arthrobacter; species Arthrobacter oxydans. Next base: position 58,191 of record NZ_JABTYH010000024.1, on the reverse strand, counting down.
CCACCGAGTCCCACCCCAGCTTGTCCGCGGCTGCCCTGGCGGCATCGGCATTCCGGCCCGCGACGGCGGTCAGCTGCGGCTGCAACGGCAGGTCGAAAAACCGTGGTGCGGTGCGCCAGGCGTGGGAGTGTGCTGCGCCCATGAAGGCGTAACCCACCATGCCGACGCGAAGGGGCTGTGCGGAGGTCATGTGTCTGTCCTTTCGTGAAGTTCCAGGGTGTTACTTGCTGAAGCCGGCGGTGAGGCCGCTGAGCAGCTGCCGGCGGCCCACGACGTAAAGGACCAGGATGGGCAGGGTGCTGAGCACCACCGAGGCAAGCACGGCCGGGATGTTGACGCTGTATTCGCCCTGGAAGGTCCACAACGCCAGGGGCAGGACGCGCAGGCCCGGGCTCTGGGTGAGGACCAGCGGGAGCAGGAAGCCGTTCCAGACATGCAGGCCGTTGTAGATGGCGACCGTCACGATGGCGGGGCGGGTCAGCGGCAGGGCAAGCCGCCACATGGTCTGCCACTCGCTGCAGCCGTCCAGCCGCATCGATTCGAACAGTTCATTGGGTACGTCGCGGATGAAGTTGGACAGGATGAGTACGGTCAGCGGGATGGCAAAGGCGATGGAGGGAAGCATGAGTGCCAGCAGGCTGTCGTAGAGGTTCAGCCGGATGATCATCAGGTAGATCGGGATGATCGTGGCCTGCAGTGGAATGGCCAGTCCCATCAGGAACATGCCGTTGACCAGCTTCAGGAACCTGCCCTTGCCCCGGACGATCGCGAAGGCGGCCATGAAGGAGATCAGGACCGTGGGGATGACGGCACCGAGGGTGACGATGGTGCTGTTCATGAAGTACTGCGCGAAATCCGCCTCGAGGACCATCTGGTAGTTTTCCAGCGTCGGGGAGGTGGGAAGCGCCAGCGGATTCTGGCCGAAGTACCCTTCCTGGGTCTTCAGGCTGGTGATCACCACGTAGTACACCGGGATGATGATGATGGCCAGCCAGATCCAGCCGCCGACGCCAGCCGGGACGTTCAGCTTCCGCATCCGGGATCCCAGTCCCCGCTTTGGGGCGGCGGCGTCGGCCCGGGGGCCGGCGGGAACTTCCTCGGTGCTGCTTTTCAGGACTGTGCTCACCCTACATACCTTCCAATTGGCTGCCCTGCTTGTCCTTGCCTCCAAGGCGCTGGAGGAACAGGGCGAGTGCAAGGCCGATGAGTACGAGAATGACGGCGATGACGCTGGCAGGGCCCATGAGGTTGGCCCGGAAGCCCCGCAGGTACATGTCCAGGGCCAGGATCCGGGTGGAGTTGCCCGGGCCGCCGCCGGTGAGGACGAAGATCAGGTCGAAGTACGTCAGCGACCCCACCACCATCAGGGTGGAGGAGGTGATGATGGTGTACTTCAGCTGGGGGAGGGTGATGTGGAAGAACTGCTTGATCGTTCCCGCCCCGTCGATTTCCGCCGCTTCATAGAGCGACCTGGGAATCTGCCGCACACCGCCCTGGTAGATGAGCGTGTGGAACGGCACGAACTGCCAGGCGATCACAAAGATGACCAGCCCAAGGGCCAGGTGGGGGACACCCAGCCAGTCCTGCGCCAGGAAGGGGAGTCCCAGCCCGGTGGCCAGGCCGAAGTTCGGGTCCAGCAGGGCTTTGAAGGCGATGGCGACCGCTGCCGATGAAAGCAGCAGCGGCAGGAAGTACAGCACGGCCAGGGCAGCCCGGTAGCGCTGGCTTCCCGCGGTGAAGACACCCAAGAGGAGGCTGATGGGCGTCTGGACCAGCCAGGAGGCGATCATGATCAGGAAGGTCAGCCCCAGGGCGTTGTACAGCCCGGGGTCCGCGAGCACGGAGAACCAGTTGCCCAGCCCTGCCGACCCGATGGCGCCGATGCCGTCCCAGCTGGCGAAGCTCAGGACGAGGACACCGGCCAGCGGCACCACGGCGAACGCCAGGAAGAAGAACAGTGCGGGCACTGTCAGCCAGGCGAGGGCAGTGTTGCGTTGTCCGCTGTGGCCCGGGTCGCCCTTGGGGCGGGCGGCCCGGGCGGCCGGCTTACGGGTGGTGGAGGCGGCGTTACTCATTTGCCCAGGGTTGCATTCATGTTCTCGGCGAACTGCTGCGGGGTGATCGACTTCAGGAACAGCTGGTCGATGTTGTTCAGCAGGGCTTCGGCCGCGGTGGGGCTGAGGGCCTGGTCCCACGACTGCTGGAAGTTGGGGGCGTTCTTGGCCAGGTCGTAGACAAAGTTCAGGAAGTCCTTGTCTTCGGAGGTGTTGAGCTTGTCCTCGATGCCGTTGACGATCGGGACGGAGCCGGAATTGATGTAGGTATCGATGACCGTCTCGGTCAGGATGCCTTCCTTGAAGAACTTCTTCGCCGTCTCCTTTTCCGCGTCGGGGGCCTTGGAGGAGATCGACATGTACTGGGCGGGGTTTCCCACGCCGTTCTTCGGATCGCCCTTGCCGCCGGCAACGGTTGGGAACTGGACAAACCCCAGCTTCCCGTCCTGGACGAAGTTCTGGCCGCCCTTTTTCATGGCGCCGTAGGTCCAGGAGCCGTGCAGCATCATGGCTGCCTTGCCCGTGAACAGCAGGGCCTGGTCCGCATTGGAGTCTGCGGCGATGGAGGAGAAGCCCTTGATGAACCCATCCGCAGAGACGAGTTCCTGGATCTTCGTTCCGGTCTCGATGACGGCGGGATCCATCCAGGAGTTGGGCTTGCCTTCGAAGATGGCGGTGAAGACCTCGGCGCCGCCGATGCGGTCCAGGAGGTATTCCAGCCACATCATGGAGGTCCAGCGGGACTGTCCGCCGAGGGAGAAGGGCGCAACGCCCATGTCGTTGAAGGTCTTGACCAGGGACATGACGTCATCCCAGGTCTTGGGCGGCTGGGCGCCGGCCTTTTCGAACAGTTCCTTGTTGTAGAAGAGGACGATCGGGGCAACGTACTGGTTGGGCAGTGCGTAGATCTTTCCGTCGACCGTGGCTGCACCGAACGAGGCCGGGAAGAACTTGTCCTTCAGGTCCGGGTTCTCGTCGAACCAGCCGGTCAGGTCATCCACCTGGTTGGCCTCGGCGTAGGTCTTCAGGGTGCCGCCGCCCCAGCCGTAGATGATGGTGGGTGCCTGGCCGGCGCCGATGGCTGTCTTGATCTTGGTCTTGTAGGCGTCGTTCTGGAAGTAGGTGACGGCGAGCTTGTCGTCAGGGTTTGCCGCGGTGAAGGCGTCCACGGCCTTCTGCATGGTGGTCTGGTTGGGCTCGCCGGAGAGGTACCACATGCTGGCGCCCCCGCCGCTGCTGGAGGAACCCGGTCCCGATGTCCCGCAGGCAGTGGCCGTCATGGCGGCGAAGGGGGTGAGGGCAGCAAGGGCGAGGAATGAGCGGCGGGAGGTCTGGGATTGCTTCATTGCTTCTCCATCTGAAATTGCTTCGTTGCAAATGTTTGGGGCGTGAGCTCCACCAGCAGTTTCGAAATATTTCGAATGCGTGATTTAGGTCACGGTCTAAACTAAAGGTCCGGAGTGGCAAAGGTCAAGGCCTAATTTATTGGCCTCATGACGGAGGTATCTTCCGGCCCCTTGACCGCGCCAGCACAAATCTGAACAATGAGTCAACGAAACTTTTCGAAAGGTCTCACCAGATGGCAACGAAGATCCCGGAACGGGCCAAGCCGACGCTTGCCTCCGTTGCCCAGCAGGCCGGAGTTTCCGCGCCCACCGTTTCGAAGGTGGTGAACGGCCGCGAGGATGTGTCTCCGGAAACCAGGGCCCGCGTGCTGGCCGTGCTGGAGCAGGCCGGGTACCAGTCCCCGCTGCAGCGCCGTTCCGCAGGGGAGACCGGCACGGTGGTGGAGGTGGTCATCGATGTCCTCGATTCCGCGTACACCATCCAGGTGCTTAACGGAGTGCTGCAGTCCGCGGCAGATGCCGACGTGGAGATCATGGTCAGCGTCACCGGGCCGGCGGGCCAGGGCAGGCGCAGCCCCGAGGGCCGCGCGCAGCGCATGGTGGACGAGGGCAGGGCCGGAATGATTGTGGTGACCTCAGCCTTCAGCGAGACGCAACTGCACCCTTTCCGGCGCCGCCAGATTCCCGTCGTCGTGATTGACCCGCTGAACCCGCCCTCCGCTGACGTGGTCAGCATCGGGGCCACCAACTGGGCCGGCGGCAAGGCGGCCACGGAGCACCTGCTGGAGCTGGGGCACCGTCGCATCGCGTACATCGGCGGCATAGAGAAGGCCGAGTGCAACCAGGCGCGGCTGCACGGCTACATGGCCGCGCTCATGGCCAACGGCGTACCGGTGGACCCGCAGTACATCTTCTCCGGCGGCAGGTTCCGGCGGGAGGGCGGCGTTAGGGGCTTGCAGGCGCTGCTCCAGCTGGACAAGCTTCCGACGGCGATCTTCGCCGCCAGCGACACCATCGCCCTGGGCATACTGGGGGAAGCGGGCCGGCACGGTATCCGGGTTCCCGAGGACCTGAGCCTTATCGGTTTTGACGGGACGAACCAGGGCGAGGAGTCGGTGCCGTCGTTGAGTTCCGTAGCCCAGCCGCTGGAGGAAATGGGGCGGGCAGCGCTCCGGTCCGTGCTGCGGCAGGCGCGGGGGGAGGTCCTGGATTCGCACCGCGTTGAACTGGCCACCCACCTGATCGTCCGGGATTCCACGGCACCGCCTGCGGCCTGAGGCCGGCAGGCGCCCACGGCAGCGCAGGCTCCGGCCTGGACCGGCAGCGCCGCGGACCGCGCCTTAGCCCCGGCGCGTGTAGCTGATGTCGGTCGTGCCCAGGGGTGCCGAATGCAGGGTCACGTAGCTGCCCTGTGCTGTGTTCCCGGTGCGCGTGCCGCTGCCGGAAATCGATATGTAGCCTGCCTCGGTGCGGCGGAAGTCGGCCAGGTGGCCGGCCAGGGTGACATAGCTGCCGCCCCGGGGTGTCCCGATGACGGCGGACGGGGCTGCTTCGATGGTCACTGGGCGTTCGAGGATCTGGGTCATGGTGTTCTCCTGATGCGTGAGGATTGGGCGGCTGCCATCCGGGTCCCTGCCGTTCCCATGTGCGTCAGTCCTGCAGGTGTCCGCAGGGGGGCGGTGGGGGTGGGGTTCGATGCAGCGCGGGGAGCTGGCGCGTTGGCGCTCGGGGAACTGTTCACCCGCATACAGCCCGGACAGGGCTTCGATGGCCTGCCATCAACGTTACGGCTTATTTTGAGTGCATCAAAATAAGGTGGCGGAACTCACGGGACAGTCTGCAGGCAACGGCAGGCTGCCCGCAGACCTGGACTCCCTACTTCTTGGTGAGCCGGTACCGCTCGATCTGCCGCAGCCGCCGCATCAGGCTGTCGCGCCGCGGATGCGGGACGGCGTCGGACGCTTCCGCGGTGAGGTCGATGTGTTTGGTGCCGTACTGCCACAGCAGCAGGTCGTCGAGCAGCCTGTCGGGGCCGGGGGAATAGCGGTGGTCCAGGGCTTTCCGGACTTCGGTGATGCGGTTGGCGCTGAGCAGGCCGGCCAGCTGCATGGTCTGGTTGAGGCCGTGCGCGGCCAGGAGTTCGGCGGCCCAGCCCCAGTCGTCATCCACCTTGCGGTCCACGTGGGGCAGCAGCGTCCGCCAGACGTCCCGGATGCGGTTGGGCGTCAGCGGCGCGGCGCCCTCGCCGTCGGCGTCCCAAAAACTGCGGACTTCCTCATAGCGCTCATGCAGGTCCGCGAAGGCTGTCTCCACCGTCTCCAGCATGGCGGCGGTGGCGGTGAACTGCCGGTCGAAGTGCGGGGTCCAGGCGCGCGGGTCCTCGGCCTTGAACCGGATGTCGTGCTCGATCTCGCTCCACGCGTGGGCAAAAATCGTCCGGATCTGGCACTCAAAGAAGTAGCTGCCGTTGGGCACGGCGTCCGGGTTGAAAACCTGCTGGTACTCCTTCACGGCCTCGTTCTGGATGGTCCGCAGGATCAGGTGCCGGCTGGAATATCCGTAGGTGCCGGATTCGATGGAGCCGATGTCCTTTTCCCGGTCCCCGCGGCAGTCGAAGAGCTGGCGCTGGTGCTTGATGATGTTGGCCACCACCGCATTCTCGGCCGGGAGCTTGGTGATCACCCGGATCCCCACCATGTCATTGAGCGTCCGGAACGGGTCCGGGAACTTCAGGACGGGCGGCCCGCCCGGTTCCAGCGGTTCCTCGATCCGTGAAATCTTCTCCTTGAATGACTCCACCGTTTTGGTGCGCCCGGTGACGAACAGCGGGGTGACCTCGGAGTCCTTCAGCATGTCCCGCAGGGTCAGCAGGACATCCCGGGTGACCAGTTTCAGGGCAGGGCGGACGCGCTCGTAGATCTCCACGTTCTGCTCCACGGATTCGCGCAGGCTCGCGTCCAGGCTGTCCCAATGACTCGGCATGGTTCCAGCTTACGGCCGGGTACTGACAGAACGGTGGCGCCGGGCGCCCTCAGCGTTCCGCTGCGGCCGTGGATCCGCGCACCACCAGAGAACTCTCCAGCGTGACCCCGGACTGTTCGAGCACCCCGCCTTCCATGAGGCGGCGCAGCTGCTCTCCGGCCTTCAGTCCCAGGGGGGTGGCGGGCAGGTGGACGCTGGTGAGCCCGGGATTGCTCGTGGCCGAATAGGGGAGGTCGTCGAAGCCGGCCACCGCCAGCTCCTCCGGAATACGCACGCCGGCCACGCGGGCCTCCTGCAGCACACCGTAGGCGTGCGTGTCCGTGCCGCAGACGACGGCGGTCACCCCCTTCCGCTGCCACCCCGGCCAGGCGGCGGCGAAGGCTGAAGCCGCCGTGCCGACGTCGATGGTGGTGCTGATTATGCGGTCCGCCCCAACGGTGATGCCGCGGGCGGCCGCCTCCTCCAGGAAGGCTTTCCGGCGGAGCGCAAAGGTTTCCGTGCCCGTGACGCTGTCCACGTACGCCGCCTCGCGGTGCCCCGCGTCTGCCAGGTGCGCCGCCAGTTCCCGCGCACCGCTTGCCACGTCCAGGTTCACCGACGGCGCGTAGGCCTCCAGCCCGGGCGCGTCCAGCAGCACAACGGGCGACGGCGACGCGAGGTCCTCGAGGAAGCCTGCGCTGGGTGCGTCCACCAGGAGCCCTGCCGGGCGCAGGGACATGAGCCGCCGGACGTCGTCGGCCCGGGGGGACTCGCCGGCCTCCGTCACGGACAGCAGCAGCTGGTACCGCGGGCCCAGGGACTCCCGCACCCCGGCGATCACCTTGGCGAAGAAGGGGTTGGAGATGTCCGGCGCCACCAGGATCACGATCGAGCTCACCCCCTTGGCCAGCGAACTGCCGATGCCGTCCACCACGTAGCCAAGCTCGGCGATTGCCTCCCGGACCCTGGAAATGTTGTCCTCGGAGACCCGGCCGGCGGTCTTGCCGTTGGCCACCAGCGAGACGGTGGCCGTGGAGACCCCTGCCCTGGCGGCCACCATCGCCGCCGTGATCCGCCGCGAACGCGCGGGCTGCTGCAGCTGTTCCGCGGATTCCATACCTCGATCGTAGTAGGCAGCAGGCGGGCTGCGGGTTACTGTGCCTGCCGGTCGATGCGGGTCAGGGCGATCTTGGCGCCGGAGGGGTCGGCGACAATGGCAACCCAGTGGCCGGGTGCGCTCTCGACGGGATGGAGGAGCACCTTTCCGCCCAAGCGGACGGCGCTTTCGAGCGCCGCGCCCAGGTCTGCAGGCTCGAAGTAGGGCAGGATGTCGCCGGGCTCAAGAACTTCAATGACGGGCGGGAAGCCGCGCAACAGGTCAGGAAATCCGCCGTCAATGTTGCCGGCGCGGAACCTGCTGTGGACTCCGGTGGTGGTCTCGAAGCCAAGGACACCCTCATAGAACGCTGCGGAGCGGGACGGGTCGAGCGACGCAATGTCCAGGAAGCCAAGTGGAAGCATGGCAGTGAGCCTACAAAGCCACGCATGGCGTGGCAATCACGCCCCGCGGAGGGGGCCGCCGGACAGCAAAATGGGCGCTCTCCGGCACCCCGAAAAATGCAGGTCATACAGGCCTTCCGGACCGGGGGCTCTGGTGGGACGATGCCCGTATGAGCGATACCAGCCATGCAACCGCGCGGGACCTTGGCCCCCGCCAGCACGCCCACGTTGCGCCGACCACCCAGGAGATCCGGACCATTGGGCAGCGCCGGCGGGAGGCAGAGGAGAAGCTTGAACAGCACCTCCAGGAGGCCCGCCAGAGGTACGAACAGCACGAGGCCCAGGCACACCCGGCCGCCGGGCAGCCCAAGGAGAAGCGCCACTAACCCGGCCCCGTCCACGCGCAACACCATCCAGCTCCCCTCCGCGCAGGCGCTGGCATCAAGCGCTTGACCTGCGTTTACGTCAAGCGTTTGACGTGTGCCCCACAACACTGCCATGATCTCTCCTGAACGCTTCAGCTCCCCGCGCAACAAGTGATACACCTGGCGCGGGCCCCAACGACGTGGAGATCATCGTGGAACCCACTGCCCCTTCCCTTGACCGGCAATCCTCCGGCCGCAAAAAGATCATTCTTGACTGCGACCCCGGGCATGACGACGCTGTGGCGTTGCTGCTCGCCCACGGCAACCCGGACATCGACCTGCTGGCCGTCACAACGGTCGTGGGAAACCAGACCCTGGAAAAGGTCACCCGCAACGCCCTGGCCGTCGGCACCATCGCCGGCATCACCGGTGTCCCCTTCGCCGCCGGCTGCGGACGCCCCCTGGTGAGGAGCATCGAAACCGCCCCGGACATCCATGGGGACAGCGGCATGGACGGCCCGGAACTTCCGCCGTCGGACATCGACCTGGACCCCCGCCACGCGGTGGACCTCATTATCGATACCGTCATGGCGCACGAGCCCGGCACCGTCACCCTGGTGCCCACCGCCGGCCTGACCAACATCGCCCTCGCCGCCCGGAAGGAACCGCGCATCGTGGAGCGCGTGAAGGAAGTTGTCCTCATGGGCGGCGGCTACCACGTGGGCAACTGGAGCGCCGTGGCCGAGTTCAACATCATCATCGACCCCGAGGCCGCGCACATCGTCTTCAACGAAAAGTGGCCGGTGGTGATGGTGGGCCTGGACCTGACCCACCAGGCGCTCGCCACCCCGGACGTCGTGCAAAAGATTGCCGCGATCGGCACCAGGCCCACAAAGTTCGTCACCGAACTCATGGATTTCTTCGCCCACACCTACAAGGACGCCCAGGGCTTCGACCACCCGCCGGTGCACGACCCCTGCGCCGTGGCCTACGTGATCGACCCCAGCATCGTCACCACCCGCAAGGTGCCGGTGGACATTGAGCTGCAGGGCACGCTGACGCTCGGCATGACGGTGGCGGACTTCCGCGCCCCCGCGCCGGCGGACTGCCACACCAGCGTCGCCGTGGACCTGGACCACGAAAAGTTCTGGAACCTGGTCACCGACGCGCTGGAACGCATCGGTGATCCGCTCACCGGTGACGCCCGCACACAGTACACGGCCGACCTCGTCCGCGACGCAAGTGACTCCCTCACCGCCGGAGGGGTCAAGTAAATGACCGCCACCGTCCTCGAAACCCGGACCGCCAAGGGCAACGTCACCGCCCTGATGGTCGCCCTGCTGGCAGCCTGCGTGGCCTTCCAGCTCAACGCCTCCATGCTCAGTCCCGCTCTGGTGACCATGGGCGAGGAGCTCAACACGGACCAGGCCGTCATCGGCCTCTCGCAGACATGGTTCTTCACCGCGGCCGCCCTGTTCTCCCTGTTCCTGCCCCGCCTGAGCGACATCGTGGGCCGCAAGAAGATCCTCGTGGGCATGATGCTCCTGATGGCCGTGGGGTCCGTCATCGCAGCCCTCGCCCCGGACGTCACCTGGCTCTTCGTGGGCCGCATCATCCAGGGCGTCAGCGGCCCCACCGTTCCGCTCTGCCTCATCATGCTGCGCTCCGCGGTCAGCAACCCGCGGAAATACGGCACCCTCATGGGCCTGATCACGGCCGTCAACGGCGGCGTGGCCGGTGTGGACTCCTTTGTGGGCGGCTACTTCGCCGAGCACTTCGGCTTCCGCAGCATCTTCTGGCTCATGGTGGTGCTGGCCCTGGCTGCCACCGCGCTGATCGCTTTCCTGGCCGGTGAAAGCAAGCCGGCCGCCGGCACCCGGATGGACTGGCTGGGCGTGTTCTTCATCGTGGTCGCCGTGGGCGCGCTGCTTACCGCCCTGAACGAAGGCGCCAAGCTGGTGGGCGCCTTCTCCTCCGGCACCCTGATGCTGAGCCTGGCGCTGGTGCTGGTATCCGCCGCCGCGTTCTACCTGTTCTGGCGGACCGAAAAGCGGGCCAGCCAGCCAATGGTGGAAACCGTGCACCTGCGCCAGCGCTCCACCTGGGCGCCGCTGCTCACCACCACGCTGACCATGACCGGCATCTTCGCCGTCATCAACGGCATAGTGCCCGCCTACGTCCAGGCCGCCGACCCCGGTTTCGGCATCGGACCCACCGAGATGTCGCTCATCATTCTCACTCCCTATGCACTGCTCGGCTGGGCGGTGGGACCCCTCAGCGGCAGGCTCGCACCGGTCGTCGGGTACACCAGGGTGCTGCGCATCGGCCTTCTGGGCAGCATCGCGGCGCTGGCCATCATCGCGTTCTTCGGCCTGAACAGCCTGCCGCTGATGATCGCCGGCACGGTGTTGCTGGGCATCATGTACGCCGGTACGGTCAACATCATGCTCAACGGACTCGGTGTTGTCCTTTCACCCGCCGGCAACCCGGGCTTCCTGCCGGGCATGAACGCGGGTGCCTTCAACCTGGGCGCAGGCCTCAGCTTCCTGGTGCTGCCCGCCGTCCTGGTGGCGACGGCGTCCCTCGGCGATGCGAAGGCGTCCTACCTGACCGTCGTGGTGGTCGGCCTCGCGCTCACCATCGCAGCGTTCGCCGCCTCGCTCCTGATCCCCAAGCCGGTTGAAGCCGAGGTGGCGGAGTGAACGCCGCCGTCGAAAAGGCAGGCCGGATCGTCGTCGTCGGCTCCCTGAATGCCGACCTCACCATCTACTGCGAACGCCTTCCGCTCCCCGGCGAGACGGTGCACGGCAACGGATTCGCTGTGAACCCGGGCGGGAAGAGCGCCAACCAGGCGGTTGCCGCGAGCCGGCTGGGCGGGAGCGTCAGCCTGGTGGGCGCGGTGGGGGAGGACCCGAACGGCGCCATGCTGCTGTCCTCCGCCGCTCGCGCCGGGGTGGACGTCGGGCACGTCCGCGCAGCGTCCGAGCCCACGGGCGTGGCGGTCATCGCGGTGGATGCCGGCGGCGAGAACAACATCATCATCTCGGCCGGCGCCAACGGCACCCTGTCCCCGGCGGACGTGGCGGAGGCCTCGGACGTCCTGGAGCAGGCCGCCGTCGTCTGCCTTTGCCTGGAGGTGGGCATGGAGACGGTGCTCGCCGCGGCAAAGGCAGGGCACGACGCCGGCGCAACAGTTTTGCTCAATCTCTCGCCGTACGGCGAGGTACCGGAGGAGCTGACAGCCCTCACCGAGGTCCTGCTGGTCAACGCGCATGAGGCCGCGCTGTTCCTGGGCGACGGTGCCGCCACCCCGGACCCCGGTGCTGCTGATTCCGAGTGGGACAGGGTACGCCGGCGGTTTGCGGAGCGGGGGATCCGGCAGGTGCTGGTGACCCTCGGTTCGCAGGGCTCAGTGGTGCTGGACTCGGCTGCGCCCGAGGGTTCCCGGGTGGTCCGGATTGCGCCCACGACGGTCAAGGCCGTGGATACCACCGGGGCGGGTGACGCCTTCACCGGTGCCGTTGCCGTAAGGCTGGCCGCCGGGGACGCGCTCGCCGGAGCGGCTGCCTACGCGTCCGTGGCAGCCGCCCTGGCCACCACACGGAAGGGAACGCAGGCTGCGTACCCGGAGGCGGCGGATGTCGCCCGTCTGCTGAGGGTTTAGGGACATACGCCAGGCGCCGCCGTCGTGCGCGACGCCAGGAAACACGAAGAGGGTGGGGGAGGTCGCTGCGGCCTCCCCCACCCTCTCCCGCTGTGCAGCCAATCTTCTACTGAGACGGCCGGTGCGACACTGGGACGGGCATCAGTGCGGAATTAGGCCGATGGGGTGCTTGTCGGCAGGTATGGGCGGTAAGCGGGAAGGTTTCCGCCGACTACTGGTGTGTCCAGCTTTGTGCTCTCGGATCCTACAGAGATGGTGACCGGCACTCTCGACCCGGGGATCTCGCTGACGGAGGAAAAGAAGTGTGGGTTGGTGTCGAGTCCGAAATCGGATTGGCCCTCCACTCGGATAGTGACGCTGTCATCCTCGTCAGAAAAGGTGACTTCTACCGGTCCATCAGAGCTGTTGAACAGTGTCCCCAGGAGCCGGCCGGTTTCGTTTTTCTCGAAGGCAACAAGCAGCAGGCTCCGTACCTCGATGTCCCCCAGATCAGTGTCGGCCCCGTTTGCGATGGCATACCAGTCCTCCTCCGGCGCCGCAGTACATCCGGGCAGGCTCAGGAGGGCCAGGGCTGCGAGAAACGCCGTGAGGACGTGTCTCTGAGATCGAGGGCCTGTTCTCATGTCTTGTCCTGACTGGTCTTTCAAGCGCGGCTGGGTCTGTTGAGGTACTGCCTGCTGCTTTACGGGTCCTTCAGATTTGCACCATATCCGGTTGCGGGCAAGGCGAATTCGTCAGCCTGCTTGCGTCCCTCGGTACACGGGGGCAAAGGCCGGGTTTTCGTTTGCGCGACCGCATACAGTAGCCGTCCTTGCCGCTGGAGTCGACAAAAAAGCCACAATGGATATTCCAACGAGTCGTGCTCGTACGGGTGGCGCCACCGCACGAGGAGCTGATCCGCGTGTTTGAAGGGATCCGTGCAGTGGAGGGTAACAATAGGGTCAAAACAGTCGCGCCGCCGGTTGCGTATCGGCTACAGGCGTTGTTTTGGGTTATGCGTCCCGCCTGCCATCAGCGCAGCCGTCCCATCAGCGTGAGCGCACCCTTGACCAACCTGGTGTACCGCTGGTTGGTCATGCCGGGCGGAGGCCCCACGGGAACCAGCCGCTGCTGGGCCACTGTTTGGGCTTCCGTGTACTTGAGGATGCCTTCCTTCCCGTGGCGCCGCCCCACGCCGGAATCCTTCATGCCGCCCATGGGGGCGTCGTGGGACGCCCACGCAGCGGAGTAGCCGTCGTTAATGTTGACCGTCCCGGCAAGCAGGCGTCGCCCCGCGTCCCGGCCGTGCCGCGCGGACCAGACGCTGGCGTTGAGTCCATAGTGGGAGTCGTTGGCCAGGGCCACAGCTTCGTCGTTGTCCTCCACCTGGTAGACCGCCACCACGGGCCCGAACGTCTCCTCCCGCGCAACCACCATCTCCCCGGTGACGCCGGTGAGGATGGTGGGCTCGTAGAAGTACGGGCCGAGGTCCGGCCGGGGCCGCCCGCCGGTGATCACGCGGGCGCCCTTCGCCCGGGCGTCCTCCACATGCGTGCTGACCCGGTCCAGCTGCCGTTGGCCCGTGAGCGAGCCCATGTCGATGTCCCAGCCCGGCCCGGACCCCAAACGGATCGCTTCCACATGGGCAGTGAAAGTTGCCAGGAAGTCCTCGAAGACGGCGCGGTGGACGTAGATGCGTTCCATGCTGATGCACAGCTGGCCGGAGTTGGAGAAGCAGCCCTGCGCGGCACCCCTGGCCGCCTTGTCGAGGTCCGCGTCGGCGAGGACCAGCGTGGCGTTCTTTCCGCCCAGCTCACCCGAGAAGCCGATCAGCCGTTCGGCGCACTGCTGTGCCACGATCCTCCCGGTCTCGGAGGAGCCCGTGAACATGAGGAAGTCCACGCCGCTGATCAGCGCAGGGCCCAGCGTCGGCCCGTCCCCGGTCACGATCTGGAACAGGTCCCGCGGAAGCCCGGCCTCCCGCAGCAGTTCCAGGGCAAGCAGTGCCGTGAAAGGGGTCTGGGAATCAGGCTTGAGGACGCAGGCGTTGCCGGCCAGCAGGGCGGGGATGGCATCCGAGACGGCGAGGGTCAGCGGGTAGTTCCACGGGCTGATGATGCCCACCACGCCTTTGGGGATCCGGTACTCCGCCGTCCGGGTCAGGCCCGGAGCCGCCCCGGTGCGGCGGGCCGGGCGGAGGAAGCGTCCGGCCGTGCGCCGGTAATAGGCGGCGGTCAGGGCGGCGTCCGCGAGCTCCTCGAAGGCATTGAGCCGCGACTTGCCGCTCTCCGCCTGGACCAGGTCCAGGATCTCCGCCTCCCGCTGGAGCAGCAGCGCATGGAACCGCCCGACGACGGCGCGGCGCTCGCGGAGGGGAACGGCGGCCCACTCGCGCTGGGCTGCCCGGGCACTTTCGACGGCGGCCGCCACGTCATCCGGCGTGCAGACGGGGACGGCGCCCACCAGGCTGCCGTCCAGCGGGGAATGGGAGTCCTGGGTCGGCCGGCCCGGTCCGCAGGTCACCAGGTCCGGCAGGTGGAAAAGGTCGCCAGGCGCTCCAAGCTTGTGGCCGGTTCCTGCCGGCGTGGTCCCCGGCTCGGCGGTGCTGGTCATTGTGGTCCCCTTTGGCGGCAATGTAATTTCCGAGCCTAGCCGCAGAAGGGCCTGTGGATCCGGCGGCACCCGTGAATTCAGGCGCCGGGAGGCCGGTACTTGATCTCACCTGCTTTCTGCAGGGCTTCCATGGTGTCCTCCACGCTCATCAGCACCGTGGTTTCAAACGTGCTCAGCGCGCCGCCTCCGCTGATGGCCAGTGCCACCGCTGCCATGGAGACGTTGTCCGGGGCTTCCCACAGGTTGTAGCCGTCATGGCTGCCGAAGGCATACCAGAATCCGTGCAGCTTTCCGCCCACCGATTCGATGTACGCCTGCGCGGCTTTCCGCCGGTCTTCGGGGTTGTTGATCAGCCGGCCCCAGGTCTCCGGTGTGTAGCTGAACCTTGACAAATACAGAGGCATTTTTCCTGTCCTTCCGTGTCCTGCCCGGGTGATCCACCCAGAATGGCAGCGCGCGGACCGAACGGCAACGGCCATGGAATTTGCTGCACGGTACGCTCGGCACATGGTGCAGCGGCATAGGCATTACTACGGTGAAGACCCAAGCCAGTGGGGCGAGCTCTTCCTCCCTGAGGTGCCCGACGGCGGTACCCACCGCGGTGTGGTGGTGGTGATCCACGGGGGCTACTGGCGGTCAAAGTACGGGGCGGAGCTGGGGGAGCCGCTGGCTGGGGACCTCGCCGCGCACGGAGTGGCGGCCTGGAATTTGGAGTACCGCCGGGCAGGGAACGGCGGCGGCTGGCCGCAAACGTTCCAGGACATCCTGGCGGGCATCGACAAACTGCAGGAGCTGGCCGGTCCCCATGCCCTGGACCTGGCCAGGGTGGTGGCGCTGGGACACTCCGCCGGCGGACACCTCGCGGTGTGGGCGGCGGGCCGCGACCGGCTGCCCCACTTGGGGCTGGAAGCCGAGCACCGCGAGGTGAACGTGAAGGACGGCGGCGTCCGCCTCACCGGGGTGGTGAGCCAGTCCGGCGTCCTCGACCTGGCGGAAGCGGAAAAGCTGAACCTCAGCGATGATGCCGTGGCCAATTTCCTTGGCGGGCCGTCGTCGGAATTCCCCGGCCGGTACCGGTACGCAGACCCCATGGCCGCGCTCCCGCTGGATGTTCCCGTCTTCGCCGTCCACGCCACGGAGGACGAGGACGTGCCGTTGGCCATGTCAACCTCCTACGTGGAGGCGGGCAAGTCCGGACCAGTGCCTGCGCGGCTGGTCACGGTGCCCGGGGACCACTATGCGCTGATCGAGCCAGGGTCCCAGGCCTACAGAAAGTGCCGCGGACTTGTGCAGGAGCTGCTGCGGTGAGGCGCTCAGCGTGCCGAGCCCGCAGCTGTCCTGAAGTACAGTGACGGCCATGGACATTCCCTGGTCGCAAGGTGCCTGGACCCACCCGCCCGTTTCCACCGTCGAGCAAGGCACGGATCTGATGGTCACCGCCAAGGAAGGCAGCGACGCCTGGCGAACCACCTCGTACGGCTTTATCCACGACAGTGAGCACGCCCTCCTGGCACCTTTTCCGCCGGATTCCGCGATGGAAGTGGAATTTACCGCTGACTTTTCCGAGCAGTTCGACCAGGCGGGGATCTTCGTGCGCATTTCTGCCGGGCAGTGGGTCAAGGCCGGCGTCGAGTTTGCCGACGGCTCCTGCCAGCTCGGGGCGGTGGTCACCGACGGCGTGTCCGACTGGTCCCTGGCTCCCGTTCCGGCCTGGCGCGGAAGCCGGGTGCTCGTCCGGATCAGCCGTACCGGTGACGCGCTCACCATCCGGGCACAGGCAGCCGGCGGACCCCTGCAGCTGGTCCGGCTGGTCCCGCTCGATCCCGCTGCGGATGCCCACGCCGGGCCTTTCGTGTGTGCCCCCACCAGGGCGGGGCTGACCGTGCCTTTCCATGCCTGGAGGACCACGGAACCCGACGGCGCCCTGCACTGACCGCGCCTGCCGGCCCGGACGTCGTCACGGACCGCCGTTGGCTGCCCTCTTTCTGGCAGAGTATGACCATGCTCACTGTTATTGGCGAAGGCCTTGTTGACGTTGTCCAGCGCGCCTCGGGAATTGAAGCCCACGTGGGCGGCAGCCCGCTGAACGTGGCGGTGGGCCTGGCCCGCCTTGACCACCCGGTGCAGTTCATCGGCCGGTACGGCCGCGACGCCTACGGCGATTCCGTCGCGGCGCACCTGCGCGCCAGCTCCGTCATGGTTCCAATGGGCCCCGATGACCTGCCCACCAGCGTGGCCACCGCCCTGATTGACGACGACGGCGCCGCCACCTACACGTTCGACCTCACCTGGGAGCTTCCCGGCATCGCCGACCGTCTCGCCTTTATGCTGCAGGGCACCACCCTGCTGCACACCGGCTCCATCGCCACCATGCTGGCGCCCGGTGCAACGGACGTGCTGGCCGCCGTCGAATACGCCCACCCGCACGCCACCATCAGCTTCGACCCCAACTGCCGGCCAAGCATCATCACCGATGTGGACTACGCGCGCCGGCACACGGAAAAGTTTGTGACCCTGGCGGACGTGGTCAAGGCCTCCGATGAGGACCTTGCCTGGCTGTACCCGGACATGGACGTGCTGGATGCCGCACGGCGCTGGTTGTCGCTGGGCGGATCCGAGGGCCCCGCGATGGTGGTGGTCACCCGCGGCGCCGAAGGACCGTGGGGAGTGGGCCATGCCGGTGAAGCCAAAGTGCCGGCACCCCGGGTTGAGGTGGCGGACACCGTGGGGGCAGGGGACTCATTCATGGCGGCACTGCTCTCCGGCCTGGTGGACCGCGGCCTGGACGGCGCGCAGAACCGGAAGGACCTGCGGGAACTGCCGGCCGAGGGCCTGGCCGAGCTCCTGGCGCATGCTGCCCGGGCCGCAGCGGTGACGGTTTCCCGGCCCGGCGCCAACCCGCCCACGCGGGCTGAACTGGATGCGGTTCTCTAGGGAGTGATCAGTCCGGTCGCCGCCCGTGACCCGGAAGTTGCACGGACGTACACTCGTGATGACAGCGAGCCGTGCAGCGACTCAAACAACCCCAGGAGGACTGTTATGGGCAATGTAACAACGAGTCCCGAGGCGGCGGCCGCCGCGCAGACCCTGTTCCGGGTCGCTCTGGGAGGAGTGCTTGTCGCTCACGGAACCCAGAAACTATTCGGCTGGTTTGGCGGGGGAGGCGTTGAAGGCACCAGCAAGGGCATGCACGCCATGGGATTCCGACCCGCGAAACCCAGCGCCGTCCTGGCTGGTGTAGGTGAAGCAGGAGCTGGGTTTGCCCTGGCGCTGGGGCTGGGCACCCCAGCTGCCGGCGCAGCTGCGGCAACCACGATGGGCGTCGCGGCCAGTGTCCACGCACCGAACGGTTTTTTCGCCACCGAGGGCGGTCTGGAGTACCCAGCCGTGCTGGGCCTGGCAGCAGCAGCGTTCACGATCGGCGGCTCCGGGCCCTATTCCCTGGATGCCCTCACCGGTCATGTCCTGGACCGGCCGTGGATGCGGATCACTGCCTTGGCTGTGATCCCCACAGCCATCGCCATCCAGATTTCCCGCCGGCGCAAGGCCTTGGCTGGCGACGCTGCGGCTCCGGCGGCGGGTGCCGCCCCGGAGGAAGGCTGAACCTGGCCGCCGCCGGAAGTGGTTCCCGCGGCGGGCGGGTTTTCCTAAACGTTTATTGGGCTCCTGCTACTCCTTCCCCAGCCCGGCAGCCGGGGTCTTCCCGCCCGTTACCTCATTGAGGGCGGTGAGGTTGAAGATACCGTTGATGTCGGCCTGCTTGGTGGTGCCGGCGGTTACGCCGTCCGCCAGGAGTTTCTGGTAAGTCCCTGCCAGCGGGTCCACGGTGAACACGATGTTCTTCAGGGAGCGGTCAATGACGTCGGCCTTGAGTTCGGCACCGGCGGCTTCCTTGAGGGCTGCATTGATGACAGTGGCCTTGTTGCCGGTAGAGGCGTTGTTCAGCCACTCAACCGACTTCACATGGCCTTTCAGGAGTGCCTTGACGGTGTCCGGGTGGTCGGCGGCGAACTTCTGGTTGACGATCAGGATGGTAGTGGGGAACTCGCCCGGCTTGCCGGACAGCGAGCCGTCCCACAGGTCCTTTTCGTCCACCAGGACCTTGGCTCCGGCAGTGAGCACCAGGCGTGAGGCCCACGGCTCAGGCAGCCACGCGCCGTCGAGCTTTCCGTCCTGGAAGAGCTTCAGGGTCTGGGCGTTCTCGGTGGGGTTGATGGCCACGTCGCCGCTGCCGTCAACGTTGGTCTTGTAGCCCTGCGACGCGAGCCAGGCGCGGAGGGCCACGTCCTGCGTACCGCCGAGCTGCGGGGAGGCAAGGGTTTTGCCCCTAAGGTCCGCGGCGGAGCTGATCTCCGGCCGAACCACCAGCTGGGCGCCGCCGGCTGCAGCACCGGCGATGATGTTCACCGACTCGCCGCCGCTCTTCACGAACGAGTTGATGGCGGGATTCGGGCCGATGTACGTGGCATCGATGGCACCGGCGTTCAGGGCCTCGATCGCGGCCGGGCCGGCGTTGAACACCTGGGTGCTGAGCCTGGTATCGCCGAGCTCCTCCGCGATGTATCCCTGGCTTACCCCCACCAGGGCGGGGGCGTGGGTGACGTTGCCGAAGTATCCAAGCTTGAGTTCCGCGGCGGGGTTGCCGGCGGTGGCGGTCTCCTGCACTGCCGCGGGGGTCCCGCCGTTCACGGCGGAGGCGACGGCGACGCCCCCGCCAATGAGGGCAAGGATGCCGACGGCGATGCCCACCTTCAGCCCGAGCGGCCGCTTGGGCGCGGCGGACTGGCCGGCCACGATGCGGGTGGAGCCTGGCTGGTCCTGCGGATTATTGGGGTTTTGGCGCGAGGGATCTGACACTGGAATTCCTTTGCTGGGGCGGATGCTGAGTTGAGATTACGGAGCGACCGGCAGCGCCACAATTGTTCCCGTAGCGGGCGTTCACGGGAGGTCGCGGAGGCTCAACAAGGCGTAGCGCAGCGACAAGAAACGTCGCGGGACGTCTTTTTCCGGGGCGTCCGAAGGAGTGTTCCCGCGGCAATGAATCCCATAGGTTGCCGGTCACCGGGGCCTGTTTTCGGGCCCTGGTGCGGACGTACGATCGGGCATGGAAAAGTTGAAATTTGAGGTGGATATCAACGCTCCCGCCGGGACCGTCTGGGCCACGATGCTCGACGATGCCACCTACCGGGAATGGACGAGTGCCTTCAGCGAGACAGGTTCCTTCTATGAGGGCGACTGGAGGGCGGGCAGCGAGATTCGATTCCTCGGCCCGGACGGTGAGGGGTCCGTGGGAGGGATGATCGCAACAGTTGAGGAATGCAGGCCGAACGAGTTCGTGTCCCTGCGGTATCTCGGCCAGATCGTCCGCGGTGTGGATGACACGACCAGTGATGCTGCGCAGGAATTCATCGGAGCCCACGAAAACTATTCGTTCACCGAAGCCGACGGCGTAACGAAAGTCGAGGTCGAGGTTGAGAGCGTGGAGGACTGGGCGGCCATGCTGAACGAAACGTGGCCCGTGGCCCTCGCCAAACTCAAGGACCTCGCCGAAGCGCGGGCCTGACCTAGTTGCCCGCGGCGGCCCTGGACCTCCGTGCGGCTCAGTCAAACGGCCGTTTAGGCAGCTTTCACCAGCGGAAGCTCGTCCCAGTGGGTGGTGTACCTGGGGGACCGCATGTTCCGTTTCATGGTCCAGTCCAGGCCCGACTTGATGCCGGCGTGCCCCAGGCCGATGGAGCCGCGTCCGAAGCGGCTGCCCACGTCCTCCAGCAGGGTGCCGATGTGGCGTTCCTCGTGCCGGTTCTCGAACAGCTCCAGCGGGGACTGGTTGCCGGTAGGCCGCAGGTCCGTGAGCATGAGCCCCACTTTGACGTACTTCAGGCCATCGCGGATGTTGGGCAGCAGGGCGTGCGCCGCCCTGGTGAGCAGGAGCGGGTCGGCGGTTGGCATCGGCAACGGGACGCACACGGACGGATACGCCTGCTCCTGCCCGCTGAAGGGCGAGGTGCCGGCGAATGCGGTGAGGACTTTCGCCTGCAGCCCGTGCTTGGCCAGCCGCGCGCTCGCATTCTGGCCGTAAATGCTAAGGACCTGCCGCAGCCCCGCCGCCGTGGTGACCGGGGTGGAGAAGGAACGGGAGAAGATCAGCTGGTCCCGGCCCAGGCGTTCCTCTTCCATGGGGATGCAGGGTGTGCCGTTGAGTTCCAGGACAGTGCGCATCATGACCACGGAGAACTTGTCCCGGATGGCCACGGGGTCGGCGCGGGTGAGGTCCAGGATGGTGTGGATGCCGATGGCGTTCAGGCGCCTGGTCAGGCGGCCGGCGATGCCCCAGATTTCCTCCACGGACAGGCGCCCCAGCAGCTGCTCCCGCACGGCGGCGGGAACGCTGTCCCAGTGGCATACCCCGCCGAACGCCGGGTTGTTCTTGGCCCATTTGTTGCACAGTTTGGCCAGCGTCTTGGTGGGCGCGATCCCGACGCATACGGGCACGCCCACATTGCGGCGGACGGCATTCTTCATGGTCCTGCCCAGCGCCAGCAGCTGCTCCGGCTCCCCCTTCACTCCGAGGAAGGCCTCGTCGATGCTGTAAATTCTCACACCCCCTCCTGCGTGTTGCAGCGGCACTGTCGCGAACGACCTCTAGCTTCGGATAGATGAGTGAGTCAGCAACCAGAACATGGCACCTGCATTTTGTTCAGGCATTGCCTGAGAAAGCGGCTGACCCGCTGCTGGTTCGCTCCCTCGAATCGCTGTCCGATGGACCTGGCAATGCAGCAAGGGTCGGGCGACCGTTTCTCCTCGACGCGCGGGGCTCCCCACACGACGCTGTCAACGCATTTTTTTCAAGCCGCAGAATGCGCAACAGGGCCACTTCAACCAATCGCAAATATGCATTCGCCCTCCGCGTCTGGATGAACTTCCTCGAGCTTCGCCGGACCTCGTGGGATGCCGCCGCGGACGACGACCTCTTCGACTACAAGTTCTGGCGACGGACAGATGAGAACAATCCACGACGCGTGGCAGGTTCAACCTGGCGCGACGATCTGTCAGCGATTTCCGCCTTTTATGGTTGGGCCGAAAGCTTCCAAGAGACTGCCCTCGCATCTCTCGGCGCACCTGATTGCCTTGTCAGGGGCCCACGGGACAGAAGGCCCTGGGCCACGCGCCCCGAGTATTCCGGGAAGCGGGGCCGGGCGGGTGCGTCGAGGGTCAGGTCTGCCGATGTGAAATGGTTCTCCCCGGGAGCGTTCAGAAGGTGGCGCGATGTGGGGATTCTGGGCATGGCGCCGGACGGGACGGAGAGAATCCGTTGGCGGCCGCGGTCCCTGACACGGGATGCTGCCTTTGTCGACGGCCTTTATGGCACTGGTCTGCGTCTGCAGGAATGGGCGAGCGTCCTGGCCAACGAAGTGAGACATCCGGCGGCGGACAGCAACTACGTCACTCTGCGCCTGGCGGACGCCTGTGCAAAGGGCGGTCATGGCCACCCGTACTGGGCCAAGCGTGATGTGCTCAACAGTGTTTGGAACTACATCGAGACAGAGCGGGCCGCGTCCATTCGCCGTGCCCAGGCTTCGGGAGTGTACGAGCGCCTTTCCGGAATACGCATCATTTGCGAGGTCCGTGGGGACGCTCTTGCGACTCGCAGTGAACCGGGCCGCCCTTCGAGTTTGTTGGCGCTGAATGACCTGTCGCCCGAACAACGACTGTCCCTCTTTAAGCGGACGGCTGAGGGCCTGGAGCCCTTGGCTCTCTGGTTGAACGAGGATGGCCTCCCGCGTGGCAAGCGGAGTTGGTACAAGTGCTTCAACGGGGCCAATCGACGAGTGGCGAGGGCGGGCATCGACCGGTTGCAGTGTCATCCCCACGTGCTGCGCCACAGCTTCGCCCTGCGCTGGTACGCAGTTGGACGGCTGGTCTGGGAACGACGGGCACCAAGCCTCAGCCCTGGCCAAACTCTCGATTTCCGGGAGCAGTTCGGTGACACCTGGTCTCTGGTCCAAATGATGCTCGGGCACTCCGACGTGAATACAACCAGGGACATCTATCTGGAACCGTTTCGTGGTCTTGACGTAAAACTACTCCTCGAGCACGGGGTCAACGAGCTGCAGGCCGAGACGTTGTTGCAGGTGCTCCGGTCAGACCCAAGAGTCCGTCTTGACGAAGTCCTTCCGGTTGCGGAATCCCGATGATGGAGGCTGCACTACCCAACGCGGGGTACGCATCCCCCCAAAACCTCTTGTCGGACGGCCGGACCATCGTGCGTGTTTATCCGGAGGCGGGTCGGGGGTTCAAGGACTTCTCGTTCCACGCCTTGAAGGTGGCACCAGAGCTTCAAACGCTGTTCGCAGAGGGATTCGCCTCGGCAACTGGTCCATCAGGCACCCGACGCACGATCCCTTCTGCCGCGAACCTCTTCGCGGGAATCAGTATGTTTGTGAAGCTGATGGCCGCCAGCCCGAGGCCGCCCGCCCGGACTGCGGACCTTCGCCCCGTGCACCTGGCGGAGCTGCGCATGCGGCACACGGCGTCCGCGGTCAGTGCACTGCATGCCCTTCGGGTCGTTCTTCGCTCGAATCTCGAAGTGCCGATGCCGTTCAGAAACGCACTCTTCGCGCCCCTTCCCAACGCGGGACGCTCGACATTGTCCGTTTCTTACACGAAGGCGGAGTTCCGGAGCATCCAACGGGCAGCACGGTCCGACGTCCGCGCGGCGTTGCAGCGTATTCGTGCCGGCGAAGTCGAGCTCAGTTCATGGCGACAGGAACGCGGTCAGGTCTCAGACGCTTCGGACCGTCCGGGACGCAGCTCGGACCGAGGGGGCGTTCTAAATCATTTGGCATTGTTCGGCGACGTTCCGCGGTACACGTCTGGTGCATCGCGCGGTCACAGCTCCGTACGTGGAGCGACGAAAGCCTTCAGTTCACTCTTCCCCACCGCCTCAGAGGTGGCGGCGATGGCCGTGCTGTTCCAGTGCCTGACCGGGCAGAACCTATCCACTATTTGTAACCTGACGATGCGGTACAGCCGCGCGGACGGCGACTGGCAGGGTGAGACCAAGGTGCTGATCACCCGCGGTTCCAAACCCCGGCGAGGGCCAAGGAAAGCTGAAATGGACTTTTCCCTCACATCAATTCCGGCATGGATCGAGCCACGCCCAACTGAGGATGAGAAGGACGACTACGTGTCCCCGTTTGGCCTCTACATGATTGCCGAGGAGCTGTGCCGCCGTGCCCGCCAGCTCGCATCCACAGACGCACTGCTGGTCGGGCACTGGAACCAACAACGAGCCAGCACGACAAATGGCCTGGGTTTTCGGCAGGTGACGGACACCAGCTGCACGAGCCTATGGAAGGGCTGGACCGAGGACGGAAAGCAGCAACGCGTGGACAGCAAGCGCCTCCGACGCACCTTCCTTGAACTTCACCAGCGTCCCGTGGCGCACACCGCTGACACCCTGGCGGACACGTACTTGTCCCGCGACGCTGGATCCCTCGACGCAAACCAGAGGGTTGTCCAACGCGTCCTGGAGACCGAAGTAGAGCGCATCACGTCAGAGAGGGCCGCCCTCGCCCTGACGCAGCGCGATGTCGAGCAGGCAGCCACTGACGCGAACGGAGTCGCCCAACGGTTCGGGATCCCGGTCGAGAAACTGCGGCCCCTTCTGGATGGCCGGCTTGAAACCGTGGCAACGTCCTGCATCGACAATAGGAACGGGCCCATCACGGAACCGGGAAAGCCGTGCACGGCTTCCTTTCTGCTCTGCCTGGGCTGTGCGAATGCCCGGTCCGAACCGCGGCAGGTCCCCATCCAGGCATTGCTACGCCAGCGGCTGGAGACGCTTCGGGATGAGCTTCCACCCCAACGCTGGCAGCAGCTATACGGCACGGCCGCCGAACAACTCGATGACCTGCTCCAGCAACAGCGGGCCGGCATTGCAGCGGCTGCATCCCGGGCGACTGATGAGGACGCGGCCCTCGTCGACGCATTACTGGGCGGAAGGCTTGACCTGCGGTGACTCGTCAAGCAGCCGCACAGAGCGGATGGGTCCTCGAGGCCAATCCGCTTGTGCTCACCAACCGGCCGGTTCGCCCCGACGTAGAGGCCTCCCGGTTGTCCCGGTTCACTGACGATAGATGGGATTTGACCCCAGGCATTTTTGAGGATCACGGCACCAAGGTGAGTCTGACTTTCGAGGCCTTTCCGTCCAGGTGGCGGTTGGCGGTAAAGGAATACTTTTGGTGTCTCATCAACGACGACACGGCCAGGTCCCTGCCGGCGGCGCAACTGGGGAAACGCGTTTCACTACGGACGATCAGTTTCGCGCGGACTCCGTTGGCAAAGGTCCTGACCTGGGCCGAAGATCGCGGAGCCACGTCGTTAGAGGAGCTATCTGCCGCCAAACTCGACCTCCTGCTGGACAATATGGCGACGCTTGACCTGAGTTACCTCGCCAAAGGACGAATGATTTGCGAGACCCGCCGGCTATGGGCCTACCGCGACGTGGTTCCCGAGGTGCTCCGCTTGCCGGAACGTCAACCATGGCTCGGGGAGCTCACGCGGGATTTGTTCGCCGAACCCCAGCACCGGTCGTGGAATCGCACACCCAGGATCGATGACGAGACGCTTGTTCCACTTCTCGGGTGGGCCATGCGGTTCGTCGACGATTTTTCGGCGGACCTCACCGCATCCTTTCGTGAATACTGCCTCCTGCTTCAGCAGGAGGACCGGTTTCGTGTACCGGGCATTGGCCGGTGGGCACCTCCCGGAACGCGACGGGAGAGGCTCCAGCACGTCCTGGACGAACTTGCCCGCGACGGCAAGAAACTGCCGGGCCGATCCCGCGAGGACGGCGGCCGCGAAGTCCGCTGGCAGCACCTTGGCAGGCTCACCCACTCGACGGGGCACGAACACTCGCGGCATGACCGGGATCCGATCCACGAATCGGGTCTCGAGATTGGCGACAACGTCTACCTGGGAACGCCATGTGAAGGGACGGTTGACGGTGAACCATGGCGAACAAGGCCCATACCCTTCGACGACGCAACCAATCTCGCACAGCATCTCGTCACGGCATGCTTCATAGTTATCGCGTATCTGTCCAGCATGCGGCCCGGGGAGGTGCTGAGCCTCGAACGTGGCTGTGTTGAACACCATGAATCCACCGGACGATGGACAGTGACGGGCGTCCGGTGGAAAGGCGCTCGAACCGATGACGGAGCCAAGGCAGTCGAGGGCCAACAAAGGGAAATTCCGTGGGTGGTCCATCCGATCGTGGCCCGTGCCATCGAGGTACTGACCCGGCTGCACCCCGAGAAGCTTCTCTTCCCGCTGCGTCTTCGCCCCAAACCGGTGCGGGGTCCGGCTGAGCCAGACAACCTCAGGCCGGGCAAGGCCCTCACCACATCTCAGATCGGCGCCGACATCGTCGAGTTCATTGAATGGGTCAACAAATACTGCGAGGACAACACGAGGCCCGATTCCATTCCTGCTGACCATCATGGCCGTGTCAGCCCGAGGCGCTTTCGCAGAACTCTCGCCTGGCACATCGTTCGCCAGCCGAGGGGCCTGGTTGCAGCAGCAATCCAGTATGGGCACGTGGCCACGCACATCACCCAGGGGTACGCGGGAACCTACAGCGCGGGCTTCCTGGACGAGCTCGCGCTGGAGCGCTGGCTGGAACGCATCGAAGACGTTGATGAACTGGAAGCCTACCTCGACTCCGGAGGCCAGGTCAGCGGACCAGCGGCGACCGAATTCGAATCGAGAATCCAACGTGCGCAGGCGAAGTTTGCCGGCCGGACAATCCCCACGGGACGCCAGGCCGACAGGCTTCTCCAGGATCCGGTGCTTCAACTCTTCAAGGGCCGAGGAATGCACTGCGTGTTCAACAAAGCCACAGCCCTGTGCACAAAGGAATCCGAAGAGGAGCCTTCCCTTGGAGAATGTAGAAGCTCATGCTCCAACATTGCGCGAACTGACGGAGACATCCTCGAACTTCGCGCCGACATCGAGTCGCTTCCCGACGATCCACTGGCACCCCCGATTCGGCACCGCCGACTCGAACTCATAAAACAAACCCTGACCGACGCCGTCAAGAACCACGAGGAGCCGAAACGATGAGCGATCAGGACGCACACATCATTCGTGCAGCACTCGAACGGGCCAAAGATGACCTGCTGGAGGGCCGGGTTCCCGGTCCCCTCACAAGCATCAGGCTGGTCGAGGTCGCCGGAGTCAAACGCCACCGCCTCACCCACGACAACAAAGACATCAACGACGAGTTTCAGCAAAGAGCGCGCGAATTGAACCGCACAAAGCCTGAAGTCGACGGCCTCCGGGCACAACTCGACGACGAACGCAAACGGAACAAGCGACTGGTCGCAGAACGCGATGCACTCGATAGACGAGTCAACGCCTATGCCACCGCCCTGCACGCCGTGCTTGAGGAGCGCGATCGGCTGACCGCAGCCTTGAAAGGCCAAGAGAACATCCGCGACATCTCAGATCACAGGCGTTAGTTCAGGGTTCCGGAGCATGATCCCATCGCGATGAATCGACCAAATGAGAGAGTGCTAGGCCGGACTGAACAAGGAGGACATGGCCGCCTTAGCGCATCTGGCCGCTACAGTCCGCCGGCCAGCTTGTAGTAGGCGGCGTTCCAGGCCACTTCCTTCTTGAACTGCCGGATGGTGGTGCCCTCGTCGATGGTGAGGAGTTCGGTCTTGGCGATCTCGGCGAAGTCCTCGAAGACCTCCATGCCCACCTGGGTGGAGAGGACGGTGTGGTGGGCGGCGCCGGCGGTGAGCCAGGCGGCGGCGGAGGTGGCGAAATCGGGCTTGGGCGACCAGAGCGCCCGGGCCACCGGCAGATTCGGCAGCGGCTCGTCCAAGTCGACGACGTCGACGGCGTTCGCCACCAGGCGGAAGCGGTCGCGCATGTCGGAGAGCGCCACCACCACGCCGGGGCCGGCGTCGGTGTCGAAGACCATGCGGACGGGGTCTTCCTTGCCGCCGATGCCCAGCGCGTGGACCTCCAGCCGCGGTTTGGAGGCAGTCAGTGAGGGGCAGACCTCGAGCATGTGGGCGCCCAGGATCTTCTCCGAGCCCGGCTCCAGGTGGTAGGTGTAGTCCTCCATGAGCGAGGCGCCGCCGGGCAGTCCCGCGCCCATGACCTTGGCCGCGCGGACCAGGATGGCGGTCTTCCAGTCGCCCTCGGCGCCGAAGCCGTAGCCGTCGGCCATGAGCCGCTGGACGGCCATGCCGGGGAGCTGGCGCAGCTCGCCGAGGTCTTCGAAGGACGTGGTGAACGCGGCCGAGCCGTTCGCCTCCAAGAAGCTGCGCAGGCCCAGTTCGATGCGGGCGCTGTAGCGCAGGGACTCATGGCGGGCACCGCCCGCCTTCAGTTCCGGGACCACCTCGTAAAGGCGCTCGTACTCCGCCACCAGTGCGTCGACGTCGGACTCCGCGGCGCCGTGCACGGCGTCGGCGAGCTCGTTGACGGACCAGGTGTTCACCGAGACGCCGAAGCGGAGCTCGGCCTCGGTCTTGTCGCCTTCGGTGACGGCCACGTTGCGCATGTTGTCCCCGAAGCGGGTCAGCTTCAGGGTCCGGACGGCGGCCCAGCCGGCGGAGGCGCGCTGCCAGGCACCCACCTGGCGGGCCACCGCGGGGTTGGAGGCGTGCCCCACCACGGTCTTGCGCGGGATGCCGAGGCGGGACTGAATGTAGCCGAATTCGCGGTCGCCGTGCGCGGCCTGGTTGAGGTTCATGAAGTCGAAGTCGATGTCCGCCCAGGGCAGTTCCACGTTGGCCTGGGTGTGCAGGTGCAGCAGCGGCTTGCGGAGCAGGTCCAGGCCCTGGATCCACATCTTCGCCGGGCTGAACGTGTGCATCCAGGCCGTCACACCGATCACGGAATCGTCCGAGTTGGCCTCCAGCGCAGTGCGGCGGATGGCGTCCGAATCGGTCAGCACGGGCTTCCAGACGAGCTTGACGGGCACGTCGGAGGAGGCGTTCAGGGCGGCGGCGATCTCCTGTGACTGCGCGGCGACCTGTTTCAGCACATCCTCGCCGTAGAGGTGCTGGCTGCCGGTGAGGAACCAGACCTCGTACTGCTCAAGGGATGTGTTGTTGGCGTTGGGCATGTGGGGCTCCTTGGGTAAGTTTGCGGGGCCGATCTAGCGGCCGTAGACGTTTTGGTAGCGGTCGTAGAGGGATTCGATCTTGGCCTGGTCAATGGGCAGCGGATCGCCGAGCTGCCGGGCAATGTGCACGGTGCGGGCCACTTCCTCGCACATCACGGCGGCCTTGACCGCGGATTTCGCGTCCTTGCCGATGGTGAACGGGCCGTGGTTTTGCATGAGGACCGCGGGTGAGTGGGAGTTCTTTAGCGTCTCCACGATGCCCTGCCCGATCGAGTCGTCGCCGATCAGTGCGAACGGGCCCACCGGGATAGGTCCGCCGAATTCGTCGCCCATCATGGTCAGCACGCACGGGATCTCCTCGCCGCGGGCAGCCCACGCGGTGGCGTAAGTGGAATGCGTGTGCACCACTCCGCCGACCTCGGGCATGTGTCGGTAGACGTACGCGTGGGCTGCGGTATCCGATGAAGGAGACAGGTCCGGGTTGCCCCAGGCGGCCGGATTGCCGTCGGCGTCCGAGCTTAGGCGGGCTACGGGCGTTCCGTACAGGTCGGTGACCACCATCTGCTCGGGGGTCAGTTCGTCGTAGGAGACGCCGGAGGGCTTGATGACCATGAGGTCATACCCCGGGATGCGGCCCGAGACGTTGCCCGCGGTCCACACCACCAGTTGATAGCGGGTTAGCTCGGCATGCAGATCGCAGACTTCGCGCCTGACTTGCGCGATGGTTTCCAGCAGGTCGCTCATGCGCGGGTTCCTGCCGGGACGGTTGCCTCGTGTGCAGTGCGCTGGATTGCCTTGAGGCGGTGCATCACCTCGTTGGTTCCGCGGCCGAAGTAGTCGTGCAGGGTCCGGTATTCCTGGAAAAGGGCTTCGTAGGCTGCGACGTTCTCCGGCATCGGTGTGTAGACCGCGCCGGGGGCGGCTGCCATGGCGGCCGCGGCTTCCCGGATGTCCTTGTATTTCCCGGCGGCCACGGCAGCGTGGATCGCTGAGCCAAGGGCCGGGCCCTGCTCCGAGCCGATCGTGGAAAGCTGCAAGCCCGTGATGTCCGCGTAGACCTGCATCAGGAACGTGTTCTTCAAGAGCCCGCCGGCCACGATGAACTCCTTGACCGGAACTCCGGAATCGCGGAAGGCGTCCACGATGGTGCGCGTGCCGAACGCCGTGGCTTCAAGCAGCGCCCTGTAGGTGTCTTCGGGTTTGGTGGCCAAGGTTTGGCCGATCACCACGCCTGAGAGCTCGTGGTCCACCAGCACGGAGCGGTTGCCCGAATGCCAGTCCAGGGCGAGCAGGCCGTGCTCGCCGATGGCCTGCTTCGACGCGAGTTCGGTGAGGTATTCGTGGATGCCCAAACCCTTTTCGGCTGCGGCCTCGTGGTACTCCGGCGGCACACCGTTCTTGGTGAACCAGCCGAAAATGTCTCCGACGCCGGACTGGCCGGCTTCGTAGCCCCAGAGACCGTCCACGATGCCGCCGTCTACCACGCCGCACATGCCGGGCACTTCGCGGAGGACATCGCCGTTCATCACGTGGCAGGTGGACGTGCCCATGATCGCGACGAGCTGTCCCGGCTGTACTGCGTTGGCAGCCGGGGCGCTGACGTGGGCGTCCACGTTTCCAACCGCCACTGCGATGCCCGCAGGCAGCCCGGTCCAGGCCGCGGCTTCCTCCGTGAGGTAGCCCGCGGCGTCACCCAGACGGCCGACGGTGTGTTCCAGCTTTTCGGACACGAAGCCCTTGAACTCCGGGTTCAATGCTGCGAGGAAGTCCTCTGACGGGTATTCGCCGTCTTGGTAGATGCCCTTGTATCCGGCCGTGCAGGCGTTGCGGACGTACTTGCCGCAGAGCTGCCACACGATCCAATCGGCTGCCTCAACCCAGTGGTCCATTGCGCCGTAGACTTCGGGGTCTTCCTCGAGCAACTGCAGGCCCTTGGCGAACTCCCACTCCGAGGAGATCAGGCCGCCGTAGCGCGGGAGCCAGAACTCGTTGCGCTCTTCGGCGAGCTGGTTGATGCGGTCAGCCTGCGGCTGCGCTGCGTGGTGCCGCCACAGCTTCACGTATGCGTGCGGCCGGTCCGCGAAGCGTTCCAGTTCGTTCAGCGGCGTGCCGTCCGCCGCCGTCGGGACCATAGTGCACGCGGTGAAGTCAGTGGCGATGCCCACCACCTCTGCCGGGTCGATTCCGGCGTCGGCGACGGCAGCTGGTACCGCATGGCGCAGGACGTCGCGGTAGTCGTTGGGCACTTGGAGCGCCCAGTCAGCCGGCAGCCGCTTGCCGGTGGAGGGAAGCCGCTCAGAGACGACGGCGTGCGGGTATTCGAAGACGCCGCTGCCCAGCTCGGCGCCATCCGAGACGCGGACGACGACGGCACGCCCTGACAAGGTGCCATAGTCCACGCCGATCACGTAGCTGGCTGACGGATCCAGTGTTGGCGTCATCTGTATTTCTCCATTCGGAACGGTAGATCAATGTATTAGCGCTAACAACAATCGGAAGATTTGCCGCTAGGCCACGTAGGTTCCAGACCCTTGCACTCGAACGACGACGTGGTTCTCAGCAAGCAACTGCATGGCCTGGCGGACAGTTCCTGTCGCCACCTTCAGCTCACGTGCCAGCTGGCCTTCGGTCATGAGTTTGGAACCTGCCGGGATGTTGTTTCGCCGCACGTCTGCGCGAATCGCTTCGGCTATCTGGAAATACAGCGGCACCGGAGAGCTCTTGAGGATCTGAATATTCATCAAGGGGACCATCTCCTTTTCGTGTCTTCTGCCGGTGTGGCATCCGCGGGTTCCAAGGTCCGGCGCTCGTCATCGGTTGCAAGCACAGTGATGTCGTTTGCGGTTGGTGTGTTACTTTTCGGCTCCGGCGAGGGCGCCTTTGACGAAGTACTTTTGGAGGAAGAGGTAGGCGATGAGGATTGGGAGGAGTCCGATGAGCGCGGCGGCGGCTGCGGCGCCGACGTTGTTGCCCTGGGTACCGAAGAAGCTGGCTGCGGCGGGGGCGAGAGTGCGGACTTCGGCTTTGTTCAGGATGTAGGAGCTCATGGCGAACTCGTTCCATACGTTGGTTGATGTGAGGATCACGACGGTCGCGAAGACGGGCTTGAGTGAGGGGAGCACGATGCGTAGGAACGTGGTGGTGAGTCCGGCGCCGTCGATGGCGGCTGCTTCCTCGAGAGAGAGCGGCAGTGTCCGCATGAACTGGGTGAACAGGAACACTGCGAGGGGGAGTTGCAGGGTGGTGAGGACCAGGATGAGGCTGACGTAGGTGTTCAGGAGGCCGAGCTGGGCGAGCATTGTGTAGAGGGGAACGAGGATGCTCAGGGGTGGGACCATGAGCATGCCGAGGATGGCCAGCGAGACGAAACGGTTCAGTTTCGTGCTGCGGCGCGCGAGGGGGTAGGCGGCCATGGCGCCGACGATGCAGGTGAGCGCGGTGCTAACGACGGTGACGATCAGGCCGTTCTCCAGGGCCCAGTCGAGGTGCCCGGAGTCCCATGCCGTCGCGAAATTATCGAGTGTTCCGCCGTTCAGGGGTGGGAGCCACAGCGAGGTGGTGTCGGTGATGGGTTTGAAGGCTGTGGTCAGGGCCAGATAGAACGGGGTCACCTGTGTGATCACGGCGATGGCGATGAGGATCCAGCGTCCGAGTTGTCCGGCTTGGGAGGTGCGCCGGACGCGTGGTGAAGCGGTCCGTTGCGGTGCGATTGTGGTGGCCATCAGAGGTCCTTTCCGGTGCGGTCCATGCGCGCGACGAGGAAGATTGAGACCACGGCGATCAGCACGAAAAGCGCGACGCCCATGGCGGAGGCGTAGCCGGCGGCCTGCTGGCCGAAGTAGCTGCGTGCAATCAGGGTCGAGACTGAGTGTGAGGAGTATCCGGGGCCGCCGGCCGTGAGGACCTGGATGACGTCGTAGAGCTTGAGCCCGCCGATGAGGTTGATGATCACGCTGGAAATGATGGCCGGTCGCAGCAGGGGCAGGGTAATGGACCGGAAGAGGCGCAGTCCGCGGGCGCCGTCTACTTCAGCGGCCTCGGTGATTTCCTGGCCGATGCCTTGGAGGCCGGCGAGGTAGATGACCATTGAGATGCCGACGAATTGAAGCGTGTTAATGAGCACGACGATGGTGACCGTTCCGGGGCCGGTGGAGAGCCAGGCGATCCGGTCGAATCCAACCGAGACGAGGATGTCATTCAGGGCCCCGCGGTCGTACTGGAAGAGGAAGTAGTACATCATGGTCATCACGACGGGCGAGACGAGCACGGGCAGGTAGATCAGGGCCCGGGCGAAGGCCTTGCTGCGGCCAGCGCCGTCGAGGGCGACGGCGAGCCCGAGGCCGAGGACCTGCTGCAGCACTGTGCAGCCGATGCCGTAGATGAGCGTGTTGACCAGCGCGGTCTGGAACGTCGCGTCGGTGAAGAGCCGCGCGAAATTATCGAGTCCAACGAAGGCCTTGGTGGGGGAGTATCCGTCCCAGTTCGTGAATGCGAGTCCGATGCCCTGGACAAGCGGGTAGAGCATGAAGATGGCGACCATGGCGATCGCAGGCACGTACATCAGGTTCATTGACCCGCCACGGCGCCGCCGCGGCCGGCGTTCTTTGTGGGATTCGACCCCCTTGGTGGTCCGGGGGAGGGTGGTTTGTTGGCTCATGTCTCTTGCTTTCGCGAGGTTTTGGATCGGCGGTGCCGATGGGTAATGCGGATGGGGGCCTGCCGGTTCGTTCGTGGGCAGGCCCCCTTTTTTGGGCTATTTCTGGCCGTACAGTGTGGCGAACTGGTTCTTCATCTGGGCGACGGCGCCGGCAACGTCGGATTGTCCGGAGATCACGGAGTCGGTGGTCGCGACCATCGTGTTCCATGAGCCGTTCGGAAGGTACACGCGGTCGAAGTAAGGTTTGACCGGGGTCGATCCGCTGGTGACGTACTTGTCGTAGCTGGCGGTGAGTTTGCCGAAGTCGACCTTGACGTCCACAAGGCCTGCGGCGGCGCCGTTGGCTTCGGCGAGGGCGGCGGCGTTGGCCGGCTGGGCGAGGAAGTCAAGGAACGCCAGTGCGTTGTCTTTGTGGCTGCTGGTCTTGGAGACGCCGAACGAGTCGATGCCTTCGCCGCCGATCAGGTATGGGGTATCGCCGTTGGTGGGCGGCAGCGGGATGAAACCGACATTGGCGTTCGGGTTGTAGGTCCGCGCTGAGGCGAGGATGTTGTTGTTGTAGATCTCGAAGCCGGCCGTTCCGTTGGCGAGGGCGCGGGCCATGTCATCTTCCGAAGCGGAAGAGTAGTCCTTGTTGAACCAGCCCTTGCTCTGCCAGGACTTCACCCGGTCGAGGACCTTGGTGTAAGCGGAGGTGACGAAAGTGCCCTCCTTCATCTGGGTGAGTTCGGCGTCCGTGAACGAGTCTGCGGCCAGGTAGTCGGCCATGTGGCCGGCCGGGCCTTGGGCCTTGCCGCTGGAGAAGATCGGCGTGCTTCCCTTGGCTGCAACCGCCGCTGCTGCGGCATCGAAAGCGTCCCAGGTGGTGATTGTGGCCGGGTCGATGCCGGCCTTGTCAAGGACGTCCTTGTTGTATGCGATGCCTGCCGTGTCGAATGCGCCGGGGAAGGCGTAAATCTTGCCGTCACTGTCACGCATCGCGGAGTCCAGGCCCGGGTTGACCTTTGATGCCCATGGCCGGTCGGTGAGCGGTTCCAAGAACTTGCTGTAGCGCAGCAGGGACCAGCCGTGGGTGGTGAAGATATCGGGGATGTCACCGGAGGCGAGCTTGACCTTCATCTGGTCCTCGTAGTCCGTTGACGCCGCTGTCATCTTCACGGAGATACCCTTCTCCTCCTTGAACTTGGCGATGAGGTCCGTCATCGCCTTGTACTGGGGAGTGTCGGTGCCACCGTTGAGGAACAGCTGAACCTCATCACTGCCGGAGGAGGTGCCGCGGTCGCATCCGGTTGCGCTGACAAGGAGGGCAGCGACACCGAGAGCCGCGATTGCCGCCCGTGCCGTTTTCCGAGAAAGCTTCATTGCTTGTCCTTCGTAGTTGGGTTACTGCAGATGGGTTGGAGGAGTTATCCGCGCGGGATCGTGTAGACCCGTGCGGTGGCGCCGCTGATGCCGGGTCGCATCAGAACGGTGTTGCCCGGGCCGTCGGTAACGTCCCAGGGGGCGAGGGTGCGGGGGTAGATTTCAACGAGTTGCCCGGTGTGGACACCGTCGCCCAGGTCCAGCGAGATTTCAGAGTTCTCATCGCCGCGGTTCCAGACGTAGAGGAGGTCAGCCTCAGGACCGGAGAGCGTCAGCGCGATTGTGTCGGCGTACCACTGGGGAAGACCGGCAGGCCAGCTCGGAGTGGACGCGGCGATGTTGTTCCGGATCACTTTGAATTGCCTGTAGGCATCGTGCACGAGCTCAAGCTGATCCGAGTTCATCCGGTTGAGATAGCCGGAAGCGTAGAGCCGGCCGCTGAGGCCGGTGACCATGGTGAAGGCGATCTCCTCCTGGGTCATCCACGACTGCGGATAGGCCCAGTTGCCCGCCTGCTCAGGGAGCATTTGCACCGGCGCGCCTGCGGCGATCGCCGGGTAAAGGCGGAAGTCCTCCTGGTCGGAGGTGGACTGGAAGTCGAACAGTTCCAGCATGGCGAAGTCGGCCCGCATGGCACCGGAACTGCAGTTCTCGAAGACCACGTTGGGGTAGCGGCGGCGGAGCCCGGCGAACCATTCGAGATGGGCGCGGTTGTGCCCGAGCAGGCCCGCGCCGACTGAGAAGGCTTCGAAGTCCGTACCCGGCCCGGGGGTCACGTTGTAGTCCAGCTTGAAGAAGTCGATGCCGAACGTCGTGATGAGCCGATCGAATGTCGCGTCCAGGTGCGCGCGGGCAGCGGGGTGGCGCAGGTCAAGAAAGTAGCGCTGGTGCTCCGTGACGCGCTGTCCGTGGCGCTGCAGAAAAGCACCGTCCGGGAGCTGCTGGGCGACCGGGCTGTCGACGCCGATAACCTCAGGCTCCAGCCAGATCCCGACTCCCATGCCGGCATCCCGGATCGCCGAAACCACCCGAGCCAATCCGCCGTCGGGAAAGCGCCGGGCCGAAGGAACCCACTCGCCGACAGAGGGCCACCAATCGCCGGCCGCCGTATCGTCGTACCATCCGGCGTCAATGCAGAAGCACTCGGCGCCGGCGGCCGCCGCTTCCTGGATAAGAGGGAGCAGCTTCTCGGTGGTCGGGTCGCCGTTAATCGTGTTCATGTAGTCGTTGAAGACCAGTAGTGAACTAGTGTCGGCATTCTGGTGGCGGCGCAACCACCGACGATGGCGGGTGAGCTCTGCGATGACGCCCACGAACCCGGCCCCGCTGACGGCAAACGACACCGGCACGGACGTGAATGCTTCGGCTGGCTCAAGTTTGTGCGACCAGTGGTGATCGAGGTCTTCCGGGCCGAGCAGGACGAGGGCCACGGAGTCTTCGTCCTCGCGGACGTTATCAACCTCCCAGCGCCACCCCCCATTGTGTTCGATCTGCCACGCAAAGGACCGTCCGGTGACCTTGTTTTCAAGGGCGCCGGTCGGCAGTGCACGTGCCGTTGACCAGGTGGAGGTGCTGACCTTCTCAACGCCGCCGCGACCGGGCTGGTTCATGTCGGCCGAGTTGAAGTCGGCGAGGTTTTCCTGGCTCCACAACGCCTGGGTCGTCCAGCGGAATTCCGCCAACTGCTCGCCGGTACCGGAGTGCAGCAGCAGGTCCTTCGTCGATTCGCCAGGGTAGACAAACGCCCCAGCCGAAAAGGAGCTGACTGCCTCAAGGATCACAGGAGTCGCCGATGTGTTCGCGACAGTCGTCTTCACGCGGGCGGCCGCCAGCACCGGCGAGGCGGTGAACTTTGTCGTCACCTCCAACCCCGTATGCTGGTCCCGCTGCACAACCTCCAGTTCGGCGGCTCCGTCCTGGACACTCTCGGCGTGGCTTGCGTAGCGAAGGCGGGAACCTACACCGGTGTTGGTGAAGCGCGTCGTTGTCCTGGAACGGCCGTCGCCGGTTGCGATGAGTTCGACAATCGGCTGCATGGTACGCGTCACCGCGGAATCTGTGTCACTGACGCCGCTCAGGATCACCGGCAGATCGGTGTCGGCGGTGAAGGTCAGGCGCATTTGGCCCGTGTTCCACTCGAAGCGGAACGGGAGCGGGGCCACGGATTCTTCCGGCTCCTGCTCTGCCACAACCGTGATGGTTGGCGAGGTCTGCGTGTTGTCCAAACGATGCTCCTTTGCGTCGATCCGCTAAATGAAAGCGTTGATCAAATCTGATTGAAGAACAGCATATGTCCTGACATGAACGCATGCAAGCGTTGATCATTTTTTGATGCAAGAAGTTTTTCTGCGCCGGGTTCGCCCCGGCAGACGCTCAGGCGGCGGGTGCGGGAGGCGCCGTGCTTTCCCGGACGACAAGTCCATAGGACGGCGTGCCGGCCGTGCTGTGCAGCTCATCGAGTTCCATTAGCAGTTCCAGTGCTGCCACTCCGGCCCAATCAAAATCAAGCCGGAAGGTGGTCAAAGCAGGAACCCAAGCCGCCGCCAGAGGCTCATCGTCGATGCCTGCAACGCTGATGTCTTCCGGGACCCGCTTGCCCGCTTCGTGGATGCTGCGCATCACCGCGAACGCGATCTCGTCGTTGGCGCAAAAGATTGCTGTCACGTCGGGGTCGTGCGCCAAGGCTGCGCCTGCCTCGCGCGCAGCCTTGATTGACCAGTCGGTTCTACGGACTTCAGGGACAGGAGCACCCGCATCGATCAAAGCCTGGCGCCAGGCTGCTTCGCGAATATGCGGTTCCCCGCTGCGGCTTGGGGCGGCGACGTGATGAACAGTCCGGTGGCCGAGCGCGAGCAAATGATTTGTGACCTCGTACGCAGCCCTCCGGTCATCGACACGCACATGAGGTACATCGATGTCGGTTTGGTCGCCGTGTATCACCGTGGAGACGGGCAAATTCCCCAAGCTGTCCTTCAGGCGCGTGTCGTAGGTGGTGTAGTCAAGGACGACGACCCCGACGATAGGCTGACCCAGCAGCAAATCAAGAGCAGAAGTGGCTTTTTGCACGTCTGCAGGGTCGAGGGCGACGATAGCAACAAGGTAGCCTGCCTGGCGTGCCCGGCTTTCTATGTTGGCCAGCATTCGGGTGTAGCCATGCAAGGCGGTGTCACGCGTGATAACGCCCACAATCGGCTGCCGCCCTTGCACCAGGGCGCGGGCCGCCCCGTTGGGCCGATAGCCAAGACTTTTCATCGCAGCCCGGACGCGCTCTTTCGTCACGTCGCGCACCGGAGTGTTGCCGGTCAGGACGCGGGAGACGGTAGGCTGCGAAACGCCGGCAACGCGTGCGACATCGGCAATCGTCGGCGGCCTCTTGCGCCCACCGGGCATCCTCGTTCCAGCGTCACGCTGGGAAAGCAGGCGTATTGACCCGTCGCTCGAGTGAGCGTCAGCCTGATGTTCAGGCGCCGCCTCAACCTTCCGTTGGCTTTGAAAAGCATGTTCGTTCATGACCGGCTCTCGCGACAGGCTATGAATACGTTGATCATCCACAACACCAATCATCGCTCATGCAACTGAAATGCGGGTAATTCACGAAGACATTCCGAGAGTCGAGCACTGTTTCATCCGCCGTGTGGATAGCTTGAGCCAGATGTCACGGCACGCAGAAGGCAGGACGCGGTGGCACGCCCCTAGACTCACCAAGCCGCTCCGGAAAACGGCACTGATCAACTACGCCTACGTCTCCAATGACCACCGACTGACTACTTTAGAGGCAAAACAGTCCGCAGTGGCCCTGCACTAAACCTCTTGCGGCAGCTGTTGTAGAACGCCGTCTTGCCCTCCAGAAGGGAACCTCCAAGGGTTGCGTGGAGGATATTGTTGCGCTGCTCCAAGACGACTTTCGCCTCCCACGAGTGCGGCCACAGTCTCCTCCCTGATTTCCCGCGGCCTGGGCGGCGTCCTAACTAGCACCTGATCCAGAAGAAAGTCGAAGCGCTTGACCGTCCCCGAGGCCTCCAACAACAGCTTTATGGATACAGAATGTAGACCTCCAGCCACGCGGAGTACCTGCCGAGCAGCTCCATGACCCGGGCGCTGATGTCGCCATAGAGCTCGTAGTTGCTGGATTTGGCCACCAGTCCCCATTCCTTCGCGCGGGGTGCGAGTTTGAACCACGGCTCGCCGGTGGCAATGCCCAGGGCCTTCGCCTCGGGGGAGCGGGTGACGGCGCAGCCGTCGTTGTTCGAAAGGACCACCAGCGGCCTGCCCTCCAGCGAGGGATCGAAGGCACGCTCTGCCGAGGCGTAGAAACAGTTCACGTCCACGTGGGCGATCTGCGGCATCTGCCGCATGGGGACGGGTTTGCTCATCGCCGGGCATCCGGACGCCGCCGGCTAGACATGGTGCAGGCACCTCGTGGCCACGCCCCAGATGGTCAGCTCCGAGAGGGCAGGCACTCTGATGTCCGGATACTTTGGATTCTCCGCCTGCAGCACCACGCCTGTGGCGTTAAGGCGCAGGCGCTTCACCGTCAGCTCCCCGTCCAGCACGGCAATCACCACCGAGCCGTCCCGGGGTTCCAGTGCCCTGTTGACGATCAGCTCATCACCGTCGCTGATGCCCGCTTGCTCCATGGAGTCTCCTGTCACGCGGACCACGAACGTGCTGGTGATGTCCTTGATCAGGTGGGCGTTCAGGTCGATCCGGCCATCGAAGTAGTCCTGCGCCGGCGAAGGAAACCCTGCGGCGACGGGAACCGGGGCAATCAGCACTGACAACAACGAGGCGCCCGCATGTATCACGCGGGGACCGATAATAACGCCCACAACACACCTTTACTCGAATATATGTTCGATTACTTCAGTGTAGACCCTGGCCCTGACAATGCCACCCCCGGAGTATCTGGCGTCCCTGCCTCCGGGTGCTTCACTGTGAGGCAGCCACCTTAAAGAGCAGAGTGGTGCTGCCCGGCTGGGCAGCGCCACTCTGCGTCTGGTTGTGGTTAGGTCAGCCGGCGACGGCGGGCCGTGACTCCCGGACCACCGACGGCGTGAACTTCGCCCCGGTATCCGGGAAGGAGGGCACCTGGATGCGGGCGTGGGTGTGGACTTCCTGAACCGTCCGCCGGGTGTGCTCCGCGATCTCTTCCATGGTGGCCACCCACATGCCGTCCATTCCCTTGACCCGTTCAATCAGCTGTTCCAGGGCTACAGCCTTGGAAGGCCGGCCGGAGATGAAGGGATGGTTGGTCAGGACGAAGCAGCTGCCCTGCGCATGGTGCGCCTCCGCCTCCAGCGTCCACATTTCCAGGACCTTCGCCGGGCTCTCGATGACGCCGCTGCCGGTGACGCCCGGGTAGAACGCGTACTGCTCCCAGTCGTCCAGCGCCCAGTCCACCGGAATCTCCACAATGTCCCGGGAGTCGCCCGGGGCGACGCTGAAGCGGTAGGGGGCATCGCCGTCGAGCAGGCTTGAATCGTAGAGGAAGCCGCGGTCCGCCAGGAGCGCCGGGGAGTGCCAGTTCAGTTCCCACCACGGCGCCCGGTAGCCCACCGGTTCCACCCCGGCTGCCTTGGCCAGCGCCTCCAGGCCGCGGTCGATGTAACGTGCCTCCGTCTCGGCGTCGATACCCTGCATGGGCTCGTGCAGGTAGCCGTGGTGGGCCACCTCATGCCCCGCGTCCACGATGCGCCGGACCGTGTCCGGATAGCACTCGGCGGTGAAGCCGGGGACGAAGAACGTGGCACGGATGTCCTGCCGCTGGAGGATCTGCAGCAGCCGGGGGACTGCCACCTTGGGCCCGTAGGACTGGTGGGTCATCAGGGACATCCGGCTGGTGCTCTTGGGATCGTGGGCGATGGTGCAGGATTCGGCGTCGACGTCGAAGGTGAAGGAGGCTGCCGCCTGCTTGCCCTCGGGCCAGGTGATCGGGTGGGCGGAATCGGGGAATGCGTCAATGGTCATGTCAGGTGTTCCTAGGTTAGAGGCCGGCCGGGGCGCTGGGCCGGGCAGGGATTCCGGCCAGGGCCGGGGAGGGCTGGGAGTCGGCGCCGGCAGCCGGAGCGGATTCGAGGAACTTGCGGTGGACCCTCGGGCCCAGGATGGCGTAGCTCGTGGCGCTCGCCAGCCCGCCGGCCAGCCAGGACAGGTCCCAGCCGCCCAGGGCCACGGCGATGGGGCCCTGCATGGCGGGAACGAGGCCGTACATAAACAGCCAGGTGGCGAAGATGCCGACCAGGAGGGAGGTGACTCCCGCCCAGTTGACGCCGGGCAGCCGCTTGGTCCCGACGCCGTCGAACAGCCGTGCGGGGTTGCCGGGCCAGCGCTTCTCGATCCAGAAGTAGTGCACCAGCATCACGCCGCCCCAGGCGGCCACCCAGGCCACCAGTCCGATGAGCCAGGCGTCCAGCACCGCTGCGAAGTCCTCCTGGAAGATGAAGAAGACGACGGCGATGAGCGAGAAGACGCCGACGAACAGGTTCAGCTTGCGGCGGCTGATGGTGATGTCCAGTGACTGGGTGGCCACCGAAAAGGTGTAGATGTTCAGGATGTTGGTGGCGATGGGGCCGTGCAGCACCATCAGCAGGACGGGCAGGGCGAGGACGCCGAAGTTCTGGACGATGAGCTTCCCGGGATCGATTTCACCGCTGTTGGTGGCCAGGCTCGCACCCAGCACGCCGAGCCAGACGACCGGGATGAACTGGCCCAGGACGGACGCCAGGTAGACCTTCTTCTTGGGGACCTCGGTGCTGACGAAGCGGGAGTAATCGGCGGCGTACGTGAACCAGGTGATGCCCCAGCCGATGCCGATGGCCGTCATGACGGCGCTCATGGCCGCGATCCGCTCGGAGCCTTCCAGGATGTTGCCCGCGGGGCCGGCGTAGGCCCAGTCGATCTTCATGCCGAACCAGGCAACAGCGGACATAACGGCCAGAATGATGATGGTGGGCGGGACGGTCCACTTTTCAAAGGCGGCGATCGCCTTGTAGCCAAACCAGGCGATGGCCACCTGGGTGGCCATGATGGCCGTTGCGACGCCGATCTTCCAGGCGTAGTTCTGCGCCGTGGGATCCACCCAGCCGAGCGTTCCGAACAGCGCCATCACCAGGTCCAGGATGATCCAGGTGTTGACGGCGCACCAGCCGATCACCAGGAGGGCCTGGATGCTTGCGGGGAGGTAGTTTCCGCGCCGGCCGAAGGCTGCCCGGGCCAGAACCATGCCGGTGGCGCCGGTCTTCTGGCCCAGCAGGACGAAGCAGCCAAAGAGCAGCATGCCGATCAGGTTGCCGAGGACCAGGACGATGACGGTATCCGCGAAACCCAGCCCCAGGTGGATTCCGAGGGCGCCCAATACCCAGTTGATGGGGGCAAGGTTGGCGCCGGCCCAGATCCAGAACTGGCCTGAAACCTTGTGCGTGCGCTGGGACTCGGGAATGGGCTGGAGCCAGGCTTCGCAGTCCTCGGCCGGCGCCATTGCCGGCCCAGACTGCTTCGTGGAGAGGTTGTCTTGCATGGGGAAAGCCTCCAGTAAGTGAAAGGGATAGATCCAGATTATGTGGCTCATGCCACAACCACCACATACAATGTGTCGTGAAGATTCACCTTCTACTTGACGGAGTGTCATGCCCATACGGCTGCAGGATGTTTTGAAACATTCCACCCTCACCCCGGCGGACCCCGTAATACGCGCGGCGGCGGCGATTGCGGCCCAAACGCAGCTGCGCTGGATCCACTCCAGTGAAGTTTTGGACATCGCACCGTTACTTGGCGGCGGAGAACTGCTGCTCACCGGCGGCCAGGCCCTGGCCGCGGCAACGGACAAGCGGCGCATCGGCTACATCTGGGAGCTGGCGGAGCGTGGAGTAGCTGCATTGGCCATCGAGACGGGCGTGGCCCTGCCGTCCATTCCGTCCTCCATGGTGGGAGCAGCCGAAGCCGCAGGGCTTCCCCTGATCGAGCTGCGCAAGGTGGTGCCCTTCGTAGGCGTAATGGAGGCCATCAACTCGTTGCTGGTGAGCGAATCTGCCGCGCACCTGCAGCAGGCTGACCGGGCAAGCCATGCCATGGCGGTGGAGCTGGCCCACGGCGGCAGCCTCGACCGGATCCTGGCCGTCCTCGCCGACGCCACCGGCGCGGAAGTTGTCCTGACATCCAACGCGGGTGCTCCGCTGGCAAGCGCACTGCCTGCCGGCCATGCCGCGGATGCCGGGCCTGCTCCGGCGGGGGACGCCGACCAGGACCGGGCACGCACTACCCATATTGATGTGTCCGTGCGGGGCATACCGTCGGCGCGACTAAGCCTTCACACACTGGAGGGAGGCGATGTGAACCTGGCAAGGATTGCCGGGAACCGCTCAGTGGACATTCTGGCGCTGGCCCTGCTGCAGCGCATGCCGCCCGGCCTGAAGGAGATGGCGGGTGCCGCGCTGATCCGCGCCGTTGATTCCGGTACGCAGAACTGGCGGCTCCAGCAGCTCGCACCGGCTGCGGGGATCCCCCCGGCCGCGCAGCTGGTGGCGGTTGTGGTCCGTTCCCCCGGCTCCCGGCAGCTCCGAACCACCGTGGAACAGCTGCTGGACCGGGTGGGCCGGCACAGTGCGAGCTATGCGGATAACGAGGAGCTGCTGGCGCTTGCGGCGTTGCGGACCGGTAAGGGGCAGGAGGACCGGAGCGAGATCCTTGCCGGGCTCCGCACGCTCGAGCTGCCCGAGGGCAGCATCAGCGCTGTAGGCCCGGTGGCCGCCGGGATATCGGCAGCGCCCTGGTCGCTGGCAGAGGCGCGGCTGACGCTGGATATTGGAGCCCGTGATGAGCTGCGCCCGTCCGGGGCGCGGCTGGCCGGTGGGGCGCTCGACGCGGAGGCGTTTGCGGTGGAACGGATGGCCTTCCATGCCCTGGATGCGGCCAGGCGCGAGGACTTTGTCCGCCAGCAGTTGGGGTCCGTCCTTGACTACGATGCGCAGCGCCGCTCGCAGCTGGCCGAGACGCTGCGGGTATGGCTGGACTCCGGCTGCAACACCGCCCAGGCTGCGCGGGAGCTGCACCTGGAGCGGCAGTCCATGCACCAGCGGCTGCAACGGATCTTCTCCCTGTGCGGCGGCGACCCCCGCAGCACCGGCCGCCTTGCCGCCCTCCACCTGGCCAGCCGCCTCGCCGCCCTGCACTCCGACTAGGCCCCAACCCTCTCTTCCTTAATGCCCCTTCCCCGGCGATCCTCTCTCACCTAACGTCGGGTTCCGGGAAACCATCTCGCAGTTAATGCGCGTTTTGGGCGGACGCTCTCTCACCCCTCGGAAACCTAACCGCGGGCCTGTGGATAACTTCTGCAGCCTTGAGCCGGATCGGGGCAGAATGCCAGCATGCAAAAGCAGGATTCCCTGCCCCTGCCGTTGGCAGCGGCTCCCTTCACCTTCAGCTCAGCCATGTCTTCCGGCGTCCCGTTAAGCAGGCTCCGCCGCAAGGATGTGATCAATGTGGGCCGCGGCCTCTACCGTCCGGCGGGCTGGGATTTTGACCTGGAAGGCGCGGGCAGGGCGTTGTCCGCGGCGTCGCCGGGAGCCTGGATCTCGCATGTGACCGCGGCACGGCTTCGATGCCAACTGCTGCCGCCATGGCTGGCGGATTCGTCAGAGCTGCATCTGAGCAAGCCGAGGTCGCTGCCATCGGTCCGCCGGAAGGGCGTGATCGGCCATACCGTGCTGGCACGTGAGGATGAGACTGAACTTGTCGACGGCATCCGCCTGAGCACCCGGTCCCGCACGTGGCTTGATGTGGCCCGCATCCTGCCGCTCCACGACCTGGTGAGCATGGGGGACCAACTCATCCGCATGCCACGGATGGATTTCGAGGGAAGGGCACAGCCCTACGACACCATAGCGGGCCTTCGCGCGCTTGTAGCCCGCCACCCGAATCTCCAGGGCATCGTCCGCGCCCGTGAAGCGCTGGATCTGATGCGGGTGGGGGCTGACTCCGCGCCCGAATCGCTCCTTCGCTTGGCAATCGCCGACGCCGGGCTCCCGGAGCCCGAACTCCAGGTGCCGTTGCGCACCGGAGACGCGCGGTCGCCGTCGGCCGATCTCGGCTACCGTCATCGCCGCGTTGCGATCCAGTACGACGGCGACCATCACCTCGGTGACGCACAGATCCTGAGCGACAGGAGACGGGACAAGGCCTTCGAAT
Source organism: Pseudarthrobacter oxydans (assembly GCF_013314975.1). GTDB lineage: Bacteria > Actinomycetota > Actinomycetes > Actinomycetales > Micrococcaceae > Arthrobacter > Arthrobacter oxydans. The sequence continues at coordinate 13,359 of NZ_JABTYH010000024.1, read as the reverse complement.
CAGCCGGCTGGACGGTTCTCATCTTTGATAGGGACGATCTTGCTGACGAGTTTCAGCGCGCAGTGCAGGGGATCAAACGGGCACTCCGGAACGGTTGGCTTGACCACCCCCAGGCGTCGGGGTTTGCCGGCGGGGCCTGAGCATCAAGGGACTTCTGGGCAATGACGACGGCGGTGCTTAAGGCCGTGGCGCCCCCTCACCTTGGGGTGAGAGAGCGCCACGTAAAACCCACATCAAGTGGGAGAGCGTCACGTAAGAACCCGCATCAGGTGAGAGAGCGCCACGTAAAAACCAGCATCAGGTGAGAGAGCGTCACGCAAAAGCCGGCGTTAAGTGAGAGAGCGTCGCAGGGGGCTACCGGAGGACCACCGTGCGGTTGCCCTGCAGGATGACCCGGCCCTCGCAGTGCCAGCGGACCGCGTTGGACAGGGCCTTGCACTCGGTGTCACGGCCGGCGGCCACCAGGTCCTCGGGCCCGTAGGTGTGGTCCACCTCCACGGTCTGCTGGGAGATGATGGGTCCCTCGTCCAGCTCGCTGTTGACGTAGTGCGCGGTGGCGCCCACGGTCTTGACGCCGCGTGCGTACGCCTGGTGGTACGGCTTGGCGCCCTTGAAACTGGGCAGGAACGAGTGGTGGATGTTGATCGCCTTGCCGTCCAGCTTCCGGGTCAGGTTGTCGCTGAGCACCTGCATGTACCGGGCCAGCACCACAAGCTCCACATCGAACTCGTCCACCAGCTCCAGCAGCCGCGCCTCTGCCTCAGGCTTGGTATCAGCCGTGACCGGCACATGGAAGAACGGGATCCCGTGCCATTCCACCAGGGCCTGGTGGTCGGTGTGGTTGGACACCACGGCCACCACGTCCACGGGCAGTTCGCCGATGCGTGCCCGGAACAGGAGGTCGTTAAGGCAGTGCCCGAACTTGGACACCATGATCAGCACCCGCCGCTTGGAGCCGTGCGGTTCCAGGCGCCAGCGCATCCCGAAACGCTCCGCAACCGGCCCAAACGCGGCCCGCAGCGTGTCCGCGGTGGAGGCATCGCCGTCGGACGCGAAATGCACCCGCATGAAGAAGTGCCCTTCGCTGCGTTCGCCGAACTGCTGGTTGTCGATGATGTCGCAGCCGTGCTCCAGCAGGAAGCCGGACACGGCGTGGACGATGCCCGGCGACTCGCTGCAGTCCAGCGTGAGGACATGCTCCACGGTGGTCACCGGCGCGGACAGGGAAGTTTCAGTCTCAATGGCGGTCATGGTTCAGCACTCGATCACATTCACGGCGAGTCCTCCTCGGGAGGTTTCCTTGTACTTGGTTTTCATGTCGGCTCCGGTTTCGCGCATCGTCTTGATGGCTTTGTCCAGGGACACCTTGTGGCTGCCGTCGCCGTGCAGGGCAAGGCGGGCGGCGTTGATGGCCTTGACGCTGGCGATCGCGTTGCGTTCGATGCAGGGGATCTGCACCAGCCCGCCCACGGGGTCGCACGTCAGCCCAAGGTTGTGTTCAATGCCCACCTCGGCGGCGTTCTCCACCTGGGCGGGCGTGCCGCCGAGGACCTCGCAGAGCCCGGCGGCGGCCATGGAGCAGGCGGAGCCCACCTCGCCCTGGCAGCCCACCTCGGCACCCGAGATGGAGGCGTTGATCTTGAACAGGATTCCGACGGCGGCCGCCGCCAGCAGGAAGCGGACCACGCCGTCGTCGTTGGCGCCGGGGACAAACTTCACGTAGTAGTGCAGCACCGCCGGGACGATGCCCGCCGCGCCGTTGGTGGGCGCCGTGACGATGCGCCCGCCGGCGGCGTTTTCCTCGTTCACGGCCAGCGCGAACAGGTTCACCCATTCCATGGCCCGGAGCGGATCGGTCACGCCGGTGTCCGCCGTCAGGGTCTGGAACAACGACGGCGCGCGGCGGCGGACGTTGAGCCCGCCCGGAAGGATGCCTTCCGCGGCGCAGCCGTTGTCCACGCATTCGCGCATGACCGCCCACAGCCCCAGCAGCTTCTCCCGGAGCTCCGCTTCGGGCCGCCAGGTCAGTTCATTGGCGAGCATGACGTCCGAGATGGACATCCCCTCGCGTTGGCAGATCTCCAGGAGCTCGTCCGCCGTGGTGAACGGGTAAGGCAGGACGGTGGAGTCCGCCACCACCCTGTCTCCGGCGTCGGCGTCCCCGTCAACAACAAAGCCGCCCCCAATCGAATAGAAGCTCCGTTCGCTGAGGACTGACCCGGCATGGTCCAGGGCGCGGAAGGTCATGCCGTTGGGGTGGGCCGGGAGGGACTTGCGCCGGTGCAGCACTACGTCCTCGTCCCAGTTGAAGTCCACCCGGTGGTCCCCGCCGATCCACAGTTCGGCGTCCAGCGCGGCTGCGGCCACCTGGTCGTCGGCCGTGAAAGTGTCCACGGTTTCGGGGTCCAGGCCCTTGAGGCCCAGGACCACGGCCTTGTCCGAGCCGTGGCCCCGCCCGGTGGCGCCCAGCGAGCCGAACAGTTCAGCCTGTACGCGCCGGGTGGAGCTCAGGTGTCCGTCACCCTTGAGTCCGTCGGCGAACAGCTTTGCTGCCCGCATCGGGCCGACCGTGTGTGACGACGACGGCCCGATGCCAACGGAGAACAGGTCCAGGACGCTGAGGGCCATTTAGGGGACCTCAGGCGAGGCATACTCGCGCATTGCGTCGAGCAGCCAGCGGCCCAGGAAATCAGCGAACGACGCGCGGGGGAAGAGCCGGAACGTCTCCTCACCGGTCTTCCACAGCACCACGGGGATGTTGCCCACCTCCGTGGAAAGCGCCGTGCCGGCTTTCAGCACGCGCGGGTGCAGGTCCAGCGAGCAGCCCTTCTCCAGGACGGCCCGGGCCCGCGGCCCGGTGAGCTCGAACGTGGTGCGGTTCGCGGAGAGGTCCACCACCTGGCCGGCGCCGTCCCCCAGGGCTTCGCGGAGCGCCTGGATCAGGCCGCCGCCCAGGGATTCGTGGGCTTCCCGTGGTGCCACCACCAGGAACTCTTCCGGGCCAAGCCACAGCACGGAGGAGTCCCCGGTTCCGGTGACGCTGCCGCACGTGGCGGGCAGGCCGCCGGTGACAGCGGCGACGCGCTGTCCGGCGTCGCTGTCCCGGTTGACCCGGAGGCCCACCATGGTCAGGAAAGCCACTTCGCTGATCTCCACCACGCCCCGGACGGAGCCGGTTTCAAAGTCTGCGCGGAGCTGGGCGGCGGGGCTGACCCGGAGTGAGAGGTTCTTCTCGTAGGAGGTTGCGGGTGCTGCTGTTTCAGCCATCTTTGCGGGTCCCTTCGGGGTCAAAAAGTACGGTTTCGGCGACGACGACGTCCACCAGCTGGTCGCCGGCGGCGGCAGTCAGGGTTTCGCCGATGCGGTTGCGGCCGTTCTTGATCAGGGCCAGGCCAAAGGACCTGCCGAGCGCCGCGCTGTGGTAGCTGGAGGTGACGAAGCCTTCCATCGGGACCGGCCCGTAGGCAGGGTTGGTGGAACGGCCCTTCTCCACGAGCTGGGTGCCTTCCGGCAGCCGCAGCGTCCCGTCCACCGGCAGCACGCTCACCAGGTGCTTGCGGTCCTCGCGCTGGCCGTCGGCCCGGGAGTAGGAGCGCTTGCCGATGAAGTCCTTGGCCTTGGAGACGATCCATTCCATGCCGGCGTCCTGCGGGGTGACCGTGCCGTCCGTGTCCTGGCCGACGATCGGGTAGCCCTTCTCGGCGCGGAGCACGTGCATGGTTTCGGTGCCGTACGGGGTGATGTTGAATTCGGCGCCGGCAGCCGCCACGGCCTCCCAGGTGTTCAGCCCGTACCAGGACGGAACGTTGATCTCGTAGGCCAGTTCACCGGAGAAGGAGATCCGGCAGACCCGGGCGCGGACGCCGGAGGCCAGGGTGGTTTCGCGGAACGTCATGAACGGGAAGGCCTCGGCTTCCAGCCCGCCGTTGGCCGCCAGTTCCGGGGCCACCTTGGCAAGGACTGCGCGGGACTTGGGCCCGACGACGGCAATGGTGGACCACTGTTCGGTCACCGAGGTGCAGTGGACGTCCAGGTCCGGCCATTCGGTCTGCAGCCATTCCTCCAGCCAGTCCAGCACCTTCGCGGCGCCGCCGGTGGTGGTGGTCATGAAGTAGGTGTCGTCGTCCAGGCGCAGGGTCACGCCGTCGTCGAAGATCATGCCGTCAGCCATGCACATCACGCCATAGCGGGCGGAACCCGGGGCGAGCTTCTTGAACGCGTTGGTGTAGATCCGGTTGAGGAACTCGCCGGCGTCCTTGCCCCGGATTTCGATCTTGCCCAGGGTGGTGGCGTCCATGAAGCCCACGGATTCGCGGACGGCGGCGCATTCGCGCAGCACGGCCGTGTCCATGTCCTCGCTGCCCTGCGGGTAGTACCAGGGCCGCTTCCACTGTCCGACGTCCTCGAACAGGGCGCCCTTGGCGACGTGCCACGGGTGGATGGAGGTCTTGCGGGCGGGGTCGAACAGCTCGCCGCGCTGGCGTCCGGCCAGTGCCGCGAAGGCCACGGGCGTGAACGGTGCGCGGTACGTGGTGGTGCCGATGTCGCCGATGCCGCGGGAGGCTTCTCCTGCGGTGCGCAGCGCGGCGGCGATGACGCCGATCGCGTTGACGCCGGAGGTCTTGCCCTGGTCGTTGGCGGTGCTGATGGAGGTGTAGCGCTTGATGTGCTCCACCGAGCGCATGCCGGCCCCCGTGGACCGCAGCACGTCAGCCACGGACTGGTCGCGCTGGAAGTCCACGTAGTGCTGGTGCCAGTCGTCCGGGGTTCCCGTCTCGCCGGGGACCAGCCACAGCTGGCGGGTGGGGGCTGAAGCCTTCGGCTCCGCCAGGACGAGAGGAGCGACGGCGGACGCGAACCCGGCAGCGATGGCTGCGGCTGCACCGGCGGAGATGCCCTCGGCCAGGCAGTCGGCCAGGTCGAAGCTGCCGCGGCCCGAGCCGATGGTCTGCTGGTTGGGGACCACGGTGTTCGGCACGAAGGCGGCCAGCTCGTCGTCCCAGCGCAGCTTGCCCTGCCGCTGGGAGTGCAGGTGCACCAGCGGGCTCCAGCCGCCGGACACAGCCAGCAGGTCGCAGGCGATCTGTTCCACGCCCGAGGTGAGCTCGCCGTCGTCGCTAATGCTGCGGACGGTGACGCCGTCCACCCTGCCGTCTGCTGACTGGGAGGACGTGTTGGCCACGGCGCTGCCGATCAGCACGCGGGTGCCGGACTCGACGGCGGCAGCGGCCGCTGCGGTGAGCTGCGGACGGGCGTCCACGACGGCGGCAACCTTGACGCCGGCGGCGCGCAGGTCAGCGGCAACGGCGTAGGCGCTGTCGTTGGTGGTGCTGATGACCACGCGGCGGCCGGCGGCCACCCCGTAGCGGTTCAGGTAGGTGCGGACGGCCGAGGCGAGGATGATGCCCGGGCGGTCGTTGTTCTCGAACACCAGGGGACGCTCGTGGGCGCCCGGTGCCAGGACCACCTGGTTGGCACGGATGTGCCAAATCCGCTGCCGGGACACTCCGGACGCGGCAGGGGAGGACAGGTGGTCCGTGCGGTTTTGGACGGCAATTACATAGTTGGCGTCGTAGGCGCCGAAGGCCGTGGTGCGGTTCAGGACGGTGGATTCGGCGCCTGAAACGAGCTCGGCTTCGACGTCCGCCACCCATTCCAGGGCCGGCTTGCCTTCGATGGTCTCAGCGAGTTCCGGTGCCGTTGACCCGGACAGGAGGGACCCGCCCAGCTCGGGCTGGTCGTCCAGCAGCATCACGCGTGCGCCGGTGCGGACGGCTTCGCGGGCTGCGGCCAGGCCGGCGGGGCCGCCGCCGACCACCAGGACGTCGGTGTGGACGTACTTCTTGTCGTACTCGGCGCGGTCCTCCTCGGGATCCAGCTTCCCCAGGCCGCTGAGCAGTTCCGCCTTCAGGCCGTCCACCAGGGTGACCGTGGTGGCGGGGAGCATGGATTCGGCGACGTCGCCCGGGAAGCGCGCAGCGATCTTCACCATCGCATTGGATTCCTCCACACCGGCGGACATGATGCCGCGGGGGCGGTCCTCGTAGAGCGAGTTGCCGGCGTTGATGCGGCCGTTGGCGATCAGGGCCGAGGCGAGGGTGTCGCCGGGATGCCCCGTGAATTCCTCGCCGTCCACGGTGAAACGCCAGGAGATGGTGCGGTCGATGCGGCCGCCGGAAGCGAGGCGGGCGTTCTGGGAAGTCACTTGGTTGCTCCTTCCGGGGCAGTGGTGCTGGCGGGTGTGGTGCTGGTGCCGGAAATGCTTGTCCCGGACGTGCTGGGGGCCGCGGTCCCGGTGGTGGTGCTGTCCGGGGCGAGGCTGGCGGTGCCCGTTTCGACGGTCAGCTGACCGGCAGCGTCAGGCCGGGGCGTGCCCATCGGGTAGATGGCCTGGATGTCATAGGTGACGGTGTCGCGGAGCATGTTGAACCACTGGCGGCAGCCGGTGCTGTGCAGCCAGCGCTCGGCGAAGGCGCCCTTGGTGTTGTCCCGGTAGAACAGGTACTCGGCCCATTGGCGGTCGGTCAGCTCGTTCGGGTTTTCGGGGTAGGGCACGTGGGCCTGGCCGCCGTAGTGGAATTCGGTCTCGTCGCGGGAGCCGCAGTTGGGGCAGGAGATGAGCAGCATGTGCGTCTTCTTTCTAAAGTGCAGTGTTCGCTGGCGGCTAGTGGGCCACGGCGGCGGCGCCGTGTTCGTCGATCAGCGCGCCGGTTTCGAAGCGTTCCAGCGCAAACGGCTTGTTCAGCTTGTGCGGGGAGCCCGTGGCGATGTTGTGCGCGAAGGTGAGCCCGGCCGCGGGGGTGGCCTTGAATCCGCCGGTGCCCCAGCCGCAGTTCACGAACATGTTCTCCACCGGGGTGTTGCCCACGATCGGGGAGGCGTCCAGCGTGGTGTCCACAATGCCGCCCCAGGTCCGGAGCACGTGGGCCCGGGCAAAGATGGGAAAGAGCTCAACGGCGGCGGCCATCTGGTGCTCGATCACGTGGAACGAGCCGCGCTGGCCGTAGCCGTTGTAGGAATCGACGCCGGCGCCCATCACCAGTTCGCCCTTGTGGGCCTGGGAAACGTAGACGTGCACGTGGTTGGACATGACCACCGTGGGGTGGACGGGCTCGTGCAGCTCGGAGACCAGGGCCTGGAGCGGGTGGGACTGGATGGGGAGCCGGAAGCCGGCCATCTCGGCCAGGACCGAGCTGTGCCCGGCGGCGGCGAGGCCCACCTTTTCGGTGTTGATGGTGCCGCGGTTGGTCTTGACGCCCACCACGCGGTTGCCGTCCTTGACGAAGCCGGTGACTTCGCAGTTCTGGATGATGTCCACGCCCATCTCATCGCACTTGCGGGCGAAGGCCCAGGCAACGTGGTCGTGCTTGGCGATGCCGGCCCGGGGCTGGTACGTGGCGCCCATGACGGGGTAGCGGATGTTGTCGCTGATGTTCAGGATGGGGCAAAGTTCCTTGACCTGCTTCGGGTCCAGCCACTCGGCGTCCACGCCGTTGAGCTTGTTCGCTCCCACGCGCCGCATGCTTTCACGGACGTCGCCCAGGGTGTGGGCGAGGTTCATCACGCCGCGCTGGCTGAAGAGGAAGTCGTACTCGAGCTCCTCCGGCAGGATCTCCCAGAGCTTGAGGGCGTGCTCGTAGATGGCCGCGCTCTCGTCCCAGAGGTAGTTGGAACGGATGATGGTGGTGTTCCGGGCCATGTTGCCGCCGGCCAGCCAGCCCTTTTCCAGGACGGCGATGTTGGTCATGCCGTGGTTCTTGGCCAGGAAGTAGGCGGTAGCCAGGCCGTGCCCGCCGCCGCCCACGATCACGGCGTCGTAGGAGGACTTGGGCTCCGGGTTGCGCCAGAGGAAGTCGGGGTGCTCGGGGAGGAGGTCTGCACTCACTGGGCTGCTCCAATCAGGTCTGCTTCAAGGGCGGCAACTTCAGTGCCGTTGCTGAGGTGTGGGTAGAGGGGAAACTGCTCGGCCAGCGCGGTGACACGGGCGCGGAGTTCGACGGCGGTGCTGTCGCCCAGGGTGCCGCTGCCCGCAGCGGCGATCAGCGCCGTCGCAATAATGTCTGCGACTTCCTCGAATTCCTTGGCGCCGAAGCCGCGGGTGGCGAGGGCCGGGGTGCCGATGCGCAGCCCCGAGGAGACCATCGGCGGGCGGGGATCGAAGGGGACGGCATTGCGGTTGACGGTGATGCCGATGCGGTGCAGGGCGTCTTCGGCCTGCTGTCCGTCCAGCTCGGAATTGCGGAGGTCCACGAGGACCAGGTGCACGTCGGTGCCGCCGTTGACCACGGAGATTCCGGCCGCGGCAACGTCGTCGCGGAGGAGCCGTTCGGCGAGAAGCTTGGATCCCTCAAGGACACGCTGCTGGCGTTCCTTGAACTCGGGGGAGGCGGCGAGCTTGAAGGCCACGGCCTTGGCGGCGATCACGTGCTCCAGCGGGCCGCCCTGCTGGCCGGGGAACACGGCGCTGTTGATCTTCTTGCCGTACTGCTCCTTGGCAAGGATGACGCCGCCGCGCGGGCCGCCGAGGGTCTTATGGGTGGTGGTGGTGACGACGTCGGCGTAGGGCACCGGGTTCGGGTGCAGGCCGGCGGCCACCAGGCCTGCGAAGTGGGCCATGTCCACCATGAGGTACGCGTCCACCAGGTCGGCGATGCGGCGGAACTCGGCGAAGTCCAGCTGGCGGGAGTAGGCGGACCAGCCGGCCACGATCAGCTTGGGCCGGTGTTCCAGGGCCAGCGCCTCAACCTCGGCCATATCGATGCGAAGGTCCGATTCGCTTACGTGGTACGGGACCACGTTGTAGAGCTTGCCGGAGAAGTTGATCTTCATGCCGTGGGTAAGGTGGCCGCCGTGGGCCAGGCTCAGTCCCATGATGGTGTCGCCCGGGTTCAGCAGGGCGAACATGGCGGCGGCATTGGCCTGCGCGCCGGAGTGCGGCTGGACGTTGGCGAATTCTGCGCCGAACAGGGCCTTGACCCGGTCGATGGCGAGCTGCTCCACAACATCCACGTGCTCGCAGCCGCCGTAGTAGCGCTTGCCCGGGTAGCCCTCGGCGTACTTGTTGGTCAGTACCGAGCCCTGGGCCTCCATGACCGCGGACGGGGCAAAGTTCTCGGAGGCGATCATTTCCAGCGTCGACTGCTGGCGGCCCAGCTCACTGGCAATGGCCTGCTGGACCTCGGGATCAACGACCGAAAGTCGCTCGTTCAACTGCTCAACCACGGATGCTCCTTTGAAATACCACTTGCTTACTAACTGATATATCAGTGTGAGCTCAATGGTATGATCGGCATCACAGCAGAGTCAATAGCTGGACGAAAGTGACGTGAAGCCCGGCACGGGCAGCCCCGTCACGTCAGCGGAGAACGGAGCGGCGCGTTGAATGCACTTCTAGCCCTGCCTCAGGCGGAGGACGAGGCACCGTCCCAGGCTGAGGCCGCCTACCGGCAGCTGCGGGACAAACTGATCATGCTGGAAATCCGCCCCGGCGAGCCGATCAACGAGGGCCAGGTGGCGGCTGAACTCGGGCTTGGGCGCACCCCCGTGCGGGAGGCCATCAAGCGGTTGGAGGTTGACCACCTGGTCATTTCCTATCCCCGCCGCGGCACCTTCGCCACGAATGTGGACTTCACGGAGCTGGCGGACGTCTCGGAAATCCGGGAACTCCTGGAGCCGCTGGCCGCGCGCCGGGCGGCGAAAAGGGCCAGTGAAAGCATGCGCCGCGAACTGCTGCAGGTGGCCGATGCCATCGCGGAGCTGGGGCCCGGCCAGGGGGAGTCGCGCGACCTGATGCGCTACGACCTGATGGTGCACCGGCTGATCTACAAGGCGGCCGCGAACCCGCACCTGGAAAGCACCCTGATCCGCTACGACAACCTGGCCACCCGCATCTGGTGCGTGGTGCTGGACAAGGTGCCGTCAGTGAGCGGCCACATCACCGAGCACGTGGACCTGCTCAAGGCGGTGGCCGCCGGCGACGCTGACAAGGCTGCCGAGCTGGCCCTGCACCATGTCACGAGCTTCGAGGAAACCATCCGCAAGGTGCTGTAGCCCCCCGGGACGCTCTCTCACTTAACGCCCAACAATCCGGGTCGCTCTCTCACTTAACGCCGTATAAACCGGGACGCTCTCTCACTCCTGAAAGGATGGAATGCGCTCCATGCCCGCTGCCGCCCGGAACGCACAGGACCGCACTGCCAGGTTCGGGTTCGCCTTCATCGGCGTCCTGCTCATCGCAGTCAACCTTCGGGTGTCCTTTGTCAGCGTGGGGCCGGTCCTGGCCAACATCAGCTCCGACCTTGGCCTGTCCAGCGCCGCGGCAGGTTTCCTGACGGGTCTTCCGCTCATTGCCTTTGCCATCTTCTCGCCCGTGGCGCCCGGCCTCGCTTCGCGCCTGGGCCTCGACCGTGCGCTGTGGATGTCCCTGCTGATCCTGGCCTCGGGCATTGCGCTCCGCTCCCTGCCTGTGTCCGGCGTCATTTGGGTGGGAACAGCACTCATAGGCCTCGCGATCGCGTTCCTCAATGTCCTGGTCCCTTCGCTGGTGAAGCGGGACTTTCCCACGAGGGTCAGCCAGCTCACCGGAAGCTACACCGCCACCCAGGCCGCCTTTGCCGCCATGGGGGCCGCCGTCGTCGTGCCCGTGGCGCAAACGTCCCCCGCGGGATGGCGCCTTGCCCTCGGCATCTGGGTGGGACTTGCCCTCATTGCCATGGCGGTGCTCCTGCCGTGGCTGCGCCGGCACGGCTCCGGCATCGTGAGCGCCGCCAGGCCGGACGTGTCCTACCGGTCGCCGTGGACTTCAGCCTTGGGCTGGCAGGTGACGATCTTCATGGGGCTGCAGTCAATCGCCTTTTACGTCCTGATGGCATGGCTGCCCACCATCGAACAAAGCCGCGGGGTGCCGGCCACTACCGCCGGCATCCACCTGTCCGTTTTCCTGCTCGTCAGCGTCTTCGCCAGCCTTGCCGCAGGGGGCATCCTTCACCGGGGCTCGGACCAGCGGATCGTTAGCGCCGCCAGCGGAGCGGTCATGGTTGTGACGTTCCTGGGCCTGGCGCTTGCGCCGGACCTCATCCTGTTGTGGGTCCTCCTGGGGGCAACCGGGTGCGGGAGCCTGATCGTCATTGCCCTGTCTCTGTTCAGCCTCCGGACCGTCAACTACCCGCAGGCGGCATCATTGTCCGGCATGGCGCAGTCCGTCGGCTACGGCATGGCTGCTGTGGGTCCGGCGATGTTCGGCGGGCTGCGCGATCTGAGCGGAGATTGGACCCTTCCCCTCCTGGTCACCGCGGGCATCATGGCCGTCCTCGCCGTGATGGGTATGCTCGCCGGGCGGAACCGGGTCATCAGCCCTGCGGCGTAGGCCCCCGTCAGGCGTGCGCCTGCGCCCGGACGGACGTCCGTTCCACGGCGGGGCAGTTGATGCGGGCCACCCCGTCCGTTGCGGTTCCGGGCGCCCCATCCAGCCCGAGGAGCATCCTCACACCGGCAGCGCCCAGTTCGTAGTGGGGGAGCGACACGGTGGAAAGCGGCGGCCGCAGGTGGGCGGCAATGACTTCCTGGTTGTCGAACCCCACCACGGCCATGTCGTCGGGGATGGACAGGCCGTGCTCGCGCAGGCCGTCGTAGAGGCCCATGGCCATCCGGTCGTTGTAGCAGAACACCGCGCTCACGCCGCGGGTAAGGAGATCGGACGTGGCGCCGTAGCCGCCTTCCTGGTCCGGGTAGGCTTCCAGCACCAGTTCGGGGTCGAACGGAACACCTGCCTTTTCCAGTGCTTCCCGGTACCCCTGGAGCCGCCCGTCCTTGGCCGGCGCCGGAATGGTGGCATTGATGAAGGCAATCTTCCGGTGCCCGTGCCCCAGCAGGATTTCCGTGGCAGAGCGGCCGCCCTGCACCTCGTCGGGTACCACGGCCCGGGTGCCCGGCTCGTTGGAGAAGCAGTTGACCAGGACGAAGCCGGCCTCCCGCAGCGGCGCCGGAATGTCCGTCTGGCGGTGGAACCACGTGGAGTAGAGGATGCCGCGGACCTTGTATTCGAGCATCATCTGGATGGCGTCCTGCTCGAGCTCTCCGTTGCCCTCGGTGTTGGCGATGAGGAGGGCGTACCCGTGCTTCCACGCCTCGTCCTGGGCTCCGTGGATGATCTGGCCGGCGAAGGGCGTGGTGGCAACGCCGTCCGCCACCAGCCCGATGAACCGGGACGTGCCGCTGACCAGGGTCTTTGCCATCGCGTTGGGCCGGTAGCCCAGGGTTCGGATGGCGTCCTGCACCCGCCGGCGGGTTTCCTCGGCGATCCGGGCGGCCTTTTTCTTGTTCACCACCAGGGACACCGTGGCTGTGGAAACGCCGGCCGCTTCTGCGACGTCGCGGAGGGTGACGGGGTGCGCGCGCTCCGGGGTTTTCGGCGCCCGGGCGGCAGGTGCCGGCACCTCCGCACCATTCTCCATTGAACTCATCTGCCCTCCTTGAGGAGTATATCCATCCGCCGTTGCCGTCATCCCTTCGTCGCCCCGCTTTCAAGTCCCTGGATCATGGCCTTGTTGAGCACCAGGAACACCAGCAGCAGGGGGGTGATGGTCACGCATACAGCGGCAAACGTTGCCGTCCAGTCCACCTTGCCCATGGCGCCGATGTAGTTCTGCAGGCCCAGCGGAATGGTCTTCAGGTCCTCGGACAGGACGAAGGTGTTGGCGAAGATGAAGTCGTTCCAGATGAAGATGCTGTTCACCAGGACCACGGTCACCACGGTGTTCAGGGACAGCGGCATGGTGATCAGCCCGAAGATCCGGTAGGGGCCGGCGCCGTCCAGGGATGCTGCCTCGTAGGTTTCCTTGGGGATGTACTCGTAGAACGAGCAGAAGAGGTAGATGGCCATGGGAAGCGAGAACCCGGCCAGCGGGATGATCATCGAGAGGTAGGTGTCCAGCAGGTTCACCGCCGAATAGTCGATGAACAACGGGACCAGGGCTATCTGCACCGGGACGATGATGCCGATCAGGAACAGGCCGCGGACCAGCTTGCTGAGCCGGAACCCCAGGACCTGGATGGCGTAGGCGGCCATCATGCCCAGCAGGACAATCAGGATGTTCGCCCCCATGGTGACGATGAAGCTGTTCAGGATGTTCCGCCCCAGGTCGCCGGTTTCGAACGCCCTGGCATAGTTCTCCCATGTCAGGGAGCTGGGCAGGGCAAACGGATCACCGGTGGCGAAGTCCTGTTCCGTGCGGAGGCTGGTCAGGAACAGCCACGCCAGTGGGTACACCTGCACGATCACGATGAGCATGATCAGCACGCGGGACAGCGTCCGGAACAGGACTTCGCCACCGGTGATCCGTTTGCCCTGCCCAGCTCCCT
>NZ_JABTYH010000023.1 GCF_013314975.1 Pseudarthrobacter oxydans | reverse complement strand
CGAAACCCTCTTCCACTTAATGCAGCCCATCCAGTGATCCTCGTCCACATAATGCGCGCCCCCGGCGGACCCCTCTTCCACTTAATGCAGTCCATACAGCAACGCTCTTCCACTTAATGCCGGCCCCCGGCGAACCCTCCACCACCCACCGCAGAACAACCGACAAACACCCCCTTCACACCCCCATCGAGTGAGAGAGCGTCCCGGGACACCCCGCATCGAGTGAGAGAGCGTCCGGGGACACCCCGCATCGAGTGAGAGAGCATCCCGGGAAACCCCACATCAGGTGAGAAAGCATCCCGGGAAACCCCACATCAAGTGAGAGAGCGTCCCGGGAAACCCCGCATCGAGTGAGAGAGCGTCCCGGGAAACCCCCCATCAGGTGAGAGAGCATCCCAAGGGGGAGGGGCGGTAAAGTTGGGCAGCATGGACAGCCTCTTCAGCCACAAGCACGAACCGTCCGGAGGTGACGGCCACGCTGCTTTCGAGATCCTGGAACCCGTGGTTCACACGGTGGTAGTACCGGGAAGCGTCGCGCATGCCTTCGCTGGCTTCACCGACCATACCCACCTCTGGTGGCCGCTGGAATCCTACGGCGTCTATGGGGCCGGCTCCTACGTGGAGTTCGAGGAGAACCTCATCCTTGAGACGGCGGACGACGGCCGGACCAGCATCTGGGGAACCTTGGATGATTGGCAGCCTCCGTTGTCATTCCACGCGACCTGGCATCCCGGTACTACGGCGCTGTGGTCCACCGAGCTTCTGGTCGCCTTCCGTGCAGTCCCCGAGGGAACCGAGGTGCGGGTCTTCCATGACGGCTGGGAGGGTTCCGGAGATCCGCCCGCCACGCGAGCCAAGTACGCCGGTGCCTGGCCCGGGATCCTTGCCAAATACGCCCGCTTCATGGGCGCGGCCTGAGCCTACACTCACCCTGCGCCGCGCGCCAGCCCAGGCAGCCGCCACCCGGCCGCGCCTGGTTTCCCCCCTAGACTGGGGATAATCTGCGACGACGTATGGAGGCCAGGTTGGGTAGCGTAGTTGACGAGTTGGAGAGGATCCTGGCACCCGGGCAGGTGGACGCGGGGGAGGTTGCCCTCCGCCGCTATGCCGTGGACCAGGCACCTGTGATCGACTTCCAGCTGCCGCTCGCTGTTGTTTTCCCGGAATCCGTGGCGGATGTCCAGGCTGTCGTACGCGCCTGTGCCGGCACCGGCGTCGCCATCGTGGCACGGGGCGCGGGCACTGGTGTGTCCGGCGGGGCCCACGCCACGAAGAACTGCATCGTCCTGTCCCTGGAGCGCATGGACCGCATCCTCGCGCTCAACCCCGATGACGAAACGGCCGTCGTGGAGCCGGGTGTCGTCAATGCCGTCCTCAACGACGCAGCCGCGGCTCATGGACTCATGTACGCGCCCGATCCCGCCAGCTTCCGCACGTCAACCATCGGCGGGAACGTGGCCACAAACGCCGGCGGGCTGCGCTGCGCCAAATACGGGGTCACCCGTGACTCAGTCCTCGCAGTGGACGTTGTGCTCGCGGACGGCTCACTCATCCATACCGGCCACCAAACGTTCAAAGGCGTAGCGGGCTACGATCTCACAGCACTATTTGTGGGCTCCGAAGGGACGCTCGGCATCGTGGTCGGTGTTACCGTCCGCTTGAAGTACTTGCCCCGCGACGTGCACACCGTCGCAGCGTTCTACCCTGACTTCCGGCAGGCCGCCGCAGGCGTCCTGGCAGTTGGAAGGGCCCGGGTCCAGCCAGCCATCATGGAACTGCTTGACGGCGGCACGCTGGCCCAGCTCGATGACATCCACGGATCCGACCTCACAGCCCGGGGCCGTTCCCTGCTCCTGATCCAGACCGACGGGTTTGGCGCGGCTGCAGAGGCGCAGGTGGTCCGCGACGTGCTGCTGGCCGGCGGTGCAGCCGTCAGCACTGAAGCCAGCGAGGAGGCTGAACGGCTGGTGGAGCTCAGGCGCCACAGCCGCGGAGTGGAGGTCGACGACGAATACCGCGTGGGGGAGGACGTCGCCGTTCCCCGTTCCCGGCTGGTCGACTACGTTGCAGCCCTGGATGCCATGGCGTCGGACCACGGAGTGCACCTCAAAGTCGTGGCCCACGCGGGAGACGGCAACCTGCACCCCACCTTCTGGATCGACCGTACGGGCGGCAGTGTGGACGCCGTCGCCCTGGAACGCCTCCATCGGGTCCTGGACGAGTCCATCACCGCCGCGCTGGCCATGGGCGGCACTATCACCGGCGAACATGGGGTGGGGCAGTACAAGCTGCGCTGGCTGGGCCAGGAGCAGCCGGAACCGGTCCGCGAGATCCAGCGGAGGATCAAGGAACTGTTCGATCCTGAGGGTATCCTCAACCCGGGAAAGGCGATCTGACCCTAGTCGTCCGAGTCCGGGTATTCGTCGATCGACTCATCGTCCCCGTAGCGGGACTCTTCCGTTTCCACTTCGAGGATCTTCAACATGCCCGTGTCCGGGTTCAGCATGATCGCGGCTTCATCCCGGCGGTGGCGCAGGATGGAGTCGATGTAGGACTGGACGGCCTCCGCCAGCGGAATGTGCCGCTCCTGCTTCTCCGACATGTACCAGCGGTGCTCCAGAACCTCATGCACCACTTCTGCCGGTTCCAGCTTGCCGGAAAGGTCCCGTGGAATGGACCTGACGATCGGCTCGAAGATCTGGCTCACCCAGAGGTGGGCGCTGTATTCCTCATCCATGTTCGGGTTGTTGTCGGCCCGGAAGGAGTCCATGTCGTTCAGCAGCCGGCGCGCCTGGTTCTCCTGCGCGTCGATGCCCGTGAGGCGCAGCAGCCGGCGCTGGTGGTGCCCGGCGTCCACCACCTTGGGCTGCAGCTGGATGGTGGACCCGTTCTGGGTGGTCTTGATGGCGTATTCCTCGACGTCAAAGCCGAGTTCGTTAAGCCGCCGGATCCTTGCACTCACGCGCCAGCGCTCACCGAGTTCGAAGGACTCCTTCTCTGTGAGTTCCGCCCAGAGCCGGCGGTAGCTGTCCATGATCAGCTCGCTGGTGGCCACAGGGTCCACCTTTTCCTCGATCAGCCCGCCATCGAGCAGGTCCATCAGTTCACCGGCAATGTTCACGCGTGCGATCTCAAGGTCGTATTCGCGCTGGCCCGTGGACAGGTCCGGATAGAGCTCGCCGGTCTCCGCGTCCACCAGGTATGCGGCGAACGCGCCGGCGTCGCGCCGGAAAAGGGTATTGGAGAGCGACACGTCGCCCCAGTAGAAGCCGATGAGGTGAAGACGCACCAGGAGCAGGGCCTGGGCGTCGATGAGGCGCGTCAGGGTGTCCTTGCGGAGCATCTGGGAGAAGAGGGCACGGTACGGCATGGAAAACTTCAGGTGCCTGGTGACGAGCACCGGGTTCAGCGGGCGTCCGTCCAGGGTGGTGCGGCCGGTGATGACGGCGACGGGCTCCACGCAGGGGACGTCAAGGCGGGCCAGCTTCCGGAGCATGTGGTACTCGTGGCGGGCCACGTGCTCGGAGGTTTCCTTGATGGCGATCACGGAGCCGCCAAGGTGGGCGAAGCGCACGATGTGGCGGGAGATGCCCCGGGGGAGGGCCGCCAGGTTTTCCGCCGGCCAGTCCTCCAGGGCGATGTGCCAGGGAAGGTCCAGCAGTTCGGGATCGGCCGCAGCCGCCGTGATGTTCAGGGAGCTGGAAACCGAGGCCGCCTTGCCGTCATCGGCGCTGGCGGCAACAAACCGCGGCAGTTTGCCGATCTGCGCGTAGTCGGTGGGTTCGTCGTGCCACTGGGCGCTGTATTCCTCGGTCATGGGGTCAATTCTTCCGTACAGAGGGGCGGCCAGCTAATTCTTTTGTCCGCCCGGTTAAAGGCCGACGGCGGCCCGCACCGTTTCGAAGGGTGCGGGCCGCCGTGGGTTGGTTTGATGCCGGCAGGTGGGCCCACGCCGGCAGGGTTCCCTAACCGAAGCGAGGTTAGGGAACCAGTGGGGACTAGTCGCCCAGGCGCAGGCCGGTCTTGGTGTCGAACAGGTGCACGTGGCCCGACTGCGGCCGGACGTAGATGACCTCGCCTTTCATCGGGGGGCGGCGGCCGTCGACGCGTGCCACGATGTCGTGGTCCTTGCCGTCAAGGGTGGTGTGGCCGTAGACGTAGGCGTCGGCACCGAGCTCTTCGACGACGTCGACCTCGACCTTAAGGCCTTCGCCCTGCGGAGCGGTTTCGAGGTCTTCCGGACGGCTTCCGAGGGTGACCGTGGAGCCGTGTGCTTCTTCCAGGACGTTGCGCGGCACGGGGTACACCGTTCCGCCGAACTGGACGCCGCCGTCGACGACGGGAAGTTCGAGCAGGTTCATGGCGGGCGAGCCGATGAAGCCGGCAACGAAGACGTTCTTGGGCTTGTCGTACAGGTTGCGCGGGGTGTCAACCTGCATCAGCAGGCCGTCCTTCAGCACAGCAACGCGGTCACCCATGGTCATGGCCTCGACCTGGTCGTGGGTCACGTAGACGGTGGTGACGCCCAGGCGGCGGGTCAGCGAGGCGATCTGAGTACGGGTCTGGACGCGGAGCTTGGCGTCCAGGTTGGAGAGCGGCTCATCCATGAGGAAGACCTGCGGGTTACGCACGATGGCGCGGCCCATGGCGACACGCTGGCGCTGGCCGCCGGAGAGTGCCTTCGGCTTGCGGTCCAGGTACTGCTCAAGGTCAAGAAGCTTGGCTGCTTCGCGGACGCGCTCGGCGCGCTCTTCCTTGGAGACGCCTGCGATCTTCAGGGCGAAGCCCATGTTGTCGGCCACAGTCATGTGCGGGTACAGCGCGTAGTTCTGGAAAACCATCGCGATGTCGCGGTCCTTCGGCGGAACGTCGGTGACGTCGCGGTCGCCAATGAGGATTCGGCCGGCGTTGACGTCCTCGAGGCCTGCCAGCATGCGCAGGGAGGTGGACTTGCCGCAACCGGAGGGTCCAACGAGGACCAGGAATTCGCCATCGGCGATGTCGATGTTGAGCTTATCGACGGCGGGCTTATCTGTGCCCGGGTACAGACGCGTAGCGTTATCAAAAGTAACTGTAGCCACAGTTATCAATCCCTTCACCGGCAGGTACGTGCCGGACGATCCGTTGTGAATGGTTCATGTTTGTTCAGTTGTGTGTTGCTGGCGCAATTCCGCCGAGGCGGAGGAGCGCTGAGTGACGCCGCACGGTTCTTGTGCGCCACATCACAAGCAAGAGTATGTCAGATGTTCTCGCAATGGTGGCAAATGTTACGGGCGTCACACGTGAGCTTGCACAACCTCCGTGCGCTTCCTCACTCTGCGGCTGTTCCCGGATCTTCCTCAGCAACGGCGATGCTTCGCTCCTGAAGCAGGACCTCCAGCAGTTCCGCCACATGGACCGGCGCCTCCACCCGGTACTGGGCCTGGGTGAAATCGAGGCCCACTTTGACGCCGACGTCCCCTGGTTTGAGCCGCGCCAGCGCATCCTCGTCCGTGGTGTCGTCGCCGGCAAACAGGACCCCGGTGGCGCCGGTGATCTGCCGCAGGAAGGTGACTCCCTCGCCCTTGGAGGCGTTGACGACAGAGGTCTCAAGCACCCGCTTGCCGTCCTTGAGGAACACCCCTTTCCTGTCCTGCAGCACGGAACGCGCAGCTGCCACGGCATCGTCGGCGACGTCATCGGAGGCGAGGCGGGTGTGCAGCACCACCCCGGCAGGCTTGTCCTCGAGCATCGTGCCCGGTGCTTCCCTGACGATGTCCTCCAAGACAGCGCGCACCTCCGCGAGGAGCGCTTTTTGCCCGGGATCAAGCGTCAGCCCGGCGGACCCCGGGCCCAGCCACGCCTCTGCTCCGTGGCTGCCGATCAGGAGGGTATTCACCGGAGGGGACGCGACCGCCCGCAGGCTGGCGAGGGCACGCCCGGAGATGAGGGCCGTCGTCGTTCGTGGAAGGACAGCCAGCCCGGCGAAAGCCGCTGCGGAGCGCGGCAGGGGCCGGGCGTCGTCCGCATGGCCGACGATAGGCGCCATGGTTCCGTCGAAGTCCATGGCCACCAGCAGGTGCTCCGTTCCGGCGATCTGCCGGATGGCCTCCCGAAGTTCAGGAGTCAGCGCCAGCTTGTCCTTCGCGTGGCGGGCATCAGGAGTCATCACGGACCACCTTTTCGTTGAGCGCGTGCAGGAAGTCGGCAGACCAGTGGTCCACATCGTGCTCGAGAATCTGCTTGCGCATCGCCCGCATCCTGCGGCCGGCCTCCCTGGGCTGCATCTCCACGGCGCGCATGATGGCGCTCTTGAGCCCGTCGATGTCGTGGGGATTCATCAGCAGGGCCTGCTTGAGCTGGTCGGCTGCGCCGGCGAACTCACTCAGGACCAGGGCGCCGTCGTTGTTGGTGCGTGCGGTGACGTATTCCTTGGCGACGAGGTTCATGCCGTCCCGGAGGGCTGTCACCAGCATGACGTCGGCGGCGAGGTACAGCGCCACCATCTCCTCAACGGGGTAGCTGTGGTGCAGGTAGCGCACGGCAGTGTTCTCGATGGTGTCGTAGGTGCCGTTGATGTGGCCCACGGTGCCCTCCACCTCCTCGCGCAGGAGCCGGTACTGCTCAACGCGCTCGCGGCTGGGGCTGGCCACCTGGATAAGGGTGGCGTCGCCGACAGAAAGCTTGCCGTCCGCCAGGAGCTCCTCGAAGGCCTTGAGGCGGTGCCGGATGCCCTTGGTGTAGTCCAGCCGGTCCACGCCAAGCAGGATGGTCTTGGGGTTGCCAAGGTCCTGGCGGATTTGGCGGGCCCGCTCAACGATTTCCGGTGTGGCGGCGAGCTCGCTGATATGCCGGACATCGATGGAGATGGGGAAGGCCTGGGCCCGGGCGATGTGGGTGATCTGCCCGTCAGGACCCTTGACGTGCACCTGCTGCTGCTTGACGCTGGCGCCCAGGAAGCGGCGTGCGGACCGCATGAAGTTGCCGGCATCGCTGGTCCGCTGGAAGCCCACCAGGTCTGCGCCGAGGAGCCCGTCGATGATTGCCTGGCGCCATGGCAGCTGGGCAAAAATCTCCGGCGGAGGAAAGGGAATGTGGTTGAAGAATCCGATGCGGAGGTCGGGCCGCGCTTCGCGCAGCATGCGCGGCACCAGCTGGAGCTGGTAGTCCTGCACCCACACCGTGGCGCCCTCGTCGGCATGGCGGACGACGGCGTCGGCGAACCTTCGGTTGACCTTTCGGTAGGAGTCCCACCAGGTCCGGTGGAACTCAGGCGGTGCGATGACGTCATGGTAGAGCGGCCAGAGGGTGGCGTTGGAGAACCCCTCGTAGTACAGCTCCACGTCGTCGGTGCTGAGCTGGACCGGGACGAGGTCCATGCCGCCGTGGCTGAAGGGTTTGACCGTCTCGTCCGGCGCGCCATGCCACCCCACCCACGCGCCGTCTGTCTTGGTCATCATGGGCGCCAGTGCTGTTACGAGACCGCCGGGGGAGCGACGCCAGCCGGAGCCGTCGTCCCCGCTCTCACCGGGGGCACAGCGGTCCACTGGCAGCCTGTTGGACACCACCATGAAGTCGTACTTTGTTTCGCCGCCGTGGCCTGCTCCGGCGGCGCCGGACGTCGCCGGGGCGGTGTGTTTTTCCTGGACGGGTGTTTGCATTGCGGCCCCCTGGGGTTTGCTTGTGCCTCTCTGCCCACCCTAACGGGACGGAATCTTCCGTGCTATTCGGCCTTTCGTCAACCCCGCCAATACTTGAAGGAGCAAGCTCCCAGCTTTCTCCCCTAAAATGTATGGAGTTGCCACGAAGTGGTCCCCCCACGTCAACCGACCCAAGGAACACATGAGCCCTGCAAACGAAGTCCGTAAGTCCAAGGCTGAGCGAACCGCGGAGGCGCGGGAAAAGGCGCGCCTGATCCGTGAAGCGCAGCTGAAAAAGGACAAGCGCAACAAGATGCTCATCGGCTGGGGCATCGTGGCGGCCGTCGTGGCCATCCTGGCTGTTGTCGCCTTGGTGGTGACCACCAGCATCAGGCAGAACACCCCCATCGCCGACCAGGGCCCCGTGCCCGCCAACGCAAACGTCAACGGCGGCGTGACCCTCCTGGCCAACACCGACGTCAAGCAGACGGACCCTGCCACCGTCGACGTGACCACGCTGACCAAGCCCGAGACCCCGCCCAGCCCCGTGGTGGCGCCGGGGGCAGAAGCCGAAGAAGGGCAGCCCGTCAAGGTCATTGCCTACATCGACTTCATCTGCCCGGTCTGCCTGCGCTTCGAAGAGACTTACAACGAGGCCCTGACGAGCCTTCGCAATGAAGGCAAAATCACTATGGAGTACCGGCCCCTGGGCTTCCTGGACCGCCAGTCCAGCACCAACTACTCATCCCGGTCCGCCAACGCGGCTGCATGCGTTGCCGACACGGCCCCCGACAAGTACGGGGAATACGTCAATGTCCTCTTCGAGAACCAGCCCGCCGAAGGCGGTGCGGGCCTGTCCGATGACAAGCTGAAGTCCCTTGCCAGCGACATCGGTGCGGACATCAACAGCTGCGTGGATGACAAGACCTTCCGCCCCTACGTCAAGTACTCCACGGAGCTGGCAGCAAATACCGGGATCACCGGTACCCCCACGGTCTTCATCGACGGCAAGCAGTGGGACGGCGCCACCGACCTGAACGCCGAGATCCAGGCGGCAATCGACGCCAAGGCCTAAAGCCGTCACGCACCCGTACACCCAGCGGCCCGTTCCCGGATTCTTCCGGGAGCGGGCCGCCGGCGTTAGCCCTGAATCCTGTGGAGCCGCCGGCGTTTTTACCACCGGCACCAGTTGGGCTAACCTTATCTAGCGCCGTTCAGGCGCCCGCCCTCAGGGCACGCCTCCTTAGCTCAGTTGGCCAGAGCACCGCTCTTGTAAAGCGGGGGTCGTCGGTTCGAATCCGACAGGGGGCTCCACCGCCAGACATTCCGTCCAGGCCGTCCGCCTCCCCGTGCACCCTGGCAGTTAAGCTGGTGTCATCCGCATGATCAGCCTGCTGATGAAAGGAGTGTGGGTGCCATGCCCAAGACCGGCAAGAACGACCACGCCCGCAAGGAAGAGCTTCCCTCCACCCTGCAACGCTCTGAGCAAAAGGCCCAGGACACGTTCGCCAAGACCTACGATTCAGCCCTGGAAAGCTATGACAATGACGAGGGCCGGGCTGCGCGGGCGGCCTACGCCTCCGTCAAGCACAGCTACGAGAAGGTGGGAGACCACTGGGAGCCGAAGGAAAAGCGCGGCCCCTCGGACAAGCGGGCCGAGGAGGGTGGGACGTCATCCGAACCCACCGCGGGAGGAGTGGACGCGAACGCCTCCAAGGAGCACCTCTACAAGCTTGCCCAGGAGCTGGACATCGATGGCCGTTCCACCATGGATAAGGATGAGCTGGTCAAGGCCATCCAGAAGGCCAATGATGCCGCCACCCGGAAGGCGCGCGGCAGCTAATACCAGGCCCTGCGGCTCTTGCCGATCCACCCTCCAGGGTGTCGAATCAGAGGACACGTTTCAGTCCGGTCGGATGGCAAAGACGCCAGGAGGTTTCCCATGTCGGTCAAGGGCACCAAGGACCCAGCCAGGACGGCAGCTGGCCGCAACGGAGCCGAGTCGCGCCGTGCGGACGCCTCTGCCGGCCTTGCCGCGGAGGATCCGGCAAGGATCCGGAATGTGGCGCTGGTAGGCCATTCGGGCGCCGGAAAAACCATGCTCATAGAAGCACTGCTCGCTGCCCAGGGAATGATCACGCGCAAAGGATCCATCCCGGACGGGACAACGGTCAGCGATTCCGACCCCGCTGCCGTACACCAGCAACGCTCCGTTACCCTGTCCCTGGTGCCGCTGCTGATCGACGGCATCAAAGTGAACCTCCTGGATACCCCCGGCTACCCCGATTTCATCGGCGAACTCCGGGCGGGCCTGCGCGCGGCGGACGCCGCGCTGTTCGTGGTGTCCGCCGTCGACGGCATCGACGCCACCACCACCGCACTGTGGGGTGAGTGCGAGCTCATGCAGCTGCCCCGCGCCGTCGCCATCACCCGGATGGACCACCCGCGGGCAGATTACGACGGCGTCCTGGCCGCCTGCCGGAAATCATTCGGCGAGGGCGTCCTGCCGCTCTACGTCCCGGTGCGGGCGGGCGGTGAGGTCACCGGACTGCTGGGACTGCTGTCCGGCACGGTTACGGACTATTCGTCCGGGGAGCCGGCCGCTGCCGTGCGGGCAGCGGATGCGGCGGAACTTGACGCGTCAGGTGCCGCCAGGGGCGAGCTCATTGAGGGGATCATCGCCGAGAGCGAGGATGAGACCCTGATGGACCGCTACCTCGAAGGCGAGGATATCGACACTGATGTCCTGATCGCCGACCTGGAAACCGCCGTCGAACGCGGAACTTTTTTCCCGGTCCTGTCCACGTCCGCCGTGAGCGGGCTGGGCACCGCGGAACTCCTGGAGGTGCTGGTCCGGGCCTTTCCGTCACCCCCGGACGGCAGCGTGCCCGGGGCGACCGACCTGGCGGGGTCACCCGCAGGGGCCCTGACGTGCGACCCCACCGGTCCGCTGGCGGCGGAGGTGGTCCGCACCTCCGTCGATCCGTTCCTGGGCCGGGTGTGCCTGGTCCGGGTTTTCTCCGGAACGCTCAGGGAGGATGCGCCGGTGCACGTCGGCGGCCACGGGCTGGCGGACCGCGGCCACCAGGACCACGACTCGGACGAACGCGTCACGCACCTCTACTCACCGCTGGGCGCCTCCCTGCGGCCCGTGCCATACTGCGTGGCCGGCGACATGTGCGCGGTGGCCAAACTGGGAAGCGCCGAAACGGGGGACACCATTTCCGGACGGGACCGGCCCCTGCTGCTGGCCACCTGGGAGATGCCCGAACCGCTGCTGCCGGTGGCGGTTGAACCCGATTCGCGCAGCGACGAGGACGCGCTGGCGCGCAGCCTGGGGAAGATCGCGGCCGGTGATCCCACCCTCCGCGTGGAGCGGAACTCCGAAACGCACCAGCTGGTCCTTTGGTGCATGGGCGAGGCCCACGTCGAGGTAGTCCTGGACCGGCTCCGCGACCAGGGCGTGAAACTGCACACGGTGGACGTGGTGACGCCGCTGCGGGAAACCTTTGCAGCACCCGCGGCCGGACACGGCCGGCACGTCAAGCAGTCCGGAGGCCACGGGCAGTACGCCGTCTGCGACATCGACGTGGAGCCGCTTCCCCGCGGCGGGGGTTTCGAATTCGTGGACAAAACGGTGGGCGGCGTGATTCCGGGAACCTTCATCCCGTCCGTGGAAAAGGGCGTCCGTGCGCAAATGGAGAAGGGCGTGAGCGCGGGCTTCCCCGTGGTTGACCTGCGGGTCACCCTGACGGGAGGCAAGGCGCACAGCGTGGATTCCTCGGACGCAGCATTCCAGGCGGCAGGGGCACTGGCGCTGCGGGAGGCCGCGGCCGCCGGGCGGATCCAGCTGCTTGAACCGGTGTCCGCAGTGACCATCACGGTGGCGGACGAGCACGTAGGGTCCGTGATGAGCGACCTGTCATCCCGTCGCGGCCGGCTCACCGGCACCACGTCCTCGGGCGAGGGCCTGACTGAAATCGGCGCCGAAGTCCCGGACCAGGAGCTCCTGCGGTACGCCGTGGACCTGCGGGCGCTTACCGCCGGAACGGGGCGCTTTCGCCGCCGTTACCTGCGGCACGACCCGGTACCTGCCAGCTTCAGCCCCTCGTAGCAGCGCCTTTCCATGAACGCGGCTGCCCGGAAGATCCAGCGCGTCTATCTGACGCTGACCCTGGGCAACACGCTCGCGGCCTCCTTCATCTGGGGAATCAACACCCTGTTCCTGCTGGATGCCGGGCTTACCAATCTTGAGGCCTTCGCCGCGAATGCCTTCTTCACCGTGGGCATGGTGCTTTTCGAGGTGCCCACCGGGGTGGTGGCGGACGGCTGGGGGAGGCGGACTTCGTTCCTGCTGGGGACCGTCACGCTGGCCGGGTCCACCTTCCTGTACTTCCTGCTGTGGCAGTTCTCGGCCCCGTTCTGGTGGTGGGCCGCCGTCTCGGTCCTGCTGGGACTGGGCTTTACCTTTTTTTCGGGGGCGGTGGAGGCCTGGCTGGTGGATGCCCTGCGCTTTTCGGGCTACGAGGGAGGCCTGGAGGTTGTGCTCGGGCGCGGACAGATGGTGTCCGGGGTCGCCATGCTCGCCGGTTCCGTGGCAGGCGGGGTGATCGCGCAGGCCACGAACCTGGGGGTTCCGTTCCTGGTGCGCGTGGGTGTGCTGGTGGCGATGTTCGCGGTGGCCTTCCTGCTCATGCACGACGTCGGCTTCACGCCTGAACGCTCCGCCCACCCCCTGCAGGCCACCCGGGCTGTCCTCAAAGCTTCCGTGGACGGCGGCCTGAAGCATCCGCCGGTGCGGTACATCATGCTGGCTGCGCCGTTTACCGAGGGCGTGGGCATCTACGTGTTCTATGCGCTGCAGCCCTACCTGCTG
This sequence comes from Pseudarthrobacter oxydans, assembly GCF_013314975.1. GTDB lineage: Bacteria > Actinomycetota > Actinomycetes > Actinomycetales > Micrococcaceae > Arthrobacter > Arthrobacter oxydans. The sequence continues at coordinate 66,640 of NZ_JABTYH010000023.1, read as the reverse complement.
CAGCTGTTTGGAGACCCCCGGGCCTATGCCATCGCCGGCTTGGCGGCGGCACTGGTGGCAGGAGCGGACATCGTGGGCGGGTGGATGGCGCCGCGCATCCGGAAACTGGTCAAGCGGCGGACCAGCGTGCTGATCGCCACCAACATCGTCAGCGCAGTCATCCTGGTGGTGCTGATGTTCACCACCACTTTCTGGCTTGCCCTGGCCCTCTTGGCGCTGTGGGCCGTGGTGTCCTCTGCCGGCACTCCCGTGCGGCAGGCATACCTGAACGACATGATCGCATCGAAGCAGCGGGCAACAGTGCTGAGCTTCGATTCCCTGATGGGTTCGGCCGGGGGAGTCGTGGTGCAGCCTGCGCTGGGCAGGACTGCAGACCTCTACGGCTACCCGGCTTCCCTGGCCGTGGGCGGTGCGCTCCAGCTGATCGCCGCACCGTTCATCCTGCTCAGCCGCAGGCAGCGACCAAAGGCGGACACGGCATCGGAGGGGACGTCTCCAGCTCCCTAGCAGCGGCCCGGGCAACGGCGGACGTTCCGGTCAGTCAGGGTCCATCAGTTCGAGCAGCTTACTGGCCGCGTCCCTGATGTCATCGTGCCTGTGCTGGGCCGCCCTGCTTTCCTGCGTAGAAGCGCGGGAGGGAAACCGCCACGGATTAACGCCGGCGAGACCGCGATGAAACGCGCCCACAACAATCGCTGCGTAGCTTTCAGGCATGATCGCAAACATCTCCGACCGGTTCCGCGCGTGGCTCATCGACACGTTTACCTACGACTCCGGCCATCAGGCAGCCGATGCCATGGCTGATGCCACCCGGTGGGGATGGCTGCCCGCCCTGAGCGGGGTGGCGGTCGGGGGAGAACACGCCAGGCGGAGCCACAATGAATCCGTGGTCCAGGGCGGCGGAGTGTCCGGTTGAGCACACTATTGCGCCGGTAGCGGGATCATGCCCTAAACTTCTGCACTGAGGTGCCTGAAATGGCGCTGCGCAGCAACGAAAGTGAACACGCTATGGCTACCGATTACGATGCCCCACGCAAGCAGGAAGAAGAAACTCCGGCCGACTCGCTGGAGGCCCTTCAGGCGTCGCGTGGCGGCAACGCGCAGACCGCAGTCATTGACGTCGATGAGAACGACACCGCCGAAGGCATAGACCTGCCCGGCGCGGATCTTTCCAACGAGGAACTGACGGTCATTGTTGTTCCTGAACAGTCTGATGAATTCACCTGCTCTTCCTGCTTCCTGGTCCGCCACCGCTCCCAGGTTGCCCGCGAAAAGAACGGCATGAAGTACTGCCGCGACTGCGAAGGCTGACGCCTCCCGAGTTCCCTGCGCCGGCCACCTCCATAAGGTGGCCGGCGCTTATTCGTCTCCGGCCGCCGTCGTTATGCCGGTAACGGCAAGGTGCAGGTACCACGCAACAACAGGGCAGAAACAGCCCGCACGGGGCAAGGGAAAGGCCCATTTCGGCTCCGGATTTATGCGTGCGTGATCCGCGGCGCCGCAGCCTAACGGTTGCGCGGCGAAGCGGCCACAGGCCTCGATCTGCGCCGGAAACGCTCCTACCCTTGAGCTATCACATCGCTCAACACATGGGTGGCCCCACAATGAAAAAGTTCTCCACCTGGCTCGCCGCCATCCTCATGGCCGCCGGGCTGGGAATCGTGGCCCCGGGGCCTGCCTCGGCAACCACTTCCTATTGCGGGCTCGTCTGGGGGTCCCTGGCGAAAGCCGACCAGGACATGAGCACCGCCAACGTCACCAACGTCCGCACGGGGCAGCACTACTGCTTTGACAGGATGGTAGTGGACCTCAACGGCCCTGCCGCCGGCTACACCGTGCGCTACGTCCCCCAAATAGTGCAGGACGGATCCGGGTTCACCATCCCGGTCCGGGGGAACGGGCGCCTGCAGGTGACAGTCAACGCACCCGCCTATGACGAAAACTACAACTCCACCTACAACCCGGCTGACCCCGCGGAACTCTCCAACGTGGCCGGTTACCAGACCTTCCGCCAGATGGTCTGGGCCGGGAGCTACGAGGGCTACACCAGCATTGGCTTGGGCGTCCGTGCCCGCCTTCCGTTCCGGGTCTTCACCCTGGACGGGCCGGGTTCCGGATCCCGCCTGGTGGTGGACGTGGCGCACTACTGGTGATAGGCGTAAAGGTGCCGTTCCCCTGGTACGAGGGAACGGCACCTTTCCTGCGTTTGGACGGCTGGGCGAGCCCAGGGTGACTACTCCGGCACCACGAGCGCGGGGGTATCCCGCTTGAGGGTCTCGCCGCGGAAGAAGCCGGGACGCACCCTGGCCATGATGAGCATGACGGCGGCGCCTGAGGCCAGGATCCCGACGCCGAGGACGAACACCAGGCCCACTCCGAAGATTTCCGAGCCGCTGCCGAACTCCGGGGCCCAGCTGTCCACTGCCGTCTGCAGGAACACCACGAACAGGCCCACCCCGCCCAGCACCGGGCACATCAGCCGGAGTACGAAGTGCCGCAGGCTGTCGAAGACGCTGTGGCGGAAGTACCAGGTGCAGGCCAGTGCGGTCAGTCCGTAGTAGAAGCAGATCATCAGCCCGAGCGCCAGGATGGTGTCGTTGAGGACGTTCTCGCTGACCACATGCATCACCGCGTAGAAGCCCGCAGACATGATGCCGGCGGCAACGGTGGCGAAGCCCGGCGTCGCGAACTTCCTGCTGACGCGGCCGAACGGTGCGGGCAGGGCGCCGTAGAACCCCATGGCCAGCATGCTCCTGGAGGGTGACATGAACGTGGACTGCAGGGAAGCGGCCGAGCTGGACAGCACGGCAAGGGACATGAGGATGGCGAACGGACCCATGATGGGGGAGGCCAGGGCGGTAAAGATGTTCTCGTGGATCTCGGTATTGTTCAGGCCGTTGCCGGTATCCCCGACGCCGGCGAACATCATGGTGGCGATGCTCACCAGCAGGTAGATCGCCAGGACGATGAGGGCAGTGAGGGTGCCGGCCAGCCCGGAGGTCTTCCGGCCGTTGGACGTTTCCTCATTGACCGTCAGGCAGACGTCCCAGCCCCAATAGACAAAGATGGAGAGTGAGATGCCGGCGGCAATCTGCCCGAAGGTCTCGATCCTGGTGACGTCGAACCATTCCCAGCTGAACGGGATGGCGGTTTCGGACGAGGACCAGTTGGCAAAGGCCATGCCGACAAACAGCCCCAGGACCAGCAGTTGGAATCCCACCAGGCTGTACTGGACCAGCTTGGTGGTGTGCAAGCCGCGGTAGCTGACCCAGACGGCCAGGGCCACGAACACAAAGCAGGTCATCACGTTCAGGGCTTTGTTTGCCGCCAGCTCGGCGAGCTCCGGCGAGCCCGTCAGCTGGGAAAGGAAGAGGTAGAAGAAGTCGACGGCGACTCCCGCGAGGTTGGAGAGCACAATGATGTTGGCGGCCAGCAGGCCCCAGCCTCCCATCCAGCCCACCCACGGGCCGAAGGCCTTGGTGACCCAGGTGAAGGTGGTGCCGCTGTCCGGGGAATCGGCGTTGAGTTCCCGGAAGGCCAGGGAGACCAGGATCATGGGAATGAACCCGATCAGGAAGATGACAGGCAGCTGGAGTCCGGCTTCGTTGACCGTGGGGCCCAGGGCGCTGGTAAGGGTGTAGGCGGGGGCGATGGTTGAAATGCCCAGGACGACGACGGCGAGCAGGCCCAGCTGCCCGCCTTTCAGTCCTTTGGGGCTGATGCCGGACGTTCCCGGGGAGTGCGGCCCGGAACCGGCAGGGGATGTTCTGGTGCGGATGGTCTCGGTCATGGCACCACTTTCTGGAAGATGTTGAGACAACGGTCACTATATGAATGGCGTTCATTTAGTATGAGCGGATGTGACGCAGGACGCAAGGGGAAATATGAATGCCGTTCGTTTATGTCCGTGCCTCACGAATTAGTAAGCTCACTGAGAAATCCTCCGCCGACCCGCCACAGTGCGCTGCGGTGCTGATAGCGTCGGGACTACTGGACCACTTGAGGAGGACGCATGAAAGCTTCACCGACACTGACCAACAACCTTCAGGCCGTGCTCGCCGACCTGATCGAACTGCACATCCAGGGCAAGCAGGCGCACTGGAACATCGTGGGAACCAACTTCCGCGACCTGCACCTGCAGTTGGATGAAATCGTGGACGCGGCCCGCCAGTTCGCGGATGACACGGCCGAGCGGATGCGGGCACTGCACGCGCTGCCGGACGGCCGCAGCTCCACCGTGTCCGGGTCCACGAGCCTGGCCCAGTTCCCTGAAGGACTGATCAGCACCAAGGACGCGATCGAACGCATCGTCGCTGCCCTTGAGGCTGCCGTTGGCACCATGCGCAAGGTTCACGATGAAGTGGATGAAGAGGATCCCACTACCGCGGACCTGCTGCACGAGTTCATCGCCAAGCTGGAGCAGTATGCCTGGATGGTCAACGCTGAAAACATGAAGCCCACTGCCAGCGTTACGGCGCCGGACGCAAAGTAGCAGCGTCCGCAGCGAAGCGGAGTGCAGGGCGCCCGCAGCCGGAGGTGGAATCCTCCGGCTGCGGGCGCCTTCTGCTGTCACGCTGCTCAGGTCACCTTTCAGCTGTCCGCCCTGGGCACTTTCCGAAGCACGACGGCGGCGAGGACTGCCGCCGTCGCCATCAGTACCAGCCCAATTGCTGCGGTGATGTGCACCCCCGAATCGAACGCCCCTGCCGCGGCCAGGCGCACGGCATCTGCCATGGGCTGCGGCAGCCTGGCCGCCAGCTCCATGGCGCCGGCGAGGGTCTCGCCGGCCTGCGCAGTTCCCGCGGCGGGGGCGGCTTCGGTGATGCCCTCCGGCAGTCGCAGGTTGTGCTGGTAGGAGGCGGTGAGGATGGAACCCAATACCGCGGTTCCCAGCAGGGCGCCCACCTCGTAGCCCGTCTCGGAGACCGCTGCTGCTGCGCCTGATTTTTCCGGGGGCGCACTTCCCAGGATGAGGTCGTTGGAGATTGTTTCGGCAGTTCCCACGCCCAGCGCGAGGATCAGCAGTGCGGCCAGCAGCAGTGAGGGGCCGCCCGCATGGCTGCCAAAAGTGACCAGGCTGTACCCCGTGGCGCTCATCGCAAGCCCGGCCGCCACAACGAAGCCCGGCCGCACTTTCCGTACGGCCGGCACCGCGGCAAGCCCCGCAACAACGGTGGCCACCAGGGCCGGAATCATCGCCATTCCGGCGGCCGAGGGTGACATGCCCTCGATGAGCTGGAGGTGCTGGGCCAGGAAGAGGATGAACCCGTTGAAGGAGAACAGGGCCAGGACGTTGGCGGTGATCGCCATGCTGAAAACCCTGTTCCGGAACAGGGAAATGTCCAGGAGCGGGCTGTGCAGGCGCTGCTGGCGGCGGACAAACACAACGCCCATTGCCACGCCGAACGCCATGGTCCCCAGTGCTGCGGCGCCTGGTCCTTCGGTGGCGAACTCCTTGATCCCATAGACCACCGGGGCCATGGTGAACAGGGAGACCAGGATGCTGGGCGCGTCCACCTTCCCCGGGGACGGGTCCCGGGATTCCGGGATGAAGGCGGGGCCCAGGACCAGGAGGGGGAGCATGATGGGCGCTGCGACCAGAAGTACTGCTCCCCACCAGAACTGTTCCACCAGCCAGCCGCCAAAGATCGGCCCCAGCGCGGCGCCGCCCGAGAACCCCGCGGCCCAGACCGCGATGGCCAGCCGCCGCCGGTTGGGGTCCGTGAAGATGTTCCGGATCAGCGACAGCGTGGAGGGCATCAGCATGGCGCCAAAGAAGCCCAGCGCGGCCCTGCCTGCGATAAGCCAGCCCGCATTGGGGGCAAAGGCGGTGGCTGCTGATACCGCCGCGAAGCCGATGCTGCCGATGACCAGCAGCCGCCGGCGTCCGACCCTGTCGCCCAGGCTCCCCATGGCAACCAGCAGCCCCGCCAGCACCAGCGGGTAGGCGTCCACGACCCAGAGGAGCTCAACTCCCGACGTGTCCAGGGCGCTCGCGATGGCCGGCAGCGCAAAGGTCAGCGCCGTGTTGTCCACAGCAACCAGCAGGACGGGAAACATCAGCAACCCCAGCGCCAGCCAGTCCCGCCGGCTGCCCGGTGAGCGGTTGCCTGCGGGCAGATTGGACGGAGCGGGGTGGAAGCTCTTGGGCTGGGAGGCGGCGGGCGGTGTCATGGATTTAACTGTACCGTCTGGACGGTATAGTTAAAAAATTGAATCCCCACCGTGCATGATGGGAACCATGGCCAGGAAACCCGTCGCGCGAGATGCAGTCCTCGATGCTTTTGAAGAGCTCCTTATCGACGTGGGAGAGCGGGCGGCCACCCTCGATGCGGTCGCCGGGCGGGCCGGTGTTTCCAAGGGCGGCCTGCTCTACCACTTCCCCAACAAGGAAGCGCTGATCACGGCCACCCTCGAGCGGCTGGACCGGCTGGCGGGGGAGGATCTCGCTGCGATGGCGGCCGCGAAGGAAGGCGCCGCCGCGTATTTCATCCGGTCATCCCTCTGGTCCGACACCCCCATGGACCGCTCCTTCGTTGCTGCCACCCGCCTGGCGGAAGTGGCGCACGAGGAGGCACGGCGCCGCTTCGCCGCGATCCAGCAGCAGTGGCTGGACCTCATCGGGAAGGACGTGGGCGCGGCAATGGCCAAGGCGGTGCTGTACATGGGGGATGGGCTGTACTTCAACGCCATGTGGGAGAGCGGGCCCTCCGGCAACCCCGGGAACAGGCGGGAGGACGTGGAGGAGCTCCTGGCGGCAGTGGAGCGGCTGAGGGGCTGACCGGCATTTGCCCGCGGGCCCGCAGCGTAGGAGAATTGCTCCATGTGTGGGCCGTCACCGGCAACCACAAACACTACAAATCAATAGCCTTTGATCTGCGGCGGGAGAGTTCTGCCAGAAGGTACACGCAGGCGCCGTAGGAGCAATACCTCCCCAGGAATCTCACAGGCCCATGTACCGCCGCGGCGAGGCAACTCTGGAAAGCAGCAGGCTGTCGGCTTTGAGATCCGGTCCCGGAAATCCAGGCAGCTGTGCTCACCGACGGTGCAAGCGGGACCGGCCCAGGCCGGCCACGCGGAAACTCTCAGGTCCAATACAGAGCGGGGAGGGACACGAATCGATGTGGCGTACCCTGCGCCGCCCTATTTATGGAGTTCCTCGTGACTGTATCTCCGGCCTCCGCCGCCCCGGCCGCCACCACACCTGCTTCTGCCGAACCCGTTTCTGCCGCAGCCTTCGTTGACCGGCACATCGGCGCAAGGCGCCAGTCCGACGTCGACACCATGCTCAAGGCAGTGGGTTACGACACCGTGGACGCGCTGGTGGATACCGCCGTCCCCAAGGACATTCGGCAGGATTCCCCGCTGGAACTGGCAGGCGCGCTGAGCGAGGTGGAGGCCCTCGCGGAGCTCCGCAGGCTGGCCGCCAGGAACAAGACCGCCGTGCAGATGATCGGCCAGGGCTACTACGACACCGTGGCCCCGCCGGTGATCCGCCGCAACATCCTCGAAGGACCGGCCTGGTACACCGCCTACACCCCGTACCAGCCCGAGATTTCCCAGGGCCGGCTCGAGGCGCTGCTCAACTTCCAGACCATGGTGCAGGACCTGGTGGGCCTGCCCATCGCCAACGCCTCCCTGCTGGACGAAGCCACCGCCGTGGCCGAGGCCGTGCTGATGATGCGCCGGGCGAATAAGTCCACCGGACAGAATGCCGCTGCCCGCGACGGTAAGACGGTGCTGGACGCCGACTGCCTGCCGCAGACCATTGCCATTGTGAAGGGCCGCGCCGAAGCGCTCGGCTTCAAGGTTGAAGTGGCGGACCTTTCCCAGGGACTGCCGGACGGTGCCATCAACGGGATTGTCCTGCAGCAGCCCGGTGCTTCCGGCCGGGTCTGGGATCACTCCGCGGTGATCGCAGGGGCCAAGGAGCGCGGTGCGCTGGTCACGGTTGCCGCCGACCTCCTGGCCCTCACCCTCATCACCCCTCCGGGCGAGCAGGGTGCGGACATCGCCGTGGGCTCCGCCCAGCGCTTCGGCGTCCCGCTGTTCTACGGCGGCCCGCACGCGGCCTACATGGCTGTGCAAAAGGGCCTTGAGCGCTCAATGCCCGGCCGCCTGGTGGGCGTCTCCAAGGACAACGCCGGCGTCCCGGCCTACCGCCTTGCCCTGCAGACCCGCGAGCAGCACATCCGCCGCGAGAAGGCCACGTCCAACATCTGCACCGCCCAGGCGCTGCTCGCCATCGTGGCCTCGATGTACGCCGTCTACCACGGCCCGGAGGGCCTGAAGGCGATTGCACTGTCCGCCCATACCCACGCCAGGAGCCTGGCTGCGTCCCTCAAGGCCGCAGGCCTCGATGTGCTGCATACCAGCTTCTTCGACACCGTCACGGTTTCGGTGCCGGGCAAGGCTGCCGGAATCCTCGCCGCAGCCGAGGCAATGGGCATCAACCTGCGCAGCATCGATGCCGACACCGTCGGCTTCTCAACCGATGAAACCACGACGCCGGACATTGCCAGCCGCGTCCTCGAAGCCTTTGGCGTGGACACCCCCGACGTCCCGGCCACGGCGAAAGGCAACGCAGCCTTCGCGCTGGACACCGCCGTCGAACGCTCCACCGATTTCCTGCAGCACCCGGTGTTCAATACCCACCGTTCCGAGACCCAGCTGCTGCGCTACATCCGGAAGCTTTCCGACCGGGACCTGGCGCTGGACCGCACCATGATCCCGCTGGGTTCCTGCACCATGAAGCTGAACGCCACGGCCGAGATGGAAGCCATTTCCTGGCCGGAGTTCGCCTCGATCCACCCGTTTGCCCCGGACTCCCAGACTGCGGGCTGGCGTGAGCTGATTGCGGGCCTGGAGGCGGACCTTGCCGAGATCACGGGCTATGACCAGGTGTCCATCCAGCCGAACGCCGGGTCCCAGGGTGAGCTCGCCGGGCTGCTGGCGATCCGCGGCTACCACCACTCCCGCGGTGACCAGCAGCGCAACGTCTGCCTGATCCCGGCCTCGGCGCACGGCACCAACGCCGCGTCCGCGGTCCTGGCCGGGATGAAGGTTGTGGTGGTGGCCACCGCTGCGGACGGCACGATCGACCACGCCGACCTGGAAGCGAAGATCGAGGCCCACAAGGACGTCCTTTCGGCCATCATGATCACGTACCCGTCCACCCACGGCGTGTACGACTCCGATGTCCGTGAGGTCTGCGACGCGGTCCACGCCGCCGGGGGACAGGTGTACGTTGACGGTGCAAACCTGAACGCTCTTGTGGGCCTGGCGCAGCCGGGCAAGTTCGGTGGCGACGTCTCGCACCTGAACCTGCACAAGACCTTCTGCATCCCGCACGGCGGCGGCGGACCCGGCGTCGGACCGGTTGCTGCCAAGGCACACCTGGCACCCTTCATGCCCGGCAACGCCGCCACCTGGACCGAAGGCAACGACGTCCCCATCTCCGCCTCCAAGTTCGGATCCGCGGGCGTACTGCCCATTTCCTGGGCCTACGTGAAGCTGATGGGCGGCCAGGGCCTGACCGAGGCCACCAAGTCCGCACTGCTCGCTGCCAACTACGTGGCAGCACGGCTGAACGACTTCTTCCCGGTCCTGTACACCGGCGAAGCCGGCTTGGTGGCGCACGAGTGCATCCTGGACCTGCGCGAACTCACCGCCCGCACCGGCGTCACCGCGGAGGACGTGGCCAAGCGGCTCATCGACTACGGTTTCCACGCCCCCACGCTGGCTTTCCCCGTGGCCGGCACGCTCATGGTGGAGCCCACCGAGTCCGAGGACCTGGGGGAGATCGACCGCTTTATCGAAGCCATGATCGCCATCCGCGCCGAGATCGACCAGGTGGCGAACGGTGACTTCACTGTGGCGGACAGCCCGCTACGGAACGCACCGCACACCGCTGCTGCCGCCATCAGCAGCGACTGGGACCGGGCGTACCCGCGCGAGCAGGCCGTGTTCCCGGTGAAGTCACTCAAGCAGGACAAGTACTTCCCACCGGTTGGCCGCATTGACGGCGCCGCCGGAGACCGGAACCTGATTTGCTCCTGCCCGCCGCTCTCCGAATTCGAAAACTGAGGACGCCTGCCATGGCTGAGAAGCGCACCGCCCTCTATGACGAGCATGCCAAGCTCGGTGCCTCCTTCACCGACTTCGGCGGCTGGCAGATGCCCCTGAAGTACAGCTCCGAACTGGCCGAGCACCACGCCGTCCGTAACGCCGCCGGCCTGTTCGACCTGTCCCACATGGGCGAGGTCTGGGTCACCGGGCCGGAGGCCGCCGCGTTCCTGGACTACGCGCTGGTGGGTAAGATCTCGGCCATGGCCGTGGGCAAGGCCAAGTACTCGCTGATCTGCACTGAGGACGGCGGCATCATCGACGACCTCATCACCTACCGCCGCCCTGCGGCGGACACCGCAGGAGACGGGACCGACCGCTTCCTGGTGGTTCCCAACGCAGGCAACGCCAAGCTGGTGGCCGCGGCCCTGGCCGAACGGGCCGCCGGCTTCGATGTCACCGTGGACGACGCCTCCGCGTCCACCTCGCTGATCGCCGTTCAGGGTCCCAAGGCACAGGAGCTGCTGCTGCGCCTTGTACCGGCTGCCCGGCACGGCCTGGTCACGGAGCTGAAGTACTACGCCGCCGTGGAGGTTCCGTTCCTGGTGGGAGGCGCCGGGCAGGAGCTCCTGCTTGCACGTACCGGCTATACCGGTGAGGACGGCTTCGAGATCTTTGTGGCGAACAACGACGCCCCCGCCCTGTGGCAGGCACTCGCCGCCATCGCGGAGGACGGGGAGCTGACGCCGGCCGGGCTGGCTTCGCGCGACTCCCTCCGCCTTGAAGCGGGGATGCCGCTGTACGGGAACGAGCTCTCACTGCAGGGTGACCCCTTCGCCGCAGGCCTGGGACCCGTCGTCGCCCTCTACAAGGAAGGCGACTTCGTGGGAAAGGCCGCCCTGGCCGCCAAAAAGGAGGCCGGGGCCGGCTCCTCCGCAGGCCGCAGGCTTGTGGGACTCAAAGGACTGGGCCGGCGCGCCGTCCTTGAGCACACTACCCCGTGCTCAAGGACGGCAAACCCGTAGGCGAAGTCACCTCCGGGCAGCCCTCACCCACGCTCGGGTACCCGATCGCCATGGCGTACGTTGACGTTGAGTTCACCCAGGCCGGCACGGCATTGGACATCGACCTCCGGGGCAAGGCGGAGCCGTTCGTCGTCGTCGATCTCCCGTTCTACAAGCGCGCCACGTAGGTGCACCCGGCCTGACTTACGTCCGGGGACGCCGGACCGGACATTTTCCGCGTGCCCTGGGCCCACGCCGTCAGGGTTCCCTGGCCGAGCTTGCGAGGTTAGGGAGACGGTGGGGAGCACGTTATCGAAAAGTCCGGCTCCGCCGGCCCCTCGCGGTCCTGTCACCTTAGGTGACGGCGTAGGCGGCTGGGCGGATTCCGGAGGCGGGCGTTTAAGGGGGCGTCACGTCCGCTTAGCGGGCGTCTTCGCGACCGAGCCCGCGGAGGAATTCGGCCGGTCGCACCCAACCCACCACGAACTCTTTGGTTAGGAACCACCATGGCTGTTGGCGTCTTTGATCTTTTTTCGATCGGGATCGGACCTTCGTCTTCTCATACTGTGGGGCCGATGCGGGCTGCTGCTGTGTTTGCGGAGGAGTTGAAGGCTTCGGGGGTGCTGGCGGGGGTGGCGTCGTTGCGGGTGGATTTGTATGGGTCGTTGGCGGCGACGGGTCATGGGCATGGGACGATGACGGCCATTTTGCTGGGGTTGGAGGGGTTCCATCCGGAGCTGATCCTGCCCGATGAGGTGGAGGAGCGGCTGGCCGCGATCGCTGAGACCGGGACCCTCCAGCTCGCTGGTGCGGTGGCGTTGCCGTACGGGGTGAAGGACATGGTGCTGCGGCCCTTGACGGTCCTGCCCAGGCATACGAACGGGATGACGTTCACGGTCTCCGACGCGGCCGGTGAGGTACTGCATGCGGCGACGTTCTTTTCGGTGGGCGGCGGGTTCATCGTCCGTGAGGGTGAGGAGGACGCGGCGCTGCAGGAGCTGGAGGAGTCGAAGAAGGAGCTGCCGCTGCCGTTCCGGACCGCGGCGGAGCTGCTGGAGCACTGCCGGGAAACGGGCCTGGGCATCAGTGATGTGATGCGGGTGAACGAGGAGGACAGCCGCACCCCGGGGGAGATCCGGGCGGGGCTGCTGCATATCTGGTCGGTGATGGAGGACTGTGTGGCGACGTCCCTGAAGCGGGAGGGTGTGCTGCCGGGCGGGTTGAAGGTCCGGCGCCGTGCCCCGGACTGGTATGACCGGCTGCGGAAGGAAAGCGCCCGGCCCGGCGGCGCCGAAAACGATAACGCCGGGGCGGGGGAGTTCCATGATCCGAAGTATTGGCAGGAGTGGGTTAATTTGATTGCTCTTGCGGTGAATGAGGAGAACGCCTCTGGCGGGCGGGTGGTGACGGCGCCGACGAACGGTGCTGCGGGGATTATTCCGGCGGTGCTGTATTACGCGCTGCATTTCGCACCCGGCATGGAAAACGCAAGCCAGGAAGACCTGGACGACGTCGTGGTGCGTTTCCTGCTGGCCGCGGGTGCGGTGGGGGTGCTGTACAAGGAGCAGGCGTCGATTTCTGGTGCTGAGGTGGGGTGCCAGGGTGAGGTGGGGTCGGCGTCGTCGATGGCTGCTGCGGGCCTGGCTGAGGTGATGGGCGGGTCTCCGGCGCAGGTGGAGAACGCGGCGGAGATCGCGATGGAGCACAACCTGGGGTTGACGTGTGATCCGATCGGCGGGCTGGTCCAGGTCCCGTGTATCGAGCGGAACGCGATCGCGGCGGCGAAGGCGATCAACGCCGCGAAGATGGCGCTCTGGGGCGACGGGTCCCACCGGGTGTCGCTGGATGAGGTGATCGTGACCATGCGCGAGACCGGCAAGGACATGAGCTCCAAATACAAGGAAACGGCCATGGGCGGCCTCGCCGTCAACGTCGTCGAATGCTGACAGCGTTAAACCTTCAGTTGTGGACGGCAGCCCACCAGTTCAAGGTGGACGCAAAGACCAGCCACGCAATGTAGGGGAGCAGCAGCAGTCCCGCGGTCCGGCTGATGGGGCCGAAGTAGAGGACCGTCACCGTGACCGCGGCGATCAGGGCCACGATAATGGCCATGGCCAGCCACAGGGCAGCCGTACCCATAGCGGGATAGAGGCCGAAGAACACCGGAGTCCAGGCGAGGTTCAGGCCCAACTGGACCGCGTACGCCGTCAACGCCGGCCTGGTCTTGGGAGCCCTCTTCCGCCACACAAGCCAGGCAGCCACCGCCATGGCTGTGTAGAGCAGTGTCCATACCGGGCCGAAGAGCCAGTTGGGCGGCGACCAGGGCGCCTTGTCAGCCGTGGCATACCACCCGTCCACATTGTCAACGGTGGAGAATCCGCCGAGCCCGGCCACCAGGAAGGATGCCACCAGGAATCCGGCCAGCACCGCTGCCTGGACCCGCGCGCTGTACGGCTGGCCGCTTCCATCCGGCGGGGATGACAACTCTTCACGGTTAGGCTGCATGCCTCCACCCTTGCCAACCGGTCCACCCGAGTCAAGGGCACGGGCCGCGGCAGGCACGGGCCGGCTGCTGAAAAGCCGTGGGGGCTTCAGGCTTTAGACTTGAGGCTGCATGTCCGCACGCAGACACGAGTACCGAAACCGCGCACGAAACCGATTGGACACGGCCCCCTTGCGAGAATTTACCGCACGTTTTGCCACAGCCGAAGAGATTGAAAACTGGGACAAGCACGTCACGGCCAACCCCAACGGCGGCAACATGCTGCAGTCCGCCGCTTACGCTTCGGTAAAGAACGGCAGTGGCTGGAAAGTCCGGTTCCTGGTCCTCGAAAACGGTGGATCGGCCAGCTACAACCTGGTGCTCGAAAAGAACTTCCCCGTGCTGGGCCGGCTGTGGTACCTCATCAAGGGACCTGACCTGGCGGCGGCGGCGGACCTCAGAGCGGCGCTGGAGGCCTGCGCGGCTTTCGTGCGCAGCCGGAAGCTCAACGTCTTCACCATCAAGATCGAGCCGGACATCCTTGACTCGGAGGAAGCCCAGGCACACCTGAAGGTGGCGGGCCTGGCCAAGGCGCCCAACATCCAGTCCAACGACTCCACTGCGCTGCTGGATATCTCCGGCCCCGAAGAAGTGGTGTTCAAGGCCATCTCCTCCCGGGCGCGTAACGCCATCCGACGGGCCGAGCGGGAAGGCTGCGAAGTGGTCCGCAAGGAACACGGTCCGGAAACCTACCGGGCCCTCTATGACCTGATGGCGGACACCGTCAATGCCAAGGGCTCCATGCCCCTGCGCAGCTACGCGTATTACGCTGCGTTCTGGGACGAATTCTGCAACCGCGGCCAAGGCAACTTCTTCTTCACCTATGAAGACGGGAAACCCAGTGTGGGAGCCTTCGTCATCAACTACGGTGCCAAAGCCACCTACAAGGACGGCGGCTCCACCCAGAACCGCAAACAGTACGGCGATTCGCACCTCGTCCAGTGGGCTGCCATCCGGCGCATGCAGGAGCTCGGCTGCACTGAATACGATTTCTGCGGCACCCCGCCGGCCTCACGGATCAAGGACAAGAGCCACAATCTCTACGGGATGGGCATGTTCAAGACCAGCTTCACCAAGACTGTCACCGATTTTGTCGGCTGCCACGACTACGTTCTCTCGCCCCTGAAGCACCGGCTCTGGGTCAAGGGAGCAGAGAAGGTGTTCCGCCGGATCGAAACTGCCCGCACCGGCCAGCAGTTCTACTGACCCGGAAGACCGGCCGCAGCTGACTGCCCAGCCACCCGCCGCCGGGCCCCGCCCACATCCTGCCTATGCCAGCCCCCATCCGTGAAGAAGGTAACCCCTTGACTGCAATATCCGCCGCCGACCTGGAGTTCGCCATGCTCAGCGACGCCGAATTCGAGCAGTTCGCGCTGAAGCACCCACAGAACAGCTTCCTCCAGTCCCTCGACTTCGCCCGGTTCCAGCGTGCCCGGGGACAGCAGGTTGAACTTTTCGGAGTGCGCCGCGACGGCGAACTGGTGGCGGCCGGCAAACTGAATTACACCACCACGCGCCTCGGCTACACGGTGTGCGAATGCGCCAAGGGCCCCCTGATGGACTACACGGACCCTGGACTGGTGCGCGCCGTCGTCGAACTCCTCCGCAAACGCGCAGCGGAGCGGAAAGCCGCCGAGCTCCGGATCTCCCCGAACCTCAGGTACATGGCCCGCGATGCCGACGGCGCGGAACACCCCGAAGTGGAGGACAACAGGCCGCTGGTGGCACAGCTCGGCGGGCTGGGGTTCCAGCACCAGGGGCTGGACATGAACTTCGTGAACGTGAACTGGATGTTCATCAAGAGCCTGGAAGGCATCCAGGACGCGGAGGAACTGATCATGGGAACCAGCTACCGCACCCGGAAGGCCATCCGCAAAGCGGAAAAGAACGGTGTTTTCCTGGAGCAGGCAACGCTGGAGACCCTTGATGAGTTCTACGGCGCCCTGAGCCGGGCCGGCGACGAAAAGGGTTTCGTCTACCGCGAACGCGCCTATTATGAACAGCTGCTCCGCACCACGTCGGCCGAGTTCACCAAGCTCATGATGGCCAAGATTGACATTCCTGCCTACCGGAAATCCATTACGGAGCGGCTGGCCGCGGAATCGGAAACCGCGGCAGAGCTCCGCCGCGAGGTGGAGGAGACCGGCAGCAAGAAAAAGGCCAACCGGCTCAAAGTGGTCCAGGACCTGGTGGACAGCTACGAGCGAAGCCTGAAGGACATCGAACGTTTTCCGGATTCGGTTGGCGTTGCCACGGTGGCCGCCATCCACTTCGTCTGCTACGGCGACGAAGTGGTCTGCGTCATCGGCGGCACCGTGCAGGACTACATCTACTTCAACGGAGCCACCTCGCTGTACTGGGGGATGATGCTCCACGCCCTTGAGAAGGGTTACCCGCGGTACAACTTCTACGGTACGTTCGGCATCTCCGGCCAGGACGAGGAAGGCCACGGCGGCTACGAGTTCAAGAAGGGCTTCGGCGGCGAAGTGTTCCAGCTCGTGGGCGACTTTGTGATGCCTGTCCGCCCTGCCGTGTTCCGCGCCAACAGGCTTGCCCGCGCCGCAGCGGGGGCCGCCCGCCTCCTGCTGGGCAAGCTGCCCCTGCGGCGCTCCGCCTGACGCGCTCCGCAGCACACACGCTGCACACCACCACAACGGGAGGAGGGACCCATGACCGACCGGCCTGACTATCCCGGCGGCGGATCACCAAAGGCAACGCCATCACCGAAGGCACCGCCGCGCACGGACGGCCTGCCCAAAACCGAGCCTCTGACCCCCTCCCAGCTGCGGCAGAATGCTGCGGCGAAAAGGATGCTGCGGCGCCTGGTCCAGGGCGAGAACCCGCCCACTGCTCCCATGAGCATCGTGGACAGGCTCACCGGCAGCCCCTATGCGAACCCCATGATCCAGGTGGGCGGCGTGGACACGTCCGCCCGGAAGACCCTGGACTTCGCGCTGCACCTGGCCGAAACCATGTTCCGCTACGGTGCTGGTGCCCTGGAGGTTGAAACCAGCATCATTGCCGTCACGGCGGCGCTGGGCCTGAAGAACATCGAAGTGGACATCACCAACCAGTCGGTGGGCATCAACTACGCGCCCAAGGACCAAACCCCCATTGCGCTGCTGCGGGTGGTCCGGTCCTGGACCAACAACTACGCAGGCCTGGCCAAGGTCCACCAGCTGGTGACGGACATCGTTGCGGGGGGAGTGGGGCGTGACGAGGCGATCCGCAGGCTGGATGAGGCCATCACCAGTCCCAAGCCGTTCCCCCGCTGGATGGTGACGGCGGCGTTCGGGGTCTTTGCCGCAGCGTTCGTTGCTGTGCTGGGCGGCGGGCCGGTGTCCTCCGCCATTGCGTTCGCCGTCAACATCGGCGTGAGCCTGCTGGCCCGCCAGCTGGGCCGCTGGCGCGTGCCGGACTTCTTCACCACCGCCAGCTGCTCCTTCGCGGTGACCCTGCTGGCTCTGCTGTTGTGGCAGTTTGGGCTGACCACCTCTCCGGCGATCGTGGTGGTGGGCGGAATCCTCCTGCTCCTGCCCACAGGCCGGCTGGTCTCCTCCGTGCAGGACGCCATCAACGGCTTCCCCGTGACCGCGGCGGGGCGGTTCCTTTCCACCCTGCTGACCTTTGGTGCGCTGGTAGCGGGCATCGCCGTCGCTTTTGTGGTGGGCCAGCTGACCAGCATGCAGGCAATCGACGTGACGCAGACCTTCCCGCCCGCCTACGACCTGTGGGTGCTGGTGATCCTGGTTGCCGTGGCGGTGATGGCCATCGGGGTGACCGAGCAGACAACCTGGCAGCTCCTGCTGCCCACCGCGGCGGTGGGCGTCGCGGGGTACCTGGTCCTGCTGGGCGGCGGCCTGCTGGGCATTGGCGACCGGTTCTCGCCGGCCCTGGCTGCCGTGGTGATCGGCCTGCTCGCACGGGTGGTCGCTCTGCGCATGGGCGCACCACAGCTGGTGGTGGCGGTGCCGGCGGCACTCATCCTGCTGCCCGGCCTCACCATTTTCCGCTCCATGTACGTCCTGACCATCGAGGAAGCCGAGATCCTGCTCGGCGCCGGCGGGATGCTCAACGCCGGTGCCATCGTCCTGGGAACTGCCGGGGGGATCGTGCTGGGCGATACCCTCGCGAGGCCGCTGACCCGCAGCCTGGCCAGCAACGAGCGGCGGCGGGCCCGCCGCCGCTGACCGGGCCGGCCTGGATCTGTCCTCCTAGATCTGACCTATGGGCAACTTCTTCTCGGCCTGGAAGACGTCCTCGACGCGGCCCCTGGCCCAGTAGCCGGACAGGGACACCTGCTTGCGGTCCAGTCCGCGCTGGACGAACAGGACATCCCGGAGTGCCTTCATGTACCCCCGCTCGCCGTGGGCAAAAACGTCCACCCTCCCCGCGGGCCAGTCAGCCTCCGCAACGGCCTGCACCAGGAGGTTGCTTTGGCCGGCGGGGACACCGCGGCGGAAGAGCCAGTGCAGTTCCAGCCCGGCCGGTGCGGCAATCGGCTGGATGTCGGCGTCGGAATCGACCTCGAGGAACGCGACGCCGGCCGCTTCCGCCGGCAGGGATTCAATGCAGGCGGCGATGGCGGGCAGGGCCGCCTCATCTCCGGCGAACAGGTACCAGTCGGCTTTGGGGTCCGGGTTGTACGCACCCCCCGGGCCGGTGAAAGTCAGGGTGTCGCCTGGCTCGGCCCTGGCCGCCCAGGGGCCAGCCAGCCCCTCGTCGCCGTGGACCACAAAGTCGATGGCAAGTTGCCGGGCCGCGGTATCCACCCAGCGGAGGGTGTATGTGCGCGTGAAAGGCCATTGTTCCCGGGGCATGGTCTCCCGGATGCTCCACAGATCCAGGGGTGAGGGATACCGGACCCCCGGCTGCGGAAAGACGATCTTGACGTACCGGTCAACAAAGCCGTTATTGACGAAATCGGCGAAACCGTCCCCGCCCGCGACAATCCGGACCATCTGCGGCGCCAGCTGTTCCCGGCGGACCACCGTGAGGTTGACCTGGGGGCGGCTTTTCTTGCTGGCGCTGGTGGAGGCGGGAACAATGCTCATAAGGCAAGCCTAAGCTAGGGCACCGCCGGAAGCTCCCAGGTTACGTCCGCGGCCCCCTGCTCCCGCAGGAGCTTGTTGACGCGGCTGAACGGGCGGGAGCCAAAGAAACCCCGTGACGCGGACAAGGGGCTGGGGTGCGCGCTGGACACTGCCGGGACCCCGGGCAGCAGCGTGCGCACGCTCTCGGCGTCCTTCCCCCACAGAACCGCGACCAGCGGCAGGGGTGACCCGTCCGGTGCCCGCCGCGCGCCCAGCGCCTCGACGGCCGCCGTCGTAATGTCTTCCCAGCCCTTCCTCCGGTGGGATCCCGCAGATCCCGCCCGTACCGTCATCACCCGGTTCAGGAGCAGTACCCCCTGCCCGGCCCATGCGGAGAGGTCACCATGCACCCTCGGCGGGATTCCCAGGTCGGCCTCCAGCTCCCGGTAGATGTTCGCGAGGCTCCTGGGAATGGGCCGGACGTGCGGGTCAACGGCGAAGGACAGCCCGACGGCGTGCCCCGGCGTGGGGTAGGGGTCCTGTCCCACAATCAGCACCTTCACGTCCGCAAGGGGCTGGCGGAAGGCCCGCAGGACGTTCGACGGCGCCGGCAGGACCCGGTGACCGTCCGCCACTTCGCCTGCCGCGAAGCGAAGAACGGCGCGAAGTTGGGCGTCCACGCCGGAGAGTGCGGCGGCCCAGTCCGGGGCCATCAGCTCTGCCAGCGGCAGCTGCGCCAGCCCGGCGAAGCCGGTGCTGCCTGCAGGTTCCTGCTCCAGCTCAAACAAGGCGTCCGATTCAAACATCAGTCCATTCTTGCAGGCGGCGGGAGGCGCCGGCCGGACCGTACGGTGTGTGCGGCGGGGCTATGCGCAAATGACAATGGTGTTGTTCGTCCGTAGCATGGGGGTCAGACATTTTACGTAACCAGCTAAGGAGAGTGCGCCGTGGCGGAGCCAGCTCGGGAGCACCTGCCGGCGCAGGAACAACGGAACGCCCTGCTGGCGGATTTCACCCTGCGGGAGTCGCCGCTGAGCGAGCGGGACCAGCAGATGCTCGCCCTGGAGCGGCAGTGGTGGAAGTATGCGGGCGCCAAGGAGCAGGCCATCAGGGAACTGTTCGATCTGTCCGCCACGCACTATTACCAACTCCTCAACGCCCTGATCGACACCGAGGATGCGCTGGCGCATGACCCCATGCTGGTCAAGAGATTGCGTAGACTACGTACTTCGCGTCACCGTGCACGCACTGCACGCCGACTGGGGTCCGACGCATAAGACGCTCACGCTGAGTCCTCAGCAGCTACACACAAGGATGTCTCTCTCCCATGACCAAATACGCCCGCGATGAATTCGACAAGGTCCCGGAGACCGCGTCGCGACAAGGTGTACACCGCACAGCCTCCGCTCCGGCGCGGGTCCGTCTCTGGCCCATCCTGACTGCGGGGATTGTTGCGCTGGCCATCGGCGTGGTTTCTTTCCTGATCCTGCCCAGGCTCGGATTCGACGGTCCGGCAACCCAGGCGTCGTCGAGCCTGGAAGCAGCACCGCTGGCCGGAACCGGATCGACTCCGTCCGCCGCGCCGGACCCGTCAGACGTCCCCTCCACCGAGCCTGAGCCGTCGCCTTCCTCCGAACCTGCCGGCGCGGCAGGAAACGGGACATCGTCCAGCCCCCAGAGCACTGCGCAGGCCGCAACAGTGGATAAGGCCCAGGCCGTGGCGGTCTACAACGCTGCCGGAACTGCCGGGCTGGCCAGCCGCGTGGGCGGAACCCTGCAGGCGGACGGGTGGACACTGGGCCAGGTAGGCAACTGGGCAGGGGCACCCCAGCAGGGCTCCATCATCTTCTACGCGGGAGCGGCGCAGGAGGCCAACGCGCAGGCCCTCGCGGAACTTGTGGGCATCCCCACCGTGGTGGAGAGCACCGAATTCCAGGTTCCCCTGGTGGTGGTGCTCGGCCCCGGATACCGGTAGGCCGGGGTTCCCAACAGGGCGCCTCACGCCACATCCGCACAGGTGAAGGCCGGGGTCACGCCTGAATAACGTTTGCGGCCGGCCATGCTGTGCCCCGGCGCTGCCGGCGAGCATTGGCTAGAGTGAATTCCGGGCTTCGAGCCACGGCGGCACCGGCGCAGCATCCCGGACCTAACGGAAAGAGTGGTCATCATGGCACGAGGAACCGTCAAATGGTTCAACGCGGAAAAAGGCTACGGCTTCATCACCGTTGACGGCTCCGGGGACGACGTTTTTGTCCACTGGTCCGCCATCCAGGGCGAGGGCTACCGCGCACTGGACGAGGGCCAGCGCGTGGAACTCGAAGTTGGCGAAGGCGAGAAAGGCCCGCAGGCCGAAAGCGTCCGGCCGGCCGAGTGAAGCACCCGTTTTCCTCCGCTGCACCCATCCGTCCGTTGTTCGCCGCAGCCCTCTGCGGCACTCTCGCCCTCACCGGCTGTTCCGGGGTGACCGGAAACGCGCGCACGGAACCGGCGGAGGCCTCAGGTGACGGCACGCTGCGGGTCGGCCTCATCCTGGACAACACCGGTGCCAACAGCTTCCTGAACGGTCCCCAACTTGCTGCCGCCAAGCTTGCCGTCAAGGAAATCAACGCTGCCGGCGGGCACAAGGGCCGGCCGGTGGAACTTCTCCCCGTTGAAACAGGCCAGGACACAGCGTCCCAGGCGCAGTCCCTGGTCCAGGCCACAGCCGATGTGGTCATTGGCCCCACCGACTCCAGCCACGCCTCCGCAGCCGTCGACATCCTCTCCAGGGCGCGGACGCCACTGATTTCGCCTGCCAACACCGCGGCCGGGCTCAGCAGCATAGCCAGCGGCGGATACTACTTCCGGACGGCCGCCGCCGATGTCGCGCAGGGACCCGTGCTTGCCAAGCTCGCCAAGGACGCCGGCGCCGCAACCATCTCCGTGGTGTACCAGGAAGGCTCCTACGGCAGCGATGTCTCCGCGGCCGTCTCCGCGTCCGCTGAACAGGCGGGCCTGGACGTGTTGTCAGCGGTGGGCTTCACACCGGGTGACGCGGGATCTGCGGCTGCCTCAATCCGCGAGGCGCAACCCGACGCCGTGATCCTGGTGGCCCGTGACGGCGCGCAGGGCGCCCTCGCTGAGCTCAACAACGCCGCCCTCGCAGGCTCAAGGCTTATCCTGAGCGACGGCGCCTTCAGCCGGTATGGCTCCCGGCTGGGAACCAGGGCCCTGGACGGTGCACGTGCGGTTGTCCCGGGGCAGCTTCCCTCGGCAGGGTTCCAGGAACGGCTGCTGGGCATCGATCCGGCCCTGAAGGACGTGTCCTTCGCAGCGGAGACGTACGACGCCGTGACCCTTGCCGCGCTCGCAGCGGCCAAGGCCGAGGACGACTCCGGGCGTTCAATCGCCGCGAGCCTGGTCTCGGTATCCGGCGGGACCGCTGGCGGAACAGGCCCGGCTGGAACGGCACCATGCGCCAGCTATAAAGAATGCCTGGCAGGCAAGGCGTCCGGTGCGGACATCAATTACGACGGCGAATCGGGCCCACTTGCCTTCGATGCCAACGGTGACATCACCTCGGCCGCCTACACGGTGTTCACATACGGCGCCGACAACAATCCCGCGGCCACCGGCGTTGAAACGGCAGGCCGCGCCGCCGGCTGATCGCCCTCGGCGAAGACGCGCCCGCCAGGGCGCTTTCCGCTTGTTATTCGCTTGCACTCTCACGTGGGGAGTGCTAATTATTGAGTTAGCACTCTGACGTACCGACTGCTAAGCAAAGCGTGGCTTCGGCCGGCGGCGCCGGCAGCGGTCGAGGAGCGAAGAAACACCTAACTGGAGTGAGACCCACACCCGAAGGCATACAGAGGCCGCCGGAAACGGGTCGTCCGTCGCGGGCACTGCAGCGAAGGTTCATTCTTAACGACTGTCCCGAAAGGACTACTGCCGTTATGGCCAAGATCATTGCATTTGATGAAGAGGCACGCCGCGGCCTTGAGCGGGGCCTGAACATCCTCGCCGACGCCGTTAAGGTCACCCTCGGCCCGCGTGGACGCAACGTCGTCCTCGAGAAGAAGTGGGGCGCCCCCACGATCACCAACGATGGTGTTTCCATCGCCAAGGAGATCGAGCTGGACGATCCTTACGAGAAGATCGGCGCCGAGCTGGTCAAGGAAGTTGCCAAGAAGACGGACGACGTCGCCGGCGACGGCACCACCACCGCCACTGTCCTGGCGCAGGCACTGGTAAAGGAAGGCCTGCGCAACGTTGCTGCCGGCGCCGACCCGCTGTCCCTCAAGCGCGGCATCGAGAAGGCCGTTGAGGCCGTCACCGCCGAACTGCTGAACTCCGCCAAGGAGATCGAAACCAAGGAAGAGATCGCCGCCACGGCGTCCATCTCCGCCGGTGACGAGGAAATCGGTGCACTCATCGCCGAAGCCCTGGACAAGGTGGGCAAGGAAGGCGTCATCACGGTCGAGGAGTCCAACACCTTCGGCCTGGAGCTTGAGCTCACCGAAGGCATGCGCTTCGACAAGGGCTACATCTCGGCTTACTTCGTTACCGACGCTGAGCGCCAGGAAACGGTCCTCGAGGATCCGTACATCCTGATCGTCAACTCCAAGATCTCCAACGTCAAGGAACTGGTTGCTGTCCTGGAAAAGGTCATGCAGTCCAACAAGCCGCTGCTGATCATCGCTGAGGACATCGAGGGCGAGGCCCTGGCCACCCTGATTGTCAACAAGATCCGCGGCACCTTCAAGTCCGTCGCCGTCAAGGCTCCGGGCTTCGGCGACCGCCGCAAGGCACAGCTTGCCGACATCGCCGTCCTCACCGGCGGCCAGGTCATCTCCGAGGAAGTCGGCCTGAAGCTGGAAAACGCCGGCCTGGAACTCCTGGGCCAGGCACGCAAGGTTGTTGTCACCAAGGACGAGACCACCATCGTCGAGGGTGCCGGCGACGCCGACCAGATCGCCGGCCGCGTTTCCCAGATCCGCGCCGAGATCGAAAACTCCGACTCGGACTACGACCGCGAGAAGCTGCAGGAGCGCCTGGCCAAGCTGGCCGGCGGCGTTGCAGTCATCAAGGCCGGTGCCGCAACGGAAGTTGAGCTCAAGGAGCGCAAGCACCGCATCGAAGACGCCGTGCGCAACGCCAAGGCTGCCGTTGAGGAAGGCATCGTCGCCGGTGGCGGCGTGGCCCTCATCCAGGCCGGCGCCAAGGCATTCGCCAACCTGCAGCTGTCCGGCGACGAAGCAACCGGCGCCAACATCGTCCGCGTGGCCATCGACGCTCCGCTCAAGCAGATCGCCTTCAACGCCGGCCTGGAGCCGGGCGTTGTGGTGGACAAGGTCCGCGGCCTGCCCGCCGGCCACGGCCTGAACGCAGCCACCGGCGAGTATGTCGACCTGCTGGCCGCCGGCGTCAACGACCCCGTCAAGGTCACCCGCTCTGCCCTGCAGAACGCGGCTTCCATCGCTGGCCTCTTCCTCACCACCGAGGCAGTTGTTGCCGACAAGCCGGAGAAGAACGCTGCTCCTGCCGGTGGCGACGACATGGGTGGCATGGGCGGTATGGGCGGCTTCTAGCCACTCCTGCCGGGACCAGTCCCGCTAGACACGAATGTGGCCCCCTCTTCGGAGGGGGCCACATTCGTGTCTTACCGCAGGGTGTTACTTGGCGCTGGCCAGCATTCCCTCAACTTCCTTCTTGAATGCGTCAGCGGCCGCCTGGGGCGTGAGGCGGTCGTAGAGCACCTCATCGGTGTAGCGCTTGATGACGTTCTGCACGCTGCCCGCGCCTACCGGCGGAACAGGCGGCGCATCCTTGATGTCGGGTGCGATGTCCTTCAGGAAGCCCACCACCGTGGTGTCGGCAGGCTTCAGGGACGGCGTGATGCTCTCAACGATGTCCGTGTTGGTGGGAACGCCGCGGTCCGTCATCAGGATGGCCCCGGCCTCCGGGCTGTTGGCCAGGTAGTTGATGAAGGTGGACGCGGCTTCCGGGTGCTTGGAGCGTGAGGAGGCGGACCAGAACATGGTGGGCTTGTAGTACATCCCGTTCTCAGCCGCTGAACCGTCGACGCTGGGTGCACGGAGCATCTTGATGCTGCTCCCGGTGGTGGACTCCAGGGACCCGAGCTGGTTGGTCCACCACCATGCCATGCCCACCCTGTTGGTTCCGAAGAGGCTCTCCTCGAGTCCGGCGCCGGAGTCCTCTGTGGCCACCGTGGCCGGCGGGCTTGCCTTGGAGTCGCGCTGCTCCTTAAGCCGTTCCCAGAAGGACGCGGCCGTGGCGGTGTCGAAATCGAGCTTGCCGTCCTGGGAGTACAGGTTCTCCCCGTGCTGGCGCAGCCAGATGATCAGGTCGGCTTCATTGCTTCCGTAGGCTGCGCCGTAGTTCTTGCCGTCTCCGGCGGCGCTGATCTTCGAGGCTGTTGCCATGAATTCCTCCCACGTCCACGTGGTGTCATCCGGGATGGGAACATTGGCTGCTTCGAAGACTTTGGTATTCGCCATGATGACATAGGCGTTCTGGCCGGTGCTGAGTCCGTACTGGGCGCCGTCGTACTGTCCCGAAGCCAGGGCTTCCTCATCCAGCTTGGACGTGTCGATACCGCTTTGCTTGGACAGGTCAAGGAGTGCCCCGCGCCCGCCGTATTCCGCGATGTACTTCTGGTCCATCTGGATGACGTCCGGCGCATCGTTGGCGGCTGTCTTGGTTGCCAGCTTGTCCCAATAGCTGCCCCACTCGCCTGGTTCGGATTCAATCTTGATGTTCGGGTGTTCCGCCTCGAAGGCGTCGATAACCTTCTCAGTCTGGGCGTTGAGGTACTCGTTGCCCCACCAGGCAAACCGGAGGGTTACTTGCTCGTTGCTCTCAGAGCCTGAAGAGGTGCCGCAGCCTGTGGCGAGGAGGGAGAGTGCAACGGCTGCGGCGCCGAGCTGGAACTTCCTCCGGCTGAGGGTTGGGATCGTCATTGATGTGCCTTCCTGGTGCTGAGGGCGCTTTCCGTTGGCTGCCGCGGCACAGTGCCGGGCTCCGGTGAGAAAACGCTTTCTCGGTTCAATACAGCGATTGTGCCTGCCCGGCTCTCTCCGCGTCAAGTACTTTCGGTAACCGCTTTCCAAGCAATGGCCGCGGGCGGACTCCGGTTTGTCGTGCCCGTCTGGCAGGATGGACCGGTGACGATTACTGCAGCGGCTGACGGTTCGGCCTTGGGAAACCCGGGTCCGGCCGGCTGGGCCTGGTACGTGAATGACGACTGCTGGCGTGCCGGCGGTTGGCCCCATGGGACCAACAACCAGGGCGAGCTGATGGCGGTCCTGGATCTGTTCCGGGCCACAGCCCACCTTCCTCAGGAGGACCTCCGCATCCTCTGCGACAGCCAGTACGTCATTAATTCCATCACCAAGTGGATGCCGGGGTGGAAGCGCAAAGGCTGGCGTAAAGCAGACGGGAAGCCGGTCCTCAATGTGGACCTGCTCAAGGAACTGGACCGTGAGCTTGCCGGCCGGAAATACACCTTCGAATGGGTGAAGGGGCATGCAGGGCATGACCTGAACGAAGCCGCGGACGAACGTGCGCGGGCGGCCGCAACGGCCTACCAGCAGGGCGTGGCTGCCCGCTCCGGGCCAGGCTTTCCGGGTGCCCACCACGCCCACCCTGCGCCGGTGAAACAGGAAGCCAGGGACGCGCCCGCGGAGCCAGGAAAACCGGCAGGGGCCTACGAGGAGCCGGATCTGTTCAGCCAGCTGGACAACCGTGGTTTTGATGCGCCCGGGACTGCCGCAAGGGCGGCTGAAGCACCGGCTGAGGCCGTGGTGGAGGAACTTGAGCGGGAACTGCTGGGCCCGCTGGTGCGCGGGGACATCGGCCGGACTGCCGTCCTGCTCCACCCTGATTTCGTGGAGATCGGCAGCTCGGGCAGGATGTGGACCCGGGACGCCATGATGATGGCGCTCGAGGAGGACCCGGGCGAACGGACGGACATCGAGATTCTGGGCGCCGAACGTGTCGGCGCTGAGGCGGTCCTCCTTACCTACCGCAGTTATGCCCGCTCCGGCACCACCCTCAGAAGCTCGCTGTGGGTACTGGATGGCGGCCGGTGGCGGCTTCGGTTCCACCAGGGCACGCCCGAAGCCTAGGCGCCTCAGCTGAACCGCTGGGTATTGCCCTGCTCCGCCTGCGCGTAAGTGGCTGCTGCTGAGGCAAGTGCGGTGTTGATGGATGCCAGTGATGCCTCCACTCTTCCCTGAGTCATGGTCCATTCCGTAATCAGCGCCTGGAAGTTCGCGGCGGCAGAGCCCCGCCAGGAGCCCTGGAGTTCGTCCAGTCCGCGTTTCATGGCCTGCACGTCGGCGCTGATTCGGTCCATGGTGGCCTGGACGGTGGCGGACTTCAGCTGGAGGAGTTCGGTATCGACGGAGATAATGCTCATGGTGGTGCCTTTCGCTGTACAGCAGCTTGCGCCTGCGGGCCCGGCCGGTCCGGCCCCTTGCCCTCGAGCGTAGAAAACTCCACGGCCACGCTGCCACCGCCAGTGGCTATATGTGCATAACCTCGCCGCCGCTGCCTTGGCTCTTTTCAGCACGGTTCTCTTCCCCGCGCATTCCCGCATCCGGAACGTCATCACGCCGCGGAAGGCTGACCACGAGCGTGGCGCCGCCGCCGTCGGTCTTTTCAACCCGGACGCTGCCGCCGTGGGAGCCCACGATCGCGGCAACAATGGCGAGTCCCAGCCCGCTGCCTCCCGTTTCCCGCGTCCGGGAGGTGTCCGCCCGGTAGAACCGCTCGAAAACCTTGGACGCGTCTTCGTCCGAGATGCCCGGCCCGTGGTCCCGAACTTCTATTACGGAGAGCAGCTGCCCGTCTTCCGCCGTGCGGACCCCCACCGCCAGCTCGATGGGGGTGCCCTCCGGGGTGTAACGCAGGGCGTTGCCCACGAGGTTGCCCACGACCTGGCGGAGCTTGGCTTCGTCGCCCAGCGCCGGTGCAGGCGTGGCCGGGCCGCCGTCGAGGCCGGTCAGCGAAATCACGCGGGACCGGTCGCTGGCTTGGGTGTCCACCACGGCATCATTCGCAATGAGCTGGAGGTCCACGGGCTTTTGCTGCAGCGGCCGCTGCTCGTCAAGGCGGGCCAGCAGCAGCAGGTCCTCCACCATAGAACCCATGCGCTTGGCTTCGCTTTCGATCCTTCCCATGGCTGTGGACACGTCTTCCTTCGTGGCCAGCGCGCCATGCCGGTACAGCTCGGAGAACCCCCGGATGGTCACAAGCGGGGTCCGCAGCTCATGGGAGGCGTCGGCCGCGAACCGGCGCATCCTCGCCTCCGAGGCGGTGCGGGCCGCGAAGGCTGTTTCGATATGGGCGAGCATGGCGTTCAGCGACCTGCTCAACCGCCCGAGCTCGGTGCCGGGGTTTTCGACCTCCACGCGGCGGGAGAGATCGCCGGCAGCGATTGCGGCCGCGGTCTTTTCCACCCGGGCCAGCGGCCGGAAGGACCGGGAGACCGTCCAGCTTGCAATGAGGGACGCGAGCAGCAGGGTCAGCAGCCCTACCCCCGTCACCACCAGGGTGGCGTGCTTGAGGACATCGTCGACGCTCCGCAGGGGCAGCCCTATGGCCACGACAGCTGTGGTCTGGCCGTTCTGCACGGGCACAGCGACCACCCGCCAGTTTTCGCCGTCCGTGCCGCGCACCTGGTAGGGGACTGTCCCGCGCGCCTGGGCCTGCTCCACGGTGATGGAGCTGATGTCCGGGCGGTTATCCGGATCGCCGCCGAACGGGTAGGGCTCCTCGCCGGGGGCGAAGAGAATCAATGAATAGTCCGTGGGGACCATCGGGTTCGTGGGAGCCTGCAGCGGAGTGAAGGAGCGCTGTTTCCGGGCCAGGTCCACAGCTGCATACAGTTTGCCGTCCACCTGCCCCTGGAGGTAACTGTGCAGCAGCGCCAGCGTTCCGGCCCCGGTCACTGTCAGGGCAACTATCAGCAGCGCCATGATCATGGCCACCAGCTGCGTCCTCAGGGACGCGGACTTCCATCGCTGCAGCAAGGTCAGCGCTTTTCTGCCGTCCGGAGCACGTAGCCCACGCCGCGTTTGGTCTGGATCAGTGCGGGGGCGTCGGGGTCGATGTCCACCTTCCGGCGGAGGTAGGAAATGTACGACTCCACGATGGAGGCGTCACCGTTGAAGTTGTATTCCCAGACGTGGTCCAGGATCTGCGATTTGGAGAGCACCCGGTTGGGGTTGAGCATGAGGTAGCGGAGCAGCTTGAACTCGGTGGGGGAGAGCTCAATCACGGTGCCGCCGCGGCGTACTTCGTGCGCGTCGTCGTCGAGCTCCAGGTCGTCCACACGGATCACGGCATCGTCATCCATCATCGGTTGCGTGCGGCGCAGGACGGCGCGGATCCGGGCCACCACCTCGTCGAGGCTGAACGGTTTGGTGACGTAATCGTCTCCGCCGACAGTGAGCCCGGTGACCTTGTCCTCCGTGTCGTCCTTGGCGGTGAGGAAGAGGACCGGGAAATGCTTCCCGGCGGCGCGGAGGCGGCGGGTGACAGTGAAGCCGTCCATGTCAGGGAGCATGACGTCCAGCACGGCCAGGTCCGGGGCGTGGGCATCCGCGGCCGCAAGGGCGTCACGTCCGTTGGCGGCCGAGACGACGTCGAATCCGGCAAACCGCAGCGAGGTGGACAGCAGCTCGCGGATGTTGGGTTCGTCGTCGACAACGAGGAGCTTCGCTTCTGGACCGTTCTTGTTCATGCTCCCATCATGCTCCCAGACTCTGGGAGTTGTCTGGATATTCGTTGGAAGCCAGGTGGGGAAAACGGGAGCTTACCAACCCATGGTCCCGGGTTCGCCCTTGAACGGCCCAGCCACGCGGCCAGTGATCCAGCCGCCGTAGAATCCTCCCGCCTGCGGACGGACACGCTCGCCCTCCACTTCGCAGTAGTCCATCCGGCCGGGGTACACGGCAACGCGGTCAACCAGGGCCTCGTACCCCTTGGCCGGCTCCGGGTAGAACCACGCTGCTGCTTCAGCCACCAACCCGCCGCCGTGGACAGTGAGGTACTGCGCTGCGCCTTTGAACTCACAGAAGCTGCTTCCGGGGGCCGGTTCCAGCGCCCCCGGCCGGAACGCCGACCGGGGCAGGTAGTAGACCGGCGGGTGGCTGGTCTCGAGCACCCTGATCGAGTCAGCGGTATCCAGGATCAGTTCGCCGCCCAGGACGATCCGGATCCTTTCGGTGCCCGGCTCCACGCGTGGCGGCCGGGGGTAGTCCCAGACGGATTCCTGTCCGGGACGGGGGATGGCGGGAGTAACTTTTCGGCGCATGCCTCCAGTGTGCAGGACGGGAACCCAAACCGGAGCGAGAACGTTCCGGGATTCACGCCTTCCGCCGGGTGCAGCACGGGAATACAGTGATGGTGCCGGGCTTGGGCACGTCCCGAATCCGGCACCGCGGGGCCCTCGCGGCACCTGCGGACCCGCGCTTGGCTGTTCCACACTATGATTTCCGGCCCAATGAAGGGGATAGACCATCATGACTGACCTGAGTGCATCCGAAAACACCGCATCCAACGAACGCAGCATCCGGGACTGGGCGGACCTGGCGGAGGAAATGTGGTCATACCTCACAGGCAAGGGTGCCGCGATCAACTACCAGTTCGTTGACATGACCATCGAAGTGCCGCGCGACATCGGCCCCGACGCTCCCCGGGCCACCTGGAAGCTGAACGGCAGCCTGCGCGTCACCACCAGCGACAAGGACGCCGCCGGCTCCGACCTGAACCGTGGCTGACGGATATGGCTGACTACCGCCTGGACGTGGATCTGGACTTCTCGTACACAGATGAGTCCGGATCGGTTACGAGGGGGAGCGCCCGGTCCTCGGGCACGGACGTCACCGTGTCCATGGACAGCCTTTCACCCCTGGGAGGCGGCGGCATCCCGTCACTGGACGAAATCAGGCCACTGGCGGAGATGCTGGCCGGGAAGGGACTCAGTGTCACCCTCTCCGGCCCGGACGGAAGTATCGTCAGCCTGGGGGCGGTGAACAGCCCCGCCTCCCAGCGCCTGGTGACCCGATCGCCCCATATCAAACTGGGCAAGCTGGGAGCACTGGTGCCGATCGTCAGGCAAGGGCGGCGCAAGTCGGCAGCCGTCCCGCTGCTGCCTCCGTCCACCCCATTGCCCCTGCTCCCCACCGTCCGGCGGAAAATCAGCCGCCGGATCACCACCACGCACTACACCCGGGGCAGCGGCCGGCCGCGGCTGATCTTCGTCCAGGACGCCGCCACGTGGACCGGGCAGATCCCCCGGGAGGTGACGCTGGCCGGGGAGAAGACCACGATCGGAAGCGACCCGGGCTGCGACATCATCCTGGAGGGGCTAGAAGGGGTCCACGCCGAAATCAGGCATGACGAGCTGGACGAGTACGTCCTGGTCCCCCACGGGACGGTCAGCGGCAGCGTGGCGCAGGCCGGTCCTTCAGTGCTCCGCACCGGAGCCAGGATCCAGATGGGGCAGTGGTGCCTCGCCTTCTTTCGGGAAGAATTTGCCGACCACGGGCGCCCGTACGGCGGCCGCAGCGGTGGAGAACTGGCGTACGAGCGCCCGCAGTTTGATCCGCGGACCGGCACGATGGAAAGGGACAGTTCGCGCGGGGTGACCTGAGCAGGTCCGGCTTCACTCCGGCCGGTTCCCGGAGCTGCCACCGTGAACGAACGGGGACGAGTACCCGCGGTACTGCAGGTGCATCATCATGCCTTGGGCAGCGTGGTCAAGGTTATGGCAATGGTCCATCCAGATTCCCGGGTTGTCCGCTCTGAGCAACACCTCCCAGACATCACCGGGAAGGACATCAAAGGTGTCCAGCCACAGGGGTGACGCCGCAGGTGCTTGGCCGTTCCGTGAAAGGACCAGCACGTGGTGGCCGTGGGGATGCATCGGGTGGGGCTCGGAGGTGCGGTTTGCCACTGTCACCTTCACTGCCTCGCCCTCGATCACCACCAGCGGTTTGATATTGGGATACGCAGCTCCGTTGACCGTGTAGGCGTAGCGTGGCGCACCGTCCACAAAACGCAGTTGCCGATCCAAAACCATGACTTCAGTCCTGGACCAGGCTGGTGTGCCAGCCGGGCCAGCATCCCCGGGGCCCGCTCCGGCAGAGATGTCCAGTTCCCTTCCACCCCGGAAGTCAGCTGTCGCCGGCGGCTCGACGCCTGAACCCGTCGGGTCAAGCACGACGGCGGCGCTGTCGCTGCCCTCAGTCCGCAGGGTCACCGGATGAGCGGGCATGGCGAAGGTGAGGTCCATCCTGCCGCCTGCACCCAGCCTGAGTACAGGTTCTGACGCCTGCCCCGCGGGAACCTCGATGGGAGTGGGCAGCTCCGTCCCGTCCACGGCCGCAACGGCGTAGTGCGAACCCAGCAACTGGTAGCGCTGAGGCAGTGAGTCTGTGTTGACCAGCCGCAACCTGACCGCGGTACCTGGGTAGACGTTATGGGACTGCGGCATGTCGGAGCCTCCGAGCAATGTCAGTGATGCAATTGAATGCCCGGCGACCACCAGGTCCGCAGGCGCCCTTGGCTCGCGTGGATCACGCACCACCAGAGTGCCGTAGAGCCCCTTCCGGACACCTTCGGAGGACGCCTGATGGGTGTGGTACCAGTACGTCCCGCTCTGGCCCGCGAGGAAGCGGTATGTCATTGAATGGCCTGGCCTGACGGCGTCCTGGGTGGCGCCGGCTACGCCGTCCATTGCGTTTGGGACGTCGTACCCGTGCCAGTGCAGCGTCACGCCGGCTGAGACATCCCGGTTGATAAGGACCACTTCAAGGAGGTCACCGAGTTCTGCCTCCAGGGCCGGGCCTGGAAGCGAACCGAAGGTCCACGCGTCAACGGTCTTGCCGCCCGGCGAGGTGAC
The DNA here is from genome assembly GCF_013314975.1 of Pseudarthrobacter oxydans. GTDB lineage: Bacteria > Actinomycetota > Actinomycetes > Actinomycetales > Micrococcaceae > Arthrobacter > Arthrobacter oxydans. The sequence continues at coordinate 34,084 of NZ_JABTYH010000023.1, read as the reverse complement.
ACGTTCCTGCCGCGCGGTCAGCTCAAAGCGACGGACCATGGCTCCGGGGGCCGGATCTTCGATGAGTTCCGTGATGGGACGGATCCCGCCCTCTTCGCCAGATTCCGCCGTCACCGGGGTCCCGTGATGACCGACGGCGGCAATCGCAGCTCCCTCCGCGCTTCGGCTGCCTAACCAGCCGATGCCGGCGCTGCCTGCCACCGCAGCCAGGATCAGCGCTCCCACCGCGGAAGCCGCCGTTGTACGCCGGGCACTGGTGCCGGCGGTGTTGCCGGCCAGAATCCAAAAGACCAGTGCACAGCAGACCGCCAGGGCAACGAAAAGGGCAGCGCCGGCCGGGTACGGATCAAAGCCGAGGATGAACGGAGCCAGCATCGAGAAGGACGCGCCTATGGCCGCCCATCCTACAAAAACGGCGGCCGGAACGCGGGGTGCTGGCAGCGCGGCGTCCGGTATCCGGGGCCGCAGGTGCGCCACGCCTGCAACACCGGCAACTGCCGCCGGGAGGACCAGCAACGGGAGTCCGACGGCGGCCCGCTCGCTGGCGAAAAGCCAGCCTGCTGCGGTGAGGGTTGCCACTGCCGCTACCTTCGCAGCTGTGAGGGTCAGTGCCGCGCCCAGCAGCAGCGGCGCGAGCAGCCTGGCTGACCGGCTCCGCTTGCCCATGACCCCGGAAGAGCGCCGGCCGGACTCGACCATCAACCAGGCAAGCGCGCACCAGGCTCCTGCTGCCAGGACCGAAAGGACGATGTCCAGACCGAGAAGCTGGGAAACGCCCACGGAAGAGGTCAGACTTGGGCGGTGCTGCCGGCCTTGGCGTCACTACGGGCAGGAGCCTTCGACTTCGCCAATTCCCGGCAGCGGAGGAAGAACCAGTAGGACATGAAGATCATGAGCATGCCCGTCACCGGATGGACAGCGGCGACCCAGGAGCCTTCGGGCGTGATGTGTTCCTCGGACGAGCCGGTGAGCATACCGCCGACAATGAAGATCAGCAGTTGGACCAGGGACATCAGGAAAATTCCCACGGCCAGCCAGACCATCCGCTTTCCGGCCCGGGCCACGGCTGCCAGGATGATCGCCAGCAGCGCCAGGCCCCGGAGCACAAACTGCCCGTTCAGGGAGTGGTACAGGGCGGCGTCATGGATTTCCTCGATGGAATTCTGGAAGACCATATACCCGGCAAAGAACAGCTGGAGTACACCGGATGCCAGCAGCAGTGCGGACACACCGTACAACACTTTGCGCATCATCGTTCCTATTCGCCTCAGCATCGTTGTGAGGGAGCCCGACGTGCTGAGCGGGGGCTTCGGCATCATGGTGGCAGGGGCGGATGAGGTCCGCAAGGGTGCAATGCCCCCTATTTCCACAGGGCAGCCCCCTCTTTCGCCCTGACAGGTGCCACCCGGGGAGGTACGGCCTAGTCAGCCGTCTCAACGTCCTTGGCGTCCATGATCCGGTACGCGTAGCCCTGCTCCGCCAGGAACCGCTGGCGCTTGGCGGCGAAGTCCTGGTCCAGGGTGTCCCGGGCCACGAGGGAGTAAAAGCGTGCCGAGCGGCCGTCCTTCTTGGGCCGCAGGAGCCTGCCCAGCCGCTGGGCTTCCTCCTGCCGGGAACCGAATGAGCCAGACACCTGGATCGCCACCGAGGCCTCGGGGAGGTCAATGGAAAAGTTGGCCACCTTGGAGACCACCAGCGTCTGGATCTCCCCGGAACGGAAGGCGTCAAACAGCTTCTGGCGCACCTTCACCGACGTCTCGCCCTTGATGACGGGCGCGTCGAGGCGCTCGCCGAGCTCATCCAGCTGGTCGATGTACTGGCCGATGACCAGCAGCTGTTCACCGGCGTGCCGGCTGACCAGCTGCTCCACCACCAGTGTCTTGGACTCCGAGGTGGCGCAGAGCCGGTACTTGTCAGCGTCCTCGGCCATGGCGTAGGCGACCCGTTCGTCCTTGGGCAGGTCCACGCGGACTTCCACGCAGTCAGCGGGCGCGATGTAGCCCTGGGACTCGATGTCCTTCCAGGGCGCGTCGTACCGTTTGGGCCCGATCAGGCTGAACACCTCGCCCTCGCGGCCGTCCTCCCGCACCAGTGTTGCCGTCAGTCCGAGGCGCCGCCGCGCCTGCAGGTCCGCCGTCATCCGGAAGATCGGCGCCGGCAGGAGATGCACCTCGTCGTAGATGATCAAACCCCAGTCGTGCCCGTCCACCAGCTCCAGGTGGGGGTAGAGGCCCCCGCGCTTCATGGTGAGGACCTGGTACGTGGCGATGGTCACCGGGCGGACTTCCTTGACCGCCCCGGAGTACTCGCCGATCTCGTCCTCGGTAAGGGACGTGCGCTTCAGCAGTTCGTCCTTCCACTGGCGCGCGGCCACGGTGTTGGTCACCAGGATCAGGGTGGTGGTGGACCCGGTTGCCATGGCGGCGGCCCCCACGAGCGTCTTCCCGGCGCCGCAGGGCAGCACCACCACGCCGCTGCCGCCGGACCAGAAGTTGTCGCTTGCCATCTGCTGGTAGGGCCTCAGCTTCCAGCCGTCCTCGTTGAGCGCGATCAGGTGCGGAGTGCCGTCCACGTAGCCCGCCAGGTCTTCCGCCGGCCACCCGATCTTCAGCAGCAGCTGTTTGAGCTGTCCCCGCTGGGAGGCGTGCACCACCACTGTTTCGCCGTCAATCCTTGGCCCGAGCAGGGGCTGGATTTTTTTGGCCCGGATTACTTCCTCCAGTACCGGGTAGTCGTCGGTCCGCATGACCAGCCCGTGCTGGGGATCCTTCTCCAGGCGCAGCCGGCCGTAGCGGGACATGGTTTCTTCGACGTCGATCAGCAGCGAATGCGGCACGGGGAAGCGCGAGTACTTCAGCAACGTATCCAGGACCTTCTCCGCATCCAGTCCCGCCGCGCGGGCGTTCCAGAGCCCCAGGGGCGTCAGCCGGTAACTGTGCATGTGCTCCGGTGCCCGTTCGAGCTCCGCGAAAGGTGCGATGGCATGGCGGGCTTCGGTTGCCAGCTCATGGTCCACTTCAAGCAAAATGGTCTTGTCGCTTTGGACGATCAACGGTCCGTCGTTCACGCCGGGAAGTCCTTCACTGGCGCAGTTTCCTCTGCAGCCTCAATGTCGATGATGCGGTGGATGGACAGCACGCGTTCGGTTTCCCTGGCGGGATCAAACACCCGGACGCGTCCGCCGCTTACAGAGAGCGGAACAACCGTTTCCAGGTTGGCATTCCCCAGGCCGTCCACCACGTTCATGCTGATCCGCTGCTTGAGCCTGATGGCGCGCTGCAGGGCTTCAAGCCCCAGCTGGGTCCCCGTTTCGCCGGCGTGGTCTCCGGAAACACCGCGGTGTCCGACGGCGGAGCCCCCCTGCCGCAGGACCGCCAGCTGGGCTTCCACCTCCTCCGTCCCGGGCGCCGTCCGCGGTGCGGTGTACACCGGGCGGTGGGTGTCCTGGGCGGCCTGGCTTCCGCGCAGCCGGACCACGGGCTCATCCGCGCCGTCCACGGAGGGGGAGAGGCCCAGGTTGCGGAGGACCTGTGCGGTTTCCCGCGGCGGCGCGGCGGACACCAGGACAGTTGGGGCGATCTTCTCCAGCTTCAGGTGGGCTGCCTTCGGCCCGGACAGAAGCTCCAGCAGGGCGTCCTCGTCGTCGCTGTGGACGAAGCTCGCCGCCGGTCCCACCCGCAGCCTTCCGTGCCGCAGGGCTGTGTCCTCCACGAGGTATTGGAGGGGCTGGGGCACAGCGGTGGCGGAGTGCTCGCGGAGGAACTCCAGGATGCCGGCAGCATCGTATCCCGTGTCCAGGGCCCGCTTGATGGAGCCTTCCGAGAAGCGGTAGATGGTGGCCGGCCCCTGGCCTTCGGCGTCTGCCATCACCAGTAGTTTTCCGGTCAGCCCGGGGTCGAGGTACCCCGGGGCGACGGCTGTGAGGTCTGCCTGGAGCAGGACATGGCTCAAAGCTGCCGGCAGGTGTTCGCCAAGGATGGCAATCGCGGCTTCGGGCTGGTCCTCCGCCAGGGCGCTGCCGAGTTGGCTGAGGGCTCCGGACCCCACGAGGCCCAGGAGTTCAGCTTCGGCGAGTACACCGCGGATCATCGAGCTGAAGCGGCGGGCCATCCGCGGCTGGGCCCATTCCGCACGCTGGAGGACGGCTTCGGCATCAAGCACCGGAGCGGTGCCGTCTGCGGAGCCGGCCTCCACGGTCAGTTCGTGCAGAATCTCGAGGATGCGTTTGCGGACCAGGGGAGCGTCTGGCCGTTGGGCTTCCGCTGACAAGGCGATGATGGTGCTGCCGGACGCTGAGCGGTGCGCCGCCGGCACGCCGCGCGTCCCGTTGATGGGCTGGCCCACCAAGGACGGCACGCGCTCGCTGGCCAGCCAGGCATTTACCAGCCAGAGCCATTGTTCCTGGCGCGGCAGGACCAGCCATTCAAGCTGGGGAGGCTGGACCCAGGACGAGGAATCAACGTCCAGGCGGATCAGGCCGGCCAGGGCAGCCAGTTCCAACAGAATTCCCGCTTGCTGCTGGTCGATCCGCAGCAACTCGGCCAGACGCCTCATCTCGCGCACCCCGACGCCACCGCTGCGGAGCGTGGCCAAGGGTTGCTCCCGTACCGCATGCAAGAGCTCGCCCATCAGCCGCAGCGTCTCCGATATTGCGCTGAGCGCAGCATTCCTGCGCAGGACAGCTGAGGTCCGGCCGAGCTCGGGGACAGGGGGCTCGAGGGTGAAATCGTTGATGATCGCGCCGCCGCGAAGTGAGAGCCCTACGCTGTGGGGCAGTTCCACGTGCGCGGCGTCCAGGGGCACCAGCAGTCCGCGAGCCAGCAGCCAGTCCACAGGCCCGACGTCGGACCCCTCCGTGGTGATGGAGGCCTTGCGTTGCGCCTGGGGGACCGCCCCCATGGCCCAGTTGCGGAACCTGGCGAGCAACGCCGTCGTCCGCTCCGGCGCCGTGGACAGGATGCTGTTGAGGGACTCAGGGGAGGAGGTCCAGTGCTGCAGCGCCAGCGCCGCCTCCATGGGAGTGGTGGCGTCATGGATGGCCACGCCGCTGCGGTGCAGCTCGGAGACAAGCTGCACCACGCGCTGCGCGAAGGCGGGCTGGAGCCGGACCAGTTCCGTGTAGCTCCTGCCCAGCCCGGCGGGATAGATCCCCACCACGTCCTTCAAGGAGCCCACCGGGAGGTAGTGGCGCTGTTTTGCCGCGGACTCGGGGGTGCCGTGGGGAGGTTCAGCACGGTGCACCAGCGCCAGTTCCTGCAGCGAATGCAGGATCCGTTCAACCGCGGCCCCCGACGATCCCGGAATCATTTTGCGGAGTCCGGCCGCGGAGGCGCTGTGCCCGGTATCCGTGTTGGTGCACAGGTGGAGTGTTTCGAGGACCTGCATCTGCGGCCTGTTGAGCCGTTCCAGAGCACGCTGCACGCTGAGCCTGGCACTGGCCCGCGCCGCGAGGGCGCCGAAGTCGGGGACGGGGGGTGAGATGAGGTCCGGCCGGGCGTCGAACAGCGCACGCAGTGAATCGTCGCTGCGTGCCTCCAGCTCCTTGCTCAACGCGCGAATGAGGGACATCAGTCCAACGTTACCGCCGGTCAGCCTTTCCTGCCCGGCGCCGCCCTGCAACGCTGTCCAGAACCAGGAAAAGCATCAGGAGGAACGCGACCGGCAGGCCGTACAGCGCCGAGTACGTGACCCAGGCGGGGGCCACTGACCCGGCGAAGGCCAAAGCCATCACGGTGCCTACTGCCACCAAAGAGAGCACGGCGACAGCTGCGGCGGTGATCATCAGGGCACGCCGGTAACGCGAGGGAGTCATAAACGTAACGCTACAGCTCCCGCAGCCCCGGGCGTGAACGCTGCCGCACGGAGCCCTGGAATGCCTCCGCAAGGCAGGTAAAAGCGGGAATAGGGCAGTGGGCAGGATAACCTTGGGGGATAGACCAACACGGCCTGCAGCCGCCATACCCTAAACCCGCACAGCAATGCGGATGCGGTGGCGGGCGGCCGTGTCAGAAGACGCAGAACGAAGAAGGTTGATTACGTGCCTACCGGCAAGGTCAAGTGGTATGACAAGGACAAGGGCTTTGGTTTCCTCGCGGGCGAGGACGGCCAGGAGGTATTCCTGCCCAAATCGTCGCTGCCCGAGGGCGTAACAGAGCTTAAGGCCGGCACCCGGGTTGAGTTCGGTGTGGCTGACGGCCGGAAGGGCGCGCAGGCCCTGGGCCTGCGTGTGCTGGACAAGACACCTTCCATCGCCAAGGCAAAGCGGCCCAGCGCCAAGGACCTCGCCCCCCTTGTCCAGGACCTGGTGACTGTCCTGGACAACCTGTCCGGGACGCTCTCGGCAGGCAAGTACCCGGAAGGCAACAAGGGCAAGGCCATCGCCGCTGCCCTGCGTAAGGTTGCCGACGAGCTGGACGTTTAGGCACTTATGAACCCGGAAGCTGAACAGCCGGTCCCAGCTGTGCCGGAACAGGACGGCACGACGGCGGGTGGCACGGCCGCTGCCGGCCCCGCCGCTGCGGTGGCCAAGGCGGCGTCCAAGCGCCGCGCGGGTGTCCCGGTATGGCGGACAGGGAAGCCTGATGCCTTCCTCGCTGCCGCAGTGGACACCGCGCGTGCCGCTGTGGAGGACATCACGCCTGCACCTACCATTGGCCGCCACCTGGCGGCTAAAAGCGAAGGCGACCGCCTGGTGACGCACCTGTTCGAATCCAGGCTGCCCGGCTACCTGGGCTGGCAGTGGTACGCGGTGCTGACCCGCAACTCCCGCTCGAAGGTTGTGACCGTCAGCGAGCTCGGCCTGCTGCCGTCGGAAGATTCGATCCTTGCCCCGGAATGGGTGCCGTGGGCTGAACGAGTCCGGCCCGAGGATGAGCAGGACCAGGAGCCGGAGCCGGAGCAGGACCAGGTCCTGGCAGCGGAACCGGAAGCTGGCGGGCAGGTGGCTGTGCCCGCAGAAGGCGAAGCGGATGACGCCGCCCGGGATGCCGTATCAGGGCCTGCCGTTTCAGAGCCCGCCGTCGAGGCCCCTGAGGTTGCCCCTGGTCCGTCCTCGGAGCCCGCAGAAGACGACGCCGCCACGCCTTAGGGTACGCCGCACCCCACGGCACACTTCCCCACGACATACACAAAGGCGCCGCCCGGAACTAACCCCGGGCGGCGCCGTCGTAATTAACGCTCTTTGCTTCTGGGTGCGCTGCTTTGGGCCACTGAGCCGCAGCGCGGACTGGTGCTGGAGCCCGCTACTTGCGCAGCTTGCCCACCACGAAGTCGATGCTGGCCAGCAGTGCGGAAACGTCGTCCGGTTCGATGGCCACGAAAGTGGCGATGCGCAGCTGGTTGCGGCCGAGCTTGCGGTAGGGCTCGGTGTCCACGACGCCGTTGGCCCGCAGCACCTTTGCCACCATGGCTGCGTCCACAGACTCGTCAAAATCGATGGTGGCAATGACGTTGGAGCGCTCATCCGGGTTGGTGACGAACGGGGTGGCGAACTCGGAAGATTCGGCCCAGCTGTAGATCCGGCCGGCGGAATCGGCAGTGCGTGCCGAGGCAAAGTCCAGGCCGCCGTTGGCGTTCAGCCACTGGACCTGCGCATCCAGGGTCACCAGGGTGGACAGCGACGGCGTGTTGTAGGTCTGGTTTAGCCGTGAGTTGTCGATTGCGGTCTGCAGGTCGAGGAAATCGGGGATCCAGCGGCCGGTGGCCTTGATGCGGGCCGCGCGGTCAAGCGCGGCGGGGGAGAACAGGCCAAGCCAGAGTCCACCGTCGGAGGCAAAGTTTTTCTGCGGGGCGAAGTAGTAGACGTCGCTCTCCGCCACGTCCACGTCCAGGCCGCCGGCTGCTGACGTCGCGTCAACCAGCACCAGTGCGCCCTCGTCCGCACCTGCCACGCGCTTCACGGGGGCGGAGACGCCCGTGGAGGTCTCGTTCTGGGGCCAGGCGTAGGTATCAACGCCCGCTTCGGCCTGGGCGGCCGGGCGGGTACCTGGTTCGGACTTGATGATGGAGGAGGCGTCCAGGAAGGGCGCCTTGTTGGTGGCGGCCGCGAATTTGGACCCGAACTCACCGAAGGAGAGGTGCTGGGCCTTCTTCTCCACCAGGCCGAAGCTGGCGATGTCCCAGAACGCAGTGGAACCGCCGACGCCAAGAACCACCTCATAGCCCTCGGGTGCCCGGAAGAACTGGCTGAGGCCCTCGCGCACCGACCCCACCAGGTTCTTCACCGGAGCCTGCCGGTGCGAGGTTCCCAGGATGGTTTTCGACGCAGCGGACAGCGCATCGATCTGCTCCTGCCGGACCTTTGACGGGCCGGCGCCGAACCGTCCGTCCTTGGGCAGGAGGTCGGCGGGAATAGTGATGCTGTTTTCGCTCACAGGTGCTCCAATTTCGGCGTGGACGCGGCTAGGGTCCGGACGGGTGGTTGCTTGGCGGACAGTCGGCTGTGACTGCAACTCCGGCCCTCCTCATTCTGCCTGAACCGGCGTTGGTGCGGGAACCGGCACCGTCATAGTCCAGACATTGAGACGGCCTGTTGTGACGGCCGCCAACTATTCGGACAAAGTCAAAATAGGCTAAGCTTTCCAACGGACTACGTCGCGCGGAAGGCGATACGGTGGGACAACGCAAGGTACTGCGCTCGAGGAGCTGAGCTGGATGACGGATCTGATCGACACTACGGAGATGTACCTTCGGACCATCTTGGAGCTTGAGGAAGAGAACATCGTGGCCCTCCGCGCCCGGATCGCCGAGCGCCTGCGGCACTCAGGCCCCACGGTTTCCCAGACCATAGGCAGGATGGAGCGGGACGGCCTGGTGGTTGTCTCGGGCGACCGGCACCTCGAACTCACCGAAGTGGGCCGGAAGCGCGCTACCGAGGTGATGCGGAAGCACCGGCTGGCGGAGCGGCTTCTGGCAGACGTGATCGGCCTGGACTGGGCCTACGTCCATGACGAGGCCTGCCGCTGGGAGCATGTCATGAGCGAACGCGTGGAGCGGCGCATCTACGAGCTGCTTGACCACCCCACGGAGTCCCCGTACGGCAATCCCATCCCCGGCCTGGCGGCCCTCGGCGGCCAGGCATCGCAAGGATTCGCGGACGGGGCCGTCAGCCTGCTGGAGGCAATGAAGTCCTATGGCCCGGCGTCGGAGGTAACCGTAAGCCGCCTGGCTGAGCCGATCCAGGTGGAGCCGGAACTGCTGGTCCAGCTCGACGAGGGCGGCATCCGTCCCGGGGCCGCGGTCTCGCTGGAGCGGGTGGGAGACTACATTTCGGTCCGCGTGCCCGGCATAGAGGGCGCCCTGGAGTTGCCGCCCGAAGTCGCAGCCCACGTCTTCGTTGCCGTCCGGTAAACCCGCGTACTACCCCGGCCGGGACGGATTAGCCAAAGATAACGGAATTGTTACTTTGGGACTTCTGGCCCTATAGTTAGACCCAAGCGTAGATACTAAAGCGTTACCTGATCCGGAGCCGAGCTCTGCCAGCGGATCAGGTGCACGAGTCATTACTGGCAGAGGCGGGGGAACCACAACCGGCAGACGGGGGACTGCCTTGGGGTGAAGTCCGTCAGCAGCAAGCCTCTTCCAGCGTTGGATCCTTCCGGGGATACCTCTGTGCCGAGCTTGCCCAGGCGGACCGGGTCTGTGAACTCTCTGACCCGAATCCGACAGCTAACTTCGCAGGCTTTCCAGAGAGGAACCCTTCTTGTCCATGCAGACCCCCAAGGGGCGCCGCCGCGCGGCCGCCCCCGTTCCAACGCCGCGCGTTGTCGAGGTCATCACCACGGAACGCCCCCGCGATCCGCACCGTGATGCACGCCGCCGTCGAGGTCCCTTCCGGCAGATCACAGAATTTGCCTCCGCCAGCGGCATTGGCCAGAAAGCCGGAATCGCGCTGGCTGCCACCGGGCTGGTGCTGACCGTGACCGTTCCGGCAACCAGCCCCGTCATGGCCACCGACAATGCAGGCAGCGTCACCCCCGTGGCAGCCTCGGCTGTTACCCCGCAGCCACAGGTATCCGCCGAGGCCGGCGCGCAGATCGACTTCAGCCGCTCTGCCGTGGTGACCCAGGCGGATCCCGACGGCAAGCTGAAGCAGCTGCTCAGCGCGCAGTCCGCCGGTTCCGTGTCCCGCGCAGCCTCGGCCGGAAGCCTCGGAGCCCCGTTGGCCGCGCTGTCCACTGCCTCCCCGTTCGGCTACCGGGTCAGCCCGATCACCGGCGGCTCCGGTGACTTCCACCGCGGCCAGGACTACGTGGCCCAGTGCGGCACCTCGGTCCTGGCAGCCGCAGCCGGCACCGTGACGTTCGTCGGGTGGCACCAGTACGGCGGTGGAAACCGCGTTGTCGTGGACCACGGCAACGGCCTGGAGACCACCTACAACCACCTCTCGTCCTTCAGTGTCACCGAGGGCCAGACGGTCTCCCGCGGCGATGTCCTGGCGCTCAGCGGTACCACGGGTGCTTCAACAGGCTGCCACCTCCACTTCGAGGTCCAGGTCAACGGCGAAGTCGTCGATCCCACGGGTTGGCTGTAGTCAAATGAGGGACGGCTATCGAATCATCATGACCCGCCGTGACCTGAATGTGACATTCAACGAAAACTGCTGTACCGTCTAACTCGCGTCAACTTTTCCGAAGTTGACGCTCTTGTGCGGATTGCCTAGCTCTGCCACCGCTCAAGGTCCGTTCGCATTTCATCGTCTGGCAGGGGCGGGGGAACCAATTTTGGTCTTTGCTTCAGCGAAGGCCTTGGGGTTAAGTCGCAAAGCTTCCTTGGAAGCGGAGTGGCCGGGTGACTCCCATCCGAATCCGACAGCTCACCTCGCAGGCATTGGGAGAGGCTACCTTCGTGTCTTCACGCCATCATTCTGCGCGCCACCGTGCGCAAACGGTTCGTACCAACCCCTTGGACACCGTGTCCAAGGCTGTTAGTGCCAATGCCGGGACAGTAGGTCGCCAGGCTGCCGTTATCGCAGCCGCTTCCGGTCTCATCCTCAGCATGGGCCTGCCTGCCAGCGCCGCGGACACTACCGCTGGCGTTTCCGCTTCCACCGAGTCCGGGTCTGCCCAGTCCGCCCTCGCGGTGACTGCAGCACCCACCGCCACCGTCTCCTTCGAGCGTCCCGTGGTGAAGACCACCGCCGCTCCGAAGCCGGCACCTGTGCGGGTACAGTCGACCGATTCCGAGAGCCGGACTGCTGCCGGAACCCGGACGGCCTCCACCGCATCAGCTCCCGAAGCTGAAGCTGAGAAGCTTGCCGAAACGGTTTCCTCGGCCTCCACCTCCGGCATTGCCGCACTTGCGTACACTGGCATCGGCCGTCCCTACGTCTGGGGTGGCACCACCCCCAACGGCTGGGACTGCTCCGGCTTCACGCAGTGGGTGTACGCCCAGGCCGGCATCAGCATCCCGCGCGTCAACGCCTGGACGGCAATGACGCCCACCTCCACCCCGCAGCCGGGTGACCTGGTCATGCAGAACGGTGGCGCGCACGTAGGCATCTACGTCGGCAACGGCATGATGATCAGCGCTCTCAACCCGTCCCAGGGCACGCTGCTTCACTCGGTGGCCGCCACCGGAAGCTCCGCCTTCTTCACCATTAACAAATAGTTCTTGGGCCTTCGGGCCCAAGAACTATTTCTTTGCTCCATCACGCGTTCCGCAAACACCACATCCCCGTTCGGGGCGTGCCGGCGTACCCCCAAGATGCCGGCACGCCCAAACCCCTTGGTGCCCACAACGGCCTGAGGAAAACGAAAGAGAGAACTGATGACTACTCGTGCCACCGCACGGCATCGCGCCGAAGTCACCAAGACCAACTCAATCGCAGTAATCGCCAAGGCTGTCGGCGGCAACGCCGGTGGCATGGGCCGCCAGGCAGCGGTTATTGCTGCCGCTTCCGGCCTGGTGCTGACCAGCGGCATCGCCGCAAACGCGGCAGACTCCAGCGTCCAGCGCGACTCCGCTCCGGCGTCCACCCTGGAAGTTGAGTCCTCCGTCGAGGCGCCGATCTCCGCCGCTTCCACCATCGCCATCACCTTCGAAAAGCCGGCCGTCACCACCACGCCTGCGCCTGTTGTCGAAGAAGAGCCCGCTCCTGTTGAGGTCGAGGAAGCCGAGCCGGCGGCTCCCGCCGTCGTCCAGCCTGCTGCAGCCCCCAAGGTGACCGCCAAGGTGACCACCGCCTCTGCACCCGCTGCAGCTCCTGCCGCTTCCGCCAGCGGCAAGGGCGCAGCCATCCTCTCCGCTGCATACGCCCAGCTGGGCGTCACCCAGGACTGCACCATGCTGGTGACCAACTCCCTGGCCGCAGTGGGCATCAACTTCCACGACTGGCCTGCAGGGTACCTCTCCCTGGGCCGCACCGTAAGCGCCGCGGAAGCCCAGCCGGGCGACCTTATCTACTACGCCGACGGTGGCGCGGGCATGGCCCACATCGCTGTCTATGCCGGCAATGGCCAGGCGGTCCACGGTGGATACAACGGAAACCAGACGGTGGTATTCAGCGCCAACGTTGGCTCCGGCCCCGTTTTCATCCGCGTGAACTAACGAGCCTCACATTCGCCGTCCCCTATGGACGGCACGAAGAACCCCTGCCCCGCGGCAGGGGTTCTTCCCTTTAAGGATGACGCCGGCGGAGTGCAGCCCGCAGACGCACGGGTAAAGCCTGCCAAGGGACCCGACACGGCAGTTTTGGAAAACAGCGATTAGCTGATAGTGCGCTTCTATGTTTACTCTTGTGGTGTCGATCCATAGCCCGGACATGCCGAGGGCAGCCGGCCCTCGTGCCCCTGACGGGTGCGGCCGTGAAGAGGTACGTGCATGCGCACTCTCGTTCTGAATGCTGGATATGAACCGCTGGCGGTCATCACGTTCCGCCGGGCGCTGGTGCTTGTGCTCACAGGCAAAGCCAGTGTGGTTGCCGAGGGTGACGATCCCGTGGTGGGACCCCAGGAGATATTGGGGCGGCCGTCCGTTATCCTCCTCAACCGCTATATCCGTCCCAGATACAACCAGGCCACGGCTGTCAGCCGCCGCGGAGTGCTGAGGCGTGATGGCCACAGGTGCGCCTACTGCGGAAAAGCGGCCCACACCATCGACCATGTCCAGCCCAAGTCCCGCGGCGGTGCCGACTCCTGGGAGAACCTGGTGGCGGCCTGCCTGCGCTGCAACAACGTCAAGGGCGACCACACTCCGGCCGAGATGGGATGGCAGCTGCGCTTCGTCCCGGAGCCTCCGCACGGAACCATCTGGCAAATCAAGGAACTCGAAAAACCCACCCCTGCCTGGGACCCGTTCCTGCTGCCCGAGCGCGCCGCCTGACCCCACCCCGCGCCATGCCCTTGGTGACTAGGCTGGGGGAGTGGAAGAGAACCTGTTGCCCTTCGATGCCCTCATCCTGGCCGGCGGCCGGTCGTCCCGGCTGGGCGGAGAGCCTAAACAGGACCTTGTCTTCCACCACGCCACTCTCCTGCAGCGTGCGCTTGCTGCTGCCGCAGGTGCCTCCAGCACCGTGATAGTGGGTCCCCGGCCGGAATCTTCCGCTCCCGGGGTGATCTGGTGCCGTGAAGAGCCGGAATTCGCGGGTCCGGCTGCAGCCATCGCGGCCGGACTGGACGCCCTTGCCCGGCACGGCACCAGCACATCGGAGTACACCCTGGTGCTGGCGTGCGATATGCCGCTGGTCCAGGACGCCGTGGCGGCACTGAAGGACGCGCTGACCCCGGGGGAAAATGACGGCGTCATGGCCCGTTCGGGTGACGGTGTCCTCCAGCCGCTGGCCGGCATTTACCGCACGGCCGGGTTAATAAAGTCAGCGGCGGAACTGTCGTCGCGCGGTGCCTTAATCAACGGCTCCGTGCGCTCCCTCCTTGCTACGCTGGAGGTGCAGCCTGTCACCGTCCCCGCAGGTTCCACGGCAGACGTGGACACGTGGGATGATGCCGCCGCACTAGGGATTGCCGCCGGAAACCAGGACAAGGGCCAGGGCCGGCGCAGCCGCAGTTAACTTGGGAGGCACGTTCGTGAAAAGTCAGGATGAAACGCTGGAGGAGTGGTGCAGGTCCCTGCTCCAGGCCTATGAGCTTGAGGATGTCCAGGTGGACGTCAACGCCATCCTTGCCTTGGCCGGTGTGGCCGCCCACTCGGTGGTCCGTCCGGCTGCCCCGCTGACCACCTTTATTGCGGGTTATGCCGCAGGGCTGGCATCGGGAACCGGGGAGGCAACGAACGCCGCTTCCATGGAATCCGCGCTGGCCGTGGCCCGTACCCTGGCCACCGACTACGATGCTGAAGCCGCCGGGACTCCCGGCGAATGACCAGCGACGCCAAGGAGGAACCGAGCAAACCCGAAGCCGACCATCCACGGCACCTCGACCACACGTGGGACGAAGCCCGGCGGGCCGCCTTTGACGCTGCCCAGCCTATTCCCGCCGGGCCGGTTGCGCTGGAGCTTGCCCTCGGACGAAAACTGGACCAGGACATCGTTGCGCTGCAGGACATGCCCCACTATGCGTCGTCGGCGATGGACGGCTGGGCGGTCAACGGCACCGGACCGTGGATCCTGGTTGAGCCCGGAACGCCCCTCGCCCCGCACCAGGCCAGTCCCATCGCCACGGGAGGACTTATCCCCGCGGGTGGCAAGTCTGTTCTGCGCAGCGAAAGCGCCCGGCTGGACAGGGACGAGGACGGACTGCCCATCCTGGTGACGGGCGGGACGGCCCGCCCCGGCGAGCCCCGCAACGGCCAGCACGTACGGAAGGCGGGGGAGGAGGCTTCCGAGGGCGACGTCCTGGTCAAGGCCGGGGTGGTGCTCAACCCCGCCCACCTGGCATTGGCCGCCCTGGCGGGATATGACGAACTTGTGGTCCAGGGAAAGCCCCTGGTCCGGCTTCTGCTGACCGGCTCCGAGGTGGTTGGCCGCGGCGTGCCCGTCCCCGGCAAGGTGCGGGACACCTTCGGCCCGCAGCTGCCGGCAGTGGTGGGCATGCTGGGCGGGATCCCCGGCGGGCAGCAGAGAATCGGCGATTCCTATGCGGAGTGGCTGGGCGCGCTGGAGGACGTGGTCCCGGAGGTGCCGGGGGCACCGGACCTGCCTGCCGACGTCGTCATCACAACAGGCGGGACCGGAAAATCCGGCACCGACCACCTTCGCCGGGCCGTAGCTGAGCTGGGCGGGCGGCTGATCATCGACGGCGTAGCCATGCGTCCGGGGCATCCGGCCGTCCTGGCTGAACTTCCGGACGGGCGCTTCGTGCTGGGCCTGCCGGGCAACCCCCTCGCCGCCATGATTGCGCTGTCCACGGTAGGGGCCCCGCTGCTGGCGGCGCTGGGGCACGGCAGCATGCCGACGGTACAGGAGGTGCCGTGCGGAACCACCCTCGAGCCCGAGCCGGGACGCACCCGCCTCATGCCGTTCCGGCTGCTGTACGGGATGGCTTCGCCGGCCCAGCACACCGGGCCGGGCATGATGCGGGGGCTGGCCTCCGCCGACGGCGTCATGGTTGTTCCTCCCCACGGGGTGAAGCTCGGTGAGCTGGTGCCAGCCTTCGCCCTGCCCTGGGGGCCGCCCATCCCGGCGCCCCCTGACCCCAATGCCAAGCCAAAGACGCGCAGCGCCGGAAGGACAGGCAGGACAGCTGCCAAGCCGGCGGCCACCGGCCCGGTGGACTGGAGTGAACTCCTTGGCTGACCAAGCCCGGGAACGGCCGGCTGCGCTGGCATCACCACGGGGCGGTTGCGATGATGGAATCATGAACAGGAACGGTGGGACATGGGACGCGTAACCCAGCGCCGCAAGGTGCACAAGTATGTGCTGGATGGCTCGCCGAATGCCCTTGAGTTTCCGGTCCGGTACCGGGAGGACGTCCTTGCGGTGGAGGAGCCGCTGGAGATACGGCTGGGCAGCATGTCCTTCTCCGTCACCATGCGGACCCCCGGCCACGACTTCGACCTGGTGGCCGGGTTCCTGGTGTCCGAGGGCGTCATCTGGGATTCCGGGCAACTTGTCTCGCTGCGCTTCTGCGCAGGGGAAGACGAAAACGGCGTGCAGACCTTCAACGTGGTCGAGGCCCAGTTACGGCCGGATGTAGAGGCTCCGTCCATGGGCCGGCACGTGTACACCTCCAGTTCGTGCGGCATTTGCGGCACCGATTCCATCGAATCCGTCAGCAAGTCCTCGCACTACAGTCCCGCCGCAGATCCGCTGAGCGTTTCCGCCGAAGTGCTCGCCTCGCTCCCGGACATCCTTCGGAAGTCCCAGCGCCTCTTCGACGACACCGGCGGCGTCCATGCTGCCGGGCTGTTCCGGATTGAGGACGACGGCGGCGCGAACCTTCTGTGCCTTCGGGAGGACGTGGGGCGGCACAACGCCGTGGACAAAGTGGTGGGATGGGCCCTGCGTGAGGGCCTGCTGCCTCTCAGCGGCACGGTCCTCCAGGTCTCGGGACGGGCCTCGTTCGAGCTTGTCCAGAAGGCTGCGCTGGCCGGAATACCCGTCCTTGCTGCCGTCAGTGCGCCATCCAGCCTTGCAGTGGAACTGGCCGAGGCCAGCGGCCTGACACTTGCCGGCTTCAGCAGGGGAACCAGCCTAAACATCTACGCAGGCGACGGGAGGATACGGCGGCCGGTGGCGGCTGCGCCGTCGTAGTCTCGTAGTCCGGCCCAGCCGGCCTGCCAACCCAGCCGCCCTGCCGTTTCACCGCCCACCCATCCAGCCTGTCTGTTGCCCCGGCAACAGTCCCGGGAAACGGTTTCGAAAGGGTTGGTAAAAGACTTGCCACCGGGTAGATTTATCCATCGAATGGACACCAGGATCCAGTCCCAAACGCTAAAGAGGGCACACATTGCATGACGACCGCCGGATCACGGAAGTGCGCCTGCACAGGTTCGTGCGGGAGCGCATCACCCCTGCGGTCTACAGCCGGACCCTTCCCCTCACGCTGAGCAGCTGGGACGTCCCGGATGAACCGGTCCCTGCGCTGGAAGCTATGCGGCAGGAGTTCCAGCCGCAGGAACAGGGCGCGCTGTGGGGGAAACCCTGGGGCACCAAGTGGCTCCGTCTCCAGGGTGAGGTCCCCGAATCGTGGGGCACGGAACCGGACACCACCGTTGAAGTGCTCGTGGACCTTGGGTTCACCGTTGAAATTCCCGGCTTCCAGTGCGAGGGCATCGTTTGGCGCCCGGACGGTACCATCATCAAGGCCGTCTCACCCCGGAACCAGTACATCCCGTTGAAGCTCCTGGGTGGCGGCATGGCAGTGGACTTCTACGTTGAAGCTGCGGCGAATCCGGACGTGGCCCAGGGCTGGACGTTCGCCCCCACGCCCTATGGGGACAAGTCAACGGCCGGTACGGCGCCGCAGTACAGGCTCGGAAGCATTGCCATCGCCGAACTGAACCAGAACGTCTGGGAACTGCAGCAGGATATTTCGACTCTTTCAGGCCTCATGGCGGTACTGCCCCTGGAACTGCCCAGGCGGCACGAGATCCTCAGGGCCCTCGAGCGCATGATGGACATCATGGATCCGGACGATGTAGCCGGGACCGCTGCCGCAGGACGCGAAGTGCTCGCGGACGTACTTGCCCGGCCGGCATATGCCTCTGCGCACCAACTGGTAGCCACCGGCCATGCCCACATAGATTCCGCCTGGCTCTGGCCGGTCCGGGAGACTGTCCGGAAATGCGCCCGGACGTTTTCCAACGTTGTTGCGCTGATGGACGAGAACCCGGACTTTGTGTTTTCCTGCTCCTCGGCCCAGCAGTTCGCGTGGATCAAGGAGTTCTATCCCGAACTCTTCGGCCGCATCCGCGAGAAGATCAGCGCCGGCCAGTTCGTTCCGGTCGGCGGGATGTGGGTCGAATCGGACACCAACATGCCCGGTGGTGAGGCAATGGCCCGGCAGTTCGTGGAGGGCAAGGGCTTCTTCCTCGCGGAATTCGGTGTGGACTGCCATGAGGCCTGGCTGCCGGATTCCTTTGGATACTCCGCTGCGCTGCCGCAGATCGTCAAGTCCGCGGGCAGCCGCTGGTTCCTGACCCAGAAGATCTCCTGGAACCAGGTCAACAGGATGCCGCACCATACCTTCAACTGGGAGGGCATCGACGGAACCCGGCTCTTCACCCACTTCCCGCCCGTGGACACCTACAACTCGGAGCTGAGCGGACGCGAACTTGCCCACGCGGAGCGGAACTACCGCGACCACGGCCACGGCACCGTGTCGCTGGTGCCGTTTGGTTATGGCGACGGCGGAGGCGGACCCACGCGGGAAATGCTGGCGGCTGCCGCACGAGCCGCGGACCTGGAAGGTTCCCCAAAGGTCCGGATCGGCTCTGCGGAAAGCTTCTTCGAGCAGGCCGAGGCTGACTACCCGGTCCTGCCCGTCTGGGTGGGCGAGATGTACCTCGAGCTGCACCGCGGAACCTACACCAGCCAGGCCAGGACCAAGAAGGGTAACCGCCGCAGTGAGCACCTGCTGAGGGAGGCAGAACTGTGGTGCGCAACGGCTTCCGTGCGGACCGGCGGAAGGTTCGCCTACCCGGCTGCGGAACTCAAGCGCTTGTGGCGGCTGGTCCTCCTGCAGCAGTTCCACGACATCCTTCCCGGCAGCTCCATCGCCTGGGTCCACCACGACGCCGAGCGCAACTACCAGGCTGTCCGCGATGCCCTTGAGGCCATCATCGGCGGGGCTGCCGCCGCCGTGCTGGGCAGCGGCGAGCGGACATTCCTGCTGAACGCTGCCCCACACGCCCGGGACGGCGTGCCTGCACTGGCCGCAGGCGAGCCGGCTGCAGCCGGGGGTGTGGTCCAGGCCAACCCCGAGAATGGGGGCTTTGTCCTGGACAACGGCGTCATCCGCGCCGTCCTGGACGCGGAAGGGCTTCTCGCCTCGCTGGTGGATTACGCCAGCGGCCGGGAAGCGATCGCTCCCGGCCAGAGGGGCAACCTCCTTGAACTGCACCGCGACACTCCCAACGAATGGGACGCCTGGGACATCGACGAGTTCTACCGGCGCAACGTTAGGCCACTGACCCGGGCCTCTTCCGTCCGGCTGGTTCACGAAGGGGCAGCCGCCGTCGTGCTGGTGGAGCGGCTGGCTGGCGCGTCCACCATCACCCAACGGATCGCACTTGCACCGGGCAGCCCGTCCCTCTCCATCACCACGTCGGTGGACTGGCAGGAACGCGAGAAGCTGCTGAAGCTGGGCTTCGCGCTGGACGTCCGGGCAGACAGGTCTGCTGCAGAGACACAGTTTGGCCACGTGTTCCGGCCCACCCACACGAATACGTCGTGGGAAACGGCAAAGTTCGAGATTTGTGCGCACCGGTGGATCCATGTGGCGGAGCCGGGGTATGGTGTGGCGATTTCCAACGCCTCCACCTACGGCCACGACGTGGCGCGGACCATCAGGGACGACGACGGCGGCACCACCACGACGGTGCGCCTGTCCCTGTTGCGCGCTCCCAAGTTCCCCGACCCGGAGGCGGACCGCGGGCTGCATGAGCTGACCGTCACCATCCGTCCGGGCGCGGATATTGCCGACGCCGTTGAGGAAGGCTACCGAACGAACCTTGATCCCCGGGTGGTCCGCGGCGGTTCCCCGGTGGAACCGCTGTTCTCCGTGACCAACCCTGCCCTGGTGATTGAAGCCGTCAAGCTGGCGGAGGATGGGTCCGGGGACGTGGTTGTCCGCCTCTACGAGTCCTTGGGCCAGCGGTCGGCAGGAAAGCTGACCGCGAACTTCGCCGTAGAGGGCGTCACGTCGGTCGATTTATTGGAGCGTCCCCTCGAGGCCGCGGGTGTGAGGACCTGCGCTGACGGAGCGGAACTGGGCCTGCGGCCATTCCAGCTGGTGACCCTGCGGTTCGCCCGCGGGGCAACCACCACGTAGCTCAACCGCTGTGCGGGTCTGGGCGCTCCGTGCTGCCCGCACCTGCAGGACGGGCCAAAACGGGCTTTAACTAGGCTGAGTGGGGGCGGTCCCCAACGGCCGCCACCACTCATCCCCCCAATAGGTGTGAAGGCCCCCGGAGCGGCCAACGTTTTGGAATTTATCCCCGTTCGAAAACGACCTGCGCTCCACCTTCACACATTCATGATTGTTTCACATTCTAATGAATTTGTGAAAGCCAGCATGGTTACTTTTCGGTATATGTCCTTTTGGCGGGTGAGACCCGGCTATTTTTAACCCTTGCTGCCCAGATCAGCGCCAGGCCAAGGACGAAGCACAGTACGGCCGTGTAATTGATGACGAACTCCACCGCCCCCCACTCCGGAGGCACCACGGGAAACAGCAGTGTCAAGGCGATAGCCACTCCACCCGTTGCCAGGAGCGCGGCAGCGATCCGCACGAGGATGGGCAGGCGGCCCCGGACAGCACGGACCATGGCGGGCAGCAGCACCAAGGATATGTAAGCGGGATACGCCCTTCCCGCTGCTCCGTAGTACTCCACAAGAACAAAGTTCCGTTCGCTCTTTTCTGACACAGCTGCAAGCCCTGCCGAAGAGCCGACCGTGTCCATCATGAAGAACAGGACCACCAGGGCGAGGGAAATGACCAGCAGCACCACCATGCCGGCTTTTCCCGTGATGCGCCGGTACGCGCTGTCTGCACCGAATCCGCGGGTGACCCGGATTCCGACAAAGTAGATGGCTGCGAAGATGATGAAGCGCAGCAGGAGGTTGGCCAGGTTGATGCCGCCCAGGGCCTGGTCGATGGCCACGTAGGGCTTCTCGATGCTCAGGAGGATGGCGACGGTCATCAGTCCGAAGATGTAGAACAGCGACCTGTTCTCTCCCCGGACGGCGCTGGGCACCCGGGCTGCAGCGATGAGTCCGCAGGTGGCAAGCGTGGACCACTGAAGGATTTCGATCATCCCAGGTTCTCCCAGATCTTTTCCGTTTGTGCCTGGTCCTGCTCCTGGCGGCGCAGCACCTTCCCCAATGCCTGCAGCCTGTCGCCCGCCAGGGCGGTGAGGTCGCCGTCGGACAGGCTGTCCAGGGCGGCCTGCCGCGCACCCGGCGGCCAGCCCGCTTCCTCTTCGGTGATCAGGCCGGTGGCCACCAGGCCGCCGGCCGGTCCAACGCCGGCAGCCAGCGCGGTGGCAAGCGCCAGCTCCGGCGACAGCCGGTTGGCGGTCAGCTGCGCTGAATAGTTCTGCGGCGCCACCCCGGTGGCCGCGGAAACACGGTGCCGCACTTCGCCGTCGTCGATTGCGTCAACCCAGTTTTTTACCGAGGTGGCGTGCGGGGCAGCGGAAAGAGGCGGGGACGCAGTCCCGGAGGCGCCGGCCTGCTCCATCGCCGGGCGGGCAAGGACAGCGCGCAGGAGGTCGGGGGTGGAAACCTGGCTGACAAGTTCGCAACGGCTGGGCGGAACCTGGGGACCGGCCAGGTCCTGGTAGGCCTCAAAGGTGGCCAGGGCCGAAAGCGGATTTACGTTGTACGCGCGGCTGATGCTGACCACAGTGCTGACCGAGACTTTCCCACGGACCAGCTGCTGGGCCAGGGTGGTCCGCTTGATCCCTGAGATCCTGCAGACGTCAGCCGTGCTGGCGTCGGGCGCAATGCCTTGCAGCCAGCGCTGGAACGCCTTGGCGGGGAGGGTCATGGACGGCTCTCTGCAGAACGGATGGTGTGTCGATTTTAGCGCGCCGCATCCCGGCGGTTTTACCCGTGCTGCCGTTTCGACTATGCTTGATGGTCGAGCCCGTTGGTCCGTACACCCCCCAAGTCCGGACCAGCGGGTTCTTTCATGTCCTGCGGCCCGCGCTCCTTCCTCCCGGGTAAATGTCAGGGCCCTGCCAGCCAGTGTTCGGGCAGGAAACCCGCTGCGGACGCAGTGGCGAAAGGATAGAACCATGACTGCAACCCTCGTAGCGAAGGACGTTTCCGGCGGCCACGACCACCGGCAGCTTTTCTCCGGGCTCTCCCTGACAGTGGCCCCCGGGGACGTGGTGGGCGTGGTGGGTGCCAACGGAGCCGGGAAATCCACGCTGCTGCGGCTCCTCGCCGGTGTGGACCAGCCGCAGGAAGGTTCTGTCAGCCTGGCCCCCTCCGACGCCTTCGTTGGCTGGCTTCCCCAGGAACACGAACGCGTGCCAGGTGAAACAGTGGCAGGCTACATTGCCCGCCGCACCGGCTGTGCCCAGGCCACCGCCGAGATGGAATCCACCGCTGAGGCCCTTGGCAGCGGCGCTCCCGGCGCGGACGACGCCTATGCGCTGGCCTTCGACAGGTGGATGGCCTCCGGTGCTGCCGACCTTGATGACCGGCTTCCCGCTGTCCTGGCAGACCTTGGGCTGGAGACCGGTCCGGAAGCGGCCATGACCGGCCTTTCCGGCGGGCAGGCAGCGCGGGTGGCGCTGGCGGCGCTGCTGCTGAGCCGGTTCGACGTGGTGCTGCTCGACGAGCCCACCAACGATCTTGACCTCGAAGGCCTCGCCAAGCTGGAGGACTTTGTCACCGGCCTGCGCGGCGGCGTTGTGCTGGTCAGCCATGACCGCGAGTTCCTTGCCCGCTGCGTCACCACTGTGGTGGAACTTGACCTGGCGCAGAACGCCGTGGCCGTGTACGACGGCGGCTACGACGCCTTCCTGGAGGAACGGGCCGTTGCCAGGCGGCACGCCCGGGAGAAATACGAGGAATTTGCGGCCACCAAGGCCGACCTGGTGTCCCGGGCGCGGACCCAGCGGGAATGGAGTTCCCAGGGCGTCCGGAACGCGATGAAGAAGAGCCCGGACAATGACAAGATCCGCCGCGCAGCCAGCACGGAATCCTCAGAGAAACAGGCCCAAAAGGTGCGGCAGATGGAATCCCGGATTTCACGGCTGGACGTGGTGGAGGAGCCGCGGAAGGAGTGGCAGCTGCAGTTCTCGATCGGAAAAGCGCCGCGCTCCAGCTCGGTGGTGGCAACGCTCCGCGACGCCGTGGTCCGGCAGGGCGGCTTCACCCTTGGGCCCGTCAACCTGCAGCTCAACGCCGGCGAACGCATCGGAATCACAGGCCCCAATGGTGCCGGTAAGTCCACCCTGCTGCGCCTGCTGCTGGGCGGCGTCGAGCCTGACTCAGGCAGTGCTGCGATGGGTGCTTCCGTGGCCATTGGCGAGATCGACCAGGCCCGCGGACTGCTCGGGGGCAACCTGACCCTGGCCGACGCCGTGGAGGCAGTCCTGGTGGACCTGAACCCGGCCGAGGTCCGCACGCTCCTGGCGAAGTTCGGACTCAAAGCCGACCATACGACCCGGACTGTGGAATCCCTGTCACCTGGCGAGCGGACGAGGGCGGCCCTGGCCCTCCTGCAGGCCAGGGGCGTGAACCTCCTTGTCCTGGACGAACCAACCAACCACTTGGACCTGCCGGCCATTGAACAGCTCGAAGAAGCCCTGGAAAGCTACGAGGGCGCGCTGCTGCTGGTCACCCACGACCGCAGGCTGCTGGAAAACGTACGGCTGGATGTACGTTGGAATGTGGACAACGGAATGGTAGAGGAGCAGCAGCAATGAGCATGGAAGGAGTGGCCTGGAGCTCCCTGTACAAGATCACCCGGTCAAAGAGCGGGTCCCAGCCATTCTCGAAGGCCACCCTGAAGCGTGTCCTGGGCTTTGCCCGGCCGCACCGCGGAAAGCTGATCGCCTTCGTGGCCCTGTCCGTGGTGATGGCGTTCCTCGCCGTAGCCACTCCTGTCCTCGCCGGACAGGTGGTGGACGCCATCGTGGCGAAGGCCGCCGCCGGGGAAGTGGTCAGGCTGGCCGTACTGATCGCCGTCGTGGCCGTAGCTGAGGCAGGCCTGGGCCTGGTAAGCCGCTGGCTTTCGTCCACGATCGGCGAAGGCGTGATCGTGGACCTGCGCACCAGGGTCTTTGACCACGTGCAGAAGATGCCCATCGCCTTCTTCACCCGCACCAGGACCGGGGCGTTGGTCAGCAGGCTGAACAACGACGTGATCGGTGCCCAGTCCGCGTTCGCCGGCACCCTGTCCGGTGTGGTGAGCAACGTGGTGGCCCTGGTCCTGACCCTTATCGTGATGATGGGAACCTCCTGGCAGGTGACGGTCCTGGCGATGATCCTGCTGCCGGTCTTCCTCATCCCTGCCCGGCGCATGGGCTCCAAACTCGCGGACCTGCGGCGCGAAGCGGCGGAGCACAATGCCGCCATGGGCACGCAGATGACCGAACGCTTCTCCGCCCCCGGAGCCACCCTGGTCAAGCTTTTTGGGCGCCCCGACGAGGAATCCCGGGAATTCGCCGTCCGCGCCGGACGTGTCCGTGACATCGGAGTACGGACCGCGATGCTGCAGTTCACTTTCGTCACGGCCCTGACCCTCGTTTCTGCGCTCGCGCTCGCACTGGTCTATGGAATGGGCGGCTGGCTGGCGATCACTGGCCAGCTGGCGGCGGGCGACGTGGTGGTCCTGGCGTTGCTGCTCACCAGGCTGTACGCCCCGCTTACGGCGCTCTCCAACGCGCGGGTGGAGATCATGAGTGCCCTGGTCAGCTTCGAACGCGTCTTTGAAATCCTTGACCTCAAACCGCTCATCCAGCAGAAGCCGGACGCCGTAACCGTTCCTGCCGGCCCGGTGGCCGTGGAGTTCGACGACGTCCGGTTCGCCTACCCCTCGGCAGACAAAGTCTCGCTTGCTTCCCTGGAGGAGGTGTCCACGCTGGACACCCGCGGCGGGGAAGAAGTGCTGCACGGCATCAGCTTCCGCGTGGAACCGGGACAAACAGTGGCGCTGGTGGGCTCATCGGGCGCCGGCAAGTCGACCATTGCCCAGCTGCTGTCCCGGCTCTACGACGTGGACTCCGGCGCAGTGCGGCTGGGCGGCACTACTCCCGGAACCGGGGTGGACCTGCGGGACATCACCTTCGACTCGCTCCGGGACACACTGGGCATGGTGACCCAGGACGGCCACCTCTTCCACGAAACCATCGCCTCGAACCTGCGGCTTGCCCGCCCGGACGCCACCGAGGCCGACATGTGGGAGGTCATCCGGCAGGCCCGGCTGGAGTCCATGATCCGGTCACTCCCGGACGGGCTGGACACCGTGGTGGGGGAGCGCGGCTACCGGCTTTCCGGCGGTGAACGCCAGCGGCTCACCATTGCCCGGTTGCTGATCGCCCAGCCCCGGGTGGTCATCCTCGATGAGGCAACGGCAGCGCTCGACTCCACCAACGAAGCTGCCGTGCAGGCTGCCCTGGGGGCTGCACTCGAGGGGCGCACCGCCGTCGTGATTGCGCACCGCCTCTCCACCGTCCGCGCCGCGGACGCCATCCTGGTGGTGGAGGACGGCCGGATTGTGGAACGCGGGACCCACACCGAACTCCTCGCTGCCGAGGGGCGGTACGCCGAGCTGTACCGAACGGCCTACAAGTCTGAAGACCCTGTTCTAGAAGGCTGACAGTCTCTTAAACGCTGAAAACAAGAAGGACCTCACCTGTTTAAGTGAGATCCTTCTTTGGTCTAGCTGGAGGTCACGGCGCCAAAGTCCTTAGTCAAGCTTCCGATGCCTCTGGTTCGGCTCCCGTATCCTTTCGGGCAAGAGAAACAAACTCTCGTATAAGCCTTCCAAGCTCGTCGATGGTTGCACTGATTTCTTCTGCTAATTGCTGTAGCACATGTGCGTTAGCGTCCGGCTCCGGGTCCATCGAATGTTTGGCTGAGATCAGCCGGCCAATTTCCAGAATCTGGTCGATCACCTTCTTCCCGGCACTTCGGACCTCGCTGGGGCCAACGAGTCTCACCTCGTCGAAGGTCACCAACGCGTTACGAGCGTAGGAAGGGTCAAGGCTGTAGGCATGGCTAGCAGCGGCTGTCGCGGCGGAGACAAACTTTGCGTAGGCCTGCTGTTTGGTGTCTCGAAGCCAAAGGCGATGCTCGCGGTCTACCTGACGGTGCCATCGCCTTTCATCGTCCTCACGGGCAGCCGCAAGGGTGTCCTTTGTGTTCTTACGGTGGATCATCGCCGTAAGCGTCGCTCCACCCAATCCGGCCACCAGGGCTGCAGTGGCCGATATTGCGGCGACTAGTACCAGCCGCGAGGTTTCTGCATCCATTAGGGCAGGAAACATCACTACAGCTCGATCTGTGCAGCGATCGACGGCTTTCCGTTTCTTCCACTGTTGATCAAAGGGTGTCTGTAGGCCGTGGGAACGAGCGCGGCCCGGTCAGGAACCCAGTTCGACCAGTGGCGCCAGCGGCCTCCCGAACAATTCAATGAAGAATCCATCTGTATCTGGTCGATGACGATGAGCATGGTTGGTTGCCCTTCAGCATGACGCACTTCACCTTCCGTAATGTCTATGGCTAGCCTGTCTGTTGTGCTGCCCTTCACCTCTATATGCACCTCTACTTCCCCCAGCGTGGCGGTTACGTCCCACGCTTCTGTTGCGCCCACATCCGTGGTGGCGAAGCCGAGACTCTGGTAGTGCTCGATAACTTGCCCCACTGAGTACCTTTCAACGGCTTTACGACGCTCGGGATCTGTCTGGCGTCCGTACCCGGAAGAATTATTCTTCGAGCGGCTTCGGGGCGTTCTCGGCCTCGGCTCGTCAGCGGGCTCGTCTACAGCAATTTGTGCGAGCTCTCTGAGTTCTGGAATGGCGTCTACCAGGGCCGCAGGGAACTTCACTAGGTATGCCTGGGCTGCACGAATCGGGCGCTTGTCCGATATTGCGAAAGGAAAATAGAGTGGCTCCTTGCCATATATGGAAATGAGCTCGTCACGGACGGTTCTCAGAGTGGGTTCCAGGGCTCGAACTCTTTCAAGGGGCACTGAGACTTCAAGTTCCCGGTATCCTTGTAGCAATGCCTCCCAGGCGTCCTCTTGTCCAGTTGACGGACGCTGACGCCCGTAGCTACCCCTGCTATGCCACTCCAGTGAAGAGGCGAAGTGTTCAGTGCTGCAATGTGAGTAGCCGGTCAAGGCGGGGCCATGGTTCTTCCGCCAATGAAGGACGATGTCGCCTGGGCGAACATGACGAACAGTCTCGTACGACCATTCTTCTCGGCCTGCATCGTTCACTTGCGGGGCGATCAGATTCTCACCGATAGGGTCACGGTTAGTAATCTCCATCCAAAAGCGCTCGCGGCTGTCGGACTTCCACCATTCGTTAATCGCCATGGATGTCAGCATAGATCCTGTTGCAAGCGGGCCAAGCCGAAGAACGGGGCTCCGTGGACAACGCTAAGACCGAGTCGTCCTCAGGGCTGTGCAACTCCAGTAATTCTCCTCGGCGCTGCCGCCTCATTATTTGCGCTTTGTTCGGATAATCTCGTCGGAAGTGGCTGGATACAGATGTGCCAGCAAAAAGTGCGAGGGGATAGGGGAGCGTCTCCCAATGGGAAGCTATAAGCCGCCAGCAGACGAGTATGTTCGTCCGGGCGGTAGGACTCAATTGAAGCCGAAGACGTATATAGATAATCACTATGTTCGTGGAGCCAGTTATCACGTTCAAAATTTTTCCGGTCATAAGAACGGGGATCAGATTGAGTTTGAACTAGTTCCTGAGCCGGGAAATCCTTACGACCGATGGGCCGTAGCGCTTCACCTCGAAGGCAAAAGGGTTGGTTACATTTCCGCGGAAGACTCCGGCCTGTGGCACGACGTCGTTTTTGCTTACAACCGGGCGGGCTCGGCTGTCTATGCTGACGGATTCGTTCACACCTATGGTGAGGGAACGATCGGACTGACCGTGCTACTGCCGGGATTTGAAGATGCAGAACGGCTAATGGAAGACCTGGGCCTGTTCAAAGAATGTGATGCTGTCATCGCAGCCCTCCCAAGCGAGGCACGCAGTCGCATATTAGAGTCAGAACGTTATGGTTTGAGCGCGGCAGATGTGCGGCTCCTGAGGTCCAAAAAACACCTGGCACCGAGCCTAAATTGGCACAAAAGCCGGGGATCGCGTTTGGAGGACCGGTATCCGACGGCCCTCTATCGTCGTCTTATAGACGTTGACCAGCAGGAACGCCAACGCATTCGGGAGGAAAAACAGGCAGCACGCCAAGAAGCAAGACTTGAACGTGAGCGCCTGGAAGAAGAAAAACGTGCCGTAGTGGCAGCTGCGCAAGAAGTATTCGCTGAACGCGTTTTGAACCTTCACGCCAATGGAGCTTCCCTAGCAAGGATGCGCCGCGAACTTGGCTGTTCGGATCGCAGGATCAAGAGTGTACTTGCAGCGAACGGGCTGAACGCGTTGCCGCAACAGAATCAGGTCGCCAAGGACGAGCGCTTGGCGCGTTCTCAGCAGGCCCTTCGACTCCAAGAAGGAGGCTACACGCGGAACCAAATTGCATCCAAGATGGGCTGTTCGTTTGAAACAGTAAAGAGCATGCTCAAAGACGCCAAGTTCTACGCCGATCCTTGGACTGACCCTGAACGTTTATACCTTGTGCGGAACTCGAAGGATCCGTCTATGACGAAACTAGGCTTTGACGCCGCCGCAAATTTGCTGCAGGTGACATCGGCGAAGCTGAAAAGCGCTCGTAGAGACTTCGGTATTATCTCAGACCTACACCCAAGGTTGTTGGATCCCCTGGAGTAACAGTCGACGATTCTGGGTCTGCACGTTTAGTTGCTTGCTGGCCTTGGGGACCGCCCTCATCGGCCGACGAAAGCGTCTCCAAGTAGTCCGAGTACGGGTAACTTACTCGGACTCCGTCTGTCGCATTTCCATCCTCCGGGGTGCCGGTAGCTAGAGCGAGGGCCAGTGTCGGTAGTCTTATCGGTGTGGACCTAGGCACCACGAGAAGAGTATTTGGGGGCGGCTATGAAATGGTACGACTACGAAGATATGTCCCCGACGGGGTTTGAAAATCTCGTGATTGCCATATGCCAGCGCCTGCTTGGTTACGGGGTGATCGGGTTCGCGCCTGGGCCGGACGGCGGACGTGACGCCAAGTTCCATGGTACTGCTGACCTGCATCCCAGCGCACGCTCGCCTTGGTCGGGTAAGACCATAGTTCAGGCAAAGCATACGAATGGGAACAATAAGTACTTCAGTGAGCCGGATTTTTTTAGTGCAAGCGGCCAGTCGGCCACTCTCACTGAAGAAGTTGTCCGGGTAAGCAAACTTATTGAGAGTGGCAATCTGGATAATTACATGGTTTTTGCGAATCGGATACTCAGCGGCAACGCTGAGAGTGAAATCCGAACGTACATCTCTTTAAAAACCGGTCTTGCCGAAGAGTCCATATATCTATGCGGCCGCGATCAGCTAGATATGCATCTTAAGACCTGGCCGGATGTTGCGCGTGTAGGTGAGATCGCTGCCTTGGACGCACCGCTCTTGGTCGACTCCAACGAGCTAGCTGAGATAATTGAGGCACTGCATGGAGATCTGCCACCGGCTGCATTGGCCGCCGTGGATGATATTCCAGTGGACCGTGTCAGCTATGCAGAAAAAAATCGTTTGAACAGACTGACTGATTCGTATGCCAAGGATCGGAGACGAAGGTATCTTGCTGATTGCTTCAGAATCCAAGAATTCCTAGAGTCCCCAGACAATGCCGATGTAATGAGGCTATACGAGTCTGTGGTCGATGAGTTCCAAGCGCGGATCCTTTCGAAGCGCTCGCTGTTCGAGAACTTCGATGACGTACTTGAGTACCTCCTCGAGCTACTATTCAGTCGCAATCCTCTGCTGCGTAGGTTCAAGAGGCTTACGAGGGTCATAGTCTTTTACATGTACTGGCACTGCGACATTGGAGAAACCAGTGATGCTGAGGCCGACTAAACATTCCCATCCGGACAAGACGGTGGTAGCAGTGGCGGCGATACTACTTAAGTATTTGCGCAGTAAGAGATCCGTCTCTTTCGAGGATGCTAGGGCTCGGGCATTGGGACAAGATCAATCCCTTGCCTCCTTAGTGATCCCGGCACTTAACCTGCTCTATCTCTTTGGTCTCATCGAATACAGGCGAAAAAACGATACTCTTGAATATGTGGGCCCGTGATGAAACTCTCTTCCTTATATTCCAATAGGCCAGCCGAACTGACGCGCATCGACTTCCGGGACGGACTCAACGTCGTCCTGGGCGAGATCCGTCTACCTGAAAACAAAGATCGTGATACTCATAACCTGGGAAAGACAACTCTCGGGGGACTGATCGACTTTTGTTTGCTCAAGGGTCGTTCATCAGAGTTCTTCCTGTTCCGTCATGCAACAACATTTAGTCCGTTCGTCTTTTTTATTGAGATTGCGTTAGAAAATGGCAGCTTCGTTACGGTGCGCCGTTCGGCTTCTACACATACTCGTATCGGTATCAAACGTCACTCGCAACGACGGGAAGATTATTCGGCCCTGCAACAAGAGGAGTGGGACCACTGGAATCTACCTCTCGCGAAGGCAAAGACGATCCTGGATGGAATTCTTGATCTGGGCGCCCTTGCACCGTTCGATTACCGCAAGGAGATGCCCTACCTCCTCCGATCCCAAGATAGCTATAGAAGCGTCTTCAAGGTACAGAACGCCAGCACGCGGGACGTCGTCTGGAAACCCTTTCTTGCTCATATCCTAGGTTTCGAAGCAGCGTCCATCCGCGATGTCTACGAAGCCGAAGTTGCCTTAGACCAGAAGAACGGCCAGGTTGCCGTTATCCATGCTGAGAGCAGCCTGAACTCCTCGGGCTTGGCGGATATTGAAGGCTTACTCCGGATCAAGACTCAGGACCTTCGCAAGCGTGAGCTGCTTCTGGCCGAGTTTGACTTCGGTGCCGAGGACGCTGACAGAACTACCGAACTCGTTGATGACATCGACTTGCGGACCGCAAACCTTAACGAAGAGCGATACGGCCTTACGAAAAGACTAAAAAAGGTTGAACTCGCGCTAGTTGAGCGCGAAATCAATTTTGACGTGGCCGAAGTCTCTGCCCTGTTTGAGGAGGCGAGTGTCATCTTTGAAGGGCAGATAGTGCGGGACTTTGAGTCCCTCATTCGCTTCAACCAGCAGATCGGCACTGAGCGACGGGGCTATCTTGAAGAGGAGCAGGCGGATCTTGTTGCTGCCCTGGCCAACGTTGAATCTGAGCTAGAGATATTGGGGGCACGCAGGACTGAGCTCCTTTCATTTCTGAGCAACAGTGACTCGCTGGCTAAGTACCGTGAAGTTTCTCAGCAACTAGTCGGCCTTACATCTGAGATTGCCGTACTAAACCAGAAGAAAGAGGCTTTGAGCCGAATTGACGAGTTGAGCGCTGATCGTCAAGCAGCTGAAGCGGAGGTGACTCGCAAGAAGGGTGTCTTGAGTGACGAACTAAAGGCGCAAATTGAAGACACAGACAGTCTCTTTTGGCAGATTCAGGACAGGTTCAACGACATCATTTACACCGTTACCGGTTCTCATGCGCTCCTGTCGGCCCGGCTGAACGGGGAAGGTCATGTGGACTTCAGCGCGGAAATTCTTAATCAGAAGGACACCGCCACGTCGCAGGGGCGCGGGAACACTTACAAGAAATTGATGTGTATGGCATTTGACCTGGCCGTTCTGTCTGCACACTTGGGCTCGGGGTTCCCCAGATTTGTGTATCACGACGGCGCTTTCGAATCTCTCGATTCGAGAAAAAAGGAAAAACTTGTGGAGGTCTACCGGGAGCATGCCGCCCTCGGTATACAGATCATCATGACTGCCATCGATTCTGACTTACCGCCATCATCAACTTCTGGTGTTCATCTCCTCAATCCGGACGAGATTGTTCTTACGCTTCACGACGAAGGAACTTCCGGCAGGCTATTCAAAATACCTTCCTGGTGAGGCTTGTGAGCGTGCTGGTCAGAGAGCCTCAAACTACGGGCTCGCGTACGCGCTCGCCCGCAAGTAAGAGAGGTTGATTCCCTCCTCAAAGCAAATTCGGGAATTCGACGGCTCACAGGAGGAGTCTTAAAAACGATCGTTTTTTAAGACGATCAGGGGCTGGAGTATCCAAAGTCGTGGATGTTGCGTTCTAGCCAATTTTGTAATCTTGAAATGCCGTCTCAAAACAGGTAGTCTCAAAACACTGTTTGATACGGCATTCTTAGATAGGGCGGCATATGGCAGTCATTGGTTACGCGAGAGTTTCGACAGTCGAGCAGAATCTCGATTTGCAACTTTCTGCCCTGAAGGAGGCCGGCGCTGTTCGGACTTATGCTGACCAGGGCGTAAGTGGCACGGCAACCGAACGTCCAGAGCTAACAAGAGCTCTCGACCGTCTGGAGAGCGGGGACGTCCTGACCGTGTGGAAGTTGGACCGGCTCGGGCGGAACACCCGCCACGTTCTCGAAGTCGTCGAGGAGCTGCGGAAGCGAGAAGTCGGTTTTCGCTCAGTGACCGAAGGCCTTGATACGAATGGGCCTATGGGAACGGCGATGCTAACGATAATGGCGGCATTTGCTCAGTTGGAGCGGGACACCATGGTAGAACGAACGCGCGCTGGGCTTGCAGTCGCTGCTTTGAACAATCGACATGGTGGCCGCCCGAGGAAAGTGGACGACGCAGCCGCTGCTCGGGCCGCCAGCCTTAAGGCAAAGGGTCTCAGTGCGAGTGACATCGGTAAGATGCTTGGCGTTTCGCGAGCAACGGTTTATCGCTACTTAGCGGGCTAGCAGAGGCCGGTTTGACCGGCGAGTCCGGCTGAACGTCCCGGCCCTGGGCATCTCTTAGGGCCGGGACTTTCTCGGTAATGAAGCTGTTGGTTGATTGCTTCGGGATCCTACGCCTGTTTTCTTAGTCCTGCAGTCTGAACCTGCAAGGGCCGCGTTACCGGAGAAAGTTTTGTAAAACTGGCCCAAAGCAGGGGCCGTGACTTACAAAAGTTTCTTCCAGAAACACAAGATGTCTGTCTTGCTCGGTATGGATAGGCTGATCTTCACAGTGGACAGGTGACCTACGTGTTCCCTGTCCACAAAAAACCTCTGGAGAGGCCAAAATGAAAATGTTTGCAGTCGTAACAGATCAGAAAACCCCGACGCCAGAAACTGCCCGTTGTCATAACCACGCCAGCTCGTTATTCTCCTCAGGAAGCCAGGTGAGGGACTGCTCTGAGGACTGCACATTGGTGTGTCAGGTGTGTGGTATTAGCCGCCACAACGAGAACGACCCGATTTACCAAAACCGACCGACGTATGAAGCCATTCCCACTGAGTACCTCTGACTTCGCGTGGCCACCTGGCTTCATGCGGGTAGGTTTTGGAAACTTTTAGGGTCGCTTTTAGGAGACCAGCACTAGGGTGTTTTTCGGACTAGTGTGGATAATTCCTAACATAACCAGTTGTCAACTTTTGCTCCATTTCATGGAACCGTCTACTCATGGAACCTTCCCTCTTGGAAGTATCGCCGTTGGAAGTAGGCTCTTGGAAGTATCGCCGTTATGGGCGGCATTTGGCCTCGCTGAGCAGATCCTATGTTCCGACGTAGTATCTCCCGACTCGTCTGGTGGCAGAATCTACAAGAAAGTCAGCGGCAACGGTCCCACCGTCTGGTGTTCCGCCATGGAATTGGCCTCCGCACGAACATTCGCAATCGGCGGTCTTGGCCCTCCTGCAGGACCCTGTGCAGGCCTGAGCTATTCGGTGGTCCTGGACTACCCACACACCTTGATAGCGCGTTAGAAGGGCGTTTGTGAGCTTCTCACGGTGGGTTTTGGAAACCTCCCACCATACTGTGTTGTTGCTGTCCTCGAACCAGTCAAGTACAGCTCTTTCGCCCAAGATTTCCTTGAGGTACGAACGAACCCACTTGCCACCATCGGGAAGGTGGATATGGAGCTTAGTCTGGTCGAGTAGGGAATAGATGATTGCTTCTCGCATGATGCGATCCTTTTGTTAGCTATCGGTTTTGGGGATCGTCAATACGTCGCTGCGTCGTTTGGTGGTGCGGCAAGGGAACTGGAACTTTGGAACTTTTGGATTGACAGCTTGGATCGGTACAGAGATGCAGTGTCAGGCAGCTCTATCTAAGAGCTGCCTCTAGTGCTGCTAAGCAGGTCGATCTAAAGTTCCAAAGTTCCAATTCCTTGCATGTAGAGGAGATTCTCCTCGTAGTGCCTTCCAAGGATCTTCCAATGAAGTTCCATTGGACGTTTGCTGACTAAAGCGTCTTGGCCAGGTTCAGA
>NZ_JABTYH010000022.1 GCF_013314975.1 Pseudarthrobacter oxydans | reverse complement strand
TACAGCAACGGTGAACTGTCCGTTGAGGAGTACATGGCCCGCCGCAGCGAGATCATGGACGGCTAGGGCACAGCGGGCGTCCGTCTCTTCAGTCGAACTCCTGGCTTAGTCCACCTGGGGGAAGCCCAGGTCGATGACTGAGGTCGCCGGGTCCGGCCACCGGGTGGTCACTACCTTGCCGCGCGTGTAGAACCGGATACTGTCCGGCCCGTACATGTGGGTGTCACCGAACAGGGAGTTCTTCCAGCCGCCAAAGGAGAAGGTGCCCACCGGCACCGGAATGGGCACATTGACGCCCACCATCCCGGCCTCCACGTCGAACTCGAACTGCCGCGCCGCACCGCCGTCGCGGGTGAAAATGGCAACCCCGTTGCCGAACTCGTTGTCGTTGACCAGGCGGACAGCGTCGCTGTAGCTGTCCACCCGGACCACGGACAGGACGGGGCCGAAAATCTCGTCGTCGTAGACCTTCATGCCGGGCTTGACGTGGTCCACCAGGCTGACGCCGATGAAGAACCCGTTCGAATCGAACTGCTGTGACCGGCCGTCAACAACCACCGTGGCACCCTCGCTTTCGGCCCCTGCAACATAGGAGGCCACCTTCTCGCGGTGTTCGGCGGTGATCAGGGGACCCATCTGGGACGCCGGGTCCGTTCCGGGGCCGATCTTCAGGGTGGCCATCCTGCTCTTGATGGCAGCCACGAGGTCATCGGCGATGTTCCCGACGGCGACGAGCACGCTCACCGCCATGCAGCGCTCACCAGCAGAGCCGTAGGCGGCGGAGATGGCGGCGTCGGCTGCCATGTCCAGGTCCGCATCAGGCAGGACCACCATGTGGTTCTTGGCGCCGCCAAGGGCCTGGACCCGTTTGCCGTGGTCGGCTGCCCGCTTGTAGATCGATTGTGCGATGGGTGTGGAGCCAACGAAGCTGACTGCTTTGACGTCCGGGTGTTCGAGCAGGGTGTCCACCGCCTCCTTGTCGCCCTGGACCACGTTCAGCACGCCGGCCGGGAGTCCGGCTTCCGCGAAGACCTCTGCGATGAACACGGCCGAGGACGGGTCCTTCTCGCTGGGTTTCAAAAGCACTGTGTTGCCGCATGCCAGGGCGCTGCCGATCATCCAGAGCGGCACCATGGCCGGAAAGTTGAACGGCGTAATGCAGGCCACCACGCCCACAGGCTGCCGGACGGAGTGGACATCCACACCGCTGGACACCTGCTCGGAGCGTTCTCCCTTGAGCATGTGGGACAGACCGGTGGCGAACTCGATGTTCTCAAGGCCGCGGGAGATCTCCCCTTCGGCATCCGAGAGCACTTTTCCGTGCTCGCTGGTCAGGATGGCGGCGAGCACGGGCTTGCGCTCGTTGAGGATTTCGCGGACACGGAAAAAGATGTTGGTCCGCTTGGCAAGGCTCGCGGCCCGCCAGGCCGGCAGCGCGGCTTTGGCCGCGGCGATGGCTTCCTCCACCCTGTCCGCGGAGGCCAGGGCCACCTGCTTGTCCTGCTCTCCGGTGGCGGGGTTGAAGACGGGGCCGAAGCGCTCGGCATCGGTGACGAGGCTGCCGTTGATGTAATGCGGGATGGTCTGCACGGAGGTCTCTTTCTAAGGCGTTCAGATGGCTGTGGTGTGGACGGCGGGTTCGCGGAAACAGCTACTTCGCTGCATCGAGCGAGCCGTCGGCAAGCTTGATGATCATGGAGCAGTCCTTGCCGGCGTCACCGGCGTCGATAAGGCGCTGGTACAGCTGCTGCACATGCCGGCCGATTTCTAGCGGCGTTCCCGTGTCCTCCGCGGCGCGGATGGCCAGTCCGATGTCCTTGTTCGCCAGTTCGGCGGTGAACGTGGGTGCGAAGCCGTTGTTGGATGCGGCAGTGGGAACGACACCGGGTACGGGGTACCAGGTGCGCAGGGCCCAGCTGTCTCCGGAGGAAACCGAGGCGATGTCCCAGAAGACTTTCTTGTCCAGGCCCAGCCTGTCCGCCAGCACGGCACCCTCGGCCGTGGACGCCAGGTTGATCAGGAGCATCAGGTTGTTGCAGATCTTGGCCGCCTGTCCCGTAGTGGCACCCCCGGTGGGGATGATGTTGGCGGCCATCGGCTCGATGAAGCGGCTGGCGTCGGCCACGGCATCCGCCTCGCCGCCCACCATGAACGTCAGCGTTCCTGCCTTGGCGCCGCTCATCCCGCCCGACACCGGGGCGTCGACGAAGCGGAAGCCGGCGGCAGCGGCGGCGTCGTGCAGTTCCTTCGCGGCTGCGATATCGATGGTGGAGGAATCTATGAGGAGGGTGCGGGTATCGGCGTGCGCCAGCACCCCGTCGCCGCCCAGGTAGACAGCCTTGGCGTGCTCGCCTTTCGGAAGCATGGTGAACACGGCGTCCGCGCCCGCGACCGCCTCGGCGATGCTCCCCGCGGGCTTTACCCCACCGGCCTCTGCCGCGGCCAGGGCTGCCGGGTTGAGGTCGAACCCCCTCACGTCATGCCCTGCCTTTGCCAGGTTCGCCGACATGGACCCGCCCATGTTCCCCAAACCAATCCAACCAATTACTGCCATGGCTTAAGCTCCTTTGCTGTGCCTCCGGCCGGCGGCCGTAAAGTCTGTGTCCACCATCACACCCCGCTATAGTGCAATCAAGGGAAAAAATCACAGATGGCATGTGCACTGATGCACATAGATGGGAGGCAGGCATGGCGCAGCTGCCGAGTCCGGACGACCTGCTGATCCTGCTGACAGTGGCCCGGCTGGGGCGCTTCAACGCCGTCGCCGAAACGCTGGGCACAACGCACACCACCATTTCGCGCCGGATCCTGGCCCTCGACAGGCAGCTGGGCGGCCGCACCCTGGAGCGCAGCCCGCATGGGTGGGAACTGACGGAGCTCGGAGCTTCGGCCGTCGCCGCGGCGGAAAGGATCGAGGAAACACTGGGTTCACTGGCCGCTGCCACAAGCCAGGACCGGGACGCTCTCTCCGGCATGGTGCGCATCAGCACCTCGGACGGTTTCGGCGCCGAATTCGTCACGCCCGCGCTGGTCCGCCTGCAACAGCGGCATCCACTGCTGAACGTGGAAATGTTGAGCGCCACGCGCAGGGTCAGCCAGAACCGCTCCGGCGTGGACCTTGAGGTGGTGGTGGGCCGCACCGACGTGAGCAACGCCCAGGCCATCTTCCTGACCAACTACTTCCTCCGGCTTTACGCCAGCCCCGCCTACGCGGCGGAGCACGGCCTGCCGGGAACGCCCGACGGCGTGGGGCAGCACGGCTTCGTCTCTTACGTTGAGTCGGCGCTCCAGGTGGCCGAACTGGGGCACCGGTCCTCGCAGCTGCCGATGCCGAAGTCCAGCTTCCAAGCGACGAGCATTTTTGCCCAAGTCGAGGCGGTCCGCCGGGGCGCCGGGATCGGGCTGCTGCCGAACTTCATGGTGGCGCGCAACCCGGATTTCGTTCCGGTACTCCCCGAAGCGTTCCAGCGCCAGGTCCCCATCTGGGCCGTGGCCCGCCCGGAGTCGCTGCGGTCCGCGCGGGTGCAGGCCGTGATCGGCGCGCTCCAGCATGAGGTGGCGGAGCGCCAGGATCTGCTGGCCGCCTGAGCTGCTGTTGGGACACTGCGCTGTTGACAACCCGGGTAGTGGCCGGCGTGCCGGTTTCACGCCTGGAAGAGCCGCCTCACCACCTGCCCGGCTGCGAGGGCATCAAGGCCTTCGTTGATCTCCGCGAGGGGCCTGGTGTCCGTGTGCAGCAGCTCAACGGGGAGCCTGCCCTCGCGCCAGTACCCCAGGTAGAGGGGAATGTCCCGGTCCGGGACGGCATCGCCCATGTAGGAGCCCAGCAGCCGCTTGCCCGCGCCGGCAAACTGCAGCGCAGGCACCGTCAGCTCCGCGGTGGGGTGCGGCAGGCCGACGGAAACCACGGCGCCGCCCCTCGTCACATGCCCGAGGCAGGACGCAATCACCCTTGCCGAGCCCACGGCCTCGACCGCGATGTCCACACCGTCACCGGCGGCTTCCGCGATCAGGCGGCCGGCGTCCTCCGGAGTCCCCACCGCGGTTGCCCCACACTTCAGGGCAAGTCCGTGCTTGGCCGTGTTCGGATCAATGGCAATGACGGCGGAGGCACCGGCGAGCGCGGCAGCCATAACGGCCGAAAGCCCCACGGCACCGAGACCGAAAACGGCGATGGACTGGCCCTCCCGGATGTCGGCCGTGTTGAGGACGGCACCCATTCCGGTGAGCACGGCGCAACCGAACATCGCCGCGACTGTGTCGGGGACGTCGTCGTCGATCACCACCACTGATTCGCGGGCCACCACCGCGTAATCCGCGAACGCCGAAACCCCCAGGTGGTGGTTGATCCGCTCCCCCGCAGGCGTGCGCAGCAGCGCCTCGCCGTGCAGAAGGTCCCCGGAGCCGTTGACCTCCGCTGCCCGGTGGCAGAGCGCGGGCCGCCCCGCCAGGCAGGCGCGGCAGGAACCGCAACTGGGGACGAAAACGAGGACAACGTGGTCCCCCACCGCAACGTCGGTGACGCCCTCACCCACCGCCGCCACACGTCCCACGGCCTCGTGCCCCAGTGCCATGGGAAGCGGCCGGACGCGGGATCCGTCCACGACTGACAGGTCTGAGTGGCACAGGCTGGAGTAGGTGACGGTGACACCCAGCTCGCCGGCGCGGGGTTCGGGACGGCTGAGCTCCTGGACCACCAGCGGCTGCGCTTCGGCATAGCTGGTGCCGGGAGGGACTGTGGAATAGAGGACTGCTGCTCGCATGGTGTTCCTGACTTTATGGTTGTCAACAGGCAGCTGCCCGGCCCTGCGCTGCGTGCAGGTCCGGGCAGCTGCCGTGTCCGTGATGCTGTGCCGTGGGGACTGCTTCCTGACGGCTATTTCTTGGCTGCGGCCAGAAGGTCGGCGGTGCCCTGGGCGTCGGCGGCATCAACGTCATGCAGCGAGATACCGCGGGTTTCCTTGAGGAAGAACACTGAGATCGCAGTCACCACGCAGGCGCCCAGGAGGTAGAACGCAACCGGAACGGACGAGCCGAAGCTGCCCAGCAGCGAGCTGGCGATGATGGGCGCCAGCGAGCCGGCCACGATGGAGGTCACCTGGTAGCCGAGGGAAACGCCCGAATACCGCATGCGGGTGGGGAACATTTCGGCCATGATGGACGGCTGGCCGGCGTACATGAGGGCGTGGAACAGCAGGCCGATGGTGATGGCCGCCAGGATAACCATGTCATTGCCGGTGTCCATCATGGGGAAGGCGAAGAAGCCCCAGGTTCCGGCGAGGATTGCACCGGCCATGTATACCGGGCGGCGTCCCAGGGAATCGGACATCTTGCCCACCAGGGGTACTGCGCAGAAGTGGATGAAGTGTGCCACCAGCAGGAGGAGCAGGATGCGGGAGGTGTCCGTCTGCACAACCACCTTCAGGTAGGTGATGGAGAACGTGACCACGAGGTAGTAAAGGATGTTCTCCGCGAAGCGCAGGCCCATGGCGGTGAACACGCCGCGAGGGTACCGGCGGAAGACTTCGGCAACACCGTAGCCCTTGTTCTCGACAGTGACTTCCTTGCGGGCCTCCAGGAAGATCGGCGCGTCCTGGACCTTGGTGCGGATGTAGTAGCCGATGATGACGATCACTGCGGAGAGCCAGAAGGCTACGCGCCAGCCCCAGCCGAGGAAGGCTTCCGGGGAGAGGGTGGAGGACAGGGTGAACAGCACGGCGGTGGCGAGCAGGTTGCCCATGGGGACAGCGGACTGCGGCCAGCTTGACCAGAAGCCGCGGGACTTGTTCGGGCTGTGCTCGGCGACGAGGAGCACAGCGCCGCCCCATTCGCCGCCCACCGCGAAGCCCTGGACGAAGCGCAGGAACACCAGCAGCGCCGGCGCCCAGTAGCCGATCTGCGCAAAGGTCGGCAGGCAGCCCATGAGGAAGGTGGCAACACCCACCAGGATGATGCTCAGCTGCAGCAGCTGCTTGCGGCCGAACTTGTCGCCGAAGTGGCCGAAGACGATGCCGCCGATGGGGCGGGCAACGAAGCCGACCGCATAGGTGACGAAGGCTGCGATAATGCCGTCCAGCTCGGTTCCGGAGTTGGGGAAGAACAGCTTGCCGAACACCAGAGTGGCGGCGGAGGCGTAGAGGAAGAACTCGTACCACTCAACCACGGTGCCGGCCATGGAGGCCGTGACGACCTTCTTCAGGCCTGAGGACTTGACGTCGGTTTCCTCGGGCCGCCGCGCGGCGGACTTTTCCGTACTCATTGATGAACTCCTTCGGCGTCTTCTTCGACACCACTGGGACAGTCTGAGGCGGATACGTGTGATTTTGGCCACGAACCGCCGGGTCCCAACGAGTATGGTCCGCCTGAACGCCAAGCTCAACGGCGAATCATGCAGAGGCTATCTGCATAAATGCACATTTACCTGCCTGTGAGGGGCAGCCTTAAGCCGAAAGGTGCGCCCTCAGCTGGCGGCCCAGCTGGCCTATTTCGGTCAGGAAGCCGTCATGGCCTATCGGAGCTTCAATGACGTGGACGTCCACTTCTCCCGGCAGGGCGGCGGCAAGTTCCCGGGACTGGGCCGGGAAGTAGAGCCGGTCAGAATCCACGGCTGCCACGAAGAAGCGCGCACCCGACCGCGCCAGGGTCTCGGGAAGCGGCCCCCGGCCCCGGCAGATGTCGTGGCTCATCAGGGCCTCGGTGATGGCGATGTAGCTGTTGGCATCAAACCGCCGGACCAGTTTGTTTCCCTGGTGGTCCAGGTAGCTTTCCACCTGGTAGCGTCCGCGGGCGGCCAGGACACCACCCTGCAGGGGCGACTCCGGAGCCTGCGGTTCGCGGCCGAACCTGCCTTCGAGTTCCGCCGCTGAGCGGTAGGTGATGTGCGCGATCCGCCGGGCCAGGGCCAGCCCGTCCTCCGGGAAGGGGCCGCCGTAATAGTCGCCGCCCTTGAAATTCGCATCCTGGCGGATCGCCAGGGTCTGCGCCTGGGCGAAGGCAATCTGCTCGGCCGTGCTTGCGGCCCCCACGGAGATCACCGCGCAGCGCTGCACCCGCTCCGGGAACGTGATGGCCCACTCAAGTGCGCGGGCTCCGCCCATGGAACCTCCGAGCACCGCAAACCAGCTCCTGATCCCCAGCTGGTCAGCCAGGCGGGCCTCTGCCACAGTGCTGTCCCGCAGCGTGACCAGGGGAAACCGGGATCCCCAGGGAGCCCCGTCCGGTGCCGGCGACGACGGACCGGTGGACCCGTAACAGCCGCCCACAATGTTGATGGACA
Organism: Pseudarthrobacter oxydans; assembly: GCF_013314975.1. Classification (GTDB taxonomy): domain Bacteria; phylum Actinomycetota; class Actinomycetes; order Actinomycetales; family Micrococcaceae; genus Arthrobacter; species Arthrobacter oxydans. The sequence goes on along the minus strand of NZ_JABTYH010000022.1, from coordinate 73,404 downwards.
CCACAAAGAAACGGTCCGTGTCCACGGGCGCACCCGGCCCTGCAAGCTGCTCCCACCAGCCCGGTTCGTCGGTGTCGCCGCGGGTCACGTGGGTGCTGCCGGTCAGCGCGTGTTCAATCAGGACTGCATTGCTGGCATCCGCGTTAAGGGTGCCCCAGGTTTCGTAGGCCAGCGTGACGTCGGGCAGGTAGCCGCCGGCTTCAAGTTCCAGCCCCCCAACGGAGGCATAGCGGACAATTCCGTGTTCGGGGACGGTGGTACGGGTGACGGTAACCGTCATGGCAAGACCTCTTCTACGCGCTTGCCCGCCGTCGAATGACCGGCAGGCCAGGTCTTCACCCGGGGCACCCCACCGCGGAAGGAGGGTTGCCGGCCAGCAAGCCGGGGCTGTCACTGGCACTCATGACCTTGTTCGAGTGTACGAAACAGCCCCCGCCTGCTGCCAAGAGTGTGACTGGTTGTGACTTCCCCGGCTTGCCGCCGCAGTCGCTTCCCTGGGCGTCCGGCTAGGCTCCGGTAGCGTCCTTCGCTGCCCGGAAGCCCGCTTCCAGGTCCGCCAGGATGTCATCAATGTGTTCGATGCCCACGGACAACCGGACCAGCCCGGGGGTTACGCCGGCAACAGCCTGCTGCTCCGGGGTCAGCTGGCTGTGGGTGGTCGACGCCGGGTGGATGACAAGGGAACGGACGTCGCCGATGTTCGCCACATGCGAGTGCAGCTCCAGCGCGTCCACGAAGCGCTTGCCCGCCTCGGCTCCGCCAGCGAGGTTGAAGGACACAATCGCGCCCGTGCCCTTGGGGCCATACTTGCGGCCCCGCTCGTACCACGGGCTGGAGGGCAGCCCCGCATAGGCGACGGATTCGACGTCGTCCCTTCCTTCCAGCCAGCGCGCCACTTCCGTGGCGTTGGCAACGTGCCGTTCCACGCGCAGGCTCAACGTCTCAAGGCCCTGTGCGATCAGGAATGCATTAAACGGGGAGACGGCGGAGCCCAGGTCCCGGAGCAGCTGGACGCGGGCCTTGAGGATGTAGGACAGGTTGGCGCCCAGGGCACCGTCCTTGCCGAGGTCCCTGGCGTACACCAGCCCGTTGTAGGTGGGGTCCGGGGTGTTGAAGCCCGGGAACTTTGCGGGGTCCTTGCCGAAGTCGAAGTTGCCTGAGTCCACGATCACGCCGGCGATCGCGGAGCCGTGGCCGCCCAGGTACTTGGTTGCCGAATGGACAACGATGTCCGCTCCCCATTCCAGAGGCCGGATCAGGTACGGGGTGGACAGGGTGTTGTCCACGATTAGGGGCACACCGGCTTCGTGTGCCACCTGGGAGATGCCTTCGATGTCCAGGACGTCCTGCCGGGGGTTGGACACCACTTCGCCGAAGAACAGCTTGGTGTTGGGCTGCACTGCTGTGCGCCACTGCTCCAGGTTGTCCGGGTCGGCCACGAAGGTCACGGAAATGCCGAACTTCTTCAGGGTATGGGCGAACAGGTTGTAAGTCCCGCCGTACAGGCTGGGGCTGGCAACGATATGGTCCCCCGCCTCGGCGATATTGAGGACGGCGAAGGTCTCGGCCGCCTGGCCTGAACTCAGCAGCAGTGCCCCCAGCCCGCCTTCAAGGCTGGCGATCCGCTGTTCCACGGCCTCCTGGGTGGGGTTGCCGATGCGGGTATAGATGGGTGCCAGTTCAGCAAGGGCAAAGCGGTTGGCGGCGCTCTCGGCGCTGGGGAACACGAAGGACGTGGTCTGGTAGATAGGGAGTGCCCGGGCGCCCGTGGCACTGTCCGGCTCCTGTCCTGCATGGATCTGGCGGGTTTCGAATGACCATCCGTTGGACAATTAAGGCTCCTTTGACTGGGCCCGGCATGCTCGAAGCACCGCGGGCCGCGCTTGCCATCCGGCCGTTTACCGGACAGCCAGGTCCTCACCCGGGGCACCCCACCGCGGAAGGAGGGTTGCCGGCCAGCGAGCCGGGGCTTGGCGCTGGCGCTCATGACCTGAGCCCAGTGTAGGAACAGCGGGTGTCCGCCGCCATGAGTGTGACCGGTTGTGACTTCCGGCCCTGGTCCGGGGCGGGATTGTCCTCACGCAGGGCGGGTGGAGAGGCCCCGGATGTTGATTTCCCAAGGTTCCACAGGAGATGCGCAGGATTGCGCGAAGTTTGGCCGTTTGACGCCGGTCCTCCGTTAGATTTGAGCCGGGAAATCGTCACCCGGCAGTTCTCCTCAGACACCAAAGGAACACATTCCGTTGCCCCAGTTCTTGCGCCTGGCACGTCGCGCCGTCCTTCTCTCCGCCGTCGCCCTCTGCTCAAGCGCGGTGGCAGCAGCGTCCTGGCCGGCACCCGCCGCGGACGCCGCCCCCGCTGCGCCTGTTGCCTCGCCGGCAAACGACGGCGGCCGCTACCTTGTCCAATTCGCCCCGGGAAGGGACGTCCCGGCCGAGGCGGCGGCCCTCCGCGCCCAGGGAATCGGTGTCACCCGGACATTTACGAAGGCCGTGAAGGGCGCCGCCATCGAGGCCAGCGCGGCGCAGGCTGCCGCCCTGCTCCGCTCCGGCCGGGCGGCAGCAGTGGAGCCGGACCACGCCGTCACTGTCTCCGAGACGCAGCGCAACGCCCCGTGGGGGCTCGACCGGATTGACCAGCAGGCTCTTCCCCTTTCCACCACTTACACTCCTGCTGGCACCGGCCAGGGCATCAGGGTCTACGTCGTGGACACTGGGATCCTCGCGTCACATGTCGATTTCGGCGGCCGTGTCACGGCGGGGTGGACATTCAAGGCTGACGGCTTGGGATCAAGCGACTGCAACGGACATGGCACGCACGTGGCAGGAGTAATCGGCGGCACCGTCCATGGTGTGGCCAAATCCGCCACCCTCATTCCGGTGCGGGCTTTGGCGTGTGATGGCTCCGGCCTCTACTCGGACATCATCGCAGGGCTCGACTGGATTGCAGGGCAACACCGGCCTGGCACTCCCGCCGTCGTCAACCTGAGTGTCGGCGGCCCCACCAGCAGCGTGCTCGACGCAGCAGTCCAGTCCATCATCTCCAACGGCATGCCTGCCATCGTGGCTGCAGGCAATTCCGCTACGGACGCATGTTTTACTTCCCCGGCACGCACTTCAGCGGCCATCACGGTGGCTGCCAGCGATTCGTCCGACAGGCAGGCCTCCTTCTCCAACTTCGGCAAATGCGTGGACCTCTACGCGCCGGGTGTCGGCATCAGCTCCACCTGGCACACGACGACGACGGCCACAGCCTCGCTCGGCGGAACGTCCATGGCCACTCCCCATGTGGCTGGCGCTGCCGCACTGCTTCTCTCGAAAAACCCTGCGCTGACCCCGGCCCAGGTTACCGAAAAGATCGTTACCTCTGGTGCCACCGGAAAAGTCACGGGCGCCGCCACCGGAACGCCAAACCGGCTTCTGTACATCGAGCCCAGCTACCCGGCAGCAGGAGCCTTTTCACCCCAGGCTCCCTTCCGGCAACTCGACACCCGCAACGGCACCGGAGGCACCACCGGCCCCGTCGCCCCCGGAGCCACCATCCGGGTACCCGTCACCGGCCGCGGAGGCATCCCCGCAACCGGCGTCTCCGCCGTCGCAATCAACGTCACCGCCACCTCCCCCACCAGCTTCGGCAACATCACCGTCCACGCCGGCGGCACCACCGCCCCCGGCACCTCAAACCTCAACTTCACACCCGGCGACACCACACCCAACCTCGTCATCAGCCCCGTCGCCAACGACGGAACCATCGCCCTGACCAACAACTCCAGCGGCACCGTCCACCTCATCGCCGACACCTCCGGCTACTACATCCGGGGTTGATGCCAGCCGTGCCCTTGCGCCGGTTGTTGGCGGGAAGTTGAGCACGGCTGCCGCCAAAAATCCCAGTAAGGCTACCCTTAGCTGAGAGCCCGATCACAAAGTGCCAAGATGTTGCCATGCGCATGGATCACGTCTCTTACGCCTGTGAACACGATGGCCTGGCTGCCACCACCGAACGTATTTCCTCTGCCCTCGGAGTTGAGGCAGTGAAGGGTGGAGTGCACCCGCGGTTCGGAACCCGGAATATGATCATCCCGCTTGCGGGGCACAAGTACCTTGAGGTCGTTGAGGTCCTGGACCACCCGGCTTCTGACAAGGCCCCCTTTGGCCAGGCAGTGCGGGCACGCTCCGCCGCAGGTGGCGGATGGATGGGCTGGTGCGTCGAAGTGGACGACCTCGCCCCCTTCGAGGAACGCCTGGGACGCTCGGCAGTCAACGGCAACCGCAAATTCCCTGACGGCCGCGAACTCGTGTGGAAGCAGATCGGCATCCTCGGCTTGATCGCGGACCCCCAGGTCCCGTACATGCTCAAGTGGGAGGGCGACCCTTCCCTGCACCCGTCCAACGCCTACGAGAGCAACGTCAAGATGAGCTGCCTCACCATTGCCGGATCGGCAGCCCGGGTGACCGAGTGGCTGGGTGAACCAGTGGAGAAGCCGCTGGAAGACGTAGCCGTGGAGTGGGTGGCGCCGCACGGAACCCCCGGGATCCTTTCGGTGACATTCGAGACCGCCAACGGGGCAGTCACCATCTGACGCTCCCCCCGCCTGCCCGGGCGTCCACGTCCGGGCACCAACATGGGCAGGAAATGCCTCCTGCCCGACAAAGCTTCGGCCGCCATCAGCAGGTGACAACGGCGTCACCCGCCGATGGCGGCCGAATTCGTCTCCTAGCTGCGTTCCAATGCGCAGAGCGCCACTGTGCTATCTCCCGGCTGCCCCAGGCCAAACGTCATTGTCGGACCCCCTTGGCAGGATGGGTTTATGGGCAGGAAAGCGGTGGCGAGGGCGTTTGCGGATATCAGGGCCGCCCTTGCCGTGCTCAACGCTGAGGTGGACGGGTGCGGTTCGGAGCCGTTCTCTGCTGCCGATCCGTTAGCCGGGCTGGCAGATGGGAGCCTGGACATCCTCGCCGGCGCCAGGGAGGCCGAAGCCGGGCTTGCAGGCCTGAAGGCCCGCGCTGCCATGAGATACGCCGGCACCGCCCATACCCTGGCGCCTCCCGGAATGCCGGTGCAGGGACAGGAAATGGCTGTGGCCGCCGAGATCGGGTGCGTGCTGGCCCTCGGGCCGCGGGCCGCCAGCACGTTCCTGTCCGTATCCCACGCGCTGACCACCACCCTGCCCCTGACCCTCGCGGCCCTGCACGCCGGCACGATCTCCTGGCAGCACGCCCTGGTCATGGTGGACGAGGCCGCAACCCTGGACCCGGCCGGGGTCGTCGCCCTGGAAGCCCACTTCCTCGACCCGGCCGTCCCTAAACCGCCCACCGCCGCAGCAATCGGCGAAATGCCGGCGCACCGGCTCCGGCACAAAGCTCGCACCTGGCGTGAACGCCACCACGTCGAATCCATCGAAAAGCGCCATGCCAAGGGGGTTGCTGAACGGCGGGTGGAATACCGGCCGGACCAGGACGGCATGGCCTGGCTCTCCGCTTGTTTGCCCGCGCACCAGGCGCTGGCAGGCTGGAACCGCCTTAACGCCCTCGCGCGGGCCGCACAAGGACCCAACGAACCCCGCACCCTCACCCAAATCCGGACCGACAAATTCGCCGAAGCCATCCTCACCAGCGGAACCAGTGCAACCTTCCATGCAGACAACAGTGCAGGTAACGGCGAGGAAGCAAGCGACAGCGACGGAGCCGGCGCAGGAACTGGTGCCGGCCTGCTTTCCCCGGGGATCCGGGCCCAGGTCCTGGTCACCGTGCCGGTGTTCTCGCTGATGGGCCTCACGGAGGAGCCGGCGGTGTTGGACGGGTTCGGCCCCGTTCCGCCGTCCATGGCACGGGACCTGGTTGCACACGGAGCAGACTCCTTTCACCGCGTCCTGGTCGATCCGAGGGACGGGGCGCCGTTGGAGATCGGCAGGAGCAGCTACCGGGTCACCAAAGCCATGCGGAACTGGCTCCGGCTTCGCGACGGCCAGTGTCCGTTCCCCGGCTGCAGCAACCCGTCTCTGGATAACGAGGCCGACCACCTCCTCGCCTGGCACCACGGCGGGACCACCGGGATCAGCAACCTCGGACAGCCCTGCCCGAAACACCACAAACTCCGGCACACCACCGGCTGGAAACCAACACCAGCCACCAAAAACCAACCACCCGGCTGGACCTCACCCACCGGACGCCACTACACAAGCGAACACCAGGACTGGGAACCACCCCACTGGCCAGAGTCTGCCCTTCGGCCATGCCCGCGCACCTGAAACCAGAGGAGCAGCGCCGGGAACGTCTCAGGGGGCAAGAACACCGCCAGCAGCCCTGCCCGCCCGTGCCCGCTGCTCGTGGCTGCCTCGCTGGCGACCTTCCGTGGCCAGAACCCCCACCGGAGGAATTACTACCTCCTTCGGAGGAGCCTGCGGGCGACAACCTTGTGGACCCTGACGACATCCCGGCTGATGACTGCCTCTGGGAGCACTTCTACGCTGCCCCGCCCGTCTTGGCGGAGGACCCGCTCAGGGAAGTGGAACCGGTACTGACCTAGATGTCACCTGATGCCCGTCGTTGTGCCCACCGGCCCCGCAGTCGTGCCCATCAATCCCCCGCCGTCGCCCCCAAGGATTCAGCCCAGCCCGACTGCCTTGCCGAACAGGCTGAAGCCCACGAAGGCCACAATATCCAGCAGCGCGTGGGCAATGACCAGCGGCATCACCCGCCGCGTTCGGGTATAGAGCCACGCGAAGACGATCCCCATCACCACGTTGCCGATAAAAGGACCGAAGCCCTGGTACAGGTGGTAGGTGCCGCGAAGCAGCGAGCTCGCCAGGATGGACAGCGGAATGCTCCAGCCGAACTTCCCAAAGCGGTTCATCAGGTATCCCACCACGATGACTTCCTCCACCACGGCATGGCGCATCGCGGACAGGATCAACACCGGCACCGTCCACCAGTACGCGTCCAGTGCGCTGGGGATGATGGCCGTGGTAATCCCCAGCGCCCTGCCTGCGGCGTAAAGCCCCAGGGAGGGGACGCCGATCAGCGCCGCCAAACCCAGGCCCTGGAGCAGATCCCGGCCGGGGCGGGCAAAATTGAAGCCAAGCTTGTGGAACGCTGACCCCGTATTACCGCCTTCGCCGGTCGCGGCCTGCCGATGGTCGGTAAGGAAGTAGAGCACCAGCAGCACCGGAACCAGCGCGAAAAGGATATCCAGCAGCTGGTACGTCAGGTCGAAGTATTCCCGGGTGCTCTGCGAGCGGTTGAGTGTGGAGGTGCCTTCCGCCAGCGGTGCACGGGTCATCTTGTCCAAGAGCTGAACCACGGAGTACACAGCAGACTGGCCCAGGGACAGGCCCAGGACAATCCAGACTTCAAACCGAAGGCGACGGCGGGAGGGAACCAGCATGCTCCCATCTTGCCTTCAGTTTCTGGATCCGGGCTGATTGCCCATCCAGTGTCACGCGGGTACCTGCCCGGCTGCCTCCAAGGGATCCGTCAGGCTTGGATCCGCAGGGCCCGGGACGCCAGCCAGTGCCTCCCATCCGGTGGCGACGAGCCAGCGCCGCGCCGCCGGTGCCGCCCAGCCAAAGCTGCTCAGCCGGCGGCGACGATCACTTCCGTGCCATTGGCTTCGAAGGCGGCCTTGTCCTTCGCCGAGATCCCGGAATCTGTGATCAGCCGGGTGAAGTTGTACCCGTCCATGGTGGCAAAGGCACGCACTCCGACCTTTGACGAGTCCGCCAGGACGTAGGAAACCCGTGCCCTGCTGGCTAGGAGGGCATTGACGGAGGCCTCACCCTCACCCGTATTGGTTGGCCCCACTTCGGGATCAATGCCGTTCACGCCGATGAAGGCGATGTCCAGCACCACCTTCTGCATGATGATGTCCGTATAGGGACCCACCAGCTCGTAGGAGCGTGGATTGAGGATCCCGCCCGTGACCATGACTTTGATGCTGGGCCGGACCGCCAGCTGCGAAGCGATGTTAATGGCGTTCGTGACCACTGTGAGGGTGGGCTGGTTGGATGGAGCGTTGAGGTCCTCGCGCGTGGCCAGGATCTGTGCCAGCGCGGTGCTGGTGGTCCCGCCGCACAATCCGATCACGGCACCGGGCGCTATCAGCGCAGAGGCAGCGTGGGCAATCTGCTCCTTGGCCTCGGCGTGGTCATCGCGGTTGTACCGGCCGGGCAAATCGTAGGCAAGGGCTCCCGTGGTGGCGCCGCCGCGGGTCCTGGTGAGGAGCCGGCGCTTGGCCAGGCTGTCCAGATCGCGCCGGGCGGTGGCTGGGGACACGTTCAGGGTGCTGACAATCTCTTCGACCTCCACCTGGCCGGTCCGTGCAAGGAGGTCAAGGATTGCCGTCAATCTGTCAGTGCGGGTCATGCAGGGCCTCCACGTACTCAAGCCACCACTCCAGATGACGTTTTATGATCATAACAGACCTCAAGCGATCACCTAACGTCAAATAGAACCGGAAGCTACCGCGCCTGCTTTCCTGCCCGCCACACAGCGTATGTCAAAGGCATCCCCGGCCGGTAGGCGAGGTGGGTGGCGGATGGCGCATTGAGGACATGCAGATCGGCCCGGTGGCCGACGGCGATGGACCCCACCGCCCGTTCGCCGTCGGCGTCGTTCCCTGTGTCCTTGTGCAACGCGAGGGCTCCCCCGTACGTGGCTGCCCGGACAGCTTCATGGACGCTGAGGCGCATCTGCAGCACGGCCGTGGCAACGCAAAACGCCATGGAGCTCGTGTAGGACGTTCCCGGGTTGCAGTTGGACGCGAGCGCCATCTGGACGCCGGCGTCCAGGAGCGCCCGGGCAGGGGCCAGCGGCTGGCGGGTGGAAAGGTCGCAGGCAGGCAGGCAGGTCGCAACCGTGCCGCGGCTACCGCTGCCCGTGCCGGCGTCCCAACCGGTCCAGGTCCCGGCCAGGGCATCGACATCCCCGGTGGCGAGGTAGTTAACGTGGTCCACGCTGGCGGCACCGAGCTCCACCGCGAGCTGCACGCCCGGACCTTCGCCAAGCTGGTTTCCATGGACGCGGAGTCCCAGGCCGGCGTCGCGGCAGGCCAGCAGGACCCGCCGGGACTGTTCCGCGGTGAAGGCTCCTTCCTCACAAAAGACGTCCGCCCACTGCACAAAGGGCCGGACGGCATCCAGCATGGGACCGCATACCAGGCTGGTGTATTCCTCCGGGTCCTGCCCCGCGGGAACCAGGTGCGCCCCCAGGTAGGTGACTTGGTCCGCCACGGTGGAGGCAATCCGCGCGCTCCGGGTTTCGTGCTCAACATCCAGGCCATAGCCCGTTTTTGTCTCGAGGTAGGTGGTTCCCTGCGAGACGGCTTCGTCAACACGGCCAAGCGCCAGGCGGGTCAGGTCAAAATCCGACGTGGCGCGGGTCGCGTTCATGGTCACCGCGATGCCTCCGGCCGCGTAGGACTCCCCCGCCATCCGCGCCTCAAATTCGGCGGTCCGGTCCCCTGCGAACAGCAGGTGGGTATGGGAGTCCACCCAGCCGGGCAGCACGGCGCGGCCGCCCACGTCCACGGCGTCATCCGCGGCCGGAGCATCGGCAGCAGCGCCGATCCATGAAATCCGCTCACCCTCCACCACCACCGCGGCGTCCTTCAGGACCCGGTGCTCCAGGTCCTGCGTCATCAGCTCGGCAATATTGGTAATCAGGGTGCTCATACAGCCATTCTTCAGCGCCGCACGGACCAGCGGGTGGCCGCCAGCGCCTGCGCTGTCCGGGATTCCGGACCCGCTGTCCCGGCTGCGGCAGCTGCACCGGCCCCGCCCGCAGCACCCTGGCCCGCACCGCCCTGGCCCGCCAAAATCTGGGCGGCCGCCAGTTCCGCCATGGCCGAAGACGTCTGGAATCCGTAGCCGCCCTGCCCGGCGAGCCAGTAGAAGCCCGGAGCCTCGGCGTCGAACCCCGCCACCGGAACGCCGTCGGCCGCCTCAGTCCGCAGCCCCGTCCATGCCCTGCGGACTTCCGTGATTCCCAGCGTGGTGATCCGGTTCAGCCTGTCCACCAGCCGCTCGATGTCACCCGCCCGGGGCCGGGCATCCTCGGGCCCGCTGGGCTCCGACTCGGAGGGCGAGATGAGCACGTCATCCCCGTCCCGCCGGAAATAGAACGAATTGTCCGCTGCCGCCACCATGGGGCTGTGCTCAGGTAAGGGATGGTCGACGGCGGCAATCGCCGCCGTGCGCCGGTACGGCTGGAGTCCGAGTTTTTCCACGCCGCTGATCACGGCAAGTTCGTCCGCCCAGGCGCCGGCCGCATTCACCAGGACACCCGCCTGGAAGCCCTCCGTGCCCGCGCCCACCTGCCACCCGGAACCAAGCCGTTGCGCGGTATGAACCCTGGCGCCGGTAATAATGTCCACCCCGGCAGAGGCGGCCCTCCCCCGGTGGTCCTCCAGCAGCAGCGGCGCGTTGCATCCGAAGGACCCTTCATCCAGCCCCGCGGCCTCGAAGGTACCGGGGACCAGCGCCGGGCAAAGCTCCAGCGCCTCAGCGGGGGTAATGGACCGCATGAGCCCACTGGCTTCCGCGGCCACGTCTTCCTCTGCGCCGATCAGCATAAAGCTGCGGGGCGTCAGGATGGGTTCGGGCAACTCCGTATCGCGGGCGGCAAGCAGCTCAAGCGTCCGGACGGTCAGTTCCTGGACCACGGGCGGGCCGTAGCTCGGAATGAACTGGCGGGCCGAGCGGGATGACGTGTGGTACGCCAGTTCCTGTTCCGCCTCCACCAATGCCACGCTGCATTTGCCCGCCAGCGCGGACGCCAGGGACAGTCCGGCAATGCCGCCGCCGACAATCAGGACATCATAATGAGCTGCCATTTCCCTATCCTCGCAGACTTGGCTCCCGGCGCTACCCTTCCTGGCCTGCTACCTCGGCACGGCTGGTGACGAAGGCACTCACGCACGCTTCGACGTCGTCCGCCGAGTGCGCAGCCGATAGCTGCACCCGGATCCGAGCGGCACCCCGCGGAACCACCGGGAAGCTGAAGGCAGTGACAAAGACGCCGTGCTGCAGCATCCGGTCAGCCACCTTTGCAGCCAGCACGGCGTCGCCGAACATCACCGGCACAATGGCGTGTTCGCCGGGCAGGAGGTCGAAGCCTTCCTCAGTCATCCTGCGCCGGAACAGGACAGCGTTCTCGAAGAGCGTGCGCCGCAGGTCCGCCGAGTTCTCCACCAGGTCCAGGGCCTTGATGGTGGCTGCGACAATGGCCGGAGCCACCGAGTTTGAGAACAGGTAGGGGCGGGCCTTCTGGCGGAGCATGGCAACTACCTCGGCCCGGCCGGACACGTAACCGCCGGACGCTCCGCCCAGCGCCTTCCCGAACGTTCCGGTGTAGATGTCCACCCGGTGCGACACACCGGCGTGTTCGGGCGTGCCCGCACCCGTCGCACCCATGAAGCCGACCGCATGGGAGTCGTCCACCATGACCAGCGCGTCGTGCTTCTCGGCGAGGTCGCAGATGGCCTCCAGCGGGGCGAGGTACCCGTCCATGGAGAAGACGCCGTCGGTGACCACGATCTTGCGGCGGGCGTCCTTCGCCTCCACAAGCTTTGCCTCGAGGTCTGCCATGTCCTGGTTGGCGTACCGGTACCGCTGTGCCTTGCAGAGCCGGATCCCGTCGATGATGGAGGCATGGTTCAGGGCATCGGAGATGATGGCATCCTCCGGCCCGAAGAGCGATTCGAAGACCCCGCCGTTGGCGTCAAAGCAGCTGGAGAACAAGATGGTGTCCTCGGTGCCCAGGAAGCGGGAAACCCGGGATTCGAGTTCGAGGTGCAGGTCCTGGGTTCCGCAAATAAACCGCACGCTGGCCATGCCGAAGCCTCGCTCGTCCATGGCCGCCTTGGCCGCGTGGATGATGTCCGGGTGGTCCGCCAAGCCAAGGTAGTTGTTGGCGCAGAAGTTCAGCACGTCCGCGCCCGTCTGCCCGATCTGTCCGGCGGTGATGTGGCTGGACTGCGGGGAACTGATGCTGCGTTCGGTCTTGAAGAGGCCTGCGCTGCGGATATCGTCCAGCTCCGTGCGCAGCTGGTCCTTGATCGAGGTGTACATGGTGTTCCTTAGAGTTGGGTCCAGTCGAGGACAACTTTGCCACCTGCGCCGCTGCGGGCAAGGTCGAAGCCCTTCTCCCACTGGCCGGCAGGGAGCGTGTCCGTGACGACGGCGGATATTCCCGCATGCAGCACGGGGTTCGAGGAGAGCATGGCGCTCATGGCGTACCAGGTTTCATACATTTCGCGGCCATAGATGCCCTTGAGCGTGAGCATGTGGGTGACCACCTTGCCCCAGTCGATGATGATGTCCTGGCTGGGCAGGCCGAGCATGGCGATCCGGCCGCCGTGGTTCATGTTGTCGATCATCTCCGGCAGCGCACCGGGATGGCCGGACATTTCCATGCCGATGTCGAAGCCCTCCCGCATGCCGAGGTCGCGCTGGGCATCACACACGCGGGTGGTGGAAACATCGATCGCGAGGTCTGCCCCCAACCGGCGGGCGAGCTCAAGGCGTGGGCGCGAAACGTCGGTGATGGCGATCTTGCGGGCCCCGGCGTGCCGGGCAACGGCGATGGCCATCAGGCCGATGGGTCCGGCGCCGGTGATGAGCACATCCTCCCCAACCAGGGGGAAGCTGAGGGCGGTGTGCACGGCATTGCCGAATGGGTCGAAGATGGCACCGAGTTCGGGCGTGACCGAGGAATCATGGTGGACCCAGACGTTGGTTTCCGGGATCACCACATACTCGGCGAACGCACCGTCACGCTGCACGCCAACGCTGACGGTATGGATGCACATTTGCCGCCTGCCGGCGCGGCAGTTCCGGCAGATCCCGCACACCACATGGCCCTCCCCGGACACCCGGTTTCCCACTTTGACGTCGCGGACGTCCTCTCCGGTTTCCACAACCTCGCCATAGAACTCGTGGCCCGGGATGAGCGGAGCTTCAATGATCCCCTGCGCCCAGGAATCCCAGGACTGGATGTGGAGATCGGTACCGCAGATGCCGGTGGTCATGACCCGGATCTTCACATCAGCAGGGCCCGCCACCGGTTCGGGGCGGTCCACCAGTTCGAAGCCGGCCTGGGGTCCGGCCTTATACAGAGCCTTCATCGGCTTCCTCACTCTTTGTCTGTCGTTGGCAGGTCCTGCCTTCCCTATTACAACGAGGTAGAAGCTTTAGCACAACAGCAAAATACTCAATCGACGATGTAGCGTTTCCTAACGCATAGACTGCTGTGATGGAGATACACCAGCTTGAGATCCTCCGCGAACTGGGCGCCCTCGGAAGCGTCAAGGCAGTGGCGGACACCCTCATGGTCACCCCGTCCGCCGTCTCCCAGCAGCTGGCCCTGCTGCAGCGGAAGGTCGAGGTGCCCCTCACCCGGAAGGAGGGCAGGAACCTCGTACTCACCGAGGCGGGCCAGGTGCTGGCCGACGCCGGGGCCGCCGTCCTCAGCGCCATGGCGGATGCCAAGGATGCCATCGGGAATTACCACGGATCCGCTGCCGGCAGGGTAAGCCTGTGCGGATTCCACAGTGCGGGGCAGGCGGTCTTCGCCCCGCTCGCCCGCATCCTCGCCGCCCCTGGACAGCCGCGGATAGAACTCTCGGACGAGGACGTGGCCCAGCAGGACTTCCCGGCCCTCACCGCGCGCTATGACCTGGTGCTCGCCCACCGGATGGACCACAGCCCGCGCTGGCCTGCCGAACGGGTGACGGTGATCCCGCTTGCCCACGAGCCCCTGGACGTGGCTTTGCCTGCCGGGCACCCCCTCGCGGCCAAGGCAGCGGTCACGGCGGACGACGTCGGCGGCGAGGCCTGGGTGACCAGCCACGCCGGCTACTCCCCCGCGGACGTGCTGTCCGCCGTCGCCGCCGTATCCAGCCGCGAGCCGAACATCGTCCACCGGATCAACGACTACTCCACGGTGGCCGCCCTTGTTGCCACCGGCGGGGTGGTGGGCTTGCTCCCCAGGTACACCGCGGGGCCGGTACTGAATTCCGATATCGTGCTGCGGCCGCTCAAGGGAATCAGCACCCGGCGGCGGATCGACCTGCTGGCCAGGCCTGAAAACCTGAAGCGGCGGTCCGTAACTATGGTCTGCGAAGCGCTGCAGGGCATCATGGCGGGGCTAGTGGAGCAGGGTTGACCCAACCAAGTAGCAGCAGATGTCGTTATGAGCCCCCAAAACGACACCTGCTGCTACCTAGTTGGGTCCTTTGCCGTGGCCGCGGCCCAGCCCCAAGCCCGGACCCCCGCCGGCGCCCTCAACGATCCGCTGCGCTGTCACGGTCTCGCCATCCTTCACCCCGGAGATCCGGACCTCGTCGCCTGTGGTGATGTCCGCAATGGTTCCGTCGGCCCGCTTGGGCCGCTTGCCGCCGTCGTCCCCTGCCACCGGACCACCCGCCGCCGGGGCTGCCACCTGCGTGATCTTCGTTCCCGCGCCGATGGTGTAGGCCTGCGAGTAGTTGTCCTCGCTTCGAACGGTAATGGAGGTTTCACTGACGGACTCCACGGTGCCGCGCTGGGTCACCTCGGTGTGGAAAGTCCCGTCAGCATTCTTGACCACGCTCTCGCCATGCAGGTGCTGCCCGCGCTGGGCCTTGTCAGGCTTGGCGTGTCCCGGCCCCTTGTCCTGGCCGCGGGCCCTGTTGTGTCCAGGGGCGTCGCCGGACTTTCCCGGCGACGAGGACGACGGCGGTGCAGGCGGCGGCGACTCGTTCGTGGCCCATGCGAACGCCACCCCGGTCCCGGTCATGACGAGTGCCACGGCCCCGCCGAGCGCAGCCTTGCGGAATCCCAGCGGTTCCTTTACCCACATAAACCCACACCTCCCACAGCACCGGCAGGGCATTCCCCGTGAGCGGAGCCCTGGTGGTTCAGTGTAGGACGGGCTGTACCGCCGCACACGAGTAGCCAGCGGCTGCCGGGAAGTGAAGTACTACTTAAACGCAACTGGGTAGCAGTAGATGTCGTTATGAGCGCTCAAAACGACATCTACTGCTACCCAGTTGGGCGGGGTGTCAGGCGGTGACGCCCAGCTTCTCCAGGATGAGTTCCCGGACGCGGGCGGCGTCGGCCTGGCCGCGGGTGGCCTTCATGACCCCGCCCACGATGGCGCCGACGGCCTGGACCTTGCCGCCGCGGATCTTGTCCGCGACGCCGGGCTGGGCGGCCAGCGCAGCATCGATGGCTTCGAGCAGGGGCCCGTCGTCGGAGACCACGGCCAGGCCGCGCTTCTCCACGATGTCCGCCGGAGTGCCCTCGCCGGCCAGCACGCCGTCCAGGACCTCCGTGGCCATTTTGTTGTTGATCTTGCCGTCTTCCACCATGCGTGCGAGCTCAACGATGGTGGCCGGCTGGACGCCGAGCTGGCCGGGATCGACGTCGGCGTTCTTGGCACGCCCCACGATCTCGCCCATCCACCACTTGCGGGCCACGGAGGCCGAGGCCCCGGCAGCAATGGTTTCCTCGATCTCGTCCATGACGCCGGCGTTCACGACGTCGCGGAACTCGAGGTCCGAGTAGCCCCAGTCAGCCTGCAGGCGCTTCCGGCGGGCGGCCGGCGGCTCGGGCAGGGTGGCACGCAGCTCCTCAACCCATTCACGCGACGCCACCACGGGAACCAGGTCCGGCTCCGGGAAATAGCGGTAGTCGTCGGCGTCGGACTTGGGCCGGCCGGACGTGGTGGTGCGGGTGTCCTCATGCCAGTGGCGGGTTTCCTGGACCACCGGGTTGCCGGCGTCCAGGACGGCGGCGTGGCGCTGGATCTCGTAGCGGACGGCGTGTTCGACGGCGCGCAGCGAGTTCACGTTCTTGGTTTCGGACCGGATGCCGAACCGTTCACGGCCGTGCGGGCGCAGCGAGACGTTGGCGTCGCAGCGGACGTTGCCGCGTTCCATCCGGGCATCGGAGACGCCGAGGTTCTTGACGATCTCGCGGACTGCAGCCACGTAGGCCTTGGCCAGTTCGGGGGCGCGGGAGCCTGCCCCCTCAATGGGCTTGGTGACGATTTCCACCAGCGGAACACCGGCGCGGTTGTAGTCCACCAGGGAAAAGTCGGCGCCGTGGATGCGGCCGGTGGCACCGCCCATGTGGGTCAGCTTGCCGGCGTCCTCTTCCATGTGGGCGCGCTCGATCTCCACGCGGAACACGGTGCCGTCGGAGAGCTCGATGTCCAGGTACCCGTCGTACGCGATGGGTTCGTCGTACTGGGACGTCTGGAAGTTCTTGGGGGTGTCCGGGTAGAAGTAGTTCTTCCGGGCGAACCGGCAGCTCTCGGCGATCTTGCAGTTGAGCGCCAGGCCGATCTTGATGGAGGACTCCACCGCGGTCTTGTTCACCACGGGCAGGACGCCGGGCATGCCGAGGTCCACCTCGTTGACGTTGGTGTTGGGCTCGTCGCCGAAGACGTTGGGCGCGGAGGAGAACATCTTGGTCTTGGTGTTGAGCTCCACGTGGACCTCGAAGCCCAGGACGGGATCGTACTTCTCCATGGCTTCTTCGAAGCTCAGGATTGCCTCTGTGTCCATTACTTTGCCTCCTGGCTTCCTACAAGGGTTTCGACGGGCCCGGCCGCGGCGGCAAGCTCGGGCGCCTGCGCAAGCAGCGGTCCGCCCCACTTGGCCTCCAGCAGCGACTCAAGCACGGCGCCTACCCGGTAAAGGCGGGCGTCCTCGCGGGCCGGTGCCAGCAGCTGGATGCCCACGGGAAGGCCGTCCTCGTCCGCCAGGCCGCCGGGCAGGGACAGGCCCGGCACACCTGCCAGGTTGGCCGGAATGGTGGCGACGTCGTTGAGGTACATGGCCAGCGGATCGTCCAGCTTTTCGCCAAGGCGGAAGGCCGTGGTGGGGGCGGTGGGCGAAATCAGCACGTCCGCCACGGTGAAAGCGGCATCGAAGTCGCGCTGCACCAGGGTGCGGACCTTCTGGGCCGAGCCGTAGTAGGCGTCGTAGTAGCCGGCGCTCAGCGCGTAGGTGCCCAGGATGATGCGGCGCTTCACTTCGTCGCCGAAGCCGGCGGCGCGGGTGGCACCCATGACGCGTTCGATGGTCATGGGACCGTCCTCGGGCAGGACGCGCAGGCCGTAGCGGACGCCGTCGAACTTGGCTAGGTTGGAGGAGGCCTCGGAGGGCATGATCAGGTAGTAGGCGCCCAGGGCGTACTGGAAGTTGGGGCAGGAGACCTCGACGATTTCCGCGCCGGCTTCCTTGAGGATTTCCAGGGAGTCATTGAAGCGGTTTTCGACGCCGGCCTGGTAGCCCTCGCCGTGCAGCTCCTTGATGATGCCGATCCGCATGCCTTCGACGTTGCCTGTCTTCGCGGCGGCGACGAGGTCGGCCAGCGGGTCAGGCAGCGAGGTGGAATCCCGGGAGTCGTGCCCGCCGATGACGTGGTGCAGGAGTGCCGAGTCCAGGACGGTCCGGGACACGGGGCCGATCTGGTCCAGCGAGGACGCCATGGCGATGGCGCCGTAGCGGGAGACGCTTCCGTACGTGGGCTTGACGCCCACGGTGCCGGTGACGGCGCCGGGCTGGCGGATGGACCCGCCGGTGTCCGTGCCCAGCGCGAGGGGTGCCTCGAAGGCGGCGACGGCGGCCGCGGACCCGCCGCCGGAACCGCCGGGGATACGGTCCAGGTCCCACGGGTTGCGGGTGGGGCCGAAGGCGGAGTGTTCGGTGGAGGAGCCCATGGCGAACTCGTCCAGGTTGGTCTTGCCCAGGATGGGCATCTTCGCCGCGCGCAGGCGCTCCACCACGGTGGCGTCGTACGGGCTGTGCCAGCCCTCGAGGATTTTGGAGCCCGCGGTGGTGGGCTGGCCAATGGTGACGATGAGGTCCTTGACGGCGATGGGGACGCCGGCCAGGACGTGCAGCGCCTCGGCTTCGGCTCCGCCGGCGGCGCGGATGGCGTCCACCTCGGCGGCGACGGCGAGCGCCTCTTCGGCGTTGACGTGCAGGAAGGCGTGGACGCCGCGTTCACCGCCGTCAACCTCCGCGATCCGGTCCAGGTAGGCCTGGGTGACCTCGACGGAGGTGACCTCGCCGGCTGCCAGCTTTTCCGCGAGCCGTGCGGCTGAAAGGCGGATCAGTGTTTTGGTGTCAGTCATGGGTTATGCCTCATCCAGGATTGCCGGGACCTTGAAACGGTTGTCGTCGGAATCCGGCGCCCCGGAGAGTGCCTGTTCCGCGGTGAAGGTGTGGCCCACAACGTCTTCGCGGAACACGTTGCTCAGCGGAATGGGGTGTGAGGTGGCCGGGACGTCGTCTCCGGCGGCCTGACTGACGGATTTGACCGAATCGACGATGACGGCCAGTTCTCCGGCCATCCTGTCCAGCTCTTGGTCACTCATCTCAATGTGAGCGAGCCGCGCGAGATGCGCGACGTCGTCACGGTTGATCGCAGCCATGGATCTCCCCTGCAAAGTTCGAATTGATTTCCGATCCATTCTAGTGGGGAAACAATGATGCCCGTCTGACATCCCCCAGCGGGCGTCAGACGGGCACCTTGATGCCGGGTTCCGCCACCAGGTGGCGGGAGCACGGCAGCTATAGACTAACCGATTCCGATGGCTCCGGTCAGCATGCCGATTCCCAGCATGACCAGGGAGACCACGGCGCTGCGCCACAGGACCTTCTTGTGGTGGTCGCCCAGGTCGACCTTGGCCAGTGAAACCAGCAGCAGGATGGCCGGAACCAGCGGGCTCTGCATGTGGAACGGCTGGCCGGTGATGGAGGCGCGGGCCATCTCGGCGGCGCTGATTCCGTAGTGTCCGGCCGTCTCGCTCAGGACGGGCAGCACGCCGAAGTAGAAAGCGTCGTTGCTCATGAAGAACGTCATGGGGATGCTCAGGACGCCGGTGATGACGGCCATGAGCGGGCCCATGCTGGAGGGGATGATCTGGACCAGCCAGGCGGACATGGCTTCCACCATGCCGGTGCCGGTGAGGACGCCGGTCAGGACTGCGGCGGCCATGACCATGCTGACGACTGCCACGACCGACGGTGCGTGGGCCACGATCTGTGCGGCCTGGTCCTTGACGTTGGGGAAGTTGACCAGCAGGGCGATGGCGGAGCCCACCATGAAGACGTAAGGCAGGGGCACGAGGTCGGCGATGAGCATGCCCATGACGGCGACGGTGAGGCCCAGGTTGAACCACTGCAGCTTGGGGCGCAGGGTGCTGCGGTTGGGGTCCAAGGCGGTGTCCGCCATGGCTGTGTCGTGTTCATCCACCAGGTCCCCGGTGCGTTCCAGGACGGCAACGGACGAGCCGTCTGTGGAGACGCCGCCGACGGCGGGGGCTGCGCCGCCCGGGTTGGTCGCCTTGGGTCCGCGGCCGGCACCTGAACCACTGGTACCACCTGAAGGGTGCGTGCCGCCGTCGAACGCCTCAGCGGTAAAGGGCTCTGCCGTGGACGGCATTGCCCAGATTTCCGGCTGGGTGGCGCGGAGGCGGTTGCGCTCCTGCAGGCCGAGCAGCCAGGCGAAGGCCAGGACGACGGCGATGCCGGCCAGGAGGGACGGGATCATCGGGACGAAGACGTCGTTAACGTCGATGTTCAGGGCGCTGGCGGCGCGGGCGGTGGGACCGCCCCACGGCACGATGTTCATGGTGCCGTTGGCCAGGCCGGCCACGCAGGTGAGGACCACGGGGCTCATCTTCAGCCGGAGGTAGATGGGCAGCATGGCCGCCGTGGTGAGGATGAAGGTGGTGGAGCCGTCACCGTCGAGGGATACGGCGGCCGCGAGGATGGCAGTTCCCAGGACCACCTTGGCGGGGTCGTTGCCGAGCTTGCGGAGGATGAACCGGACCAGGGGGTCGAACAGCCCGACGTCGATCATCAGGCCGAAGTAGATGATGGCAAACATCAGCAGGGCTGCGGTTGAGGTCATGGACTTCATGGAGTCCATGACCATGTCGCCAATGCCCAGGCCTGCACCGGCGAAGAGGCCAAAAACGGTGGGGACGATGATCAACGCCAGCACTGGCGTCAACTTCTTCGTCATGATCAGCACCATGAATACCGCGATCATTGCGAATCCAAGTAATACCAGCACGGCCGGCTCCTTACTATGTGAACAGCGGCACAGCGGTGTGACGCGTGCTACAGACTGTAGGGTGGCGGCCGTCACGGCCGTGCCTTTGGCTCAATTGATTGGCATACTGCTTATTGGGAGCATTTTGCTCATTGTGCTCACGGCTGCCGGTGTCCGCGGCTGCCCGCCCTAATCAAGGAGGATCATGCAGCGTTCCGTGCCCCGGCGGCCGTTGCGGTTCTCCACCCAGACCCTCCTGCTCCAGTTGTCCGTGGTGATCCTCGTTGTCCTGTTCAGCGCCGCCGTGCACGCCTGGCTCACCTACGACAGGGTGGGCAGCGAGGCCGAAAACCAGGCCCTGACGCTGGCGCGGACCGTAGCCTCGGACGCCTCGGTGCGGGCTGACGTGCTGGCCATCAGCCAACAGCCCGGCACTCCGCCGCCGTCGCAGCTGGCCGCCGGGCCGCTCATGGAGGCAGCCGAAGCGGCACGGACCCGGACCGGCGCCCTGTTCGTGGTGATCACCGACGAGACCGGCCTGCGGCTTGCCCACCCGGACCCGGAGCGCCTGGGCGAAAAGGTCAGCACCGACCCGTCCGAGGCCCTGGCCGGCCGGGAGGTCACCACCCGGAATACGGGAACGCTGGGGCCCTCTGCCGGGGCGAAGGTCCCCGTCTACGCGCCGGACGGCACCACTGTGGTGGGCGAGGTCAGCGTGGGCTACTCCATGGAAACGGTGGGCCAGAGCGTGGCACGGGATATCGGCCCCGTCGCCCTCACCGCCGCCGGGGCGCTGCTGGCGGGCGTGCTGGGTTCCTTCCTGCTGCGCCGCCGGCTGACGCGGCTCACCCTGGGGCTTGAACCCGAGGAGATCAGCACGCTGGTCCATGACCAGGTGGCGGTCCTCCAAGGCGTGGACGACGGCGTCGTTGGCGTCTCCGCTGACGGGCGGATCACCGTGTTCAACGCAGCCGCCCAACGGCTGCTGGACCTGCCGGACCTGGCCGGCAGCCGCTGGGAGGACGCTCCGGTGCCGGACCAGGTGAAGTCCCTCACCCGGGCAGGCTCCAACAGCCCCGAGGCCCTTGAGCTGGTGGCCGGCGGGCGCGTGCTGGTAGCCAATGCCCGCAAGGCCCTGCACCGGCGGGAGGACCTTGGCTGGGTGGTGATGCTCCGGGACCGCACGGAACTCCAGCAGCTCACCCGGCAGCTGGATGCCGTGGGAACCATGTCCACGGCGCTGCGGGCCCAGCGCCACGAGTTCGCCAACCAGCTGCACACCATTGCCGGGTTCATGAGCATAGGCCAGCACCAGCAGGCCCGGGAGTACCTGGCACGGCTGGCAGCCACCGGGCCTCTGAAATTCCCGGTGGACCAGGCCGAGCTGCTCCAGGACCCGTACTTGCAGGCTTTCGTGGGCGCCAAGGGCGTGGAGGCGGACGAGCGCGGGGTGGCCCTGCGGATCGGCCCCGAGACCCTGGTCCGCGGGCAGGTGGCGGAGACCCAGGACGTCACCACAGTGCTCGGCAACCTGATCGACAACGCGGTCAACGCCGCAGTGGCAGGCTCCGCCACGGACCGCTGGGTGGAGCTGGAGGTGCTGGACGAGCCGGACGACGACGGCGGCACGCTGCACATCGTCGTCGCCGACTCGGGTGACGGGCTGGCGGAGGGAACGGACCCGGAGGCGATCTTCGCGGAAGGCTTCAGCACGGCGTCCGGGCCGCTGGCCCGGAACGGCAGCGGCGGACAGGGGTTTGGGCTGGCCCTGGCGCGCCAGCTGGCCCGGCGGCGCGGCGGGGACGTCAGAGTCCTGGAATCGGGCAGTCCGGGCGGACCAGGCGCAGTATTCATGGCCACCCTGCCGGGGACCACGGCAGGGACGGCAGGCAGGACAAGCACAGGAACAGCCGGAAAGGACACCCATGCCTGATGATTTTCGGGTGCTGATCGTGGACGACGACTTCCACGTGGCCAAGCTCCACGCCGCCTACGTGGATTCCGTGGCGGGATTCATGGCGCTGGCACCGGTGGGCACCGCGTCGCTGGCGCTGCAGTCCATCCACAGCCTGAGGCCGGACCTGGTGCTGTTGGACGTCTACCTGCCGGACGCGTCGGGGCTGGACCTGCTCCAGCAGCTGGACGTGGACACCATCATGCTGACGGCGGCCTCCGATGCCGTTTCCGTCCGGGTGGCCTTTCGCCGCGGGGCGCTGGGCTACCTCCTGAAGCCTTTTACGTCGGAGGCGCTGTCCCAGCAGCTCCGGTCGTATGCCCGGTACCGCCGCCTGCTGGCGCAGCCGGGGGCCCTGGACCAGGAGGCGGTGGAGCGCGCCAAGCGCGCTTTGATCCCGGGCGACGTCACGCCGTCGTCAAAACCCCGCTCGGCAACCGAGGCGGCAGTACTGGAATCCCTGGTTCCCGGCGAGCAGTACTCGGCGGCGGAGGTGGCCGGCCGGGTGGGGGTTTCCCGCGCCACCGCGCAGCGGTACCTGTCCTCCCTGGCGGACGACGGCGCCGTGGACATCCAGCTGCGGTACGGAACGACGGGGAGGCCGGAGCACCGCTACGGACTCCCCGCCACGTGAGCCGGTACTCCTAGTTGCTGCCCTTCTGCGCCACGAGCTCGATCTCCACGAGCATCTTGGGGTCCAGGAACGGCAGGACATGCACCAGTGACAGGGTGGGGCGGATATCGCCGAAAACCTCGCCGTGGGCCCGGCCAGCGTCTTCCCACTTGCTGATGTCCGTGAGGTAGAGCTTGGACTGGACGACGTCCTCGAAGGCGAAGCCGGCGTCAGCCAGGACTGTGCCGAGTTTCTGCAGGATGTACCGGGTCTGGGTGTAGAAATCGTCCCCAACGATTCCGTCCTCGCCGCTGGCCGCGGTGGCGGAGATGTAGAGGGTGTTGTCCACCTGGACGGCCCGTGAGTAGCCGAGGGTCTGCTCCCAGACGGAGCCGGTGCCGAAGTTTTCGCGCATGGTGGGCCTTTCACTGCTGGATGGGGTTCGGCACCACTGTAGGGCTGCTACACGTCGAGGCGGTAAACCAGCAGTTTTATGTCAGTTCCGGGGACCAGCCAGTCGCGTTCGGGCACCCGGCGGAAGCCCGTCTTGCGGTAAAGGCCGTGGGCGCTTTCCCAGGTCTGTCCGGTGGTGAGGGCAACAGCCTTGATGCCGTCCAGCTGCCTGGCATAGTCCAGGATGGCATCCACCATGGCCCTGCCCGCGCCGCTGCGCTGCACCGCCGGATCCACCACCAGCATGCGGAACTCCAGCTCGTCCTCAAGGGCGATGTCCGCATATGGCTCACCTGCCCGCGCCAGTGTCACCGAACCGACAACCTGGCCGTCCCGTTCGGCCACCCAGATGGTGGCGTGCCCGGCCCGCAGCGCCACGTCCTGCACTTTGCGCATGTAGGGGTGGTCGGCGTCCTCAAAGTAGCCCGCGGCGAGGTAGGAATCACGCGTAATGCGGGCAACGGCGTCGTAATCTGCTTCGACGGCGGGACGGACTGTTATCTGCGGCTGCACCCGTCAATGGTAGTAGTACTGGCCGGTAACACCTGGCAAACCGGCGCTTTTCGTGAGCGAACTATCAGAACGGGAATTTGCCCGAAAGCTCCAGGCCCCCGGCGCAGGTCCAGGCGTCCAGGCGGTCGGCGTCGGTGGGCCCGCCCTCCAACGGACTGGCCAGGCGCGGCCGCCGGACCCAGCAGCCGGCCTCTTCCGCAATGAGCGCACCGGCCGAGAAATCGTGCTCGTTGAGGCCGCGCTCCCCATACGCATCGTGGGTCCCGTCGGCCACGAGGCACAGGTCCAGGGCGGCGGATCCCAGGCGCCGGACATCGGCGAAGCCGTCCATCAGTCCGGCCAGGAAAACGGCCTGCTCGGCCCGGACCCCGGGATCGTAGCTGAACCCGGTGGCCAGGATCTGGCCCTTCCGGCCCAGGACGGGTCCCTCCAGCCGGGTCACCCTCCCTGCTTCCTCCAGCCAGGCGCCCTGGCCGCGTGCGGCATAGTAGACGCGGCCCAGCGCAGGGGCGTTGACGACGCCGGCCAGCCAGGCGCCGTCGGCATCGGCGACTGCCACGGAGGTGGCGTAGTAGACGATGTTGCGAATGAAGTTGGTGGTGCCGTCCAGCGGGTCGATGGACCAGCGGTAGCCGGTGGGTTCGGCCGGCCGGGTGGTGCCGTGTTCCTCGCCGGTGATGGCGTCGCCCGGCCGGGCTGCCGTGATGACGTCCCGGACGGCGTGCTCGGCCGCGACGTCGAACGCCGTGACCCAGTCGCCAGCGTCGCCCTTGTTGCTGGCCTGCAGGGCCTCTGCGTTGCGGCCGGCCAGCACCGCAGCTCCCGCCTCCGCTGCAGCCTTTGCCACCTCCAGCAGGTCTATAGGACTCGTCATGCCGTTACCTCCGCGTCAGTGTGTCCTGCCGGGGCCGCAGTCTCAGGCCCCTCTGCCTCAGCCCCAACCTCCAGTTCAGCCCCGCCCTCCAGTGCTGCCGGCCCGCCGTCCAGGAGCTTGCGGAAACCGTCCTCGTCCAGCACCGGAACGCCCAGCTGCTCGGCTTTGTCCAGCTTGGTACCGGCGCTTTCACCGGCCACCAGGTAGCTGGTGTTCTTGGAGACGGAACCGGCCGCCTTTCCGCCCCGGACCAGGATGGCTTCCTTGGCTTCGTCCCGGCTGAAGTTCGGCAGCGAGCCGGTGACCACCACCGTCAGTCCTTCGAGCGTGCGGGGCATGGAGTCGTCGCGTTCGTCCGCCATCCGGACCCCCGCGGCCGCCCAGCGGTCCACGATCTCCTGGTGCCAGTCCTCCGCGAACCATTCCTTCAGGGCTGCAGCGATGGTGGGGCCGACTCCGTCAACATGCGCCAGGTCCTCCTCCGACGCCTGGCGGATGGCGTCCATGGTGCCGAAGGCGGTAGCCAGCGCACGGGATGCCCGCGGGCCCACGTGCCGGATGGACAGTGCAACCAGCACCCGCCAGAGCGGCTGGGCCTTGGCCTTCTCCAGTTCCGTGAAGAGTTTTTCCGTGGTGGCCGTGGGCTTGGACGGTGACTTGGCCGTGCCCTTGCTGTAGAAGTAGGGCACCAGCTCGTATTCGCCAGTCGGGACGCCTTTGGACCGCTTCTCCCGCCGGATGCGGACGCCGGCCAGGTCCTCGCGGGTGAGGTCGAACAGTGCGGCTTCGGAGGTGAGCGGTGGAACTTCCGGCTCGGCCGGCTGGGTCAGCGCAATGGCGGCTTCCCAGCCGAGGGCCTCGATGTCGAAGGCTCCGCGGCCGGCCAGGTGGAACACGCGCTCGCGCAGCTGGGACGGGCAGGACTTGGCGTTGGGGCAGCGGATGTCCACGTCGCCCTCCTTGGCCGGAGCCAGCGGTGTGCCGCAGGATGGGCATTCGGTGGGCATCACGAAATCCCGCACCGGCGGGTCCTGCTGGTCGCGGAGGGCAAGGACCGGGCCCACGATCTCGGGAATCACGTCGCCCGCCTTGCGCAGGACCACGATGTCGCCGATCTTTACGCCCTTGGCCTTGACCACGTCCTGGTTGTGCAGGGTGGCCATTTCCACGGTTGAGCCTGCTACCTTGACCGGTTCCATCATGCCGAAGGGCGTCACGCGGCCGGTGCGGCCCACGTTCACCAGGATGTCGAGCAGCTTGGTGTGCACTTCCTCGGGCGGATATTTATAGGCCACCGCCCAGCGCGGGACCCTGGTGGTGTAGCCGAGTGCGCGCTGGGTGGCGAAGTCGTCCACCTTGATGACGATGCCGTCGATCTCATGCAGCAGCTTGTGGCGCTGGTCCCCGTAGCGCTTGATGAAGTCCAGAACCTCCCCGACGCTTTTAAGCACCTCGGAGTAGGGGCTGACAGGGAGGCCCCATTCCTTCAGCAGGGCGTAGGTCCCGGACTGGCTGCGCGCCTGCAGACCTTCGCGGGCACCGATGCCGTGGACAAACATTTTGAGCGGGCGCTTGGCTGTTTCGGCAGGGTCCTTCTGGCGGAGCGAGCCGGCTGCAGCGTTGCGGGGGTTGGCCAGGGGCGCTTTGCCGGCTTCAATCAGTGCTTCATTAAATTCGGCGAAAGCCTTGGACGGGATAAAGACTTCCCCGCGGATTTCCATCTCGGCCGGAAAGTCCCCGCCCTGGAGCTGCTGCGGGATTTCCTTGATGGTGAGGACGTTGTGCGTGATGTCCTCACCGGTGGTGCCGTCCCCGCGGGTGGCTGCGCGGACCAGCTTCCCGTCGCGGTACAGGAGGTTGACCGCTAGTCCGTCGATCTTGAGCTCCGTCAGCCAGGCCACGGCAGGGGTGCCGTCGCCGAGCTTGCCGATGCCGGCCTCGGCCTTGGCGAGCCAGGCCTCCAGTTCTTCGAGGGAGAAAACATCCTCGAGGCTGTACATCCGCTGCAGGTGCTCCACGGGCTCGAACGCGGCGGAGACTTCCCCGCCCACCTCCTGGGTCGGCGAGTCGTTCGCCACGAGTTCGGGGTGGAGCGCCTCGATCTCCTCCAGGCGCCGGAAGAGGTCATCGAATTCGGCATCGGAGACCAGCGGCGCATCTTCCTGGTAATACGCGAACCGGTACTTCCTGACCAGGTCCACCAGGTTCTCGTATTCCTCACGGACGGATTCGGTGGGGACGGCCTCAGGTTCCTTTGGTGTCCCGCCGGTGGCTGTTCCGGCACCGGGGGTCCGGTGCGGAGACATCGAGGCGGTCTTTTCTGCGGGGCCAGGTCCTGTAGTCACAGACCTATCTTGCCTCACCGTCCGTCAGTGTGCCCGGAACCGGGTCCTGCCCCACCAGGTGAAAGCCAGCCCTGCGGTTCCCACCAGCAGCACGCCGGCCGTGATGGTCAGGGGGTCCGGCCCTCCCGTTCCCGGACCGCCGGCGGGGGCAACGGCCGCGGCCTGGGTTGGCTTGGCCGGCCTGGTGACGGGTTTGGTCCAGTTTGATTCGGTGGAGGCAGTGGCCGAGGACGTGGTGCCGGGTTCCGTGATTGCGGCTTCCGGGGTGGCGGATCCGTCGGGCGATGCTTCCGCGGGGTCTGGAGCCGCGGGAACGATGGACTCGGCGGGCGGGGGTGCCGGGGTGGAGGTCGCAATTGGCTGGGCCGCCGCCGGGGGCGCCGGCTCAGGGCCACCTGGCTGGCCGGGCGGCTCGTCGGGTCCCTTTGGTTTGTCCGCCCGGCCTTCGCCGGGTTTTGTTTCGGTGGGCTCCGGCGTACAGGATGCCCCGCACGAGGGGCTGGTGATGGTGGTTGCCGTGGGATCCGGAGTCTCAGCCGCTGCGGCCCCGGCCGCGGACAGGCTTACTGCGAGCGCCAGGACGGCGGCCGACGCCGTCGCCGGGACAGCGCGGAGTGCTGGTAAGGACGGGGACATTTGCTACCTTTCGATGCGCGCAGTCCCCCGCTGCGGCTTTCTGGTGTCCCCGGTAGTTTTCTATACCTCCACGGAGGGCCGCAAATCCACCGGATCTGCGGCCCTCCGTGGACGCGATGCGTAACGCGATGCGTCAGACCCTGTTTTCGGGAGGCAGCGCCACCTGGATTTTCCGGGCCTTGCCGCGGCCCACCACGTAGCCGCGGCCCGGGATGAAGTCCGGGCTGACACGGCCCAGGGAGGTGTTCAGCAGGCTCTCCCCTTCGATGTCGCCGGGGTTCAGCAGCAGCCCGCGCCGGCCGGATTTGAACGGCTGGGCAAGGGACCAGGCGGAGGACCAGGTGGAGGTTTCGGATTCCCCCACCACCCACTGGTCCGCCTTGATGGACGTCGTCACCAGTTGGGCCACTCCGGATTCCGCCAGGGTGTCGGTGAACTCGGTGAGTCCTTCGATGAAGATGCCCAGGGCCCCGGGATTCCCGGAGGAGTGTTCCACCAGGTCCTCCACCACCTCGGCGAGGTCGTCGGCGCCCACGATGGACCGGTTCCAGATGGGTAGGGACGCGACGGCGGAGCGCCGGGATCCGATGTAGACCAGCTCCGTGTCAGGGCTGGACCGGCGCAGGGCGTACGCGAGTGTCACCAGGGCGACGGTGCGGCCTGCACCCGGGGGGCCGGCCAGGAGCAGCGGTCCCCTGGCCAGGATCTCGGCGGGCTGCAGGGTCTCGTCGTCGACGCCAATGACCGGAAGGCCCTGGCTGCCGGCGGGCAGGACCTCCAGGTCCACCTGTTCCGGAAGCCTCTCGATGACGGGGGCGGCGTCCAGTCCCTGGCGCTGCATGGCTTCACTGAGTTTGTGGACCTCGCGGGCCTGCAGCGCCAGGTTGGAGTTCCCGCCGAGGACTGCCAGCTGGACTTCGAGGCCGTCCAGGAGTCCGCGTCCGGGAGGTGAGGCGGCGCTGAGGACGTCCCGGGGCACGTCCAGGGAAATGTAGTCGTCTTCGGAGGACAGCCGCAGGACCAGGCGGCGCTGGATGGAAGCGAGCAGTGACGCCGGCACGGCGTTCGGCCTGTCGCCGGTGACCACTAGATGGATGCCGACGGCGCGGCCGTCCGTGGCCAGCTGGAGGAAGATGTCCCACAGGGCGGATAGCCTGCTGTGTTCGTAGGCCTCCCGGAACGCGGACATGCCGTCCACCAGCACGAAGATGCGCTTTTCGTCGGGCCTGTTGGCCAGCTTGCGGTACTCCACGATGGTGGCGGCGCGGACCTCAGCGTACCGGGCGGAGCGCTGCTCCGCGATGTCCCGCAGCAGGCGCAGCAGGCGCCCGACGCGTTCCACGTCGTCGCCGTTGATGATGCCGCCCACGTGGGGAAGCTCTTCCAGCATTCGCAGCCCGGAGGAGCCGCAGTCGATGCCGTAGACATGCACCGGCCCGCCGCGCGGCGTGATGGCCGCGGCAATGGCGATGCCGCGCAGCGCTGCGGACTTTCCTGACCCGCCGGTGCCGTAGATGGCCATGTTCCCGTCCTTGTCCGGTTCGTAGAACACGGTGGGCTGGGACTGGCGGGCGGGATCGTCGGCAACGCCGAGGAGGAGCTGCTCGTCCGTGCGGGGGTTGGGCAGCCTGGAAAAGTCGTAGGTCTTGGCCAGTTCGTCCAGCCAGGGTTTGCGCGGGGCATGGATGGACAGCGTCTCGGCAGCCCGGACGATGGTTGAAGTCATCCGCGCGATGTCGTTGGGGCCTGTGGGCTCTGCCGCCTCGGGTTTCTCCGGTGCCGGGGCTTCCCAGCTGGGCCCCGAGCCGAAGGCCATCTCAACAACGTCGATCTGCGGCCGCTGCGGTTTCTCCGTGGTCCAGCCGCCGGCGTAGCCGGTCTGGAAGCCCTGGATCCGGCCGGGGCCCGTCTTCGCGGCGCCGCGGCCGGGGATGGACGGGTCAAAGTATGCGGCGTCCGGCACGCCCAGGATGTCCGTGGCGTCGTCCTCATCGGCCATCCGCAGGGCCACCCGCAGGTTGGTGTTGGCACGCAGGCTGTCCTTGATGACGCCTGCCGGGCGCTGGGTGGCCAGGATGAGGTGCAGCCCCAGGGACCGTCCGCGGGCTGCAACGTCCACAACACCGTCCACGAATTCAGGCACCTCGCTGGCCAGCGCGGCAAACTCGTCGACGACGATCACCAGGTAGGGCGGGGCGTCGGGGTCGGCCTCGCGCTGCAGGGCCAGCAGGTCTTTTGCTTTCTTCCGGTTCAGCAGGTGCTCGCGGTAGTGGAGTTCGGCGCGCAGCGAGGTCAGGGCGCGCCGGACCAGGTGCGGCGAGAGGTCTGTCACCAGGCCCACGGTATGGGGCAGGTTGATGCAGTCGGCGAAGGCGGCCCCGCCCTTGTAGTCCACGAACAGGAAGCTGACCCTGTCCGGGCTGTAGGCGGCGGCCATTCCCATCACCCAGGACTGCAGGAATTCGGATTTGCCGGCACCCGTAGTGCCTCCCACCAGCGCGTGCGGCCCCTCGTTCTTGAGGTCCAGGTACAGCGGTTCGATGCCCTTGGAGCCCACCAGGGCCCGCAGTGTCCCGTTGTCCTTGCGGTTGGCCACGGCGCTGGCGTGCACGGAGTTGTTTTCCGTCCAGCGTTCGGCGACGGACTGGGGGTTGTCCAGGAAGTCCTTGCCAATCAGGGTGGCATAGGAGACGGCCCGCGGAAGGTCGGAGTCGTCGTTTACGGGCTTGCCCACATCCATGACGGGCGCCAGCATCCGGGCCAGCTGGGCGGCCAGTTCCGCGTCAACGCTTTCGCAGCTGACGGGGTACGTGTGCCTGCCCAGGCGGACCTGCCCCGTGGTGGTGCCGTGGTCGCCGTCCACCACCATGAAGTCGCGGCAGGCTGCGGGAAGCGACTGGATGTCGGTGGCCACCCAGATCACGTGGACGCCGGAGTCAGGGCCGCGCTCTGCGAGCCGGGTGAGCCTGCCGCGGTCCACCGGGGCGTCGTCCTCCACGATGACCAGCACGGCCGGCAGCACTGGTTCGGCCACCTCCTGCTTGGCGGGGTCCAGCTCCGGCCGAAGGTCGGCGCCGGTGCGTTTGGCCGCCGCCTCCCGGGCGTCCAGGAGGTCCTCGAGCCGGGCCAGCAGCGAAGCCCCGCCGGCTGAGCCGGCCGCCAGGTGGTCGCCGGCGAGGGGGCTGTGCCCTGAGCCCACGTGGGGCAGCCACTGCAGCCAGTTCCACCGTTCCCGGGACTGGGCTGACGTGATGGCCGTGAGGACCACCTCCGCGGGCGAG
Source organism: Pseudarthrobacter oxydans (assembly GCF_013314975.1). GTDB lineage: Bacteria > Actinomycetota > Actinomycetes > Actinomycetales > Micrococcaceae > Arthrobacter > Arthrobacter oxydans. The sequence continues at coordinate 42,685 of NZ_JABTYH010000022.1, read as the reverse complement.
TGGAGCCCCACGAGCTGCAGCACCATGCCGCGGGCCACGTCATCCACCAGGCCGCGGGCGCCGGCAATGCCCAGGGAGCCGGAGCTCCGCAGCTGCGAGACAACGGGAACGCCCTCAACGTTGCGGAACTGCTTCAGGCAATCCTGGATCTCCCGGGCGTACTGGACTTCGGTGTCGTTGTTCTGCGGTTCCTCAAGCAGGACCCGCGAGGGTGCGGTGCCCAGGCCAAACCGGAGGCCAAGGAATCCGCGGTGTTCCGGACGGTGGGTCCACAGCAGCGGACCCAGTTTGTAGATGGCGTCAACGGTGTCGCTGACGGACGGCGCCTCCTGCAGGCGGACGGCGCGTTCCACCTGCTGCAGTTCGGTGAGGTCGTGCCGGAAATCGGCCATGGAGGCGCGGAACTGCTTGAGCTGTTCCTTCTGCTGGCGCCTGGTCCGCATCTGCTGGTCCACGTAGTGGCCCACGACGAACAGCGGCATCATCAGCATGAACAGCACAGAGAGCGGGTTGCCGGTCACGGCGAAGATCACGGCGCCCATCAGCAGCGGGGTAATCATCATGATGTACGGGAAGGGATTGTCCTCGGGCCGTTTGGGCCCTGACGGGACCACGCGCTTTGGCTCCTCGAAGCGCGGAACCACCCGGGGTGAGCGGTTAAAGCTGACCAGGGGCGACGTCGGGGCTGCCGCATGGCTGTGCCCCAGCGGCACCACGGTCACGGTGGTGTCGCCCAAGGTCACCGTGTCCGAGGAATTGAGGGTGGCGCGGGTGACCGGAAGCCCGTCCATCAGGAGCCCGTTGGCGGAGTTGGTGTCCACGATTTCCACGCCGTCGCCCACCGTGATCCGGGCGTGCCGCTTGGACGTCAGGGGGTCCGAGAGGCGGATGTCCACGTCACGGTCCCGGCCGATGTAGCTGGTGCCGGTGGGCAGCGAAAACTCCCGGCCGGCGTCGGGCCCCGAAAGGACCCGGAGGGTGGCCGCTGCGGGACCGCGGCCGGCACCGGGCACGTCGAACTGCGTGCTGACCTGGGCCAGTGACACCACGGAGCCTGGGCGCAGGCCGGACTCCAGGAGGTTGTCGGTCCGGGTGAGCATGTTTCCGCTCAGGCCGGAGCCCACGAAGGCTTCCTCGATCCGCAGGGAGAGGTTGTCCGGGGCCGGCGTGCCCTTGCGGCCCGGGTCCGCGGCCCAGAGCACGGCAGCGGTATCGGCAACGGTGGCCAGGCCGTCAACTGTGACGGCGAGGTCCTTGGACTCGGCAGGATCCCGGCGAAGGGTCAGGCGGATCCTCATCCTTCGTCCACGCCCCTCATCTTCTCCAGCAGGTACAGGTCCTCGGGGGTCACCAGGTGCGACGTGACGGCGTGCTCCACCAGCCTGGCCCGGCGGTTGGTGGCCAGCTTCCCGCCGCCCCCTCTTAGGCCCACCACACCCACGCGGTCGAGTTTGTCACAGACGTTATCCAGCTTCCGGTTGAAGCGGGTCAGGGCCCAGCCCAGGGTCTTGGCGGCCGCGGCCGAGGAGGGAATGGCGCTGAAGCCGGTTCCTTCCCGCCGGAGCATAGGTTCGGCGAGCGCCACGATGAGTGCTTTCTGGGAGTCCGTGAACACTACCGGGCCGATAGTGGTGTCGCCGTTGCTGTCGCCCTCGCGCGACTCCTGCCGGAACGACGGCGTCTTCAGGTGCACCGCGAACTCGTAGGTCGTGGGTCCGGCGGTGAAGATGATGTTGGTATGGCTGAAGACCAGCGGGATCCGGGCGCCCGGCGCCAGCCAGGCCTGCATTCCGCCGGAGGCATCCGCCACCGTGGCGGAGAGCATGCTGCCCACGTTGCTGAGCCACCAGATCCCGTCGTAGCGGGCCACCTGCAGGAACTGCCGGTGCAGGTAAGGGTTGTCATCGACTTCCAGGTCACCTTCGCGGCCGATATTGAAGACGTCCTCGTCCGATGGCTCGTACCACTCGCCACAGAAATCTATTGCTAGATCCCCCATTTTCTGTGCCTCCTCGTTGGGCAAAATTTCACCGGCTAACTTTTCGTTGGACAAGCCGCCGCCCGACAACCTGTCGTGCGGCCGCATGGTGCGTTTCGTCGTCGTACTTGCTACTGGGATGGTCCGCGGCTCAGGAGCCGGTGCACGCAATGGAGCTTTCCTCCATCGGGGAGAAGGCGCCGTCAGAGCGCACGATCATGACCTGGATGCAGGTCTCCCCCGACGGATTGGCCGTCACCCTGACCGGCGGCTGGTCGATGGACTGGTATTCGCCGCCGCCACCGATGGTGTAAACCCGCCATTTGTACGTGTCTCCCTCTTTGGGCTGCGGGTTCACCCAGGTGAAGGAGGCGTTGCCGTCCCCTGCCACTGTCCCGGTGAGGCCTTCCACATCCGGCACAGTTCCGTTGTCCAGTGCATCGGCCGGCGGCCTGCTGGCCTGCTGGGTCTCCACCGCAGCGGATTTTTCCGGCGAGGCGTTGGCCACCACCAGGCCCACCACCGCAGTGAGGGCCAGCAGGGTGCCGCCCGAGATTGCCAGCCAGAGGTTGCGCCGGCCGTGGTCCGCAGCCGGCGCTGCAATGGCCGGCTCCTCCACCCTTGCCGGCCGGTGGACGGTGGTGTCCGCGGCGTCAGCGCCCGAGCCGGTGCGGCTTCCGGGCAGCGTGCCCCCGTCCTGGGCAGCACCGGCGCTGCCGCCGGAACCGCGCAGGACTGTGGCATCCGCCCACTCCTGCGGCTGCGGGGCAGGGGCTGGTGCCGGCGGAAAGCCCGCGGAGGCTGTCGGGGTAAAGCGCGACGGCGGGGCCTCCGCTGCGGAGCCCTGGCCGCTACCGCTCTGGCTGCCGCCGGCCTGGGGCCAGGTGCGTGCCGGGAAGGTGGGGGCGCTGCCGGTCCGCTCCGGATCGATCGCCGCGATGCTCCGGACGCGGGTTTCCTCGACGCCGTCGTCCGGCTGGCTGTCCTCGTGGTGCGGCTCCTCCAGCACCTCAAAGGGTGTGACGGAGAGGTTCAGTTCCGCCTGGATGCGCTGCAGGGCAAGGGCGAAGGCGTGCGCGGAAGAGTATCGGGACTGTGGCGACTTTGCCATGGCCGTGGAGAGCGCCAGTTCCAGCGACTCGGGGACGTCCGCGCGGCCCAGCCGCGGAACCGGCGTGTTGCTGATCCGGCTGATCAGCTCGCGCTGCGAGTTGTCCGCCCCGGGCATCACAAAGGGCGACCGGCCGGCCAGCAGGGTGTAAAGCGTGGCACCGAGGGCCCACACGTCCACCATGACCCCGTCCACCGCGCCGTCGGTGAACTGCTCGGGCGGGGACCAGGGGATGGACATTCCTGAGTCGTCGTCGGCGTCCCCGGCGAGGGTGCCGGAGATGCCGAAGTCCGTGAGGGCGGGGCGGTTGTAGTCCGTGACCAGGATGTTGGCAGGCTTGATGTCGCGGTGGGCGATGCCGGCACGGTGGGCGGTTTCGACGGCGGAGGCCACCTGGATGCCGACGGCCAGGACTTCATCCACGCTGAACCGCTGTTTGCGGTACCGGACGTCCAGGCTGGGCCTGGAGCAGTACTCCATCGCCAGGTAGGAGTGGCCGTCGTCGGTCACTTCCGCCTCGAAGATGGTGACGATGTACGGATGCGAGGACAGCTGGGCCATCAGGTTCGCCTCGGATTCGAACCTGCGGCGGGCACCCTCCGTCTTCAGGTCCGAGAGCAGCACCTTGACTGCAACCTTGCGGCGCGGCCTGTCCTGTTCATACAGGTAGACGTCGGAGAAACCGCCGGACCCCAGCAGGCTGATATAGGTGAACCCCTGGATGCGGGGAGGCGGCGCGACGGGCCGTTTGGAACTCAAGGAATCTCCTCAAAACGCAGCGAGATGTTGTCGCCCAGCTCAGCGATGTCACCGTCCAGCAGGATGGCCATCTCGTTCTGTGCCAGGCGGCGGGGAGACTGGCCTTCACGCACCAGGACGGTACCGTTCGTGGCCTTGAGGTCGCACAGCATGACGTGCCAGCCCTCCAGCCGGACCTCCACGTGGGACCGCGAGATGTCCCCTTCCGGGCTTGGAACCTGGACCAGCCTGGGCATGACGCCGCCCTGGACCCGGGACACGGACGGCTGCCGTCCGATGACCAGCGATTGGTCGAGGTCCAGGAGTTCCCCCGTGGACACGCGCACCCTGCCCAGCCGGGGGCGCGGCACCTGGACGGCGTCCGGGAGCAGCCCCGCCCCGCACGCGGCGCACTGCGCCCGGGTGGGCGGGTTGGCATGGCCCTGGCGGCAGACCCGGGCCAGGACGGTGGGCCCGGCCGCCGGATCCTCCGCAACCGGTAGGGCGGGCTGTCCGGCTGACGTGGGGATGCTGCTCTTCATGACCGTCTGGCCGTCGTGGTCAGTGTCGACGGCGGCGCTGCCGGGATGGGACTGCTGCGCGGCTGCTGCCGGCGCGGCCACGGCCGCCCGTGGCCCAGCGCCGGTTTGCGGGACATTCGCCTGCGGGACAGGTATCTGCGGGTCAGGTATCTGCGGGGCGCTGCCCTGCGGGACATGGATTTGCGGGGCGCTGCCCTGCACGGCGGCGTCCGCACCCTTCTTCCACGGAACGGAGTCAATGAGCCCCCCGGCAGGGGCGGGAGATGCAGCCGGCACGTGAGAAGCAAGGGGCAGCGGAGAAGCAGGGGCTGCCGGCGGCCCTGCCGCGGGCGTGGGGGCCGCCGTCGGGAGTTCGTGTCCGTCAGGCTGTGCGTTAACTGGGGGTTCTGCCTGGTCTTCCCCGTCCGGGCCCGTTTCGGGAGTTCCGTCGATTTCCGCCTCGTCGTCGTCCCGTACTGCCGCGTCCTCGATGCTCCGCACAACGGTCCTCTCCCAGAGGTGGTCGTAGGAGCCGGTGTGGTCGCTGGCGGGAGGTGCCGGCTCGCCGGGAGCGGGTTCTGCCGGGTGGACGTCCGCCGGACGTACCTCCGAGGAGATAATTTCTGACGGCGCGGAGCCGTCAGCTGAAGCATCGTCAGAGTCGGAAGCCGCGCCGGAGTCCGGAACGGAACCTGTCATCCCAACGTGCGCGGCGCCGTCTTCCTGCGCCAGGTCGCCTTCCCGGTCCTCAAGATCGCCGCCGTCTGCCGGCAGGTCGTCGTCGAGAATGCCGACAACGGTCTCGGCCGAGGCGCCGTGTTCCGGAGCGACGGTCTCCGCTGGGGCCTCGTGGTCAGGAGCGACGGTCTCCGCCGGGGCCTCGTGGTCCGGGACGATGGTCATTTCTGCGGAGGCATCAGCATCGGGGGCGGTGTCCCGGACGTCAGCGATGCCGACGGAGTCCACCACAACCGAGGCCGGAACGGCTGCGGACGGTCCAAGTTCCGGCTGGCGCGGCGCCAGCACCAGCGCCAGGGACTGCAGCAGGACAACACCCTCCCCCAGCGGCAGTTCCTGCTGCCCCGGGGCGCCGGCAGCCGGAATGGCCAGCCGGCATGCCCCCGGCAGGGCAAACCGGCGCTCGTTCCAGGTGGTGACGTCCCGGCCGTCGAGCTCCACGCGGCCGTCGGGCAGCTCCACTGCGAGGTCGAGGTCGCCGCGGAGGAAGACCCGCAAGGGACCGGTGGCCTCAAGGATGCCGAAGGACGGTATCTGCGCCAGCGAGCCGCCCGAGCTGCTGGTCACCGCATGGAGTACCTCGTGGACTTCGGGATTGGTGCCCAGCAGGTCCCACACCGCACCTGCCAGAGCCGGCGGGGAATCCGGGCCGAGGATGACGGCCGTGCTCCCACGGACGATACCCAGCCAGGTGCCCGGAACGTAGCTAGTGCCGGTCATCGGAAGGCTCCCCTTCCTGGTGCACGGCTGCTTCGCTGCCGGGTTGGGGCCCAGCCTGTGCCGCCTGCGACCGCGGCAGCGTGTCTTCATCTTCCACATCAGGGTCGCGCCGCGGTGCGGTGGTGGCTGCACCGGCGTCATTCAGGACATTCCTGGCATCCACCACGATCACCGTGATGTTGTCGCTCCCCCCGCTCCGGAGCGCGGCCTGGATCAGGGCATCGGCGGCTTCCTGGGGGTCACCCACCGTGCTGAGGATGCGGAGGATGTGATCGTCCGTCAGCTCGCCGGTGAGGCCGTCCGAGCAGACCAGGACCCGGTCGCCTTCCTCCACGGGGAGCAGCCAATAGTCGGCCTCGGTCTCGTCTCCCGTGCCAAGCGCGCGGGTCACCACGTGGCGGCGGGGATGGACGGTGGCCTGTTCGGCGGTGATCTCCCCCGCGTCCACCAGTTCCTGCACCTCGGAGTGGTCCACGCTGATCTGGACAAACCGGCCCTGGCTGAGGCGGTAGGTGCGGGAATCCCCGATGTTCATCACCAGCCAGTAGGGCATGCCCATCTGTTCCACCACCACGGCACCGGCCAGGGTGGTTCCGGCGCGCGCCCCGGTGGCCTCGCGGATGGCGGTGTCCGCCTGGATCAGGTACTGCTGCAGGACGGCTGCGGTGACGGTCCGTTCACCTGTGGCGAGCTGCGGGATGGCAGCGAGGGCGCGGACGCACATGCCGCTGGCCACTTCGCCTGCCTCATGGCCTCCCATCCCGTCTGCCACGGCAAACACAGGATCGGAAGCGATGTAGGAATCCTCGTTCAACTCCCGGCGGAGTCCCCGGTCTGTCCCGTAGCCGTAGCCCAGGCTGAGGCCCGGCTGGAAGGTGGAGGGAACGCTGGCGGGCTGTTGGTTCATGCCTGTCCTAGGTAAAAGGTCCGGTCTCCGAAGTGGACACTGGATCCCGGGGTAACAAAAGTGGGGACCCCCGGCGCGAGGGGCGTCCTGGCGCCGTCGGGGGTGGTCACGGCGCTGCCGTTCGTGGAGTTCCGGTCCGTCACCCAGATTCCTGCGCCATCGGTCAGCAGGTGGAGGTGGGTCTTGGAGATGGAGCGGCCGGGATCGTCGACGGCGAGGAGCTGGGCATGCTGTTCGCCCGCCTGGCCCACGGGGTTGCGGCCCACCAGGACGCTCCGGTCCAGCTGGAAGTCGCGGCCGTCGTCCAGCCGGATCCGCAGCACAGCGACGGGCGCCGGACCGCCTGCGCCCGGCCGCACCTGGGTGCGTTCGACGTCGTCGTCCACGTGGTGCTGCGTGCCCTGCCCACCCTGAACGGGAAGGGACGGGGCAGCGGGCACAGGGAGGCCGCCGGGAACAGGCTGGCCGGCTGGCGCATGAGCAGCCGGCGGGGCGAAGGACGCCGGCTGGGCGTAAGGCATGGTCTGCGACGGCGGCGTCGGGGCGGACGGCGTCCGGGCAGGCGAGGCAGGCGCGGATGCCACCACGGGGCCTGGCGGCGCCGGAGCTGGTTGGGGGCCGGCCACCGGGGAGAGCACCTGCTGCACCGGGGGAAGGTCCAGCGGCGCGAAGCTGTAAGGGCCCTGGATGCCGCCCGTGGTGATGGGGTTCCGGCCGGCCTTCACATCGAAGACCAGTGCTTTGGCTGCTTTGTCGTGCCAGCCGCGCAGGCCGCTGTTCTTGTCCCAGTGGCTGGACACCACCACCAGCACGGCCCAGGCCGCGCCCGCAAGCACCAGCGGCGCAAGGATGAACAGGGCGGGCTCGAACCACCGGAAGACCACCACCAGGACGGCCGCCAGCAGCGCCAGGATGATCCCGGCACCGGTGATAAGTCCCCGGAGGAACACCGTGCCGGCGCCTGGCGCATAGCCGTCGTTGTCCGCGCTGCGGATGCCCATGAGCAGGTTCCCGGGGGTCTTGCCCGTCCTGGCTTCAATGCCCATGACTGTGAAGAGGTACACAGCCGTCAGCGCCAGGCCGATGCCGCCAGACAGCACCAGCGACGCCGTGTCATAGGTGATGAACTGCCCGCTGCGGGTCCGCGTGATCCCGGCAAAGCCGATGGCAAACGTCACCACCAGGACGGCCAGTGGCGGCAGCCAGTCAATGACGGCAGCGCCGAGCCGCTTGCCGGCCGTGGCCGGGGCAAGCTGAAGGTTCACTCCCATTCCCGTTCCTCCCCCTGGGACGGACCCCGACTGCGCGGTGGTACCGCCGGCGCTCCCCCGCCCGGTGCCTGCGTTGAGTGGATCCGCGGCCTGGGCAGCCGGGGATCTTTGTACTACCGGGATAGTACCGGGAATCCCTGTTCCGTGGGCAGCCGGCGCCGCGTGCAGGGGTTCGCGGGCCGCGGCGCCGCCGGGCTGCAGGGTGCGGGCGCTGCGCGCCGCCCGGTTGGGCAGTGGCGCTCCGCAGGAGGTGCAGAAGGCCGCCCCCGCGCGGATGGCCTGCCGGCAGCGGGGGCACGTCTGGAGGTCCGCCGTCACGGTGCCGCGGGTCCCTGCCGGGGTGGTTCCGGCGTCGTGCGGTCCTGCTCCGGAGTCCCCTCCGCAGCAGGACCCTGCGGCTCATTCCGCTCCGGCGCAGTCCCACCCTGACCGGTGGCAGCCGACCCCGTACGACGGCGGGACGCCGGGTTGAGGGCCTTGAGGGAAGGCAGTGCCAGCGGGCCACCCAGCGCCAGGGCGCTGCGGGCATCGGCCAGGAGCGACCGTGGCGAGAACCTCGCCTGCTGCCGGCGCCAGAAGCCGGCCGTCGAGGTCATCTCCTGCAGGGAGCTGTCCACGATGGTCCAGTACTCGCGCACCTCCTCCTCACTCGGCTGGCCAGCGCCAAAGATGGACGCGTCCGCACGCCTTGCCAGCAGGGTGGTGGTGCCGCCCGCGGCGGGGAACGCCTCGGCAAGGACCGCTGCGCTTTCGCGCCGCGTGGCCCGGGAGTCAACGGCGGCACCCATGTCGGTGGCCAGGCTGACCACCTCGCTCCAGCCGCCGCCCACGCGCTGCGCGGGATGGCCTTCACTGAACCGCGACTTCCGCCGCCGGGACTTCAGCAGGGCAATCAGCAGCAGCGGCAAGAGAAGGACGGCCAGCGGGATCAGGGCGATGCCCAGGGCCCCCAGCAGCGCGCCCCAGAAGAGCCAGGGGTTGTTCTTCTTCTCATCCGCATCCAGCGCGTCGGGTGAGGAGTCCGGCGGGAGGTCCGCCGGCTCCTGCGGCGGGGGCGGCGGCTGCAGCACCTGCGGTTTGGGCTTGGACTTGTTTTCCGGGTCCGGCGGGATGGGGATATTGTCCTTGGGCGGCGTGGGGTCGAAGCTCACCCAGCCCACCCGTTCGAACGCCACTTCAACCCACGCGTGGACGTCCTTGCCGGTGATCCTGACCTCGCCCGCACCGTTCTCGGGGCTGGTGGGTTCAGGGTAGAAGCCCATCACCACGCGGGACGGGATGCCGAGGTGGCGCAGCATCAGGGACATGGCCACGGCGTACTGCTCGTCGTCGCCGAGCATCTGCTTGGCCGTGAGGAGGTCCCTGATCCGGGCGGATCCGTGGCCGGAGACGCTGGGCAGCTGGCCCTCGCTGACCAGCCCGTTGCTGAAGGCCCCGGTTTTCTGGAAATGGGCCTCAATCTGGCGGACCCGGTCGATGGGCGTGGGCGCGTCGGAGGAGAGGTCGTTGGCCTGTGATCCCACCACCGGCGGCACTTCCACGGCGCCGGGAAGGGACAGCTTCGCAAAGTCGTACTGCGCCAGCTGCCCGTGTTCCAGCTTTACGGGGTCCGAGACCTGCACCCGGTAGGAGTCGCCGCGGGACAACCCGTTGGTGGTGACGGCGGTGTCGGTGCCGGAGTTGAAGTAGAGGCCGGATGCCGCGGCTGAGGCGGTGTCGTCGAAGCTCAGCCCGGTGGTCTTGCGGCCGCCGGGGACAAAGAAGCCCTGGTAGTCCTCAACGGTGATGTTGATGGCGTAGTCGTTGGTGGGAACAACGCCGGAGGTATCGGCCAGGGTGTTGATCGATTCGGTGTCTCCCACCTTGCTGAAGTTGCCGGAGCCGTTGGGGTCCATCGTGTAGTTGGTGCCGTTGAAGGAATCCAGGGCACCCAGCCGGACGCGGCCGTCGCGCGGCAGGCCCTGGACCACGAACAGGGTGTCGTCCTTCTTGTCCTTGACGAAGGTCCGGAAGCTTGCGAGGGGTGTGATGTAGTCCTTGGGATCGAACGGCGGGACCACGACGTTCCGGAGGACCTTCCGGTCGTTGCCCGCCGTGACCAGGGGTGCGGCGAGCGCGGTGACGGCCACGCTGACGGCGATGACGCCGGCCGCCATTCCCAGCCGGCGGAGCCTGGCGCGCTGCGCGGTGGCGGTATCTGTCTGCGGGTTGTTGACGGAAACCTTCCGGGTGGAGTTCTTCCGGAGCGCGTCCCTGCGGAAGGTGGCCCAGGCGATCCCCAGCACGGTGAGGCCAATGCCTCGTTCCACGGTGAGGAAGGCGGCGTTGGTGCTGAAGGCGATGCCGGTGACGAACAGGACCAGCACGGGCAGGAGCGGGAAGTAGGGGCTACGAAGCCTCCAGGTCAGGATGGCGGCCACCAGCGCGGTGATCATGGAGCTCAGGAATGGAACGATCAGCACACCGCCCGCGGTGCCCACGGGGACACCGACCGTCAGCATGTCCTTCCAGGCAAACACAATCCCCAGCAGGAGGATGCGGAGCGAGTCCAGGGTGGGGACGAAGCCGGCGATGGCGGAATCGGGAACCGCCAGCAGGGTACCGAAGACCAGGTAGGCGCCCAGGGCCAGTGCCGTGGTGATGAGCAGCCCGAGGCGCAGGTGTGCGTTCAAAGCGCCCAGGGCCAGCCCCAGGAAGATTCCGCCGAAGCCGGACAGCAGGTAGTAGGGGTCGCCGCCGAAACTGAGCCCGAACCCGAGCAGGCCCAGCCCCAGCAGCACCGTCAGTGCGCCGGCGTCGAGCACAAAGTGCCAGAACGGCTGCCCGTTGGCAAAGGCGGAGTCTGCCTGGTCCCGGGGTGCGATGCGGATGGTGCGCGGCTGTGCGGTGCGGGTTTGGCTGGCGCGGGGGCGCGTGCTGCGCGGGCGCAGGCCTTCCGGGGAGGTCATGCTGCGGCCTTTCTCAGCACAATGGCCAGGTCAGTCAGGTCTCCGAGCGTCAGCACGGTGAGGTCTGCGATGTTCGCCCGCGTGGGAGAGGCGCCGGCCTCCACCCGGACGGCGAGGCTGCGGACGCCCGGAGGCACGGAAGCGGCGGCGGAACGCAGCTGCGTGGCGGTCACGTGGCTGCCCACCACAAAAAACACCACGGAGGCGTTGGGAACAGTGTCGGCCAGGGTCCTGGCAAGGTCGACGGCGGTCCGGCGCATGGGCGCGCCGATGATCCGTGTCATGTCGTCCAGCAGGTTCCGCCCGGTTTCGCAGCGCAGCGGGCCTTTCTGCGTGAGGACGTCCAGCTCACGCTGCTCGCGGATGGCCTGCCTGCCGATGGAGGCGGCGGCGGAGACGGCCATCTCGAACTCGGTTTCCGAGGCGTACTCGTCGGTGTTGATGGACAGCGAGATGGCCAGGTGGGCGCGGCGGGTTTCCTCGAACTGGCGCACCATGAGCTTGTTGGTCCGGGCCGTTGTTTTCCAGTGGATGTGCCGCCGGTCATCCCCCGGCACATAGTCGCGCAGCGCGTGGAAGGACACGTCCGCGCTGGAGAGGTCCGTGGTGGGCATGCCTTCGAGGTCCCGGATGAATCCGGCCGCCGAACCGGCCAGTGCCACTGTGCGCGGGTGGACGAACAGGTCCTCCGGTTCGGTCCACAGGACCTGGCGGCGCAAAAGGTGCAGCGGGTCCGCCCGGACCGACCTGACGGGGCCGACGACGATCACGGCACGGCGCGCGGTGGGAATGGTGAAGAGGTCCTCGTGGACCTGCTGCGGCTTCATCCGCGGCAGGTGGAACACGGCGGTGGCGCTGCCCACCGGCAATTCCAGGGCGGCGGGCAACAGCGGCCGGGCGGAGGTGTTGGAGACCGCGATGCTGCCAACGGCGCTGTCCCCCACCGCCACACGGGTCCGGGCCAGGTCAAGGACCACGCCATAGGACGAGCGGCCCAGGACGAACCCCACCGCAATCACGAACATGACGAACGCGGCGATGGCCGCGGCCTTCGCCTCCTGCCAGCCAAACGCCTGCCCTGTTGCCCAGAGCAGGATGGCGGCAGCGAGGACTGACCAGCCCAGGACGCTGACCACTGACAGCACGGGCCAGGCGTACTTCAGCCAGGCTCCACGGACGGCACGCCAGGCGGGGGCCGATGCCATGGCTGCGGTGTTCCTTGCCTCGGCCCAGACAGCTGAGGGGTGCAGGGCGCCGGGACTGCCGTTCCTGGCGAAGGGCTGCTTCAGACGCTCCGTGAGCCGGGTCAACGGGGTGCCGCTGGACATATATGTGCCTTCGTTGTTGCGTGGAAAGTGGTGGTGTCCTGGCCGGGGCGTCAGGCGTTGGTGCGCTGCTGGGGGGCCGCGATATCCGCCAGGATCCGCGTCAGCACCGCTTCGGCGGTTGCTCCCGAGAACTCCGCTTCGGGATCCATGACAAAGCGGTGGGTCCACACCACGGGAGCCAGTTCCTTGATGTCGTCCGGGAGGACGAAGTTGCGGCCTTGCCCGGCGGCCCAGACCTTGGCTGCCCGGACCATGGCCAGGGCGCCGCGCACCGAGACGCCCAGCCGGGTTTCGGGGGCGTTGCGGGTTTCCTCGCAGAGCCTGGAGATGTACTCCAGCACTGCGGTGTCCACGTGCACGGTGGCTGCCAGGTCTGCCATGTCTGCCACGGCCTGGGTGGTGATGACGGCGGACAGGTCCAGGGACCGGTCCTTGAGGTTGGAGCCGCCCAGCAGCCGGACGGTGGAGGCGTGGTCCGGGTAGCCGATGGAGGTCTTGATCAGGAAGCGGTCCAGCTGCGCCTCGGGCAGGCGGTAGGTGCCGGCCTGCTCGATGGGGTTCTGCGTGGCCATGACCATGAACGGCCGTCCGGCTTCATAGGTGACGCCGTCCACCGTGACCCGGGATTCCTCCATGACCTCCAGCAGGGCCGACTGGGTCTTGGGCGAGGCACGGTTGATTTCGTCCGCGAGGACGATGTTGTTGAAGATCGGGCCCTTGTGGAACTCGAACTTCTGCGTCTTCTGGTCGTAGATGGTCACGCCGGTGACGTCCGAGGGCAGCAGGTCCGGGGTGAACTGGATGCGGTTGTTGGAGCCCTGCACGGTGGCGGCCAGCGCCCGGGCCAGGGAGGTCTTGCCGGTGCCGGGGGCGTCCTCGAACAGCACGTGGCCCTCGGCCAGCATGGCCGTGAAGGTGAGCCGGATGACGTGTTCCTTGCCCAGCACGGCCTGTCCCACGTTGGCAACGAGCTTCTCGAACGTGTCTGCAAACCAGGCGGCCTGCTCGGGGGTCATGGTCATCGTGTTGCTCTTCCTACTTAAGGTTTCAGGTTTTTCATGGGGCCCGGGAGACCAGGCCCCATCGTCGCGTCGGTGGTGATGGGCTAGCGGTTTGGCATGCCGTTGGGCGGGTTGCACCCAAGGTTCGAGGTGTCGCAGCGGATCCAGTTTCCGGCCGCCATGCCCGAGGTCAGGTGGTACCAGATACCGGTGGGGTTGTTCGAGGTCTTGTACCAGACCTGGTAACGGTCGGTCGTCGCTGCTGCCCCGGCGTCCAGCCACTTGCCCTCGCCGTTGCATTGTGACGGGTTGCCGGCGACGTAGCTGTCGGTTCCCTTGCGGGGTTCGGTGCAGCTGCGGACCGGGGTTGCCGTGATGTTCCACGAGGTGGGCACGGGAGGCGGCGGTTCCGCGCCACTGCGGGACGTATCGCTGCCAATACGTCCCGGCTGGCCGGCACTGATGGCACGAACCCGGAGAGTGTGCGTCTCGCTGTAGCCCACGGTCTTGGAGAAACGCCGCTCCTGGGTATCCTGCCAGGCACCTCCGTCCAGGCTGTACTGGTATCCGGTCACCGCACGGCCGTTTCCGTCCGGCTGGTTCCACGTCCAGGACACTGTCCTGTCCCCTACGCCGCTGCTGTTGCTTCCAGTAACGTTCGGAGCGAAAGCGAGGCCGTAGGGATTGACGGAGTTCGACGCAGGGCTTGCATCGCCGGCGGTGGAGCTGCGGGATGACACGGCCCACACCACCACGGCGGTCTGGGTGCCGTTGGCTGCCGCCACGATCCCGCCGCCTGCAGGGATATTGCCGCTGCCCCCGCCGGACGTCAGGCTGTATTTATACGTAATCTCGTCGGAGGTGGAACCGTTGCGCTGGGCAGCCGTCAATACCGGGAACCGTACATCGATCTTTCCGCCGTTCCCCCCGGTGTCAACCAGTGTGGCAGTAGGCGTGCCCATCATGCCCGGTTTGCCCACTGCCCGGATGGCCGCCGACGGAGCGCTCGTCCCGCTGGTACCCGCCTTGTTCGTGGCGGACACCGTAAAGGTGTAGTTCGTTTCCGAGTTGTCCACGGTCACGTTCTGCGAAGTACCGGCAACCTGCTGGCTGGCCACCACCGCGCCGCCGCGAAGGGTGGTCAGGGTGTAGGCCGAGACGGCGTCGCCGTTGTTGTTCGGCGCCGTCCAGCTCACCTTCAGCTGGCTTTGCGAACCCACGGATCCCGCCTGCGCCGCAGATGGTGCAGCAGGGGTGGCCGGGACTCCGGCAGGCACCTCGGCTGCAGAGTAGGGGCTCCATTCGGACGGTTCCTTGGCATCGTTGCGCGCCAGGACCCGGACTTTGTAGGAGACGCCGTTCTGCAGTCCCTTCCAGACATAGCTGACTGCTGTCAGGTTCTGGATCTGGGCGTTCTGCCCGGCGGGAGGCGGTGAGATCTCCAGGTCGTAGGACTTCACCGGCGAGCCCTTGCTTGCAGGGGCGGACCAGGTGATGGACAGCTCCTTGTCACCGAACTTCATCGACGGCGCCAGCGGGGTGTCTGGCTTCACGTCAGGGCGCACCTCGGCAGAGGCAGGCGACCGGTCCGACTCGCCGAACTCGTTGGTGGCCGAGACCTGGAAGTGGTACTTGGTGTTGTTGACCAGTCCATTGAGCGTGCAGGTGTTGGCGGGGCAGTCCTGCTGGAATCCGCCCTCGCCGTACACGGTGTACTTGGTGATGGGTGAGCCGCGGTCCGCGGGCGCCGTCCAGTTCAGGAGCGCCGTCTGGTCCCCCACGCTCTGCGCCTGCGGGGTGGTGGGCGCCTGGGGCTTGTCCTTGACGGTGAGGCGGACGCGGGCTGTTGCCTGGCGCGAGGGATCCTCCGTCTTGTCCGCCACGGTGTAGGACACCACCATGGTGCCGGTGAAGCCCGGCGCAGGCGTGACGGTGATGGAATCGCCGTTTACGTCCACGTTGCCGCTGCCGGTTTCCGCGGCGGCAGCAATAATCTTCAGCGCGGTCTCCGGGAATGGGTTGGCGTCGTTGGCCAGCACATTGACCGTCACGGGCTTGCCCGCGGCAACGTTGTCCTGCACGTCGTCGTTGGCCACCGGCTTCGGCCGGTTGGAGGCGGTCACCTTCAGCTGGTAGGTGGCAGTGGCCTCGAGCCCGCGGGGATCCTTCGCCTTGACCTGGACGGCCGAGGTGGTTCCTGAGCCGCTTGAGTCGGCCGCGGAGACCTTGAGGGTCCTGCCGTCGATGCTGGCGTTGAATCCGGCAGGCGCTCCGCCCACCAGTTCGTACTTCATTTTTTCGACGTCTTCCGCGTCCGGGTCCGAGGTCAGCTTGCCCAGGTCTGTGCTGGCGGAGTCGCCCTTGGGCACGTCGACGTTTGCACCCAGCAGTTCCGGCGGGTTGTTCTTATTGGGGTCGGGCAGGACCTTGGTGCGGATGCTGAGGGTGGACTTGAGGCCTTCCGGATCGTCCGGACCGGTCCCGTCCGTGACCTCGAAGGTGAGCGAGCCGGGACCCACGTAGTCGGTGCCCGCTGTGTACTTCAGGCCTGTACCGTCGCCGATGACGGGGTCGCCGCCGTCTGCGCCGATGAGCTTGATCCGGTCGGTCTGGGTAAGCCGCGGCGAGCGGCCTTCACGTACCTTGACCCACTCGTCGAGGTCGACGTCCACGGACTGGCCGGCGACGACCTCGAGGACCTCGTCCTTGGCCAGGGTAGGCACCTGCTGGCCGAGGCCCGGCACCCAGATAACCGCCGTCGACTGCTGGCCGTCAACATCCTCCACGTTGTACGGGATGAGCTGCGGCTGCTCCGCCAGGTCCACGATCATGGTGCCGTCTGCCCCGGGCCGGGCGGTGGTGGCCTCGGTGCTGACCTTGAGGTTCTCCCCGACGCCGTCGGGGTCCTCGTCGTTTTTCAGGACGGGGACGTCCACAGCGGTCTTCCCCATGGTCTGGGCGGAGGTCACCCTGTCGTCGCGGGCGACTGGTGCCTTGAGGGGCACCTCGTTGTCCACCACCACGCGGATGGTGGCCTGCGCGGTAGCGTCCCGGTCATCAGCGATGGTGTAGCGGACGTTGACGGTCCCGGCTTCCTCCGGTGCCAGCAGGATGATCCGGCCGCTCGTTTTGCTCACCGTGGCCTGCAGCGCGGGGTCGGCTTCGATGCCGTCGCTGAGGATGCGGATGAGGTCGCCGTCGGGGTCGGTGTCGTTGCCGGTGGCGTCCACGGCGATCTGGCGGCCAGGGCGGACCCGGACCTCGTCATCCACGGGAGTGGGTTTCTGGTTGACCTCCCCGCGCGGCGCGATGCCCACGGTGACGGTGCCGGTGTTGACGGCGCCCTGCCGGTCCACCACTTTGTAGCGGAAGGTGTCGGTTCCGGCGCCGTCACCGGCAGCTGTGAAGTCGATGAAGTTACTGCCGACCGCAGCGGTTCCCATCGCCGGCGTGCTGTCGATACCGGTCAGCTGGACCGAATCGCCGTCCGGATCGATGCCGTCCAGCGGGACGGGAATGCGCACCGTGCCGGCGGCCACCACCCGGGCGGTCAGGTTGCGCGGCTGCGGGCGCGAGTTTTCGGCCCCTTCCAGCGGAAGGATGTGGATGGTGACCGCGGCGGCGCTCTTCTGGCCCTGCGGGTCCACGGCGTTATAGATGGCGCGGACCGTCTTGGGCTGCGGGCCGGCAATGAAGCGGAGGGTGTTCTCGGAGACGAAGCTCTTTCCGTCCACTGGATCCACGCCCTGCGGCAGGACAGGGTCCACCGTGAGTTCCTGGCCCTGCGGGTGGGTGTCGTTCTCGAGGACGGGGATGGTGACGACGTCGTTGACGCGGACGTTGACCTCGTCCGGTTTGGGCTGGGGTGCTTCCACGACGGCGGGCGCCGGGACGGGGACCACGGAGACGCTGCCCGTGGCGGACTTCTTCCCGTTGGACATGGTGTATTCGAAGAGGATCGGGTCCTTGGTTCCCAGGATGTCGGTAATGCGCAGGACACCGTGATTGATCACGCTGACGGACGCGGTCGAGTTCTCGGGCAGTTTCACGGACTGCAGCACAAGGACGCCTCCGGAGGGGTCGGAGTCATTGGCCAGCGGATCCAGCAGCACGCTGCCGCCGGTGGGCATGAGCGCCACGTCGTGGACGGCGACGGGGTCACCGGCCTCGTCTCCGGATTCCACGTCAACGCGGATGAGCCCCTGGCTGCTTTGCGGGCCGTTGCTGGCGATGTACGTCAGGTAGACCGGGCCGGGGGTGGTGCTGCGGAACGTGAAGGTGCCGCCGTCGGTCACGGGACCCAGTTCGGCGGGGCCGTTGGCCTCCACCTGTGCCAGCCGGAGGGCTCCGCCGTTGGGGTCCACGTCGTTCTTCAGCGGTGAGATGACCAGGTCCTGGCCCACCACGGCAGTGACGTGGTCGGCGTTGACCACGGGTGCGAGGGCTCCCGGCGGCTGGACGTTGACCACAACTTTCCCGGTGACGGTGTCCCGGCCGTCCCAGATGGTGACTTCCACGGCTTTCTTGCCGGCTGTCGCGCCGGAGTCCTGGAAGGTGAGCAGGCCGTCACGGCGGACTTTCACCTGGTCCTGGTCGTTGTCCGCCTTGGCGTCGAGGAGCACCAGGTCGTCGCCGTCGGGATCGATCCAGTCCGTGAGGATGTTCTGGCTGACTGTCTTGCCCTGTTCCACCAGCATGGTGGTGGTGTTGTCCCCGCGCTTGAACTGCGGAGGTTTGTTCTCGTCGGGCCCAACCACGCTGAGCGTGACCTGCCCGCCGGCGGAGAGGCCGCGGCCGTCGGAGGCGCTGTAGCTGAATGTCTCGGTGCCGGGTTTCGCGTCGGCGGGAACGGAGATCTGGAAGGCGGTGCCGCCGTAGATGTTCTGGAGGCTTCCGGCCTGGGGTCCGGAGTCCCCCACCGCTGCGGTGAGCACGTCGCCGTCGGGGTCCGAATCGTTGTCCAGGACGCTGAGGATGGTGGTGCGGCCGGGGCGCACGCCGACGGCGTCGGGCTTGGTTTCCGGCGGACGGTTGGGTTTGGTGCGGTCCGGAAGGACGTTGATGGTGTTGTTGTCCGCGGACTCCTGGTCCTGCTCGTCGGACTCATTCTTGGGCGGGACGACGTCGTCCCAGTTGTTGACCAGCTGCATGTTCTGGTTGACCAGCCACACGTTGCCTGAGTTCACGTCGTTCAGGACCACCAGGTCACGGTTCACCCGAAAAACATACGACGGCGAGGCGCTCGCCTTGGGCACGTCAACGTTCTTGTCATCGCCATCGTTCACGCAGTCCCGAACATACTTGTTCGCCCCCGACCACGCCGCATGCACACACCCGCCCAGCTGGACAGGGGCAGCCGGCACACCCTCGCCGTCGAACGTCACCGTCTTCGCCGTGGACCCGTCCAGCGGCTGCTTCAACAGCGCTTTGGGCGTCGAAACCGCCACGAAATCACTGCCCGGCCCGCCCTGCTGCAACTTCGCATCCCGCGCGTTCTCCACCTGGAGACGCTTCCCGCCGGGCAGGAACAGCCTTCCCGCCGCCGCATCAAGAAGCACGGGCTTATCGCCCACCACCGTGATCTGGAGGTCCCCTGCACCTTTAAGCTCCGCCCAGGTCTCGGACTCCGAGGACGTTACTTCCCCGTTGGCGTCAACACCGGTGACCGTCACCGCACCGGACTTGGGATCCGCCGAATAGATCCGGTCGTCCTCCCCCACCGCCGAGACAATGCCCTCTGAGCCCACCATGACGGGCTCGGAGGCTTCCTCGTCAAAACCGTTGACCGTGGACGGAGACACCGCCCACACCTTGCCTGACGCTGCGTCGGTCACCGAGATCACCTCGGATCCGAAACTCACATCCGCGGACCCCGGCAGCTGCTTGTCCCCGCCCAGCCGCATGTTCGCCGGCGACACCTGGTTCAACGTTGACCCGGTCTCGTCATCAACGAACACATCCCCCGCGTCCTGCAGGATGTCGAACGTCGTGGACGCCGGCGTTACCGCCCCGTCAAGGACCCGGGAAGGATAATTCAACCGGCCCACTGCGTTCTTGGACTTGGACACCACCCACACGCCGCCGTCGTTCAATTCCACCTCGGTGGTTTTGAACCCCGGATACAGAATTGCCCCCGTCACCACAACAGCAGCGGCTGCACTGAAAGCAGTGCCCGTCACCATTTTTTTGTGGCGCCGATTCAGTCCAAGTTTCCCCAGCAGACTTGTCACAGCTTGATATCCCCTGAAATTACTGCTGCCGCAGGCAGCTGTCCGGCCGGGACTCGCCCGGACCTTGATGTTGTGCTGCTCCTGGCAGGAAGCAGCCGAGACCCGACATGAATGACACCCGGCCACGCTTGGCGCCGAGTGCCGGCAAAGGTAACTTGCCCGGTGGCAAGCATACCCACGGCCACATGTGGCCGCGATGGGGAGCCCTGCCCACGGGAGGTTGCCGTCCTTCGCCGCCGCACCGACTATACCGTGATTGACCAACAACTGGAGAAACTATTTTAGGGCTGGTCCCTCCACCTGAAGAATCAGGCGTCCTAGTCCAGCACAAGCCCCTTGCCAAGACCCCGCTCCAGGCGCACCGGCCGGATCTCGCCGAAACCCCGGACGTTTTCGGGCGGCTGGGGCTCCAGCACGAACCGTTCGTCGTGCTCCAGGGCCGAGGCCGTCATCGAGTCCACCAACACCGTCCCGGGGTCGGCCAGGGTGGTAAGCCGCGCCGCCAGGTTCACCGTGGGCCCGTAGATGTCACCAAGCCGGGACAGGATCCTTCCCCACACCATGGCTACCCGCGCTTCGGGAAGGATTTCATCCTCCGTGAAGGCCTGCGCCAGGGCAAGGGAGATCTCAGCGCCGGCAGCGGGGGTTTCCGCGATGTACAGGACCTCGTCCCCCACTGTTTTCACCAGCCTGCCGCCGCCGACGGAGATGATCTCCGCGCACTTGTTCTCGAAGCGCTGGACCAGGCGGGCGAGGGTTTTTTCATTCATGCGCCGGGACAGGCTGGTGTAGGAGACCAGGTCCGCGAAACCCACGGCGCGTGCCAGCGGCAGCGGCGCGTCGTCCTCATCGCCTTCCCGGCCTTCCTCACTGGCCTGGAGCCCCGCCTCCGCCCGGACGGCGAGCCGCTGCACGCCGGCATTGAGCTGGCGCCGCCAGGAGTACACCAGTATTTCTTCGAGGGCGTCCACCAGCGCGGGCAGTTCGTTGACCAGCCGCTTGCGCGCCACGGCATCCGTGACCCCCTGTTCGTGGACCATGTCCTCCACAAGGGCTTCGATCTGCCATACCACCATCCGGTCCGTCATCTGCCCGATGGAACGGGTGACAGAGATGGCGGCCTCCTCCGTCAGCTTGCCGGAGCGCACCAGGTCCACCACGGTGGAAAGTGCGGCCTGGTCCCGCTCGGTGAAGGCAACGTCCTCGTCGCCGAAGTTGGGAAAGCCCAGGGCGCGCCACAGCTTGCGGGCGGACAGCAGGGACAGCCCTGCGCCGGCTGCGACTTCACGACGGCGGAGCTTGCGTTCGCCCCCAAGGAGCCGGGCTTCCAGCGCCTTCATGGCGAGCCGTTCGGCTGACATGGTGCCCGTCGCGGGATGGGCGTCCATCGCGGACGGGGGCGTGATCGAGTCCACGCGTTCCTGCTGGTCCTCATCGTTCATCCCGTCCACCTTCTCTCAGTTCCCATGGCAATGCTCCGGCAGGGTAATCGAGCGCCCCGCCGGACTGGCCTTCGCGTTCGTCGGGCAGTTCCTCGAGGGCGTCAAGGATGAAGTCCCGGAACCTGGCAACCTCCGGCACATCCCGGAAAGTCACGACGCCCTGATACCCGGTTTCCAAGGATATATTCCCGGAGCGCAACAGGCGCTGAAGTACCGACTCGTGGACGGTCAGGTGGCGCACCGATGCCAGGTTCACCTGCTGGTCCTGCCGCCGCACCAGGCCGGACCTGGAGATGAGCCTCCGGCTGGTGAGCGTATACCGGGTGCCCTGCCATCGCAGCAGCCGGGGCAGGCAGTAACCCAGCCAGACGCCGGCCGCCGCCAGGATGCATCCTGCCACCAGCGCCGGCGTCCATCGTGCCTCCAGGCCGGGGATGACCCTCAACGCTTCCCCGCGGACCACCCACGCCGAAGCAAAGGCGGCAAGTGCCGGTGAGAGTATGAAGGCTGCGGCTGCCCCCGCCAGCTTCCTCGGCTGCGGGCGGGTGGTGACAATCACCTGCTCGCCCGGGACGAGGTCTTTACGCATATCCGCCCTGGCCGGAAGCATCCGGGGAGGTCCACGGACGCAGGTGCACCACGTCGCCGGCAGTCACAACGTGCTCACGGGAATCCCGGTCAACCACCAGCAGTGAGCCGTACTCGTCGAGCCGGGATGCGTGGCCGATGATTTCGTGGTCGCCGGGGAGCTGCGCCCGCACCTGCTTGCCCAGCGTCGTCATGACGGCCTCCACGCGCTTGTGCAGCGACGGGCCGCCGGCCAGGCCCGCCGCGGGATCGCCGTCGGCATTGCAGAAGCTGCGGTAAAGAACGGCAAAGTGCGACAGATAGCTCTTCAGCAACTCGGTCCGGTCCGCTGTCCGCGGCGCCTCCAGGACCACGGACGTGGCGGTGGGCACGGGGAGCTCCTCCTCCCGGAGGGTGACGTTCAAGCCGGTTCCAAGGATGACGGGCGGCACCGAGCCGTCCACCATGGGACCCAGCTGGGCCAGGATTCCGGCAATCTTTTTTCCGCGCACCAGGACGTCGTTGGGCCACTTCAGCTCCGCGGGGAGGCCGGCCGTCTCCAGCAGGGTTTCGCGCAGCGCCAGGGCTCCGATGAGCGACAGCCAGGAATAGCTTTGGGTGGGGAGCGGCCTGCCTTCCGCGTTCGCGGGCCTCAGGACTAACGAAACGGAGACGGAACTCAGGGGCGGCGCCTCCCAGTGCCTGTCCAGGCGTCCCCGGGCCGCCGTCTGGTATTCGGCCGTCAGCACCGACATGTCCGGCCACGCCGAGGGCTCCACGGTCACCGACCGGAGCAGGTCCGCGTTGGTGGACCCGGTGGAGTCCACCACCTCGAGCCGTGCGATGCCGGTGGCGGACAGGAAGTCCTGGTCCGCGAGGTCGCTCCGGTTCAGCGGCGTACCGGGGGCATGTGCGTCATCCATACCTAAACTCTACCGACCCGGCCCGGCCCCGGCTGCCCGCAGCCGGGGCACCTGCGGGACCGGCGGAGGGCCGGCTACAGGAAAATATCCGGCACCAGGCGGTCTTCCGGAGCCCCCAGGCTGTACGGCCGGAAATCAGTGACTCCAGCAGCTGTGAGCACTGCCTCGTCCGTGTAGAAATTCCCGCTGGGCCGGCTGCCGCTTTCCACGTTGCTGCCGGTGAGCACGGCGTGGGCCGCGTCCGCCATGATCTCCGGGCCGCGCGCTGCCTGGGCAATGCTCTCCCCGTGGGGCATGTTCCTGATGGCCGCCGTATCAATCAGGGTGCACGGCCACAGCGAATTCACCCGGATACCGTCCGCCTTCAGTTCCTCGGCGAGTCCAAGGGTTGTCAGGCTCATGCCGTACTTGGCCATGGTGTAGGCAAGGTGTTTTCCCGCCCAGTGGGGATCGAGGTTCAGGGGAGGCGAAAGCGTGAGGATGTGGGCACTGTCCGATGACCGCAGCGCAGGCAGCGCCAGCTTGGACAGCAGGAACGTCCCGCGGACATTGATGTCCTGCATGAGGTCGTACTTTTTCATGTCCACGTCGTCGGTGCGGGAGAGGTCGATGGCGGACGCATTGTTGATCACGGCATCGATCCCGCCAAAAGTCTCCACCGCAGAGGAGACGGCGCGGGCCACGTCGTCATCGTTCCGGACATCCCCCACCAGGGGCAGCGCCTGTCCGCCGGCGTCTTCGATCTCCCGGGCGGCGGAATAGACGGTCCCGGCAAGCTTGGGATGCGGCTCCCCGGTCTTGGCCATCAGGACGATATTGGCGCCGTCCCGGGCCGCACGGAGGGCAATCGCCAGGCCGATGCCGCGGCTTCCGCCGGAGATCACGAGGGTCCGTCCGTGGAGGGAGGCGGCGGCCCGGTAGGGGCCTGCGGGGGCGTGCAAAGCATCATTGCTCGAAGTCATGGCACCACTCTAACCCAGCTAAGTTACTGACGAGTAACATGACATTGCTGGTGATCGCGGCGCAGAAAATTGTAGGTTCCCTACAGCTGCGGCGGCCGGAAGCGTCACTAGACTTGCCAGCAGGGTTCGTCTTTTGTGTGGAAGCTACTTAAAACCCTGCACAACTGCCGGCCAGCAAACTCAGCACCACAGAATCAATCTGCTACAGAGCCGGAGACACTTGATGAGCCACGATCTGACAACGACAGCGGGAAAGATCGCCGATTTCCGCGACCGCCAGGCGCGTGCCGAACAGCCCTCCGGCCCCGAAGCCATCGAAAAGCAGCACGCCCGCGGCAAGAACACCGCCCGGGAGCGCATCGGCCTCCTGCTGGATGAGGACTCGTTCGTGGAGTTCGATGCCCTGGCAGTGCACCGATCCACAGCGTTCGGCATGGAGAAGAAGAAGCCGCTGGGCGACGGCCTGGTTTCCGGCTACGGCACCGTGGACGGCCGCCTGGTGGCCGTCTACAGCCAGGATTTTTCCGTCTACGGCGGCTCGCTCAGCCAGGTCAATGGCGAAAAAATTGTCAAGGTGCAGGAGTTTGCGCTGCGCAACGGCTGCCCCGTCGTCGGCATCCTTGACGGCGGCGGAGCCCGTATCCAGGAAGGCGTGGCCTCCCTGGCGATGTTCGCGGACATCTTCCGCAACAACGTCCACGCCTCCGGCGTCGTCCCGCAGATCTCCCTGATCATGGGCCCCTCGGCCGGCGGGGCCGCCTACTCCCCTGCCCTCACCGACTACGTGGTGATGGTGGACAAGACCTCCCACATGTTCATTACCGGCCCGGACGTCATCAAGACGGTGACCGGCGAGGACGTTGACATGGAAACCCTCGGCGGCGCCCGGCAGCACAACGCCACCACGGGAACGTCCACCTACCTTGCCTCCGACGAAGGGGACGCCATCGAGTTCGTCCGCGAACTGCTGGACTTCCTGCCGTCCAACAACCTGTCCGAGGCACCCGTCCTGGAGCACACCCAGGAACTGGAACTCGACGACGACGACCTCGCCCTGGATGCGCTCATCCCCGACTCCGCCAACCAGCCTTATGACATGCGCACGGTGGTTGAGCAGATCGTGGACGACGGCCACTTCCTGGAAATGCAGTCCCTGTACGCGCCAAACGTCATGATCGGGTACGGCCGGGTGGAAGGCCATACGGTGGGCATCGTTGCCAACCAGCCCCTGCAGTTCGCCGGCACCCTGGACATCGCGGCGTCGGAAAAGGCCGCCCGGTTCGTCCGGCACTGCGACGCGTTCAACATTCCCATCATTACCCTGGTGGACGTGCCCGGCTTCCTTCCCGGCAAGGACCAGGAATTCCAGGGCATCATCCGCCGCGGAGCCAAACTCCTGTACGCCTACGCCGAGGCCACCGTGCCCAAGCTCACCGTAATCACCCGCAAGGCCTACGGCGGCGCCTACATCGTGATGGGCTCCAAAAAACTCGGCGCAGACCTGAACCTGGCCTGGCCCACCGCCCAGATCGGCGTCATGGGCGCCCAGGGCGCCGTCAACATCCTGTACCGCCGCGACCTCGCCGCGGTGGCGGAGGCCGGCGGCGACGTCGAGGCACGGCGCGCCGAAGTGATCCGGCAGTACGAGGAGGAGCTCCTCAACCCCTACCAGGCGGCGGAACTCGGGTACGTTGACGCCGTCATCGCCCCCTCCGAAACCCGGCTGCAGATCATCAGGGGCCTGCGCGCCCTGCGCGACAAGCGCGCCAGCCTCCCCACCAAGAAGCATGGGAACATTCCGCTGTGACCACCGAGCCTGCTGGCGACAACAACGCACCCGCCACGCCCCTCCTCTCAGTGGTGAAAGGGCAGCCGACAGCCGAGGAGCTGGCGGCGCTGACCGCCGTCGTGCTTTCCTTGGGCGGCGTCCAGAACACCGGGACGGACAAGCCGCCGGTCCGGCACTGGGTCCGCCGCCAGCAGCTGAGACTGGACCCCACCCCGGGTCCCGGCGCGTGGAAGCGGAGCCGCGGCTAGCGGGGCCTGCCGCACGCTCCGGCGGCGTGGGCCTGTCCGGAAGAGCCGCAGCGCCGTTAGTCTCTGAGGGTGACTACAGACACCTCTCCTGCCGCCCGCCCGCATACCCGCATCGACGCCGTCGCAGATGACTACACCGACACCCTCATCAGGCTCAACCCGTCCTTCGCCACTACCCTCGGCGTCCCCGGGCACGAAACCGAATACCAGGACTTCTCCCCCGCCGGCATTGCCGAATTTGCAGAGGCCGCGCGCAAGGCACTGACCGACCTCGAAGGCCTCGAGCCGGAGGACGATGTTGACGCCGTGACGCTCGACGCCATGCAGGAGCGGCTGGGCCTGCAGCTGCTGATCCACGCCTCGGGCTGGGATTACGCCGACCTGAACAACATCGCCTCCCCGGCCCAGGACATCCGCGCCATCTTCGACCTCATGCCGACGGAGACCGTGGAGGACTGGCAGCACATTGCCGGCCGCGCGTCCAACGTTCCCGCAGCCATCGCCGGCTACACCGAATCCCTGCGCCAGGCGAAGGACGCCGGCCGGGTCGCCGCGGTGCGCCAGGTCAGGATCGTCATTGAGCAGGTCACAAAGTACGCCGCCGGGGACGGCTTCTTTGCGAAGCTCGCGGCAGGGGCAGCCACGGCCGCCGGGCCGCTGCCCGCCGCCGTCCAGGAAGAGCTCGACGCCGGCGCTGCCGCCGCCCGGGCAGCGTACGCCGGGCTGGCCGAGTTCCTCCGCGCGGAGCTGCTGCCCGCCGCGCCCCAGAAGGACGCCGTGGGCAGGGCGCGCTACGCCCTCGCCTCCCGCTCGTTCCTTGGCGCGACGGTTGACCTGGAAGAGACCTACGCCTGGGGCGTGGAGGAACTGGACAGGCTCATCGCACGGCAGGAACAGGTGGCGGACACCATCAAGGCGGGCGCCACCATCGCCGAGGCCAAGGAGATCCTGGACAACGACCCCGCGCGCCAGCTGAAAGGAAAGGAGGCGCTGAGGGAATGGATGCAGGAGCTTTCAGACAAAGCCGTGGCCGAACTCGCCGGCGTCCACTTCGACATCCCGGACGTCATGAAGAAGCTGGAATGCCTGATCGCGCCCACCGACGAAGGGGGCATCTACTACACCGGCCCCTCGGATGACTTCAGCCGCCCCGGCCGCATGTGGTGGTCCGTCCCCGCCGGCGAGGACACCTTCACCACCTGGGCCGAAACCACCACCGTCTACCACGAGGGCGTTCCGGGCCACCACCTCCAGGTGGCCACCGCCACCTACCGCCGCGAACTGCTGAACAAATGGCGGCGCAACGTCTGCTGGACCTCCGGCCACGGCGAAGGCTGGGCGCTGTACGCGGAAAACCTCATGCAGGAACTGGGCTACCTCAACGATCCCGGCGACCACATGGGCATGCTGGACATGCAACGGATGCGGGCCGCCCGCGTGGTGTTCGACATCGGCGTCCACCTTGAGCTGGAAGTCCCCGGGCGCTGGGGCTCTGGCACCTGGACCCCGGACAAGGGCTATGAGTTCCTGAAGGAGAACCTGCCCATCAGCGAAGGACAGCTCAACTTCGAGTTCACGCGCTACCTGGGCTGGCCGGGCCAGGCACCGTCCTACAAAGTGGGCCAGCGGCTCTGGGAACAGATCCGCGCGGAACTCGAGGCACGCCCCGGGTTTGACCTCAAGGAGTTCCACACAAGGGCACTCAACATCGGCTCAGTCGGGCTCGACACGCTCAGGCGGGCGCTGCTCTGAGTTCCACTGAATGGGCCCACGCCGGCAGGGTTCCCTGGCCGAGCTTGCGAGGCTAGGGAGCCGGTGGGGAGCAAGCTGCCGGAAGGCACCCACGTCGGGCCTTTTGCCCCTGCAACAGAGAGACATTAACCACAGCAGGGCCGGGAATACTTAACATAGGGGGCTGAAACCCTTGTCCTCACAGGGATTTTTGGCTTCAGTGGAAACATGGGGAGCGTAATATTTCTCAATGTTCGTTCGCCGTGGTATGCGAATGGCCCTTAGCGTATTCGGGTGAGCACTCAGACAAGCACCCCTCCCCCCGCAGGAAAGACCGGCTTCCAGCTGCCCAAATGGGCTGGCTCGTTCGGCTTCCAGATCATCGCCGCCCTCATCGTCGGGCTCGGCCTCGGCCTGCTGGCCAAGTACACCGGCAGCACCAAAGCCAGCCCCAATGCCCTTGGCGCCACGCTGCAGACCATCGGCTCAAGCTACGTGTCGCTGCTGCAGACCGCCGTCGTACCCCTGATCTTCACCGCGGTGGTCAGCTCCATCTCGAACCTGCGCCAGGTGTCCAACGCCGCCAAGCTCGCCTGGAACACCCTGCTGTGGTTTGCCATCACGTCCCTGATCGCCGTGCTGATCGGCATCGGCCTGGGTGTCCTGCTGCAGCCCGGTGCCAACACCGGCATCTCAGAGGAAGCCAAGTACTCCGGCAAGTCCGGTGACTGGTGGGCCTTCCTGGTGGGCCTGTTCCCCAAGAACTTCCTGGGACTCGGCGCCAGCTCCACCGTTGCCGAATCCGGCGCGGTCACCACCTCCGTCAGCTTCAACGTGCTCCAGATCCTCGTGATCGCCATCGCCGTCGGTGTTGCCGCACTCAAGGTAGGCAAGGCTGCCGAGCCCTTCCTGAACCTGAACGCTTCGGCGCTGGCCGTCATCCAGAAGGTGCTGTGGTGGATCATCCGGATCGCCCCGCTGGGCACTGTGGGCCTCATCGGCAACGCCGTTGCCGTCTACGGCTGGGACACCATCGGTTCCCTGGGCAAGTTCACCTTCGCCATCTACGTTGGCCTGGCCCTGGTCATCTTCGCGGTGTACCCCATCCTGGTCCGAGCCCATGGCCTCTCGGTCAAGCAGTACTTCTCGGGCGTGTGGCCCGCCGTCCAGCTGGCCTTCGTCTCCCGCTCCTCCGTGGGCACCCTGCCGCTGACCCAGCGCGTCACCGAGCGCAGCCTGGGCGTCCCCCGCGCCTACGCCTCCTTCGCCGTGCCGCTGGGAGCCACCACCAAGATGGACGGCTGCGCCGCAATCTACCCCGCGATCTCAGCCATCTTCGTGGCCCAGTTCTTCGGAATCCAGCTGGACTTCACCCAGTACCTGCTGATCGCCCTGGTTTCCGTGCTTGGTTCCGCCGCCACGGCCGGCACCACCGGCGCCGTGGTGATGCTTACGCTGACGCTGTCCACGCTGGGACTGCCGCTGGCCGGCGTCGGACTGCTCCTGGCCATTGACCCGATCCTGGACATGGGCCGCACCGCGGTCAACGTGGCCGGCCAGGCCCTGGTTCCCACCATCGTGGCCAAGCGCCAGGGCATCCTGGACGAGCACCTGTACAACGCGCCCCGCAACGGCACACCGTTTGTCGACGACAGCTTCGACGCTGACGCCGCTCCCCAGGACGGCACCACCACGGACACCGCTCCGCGCCACCTTGAGGATGCGAAGGCCTAAAGGCCCCTGCTCACCCACCACAAAGAAGTCCCCGGGAACCCAACGGTTCCCGGGGACTTCTTTCTGTGTGAAGCGCCATCTCTGTGCAAGGCGCTGCCCGGCAGGAGGCCAGGCGTGCGGTCAGTGCCCGCCGCCGCCGATCACGCCGTTCTCCACCGCCTTGGTGACGGCGTCCGCCTCCGCCTGCGTCAGCTTCCCGTCCGCGACCGCCTGGTCCAGCCGGGTCTTGAGACCCGCCGCCTTTTCTGCCTGCCGCTCGCTGCGGAGCTCCTCCAGCGCCGCGGTGACCTTGGATTCCTCGATGCCAAGCGATTCAGCCAGCGACTTCGCAAGGGCGGCCTCGCGGGTGGCTGCATCAGGCTTCTCCCCCTCCGCCGGAGGACCGGCAGGCTTGTTGGCATCGCGGAAGGCCTGCAGGGCCTCCGTCACCTTTGCTTCCTCAACACCCAGCTTCTCCGCCAGCGCGGACGCCTGGGCAATTCCCCGCTCACCGCCCCGGCCGCCGTGCTTGCCCATGCCGCCGGGCATGGTGCTGGTGCTGCCGTCGGCCGATGCGCTCGCGCTCGCGCTCGGAGTGGGAGCCGGTGTTGTGGTGGCGGAGGCCATGCCGGCAACGCCGATTCCGGCTCCAAGGGCCAGCGCCGTAGCTGACAGGCCGAGGGTCATTTTCTTTGTGCGTGACATTTCTTGTCTCCTGGTACTGCCGTCCGGGACGGCTGCTGATCTTTAGTCCTTCTCGGGACACTTCCAGCATCGGCAAGCAACTCATGGAAGAGCTGTCCGGAACCTTTCATTCTGCTGTGAAAGTAAGTTGCCCAGAGTGCAAACTTGCACGTAGTGTAAAAGGGTGACAATTTCCGCAGACCCCACACCCTCGGAAGCCGCCGCGCAGGCGCCTGCGCCGCCTTCCCGGCGGGAGTTGAACAAAGCCGCCACCCGCCAGGCCATCACTGACGCCGCTCTGGCCCTCCTGCGCAGCAAGGGGCCAGGGAACTTCACCGTCGAGGACATCGCAGACGCCGCCGGAATTTCACGCCGGACCTTCTTCAACTACTTCGGCAGTACCGATGCCGCGCTGGCCTCTGTCACCCACGGCTTCCTGGACAACGCCATCCAGCAGTTCAGGCTCCGGCCCGCGGACGAACCCGTCCTCCAGTCCGCCCAAGAGGCACTCATGGCGCTTGCGGACCCGATGACGGTGGCCCCGCTGGCAGAACTGTTCACACTGACCCAGCAGAGCAGCCTGATGTCCCATTCCGAACTGGAAGCCTGGGACCACTGCCGGGAACAGATCACCGCCGTGGCCCGCGACCGTGCGTCCGCCACTCCCGGCGCAGCGGACGAGCTCTACCTCCGCGCCCTCGCGGGGTCGGTGATTTCCTGCGGCAAGGCCGCCATGGAGGTCTGGTTTTTCCGCCGCGGCGCCGACCTCTCACCGGCATCCCTCGCGGAGCTCAGGCAGCTCCTGATCGATGCCATGGCCCTGCTCGGTTCCGGTTTCACCATCGGCGGCACGCCCGCCCCCTCATCCTCAGCCTCCCGTTCCTCCTGATCAGATCGGTCACCTCATATGGCACTGTTCCTTTACCGCCTGGGCAAGTTCTCCTACCGCCGGCGCTGGCTGGTCATTTCCCTCTGGCTTGCCGCACTGCTGGCCGTGGGCGGTGCCGCCGCAGCGTTCCACGGAACACTGTCCAACAACTTCCAGATTCCCGGCACCGAAACGCAGCGGATCGCGGACAAGCTGAAGGAAGAGCTTCCCTCGGCATCCGGAGGCACGGCCACCATCGTTTTTGAGGCGCCCGACGGCGGCTTTACCGCCGAGAGCCGGACCGCCGTCACGGATGCGCTCAGGAAGCTTGAGACCGTGCCGGACGTCCGCGGCACCGTGGATCCCTTCGCCACGCAGGCCCAGGTGGACCAGGCAGGGCAGGCCATCACCGACGGCGAGCAGCAGCTTGCCGCGGGCCAGGCCCAGCTGGACGCCTCCCAAGCCCAGCTCGAAGCCGGCCAGGCGCAGCTGGCCGCAGCAGAGCAGCAGCTTTCCGCAGCCGGCGCACCTGCCACACTCATCGAGGCCCAGCTCGGCCAGCAAAAGGCGGCACTGGCCGAGGGCCAGGCCAGGCTCGAGGCAGGCGCCCGGGAGCTGGAAACCAGCAAGGCAAAGCTCGAACTCGGCAAGCGCCAGGCAGAAGCGTCCTCGGCCATTCGGTTCGTGTCCGAAGACGGCCGCGCCGCCGTGGCCCAAATCCAGTTCAACACCTCCATCAACGGCCTGAGCCCCGAGGTCCGCCAGCAGGTCCAGGACATCGCCCACGAGACGTCCGGCGCAGGCGTCACCGCCTACGCCAGCAAGGAAATCACCGAGGACATCTCCGAACTTTTCGGCGCCGCTGAGATCATCGGCATTGCGGTGGCAGCCCTGGTCCTGATCCTGATGCTGGGCACGCTTGTCGCCGCCGGACTGCCGCTGCTGATGGCCGTGGTGGGCGTCGGCGTGGGGGTCGGCATCACGTTCGCCCTGTCCGGCCTCTTCGACATGAGCTCCATCTCTCCCATGCTGGCCCTCATGCTGGGCCTGGCCGTGGGCATCGATTACTCCCTGTTCATCGTGAACCGCCACCGGACGCAGCTCCTTGCCGGGATGGATCCGGAGGAATCCGTGGCGCGGGCCACCGGCACCTCGGGCAACGCCGTGGTTTTCGCCGGCCTGACCGTGATCATCGCCCTCGCCGCACTGGTGGTGCCGGGCCTGCCGTTCCTCACCGTCATGGGCCTGGCCGCGGCCGGCACCGTTGCCGTGGCCGTCCTGGTGGCCATCACCCTGACGCCCGCGATGCTGTCCCTGATCGGCCGGCGCATTATCTCCCGGCGGGCCTGGGCCAAAGCCGATGCCCACAACGCGGAGCCCGGCCACGAAGCAGCCGATGAGGCCAGGGACCGCGAGCGCAGCACCCGTGGCTGGGGCGGCCTGGTCACCCGGCACCCCATCCTGGCCCTCCTGGCCGGCGTGCTCCTCCTGGGCACCCTCGCGCTGCCGGCCACCCAGCTGCAGCTCGCACTGCCTGATGGCGGCTCCGAACCCGTGGACTCCGAGGCCTACCAGGCGTATGACCTCACGGCCCGCAGCTTCGGCGAGGGCGTCACCGGCCCCATCGTCGCCGTGGGCGAGTTCCCGGCCGGCCTCGATGAAGCCCAGGCACAGACCCTGCAATACGACGTCGCCGACCAGCTCCGCGCCGTGGACAACGTGGTGGCCGCTGTGCCGGTTGCCCTCAGCGAGGACCGCCGGACCGCCGTCTTCCAGGTCATCCCCGAGGAAGGCCCGGCCAGCGCCAGCACCGTCAACGTGGTGTCCGAACTCCGCGGCCTCAATGACGACATCCAGTCCGAGCACGGTGTGGCGATGGGCCTGACAGGCCAGACGGCCGGCAACATCGACGTCTCCACCAAGCTGGGTGACGCCCTGCCGCCCTACCTGGCGATCGTCGTCGGGCTTTCCCTGATCCTGCTGCTGCTGGTCTTCCGCTCCATCGTGGTGCCGCTGCTGGCCACGGGCGGTTTCCTCCTCTCGCTCGCCGCAGCCTTCGGCGCCGTGGTGGCCGTCTACCAGTGGGGCTGGCTCGGCGGCGTGTTTGACGTCGCCAACCCCGGCGCCGTGCTGAGCTTCCTGCCCATCATCCTGATCGGTGTGCTGTTCGGCCTGGCCATGGACTACCAGGTGTTCATCGCCTCGGGCATGCGGGAGGCGTACATGCACGGTTCCACCGCCAAGGAAGCCGTCCGGGTGGGCTTCCGCCACGCGGCCGCTGTGGTGACCGCCGCCGCGATCATCATGGTCAGCGTGTTCGCGGGCTTCATCTTCAGCCACCTCACCATGGTCCGGCCGCTGGGCTTCGCGATGGCGTTCGGTGTACTCCTGGACGCCTTCGTGGTGCGCATGACCATCGTTCCGGCCGTGATGTACCTGCTGGGTGAAAAGTCCTGGTGGCTGCCCCGGTGGCTGGACCGGATCCTGCCCGACGTGGACGTGGAGGGCGCCAAGCTCAACCGGCCCGAAGCGGCACCGGTTCCCGGGGAACTGGTCCACCAGGCCGGGCCGGTCAATTAGGCTGGATTTGTGGTCCGCCTGATTCTTGCATCCCAGTCCCCCGCCCGCACCAAGCTCCTGGCCGAGGCCGGCATCCGGCACTCCATCCTGGTGTCCGACGTGGACGAGGACACCGTCCAGGCCAGCTACGGCGTCACCGATCCGCACGACACCGCCCTGCTGCTGGCCCGGGCCAAGGCCGAGGCAGTGGCGGCGCTGCCGGAAGCTGAGGGCGCGCTGGTCCTGGGCTGCGACTCTGTGTTCGAGTTCGACGGCGAGGCGCACGGCAAGCCGTACACCTCCGAGATCGCCCGCGAGCGCATGCTGCGGATGAGCGGCAACACAGGGGTGCTGCATACGGGCCATTGGCTGGTGGACTGCCGGGACACACATTCCGACGACGACGGCGAAGGTATGGGCACCGGCGCCACCCTCGGGACGGTGGCCTCGGCCGAGGTCAGCTTCCTGGAGATGGACCCGGCAGAAATCGACGCCTACATCGCCACGGGCGAACCGCTGCACTGTGCCGGATCCTTCACCATTGACGGCCTGGGCGGGGCATTCATCCGGAAGGTCGACGGCGACCCGCACACCGTCGTCGGACTTTCCGTCTCCACCCTCCGCAGCCTCCTTGCCGCCGCGAACGTGCGCATCACCGACCTCTGGCGCGGCTGACGGCACCTGCAGCGCCGGCGCCAAAAGCACCGTAAACGGCAGGGTCTTGTAGCTTCCCTACAAAGCTTGGCCCGTTTACACGCGGATTCCGCAAGTAATATCGGCGGAACCCTCAAAACCGCGCTAGGCTCCCTGAAGGAAAGAAGGAGACGCCTTGTCAGCAAATTTGGAGCAGTCCGCAGGAACCACGCAGTCGACCCTCACAAAGGTGCTGATCGCCAACCGCGGTGAGATCGCCGTCCGCATCATCCGGGCCGCCCGCGACGAAGGCATCGCCTCAGTGGCTGTCTACGCGGACCCGGACCGCGACGCCCTGCACGTCCGCCTCGCTGACGAGGCCTACGCCCTGGGCGGCAACACCGCCGCCGAGTCCTACCTGGTCATGGACAAAATCATCGACGCCGCCCGCCAGTCCGGCGCCGACGCCATCCACCCCGGCTACGGCTTCCTTGCCGAAAATGCCGAGTTTGCCGCCAAGGTGATCGCCGCCGGCATCACCTGGATCGGCCCCTCCCCCGAAGCCATTTCCGCCCTGGGCGACAAGGTCCAGGCCCGCCACATCGCGGAAAAGGTCGGCGCCCCGCAGGTCCCCGGCACCGCTGACCCGGTGGAATCCGCCGAGGAGATCCTCGAGTTCGTGGACCGGCACGGACTGCCGGTGGCCATCAAGGCTGCGTTTGGCGGTGGCGGACGCGGCATCAAGGTTGCCCGCACCCGCGAGGAAATCCCCGAACTGTTTGAATCCGCCGTGCGCGAGGCCACCGCCGCGTTCGGCCGCGGCGAGTGCTTCATCGAGCGCTTCCTGGACGCTCCCCGGCACGTCGAGACCCAGTGCCTGGCGGACGCCCACGGCAACGTCGTGGTGGTCTCCACCCGCGACTGCTCGCTCCAGCGCCGCAACCAGAAGCTCGTCGAAGAAGCCCCGGCACCCTTCCTCACCGAGGAGCAGAACCGCCGGCTCTACGAGTCTTCCAAGGCAATCCTCAAGGAGGCAGGCTACCTGGGTGCCGGCACCTGCGAATTCCTGGTGGGACAGGACGGCACCATCTCCTTCCTGGAAGTGAACACCCGCCTCCAGGTGGAGCACTGCGTGTCCGAGGAAGTCACCGGCATCGACCTGGTGCGCGAGCAGTTCCGGCTGGCCCGCGGCGAAGAGCTCGGCTACGGCGACCCGGAGGTGCGCGGGCACTCCTTCGAGTTCCGCATCACCGGCGAGGACCCGGGCCGCAACTTCATGCCGGCGCCGGGCACCGTGCGCGTGCTGAAGAACCCCACCGGCCCCGGAGTCCGCATCGACTCCGGCATCGAGCAGGGTGATGAGATCAGCGGCAACTTCGACTCCATGCTCTCCAAGCTGATCGTCACCGGAGCCAACCGCCCCCAGGCCCTGCAGCGTGCCCGCCGCGCGCTTGAGGAAATGGTGGTGGAGGGCATCCCCACGGTTATCCCGTTCGACCTCGCGGTGGTGTCCGATCCCGCATTCGCCCCGGCCGAGGGCCCGTTCACGGTCCACACCCGGTGGATCGAAACAGAATTCGTCAACAACCTTCCTGCCTGGACCCCCGACGGGCCCGCCGACGCGGACGGCGCAGCCGACGACCGCCAGCGCGTGGTGGTGGAAGTGGGCGGCAAGCGCCTGGAAGTGGTCCTGCCCGCATCCCTGGGTGCCCTCGGAACCGGCGGGTCGGCAGCAGCGAAGCCGGCAAAGTCGAAGAAGCGCTCCCGCTCCGGCGGTCCTGCAGCGGCCACCGGCAATGCCCTGACCTCCCCCATGCAGGGAACCATCGTCAAGGTGGCTGTTGCCAACGGCGACGTCGTCTCCGAAGGAGACCTGGTGGTGGTCCTCGAGGCGATGAAGATGGAGCAGCCCCTGACGGCGCACCGCTCCGGAATCGTCATCGGGCTGGAGGCGTCCTCCGGTGAGACAGTGTCTGCCGGCGCCATCATCGCCATGATCGAAGACCAGTAAGCGCCGGAGGCACCCATGCTCGCACCCAGTTTCCAGGAAGAAGTGGGCCGGTACCACCTGGCCGTCCCCGAGATTACCCGGGGCAATCCCGAGCCCGTCAAGGAGCTCTATTCCCGGCTGGACGACGTCACGCTGGCCAACCCCTTTGGCGGGATCGCCCGCGGCTGGGCGCAGGTGGAGGCGAGGCTGGACCAGGCTGCCCGGCAGTTCCAGGACGGCCGGATGCTGGGGTTCGACACCGTCACGTCCTACACCGCACGGGACACCGCCTACCTGGTGGAGACCGAACACTTCCAGGCCCGCCTGGACGGTGCGGCTGTTGCCGAGGAGTTCGCCCTCCGGGTGACCAGCATCTTCCGGCGCGAGGAAGGCTACTGGAAGCTCGTGCACCGGCATGCCGACCCTGCCGCGCGCCCGCAGTCGCGCCGCTCCCTCACCCAGCCTCCGGCCTAGCTGACAGCTCCGGCCCAAACCGGCACACTTAGCAGATGCTGCCTTTCCTGCTCCTGGCCTCCCGGGCCGAGGACGCCGCCGCCGACGACGAATACGACGCCTACCTGCGCTATGGCGGCCTGGAAGAGCGGGAACTGCGCCGCGTCAGGCTCGAGGCTGCACCGCTGCCGGACCTGGACCTCGCGGACTACTCGGGGGTCATTGTTGGCGGAAGCCCCTTCACCTCCAGCGATCCGCCGGAAGGGAAATCAGCCGTCCAGCACCGGGTGGAACGTGAGCTGTCCGGGCTGCTGGACAGGCTGGTGGCCCGGGATTTCCCGTTCCTGGGCGCTTGCTACGGCGTGGGCACGCTCGGCACGCACCAGGGCGCCGTCATCGACAGGACCTATGGTGAACCGCTGGGCGGAGTGGAGATAGAACTCACGGACGCGGGACTCGAGGACCCTGTCCTGAAGGGTATGCCGCGCTCCTTTACCGCCTTCACCGGCCACAAGGAGGCCTGCACCGCCCTGCCGGCGCACGCCGTGCTGCTTGCGCGCTCCGCGGCCTGCCCGGTGCACATGTTCCGCATCCGGACGAATCTCTACGCCACGCAGTTCCACCCCGAACTGGACGTAGACGGGCTCATCACCCGCATCGACATCTACCGCAACGCCGGCTACTTCCCGCCCGAATCGGCTGAGGACCTGATGGAGAACGCCCGGCAGTTCACCGTCACCGAACCCATGAAGGTGCTCCGGAACTTCGTGGACCGCTACGCCCGGTGACACCCCGCACGGCCCCGAAGCGCCGCCGTCGTGCGTTCCCGCCCACTTCCTCCGGCCCCGGACGCGAAAGTGCCCGGCGCACTCCCCTGTTGACGGGGAACGCACCGGGCACCGCAGCCACGAACCGGGCTGGAACGTACGGTCCGTATCCCTAGGCCACGTTGTTCTCGTAGTCCAGGTCGCGGGTTTCCTTGCTCACGAACAGGGCAATGAGCGTCAGCACGGCCATGGAGGTCAGGTAGACGCCCACCAGCACGGGACTGCCGTCCGCGAGTTCCCACAGCGCGACGGCGATGAACGGGGCCACCGCTGCGCCCAGGATGCTGGAGAAGTTATAGCTCACTGCGGACCCCGTGTACCGGACGTTGGTGGGGAACAATTCGGGCAGCAGGGCGCCCATGGGTCCGAACGTCAGGCCCATCAGGGAGAAACCGATCACCAGCAGCGCCATGGTGCCAACAAATCCGCCGCTGAACAGCGGGACGAACAGCAGGCCGAAGACGAAGATTCCGCCGGTAACGGCCAGGAGCATCTTGCGGCGGCCGTACTTCTCGGCCAGCGGCCCGGACACGAGGGTGAAGATGCCGAAGAAGACGACGCCGGCAATCAGCATCCACAGGAAGTCGTTGCGGGTGTAGCCCAGTCCGGGGACGAACGCCGCGGCGGCCGCTTCCGACATCGGCTTTCCGGCCTTTTCAGCCGCGGCCCTGGCAGCGTCCAGCGTGGCGGGACGGGTGCCGTAGGTGAGGGTGAAGGTGGTCATCAGATAGAAGAGCACATATGTGGCGAGCATGATGAACGTGCCCAGGATGAGCTGGCGCCAGCTGGTCTTGAACACCCGGCCCAGCGGCAGCTTGGCCACTTCGTTGGACTCGATCACCTTGGTGAAGGCAGGAGTTTCGATCAGCTTCAGGCGGACGTACAGTCCGATGATCACCATGACGGCGCTGAGCAGGAACGGCACGCGCCAGCCCCAGGCCTGGAAGTCAGCCGGCGAGAGCGCGTAGCTGAACACCAGGAAGATGACGTTGGCGATGATGAAGCCGATGGGCGCACCCAGCTGCGGGAAGGTTCCGTAGATGGCGCGCTTGTTGGCCGGGGCATTCTCCGTGGCCAGCAGCGCGGCGCCGCTCCATTCACCACCCAGGGCCAGGCCCTGGGCGAAACGCATGACCACCAGCAGGGCCGGAGCCCAGAACTCCCAGCCCGGAACCAGTGCGGTGGGCAGGCAGCCGATCAGGAAGGTCGCAATACCCATGGTCAGGAGGGATGCCACCAGGGTGCCCTTACGGCCGAATTTGTCGCCGAAGTGCCCAAAGACGATCGAGCCGAGGGGGCGGGCAATGAAGGCCACGCCGAACACGGCGAACGAGCTCAGGAGCTGGGTGGTTTCGTTCTGGTTGGGGAAGAACAGCTGCGGGAAAACCAGCACTGCGGCGGTGGCGTAGACGTAGAAGTCGTAAAACTCGACCGTGGTGCCGATCAGGCTGGCGACGATCACGCGTCCGCGTGAGTTCACCGGCTGGGACCCGGACACCGTGGAGGTATGGGTGGATGACATAGGTAAACGCTTTCGTGAGGACCGGCCGGACCCGGGGTAAAGGAACGGCTCGAAATAGTCAGAGTTCAATATTAGTTCCCTCCGTCCAGTCAATGGACGAAAGGTCCAGCATGCGGACCTGTGTGGTGTGTCTCATTTTGTGGTCCCCGCCGTCCGCCTCACACCCGGCAAGGCCCGCCG
Source organism: Pseudarthrobacter oxydans (assembly GCF_013314975.1). Classification (GTDB taxonomy): domain Bacteria; phylum Actinomycetota; class Actinomycetes; order Actinomycetales; family Micrococcaceae; genus Arthrobacter; species Arthrobacter oxydans. The sequence goes on along the minus strand of NZ_JABTYH010000022.1, from coordinate 4,103 downwards.
ATAGGCAAATGTCACAGCGCGTTAACACACGGCGTCCGTCCGTGAAACGCGGCTTCCCTACCTTGGAGGAACAACATCCCCCAGAAGGAGGTACCCCGTGACTGTTGACCGCACCGCCGATGCCGGCACCGGAAGTTCCGTTGATCTCGAAGATTCCGCCTTGCCCGGAACCGCCGCATCCGCCAGCGCACAGCCCGGCCCTACCCGCACCACAGACTCCCCCGCCCTTGAATTCCGCCCCGGCCGCTGGATCGCCAACTGGGATGCCGAGAACAAGGAGCAGTGGGAAACTGCAGGCCGCTCCATTGCACGCCGCAACCTGAACTGGTCAATCTTCGCCGAATTCCTCGGCTTTGTCGTATGGCAGCTCTGGTCCATCGTGGTGGTCCAGCTCCCCGCAGCCGGCTTCACCTTCTCCACCTCCGAAATATTCTGGCTGATCTCCATGCCGAGCCTCGTGGGTGCCACCCTGCGCATCCCGTACACCTTCATGGTTCCCCGCTTCGGCGGCCGCAACTGGACCATCGTGTCCGCCCTGCTGCTCCTGATCCCCTCCATCGGCCTGGCCCTGTGTGTCTCCAACCCGGAAACCCCGTTCGGCGTCATGCTCCTGGTGGCCGCCCTGGCAGGCTTCGGCGGCGGCAACTTCGCCAGCTCCATGGCCAACATCACCTTCTTCTACCCCGCCCGCGAAAAGGGCTGGGCCCTGGGCCTGAACGCCGCCGGCGGCAACATGGGTGCCGCCGTGGCACAGCTGGCCGTCCCGATTGCCATCACCCTCCTCGCCGTCGGCACGGTCAACCTGCCCCTGGCCGGCTGGATGTGGGTCCCGTTCATCCTGATCGCCGCCTTCGGTGCCTGGAAGTACATGGACAACCTCACCAGTGCCAAGGGTGACGTGGCAGGCTCCATCGCAGCGCTGAAGGAACCGCACCTGTGGATCATGGCGCTGCTCTACATCGGCACGTTCGGCTCGTTCATCGGATTCGCCGGTGTCTTCCCCAAACTGATCAAGGACTACTTCCCGGCTTTCTCCTCCATCGGAGTGGGCACTGTGGCACTGTCGCTGGCCTTCCTCGGCCCGCTGGTGGGCTCCCTGGCCCGCCCGTACGGCGGACGCATGGCTGACCGGATGGGCGGTGCCCGCATGACTGTGGCGGCCTTCGCCTCCATGGCCGTCATCACCCTCACCATGATCTGGACCCTTCCGCTGAAGAACTTCTGGCTCTTCCTGGCCCTCTTCCTGATGCTCTTCACCGCCAGCGGCTTCGGAAACGGTGCCACCTATCGGATGATCCCCATCATCTTTGCCACCAACAGCCGCGCTGCCCGGAACGGCGCCAGCTCGGTGGCCACCCAGCGCCTCGCCTCCTCCGCCCTGGGCCTCATCTCCGCTATCGGCGCCTACGGCGGGTTCGTGATCCCGCAGGTGCTGAACGCCTCCAACTCGGCCAGCGGCTCGTACACCCCCGCGTTCTACGGCTTCGTCGGGGCGTACGTCCTGATGCTGGTTGTGTGCTGGTCCTGCTACATCCGCAACGCCAACCGAAATGCGATGGGACACGTCTAACATGACCAAAAGCGCCGACACGCACTGCCCTTACTGCGCCCTGCAGTGCGCCATGACGCTCACGTCTCCCACGGCACTGGCCCCGGCTTCCCAGCCGGGGTCAGTCCCCGTGCCGGGAACTGCCGCCCCCGGAATCCCCTTGGCGGCACCCCTCGAAGTCAGCGGCCGGGATTTCCCCACCAACCGCGGCGGCCTGTGCCGCAAGGGCTGGACCTCCGCCAGCCTCCTGAACCACCCCGGACGGATCACGGAGCCGCTCCTGAAAGGCGCTGACGGCGTCCACCGGCCCATCAGCTGGGACCAGGCCCTGGACCTCGCCGTGTCCGCTGTGAAGGACGCCCGCGCCCGGTACGGCGCCGACGCCGTCGGCGTGTTCGGCGGTGGCGGCCTCACCAACGAAAAGGCCTACATGCTGGGGAAGTTCGCCCGGCTCGCCCTGGGCACCTCCCGCATCGACTACAACGGCCGGTTCTGCATGTCCTCGGCCGCGGCGGCCGGGATGCGCGCTTTCGGCGTTGACCGCGGGCTCCCCTTCCCCCTCGAAGCGCTGGACACCGCCAGCACCATCCTGATGCTCGGCTCCAACGTCGCCGAAACCATGCCGCCGTTCGTGCAGCATCTCAAGGGAACGCGCGACGCCGGCGGGCTGATCGTGGTGGATCCGCGCCGTTCCGCCACTGCCGCGTTCACGGCCGACGGCGGCGGCCTCCACCTCCAGCCCCTGCCGGGCACCGACCTTACCCTTCTCCTGGGCATCTCCCACGTGGTCATCCACGAGAACCTGGTGGACAGCGCGTACCTGGCTGGGCGCACGTCCGGCTACAGTGCCGTAGCCCGCAGCGTCAACTCCTTCTGGCCCGAACGGGTGCAGTCCCTCACCGGCGTCCCGGCTGAACTGATCCGCGAAACGGCCCGCCGGCTGGCCCGGGGCGCACGCGACGGCGGGAGCTATATCCTCACCGGCCGCGGTGTGGAGCAGCACGTGGACGGCACCGACACCGCCACGGCCGCGATCAACCTGAGCCTCCTGCTGGGCCTGCCCGGATCGGCCCGGAGCGGCTACGGGACCCTCACCGGCCAGGGCAACGGCCAGGGCGGACGCGAGCACGGCCAGAAGGCCGACCAGCTCCCCGGCTACCGCAAGATCACCGACCCCGCCGCCCGCGCCCACGTGGCCAAGGTCTGGGGCGTGGAGGAGGACCTCATTCCCGGCCCGGGCCTGCCCGCCGTGCAGCTGCTGAAGTCGCTGGGCAAGCCCGACGGCGTCCGCTGCCTTCTTGTCCACGCCTCCAACATCGCCGTGGCCTCCCCCGACGCCAACGCCGTGATCGCGGGGCTCCGGAGCCTGGACTTCCTGATGGTCTGCGACTTCTTTATGTCTGAGACGGCCGCTGAGGCCGACCTCATCCTTCCCGTCCTCCAGTGGGCGGAGGAAGAGGGCACCCTGACGAACCTCGAAGGCCGCGTGCTGCGCCGCCGCCGGGCCCTCACTCCGCCGGCCGGCGCCCGCAGTGAACTGTGGATCATGGCGCGGCTGGCCGAAGCCCTTGACGCCCCTTCCACCTACAGCGAGGACCCCGAAACCGTGTTCGAGGAACTCCGCCTTGCCTCTGCCGGCGGACTGGCGGACTACTCCGGGATCGACTACGGCATGCTGGACCGCGGCGAAGCCGCCTACTGGCCCTACCCCGCCGGCAGCCAGGGAACACCGCGGCTGTTCCAGGACCGGTTCGCGCACCCGGACGGCAAAGCCGTGATGACCCCGGTGACGCCGCGCCGCCGTCGTGCTCCTGCTGCGCCCCCTGCAGGGGCCGGCACCGCAGCGACAACCATGACCCTCATTACCGGCCGCCTCCTGGAGCACTACCAGTCCGGCGCGCAGACCCGGCGGGTGTCGGAGCTGCTGGCGGCGCAGCCGGAAGCGAAGGTGCAGATCCATCCGGCGGCTGCGGCGTCGATGGGCATCACCGAGGGGTCGCTCGTGTCCGTTGCCAATGAGCGCGGCGAGGTGCAGTGCCGGGCCCAGCTCAGCACCGCCATCCGTCCCGAAACCGTCTTCCTGCCGTTCCACTTCCCCGAACTCGAGAGTGCGAACCGCCTCACGGAAGCGGCCACGGACCCCGTCTCCGGGATGCCGGAGTTCAAGTTCAACACCGTGTGGGTCCGGCCCGTAGCCGCGTCCCTTTCCACCAACGTGCTTCAAACGACGGAGGCCTCATGAGCGAGCAGATTGTCATTGTGGGATTCGGCCCGGTGGCGGCCCGGCTGGTTGACGAACTCCTGCCTGCCGTCCGCAGCGGCAAGGTGGGCCTGACGGTGGTGGGCGAGGAAGCTGAAGCCGCCTACAACCGCGTGCTCGTGGCCGATCTCGGCGTGGGCAGGACCACCGTCGAGGCCCTGGCCCTCTCAGACGCCGCGGAGCTGACTGCCCAGGGCGCCGACATCCGCCTGGGCGTCCGGGTGAAGCGTGTGGACCGCGCCCGGCAGCAGGTCCTCCTGTCCGACGGCGGTGCCGTCCACTACGACCGGCTGG
>NZ_JABTYH010000021.1 GCF_013314975.1 Pseudarthrobacter oxydans | reverse complement strand
CCGGTGAACCGGAGCCGCAGGCGCTGAGCAGCAACCCCGCGGCGGCAAGCATCACGGCAGTCCGGAATCGCCTCATATGCGGAGCCTACTTGGCAGTTCCGGCGACGGCATCCGCCCCTGCCGTGGCGCAGGCTTCGTCCAGCGCACCGTCCGGAGCACCGCCGACGCCGATGCCTGCCACCGAGACGCCGTTAACCTTCAGCGGGACGCCGCCGGCCAGGAACAGGGTGCCGGGGAGGTCGGCGATGGAAGGGCCGGTGCCGTTGATGCGCTTGGCCAGTTCACTGGTGGGGGCGCCAAAAGCGGCAGCGGTATACGCCTTTTGCTTGGCCGCTTCGATGGTGTGTTCGGCTGCGTTGTCACCGCGGAGCAGCGCCTGGACGGTGCCGAAGCGGTCCACCAGAGCGACGGTGACGAAGGGCAGCTTGTCAGCCTGGCATCTGGCCAGGGCGGCGCTGACTGCTGTGGCCGATGCCCCAACGCTGATGCGGTTCTGCTGCACCACGGTTTCGGGCGCAGGCTGGACATCGACGGCGGGGACGGCTGCCGGAGCGGGGCTGGTCCCGGCGTTGGCTGCCGCCGTCGCTCCTGCGGTCAGGACGAGGGCGCCGGCAGCGGCGGCGGCAAAGGCTTTGTGCGACTTCTTCACAGTGTCTCCTTGGAGGTCATGGTGGGTACGCACCAATCCTTCCGGGGGCGGCGGCACCCGGCATCGGGCCTTCGTCTGCAGTGGCCTCCCCCCAATGGCCAGCCGTATCAGCCAAATGGCTGAGAGACCAGCATTGGCGGGGGCAATAGCATGGAAGGTAGCGTTTCCCACCAGCCAGAACGGGACATCCCATGCCTACCCGAGCCGCCGGCACTGCCCCGGCCACCGCTGCCGCCCCGGGAACCACACCCCGGCGGAGTGCACCCCGCACCGGCCTGGGCAGCATCGAAACCGCGGTGCACCTGGGCTTCGCCGTGCTGCTGGTGGCCTCGCTGGTCCGCTACGTGATGCGGCACAGCCCGGCCGACAACCTGGTGATCCTGGGCCTGGCAGCCGCAGCGAGCCTGCTCTATGCCGCCGTGGCCGTGCTCGGCTGGCGCGGAGGCCCAGGCGCGCCCTGGATGTTCGCCCTGGTGGCGGTCTGGGCAGTGCTGGTGATTGCAGCTCCGAGCTTTGCCTGGTGCTCGTTTGCGCTCTTCTTCCTCAGCCGCAGCGCCTTGGCCGGTGCCGCCTCGTACGCGGCCGCTGGAATCACCGCCGCTGCCACGGCGGCCGGACTGTTCCGGATGAGCAACGGCACGGACCTCGCCATGCTTCTTGGCCCGCTGGCCGTGGGCGCCATGCTGACTCTCATCTATGACCGGATCCAGCACGACGCCGAGGAGCAGCGCCGCCTGCACGCCGAGGTGTCCGCGGCGCAGGAACAGCTGGCAGCCAGCGAACGCCGCGCGGGCACCATTGCCGAGCGGGAACGGGTCTCCCGGGAAATCCACGACACCGTCACCCAGGGACTGGCCAGCAGCCTGCTCCTGCTCGAGGCCGCGGGGCGGGCCTGGCCACGAGATGCGGCGCGGGCTGATCTCCGCCGTGCCACTGCACTGCTGCGGGGCAATCTGTCCGAGACCCGCAGCCTGGTGCACGAGCTCGCCTCCCCGGGGCTGGACGGGTCTCCGCTGTCCGAGGCCCTGCTCCTCGCGGCCAGGCAGTATGTCCCGGAGGCCAGGCTCCTGGTCACCGGGGACCCGCGCCCCGTGCCCCCGGAGCTCCGCCATGCCCTGCTCCGTGTCGTGCAAAGCGCCGCCTCCAACATCAAGCTACATGCGTCAGCCACTGCCGCCACCGTGACCCTGGGGTTTCTTCCAGAGGGGGTCACCCTGGACGTTTACGACGACGGTACCGGCTTCGATCCGGCGGCGGCAGCACCGCCGTCGGACGCGGGAGGGTACGGGCTGAGGGCCATGCGCCAGCGGGTGGAACAGCTGGGCGGCACCCTGTCCGTGGAAAGCTCGCCCGGGGAAGGGACCATCGTTGCCGCCCAGTTGCCCCTGCCCTCCGCCATACAGGTCACTTCGGGGGAACCGGCATGAGCTCAATCACCGTCCTGCTGGTGGACGACCACCTCGTAGTGAGGAGCGGGCTGCGGGCCCTCCTGGGAACGCAGCCCGACCTGGAGGTCATCGGAGAGGCAGCATCCGGGGAAGAAGCGCTCGAGCGGGTGCGGGAGCACTCCCCTGGCGTGGTGGTCATGGACCTCGCCATGGGCAGCGGAATGGACGGGATCGAAGCGATCAGGAAGATCCGCGAGCGCAACAGCGGCCAGGCGGTCCTCGTCTTCACCACCTACGACTCCGATGCCGATATTGTGCGGGCCGTGGACGCCGGCGCCATGGGGTATTTGTTGAAGGATGCCACGCCGGAAGAAATTTTTACTGCGATCCGTGGTGCTGCCGAAGGCAAGAGCGTCATGAGCCCGCCGGTGGCATCGCGGCTGTTCCAGCAGCTGCGCAACCCTGAAGAAATCCTCACTCCGCGCGAAGCCGAACTGCTGAGCCTCCTGACGGAAGGTCTGGGCAACCGTGAACTGGGCCGGCGCCTCTTTATCTCCGAAGCCACGGTGAAAACGCATCTTGCCCACATCTACGCCAAGCTTGGGGTGGACACCCGGGCGGCCGCGATTGCCACCGCCATCCGCCGCGAAGGGATGCGCTGACCTCGCCAAATGTTGCACAACCCTTGCAAGCGCGGCCTGCGCCCCGTACGTTGGGGACTGCGGGGGACGTTCTCCTCGCACTCCGGGCCGATGGCACGGGGAGAGAATCAGAGTCACACGAAGGAATGCAGCCATGGCAACAGGCACAGTTAAATGGTTCAACGCCGAAAAGGGTTTTGGCTTCATTGCCCCCGATGACGGGTCCGCTGACGTTTTCGCCCACTACTCGGCAATCGCCAGCAGCGGATACCGCTCACTCGATGAGAACCAGAAGGTTGAATTCGATGTGACCCAGGGCCCCAAGGGCCCGCAGGCGGAGAACATCCGCCCGCTCTAAGGTTTAGGTGACCGCCGGCTGTGCCGGCGGAACCCGGTATCCTGCAGCGGCTTCTTCAGCATTTTGCTGGAGGGGCCGCTGTTTTGCTTCCCCGGCTGCTGCCCGCCGCTCCACCACCCTTAGGGTTCTGAAATTTGGGACAATCGGAGAGTGACAGGACAGGATCAGGACCCTTGGGAAGAGTTCGACAAACTGGGGCCGGCCGTGCCCGACCGCGTTCCCGGGCACCCTGGCGGTGAACCCCTGGGCTTCGGGTTCCGGACCGGTGTCCGCAGCGCGCGCGTCGCGGTGGGGTTCGCCATTTACACCCTTGCCCTGGGAACTGTCCTGGCGCTGACCGGCTGCATTGTCTTCGCCGCCCGGGGGCAATGGGTGCTCGTGGGTCTGATGCTGGCCATCGAGGCCGTCTTTGTTTTCGCCTTCAGCCGCCTCGTTGCGCAGGCCAGGAACCGGTCCGGCCGCCGCCGTCCGCGCGGTCAGGGTTTCCCGGAAAAGCCTGCTTGACCTTGACGCAGCGTCAACCCCTACGCTCAAACCATGGAAGCAACGGATGCCAAGACCGGCCCTGACTGGTCCATCCAGGACGTGGCACGGCTGGCGGGCACCACAAGCCGTACACTGCGGCATTACCACGAGATTGGCCTGCTGAAGCCCAGCCGGGTGGGCAGCAACGGCTACCGCTACTACGACGGCGACGCCCTCCTGCAGCTGCAACGGATCCTCCTGCTGCGGGAGCTTGGCCTTGGCCTGCCGGCTATTGCCGAGGTCTTCCAGCAGCAGGCGGATCCCGTCCAGGCCCTGGGCCGGCACCTGGAATGGCTGGCGCAGGAACAGGAGCGGCTCGCGCGGCAGATGGCATCCGTCCGGCAAACAATCGAAACAGTGAAAGGCGGAGGAGACATGGTGGCGGAAAAGATGTTCGACGGTTTCGACCACACGCAGTACAAGGACGAGGTGGAAGAGCGCTGGGGCAAGGACTCCTATGCGAAAAGCGACGCCTGGTGGCGTGGAATGGATGCGGCGGAACAGCGGGAGTGGAAGTCCCGCGCTGCGAAGCTGGGCAGCGACTGGATCGCCGCTGCAGGTTCAGGGCTTTCCCCTGCCGGTCCCGAAGCGCAGGACCTGGCGCGGCGGCACATTGAGTGGCTGACGTCCATTCCCGGCACCCCTGCCGCTGAGGACGGCGGAGACATCAAGGGGTATGTTGTGGGCCTGGCGGAGATGTACGTTGCCGATGCCCGGTTCGCGGCCAATTATGGCGGCATGCAAGGAGCAGGCTTTGTGCGGGATGCACTGCTGGCTTATGCGGAGAAGCGCCTCTAGGCGAACGCCGACTTTCCGGTTAGGGCCCTCCCCACGATGAGGGAGTTGATCTCGTAGCTGCCTTCGTAGGTGTAGAGGATTTCTGCATCGCCGAACAGCTTGCCCATTTCGAAGTCGGCACTGATGCCGTTGCCGCCCAGCAGGGAACGGCCCATGGCCACCGACGCGCGGGCAAGCCTGGTGGTGGTGGCTTTGGCCAGGGCTGCCTGTGCCATCTCCAGCTTTCCCTCCTCCTGGATACGTGCCAGCTGTACCATCAGCGCGAGTGAGGCCGTGGCGTTCCCCAGGATGTCCGCAAGCTGCTGCTGGACCAGCTGGAACTGTGCCAGCTCCTTGCCGAACTGCCGGCGCGCCAGTGAGTAGGAGCGGGCTATGTCGAACGCGGCGAGCTGGATTCCGGCGGCCTGCCAGCCCACCCAGGCCCGGGAGTCCCGCAGTAAGTCGTTGGCCTTGGCGAAGGATGTGGCCCCGGGCAGCAGGTTGGCCGCCGGAATCCGCACGTCCTTCAGCGTGATGTCCGCGTTCTGCATGATCCGCAGGCCGATCTTGTTGCAGATTTTTGCAGCCGTGTAGCCGGGCCGTTCCGCCTCCACCAGGAAGGCCTTGACCTGCAGGTCCTCCACGTCGCGTGCCCAGACCAGGGCGAAGTCGGCGATGGTGCCTGCCCCGATCCAGCGCTTGGCACCGTTGAGGACCCATTCGGCGCCGTCCAGCCTGGCTGACGTTTCGAGTCCGCCGGAGATATCGGACCCATGGTCCGGTTCAGTCAGCGCGAACGCGCCAAGGCTGGTGAACGCCTCAAGGCCCGGCAGCCAGCGGAGCTTCTGTTCCTCGGATCCCAGCTCCTTGATGGTTCCCACGATCAGCTCATTGTGGATGCCCGTGAGGGCGGAGAGGGACACGTCCGCCCTGGCCAGCTCCACGTACATCAGGCCCTTGAGGAGGACGGAACTGCCATCCACCTGGAGGGCACCCAGTCCGTATACGCCCATCTCCGCCAGAAGGCCGAAGGGGAACTCTTCGCGGTTCCAGTACGGTATGGATTGCCCCCGCACATGGTCCTGCAGGAATTCACGGACGCGGAGGTACCGCTCCCGCTCAGGCCCTGCCAGGAGGTCCACGACGTACATGAGGTCGGCGTCGGGAAAGGGGGGCGATTCGCCGCGTCCTTCGGGACCCACCGGCACCCACCTCCGCTTCGCCCAACCATTGGATGTCCTAGTATATTCACATCGCTCATAAAAGAGTGATGCGCATCACTCGGACGAAAGGTGTTCGATGGGTACCCCACTGTCCCGCGATCCCATTGCCGAAGCCCGGCGGAACTGGGAGGACCATGGCTGGGCGGACGTCGCGGCCCCCATGGCTGCCATCACCGCCATCATGCGGACGCAGCAGATCCTGCTGGCCAGGATCGAGTCCACGCTCAAACCGTTCGGGCTGACGTTTGCCCGCTATGAACTCCTGGCACTCCTGAGCTTCGCCAGGAAAGGCTCCTTGCCCATGAACAAGGCGAGCGCACTGCTCCAGGTCCACCCCACGTCCATCACCAATGCCGTGGACCGGCTTGAACGCGCAGGCCTGGTGGACCGGTCCCCGCATCCCACCGACGGCAGGACCACGCTGATTGAGCTCACCACCGCGGGGCGCACCCTGGCGAAGAGCTCGACGGCGGCTCTCAACGCCGAGGTGTTCAGCGCCCCGGGGTTTGATCCCGGCGACGTGGACCACCTGATCCGCATCCTGGGATCCTTCCGCCGGAACGCCGGCGACTTCGAGGAGTAACGCCTGGCCAGGGGCATGACGGGCGGCCTGCGGGATAGGCCCGTCAGCGGCGGACTTTTTCCCGCTTGAGCCGCCGCACCACGAGCAGGACTACCGTCACGCCCAGCGCGGCGTAGACCGCGTAGTTCAGGAACCTGGAGTACTGCTCGATCAACTGGTATTGGGTGCCCAGCAGGTACCCGAGGCCGATCAGGGCCCCGTTCCAGAGTCCGCTGCCCGCCAGGGTGTACACGCTGAAGGTGGCCAGGGGCATCCCGGATGCTCCGGCCGGGAGGGAGATCAGGCTGCGGACACCGGGGAGCAGCCGGCCGAAAAAGATGGAGGACCTGCCGTGGCGGCGGAACCATCCCGCCGCTTTCTCGAAGTCCTCCTGGTCCACCAGGGGGAGCCTGGACAGCCCGCGGATGGAACGTTGAAGGCCCAGCTTCGCGCCCAGCCAGTAGAGCAACAGGGCACCGAGGTAGGCCCCGAGGGTACTGGTCACAAAGACGAGGATCAGCTGCAGGGAACCCTGTTTGGCGAGGTAGCCGGCCAGGGGAAGGATCACCTCGCTGGGGATAGGCGGAACCACCGTTTCGGCGAGGGTAAAAGCACCGACGCCCCACTCACCCATGTGCTCTATGGTCCGGGCAGCAACGCCCACCAGGCCGGTCAAATTGTCAGTTGAGCCGCCAGCGCCTGCCGCCATTCCCCACATAGAACTCCCCATCTGCTTCCGGCCGTCCCGTCCTGTCTACCTTACGCAGCTGGGAAAAAGCTGGACCAGGTTCAGGACGGGCGGGAACGGACATGCATCCGCTCCCCCTGGGTGCCGAAAAGGCTGAGGAACTCAACCGGTTTTCCATCCGCCCGGCCGAACCAGTGCGGGACGCGGGTATCGAACTCGGCGGCCTCCCCCGCGCCCAAAACGAGGTCCTGGCTGCCCAGCACCATACGGAGCTTTCCGTTGAGGACATACAGCCATTCGTAGCCTTCGTGTACCTGCGGGTTGGGCTGGTCCAGCGGCCCGGCCGGCAGGATGTGCTTGTAGGCCTGGATGCCGCCCGGCTTCCGGGTGAGCGGAATGATGGTCATCCCCCGCGCCATGATGGGCCGCAGGTGGACCCGGGGATCTCCCGTTGCGGGCGCACCCACCAGTTCATCAAGCGGGACGTGATAGGCCCTCGCCAGGGGCAGCAGCAGCTCGAGGTTGGGGCGGCGCTGGCCGGACTCCAGCCTGGAGAGGGTACTCATCGAGATACCGGTGGCGTCTGCCACTGCTGACAGGGTGATGTCCCGGGCCAGGCGGAGCGCCCTGAGGCGCGGCCCCACCGCCGCAAGCACAGCGTCCGTTCCCGACTCCCTGCCGCTTTCTGCTCCTGTATCCATGGCACCATATTGCCATTCCGGCAAAATACTTTGCCAGTCCTGACGGGAACGCAGCAGCATTGGAGCCATGACTGAAAACTTCGAAACACTCCATGACGTCCTGATTGTTGGCGGCGGCGCTGCCGGACTGAGTGCGGCCCAGATGCTGGGCCGCAGCCGCCGTTCCGTGGCCGTGGTGGACGGCGGGGAACCGCGCAACGCCCCTGCCGCAGGTGTCCACGGCTTCCTGTCCCGCGACGGGATCAGCCCTGGTGAGCTCCTTGCTGTCGCCCGCACGGAGGCTGAGAGCTACGGGGCTGCCGTGGTCAACGGCAGGGTCGTGGCTGCCGCCGGCGGCCTGGCGCAGGGCTTCGAAATATCGCTCGACGACGGCACGCAGCTGCGCGGCCGGCGCCTGCTGGTTGCCACCGGGCTCACGGACGAGCTGCCCGCGGTCGATGGGCTGCGTGAGCGCTGGGGCAGGGACGTGCTGCACTGCCCGTTCTGCCACGGCTGGGAAGTGCGGGACCAGGCCATCGGCATCCTTGGGAACGGCCCATGGTCGGTGCACCAGGCCCTGCTCTTCCGGCAGTGGAGCAGCAACATTACGCTGTTCCTGAACAACAGGGTTGCCCCGTCCGACGCCGAATCCGAGCAACTGGCGGCGCGCGGGATCCGGGTGGTGGACGGGGCTGCCGAAGCCGTCCGGGTTGAACGTGACCGGCTGCGCGGAGTCGCCCTGGCCGGAGGTCCGGAGATTGCCGTGGAGGCGCTGGTGGTGGGCCCGCGCGCCCATGCCCGGCTGGAAGCCTTTGCCGGCCTTGGCCTGGCCCCGTCCGAACATCCGTCCGGAGCGGGAACCTTCCTTGAAACGGATGCCGACGGCGGCACGCCCGTTCCCGGTGTCTGGGCGGCAGGCAATGTCACGGACCTGAAGGCCCAGGTGCTGGCCTCTGCGGCCGCTGCCGCCTGGACCGCCGTCGTCATTAACAACCACCTCATGGCGGAGGAGCTGGCAGCGGACGTCGACGCCTACCGGAGGGCGCTGGCCCCTACCGGTGCCTGAACTCCGGCTGGCGCTTCTCCGTGAACGCCGCCATTCCTTCCTTCTGGTCCTCGGTGGCGAAGAGGGAGTGGAACAGCCGGCGCTCGAACAGCACCCCCTGGGCGAGCCCGGTCTCGAAGGCGGCGTTCACGGCTTCCTTGGCAACCATGGCCACTGGCCTGGACTTGGAGGCGATCACGTCGGCGGCCTTCAGAGCCTCGTCCACCACGTCCTCGGCGGGCACCACCCGGGACACCAGGCCGCAGCGGTCGGCCTCCTCCGCCCCGATGAACCGCCCCGTAAGGATCAGGTCCATGGCCTTGGCCTTGCCCACGGCGCGGGTCAGCCGCTGTGAGCCGCCCATGCCGGGCAGGACGCCCAGGTTGATTTCCGGCTGCCCGAACTTCGCGTTGTCTCCGGCGATGACCAGATCGCACATCATGGCAAGTTCACAGCCGCCGCCCAGGGCAAATCCCGAGACGGCCGCAATGGTAGGGATGCGCAGCCTGGTGAAGTCTTCCCAGCCGCGGAACCAGTCGGCGGCGTACATGTCCATGTAGCCCTGCGCCGCCATCTCCTTGATGTCGGCGCCGGCCGCGAAGGCCTTGCCGGAGCCGGTAATAACAACCGCCCCCACCCCGGGGTCGGCATCCATCGCCTTGACCGCGGCCACCAGTTCCTCCATGGTGGCTTTGTTCAGGGCGTTCAGTGCCTGCGGGCGGTTCAGTGTCACCAGGCCCACCCGGCCCCGCTGCTCCACAAGGATGTTCGCGTATTCCGTCACTCCGGGCTCCCGTCGTCCTGCGCTGCGCTCTGTGGCGCACTGCCTGCTGAGTTCTCTGGTCCGCCGCCCGCCGGGCGGCCGGACATGTCGCGGATGTCGGTGATGATGCCGGAAAAGTCCCTTCCCGCGCCCTCCCCTGCCGCAAACGTACCGTAGATTTCCGCGGCGAGCGGGCCCATCCGGGCAGCCACCCCGGTGCTGTTGAGGGCGTTGACGGCCAATGAGAGGTCCTTGGCCATCAGGGCCCCGGCGAAACCCGGCTGGTAGTCACGGTTGGCCGGGCTGGTGGGGACGGGGCCGGGCACCGGGCAGTTGGTGGTGAGGGCCCAGCATTGTCCAGAAGCCGCGGAGGCCACATCGAAGAGCGCCTGGTGGCTCAGGCCCAGCTTCTCCCCCAGGACAAACGCCTCGCTGACGGCGATCATGGAGACGCCCAGGATCAGGTTGTTGCAGATCTTCGCGGCCTGGCCTGCGCCATGGGCACCGCAGTGGACAACGCGCCTGCCCATCACGTCCAGCAGCGGCCGCACCGCCTCAAAGTCTGCGGCGTCCCCGCCCACCATGAAGGTGAGGGTGCCTGCTTCGGCCCCCACTACGCCGCCGGAGACCGGGGCATCCACGGAGCGGTGGCCGGCCTCGATGGCGAGGGATGCTGCTTCCCTGGCCTCGTCCACGTTGATGGTGGAACAGTCCAGGAACATGGTCCCGGGTTTCGCCGCCGCCAGCAGTCCGGGTTGCCCCGCCTGGCCGCGATAGGCCTCCAGGACATGCCGGCCGCTGGGGAACATGGTGAGGACCACGTCAGCCCCGGAGACGGCTTCAACAGCGCCCGCCGCGACCGGGACGCCGCTGGCTGTGGCGGCTTCGAGGGCTGCCGGCACCACATCGAAGCCGGCCACGGAATAGCCTGCCTTGACCAGGTTCACAGCCATCGGACCGCCCATGTGGCCGAGGCCCAGGAAGGCGACAGTGTATTTTTCAGTCATGGTCAGGCTCCTTTAGCTGCGGGTCCACGCCCCGAAGGTCCAGTTCCCGGCTCCCCAGGGGCTCAAAAAAGCGCTCCACCTGCTCCGGCGCCACGTCCGCCAGGGTGGCCGGGTTCCAGCGGGGGTTTCGGTCCTTGTCCACAACCTGCGCCCGGATGCCCTCCCGGAAATCCGGCGCTTCCAGGAACCGCAGGCCCGTCCGGTACTCCTGCGCCAGGGCCTCATCGAGGGTGTGGCCTTTCGCGCGGCGCAGGGCGGCCAGCGTGACCTTCACCGACGTGGGCGATTTCGCCTCGATGGCGTCTGCCGCCTGAGCGGCCTCGTCGCTGCCCACGCCCTCGTAGCCCCGCAGGCGCCGGACGATGTCCCCGGCGTCATCCGCGGAGTAGCAGGCGTCAATCCAGTCCCGCTGTCCCTGCAGCGCCGAGGGCGGCGCTTCCGTGCTGTAACGCCCGACGGCGGCTTCCGCTGTTTCGTGTTCCAGCGCCGCCACCAGGGCGGGCAGCTTTTCCGACGGGACGAAGTGGCTGGCCAGGCCGAGGTACAGCGCATCCGCTCCGTCCAGGTGTGCGCCGGTCAGGCCTGCGTGGGTTCCGGTTTCACCGGGGGCGCGGGACAGCAGGAACGTCCCGCCGACGTCGGGCGCGAAGCCGATGGTGGTTTCCGGCATCCCCGTGCGGGTGCGTTCGGTGACCACCCGCACGGACCCGTGGGCGGATATGCCGACGCCGCCGCCCAGCACCAGCCCGTCCATCAGTGCCACGTAAGGTTTGGGATAACGGGCGATCAGGGAGTTGACCCGGTACTCGGTTGCCCAAAAACGGGCGGTCCGTTCCCCGCCCTCCAGCATGTCCCGGTAGATGGCCACAATGTCGCCGCCGGCGCAAAGGCCCCGGTCTCCGGCGCCCTGCACCAGCACCGTGGCAACGCCGTCGTCGTCCGCCCAGGCGGTGAGCTGCTCCAAAAGTTGCCCCACCATGCCGGCCGTGAGCGCGTTGACCGCCCTGGGCCTGTTGAGGGTAATGACGCCCAGCCGGCCGCGGCGCTCGAACAGCACCTCCCGGCTGTCCACTGAAACCCCTGTATCAGCCGTGCCCTGCGGTGCGCTGTGCGTCATCAACTTCCTTCCGGCATCACGAAGCTGGCTCCGTGCCTTATTCCCGAGGGCCACCGCGTGGTCACCGTTTTGGTCTTGGTATAGAAGCGGAAAGCGTCCGCACCGTGCTGGTTCAAATCGCCGAATCCCGACGCCTTCCAGCCCCCGAACGTGTAGTAGGCGATGGGCACGGGGATGGGGACGTTGATCCCCACCATGCCCACGTCCACGCGGGTGGCGAAATCGCGGGCGGCGTCACCGTCCCGGGTGAAGATGGCCACGCCGTTGCCGAACTCGTTCCTGGTGCAGAGCTCGAGCGCTTCGTCGTAGTCTGCCGCCCGGACCACGCACAGGACAGGACCGAAGATCTCGTTGCGGTAGATCGCCATGTCCGTGGTGACGTGGTCGAAAAGGGTGGGGCCTACCCAGAAGCCGTCCTCATGGCCCGGCACACTGAGTCCCCGGCCGTCCGCCAGGAGCGTGGCTCCGGAGTCAGCCCCCGCCTGGATGTAGCCCTCGATGCGTTCCCTGGCATCGGCCGACACCACCGGGCCAAAGTCGGACGCCTGGTCAAGGCTGTGGCCCACCTTGAGGGCTGCGACGCGGTCCTGGAGTTTGGCCACCAGCCGGTCCGCCGTTTCCTGCCCCACGGGTACGGCAACGGAGATGGCCATGCAGCGCTCCCCGGCGGAGCCGTAGCCGGCGCCGATGAGGGCGTCCGCCGCCTGGTCCAGGTCGGCGTCGGGCATGACCACCATGTGGTTCTTGGCCCCGCCGAAGCACTGGGCCCGCTTTCCGTGGGCGGCGGCCGTGGCATAGATGTAGTGGGCAATCGGGGTGGAACCCACAAAGCCCACCGCCTTGACGCGCGGATCCTCCAGCAACGCGTCCACGGCCTCCTTGTCGCCATTGACCACGTTGAACACCCCGTCCGGGACGCCCGCTTCGGTATACAGCCCGGCCAGGCGCAGCGGTACCGAGGGGTCCCGTTCGGAGGGTTTCAGGATGAAGGCGTTGCCTGCGGCCAGGGCAGGGCCGGACTTCCACAACGGGATCATGGCCGGAAAGTTGAACGGGGTGATGCCGGCGACGACACCCAGCGGCTGGCGCAGCGAGTGGATGTCTATCCCCGGTCCGGCGTCGCTGGAGAACTCTCCCTTGAGCAGGTGCGGCGCCCCGGCGGCGAACTCCACCACCTCCAGGCCCCGCTGGATGTCGCCTTTCGAGTCGGCGAGTGTCTTCCCGTGTTCGGAGGACAGCAACCGGGCGAGCGCGTCCAGGTCCCGGTTGACCAGGTCCACAAACCGAAGCAGGATCCTCCCCCGGCGCTGGGGGTTCATGGCCGCCCACTCCACCTGCGCCTTCTCCGCGACGGCAACAGCGTTCTGCACCTCATCCCGGCCGGCAAGCGGCACGCGCGCCTGGACCTGGCCGGCGCACGGGTCGAAGACGTCGCCAAAGCGGCCCGACAGGCCTGCCGCATGCTGGCCGTTGATGTAGTGGGAGAGTTCACGGACCATGACTGCACGCTCCTTCGCATGTGATCCAGGTCATTTCTGGTTGCGAATATACTCGGACTTCCTACTAACTTCCACCGGGCCCCGCTCCGTCCCTGTTCCGCTGTCCCAGCCACATGGCAGGCTTCGCCGTGCCGGGGCACATTGGGACCTGGCCCGGCCGAAGGGAGCTGCGTGCGGCGGTGTGTCCGCGCCGTTGTGCCCCGTTTCGGCGGCACTTCCGGGTCCGCATTTCCGGCGCTCAAGGTAGGTTAGGAACTGTGAAGATAGCTACCTGGAATGTGAACTCGCTCCGTGCCCGCGCCGACCGCGTTGAGGCCTGGCTTCAGCGCAGCGACTGCGACGTCCTGGCCATCCAGGAGACCAAATGCAAGGACGACAACTTCCCGTGGGAACTCTTTGAGCGCATGGGCTACGAGGTGGCCCACTTCGGCGTAAACCAGTGGAACGGAGTTGCCATCGCCTCCCGCGTGGGGCTGGAGGACGTTGAGCGGACGTTCCTGGACCAGCCCTCCTTCGGCAAGGCGGGCAAGGACCCGGTCCAGGAGGCCCGCGCCATGGCAGCAACCTGCGCCGGAATCCGCATCTGGAGCCTCTACGTCCCCAACGGCCGTTCCCTGGACGACGAACACATGCCCTACAAACTCAAGTGGCTGGAGAGCCTGAAGACCCACGCCCAGGAGCTCGTCACGCAGGACCCGGGTGCCCAGGTGGCCCTGATGGGTGACTGGAACATAGCGCCCTTCGACGAGGACGTGTGGGACATCGACCTCTTCGTCAACAACCGGTACACGCACGTCAGCCCGCCGGAGCGCGCCGCCTTCCACGCCTTCGAGTCGGCAGGCTTCACCGACGTGGTGCGTCCCTACACACCGGGACCGGGCGTCTACACCTACTGGGACTACACCCAGCTGCGCTTCCCCAAGAAGGAAGGCATGCGGATCGACTTCGTGCTGGCCTCACAGGCATTGGCAGCGCGCGTCACCGGCGCTTCGATCGACCGCGAGGAGCGTAAAGGCAAGGGCGCTTCGGACCACGCACCCGTGCTGGTGGAACTGGCGGACTGATGACTGCGACCTGGACCCACGCAAGGAGGCCGTCGTGACCGGAAACCTCTACCGGGGCCAGGCCGGCCTGCCATTCTCGTCAACCCTGCGCGTCTACGAACCGCTGGAGGCCTTCCCCGAAGAGCAACGCAAGGCGATCCAGGAGGCAGGGGCGCGTGCCGCCTCCCGCGCCGCCGTCGAAAACGCCGAACTGCTTGCCTCCCTGGGGCGCATCACGCGCTCCGGAGGCGACCCCTTCCCCACCGGACGCACAGACCTGGTGCGCGTCACCACCGCCCCGGCACCTGTCGCAGGGAGTGACAGCGAACCATCCGCTGACGGAGCCGGCGCCGAGCCTGTGCTGCTGTACTGCCCCAGCCAGCTGGTGCTGCGCGCCGGCCTGGCCGCCAACGCACTGATGGAGGGCATCCACGGCCCGCTGGCGGAACTGCTGATCCCCGAGGAACAGCGGGACAAGCACCAGGAACGGATTGACCAGGTAAAGGCCCGCGACGGCTCAACCCGCGTGCACACCCGGGCATCCACGTGGGGAATCCCGTTCAGCTGGTTCTCGCTGTTCATGGAGTCGGACCACAAGGACGTTGTGGAGTCCGGGGGGCGGATCGTTACGGTGCGGGTGTGGGCGCCCATCACCGAGGCCTTGGAGCGTGCCCGCTACGCGGTGGCCAACCTGGCGCTGGCGGCGCCGGACCTGGACATGCTGGACGATCTTGCCCAGCTCACCGAGTGGCTTGAGATGTTCCACGTGGACTCGATGGTGGAGCTCGATTACGGAGCAGTGGCGGACAAGGTGTACCCGGACGAATCCCCCATGGACATCAGGCTGGGCATCGAGTGCCTCGCGGAGGGCGACATGACCGGCGCTGCTGCAGCCTACCGACGCCTGGCGTCCCGCTGGATTCCCATCCGGCAGCTGGCGCGCGCCTCCTGAAGCTGCAACCGCGGATGGATGCACCTAGGACTGTGGCGGCGCCGTCGTCCTTCTGACAATCAGTTCATGGGGCGCGACGGCGGACTGGACCGATCCAACCTGCCCGTCCAGTTCATCAAGGAGCATCTTGGTGGCCAGCTCGGCCTGTTCGTCGGGCCGCTGGCCCACCGTTGTCAGGCCCACGGCCTCAGCAAAGTCATGGTTGTCGATTCCCACGACGGACAGGTCTTCCGGCACCCGGACCCCGAGGCGGGAGGCTTCGAAGATCACGCCCATGGCCATCTCGTCCGAGGCACAGAAGATGGCGGTGGGCTTGGCACCGGGTTTGGACCAGAGCCGGCGGAAAGCGGCCTGTCCGCTGCGGACCGTGAAGTCGCCCCATTCGTCCCATTCAGGCCGGGTGGGAAGCCCCGCCGCCGTCATCACGTCCTTGAACGCCAGGATGCGGACGCGGGGAACGTCGAAGTTCAGGTCCGTCTCGTCGTCGCCGTGCAGCAGCGCAATGTCACGGTGGCCCAGGTCGATCAGGTGGCGGACGGCCGTGGAGGCTGCCGCATAGTCGTCTATCCCGATGTAGGCGCATTCCTCGACGTGGCCGCCGACCACCACCAGGGGAATGTCGATTTTCTGCAGGTGCTCGAGTTCCTCGTGGGTCAGCGCCATACACAGGACCAGCAGCGCATCGATCTGCTTGTAGACCATGGTCTTGCTGAAGAGCCGTTCCCGGTTGCTGCCGTGCCCGCCCAGGTTGAACAGCGATAGGTTGTAGTTGCGGGCGTGCAGTTCCCGGTCCGCGCCTTCAATGGCTTTGGAAAAGAACCACCGGCTCACGAAAGGCGCCAGCACCCCGATGGTCTTGGTCCGGCCGGTGGCAAGGCCCGAGGCGGAGCTGGAGGCCACATAACCCAGGTCCCCTGCGACGTCGAGGATCTTTTGCCGCGTTGCCGGTGACACCCGGGGCAGTCCCCGGACCGCCCGGGACACGGTGGCGGTGGACACCCCTGCTGCGGCCGCTACGTCTTCGATGCTGACCCCGCTGTGGCCGCCCCGTTGAGACCTTTCACTTGTGCGTGCCACGGTGTCCCCTCATGTACTCCCTGCAGGCATGCGCCCTGCTTCTGTGCGATGCCCCCTGCAATGGTATTCGGGCACCGCCTTGCGTCGCAGTGTTACCTGCCTGGGGGGAGGCAGCCCCCGCGTCCGAACCGCCGGGAGTGCTACCTCCGGTCCGGCAGGCGCCGCCGCAGCCGTACCATGCCGTACAGCGCCAGCAGCGTTGCCAGCAGGCCCAACGCCCAGCCAAGTGCGGGCTGGGCCGTCACCTCCATCCAGAGGGTGACCACGAACAGGACCAGGGCCCAGAAGCCGAGGAACCCGATAATGATGTCAAAATCCTCGCCGGACCTGGCCCGACGGCGATCGCTTCCCGCCCCCGTGGGGCGGGAGCGGGAAGCGTCACCCGTCACTTGACCGCACCTGCCGTAAGGCCGGCCACGATCTTGCGCTGGAAGACGAGCACCAGGATTACGAGCGGAATGGTGACGATCGTGCCCGCGGCCATAATGGCCGTGTAGGGGATCTGGTTGGGCTGGGCACCGGCGAAGCTGGCGATGGCAACCGTGACCGGCTGCGTGGCGTCATTGGACAACTGGCTGGCGATCAGGAACTCGTTCCAGGAGGAAATGAACGCCAGGATTGCCGTGGTGAAGATCGCCGGAGCTGCCAGGGGCATGATCACTTTCCGGAACGCCTGGCCCTGCGTGCAGCCGTCGACACGGGCTGATTCCTCCAGCTCCCACGGCATTTCGCGGAAGAAGGACGTCAGCGTGTAGACGGTCAGCGGCAGGACGAAGGAGATGTTCGGGATGATCAGCGCCTGGTACGTTCCCATCCAGCCGATGTTGGTGAACAGCTGGAACAGCGGGGTGATCAAGGCAACGCCGGGGAACATGGAGGCACCCAGGATGAAGCCCAGCACCAGGAACTTGAACCGGAAGTTCAAGCGCGCCAGTGCGTACGCGGCGAAGACGCCGATCAGGAGCGAGATGGCCGTAACCGTCACGCCGATGAAGACGCTGTTGATCAGTGCCTGGCCGAACCGGTTGCCGAACGAGGTGTCGAAGGCAGTGGCGAAGTTGTCCAGGGTCACGTGGGTGGGCAGCAGCGAGGTGTCGTAGGTAAAGCCCACCTCGCGGAACGCCGTCACCACCATCCAGTAAGCCGGCGCAAGGCACCAGATCAGGATGACGACGGCGCTGATGTACGTGCGTGCCTGCGCCCATTTTTCCCGGTTCTGGGCGGCCTTGCGGCCTTTGTCCTGCCGTGCCCGCAGTTCCGTGGAGGCAGTTGTGGTTGTCATTTCTTCCCCTTACCGGTGGCTCCGCTTTGCTCCACGACGTTCGCACCAAGGAACCGGACGAAGATGAATGCGACCAGGAAGATGATGATGAATGTGATGGTGGACAAGGCGGCCGCTGAATTGAACCCTTGCCTGATCTGGTTGATCACCAGGATGGACAGCGTGGTGGTGTTGTTGGCACCGCCGGTGAGGATGTACGGAAGGTCGAACATACGGAGGGCGTCCAGGGTGCGGAACAGGATGGCGACCATCAGCGCTGGCTTCACCAGCGGAAGCGTGATGAGCCGGAAGCGCTGCCACGCAGTGGCACCATCCACCTTGGCAGCCTCGTAGACGTCCGCCGGAATCATCTGCAGGCCAGCAAGGATCAGCAGCGCCATGAACGGCGTGGTCTTCCAGGTGTCCGCGATGATCACGGCCCACTTGGCCGGCCACTCGCTGCCGGTCCACAGGATGGAGGCGTTGAACAGCTTGTTGGCGATGCCCTCGAAGGCGAAGATGAAGAGCCACAGCTGGGCGGTGACGGCGGTGGGGATGGCCCACGGAACCAGCACTGCTGCCCGGACGAGTCCGCGGCCCTTGAAGGTGCGCGCCATGATCATGGCCATCCAGAAACCAAGGATTGTTTCAAAGGTGACAGTGATGACGGTGAAGAGGAAGGTTGTTCCGGTGGCTGACCAGAACTGGCCGCCCAGCGTGCCGGGCGGGCAGGCGACGGTACCGCCGCCGGGGGCGGCACACTGCTGCCCCAGCCAGTTCACGTAGTTCTGGATGCCGGCGGGACCGCCGGCGGTGAAGAGCCCTGTCGCCGGATCAAGCCCGGCGTCCTTCTGGAACGACATGACGATGGCACTGATGATCGGGTAGACGATCACAATGCCCAGAGCAATGATGGTCGGTGCAAGAAGCCAAGTGGCCCACTTGCCCTGGCTGAGGATCTTGTTGTCTTCCCCTACGCCCTTGGGTCCGTGGTGGACCGGGGTCCCGCCCGACGCCGGCCCTTTTACCGGCGTCGGGCCCAATTCGGTTGCCATGATGGAGCTACGATCCTGCGCCGGCGGACTCGATGGACTTCTGCATATCGGCCAAGGCCTGTTCAGCGGACTTCTCGCCCTTCAAGGCAGCGTAGGAGTTCTCCTGGATGGCCTGGGTGACCGCCGGGTAGAACGGGGTGACCGGGCGGGGCACGGCGTTCTCGATGGAGGTCTTCAGGACCGGCAGGTACGGCAGCTTGGCAACGAGTTCCTGGTCTTCGTAGAGGTCACCAAGGACGGGAGCCAGCGAACCCTGGGTGGCGAAGAACTTCTGCTGCTCTTCCTCGATCAGGAACTTCACGAAGTCCAGGGCCGTGGCCTTGTTCTTGGAGTAGACACTGATGGCGGCATTGTGTCCGCCGAGCGAGGACGCACCCGGGCCATCCTTGCCGGGAAGTGCAGCCATGCCCAGCACGTCCTTCACCTGGGAGGAACCTTCAGTGGTGGCCAGGTTGTAGACGTAAGGCCAGTTGCGCAGGAAGAGCAGCTTGCCTTCCTGGAACGCGCGGCGGCTTTCCTCTTCCTGGTAGGTGATGGCTTCGGCCGGGATGTTCCCGTTCTTGAAGGCGTCAACCAGGTTGTTCAGGCCTTCCTCGGCCTCGGGAGTGGTCAGGTTGGGCTTGCCGTCGTCGCCGAGCACGGAGCCGCCCGCGGAGTTGATGGCCTCTGATGCGTTAACCGTCAGGCCTTCGTACTGCTTGAACTGGCCGGCGTAGCAGCCGATGTTGTTTTCCTTGGCGATGGAGCACATGCCCATCATCTCGTCCCAGGTCTTGGGAGCTTCGGGAACCAGGTCCTTGCGGTAGTAGAGGATGCCGCCGTCGGAGGAAACAGGCGCGGTGTACAGCTTGTCCTGGTACGAGCCTGCCTCGATGGTGGGCTCAAGCATGCCGTCCGTCTCGATGGCCATGTTGCCTTCGAGCGGCTGCAGCCACCCGCGGGCGGCAAATTCTGCAGTCCAGACAACGTCAACACTGACGACGTCGTAGTTTTCGTTCTTGGCCTGGAAGTTCTGGACCAGGTCATCGTGCTGCTGGTCTGCCTGGTCAGTCTGCTCCTTGAACGTCACCTGCTCATCGGGGTGCGCAGCATTCCACTTGTCGAGCAGGGGACGGACCACGTTGCTGTTGTCCTTGCCCTGGACATACGTAATGGGGCCGCGGCCCTCGAGGTTTGCTTCGGCGTCGCTGCCGCCTCCCGTGGTTCCGCCGCCACCTCCCCCGCCGCAGGCGGTGAGGGTCAGGGCCAGGACACCGGCGGTGGCAGCCGGAAGTAGGAATCTAGGGGTTTTCATTAGCTTGAAGCTCCTCGCTGAGTGACAAGTAAGTCGACAGTGCGGTTGTTTGGTGAGGTTGTTGTGGTGACCATCACACTAGTAATGTTGCTGTCGGCAATGCAAGCGTTTACATCAAAAAGTTATCTGAGAGGAACCTAATGTCCAAGCCGAGCGTTCCTGCCTCTGGCCAGACCGGCGAATGGTGGGCGGACGCCGTCGTCTACCAGATCTACCCCCGCTCCTTCGCCGATGGCAATGGGGACGGGATGGGGGACCTGCGCGGGGTCCTGGACCGCCTGCCCTACCTGGAACAGCTGGGCGTGGACGCCATCTGGCTCTCCCCGTTCTACAAGTCGCCCCAGGCCGACGGCGGCTATGACGTGGCCGACTACCGGCAGGTGGACCCCCTCTTCGGCTCCCTTGAGGACTTCGACGCCATGTTGCAGGAAGCTCACCGGCGCGGACTGAAGGTCATCGTGGACCTCGTCCCCAACCACACCTCGGACGAGCACGCCTGGTTCCGGGCAGCACTCGGCACCCCGCCGGGGTCCCCCGAACGGGACCGTTACATGTTCCGCCCGGGAAAGGACGAGGTGCCGGGTTCCGGTGACGGCAAGCGGCCGCCCAACAACTGGAAGTCAATTTTCGGCGGCTCGGCGTGGACCCGGGTCACCGAAGCCGACGGCTCAGCCGGAGAATGGTACCTGCACCTTTTTGACACCAAGCAGCCGGACCTGAACTGGGAAAATGAGGAAGTCCGGGAGGAGATGCGCTCGGTGCTCCGCTTCTGGCTGGACCGAGGCGTTGACGGATTCCGCGTGGATGTTGCCCATGGCATGGTCAAGGAGCAGGGCCTTCCGGACTGGGAAGGGGTTGCCGCCATGGTGGAAGGCACCTCTGAAGTGCGAAGGGAACCGGCACCTCCCGGCGATGCACCCGGCGCCCACACTGATGCCGAGGAACCCCACCGCGCGGTGTCCCCCGTGTATCCGCCCTCGCCCTTCTTCGACCAGGACGGCGTGCACGACATCTACCGGGACTGGCACCGTGTCCTGTCGGAGTATGGCAGCGACCGGATGATGGTGGCCGAGGCCTGGGTGGAACCGGCCGAGCGGCTGGCGCTCTATGTCCGGCAGGATGAGATGCAGCAGGCCTTCAACTTCGATTTCCTCATGGCCGGCTGGGACGCCGAGCGCATGGCCGAGGCAATCGACGCGTCGCTAAAGGCGGCCGAAGCCGTGGGTGCCCCCTGCACCTGGGTGCTCAGCAACCACGACACCGTCCGCCATTCCACCCGCTTCGGTCTCACGGATCCCACCACGTTCCCGAAAGGCATCGCCGCGGACGATGAGCAGCCGGACACGGCCCTGGGGCTGGCCCGGGCCCGGGCCGCAACCATGGTTGAGCTGGCGCTGCCGGGTTCCGCCTACCTGTACCAGGGCGAGGAACTGGGGCTTCCTGAGCACACCACGCTTCCGGCCGGGGCGCGGCAGGACCCCACCTTCTTCCGTACCCAGGGCGCAGAAACCGGACGGGACGGCTGCCGGGTACCGCTTCCGTGGGCTGCGGACAAGCCCGGTTTCGGCTTTGCGGATTCATTCCCGGGCGAACCGGCGTCCCCCTGGCTTCCGCAGCCTGCAGAATTTGGGCCACTTGCCGCCGACCAGCAGGAGGGCGAGGAAGGCTCCACCCTGGAGTTGTACCGCGCCGCACTCGCCTTCCGGTCCGCCCGGCGCCTCGGCACGGGCTCGCTGGCGTGGGCGGAGGTCCATGCACCGGAAAGCGGCCTGCTGGCTTTCCACAACCGGGACGTCCTGGTCCTCGCCAACATGGGCTTCGCGTCCGCGCCCGTACCCGACGGCTGGTCGGTGGCGCTCTTCAGCGGACCGGAGCCCGCCGCGGAGTGGGAGCTGATGCATGAGGTCCCCGTGGACTGCGCCGTGTACCTGACCAGGAACTAAGGACGGTCAGCGGACGCGCTCTGCCCTGCGGAAGCGCGTCCGCGCTCCGGCTCCGATATGGATCAGCACGGGAATGTCCTTTCCCACGGCCTGTTCCAGGGCTGATACCAGCACCGACACCTCGTCTGCGAGCAGGTGCGGGGCCACGCCCTGCCGCGGAAGGAGCCGGACCTTCAACGCGGGTGCGCCTTTGACGTCGTAGGTGGTCACCGTGGCGCCGGCAAGGTCCGGACGGTGCGCGAGGGCATGTTTCAGCGCCTGCTCAGCCACTCCCCCGCCGATCCGCACGTCTCCCGGGACCTCACCGGGATCGTACTCGACGGCCAGCACATCGGCCCGTCCTTTGCCCTGCTGGGCAACCCAGGCCACCATGAGGCCGATAACCACCAGCAGGGCCAGCGCCACCAGGATCCACAGCCAGCTTTCGGGCCGTCCCGGAAACCGGGTTGCGTTGAACGCCGCGTTGATTCCGCTCCATGCGTCCGCGGACCAGGACCGCCACCAGGAGCCCACCGCGGGCACTGCCGCCAGCAACATCAGCAGGACGCCCGTTCCAAGCAGCAGCAGTCCCAGGGCCGCGACCAGGATCCGGTTGAGAAGGGTGGGGGTACTGTTCATGCGCCGATCACTCCGGAGGTTGCCACGTTCACCCGCACCTCGGGCAAGGGATCCAGCGCCATGGCATCCACTTCGCTCCGGACTGCCGCGAGGACCGCGTCCTGGTTCACAGGCACGCCGGAGGTGGGCCGGACGTTCACCACTACCTGCCGCCTTGAGACCACCACCATGACCTGTTCCGGCGTGACGTTTGCAGCAAGGCGGGCACGCCGTGCCAGCGAGGACGCAATGACTTCATCGTCCACCACAACGGCCGGGCCTGCGGCGTCCCTGCCGCCACCCATAAGGTGGCGGGCGCGGCGTCCGGGCAGAATCCCATTAAGGAGGAAGACCAGGCCGGCCATTGCCAGTACCGCTCCAATGGCGCCCAGCAGCAAGGGAGGGATTCCCGCCGGCAGCGCAACCAGGCGCTCTGCTGCCACCTGCGGCTCGATCAGCCAGGCCGGTTGCCCTATGGCATGGACTGCTGCTTCGAGGAGTCCGTAGGCCGCAAGGACCATGACCAGGACGGCGGCTGCGGTGGCCACCACAGCACGCGATGACCGGGTTTCACGGCGCAGTATCCGGTCCATGTCCGGGCCCTGGCCCTCAACGCGGCGGCTCATCGCACGCGCCCTCCTTCACTGATCTTTGCCCCGGTGATCCTGATGTCCACGCGGCTCAACCCGGAACCGCTAAGCTCCGCCACCGTGGCAAGGATTCCCGCCTTTGCCCTGACGGTCCGGTCCCAAATGGAACCTCCTGTTCCCGCGACGCGCGAGGGATCCAGGACCACCGCCCTCAGCGGGGGCATGCTGATGGGCGCGACGAGGGACAGCGCCAGCATGCCGTCGTCGTCCGACCAGTCAGCGCGGACGTCGTCGGCTTCCACGCCGAGGAATTGGGCTGCTGCGGCTTTGGCGAGGCTTGTCAGGGCCTGGGTACTGATGCGGTTGTGGCCGCTCAGCTCTTGGCCCCGGACGGCCGGGGCTGTGGAGCTCATGAGGACGAGCGCCGGCCGATGATGGCGTCCAGGACCCCGCGCAGGTCCAGCTTCCCTTCGGCGGCCCGGCCCAGCAGTGCCCCGATGGCCATGAAAAGGAGGGAGACCAGGAAGCCCCATAGCCCGAACTGGAGGGACATGAAGGCGACGAACGCGCCCATTGCTGCGCCGGCCACGGTGAGGTTCACAGCAGCGCCTCCCTTCCGGCACTGCCGGAAACGTCAGCCGGTCCGGAAACGGCGGGTTTGACCGGAGGCGGAATGTAGACGTCAGTGATTTCAACGTTAACTTCGATCACCTGCAGCCCCACGAGTTCCTCCACCGCCCGGTAGACAGCGGCGCGGACCTGGTTGGCGAGCGAGTGGAGCGGTGTCCCGTAGCTGGCCACAAGGCTGATGTCCACGGCAACCTGCGTTTCGCCGACTTCGGCCCGCACCCCGGCGGCATGGTCGGAGCTGCCAACGGCGTCGCGGATGGCGCCCAGTGCGCGTGACGGGACAGAGCCCAAAGAATAGACACCGGGGACGGAACGGGCTGCTATGCCCGCCACCTTGGCGACGGCTGTCTCGGAAATAACGGTCCGGCCGGGTACGGGAACCGGCGCGGCACGCTGCTGTAGCCCCTGGCTGGGTTGTGGGTTCTGGTATTCCATCAGGCACTCCCCCTTCTGTTGATCCCCACCCTATCCCCGGCGGTGCCTTAACGGCAGCAGGCAGGGGCGCCCGTGATCCGGACGTCCCTGCCTGTAGCTGGACTGCACTCAAGGGCAGTCGGATTTACTTGTAGTGGCCCTCGCCGCCAACGCGGAGGTTGGTGGGCAGGTAGCCGAACGGGCCAAGGCCGTCCTGGCCGAAGCTGCGGTCCACCTGCGAGATGCCGTCCCGGAAGTTGATCTTCACGGTGGGTGACAGCGAGCCGCCGCGTACGCCGTTCACGTTGTCGATGAACGACTGGACCAGCCCGCCGGGCTGCACGTAGTGGGAGTACGCCTGGAACTGGCGGCCGTTCTGGTTCGGGGTGGGTGCCTCAGGGGACTCCGACGGCAGGTTCAGGTCCGTGGGCGAGCCCAGGGCCAGGCCGCTGTTGTTCATCGGCTGGTAGTCCGAGCGGACGCCGTCGCCGACGAAGCCGTAGACGCCGTCCGGGCCGCGCATGCCGGCGGCGTACGTGAACTGGTGGCTGATGGTGAACAGGTAGTACTTGTTCTTGCCGCCCTCATTCTGGATGAAGATCTGCGGACGCTCGGTCTGGTCGTTCACGCAGTTGGCTGAGAGGATCGGCGGCAGGAAGGACCACTTGGTCAGGTCCTTGTTGTCTGCAACTGCCAGGCCCACGTTCGCTGTCTGGTAGTAGGCTCCGCTGCTGTTGACCTCGTCAACGGACTCGGCATTGGCATCGCCGGGGCGGTAACCGAGGTCTTCGGGCTTGCACTCGTACTCGCCGCGCGTGCCGCCGGTGTTGCCTTCGAAGACCATGAAGGTCTTGCCGGGGTGGGCAGGGTCGGCAAAGGTGTAGGGGTCGCGGAAGGCGAAGCCCGGGTTCTGTTGCTTGGTCTGGTACATCTTTCCGTCAGGCTCAAGCAGGTTGGTGTGCTCGAAGCCGTCGAACGTGACGCCATTCTCGTCTGCATGGATCTTGCCCAGGGCCTTGGCGATGGACGCATCCGGGGCGATGCCGCCGCCGCCTGCGTTCCGTTCGGCAATGTCGTAGAACGTGGTGGCCGTGTAGAACACGTTCACGTGGTTGCCCTGCATCAGGCGGGTGGAGCCGGACCATTCGGTGTTGCCGATGGACGCACCATCGGCGAAGACGTGGCCGCCGTAGTTCCATTTGTCCTTGGCCGGGTCGGCGTTGGTCTTGCGGAAGAAGTAGCCGATGCGGGCGTTCCAGTGGCGCTGGTCGAAGCCATAGCCGGCGTGGCGGTCAGCAACGAGCGAGAAGATGACGTCCCAGCCCTTGTAGCTGATCTGGTTCGCGTTTTCGTCGGTGAGTGACCAGGTGTCCCAGACCCACACGTCCTCGTTCATGGTGGGGAAATCCTCGGGGATCTCCGGCATGGTGACGTCCGGGCTCATGGAGTTCTCGCCAGGGGCAACAGTGGGGTCGCTCTGCGCCATGATCTGCTTGGCGTCGGCGCGGGTCCACTTGGAGGTGAAGTCCGACGCCGGGTCGAAGGCTTCCTGCGTGTGTTCCGTGGGGAGGGGGAAACCGGGGGTGGGCGCCGGCATCTGCTCGGCGGCCGGCGGATCGGCCGGCTCGTTGGCCTGGGCTGAGGGAACGGCCAGGAAGGCCGAGGCAGCAACGGCTGTGGCCAGTGCTGCGGCGGCGGGGCGCCACCGCAGCATCCGGGGTGATTGGGGGTGCTTGTGCATTGTTGCTCTTCTCGCGGAGTTGAAACTATTCGTGGAAGACGGGCGGATGCCCATGCCCTTCGAACTCCGGCGGCCCCCGGCGACACGGCAGGCGTCATCGGGGACGCCGTTGTATCAAGGGGAAAACGGGGTTGGGTGGTCCCCGTAGAAGAGGCCCGGAACTGTGGTGCTTTCCTGGCCGTGGCTCCACCGTAAGCAGCCTCCGAGGGAGAGATCAAACCAGGTTTCATCACCCCTTTCCGGGGCTGAGCCGATTTTGCGCAAGCGCTTACACCTAACCCCTAACGCGCGCGTGCCACAACCTTCCGCCGAGATCAAATGTTGCCTTCGAGGGGGTGCAAAGGTGAGAAATGCCACCTCTTGCCCGGGCTCCGGTCCGGTGCCCGGGCACAAAAAGGGAGGCACCCGTCCGGCTGGACTGGTGCCTCCCTGAGGGGCCGGAACCGGCTACGTCCGGTGCTTTGACTACGTCCTGGATTGTCCTCCCGGCGCCGGGTCCGCGGCCTCGCCTGCGGCCAGGCGTTCGCTCAGCTGCGCCTCCACGGCTTCGCTGACCTGGTCCTGCACCTGGTCCGCCAGGTGCTCCTGGTAGTGCTCCTGGACAGAGTCGTGGATCTGTTCGGCCACGTGCTCCTGGTAATGCTCCTGGACGGAGTCATGCATGGAGTCCTGGACCTGCTCCGTGACATGGGCCGCCATCTGGTCGCGGGCCAGCTTGCGCTGTGCGCGCATCAGGGTCTCGTGTTCCCGGTGGAAGGCCTTGGCCGTGGAGATGCACATCAGGATGATCACCACGCTGAAGGGCACGGCGGTGAGGATGGCGGCGGTCTGGATCGCCTGCAGTCCATTGGCCAGGAGCAGGGCGATGGCAACGGCCGCGGCGGCCAGCGCCCAGAAGATGCGCAGCCAGTTCCTGGGTTCCACGTCGCCGCCGGTGGAGATCATGCCCATCACCAGCGCACCGGAGTCCGCCGACGTGATGAAGAAGATGGCGATCAGGAGGATTGCACCCACGGTAAGGACAACCCCGCCGGGCAGGCTGCCCAGCAGGTTGAACAGTGAGCCCTCGGTGTCCACGGTGCCGTCGTCGCCGATGAGCCCGCCGCTGCCGAACAGTTCGCGGTGGATGGCGGCGCCGCCCAGGACGGAGAACCACAGGAAGCCCATGGCGGTGGGTACCAGGAGGACGCCGGCCACGAACTGGCGGACGGTGCGGCCCTTGGAAATGCGGGCGATGAAGATGCCCACGAACGGCGCCCAGGAGATCCACCAGCCCCAGTAGAAGGTGGTCCAGGCTGCCTGCCACGCCTCGCCCTCAGCGCCGGAGAAGGCGAGAGTGTTGAATGTCAGGCCTACGACGTTCTGGAAGTAGTGGCCGATCGACTGCACGAACTCGCGCAGCAGGAACAGCGTGGGGCCGGTGAACAGCACCACCAGCATGAGCAGCGCGGCCAGGACCAGGTTGGTGTTGGAGAGCCACTTCATGCCCTTGCCCACGCCCGATACCACCGAAATGATGGTCAGCGTGATGATGCAGAGGATCAGACCGATCTGCGTCATGGTGGTGGCCTGGACGATGTTGGCCTGCTCAAGTCCTGCGGAGATCTGCAGGACGCCGAGGCCCAGTGAGGTGGCAACGCCGAACAGGGTGCCTACCAGGGCCACGATGTCGATCAGGTTGCCCCAGCCGCCGGAAACGCGCTTGCGGCCCAGGAGCGGCTCCAGCGTCCAGCGGATGGAGATGGGGCGGTTCCTGCGGTGCACGGCGTAGGCGATTGATACACCCACCACGACGTAGATGGCCCAGGCGTGGAGGCCCCAGTGGAGATAGGTCTGCGTCATCGCCTGCTGGGCAAGCTCCAACGGGGAACCTTCGACGCCGGGCCGGGGCGCGGCAAAGTGGTTCAGGGGCTCGGCCACACCGAAGAAGACAAGGCCGATGCCCATGCCCGCCGCGAAGAGCAGGGCAAACCAGGACACCACCGAGAACTCGGGCTCGTCATCGTCCTGGCCCAGCTTGATATCGCCGTAGCGGCTGAGTCCGATCCACAGTGAAAACACCACGAAGAGCGCAACGGCTGCAACGTAGTACCAGCCGAACCACCGAATGACGTTGCCCTGGATGGCGGTGAACAGATCGGTGGCAGCCGCCGGGAAGATCGTGGCAAAGAGGACAAAAACGATGATGACGGCGGCTGCCGGCCAGAAGACCCACCGCGCGAGCTGCGGGCCGTCGGTTTGGGGGGGCTGTTCCTCCTCCTTCTTGACGGCGGGAGGTGTTTCCCCGGGTGGTTGGCTGATGGTCCTGGTGCCGGATGAGGCGGACATTCCCAGTTTCTCCTTATGCGCTGTAGGCGCTCAGACTGCTTGTGCAGATTCGTCTCGTGTACGTTCGTCTGTTCGGGTGTTTTGTTGTGCTGGTGCCGCGTGTCCGCGGCGGTGCAGCCTGCAAGTTTACGGAACCTGAAAAGCCATCGGCGGGAGGATGGCCGGGCCCGTGGGGTTTTGATGCCGGATCGAGACGTAGCTCCGTGCGGCCCTATAACTGTAGGCCCGGAAAATAAGAAAAGCACCAGTTCCGAAGAACTGATGCTTCCCAGTGGTGGCTCCGACCGGCGTCGATCCGGTGACCTTTCGATTTTCAGTCGAACGCTCTACCAACTGAGCTACAGAGCCTAGGTGACTAGTCACCATGACAGCCGGAATCTCTTCCAACAATCAGAGCGACCCTGACGGGACTTGAACCCGCGACCTCCGCCGTGACAGGGCGGCGCGCTAACCAACTGCGCTACAGGGCCTTGCGTTTCTTGCTTCCGCGGTATCTCTACCGCTTTTTTCAAGGCTTCCAGCCTACCAGACATTTTCTGCCTGTTTGACCAGTTCCTTGCGTACCCCCAACGGGATTCGAACCCGTGCCGCCGCCGTGAAAGGGCGGTGTCCTAGGCCGCTAGACGATGGGGGCCAGAACCCGTTCGGAACAAAATAAAAAGGCGTCAAGCTGGGCTTTCCGTCTTTGTCCTTTGCGTTTCTCCGAACTGGACTCTAAAACTATAGGGCCTAGGCAGGAATTATCCAAAATCGGCGAAAAACACCGGCACGGAGCGGGCGGGACGGGTGAAGATGGACGAATGGATGCCGTAGCAGCACTCAATGAGATCGCCTTCTGGCTGGAGCGCGGACGCGCTGCCACCTTCAAGGTCCAGGCATTCCGCAAGGCAGCGGCGGCCATCAGCGCGCTGCCGCCGGAGGAAGTGGCCGCGCGCGCCGGAAACGGCCGGCTGAAATCGATGAAGGGCATCGGCGACCGGACCTACCAGGTGATCCGCCAGGCGGTGGAGGGCCAGGTTCCGGAGTACCTGGCGGATCTCCGGGAAAAGGGTGCCGCGCCGCTGGCGTCCGGAGGGGAGGAACTCCGCGGGATGCTGCGGGGAGACCTGCACAGCCACAGTGAATGGTCCGACGGCGGCTCCCCCATCGAGCTGATGGTGGCTGCCGCCGGGGTGCTGGGAAGGGAATACCTCGCCCTCACAGACCACTCCCCCAACCTCACCATTGCGAACGGGCTTTCCGCCGAACGCCTGCTCCGGCAGCTGGACGTGGTGGAGGCAATCAATTCCGGCCCCGTTCCAAGCGACGGCGGCCAGCCGGGCAGGCCGGTCCGGCTGCTCGCCGGAATCGAGGTGGACATCCTGGAATCGGGGGAACTGGACCAGGACCCGGAACTGCTTGACCGCCTGGACATTGTGGTTGCCAGCGTCCATTCAAAGCTGCGCGCGGACAGCAGGACCATGACCCGCCGCATGCTCGGCGGCATCCAGGACCCGCACACCAACGTCCTGGGCCACTGCACCGGGCGCCTCGTGGAGGGGCAGCGCGGTACGCGGCCGCCGTCCGACTTCGATGCAGAAGCAGTGTTCGCGGCGTGCGCGGAACACAACGTCGCCGTGGAGATCAACTCTCGGCCGGAACGCCAGGACCCGCCGGATCCCCTGATCCAGCTCGCCCTGGACGCCGGCTGCCTGTTCTCGATCGACAGCGATGCCCATGCACCCGGCCAGCTCGACTTCCTGCAGTACGGTGCCGAGCGCGCGGAAAAGAACGGCGTCCCCGCGGACCGGATCATCACCACGTGGCCCGTGGAACGCCTGCTGGAATGGGCGGCGCCGCAATAGCCCCTGGGCGGAGTCTTTTGGCAGGAAGTTGCCCAGACGTGGCCGATTTCCGCCAGCCAGCTGCCCTTGCAGCCGGATAGATTTGCTGCATGCCTTCAACCAGCCCCGCCAACCGGACTGCCACCGCACCGCCCCACACCGCAGCAACCCCGGTCAAGGCACTTGGGGTGGCTGCCATGGTGGTCACCGTGGTCCTCTGGGCGTCCGCCTTCGTGGGCATCCGGGCGATCGGCCCCCACTTCTCCCCCGGCTCCCTGACGCTTGGCAGGCTGGCGATTGCCGCCGTCGTCCTCTCCCTGCTGGTGCTGCCCCAACTGGTGAAGACCCGGCTCCTTCCCAAGGGCCGGGAGTGGTGGCCGATCCTGGCCTACGGGGTGATGTGGTTCGGCGGGTACAACGTGGCGCTGAACGCCGCCGAGCATGTGCTTGACGCGGGCACCAGCGCCCTGCTGATCAACGTGAACCCCATCCTGGTGGCCATCATGGCCGGCATCTTCCTCAAGGAGGGCTTCCCGCGGTGGCTCATCATCGGAAGCCTGGTGGCGTTCGCCGGCGTGGCCTTGATCGCCTTCGGATCAGCCAAGTCCTCCGCGCCCGGGGAAGGCGCGACGACGGACGTGGCAGGTGTGCTGCTGTGCCTCCTTGCCGCCGTGCTCGCCGCCGTCAGCGTCATCATCCAGAAGCCGGTGCTGCGCAAGTTTCCTGCCGCCCAGGCCACGTGGTTCGGGATCCTGGTGGGTGCGCTCTGCTGCCTGCCCTTCGCGGGCCAGCTGGTCAGCGAACTGCAGGCGGCGCCGCCGGCGGCAACGTGGGGGCTGGCCTACCTCGGAATCTTTCCCACGGCGATTGCCTTCACCACATGGGCGTACGCGCTCTCGCTGGTGGACGCCGGCAAGCTGGCGGCCACCACCTACCTGGTGCCCGGCACCACCATCCTGATTTCCTGGCTCCTGCTGGGCGAGGTTCCTGCCTTCCTGGGCCTGGTGGGCGGCCTGGTCTGCCTGGTGGGCGTGGCGCTGACCCGGCGCAGGAGCCGGGACCAGAGGACCGGGGCGGCCGGTTCCCGCTAGAGTCGGAATATGCCAGCCAGCCTGCCGCCGGGCCTGCCCGCAGCCCATGAGGGCCCCAGCGAACCCCTCCGCTTCACCATGTCCGAGGACGAGTTCGAGGCCGCTGTCCAGGATGCCCTGGACAGCATCCCGGACAAGCTGGCCCGCGCCATGGACAACGTTGCGGTGTTCATCGAGGACGACTACGTCCCGAAGCCCGGGGAGGACCCGGACACCGTCCTGCTGGGACTCTATGAGGGCGTCCCCTTGACCGAGCGGGATTCCTGGTGGGACGCCGGGTCCCTGCCGGACAGGATCACCATTTTCCGGGAGCCCATACTGGACCTTTGCGTGTCGCGGGAGGACGTCATCCACGAGGTGGCCGTGACGGTGGTGCACGAAATTGCCCACCACTTTGGGATTGACGACGACCGGCTGCACGAGCTCGGCTGGGGCTAGCCTTGTAGGCATGGGACACGACCACAGCCACACCCACGGCATCACCGCAACAGGCCGGCACCGGAAGCGGCTCATTGCCGTCCTTGCCATCACGCTCGCCGTGGTCCTGGTCCAGGTTATCGGCGCGGTCCTCTCGGGTTCGCTGTCCCTGCTTGCCGACGCCGGCCACATGCTCTCCGACGCGGCGGGGGTGACCATTGCCCTGCTGGCTGCCTGGATTGCGGGGCGGCCCGCCAGCGATCAGCGGACCTACGGCTACCAGCGGGCCGAGGTGCTGGCTGCGCTGGCAAATGCCCTGATCCTGATCGTGATCTCGGTGGTCATCTTCAGCGAGGCGATCCGCAGGATCGGCGCTGCGCCGGAAGTGCAGACGGACATCATGCTGTTCGCCGCCATCCTGGGCGCTGCCGCAAACGTGGCGTCCCTGATGATCCTGCGCGGAGCGCACCGGGAGAGCCTCAACGTGCGGGGCGCCTACCTGGAGGTCCTGGGTGACCTGCTGGGTTCCTTCGCCGTCATCGCTGCGGCTGTGGTGATCATGGTGACCGGATTCCAGGCGGCGGACACCATCGCGTCCGTCGTGATCGCCCTGATGATCCTGCCCAGGGCCTGGAGCCTGCTCCGCGACGTGGTGGATGTGCTGCTGGAGGCCAGTCCCAAGGGCGTGGAAGTGCAGATGATCCGCGAGCATATCCTTTCCGTGGAGGGCGTTACTGACGTGCACGACATCCACATCTGGACCATCACGTCCGGCGTCCCGGTCTTCTCGGCGCACGTGGTGGTGGAGGACGGTGTGCTCAACGCCCGCGGCGCCGACCAGTTGCTGGACAAGCTGATCACCTGCCTGGGCTCGCACTTCGATACCGACCACTGCACCTTCCAGCTGGAGCCCGCCAGCCATTCAGAACACGAGGCGCACCAGCACGCCTGAGGATTCGGCCGGGTTTCCCGGCTCCGTTCAGCTCAGGACGTCCTTGGTGACGAACCGTCCGTAGGCGAGTGCGCCGAACACGGCCACGTATCCCGCCTGCAGCAGCGCATTGCTGGCGAACGAGTCCCACAGCACCGGCTGGCGGAGCAGGTCCCCAAAGCCCAGCCAGTAGTGGCTGAACAGCCACGGATGGAGCCACTCGAGCTGCGGCAGCTGGTCAAGGACCTGGGACACCACCGAGAGCACCACAGTGGCGGCCATGGCACCCACCGGAACCACCGTCAGCGTGGACAGGAACAGTCCTATGGCGGACAGCCCGGCCAGGGAAACGGCCAGGTACGCCGAGATCAGGAGGAGCCGGAGCACGGCCTCAGGCGGTTCGATGACATCACCTGACAGCAGGGTCACGGGGCCCACGGGGAAAAGGGCGGCCCCGATGGCAGCGCCGGCGAGGGCAACGGTGAGGGGCGCTGCGAGGCAGAACGCCAGGGCGCCGGCATATTTCACCAGCAGCAGCCGGACCCGGCCCGCCGGCGCCACGAGCAGGTACCGCAGCGTTCCCAGGTTGGCCTCGCCCGCGATGGTATCCCCCGCCACCACGCCCACCGTGAGCGGCAGGAACAGCGGGACGGACACCAGCATGGCGGTGAACGCAACGAACAGGCCGTTCTGCGTGATCCGGTCCAGGAAGGCCGGGCCGCGCCCGGGAGGAACCGCCGATGAGACCCTCACGGCCACGGCAATCAGCACCGGAATGGCGGCCAGCGCGAGCAGCAGGGCCCAGGTTCGGCGCCGCCGGAACAGGACCGCGATTTCGGACAACAGGAGGGACAGGCCGGCTCCCCGCGGCCCCGCCACGGCCGTCACAACCTCCGCCTCCGCCGGCACACTACTGGGCAACGTCGAACCCCTCCCCCGTCAGTTCAACAAACCGGTCCTCAAGGCTCTCCCGTTCCACCGCGAAACCGCGGACGCGGACGCCTGCCTTGACGAGTGCCGCAACAATGTCCTCCGCGGCGGGTTGCCCCGCCCCGGCCTCCGACTGGAATCCCGGCGTTGCCAAGGCAGCCAGGAGCACGTCCCCGTCCGGCTGGGCCGCCCCTGTTTCCGGTGACAGTCCCAGCGCGGCCAGGACCGACGACGCCGGACCCGCGTCCGGGGTCACCAGGCGCAGGCGCGAACTGCCGGACCGGCGCAGTTCGGCCAGCGGGCCCTGCGCCACCAGGCGGCCCGCGCTCATGACGGCCGCGTGCGTGCAGATCTGTTCAACTTCGGCGAGCAGGTGGCTGGAGACGAAAACGGTGGTCCCGTCGGCTGCCAGGGACCGGACCAGGTTCCGCACTTCACGGGTGCCCTGCGGGTCCAGTCCGTTCGTTGGTTCATCCAGCACCAGAAGCTCGCGGGGAGACAGGAGGGCGTTGGCGATGCCCAGCCGTTGCTTCATGCCCAGCGAATACGCGTGGACCCGCTTGCCGGCGGCGTGGCCAAGCCCTACCCGTTCCAGGGCCAAACCCACCCGTTCCCGGCGGGTGGCGGGATCCGCGTGCCGGCCGGCGGCGTCCAGCCGGTGGAGGTTCGCGGTCCCCGAAAGGAACGGATAAAAGGCGGGCCCCTCCACCAGGGCCCCCACCCGTGGCAGGACATCCTGGAAGCTGCCGGGCATCTCCTTGCCCAGCAGCCTGACGGTCCCGGCGGACGCCGCCGCGAGGCCCAGCAGCATCCGGATGGTGGTGGTCTTTCCCGAGCCGTTGGGGCCCAGGAACCCGAAGACCGCGCCTGACGGCACCGCGAGATCCAGGCTGTCCACGGCCACCTGCTGCCCAAAGCGCTTGGTCAGGCCCTGCGTCTCGATGGTCAGGCCGCACGTCCGCCGTCCCGGAACCCCTGCGGGTCCCGTCACGGGGCGGAGGATGCGGCGTGCAGCCTGTCAGCCGGGACCATGCCCGCAAAGACGCGGCCGTCATCGGTCAGCAGGACGTTGAAGAGTGCGCTGGAGAGGAGCCGCCCGCCGGGAACGACGGCGGCTGCCTGGGCGAGCAGCGGATTCTGCGCCAGCGCGGTGCTGAGCTTTGCACCGGCACCGGTGTCCGCCGGTAGTTCCACAACCGTTTCCCAGCCGGTCCCGGTCAGGTAGGAGCCGGCCTTGTCCTTGATGCCGGCCTCCAGCTGGTCCGGTTCGGTGTGGGTGCCCGGGTAGCCGGGGGACCCTGGGCCAACGGGCGGGTGTGCAGGATGCCGGATCTGAAGCTCTTCAACGGTACTGCCCGGCGGTGGCACGAAGTTGAACAGGGCGGGATCCGGTGCATCAAGCGACAGGCTGGTGAAACCTGTCCTGAAAGCAGGCTCCCCACCCCCGCGGGCCGTTACCTCCACGGAGAGCGGCATACCGGTTTCTCCATCGACGGCGATGGCGATCATGCCCACCAGGGTGCCGCTGGTGCGTGGCTCGAGGAGCAGGATATAGGCAGCGCGCCCGGCAACCTGGACCTCCGGGCCCACGGACACGGCAGTCGTGGTGTCGGCTGCGGCGAGGAACTTCGCCGCGAGCTCCTGGGGCGTCGGCGGGACCACGGTGTTTTCAGGGCCGGTGCTGTCCGGGCTGGTGCTGTCCGGGCTGGTTCCGGGCAGGGCCTGGTCTTCCAGCGGGAGGTCGCGGGCATGGGCGGGCAGCGTCAGGTGCGTTGTTGAGTTGTCCCTGGAGGAGTAGAACCACACATCGTCGTCGCGCCGGATGACGTTCCGCTCGGCGAACCGGTCCACCACCTGGAGACGGACTTTGGCCTTGCCGTCCATGAAGACCCTGGCCGTATGCTCACCGGTGAGCATCTCGATCGCGGACGCGGCGGGGTCATCCGATGCAGGACCGGAACCCGGACCCGTTGCAGGCAGTTCCGGCAATCCGAGTTCGGAAACCTGTTCAATCGTGCCGGAGAAGGTGTGTGTCCTGTTGCCGGCGAGCAGGGCAATCACCTCAGCCGGGGTCTTGTCCGCCAGGGCGTCGCCGGCGCGTGCCGGGATGGATCCCACCAGCACTCCGGCCGCGATCACTGCCGGTGCGGCCACGGCAGGAACCCAGCGCAGCCATGCACGGTTCCGGCGCTGTTTTGCGGCCCCGGTTATGATCGGGGCGCCCACATTCCGGTGGTTCATTGTCCGGCCGTCTCCTTGATGGGAGTCCATAGCTCAAGGGTACGCCTCGGCACGGCTCCCCACACCTGCCTGCAGGCAGGTGCGGGGCACGCGGGGCCTATCCGGGCACGATGGTTCCAGCGCCGCCGTCGACCGTTATTCTCTGTCCCGTGGCAAGCCGGACGGTGGCCTCCGGCACCCCCACCACCGCCGGTATGCCGTACTCCCGGGCAACCACGGCGCCGTGCGAGTTGGGCCCGCCCATCTCCATCACCAGGCCGCCGGCGGTCAGGAACAAGGGGGTCCACCCCGGATCGGTGGACGGAGCCACCAGGACCTCCCCGGGTTCCAGGTGGGCGCCCACAGGGTCCAGGATGACGCGGGCCCGGGCGGTGACCGATCCCGCCGATGCCGGACTGCCGGACAATGTGGCGCTGCCCGCCGCGACACGTGCGGCGGCGTACAGCACCTCGGGTTCGGTGCCGTCCGAGAGCAGGGCCCTGGGGATATGGCGCCTGCCAAGCTCGGTGGCGTAAGCGGCCCGCCGGTCCACCACGAGTCCGCGCAGTGTCCGGGAACCTTGCGGGTCCGGGCCCTGGAGGGCCTGCCTGGCCTCACCGAAATCGAGGAAGAAGATGTCTTCCGGGCTCTCCAGCCTGCCCTCGGATGCAAGCGCGGCTCCCACCAGGGCCACCTGTTTCCGCACCTCCGCCAAACCCAGGACAAGCTGGTATTTGGGCATTTCCCGCAGCCCGGCGAACAGCCTGGCCCGGGAAAGGGCCGCGCCCACCACCAGCGCACGGGCCCGCCCTCGGCGGCGTGCCTCCCCAACAAGCTGCTGCACGGCCGCCTCCGCCTCAGCCTGGGCCCTGCTGAACTGGACGTCCGGTGCCATGGCGGGATCCGTGAGGCGCAGGTAGTTGGCCAGGACGCCCAGGATGTGCGTGGGATCGTCCGACCACCGGGGCATGCCAACATCGATTTCGGCCACGGCCCGGTGCCCGTAGCGGTCGAGGAACCGCACCAGGCCTGCGTGCAGGGCAGGGGGCAGGGTGCCGGCCTTGAAGTCCGCTGCGAGCGCGGACGGTTCCCGCGACTCCAGGGCCGCCCGTGAGTCCCTGTCGTCCTTTGCAGCCGCGGCAAGGCGCCACAGCTCGAGGTCCATCTCGGTTGTCACGTTCCGAGGCAGGCCGCGGAGCACCATTTCGAGGTCCTTCCGGCGGTCCTGTCCTCCGATCAGCCTTCCCGCCAGCCACAGCATGGCGAATCCCACCGCGGGCAGGGGCAGGACCGCGGGCACGATGGCAAAGAGCCTGCCCTCCAGGAGCCGCTCCGCGTGGTCAAGCCGATCAAGGGGACCTGCTCCTGCGCCAAGCTCCAGGTCCTCGGCATAGTGCCGGGTGAAGGAGTCCAGGCGGCGGAGCGCCGCCCTGGGCCGGAACAGCGCACGGAGCGCCGTCTCCGGCACGCGGCCACGAGCCGCTGCCGGCAGGACATGGCGGAGGAATCCAAATGGCGTCCTGCGGATCACCGAAAACTCCGGGTCGTCGAAAACCTCCCGGACCACCATGGCGGACCTGGCCTCCATGATGTCGAAGACCCGGGGGAGGATGCGGCGGCCGACGCTGCTCAGGACCGGCGTGGTGAGGTCGACGTAGATGCGCTGGGCTGCCTCTGCGTAGGGCGGCGGGCCGTGCCGGGGATCGGGAACGGGAAACCCGGCCGCCTTCGCCACCGAAGAGGCAATGAGCCGCAGTGACGCCAGCCCCATGGGGGTGAGCGGGCGGGTGAGGCCCTGGGCCAGGCTGAAGCACATGTACAGCCGGGTTCCGGCACCTGCAGACCGGCTCTGCGGTACGGGGTACAGCGTGGTGATGGGCCTGGACTGCGTCAGCCAGAGTGCACCGCCCGTGTCGATGGCCCATTCGGTATCCTGCGGCGAGCCGAAGTGCCGCTCGGCCTG
The DNA here is from genome assembly GCF_013314975.1 of Pseudarthrobacter oxydans. Taxonomy (GTDB): domain Bacteria; phylum Actinomycetota; class Actinomycetes; order Actinomycetales; family Micrococcaceae; genus Arthrobacter; species Arthrobacter oxydans. The sequence continues at coordinate 43,732 of NZ_JABTYH010000021.1, read as the reverse complement.
CAGGCCCAGGGCAGCAAGCCCTACGGCCTGTTCGTCTGTGAGGCTTGAGGAGTCTGCCCGGCCAGGCATCTCCAGGACCTCCGTTCCACCACCCGGGAGGGGCCGGACCATAACGCGCTTGTCACCGGTCTTGCGCTCAATAACCCGTGCCTTTTCCGTATCCACCACGAAGTGGTCCGGGTTGACGGCGCCGGAAACCACAGCTTCGCCGAGCCCGGGTGCTGCATCGATGACCGCCTCGCTGCGCCTTCCGGTCAGGGGATTCGCCGTGAACATCACCCCGGCCGCCTCGGCGTCCACCAGCCGCTGGACCACGACGGCGAGGGCAACCTGGTCCGGCGCGATGCCCAGCGCTGCCCGGTAGGCCACTGCACGGTCTGTCCAGAGGGAGGCCCAGCAGTTGCGCACGGCGTCCAGCACGGCGGTGCTGCCCACCACGTTCAGGTACGTGTCCTGCTGGCCCGCGAAGCTCGCAGAAGGAAGGTCTTCGGCCGTGGCGGAGGATCTTACGGCCACGGGGGTGTTCCCGCCCAGGGCCGCATACGCCTGCTCCACGGCGGCTGCGGCCCGCGGTGGAACCGGGAGGGCGCGGATGGCCTCCCGTGCCCTCCCGGCCAGCATGGTGAGCTGGGCGGACCTGCCCGGATCGGAAGGCTGCAGTGCGGCCTGGAGGCGGCCGAGCTCCGCAAGCACACCGTCCAGGACAGTACTGGCAGCCTCCCGGTAGGCCGCCGTGGTCAGGCAGAACCCGTCAGGCACGGGCAGTCCCGCTGCGATCAGCTCCCCGAGGTTGGCGGCCTTGCCTCCCACGAGCGGAAGCATGCTGCCGTCCACCTGGCTGAGGCGCAGGACGAGGACGGGGGCGGAGTTTCCGTCCCGAGGGCGGGAGTCCCGTCCACCGTTTCCTGGACGGTCAGTTGCCATCGTGGCGCTCCCCTGCGGCGGGATCCGGTCAGGCTGCCCCGAGTACCGGCCCAAACCGGGCACGGTCCGCCAGGCGCGGGTCGTCCCGGTCCGGGACCACCATGACGGGGCCCTTGGCGTGGTGGAGCACCCCGTCCGAGGTTGAGCCGAGGAGCATCCCGGTGAACCCGCCATGGCCACGGGTACCCACCACCACCAGCTCCACGTGGCGGCTGGCGTCCACCAGGACGTCCACAGGAGAGCCGTCCCTCAGCTCGGACTCGGTGGGCAGATTCGGGAAGTGGCTCCGCAGCCAGGCCATTCCGGCGTCCAGGGTCACCTGGATGTCGGCGAACAGCGCCTTGCGGTCCATGGGGGCGGGAACCCACGCGAGGGAGCCGCTGTACTGCGGCACCGCGCAGACCACGCGCAGGGTGGCCCCGAGCCGTTCAGCCTGGGCTGCTGCCTCCAACACGGCTACCCGTGCCTGCTCCGAACCGTCCACGCCCACCACCACCACGTTCTCCACGCGCTGGTGGCCGGCCTTGGCCTGCTCTGCCTTGATGTGCCGGTCCTCAGTTGTTTCGCCAAGCCGGTCTGAACAGATGAGGGGCACCGTCACCGTGGGGCATTTCGCGTGGGCCGGGAGTGCACTGCTCACCGAACCGAGGAGCCTGCCCACAAAGCCGCCGCGGCCGCGGGTGCCGAACACCAGGAGCTCAGCAGTTTCGGACATCTCCAGCAGGACGCCGGAGGCATCGCCGTTCTCCACGGACGCGGTGGCATCGATGTCGTAGGTGGACACCTTCTCAAGGGCCTGCTTGACGATCGACTCCGCGCCTTCACGAATGACGGAGTCGTCTACGGTGGCGTATCCGCCGTCCAAGCCGGAAGCCGCGAAGATCGGGACGGAATAGGCGGTGACGATGTGCAGCGGACGACGCCGGCGCTGGGCCTCGCGTGCTGCCCACACCAGTGCGCACTGGCCGTGGTCCGATCCGTCGACGCCGACTACGATCCCCTCGGGAGCGGCAGGACTGCCGCCGTCCTGCGGGTCCGGATGCAACTCTTGTGCGCCCATGGGGCCGCCTCCTCGCGATACTGCCTGATGTTGCGGCTATTCTGCCAGAAGCAGGCCATTCCACGTGCACCCCTACCCCCGCCTGAGCTGGGAAGAAAGGCTCGCTTCCGCTTCTCACTATTCTCCGTAGGCCCTGCCTTAGCAAGCCTCTTCGGGGCTGGAAACAGCGGTTATCCACAGGTAGCGGGCAGTCTTCGGGAAAGCGCCTTCACCTGGACGAAATTGTTTCGGGATTGGGCTATCCCTGGCCGCGAATCTTCTGTAGTCTTCAGGACATTGTTGGTCCGGGACGCCTACTGCCTCATTCCGTCAGAGCTGCCCGGCAACGCACTGCGGCCGGGCTTTGGGGGTAACGGGACGCGAGCGGGCGAGGACGCCCGCACCTGCCGAAACTTTCGAAGGAGGGAAACTGTAGTGTCAAGCATGCCTGGGAGTGCCGGGACCGAACAGACCACCACTGTGATCATTGGCACGGGGCTTTCAGGCCTGGCCGTGGCTGCCGAGTTGTGCCGCCGCGGCGTGGACTCGATCGTGGTGGACGGACTGGACCTCCTTGGCGCCGCGCAACCGGCCAACACAGCTTCCCTCCAGCGGTGCGACGCGGCGGACTCCGTGAGCCTTCGCGAACGCAACGAGATCCTGCGGCACCTGCGGAACTACGCCGCCAGCCACGACGTCGACGTGCGCAACACCACCCGCGCCATCCAGCTGACCATGGTGGACGGCGGGTCGCCGCTTGCTTCAGCCCCGCAGTGGGAGGTGCATACGCCTACAGGAATCCTGGTGGCGGACCACATTGTCCTGACCCGTTGCGCCCACAGCCAGCTCCGGCGCATGATCAATGATTTCGGCATGGCGGTGGGCCGGAACCTTACCGCAGCCATGCGGGCCATTGGCATCTACCTGGTGGGAGTTGGCGAGCTCATCACGCCCTCCCCCAAGGAAGTCCTGCGCCAGGCCAAGACGGTGGGCCAGGCAATCTCCGCCCGGGTGCATCCTGATGCGGTTGCCCAGCCTGCCACCGGAAGCCTTGCGGCCCTGACCTGCTAGCCCCGGACCTGCCAAGGCCGCCCGGCGCTGCTGGCCCCGGCGTGACCGGCTCGCGCCATCATTCGTCGTCCGTGCCGGCCGTGAGCCGGCGGCGGGCCAGGATGGCAAGGGTAGCCAGCAGCCCCACTGCGACGAGGGCAAAGATGACGATGCTCCATTGGAACGGCTCCCCTGAGCCCACCTGTTCAGGCTCACCGGTGGTCCCCGGCTGGGCAGTCCCCATGGCGGGGGCGGTGCCTGCACCGGTACCGGGGGCTGGGACTGTACCCGCCGCCGTCGGACTTGCTGCCGGCGCGGCGCCCTGCCCGGCAGAGGCGGCCGTAAAGGCGAACGTCCCCTCGATGGGGTGCGAGTCCGAGCTGACCACCCGCCAGGCCACGGTGTACTCCCCCGCGGGGCCTCCGGCCTTCAGCTTCTGGGATGCCACGTTGTCCACGATGTCCACCGGCCCCTCCGCCCATTCCGCACCGGAGGCGTCTTTAACGGAGAACGCCGCGCCAATGCCCAGCGGCTTGTTGTTGAAGGCCACCGAGACCTGTTCGGGCGGCGCCGGCAGCGACGCGCCGTCCGACGGGGTGCTGGACTCGGCGGCATCATGCGCGGAGGCGGGCCCGGCGAGGCCCAGCACACCGGCGGCGAAAACAAGGAGCACGAGCCCCAGGGTCAGGATCTGGCGGATGGGACGCATGCGGCGGCGGCTCCTTGTGTTGGCTTCCTTACAGACTAGGCGAAAATGCCTGCCGCCCTGCCGCCGCCACCATAGGATGCAGGTATCCCCACAGACTTCCCCGGAGGACTAATGCTTAAGCAAGGCTCTGCCCTGGACCGGTACTTCAAGATCACCGAGCGCGGTTCCAACCTTTCCCGCGAGATCCGAGGCGGCTTCGCCACGTTCTTTGCCATGAGCTACATCGTGGTGCTGAACCCCCTGATCCTCTCGGGCCCCGACTCCAGCGGCACCACGCTGGGGTTCACCGCCGTAGCCGCCGTAACGGCTTTCGTGGCGGGCATCCTGACCATCCTTATGGGCGCCTGGGCAAAGCACCCCTTCGCGCTTGCCACCGGCCTGGGCGTCAACGCCTTCGTGGCCGTCACTGTGGCCACCAACCCGGGGCTGACGTGGCCGGACATGATGGGCCTGGTGGTGCTCTCCGGCGTTACCATGCTGATCCTTGTCCTGACCGGCTTCCGCACCGCCGTCTTCAAAGCCGTCCCGGACGGGCTCAAGACGGCCATCGTGGTGGGCATCGGCCTGTTCATCGCGCTGATCGGCCTGGTCAACGCTGGCTTCGTCCGCCGCATCCCCGATGTCGCCGGCACCACCGTGCCCGTTGGCCTTGGCTACGACGGCAAGCTCCTCGGCTGGCCCACCGCCGTGTTCATCTTCGGCCTGGTCCTGACCATCGCGCTGGTGGTGCGCAAGGTCAAGGGCGCCATCCTGATCGGCATCATCACCTCCACCATCATTTCGGTGCTTCTGGAGATGACCCTGCACATCGGGCCGAGCTTCGACGGCGAGACCTCCAACCCGCAGGGCTGGTCCCTGGTGGCGCCCACTTTCACCGGCTGGGCCGCCCCGGATCTGTCCCTGATCGGCAAGGCAAACCCGTTCGGCGCTTTCGAGCACCTGGGCTTCGTCGCCGCAACCCTGCTCGCGTTCGTCATCCTCCTCAGCATCTTCTTCGATGCCATGGGGACCATGGTGGGCCTGGCCAACGAGGCCGGGACAGTTGACGAACACGGCAACATCCCGGACGTCGACCGTGTGCTCCAGGTGGACGCCCTCGGCGCGATCGTGGGCGGCGGGGCCTCGGTATCCTCCAACCAGATCTATGTGGAAGCCGGGGCCGGAATCGGCGAAGGCGCGCGCACGGGCGTGGCCTCAATCGTCACCGGGCTGCTGTTCCTGGTGGCCATGTTCTTCACCCCGCTCATCAACCTGGTGCCCTTCGAAGCGGTTGCCCCCGCCCTGGTGGTGGTGGGCTTCATGATGGTGTCCCAGGTGGGCCGGATCGACTGGCAGGACTGGGGCATTGCCATCCCCGCATTCCTGACCTTCACCCTGATGCCGTTCACGTACTCCATCGCCAACGGACTGGGCGCCGGCTTCATCGCCTTTGTCCTGATCCGCACCGTCCAGGGCAGGGTCAAGGAGATCCACCCGCTCATGTGGGCCGTGGCCGGCGCGTTCCTGCTGTTCTTCGCGGTGGGTCCCATCGAGGCCGCACTGGGCATGTAGCCCCGGCCCGGCGACCGGCGCGGCGACCTGCGCGGCGGCAGGGCTCCGGCGCGGCCAGCGCCGAACCAAGGCCTGGTGCCCTACACGGGAGTGTTGGGCGCCAGGCCTTCGTCGCCTGTCAACGCCCGGGCCTTCTTTTCCCGAAGCTTGTCCAGCCGGTTCATGAGCGGCGAGGTGGTGGCGCCATGGATCACGATGGACAGTGCCACCACCAGCCCCACGAAGGCCCACAGCCATTCGGCCTGGCCGGCGAACTCGCCCTTGCCCAGCGCATAGGAGAGGTAGTAGAGCGAGCCGATCCCCCGGATCCCGAAGAACGAGAGGGCGATCCGCTCGCGCGGTCCGGTCTTGCCGCCGAGCAGGCCGATCCAGCCTGCCAGTGGCCTGACCAGGAGCAGGAATGCCAGCGCCACCAGCACCTCGGCCCAACCGATCCCGGCAAGCAGCCCGCGGGCAATCGCACCGCCCAGCAGGACCAGGATCACCACGGTCAGGAGCCGCTCCAGCTGCTCCACGTAGGAGTGCAGCACCCGGTGGTAACCGTGCGTGTGCTCGGCGGAGCGGATGGTCACCGCGCAGACAAACACGGCAATGAAGCCGTAGCCCTCGATCATCTCGGTGACACCGTAGGCGAGGAAGGTTGCGGCCAGGGCTACGAAGCCCTCCGAGTGGTTGGACAGCCGGAGGCTTTCAGCGCCGGCCGAGAAAAACAGCCGTGCCAGGATCTTGCCGGTGAGGAATCCCAGCAGCACGCCGATGGCCAGCCGCCACAGGACATCCACCGCAAACCATTCGGGGAACCAGGCCAGCGGGGATGAGCCCACGATGCTGATGGCGATGGCGAGGTACACAAAGGGGAACGCAAGCCCGTCGTTGAGGCCGGCTTCGGAGGTGAGGCCGAAGCGGACCTCGTCCTCCTTGTTGGCCTCCTCGTCGTGGTCCGCGGGTTCACCCACCTGCACTTCGGAGGCCAGGACCGGGTCCGTAGGCGCCAGGCTGGAGGCCACCAGCAGGGCAGCGCCGAGGCCGAGGCCCAGGAACCACAGGCCCAGCAGGGTCAGCGCGATGATGCACAACGGCATGGCGATTCCCAGCAGCCGCCAGGTGGTGGCCCAGCGCTTGCGGCCCACGGGGCGGTCCAAAGCAAGCCCGGCGCCCATCAGCGAGATGATGACGCAGATCTCCGTCAGGTGCACAACGAAGTCGCTGTGCGCCATGGGGTCCGGGTCCGGAAGCGTGGGAATCAGGGCGAAAGCCGCCATGCCGGCGCCCAGGAAGACCATGGGCATGGAGAACGGCATGTTCCGCAGGAGTTTGGGGAGGACAGCTGCGGTAAAAACGGCCGCGCCTGCGGCAGCAAAGAGGATGCTGGGGGCTTCAAACACGGGGCTGTTCTCCGGCCTGGATATGATGCGCCGGTGCGGCACACAAGGTGATGGGGTCCCCGGGGGAAGGGATTGCTCCACAATAGCCCCTGCTGCCGGCGGACGCTGACGATCTTGGATACCGGACATGGCGACGGCGGCGCTGCTGGTTTTCGCCGTCCTCATGCGGTGAGCTTGGAGCATGGCCCCCCTGATACCTGACATTGACCTCCCGCCCCGGCCCTGGGAAGGGAGGTTCGACGGCGATGATGCCGCCCACCGGCGCTGGTGGCAGGCAGTTACGGCGTACGACGGCGGGGCAGCAGCTACCCGCACGGAGGGCGCCGCGGGGACGGCGGGCCCTGCGGGTGCTGCAGGCGTGACAGGTGCGCCAGGCGGGGAGGATGCCAGGCCCGCAACATTGCTGGGCTTCGCCAGCGACGAGGGCGTGCGCCGGAACAAGGGCCGCACCGGCGCGGCAGCCGCTCCGGCGGCCATCCGCAAGGTCCTGGCGCCGCTGGCGTTCCATCTTGACCGGGCCGTCTACGACGCCGGGGACGTTGTGGTGTCAGGCGGTGACCTTGAGGCCGGACAGGAACGCGCCGGCCGGGCCGTCACGGCACTGATCGACGCCGGGCAGGTGACGGCAGTGCTGGGCGGAGGACATGAAACCGCCTTCGCGAGCTACCTGGGGGTGGCCGCCTCTGCGGCGGTCCGGGGCGGGAAGCGGCTGGGCATCCTGAACCTTGACGCCCATTTCGACCTGCGGGACGAGCCGCTGGCAACGTCCGGGACGCCGTTCCTGCAGATGGCCCGCGCGGAAGCGGCCGCGGGTCGCGACTTCCGCTACGCCGTCGTCGGGATATCCGAACCCAACAACACGCATGCACTCTTCGACACGGCGCGGACGCTGGGGGTGCGCTACCTGCTGGACGAGGACTGCGAGGCCGAACGTGTCCGCACCTTCGTGGCAGAATTCCTTGCCGGGATCGACGTGCTGTACCTGACCATCGACCTTGACGTGCTGCCGGCTGCGGTGGCGCCGGGGGTGAGTGCCCCGGCGGCGTATGGCGTGCCCCTCCCCGTGATCGCCGCGGTGTGCCGGCAGGTGGCCTGGAGCGGGAAGCTCCTGCACCTGGACATCGCCGAGCTGAACCCGGCGCTGGACGTGGACAGCCGGACTGCACGCGTTGCCGCGCGGCTGCTGGACACGCTGCTGCGCTGATCCGGCAGGCTGCGGGCGCGCATCGGGCGGCGCTGCCCGCCCGTAAGGCGCTGCCTGCAGGTAAGCGCGCTACTGGCCCTTGAGGACGTAGCGCCGCTCCGGACGCCCCACGCCGTACTTGAGCCTCACGTCGAGGGTCCCTTCGTCGTGCAGGTACTCCAGGTACCGCCGCGCGCTGACGCGGGACGTTCCCAGCTGCTCGGCTACCTCAGCCGCGGAAAGATCGCCGTCGGCGGCATTCAGGGTGGCCTCCACGAGCTTCAGGGTCTCGATGCTGCAGCCTTTGGGAAGCGGCCGCTCGGTCCGGTCCAGGCCGAACACCCGGTTGACGTCCGACTGCTCGGCCACGTCCTTGGCTGAATCCAGCCCTTGGTACGCACTCCGGTAATGCTCCAGGCGCTCCTGCAGGTCCGATTGGGAAAAGGGCTTGATCAGGTAGTGCACGATTCCGCCGCGGAGGGCCTTGCGCACGGTCTCCACTTCCCGGGCGGCACTGATCACCAGCACGTCCAGCTCCGGGGCGACGTCCCGCAGCCGGTGCATGAGGTCCAGCCCGTTGATGTCCGGAAGGTGGATGTCCAGCAGCACCAGGTCGGGCCGCAGCCGTTCCGTCTCGATCACGGCCTGGGCGCCGGTGTGCGCCACGCCCACCACGGCGAAGCCGGGCGTCCGCTGGATGAACCCGGCGTGCACCTTGGCCACCATGAAGTCGTCGTCGACGATCAGCACCTTGATCATGGCTGCGTTGCACCCCTTTTGAATCGTGCGGTGAAGACTGCTCCGTTGTCATTGGCCACCGTGAGGTCCCCGCCGGACCGCCGGCAGACCACCCGTGAAAGCGCCAGGCCGAAGCCGCGTCCGTCCGCCGGGCCGGCTTCCTTGGTGGAGAACCCCTGGCGGAAGATGTCCTCCACGGCCTCGTCCGGGACGCCCGGGCCGGTGTCCCGGACCGTGACGGTGACATGGTCCTCAGTGTCCTCCACAAGCACCCGGACGGCTGCCCCCGGAAGCCCGGTGACGGCGTCGAACGCGTTGTCCACCAGGTTCCCCACAACGGTGGTGAGGTCCCGGGACAAATCGTCGCTGACCGGGCGCAGGGCGGACTCCGGGTCAAGCTGCAGTGCCACGCCGCGCTCCGTGGCGAGGCTGGACTTGGCAATCAGCAATGCGGCGAGCGCGGGATCCTGGATCCGGCTGGTTACTTCATCATTGAGCCTGGTCCGGTCCACCGTGGCGCCGTTAACGAACTGGACCACGGAATCGTACTCGCCGATCTGGATCAGGCCGGAAATGACGTGCAACTGGTTGGCGAACTCGTGGGCCTGCGCGCGCAGCGTGTCCGTGGCGGTCCGGGTGGCCCCCAGCTCACGCTCCAGGGATGACAGCTCTGTCCGGTCCCTCAGGGTTGTGACCGAGCCGATGTTGCGGCCGCGGGAGCGGATGGGCACACGGTTCAGCACCACCAGCCGCTCCCCCACAAGCACCAGCTGGTCCGGGTCCGGCTGGTCGCGGGTCAGGACCACCTTGAGCGCCGGGTCCACGGGAAGGGACGCGAGTTTCCTGCCCACGCAGTCCGGCGGCAGCCCCAACAGCTCCCTGGCACTGTCGTTCGCTACGGTGACGCGCTCATGGGGGTCCAGCGCCACCACGCCTTCCTTCAGCCCGTGCAGCATCGCCTCGCGGTTTTCCACCAGCCCGGTGATCTCGCTGGGCTCCATCCCGAGGGTCTGGCGTTTGACCCGGCGGGACAACAGCAGGGATCCCGCCACGCCCAGGACGCTGGCCACGCCGAGGTAGGTCAGGAGGTTGGGGACGGCATCGCCGAGCCGTTCAAGGGTGGACGGGTAGTTGCGGCTGATGGCTGCGATGCCGATCATCTTTCCCGAATCGTTGAGCACCGGGACGTGGGCGGAGAGGACGGCGGTTCCGCCCTGGTTCAGGACGCCGGTCCACGCCCGGCCTTCCATGACCCTGCTGGCTCCGAGTTCCATGGGCTTGCCCAGCAGGCCCGGATCGGAGGCGGCAACCACCGTCCGGTCCAGTTTTGCGAGCGTGACGTGGGACGATCCGGAGACGGTCCGGACGGACTCGGCCACCGCAGGGAGCGCTGAACCAACACGCGGCTCAGCCTCCGGCAGCAAAGCCCGGACCGCGGGGTTGTTGCCGAGCGCCTCCGCGGCGGAGAGCGCCCTCCTGCCCTCGGTGCGCTCAAAGGCGGCAGCGGACTGGGCCAGGGAAATGGCCACCACGGCCACGAGCACTGCCAGGACAATCAGCAACTGGAGCACAAGGTACTGCCCGGCGAGGGACATTCCTCTTCGTCGCGTCACTGCGTGGATTCCTTTAATGGTGGTTCAGGTGCCTGGGCGCAGGCACACGTCGCGCAGGCACAGGGGCGCGCCGCCCGCCCCCTCCCGGCGTACCGGAACTATACCGCAGCCTGCGGCACAGTCAGCGGGGACCGCCGTCGTGCCCTTCCCCGCCGGCACTCCGGGCGGTGCCGGCGCCGGCACCCGGGATCCGGCCTGCGCGGTGCAGCAGCACCAGCCGGGTTGCGTGGAACGTGATCAACCCGGCCCCGGCCAGGATGTACAGCGCCTCCCACCAGCCCGCCCGTCCATCAACAACCCGCATGACTGCCGGGACCAGCGCGAGCAGGACCACCGCGATGCCGATCCATGCTGCCGGCCTGGTTCCGTAACGCCCGCTTCGCTCCGCCATGTCCGCCCCGTTCCCTGGCCAACTTCCAGCCTAAAGGGCGATGCACGACGAGGCGAAGGGCGGTGCGGACCCGGGCGTGGTGGGGTGCCGGAAACGTGAACGCAATGAACTTAACTTTCTCTGCGTACACAAGAGTGATCGCCGTCACTGCCGGGCCTAGCATCGAAAGCACAGATCAGGTCCGCTGATCATCCTGTAGAGAATTGCATTACTGAGAAGAGGAACACCATGCGCCAGATCCGCGCATTGCGAGTCGCCGCCGTCGCCGCCGGCATCGCCCTGATGGCCACCGGCTGCGGTGCCACCGGCAAGAGCTCCACCGGCCCGGAAAGCTCCGGCGCCGCCGCCGGACCCATCACCGGCCTGCAGATCATGGTCCCCAACACCCCGGGCGGCGGCTACGACACCACCGCACGCGCCGCAGCGAAGGTCCTCGACGACGAGAAGATCTCCAACAACACCGAGGTCTTCAACCTCGCCGGCGCCGGGGGCACCGTGGGCCTGGCCCGCGTGGTCAACGAAAAGGGCAACGGCGACCTCACCATGCTCATGGGGCTGGGCGTCGTGGGCGCCAGCTACACCAACAAGTCCGAATCCAAGCTGACCGAGACCACCCCCCTGGCCCGGCTCATCGAGGAACCCGGCGCGATCATGGTCAGCAAGGACTCCCCCTACAAGACCATCGACGACCTGGTGGCGGCCTGGAAGGCTGACCCGGCGTCTATTTCCGTAGGCGGCGGCTCCTCCCCCGGCGGCCCCGACCACCTGCTGCCCATGCAGCTGGCCGGCGCGGTGGGCATCGACGCCACCAAGGTGAACTTCGTGTCCTACGACGGCGGCGGAGACCTCCTGCCCGCGATCCTCGGCAACAAGCTTGGCTTTGCCGCTTCCGGCGCCGGTGAGTACCTGCAGCAGATCGAATCCGGCGAAGTCCGCGTGCTGGCAACCAGCGGCGAGGAGCGCCTGGAAGGCGTGGACGCCCCCACACTGAAGGAATCCAACATCGACCTGGTGTTCACCAACTGGCGCGGCATCGTGGCCCCTCCGGGCATCAGCGACGAGGACAAGGCTTCCCTGATCGCCGCCCTTGAGAAGATGCACGCAACCGAAGGCTGGAAGGAAGCGCTGAAGACCCACAGCTGGACTGACGCCTTCATCACCGGCGACGAGTTCGAGACCTTCCTCACCGAGCAGGACAAGCGGGTGGCGGACGTCCTCACCAAGCTTGGGTTGGCGTGAGCTCGCTGACCACAGGCCTTAAAGGCCGCGCCGAGCTGGGAGTTGCACTCCTGCTCGGCGCGGTTGGCGTCCTTGTCTTCCTGGACGCCAACGGCCTGGTAACCCCGTATTCCCAGTCGGACCCGGTTGGTCCCAAAACGGTTCCGTTCATCGTGGCCGGTTTGCTGGTGGCCTGCGCAGTCCTGCTGGCCGTCAACGTCATCCGGGGCGGCCAGGGCGAAGCGGAGGGCGGCGAGGACATCGACCTCACCCACCCTGCCGACTGGAAGACCATCCTGCCCCTGGCGGGCGCTTTCATCCTGAACATCCTGCTCATCGACTGGGCCGGCTGGGTCATCTCCGGCACCGTCCTGTTCTGGGGCAGCGTCCTGGCACTGGGCAGCCGCCGCTACATCCGTGACGGGCTCATCTCCGTGGCCCTGTCCCTGCTGACCTTCTACGGCTTCTACCTCGGGCTGGGCATCGCACTGCCCGCCGGACTCCTGGAAGGAATCCTCTGATGGACGTCTGGTCCTCACTGATGGACGGTTTCGCCACCGCCCTCACCCCCATGAATTTCCTCTACGCCGTCATCGGCGTCATCCTGGGCACCGCCGTCGGCGTCCTGCCCGGCCTCGGCCCGGCCATGACCGTGGCCCTGCTGCTGCCCGTCACCTACGCCCTGGAACCCACCAGCGCCTTCATCATGTTCGCCGGCATCTACTACGGCGGCATGTACGGCGGTTCCACCACCTCGATCCTGCTGAACACACCCGGTGAATCGTCCTCGGTGGTGACGGCGATCGAAGGCAACAAAATGGCCAAAGCGGGGCGGGCCGCGCAGGCGCTTGCGACGGCGGCCATCGGCTCGTTCATCGCCGGCACCATCGGCACCGCACTCCTGGCCGTCTGCGCCCCCATCGTGGTGGAGTTCGCCGTCAGCCTGGGTGCGCCCAGCTACTTTGCCATCATGGTCCTGGCCCTGCTGGCCGTCACGGCCGTGCTCGGCTCATCCCGGCTCCGCGGCTTCTCCTCGCTGGCCCTGGGCCTGGCCATCGGCCTGGTGGGCATCGACTCCGTGACCGGCCAGCGCCGCCTGACCTTCGGCCAGCCGCTGCTCGCGGACGGCCTGGACATCGTTGTGGTGGCCGTGGCCATCTTCGCAGTGGGTGAAGCCTTGTGGGTTGCCGCCCACCTGCGCCGCACCCCGTTGCACGTCATTCCGGTTGGACGTCCCTGGATGGGCAAGAAGGACTGGAGCCGTTCCTGGAAGCCCTGGCTCCGGGGGACCGCCTTCGGATTCCCCTTCGGCGCCCTTCCCGCCGGCGGCGCGGAAATCCCCACGTTCCTCTCCTATGTGACGGAGAAGCGCCTCAGCAAGCACCCCGAGGAGTTCGGCAAGGGTGCCATCGAGGGCGTGGCCGGTCCGGAAGCTGCCAACAACGCAGCCGCCGCCGGGACCCTGACCCCCATGCTTGCGCTGGGCCTGCCCACCAACGCCACTGCCGCCGTCATGCTGGCTGCGTTCACCTCCTACGGCATCCAGCCGGGTCCGCAGCTGTTCTCCAGCCAGGGCCCCCTGGTGTGGGCGCTGATTGCAAGCCTTTTCATCGGCAACCTGCTGCTCCTGCTGATCAACCTGCCGCTGGCTCCCCTGTGGGCCAAGCTCCTGCAGCTCCCCCGGCCGTACCTGTACGCGGGAATCCTGTTCTTCGCCACGCTGGGCGCCTACTCGGTGAACCTGCAGGCCTTTGACCTGGTCCTCCTGCTTGCGCTGGGGGCTTTGGGATTCATGATGCGCCGGTTCGGGCTGCCTGTGCTGCCCCTGATCCTTGGCGTCATCCTTGGGCCACGCATCGAGGGCCAGCTGCGGAAGAGCCTGCAACTCAGCGCCGGTGACCCGGCAGGGCTCTGGAGCGAGCCGATCGCCGTCGTCATCTACATCATCGTGGGACTCATCCTGCTGTGGCCGCTGATCTTCAAGCTGGTCCGGCGCAACCGCCCGGCTGCGGCCGGACCCGTGCCGGCCACGGAAACGGGGCCGGCGGCTCCGTCCGGCAGCTCCGCGCATGCAGACCTGCCCGTCCACCCGGAGAGTGCCGCCCACCCGGGCAGCACAGTTCATTCAGGCAGCGGTGTCCACGCAGACAGCACTGCCCGCCCAGGCAGCCATAGCCACCCGGACAGCACTGCCCGCCCAGACAGCCCGGCCCACGCAGACAAGAAGGAGACACCATGACCATCGTGGTGGGATACGTCCCGACCCCCGAGGGCGAAGCAGCCCTGACCCAGGCCATCCACGAAGCCCGGAAGAGCAACACCAAACTGTTGGTCATCAACTCGTCCAAGGGGGACGCGCTGGTGGACAACCGCTACGCCCAGGAGCCGGAGATCCAGAGCATTGAGGACCGCCTGGCCACCCAGGGCATCGACCACGTGATCAAGCAGCCGGTCCGTGGCCACGATGCCGCCGCAGAGGTGCTCGATGCCGCGGAGGAGCACAACGCTGAACTGATTGTGATCGGCCTGCGCCGTCGGACACCGGTGGGCAAGCTCATCATGGGCAGCGTTTCCCAACGGATCCTGCTGGAAGCCGACTGCCCGGTCCTGGCAGTAAAGGCAGGCTAGCCGGACTCTCCAGCACGGAACAGCCCAAGGCGTTGGCGCCCCAGCCCCACAACCTCTACCTCCACCACGTCACCCGGCTGGAGGTAGGGGAAGCGGCCGCTGAGCGCCACGCCTTCCGGCGTTCCGGTCAGGATGACGTCCCCGGGCTCCAGGCGCATGTACTGGCTGCAGTGGTGGACAAGGGTGGCGGCATCGAAGATGAGCTCCGAGGTGCAGGAGTCCTGCCGCGGCTCCCCGTTGACCCAGCTCCGCAACGGCAGGTTCCCGCCGTCGATCTCGCCTGCCGGAACCAGCCAGGGGCCCAGCGGCGTGGAGCCGGGGAGGGACTTCCCTTTGGTCCACTGGCCGGCCGCCCCGGGGAGCTGGTACTCACGCTCGGAGAGGTCGTTGGCGGTGACGTATCCCGCGATGCAGTCCTTCGCCTGGCTGGGGGACTTCAGGTAGGAGGCCTCCCTGCCGATGACGATTCCCAGCTCCACTTCCCAGTCGTACCTGCTGGAGTTCGGCGGAATGGGAGCGGCATCGAACGGTCCCGCAACAGTATTGCCCGGTTTGAGGAACACCACCGGAATTTCCGGGGGCGCGGAACCTGACTCGGCGGCGTGCGCGGCGTAATTCATCCCGATTCCCACCACCGAGCCGGGCCTGGCAATCGGGGGGCCAACCCTGAGCGCCGCCACACCTTCCAGTTCCGGCAGGGATCCGGCTTCCAGCGCGTGCCGGACCTTGTCCACTCCCCCGGATGCCAGGAACTCACCGTCCACGTCCGGCGTCAGCGGCAGGAGGCTGTAGTACCGGCCGGACGGCACCATGACTGCCGGCTGCTCCTTGCCCTTTTCACCCAGGCGCATGATTTTCATCCAGATCCCCTTCGAGCTGACGTTGCACGTTTGCACCCCATCGTTGCCGATGCGCTGACGCTCCGCCAACGCGCCCTATTGTGACTGGGAGGCCGCGAGTCCGGCTGGCTTCGGACGGGATTTCGACACTCCAAACAGCAGTCATCTGACATTTGCGCGGACGAGCAGGTACGATGAAAAGGCCCTCAGGCATGAAACACAGGAAGTTCACACATGACTACAGCAACAATGGAGCACGTCCCCGCCGTCTCCTCAGCCACTGACGCACCGGCAGTCCGGTCGATCGACCTGGAGTTCTCCACCGCGGGCGACGTCCACACGGGCCTGGAAGAAGCAGTTGCCGAACTCATCGAGGTTGCAGCCCAGGACGCGGCCTGCGGCATCCTGGTGACCAGGCTGCACCCCGGCCGCTACACCGTGGCGTTGGACGAATCGGTCCCCTTCGGCGAGACCTACGAGGCCATCGCAGCCTGACAGATTGCGAGGGACGCCCCTTTCGCGCACAGACAAAAGTCCCCGCCGCTGCATACGCAGCGGCGGGGACTTTTTCTATCGGCAGTTGGCCGGGTTATCAGGCCCGGCGGACCTGTACGCCGTCGGACTTCAAAAAGAGCTGCTTTTCGGACGGACCAGTCGGCACAAGCCACAGAACGTTTCCGCTCTGGGACACTTCTTCCACCTCACCGGTGGCCACCACATGCGCCTGCTTGATGATCTCGACGCGTTCCCCGGCCTGGAGTCCCCTCCAGTCGGAAATAACGGCGGAATGGGCATTGCGCCTCGACAGGACTGCCCCACGTGCTTTCATTTGAACTTCTACCCCTTTGTATATGTTCCGCGCCACAGCCTCTTTGATGTGACTTTCACTACACCTTCAGTTCTACTACACTCCGCGTCCGCCCGATGTCCGTGTCGCTCGAAATTTCACCAGGCGGACGCTTTGTGCCGATAGGCTGAAGATTGTTCGCTTTTATGCCAGTGGACCCACGGCCGATTCGACGGCCCGGCGCACCTCCCCTGCGGCGACCAGCCTGTCCGCCGCCTCCAGCTCCGGGGAAAGGAAGCGGTCCGTCCCCGGCCCGTCCACCACGCTCCGAAGTGCAGTGACGACGGCGGCGCCCGCCGGTCCCGGCGTCAGCCCGCCACCGGAGAGCTGGGTGCGGATATCCAATGCCCGGGCTGAGGTCACCAGCTCGATCGCCAGGACGCGCCGCAGGTTCTCTACTGCCTTCCGGAGTTTACGGGCCGCGTGCCACCCCATGGAGACGTGGTCTTCCTGCATGGCCGAACTCGGGATGGAGTCCACCGATGCAGGTACAGCGAGACGCTTGTTGTCCGAGACCAGCCCGGCCTGGGTGTACTGGGCGATCATGAGCCCGGAATCGACACCCGGGTCGGCTGCGAGGAACGCAGGAAGGCCGTGGGACCGCGCGGGGTCAAGCATCCTGTCCGTCCGGCGCTCCGCGATGGAACTGAGGTCCGCCACGGCGATGGCCAGGAAGTCCAGCACGTAGGCCACAGGAGCGCCGTGGAAGTTGCCGTTGGAGCTGACCCGCCCGTCAGGGAGCACCACCGGGTTGTCGATGGCCGCGGCGAGTTCGCGGGACGCCACCAGGTCCGCGTGGTCCAGCGTATCCCTCACCGCACCGGTGACTTGCGGGGCGCAGCGGAGCGAATAGGCGTCCTGCACGCGGGAATCACCGACTTTGTGGGAGGCGACGATCGGCGAACCGGAAAGCACGCGCAGCATGTTGTCAGCGCTGGCGGCCTGCCCCGGATGGGGTCGCAGCGCGGCGTGCAGCTCCGGCAGGAACACCTGGTCGGTGCCCAGCAGCGCCTCGACACTCATCGCTGCGGTGATGTCCGCCGTCGTCAGCAGCTGCCGAAGGTCCGCAATGGCCATCAGCAGCATGCCCAGCATGCCCTCGGTACCGTTGACCAGGGCAAGGCCTTCCTTTTCGGCGAGGGTGACCGGCTCGATGCCGTGCAAGGCAAGGAGTTCGGCGACGGCGGGACGGCCGGCGGTGCCGTACAGCTGGCCGTCCGGCCCGGCGGCTTCGCCTTCGCCCATCAGGACCAGGGCGCAGTGCGATAGGGGTGCCAGGTCGCCGGAGCAGCCCAGCGACCCGAACTCGCGGACCACCGGGGTGATGCCGGCGTTGAGGACGTCCACCATGGTCTGCAGGACCACCGGACGGACGCCGGTGCGGCCGGAGGCCAGTGTCTTGGCGCGGAGGAACATGATGCCGCGGACCACTTCACGTTCCACGGCCGGACCCATGCCGGCGGCGTGGCTGCGGATCAGGCTCTTTTGCAGCTGGGTGCGCAATTCGTTGGGTATGTGCCGGTTGGCAAGGGCGCCGAAACCGGTGGAAATTCCGTACGCCGGGGTGTCGCTCGCCGCGAGGTCGTCGATGTGCGCGCGCACTTTTGCAACGGTTTCGAGGGCTTCCGGGGAAATGGTCACTCTGGCGTTGTGGCGCGCGACGGCGACGACGTCCTCCGGGGTGATACCGCTGGTGCCGAGGGTGACGGTCAGCGGTTCGTGGGTGATGGTGCTCATGGTGTTCCTGCTTCTGTGGATCGATTGCTCCGTAACTGTCGTTTTCGGGGCTCAAAACGACAGTTACGAAGCAACTGATGTGGATGTGGGGCTGGTCAGCGGGCTTCGGACGCTGTCTCTTGCATGGGAATGCGGACGCCGCGTTCCCTGGCGACCTCGAGGGCGCGGTCGTACCCGGCGTCGGCGTGGCGGATGACGCCCATGCCGGGGTCGTTGGTGAGAAGGCGCTCGAGTTTCTGGGCGGCGAGGTCGGTGCCGTCCGCGACGGAGACCTGGCCGGCGTGGATGGAGCGGCCGATGCCGACCCCGCCACCGTGGTGCAGGGACACCCAGGTGGCGCCTGAGGCGGTGTTCAGCAGGGCGTTGAGCATGGGCCAGTCAGCGATCGCGTCAGAACCGTCCTGCATCGCCTCGGTTTCGCGGTACGGGGAGGCGACAGACCCTGAATCCAGGTGGTCGCGGCCGATCACGATGGGCGCCTTGACCTTGCCGTCCTTCACGAGCTGGTTGAACAGCAGGCCGGCCTTGGCGCGTTCGCCGTAGCCGAGCCAGCAGATGCGGGCCGGCAGGCCTTCGAACTCGACGCGTTCCTGGGCGGCGTCGATCCAGCGGTGCAGGTGCTTGTTCTCCGGAAACAGCTCCTTGATGGCCTCATCGGTGACGCGGATATCTTCCGGGTCGCCCGACAGGGCAACCCAGCGGAAGGGGCCGAGTCCCTCGCAGAAGAGCGGGCGGATGTAAGCGGGGACGAAGCCGGGGAACTCGAAGGCACGTTCGTAGCCGCCCTTGCGGGCTTCGTCGCGGATGGAGTTGCCGTAGTCGAAGACCTCGGCGCCGGCGTCCTGGAATTCCACCATGGCCTGGACGTGCCTGGCCATCGACGCCTGCGCCTTCTTGGTGAAGCCTTCCGGGTCAGCTTCTGCTTCGCGGTGCCATTCCGCCACCGAGATGCCCTCGGGCAGGTAGGACAGCGGATCGTGCGCGCTCGTCTGGTCGGTGACGATGTCCACGGTGAGCTCACCGGCCTTGTGGCGGCGCAGGATCTCCGGGAAGACCTCGGCGGCGTTGCCGACATAGCCCACGGACCAGCCGCGGCGCTCTTCCTTGGCCTTGAGCACCTTGGCGATCGCGGCGTCGAGGTCGGTCTCCACCTCATCGAGGTAGCGCTTGCCGGCGCGGCGCCGCAGGCGCGTTTCGTCGACGTCGACAATCAGGCACGCTCCGTCATTCAGGGTGACGGCAAGCGGCTGGGCACCGCCCATGCCGCCGCACCCGCCGGTGAGCGTCAGGGTTCCGGCGAGGGTGCCGTTTTCATCGCCGGTGAGCTTGCGGGCGATCGCGGCGAAGGTCTCGAAGGTGCCCTGGAGGATGCCCTGGGTGCCGATGTAAATCCAGGACCCGGCGGTCATCTGGCCGTACATCATCAGGCCCTCGGCCTCCAGCCGGCGGAATTCGGGCCAGGTGGCCCAGTCGCCGACGAGGTTTGAGTTGGCCAGAAGCACGCGGGGCGCCCATTCGTTGGTGCGGAAGACGCCGACGGGCTTGCCGGACTGCACCAGGAGGGTTTCGTCCTTCTCCATGGTTTCCAGCGTACGGGTGATCGCGTCGAAAGCGGCCCAGGACCGGACAGCGCGGCCGGTGCCGCCGTAAACCACCAGGTCATCCGGGCGCTCGGCGACCTCGGGGTCCAGGTTGTTCATGAGCATGCGCAGCGGCGCTTCGGTCTGCCAGGACTTGGCGGTGAGCCCGGTGCCGCGGGCTGCTTTGACCGGGCGGGCACCGGTGGTGAAATCGGCGGGTGCCATGGTGGCTCCTTCGTGTAGTGGTTTTGCTGGAAGTTCTGTATCTACTAAAGCCCGTCTGAGGTGGCAGAAACAGGGCCTGCGGATTGGTGCTGTCCGGGATACCGGACCCTCCTAGAGCCCCCGCCGCCCTTTTAGTTAAGGCACCAAACTGGACGGGTCGGTGGCTGGGAGTGCGGAGCGGCTCGGGTGGGGCTGGGGCCTACTTGGCGGGGCGGCCATGGAGCCGCACCGAGAGCTCATCGGCCACTTTCTGGACGCGGGCGGCGAGCGCCGGCCATTGCTCAGCCGGCAGCTTGTCCTCGAGGAAGGTGACGGCGACGGCCGCCGTCGGCCATCCCAGGTGGTCCGTCACGGCGGCGGCGATGGAGCCAAAGCCTGGTGTGACTTCGCCATGTTCGGTGGCGTAACCGCGCTGCCTTACCCGGTCCAGGTGCGAGGACAGCGCCGAGTACTTCATGATGGCGCCTTCCACCTCGTGCCGGGCGGTGAAAGCAGCAGCGTTCGGATAGAGCGCACGGACCTGGGACTTGGGCAGGGCCGCAAGAATGGCACGCCCGCTGGCGGTGAGGTGGCTGGGGAGCCGGACTCCGACGTCGGTCACCAAGGACGGGCGGTTCTTGGCGCGCTCCTCAACGATGTACAGCACGTCTCGCCCGTGCAGTACCGCCAGGTGTGCACTCTCACCCAGCGCATCCACCAGGGAGGCGAGCAACGGGCGGCCGAGCCGGGAGAGCGGCTCCTGCCTGGAGTAGGCGGAGCTGAGCTCGAACGCGCTGATGCCGAGCCCGTAGCGCTGCTCCTCGTGGAGGTGGAGGACAAACCCGTTGGCTTCCATCACCCCCAGCAGGTGGTAGACGCTGGAGCGTGGCAGGCCCAGGGTGGAAGCGATTTGCGACGCCGCCATGGGGCCTCGACGGGATGCCAGAAGTTTGAGGATGCGCAGCGTGTTTTCGGCAGCGGGGACTTTGGATGTCCCCTTTGATGCCATCTGAGGTGCGCTGCCTGCTTCAGGCCTGGCCTCCGTTTCGACCGCCATGGTCCCTCCATTGCTGTTCCGGGCCTCGCAGCCCTGTCCGGTATCCCGTACTTAACTGTGCGCCCCGCGCTTGGGTTTCGACGTCATTGAAGTATGCACGGTGTCTGGGATCACAGACATGCACGACCTCGCCGTAGAGCCCGTGGGAATTCATGGCGTTGCCGCAAGCTTCGACATTTGCCAGCCCCAGGGTCCGGAAGTGCAACGAGTCAGGGTTAGGGGACTCTTTGGGCAAGGCCCTTCCCCAATAAGTGAGATCATGGCTGCAATGACGGGCTTCCAGCGGTTCCAAACGAAGTATGTCGGGCGCACTGGAGCACCCGTTGGCGTTTTCGTGGCTGTAGACCATCTGCGCCGGACAGGGCGGCTCCTTGAGAAAGAAATCACCTGCTACGCCGTTGCAGACGCTTGGTTCCAGGAGAACCTGCCCAATCCACCGTTCTATGCGGATGGAAATTCGATCGGTGCGATCACTTGGTTCCGGGAGTCCGCGGACAGTATGACCGCCCGCTTAGATCCACTACTGGCAATTCTCGATGCAAAGAAGGTCGCCTGGGAGCGACTGTCTACAAGTGACCCCGGTCGGATCGTTTACCAGGATTTATGGCAGGTGGGGGTCCTTCCGGCATTCCGGGAGCCGATGACGCCGCTGCCCTACCCCGGAAAGCTGGGTGCAAACGATTGGTTCACGGTGCGCAAAAGCTATCTATAGGCACCAGGCTCGGTATGTACGAGGGCGCTCCAGTCTCAAAGGCGGCCGGAGAAAATGAATCGGGTCGCAGCTCTCTGACACTGTTGGCTGATTCAGGAGTAGCAAGAGTGGCGCCATGCCACCCTGCATCAGGTTCTGGTCCATATGGTTACTGAGCGGGCTCACTTCCTTGGCCGTGCTGACATTCTCCGCGAACTTGTCGATGGGACGGCAGGACATCGCGCCGGGGATCCCATCCTCACAGCCCGCAGCCCGGCACCCGGAAGAGTGGGCACGTATCGGGCCGCGATGGCGGAAGGGGCCCGGGTTGGCGCCGGAATCCTGTATCGCCACCACGACGTCGTCCTTTGGACCCGCTCTTACTGCACGGAGTGCTCCCGGGAAGCCGGCTGTTGCAGCTAGGGCAGAGCCGGTTCCCAGTGCGTCAACGGCTCCTGAGCCGAAATGGGCGGCAGGGCGTAGAAGTCGTCCCATAAGGGGTCATCCGCCGGTATGTCGCCAGGGTCCAGGAGGTTTCCGCCTGCGGGTTCCTCCGGGGGAGGCTCCAAGTACGGGACGTCTCCAGTTGGGCGGGCCGGAGCATCGGCAATGGCAGGGACACGAGTGCTGGCAGGCCAGTGGGGTGGCTCCCAGTCCTGGTGTTCGCTTTTGTAGTGGCGTCCGGTGGGTGAGGTCCAGCCGGGTGGTTGGTTTTTGGTGGCTGGTGTTGGTTTCCACCTGCTGGTGTGCCGGAGTTTGTGGTGTTTCGGGCAGGGCTGTCCCAGGTTGCTGATCCCGGTGGTCCCGCCGTGGTGCCAGACGAGGAGGTGGTCTGCCTCGTTATCCAAAGACGGGTTGCTGCAGCCGGGGAACGGACACTGGCCGTCGCGAAGCCGGAGCCAGTTCCGCATGGCTTTGGTGACCCGGTAGCTGCTCCGCCCGATCTCCAACGGCGCCCCGTCCCGCGGATCGACCAGGACCCGGTAGAACGAATCAGCACCGTCAGCGACCAGGTCCCGTGCCATGGAGGCTGGGATGGGGCCAAAGCCGTCCAGCATGGCTGGCTCATCGGTCACTCCCATGAGGGAGACGACCGGCACGGTGACGAGAACCTGCGCCCGGATTGACGAAGACGGGGTGAGATCCGTTCCGGCACCTGCCCCGTCGCCGATGCTGGCATTGGTGCCGCTGGTGAGGATGGCTTGGGCGAAGGTATCGGCGCGGAGTTGGGTGAGGGTGCGGGCCTCGTGGGGGCCTTGCATTCCCCGGGAGAGGGCGTTGAGCCGGTTCCAGCCTGCCATGGCCTGGTCGGCGGGGAGGCAGGCCGAGAGCCAGGCCATGCCGTCCTGGTCCGGCCGGTATTCGACCCGCCGGTCCGCCACCCCCTTGGTATGGCGTTTCTCCAGCGATTCGGGATGGTGGCGTTCCCGCCAGGTGCGGGCTTTGGCCTTGAACCGGTAGGCCGGCATCTCACCGATCGTCGCCGCCCCGGCCGGCCGTGGCGTGTCCGGATCCAGGAAGTGGGCCTCCAGGGCGGCGGCCCCGGCCCGGTCAAGCCCCACGGTCTGGTCCACCATTTCCCGGGCATGGGCCCAGGAAATCGTCCCGGACCCCAACGCTGCGAGGGTCCGGGGCAGGGCCGTGGCCAGGGCGTGGGACTCGGCCAACAAGGCACCGGCGGCACGGTCACCAATCACCAGCGCACAGCCGACCTCGGCCACCAGGCTCCGGTCCTGGGCCGTGGCCTCCTGCGGCGAGGACGGCGGACCGTTCACCACACTCGTGGCGGCAGCGAGCACCTGAACCGCCTGCGCCTTCACCGCTGCCAGCTTCGCCTCCGACCGCGCCACCCCCGCAAGGACATCCAACGCATTATCAGCAACCCGCTGCAACGGATCATCACCAAGTCCGCCAGCGTCAGCGCCAGGTCCAGCGGCACCGCAGCCGCCGACGCCAGGCCCAGCGGCACCCGGACCGGAAACAGCCGTCCCAGAACCGGTCGTACCGGCAACAGCAGCGCCGCTGAGCACGGCCGTGAAAGCAGCCACCGAAGCATCAACAAACGCCTCTGCCTCCACCACCACCGGATTGCCTTCCATAAATCAATCCTGGCAGTGGGGTCTGACATTCAAGGGGTCCGGAGATGGACAGGCAGCGAGCCGAACTCAGAATTACTTCCGGACTTTTCACGCGACGGCAAAACGGCGGGATCAGATCCTGACCACCACTTTCCCGAGGCTCCGGCCCTCCCGGAGATACCTGACGGCGGCCGGTGCTTCCGCAAGCGGGAAGACCTTGTCTACGGCGGGTTTGACGCTCCCGGCTTCAATCAGGGATGCCAGGGCCTCAAGGTCAAGGTACGTCTCCCTCGACACCAGGCTTTTGTACTTTTGCCGGGAGAACAGCGACAACAAAGGTGCCGCCAGTGACCTTTCGAACCCGCCGGTGAGATTTCCGCCATTTTCGCCGCCGACAAGCACAAGTGTGGCCCGCGGGGCGAGTGCGCGCTTGAGGACGGAGAGCGGACGGTTGCCCGCGGTGTCCAGGATGACGTCATACTGCGCCCCGGCAGCGGCAAAGTCTTCACGTGTGTAGTCGATTACTGCGTCAGCGCCGAGGGACCGGACGAATTCCACTTTGCCGGTGCTGCAGACTCCCGTCACGTCCGCACCAAAAGCCTTGGCTATTTGCACCGCGAAGGACCCCACTCCTCCACCCGCCCCAATGACCAGCACCTTCTGGCCCACGGTCACCTGGCCGGAGTCCCTGACAGCCTGCAAGGCCGTCACGCCGGAGATGGCTGCCGCTGCTGCTCCCTCGAAGGGAAGGTTCCGGGGTTTCCTGGCCAGCCTGCCCTCCTTGGCGCAGACGAACTCCGCAAAGGACCCCTCTGACGTTCCGAAGACCTCGTCACCCGCCTTGAACCGAGTCACGCCGGCTCCCACGGCCTCCACCACACCGGCCACTTCCCGGCCGCGCACGGAGACTTTGGGTTTCTTGAGCCCATAACCAAAGAGCCGGACCAGGTAGGGCAGCCCGGTCATCAGGTGCCACACGCCCTGCTCGACTCCGGCTGCCCGCACGCTGACCAGGACCTCGCCGTCGCGCACTACAGGCCGGGCAATATCCCGCAGCGCAAGCACGTCCGCAGTCCCATAGACGTCCTGCACGATAGCTTTCATGCTCGATCTCCTTTGGGCCGCGGCTGGCAGCAGGCCCCCAACGTAAGGAAAAGCCGGTACCGAGTCAAGGGTGGCGGACGACGGCGGGACCACCTTGTGGACGGACGCCGCCGCTGTCCGTGGCCACCACAGTCCGCAGCGGAGGCTTCGCCTCTTTCCCCGCGCCGACGGCCGGCAGCATTCCCAGCTGCCGGCCGGAGGCACACCATCAGCGCAAAAGCTGTCGGTGCGGCCGCTAGATGGCGGCAGCGGCGGTCCGCACAGCCTCAGCCAGTGAGGTGGCAGGCCGTCCGATCAGCCTGCGCAGGTCCCCGCTGCTTACCAGGAGGTCCCCGCGGGCGATGCCAAGATCGGAGTCCGCCAGGATCTCCGCGAACGCCTCCGGCACTCCGGCCCCGGTCAGCAGGCCGGCGTATTCCTGTGGGGGCAAGTCGTTGTAAGTGATGGTCTTGCCGGTGGCCGCGCTGATTTCGGCTGCGAGGTCCGCCATGCTGAAGGCCTCGTCACCGCCGAGTTCGTACACGTTGCCTGCCTGCCCCTCCGCCACGAGCACGGCAGCAGCGGCGTGGGCGTAGTCAGCACGCGCGGCGCCGCTGACCTGTCCGTTCCGGGCGCTCCCCGCAAGGGCGCCCTGGGCCAGGGTCCCGGGCAGCTGGTCCGTGTAGTTCTCGAGGTACCAGCCATTGCGCAGGAGAACGAAGGGCACCCCTGATTCCCGCAGGATGGCCTCCGTGGCCTGGTGCTCGGCCGCCAGCTTCATTCCCGTGCTGTCGGCGTTGGCGATGCTGGTGTAGGCCAACAGTTCCACGCCTTCGGCCTTGGCGGCCTCGATCACGGTACGGTGCTGCTCCACCCGCTGGCCCACCTCGCTGCCGGAAATGAGGAGCACTTTCCGGGCACCCTTCAGTGCCGCGGTAACGGAGGACGCGTCCGCGTAGTCCATTGCCCTGACCTGCACTCCGCGCCCGGCAAAGCCTGCCAGTTTTTCCACGGAGCGCCCCGCGGCCACAATCTCCCCGGCAGGGACGTTGAGCTCCAGTAGGGCCTCGACGACGTGGCGGCCCAGCTGGCCGGTTGCTCCGGTGATGACGATGCTCATGAAATTCCTTCCGTAGGGTGTCTGTCATGAGGCACAACCACCTACATTCCTGATTGCTTCCTAAAAGAGAGTACGCACTTTCAGGTAAGGTACTCACATGAAAGTTAGTGCCCGTTCCGATACGGCCCAGGCAGCGCCGCTTCCGGTTGACCTCGCCGACGGCGTGTTCCCGGCCGGTTGCCCCAGCCGGACTGTGCTGGACCACGTCACCAGCAAGTGGGGCGTCCTTATCCTGCTTGCGCTTTCCGAGGGCGAGCAGCGGTGGAGCGACCTGCGGCGCCGGGCAGAAGGCATCAGCGAGAAGATGCTGGCACAGACCCTCAAGACGTTGGAGCGGGACGGCCTGGTCCGCCGGGACGCGCAGCCGGTTATTCCGCCCCGCGTGGATTACAGCCTTACCGACCGCGGCTATGAGCTGAGCGCGCTGCTGGTTCCGCTGGTGGCATGGGCCTTCGAAAACGCTGAGGACATCGTCAACGGCCAGCGCTGAGCCGTTGCCGCAGCAGGCAAGTACCGGGCCCGCCAAAAGCGAGTACTTGTTACTGGTGTGACTGGTGTGAATAGCGCATAGCTTTGATCTAAGGTGCCAGCCGGAATGTGGAGGGCCGCCCTCTGCTGGGAACGTTCCGGTTAACCTGCACCGCGAGTGAGCGGCGTGCGCCGCTTCCGAGGAGTTGGTACATATGGCCAAAGCCGTTGTCCGGGACCCGTCGAGCATGGGCAGGCCCATCAGCCTGACGAAGGTTGCAGCCCAAACATGGAGCCGCATGCTGAAGCCCTTCGCCCCGCGGTCACCCTACAAAATCGGTGACGCAGTGGTGGCGGATGATCCGTTCAAGGGCCGCCGCGAGGGATTAGTGGTTTTCCAGCAGGGAACATCAGTGGGCGTGGATACCGTCCACGGCGTGTTCTTCTACGACCACCGGCAAATCAAACAACTGGATTGAGTTTTTGTCCGGATACGCAGGGCTGAAGGCCTCGAAAGCCTGCCTATCCGGACAAAAACTCCTGCGCCGGGCGGTTAGCGGGCCGACCAGCCGCCATCCATCGTGTAGCTGGCGCCGGTCACCATGCCCGCATGGTCAGATGCGAGCCAGGCAACGAGTGAGGCCACTTCCTCCGGCTCCACCAGGCGTTTTACGGCGGACTCCGTCAGCATGATTTTGGCCAGGACCTCCGATTCCGGAATTCCGTGGACCTTGGCCTGGTCAGCGATCTGCGACTCCACCAGCGGCGTGCGCACGTAACCGGGGTTGATGCAATTGGAGGTCACACCGTGCTCCCCGCCCTCAAGCGCCGTCACCTTGCTCAGCCCTTCAAGTCCGTGCTTGGCGGATACATACGCGCTTTTGAACGGGGAGGCCCGGATGCCGTGCACGGAAGAGAGGTTGATGATCCGGCCGAAATTGTTCGCGTACATGTGCGGCAGCGCCGCACGGATCAACAGGAACGGCGCCTCCAGCATGAGGGTGATCAGCCTGCGGAAATCGGCCGGCTCGAAATCCTCGATGGGACTGATGCGCTGGATCCCGGCGTTGTTCACCAGGATGTCGCAGTCAAGGCTCAGGGTGGCGAGCGATTCCACGTCCAGCAGGTCGACGGCCCAGGTGGTGCCTCCCACTTCATCCGCGAGCGCTTCGGCCGCGGCTGCGTCCACGTCCGCAATCACCACCTTGGCGCCCCGGGCGGCGAGGGCCCGGGCGCTCGCGGCGCCAATCCCGCCGGCTCCCCCGGTGATCAGTGCCTTGCGGCCGTTCAACGTGTTTTCCATGGCAGTCCCCTCGGGCTTTCTAACAGATTTTCCGGTCGCTCATGCAGCGCAGCGTCTACCGGGGCAGGTCCGGCAGGACTGCCTGCAGGGCGCTCTTCAGCGCTCATGGGGTTTCTCCTCCGTGTCCACGGCGACACGTGCTGTGATCTCCAGCACTAATGGCTCCACTGAGTCTTACTGCACGGACATGCGCCTTCAATAGCCAAAGCAGCACGCACTGTGTGCAGAATTGCAGATATGAACGTCAATCCGGATGACCTGCTGGTGCTCCTGGCGGTGTCCCGCACCGCCAAATTTACGGCCGCCGCGCAGGCACTGGGCCTGAACCACACCACCGTCTCACGCCGGATCGCCTCCCTGGAGAAGGCACTCGGCGGAAGGGTCCTGGCCCGTGCCCCCGGAGGGTGGGAGCTGACCGACCTCGGAGCGCAAGCCGTCCAGGCTGCTGAACAGGTCGAAGCGGTGGTGGGCGCCCTGGGGCCCGCCGGACGGGCACCCGACCCAATTACCGGCGTCGTACGCATGACGGCAACGGATGGCTTCAGTGCCTACATCGCCGCCCCGGCGGTGGCGCGGCTGCGGCGTGACCACCCCGGGCTGAGCGTTGAAGTGGTGACCATGACCCGGCGGGCACTGCAGCAGCGCTCGGGCCTGGACATCGAAGTGGTGGTGGGCGAACCGCAGGTGCACCGGGCCGAGGCCATGCGGCTGGGCGAATACATGCTGGGAATGTACGCCTCGCGCGCCTACCTGGCCGAGCACGGCACGCCGGCCACGGTGGCCGAGCTCAATGACCACCCGCTGGTCTATTTCGTGGATTCGATGCTGCAGGTGGATGACCTGGACGCGCCGCGCCGGCTGGTGCCCGCCATGCGTGACGGCCTTACCTCAACCAACGTCTTTGTCCACGTGGAAGCAACACGCGCAGGAGCAGGGATCGGCTTCCTGCCCTGTTTCATGGGCGACCTCCACCCTGACCTGGTCCGCCTGCTGCCGGCCGACATCGCCGAACTGCTGCCCTACTGGATGGTGCTCCGGCCGGATTCGCTGCGGCGCCCGGCGGTGGCAGCGGTGGTCCAGGCGCTGCGGGAACAGATGGCCGAGCACCGGGAATGGCTGCTGGGCCGTGGACAAACCTCTTCGGCTGCTCCGTAACTGTCGTTTTCGGGGGTGAGAACGACAGTTACGGAGCAATCGATGGGGTTGCAGGCGGGTCGTGCCGCACCGGTGACCCTGCCGCGAAAGCCCGGACCTGGGCGTCGTCCCACAGGTGTGCAGGGACCGCGCCGCCCAGGAGCCGCCGGTGGAGCTTCGGATCGTCGCCGAACGGGGTGTCGCTGCCCGCCATCACCATGTTTCCGTAGCGCCGGCCCTTCAGCATGGCGGGGTCCGCGATGATCACGGTGTGCTTGAAGGAGGCCGCGATGGTGGCGGCATCCTCCCGGGCGTTCTTAAGGTCCGGCGCGTCACCGGAGTTCACCACGTAGATCCCCCCTGGTGCAAGCACGCGCTTGGCGTGCCGGGTGAATTCCGCAGTGGTCAGGGGCCGCGGGGTCAAGGCTCCGGCGAACACGTCCCTGATGATGAAGTCGCGGGTCTCCGCCGTCAGGGTCTCGGTAACCGCGCGGGCCTCCCCCACGCGGAGCCGCAGCAGGGGCGCCTTGGGAAGGTCGAACCAGCCGCGCACGTATTCGGCCAGCTTGCCGTCCAGCTCCACCACCACCTGCCGCGCATCCGGGTACGCGGCATGGAAGTACCGCGCCAGCGAGCAGGCTCCGCCGCCCAGGTGCAGCCCGCGGAGCTTCGGCCCCGAGGACGCTTCCGACGGCGGCCAGCGGGACTCGATGAGCGCCGCCATCCACCGCATGTACTCAAAGTCCAGGAACAGGGGGTCGGCGAGGTCGATGTGGGAGCTCATGACGCCGTTGATCTTCAGGAGCCAGCCGGTGGAGTTGTCCTGGTCCGCGATCAGCTCGCAGTCTCCGGTATCGATGTAGTAGACGCCCTCAACCGGGCCGTCCGGCCGGGTTCCTTTGGGAACCTCCACCACACCCGCCGTGGCTCGGCTTCCTCGGCCCCCCGGCTTCCCGCGTTTCGCCATTGCCCGTGCCCCGCTTCATCCAGCCCAACCTGTCCAGCTCTTAACCCTAGTTGGTTTGCACGGCCCCTTCGCCGTCCCGGATCTTGTTCACCACGGCCGTCGTGGAACGGTCGGCCACGTAGTCCAGGATGGCAACGCGGCCGCCGTACTCCTCCACGGCAGGGGTCTCGGCCAGCATCTCCGGGGTGTAGTCCCCGCCCTTGGCGTAAACCTCGGGACGCAGCTGCCGGATCAACGGAGCTGCGGTGGGGGTGTCGAAGACAGTCACGTAGTCCACGCAGCTCAGCGCCGCCACCACGGCCGCCCGGTCCGCCACCGCGTTGATGGGACGGCCGTCACCCTTGAGCCGCCGCACGGAGTCGTCGCTGTTGAGCGCCACTACCAGGATGTCCCCCAGCTGCTTGGCCTGGTTGAGGTAGCGGGTGTGGCCGCTGTGCAGGACGTCGAAGCAGCCGTTGGTCAGCACGATCCGCT
Source organism: Pseudarthrobacter oxydans (assembly GCF_013314975.1). Classification (GTDB taxonomy): domain Bacteria; phylum Actinomycetota; class Actinomycetes; order Actinomycetales; family Micrococcaceae; genus Arthrobacter; species Arthrobacter oxydans. The sequence goes on along the minus strand of NZ_JABTYH010000021.1, from coordinate 13,721 downwards.
GGTCCTGGGCGCGGTGCAGCTCCAGCTGCCGTTCAAGTTCGCCGGCGTCCAGCGCGGTGTCCGCGAACGCCTTCAGGTAGCGGCTGAGCTGCGCCGTGCTGCAGACCGACGTGCCCGGCTGGTGGACCACGACGTCGGCTGCCGACTGCGCCAGGTCCAGGCTGGCCGTGAGGGGCAGTCCGGCCGACCTCGCCAGTGTGAGCGCGGCCACGAAGGTGTCACCGGCTCCCGATGCCTGTTTCTCGGCAGCCGGGCGTGCCCACGTCCGGTGCGTCACGCCGTCGGGCCTCAGCAGCACGGTTCCGTCACGGTCCAGGGTGACCACCACGGCAGCCGCACCCGTGGCCTCCAGCAGTGTCCCGGCGTGCCTGCCCACTTCCGCCACCCTTTCCGGTCCGTCCGGGAGCCGGAGGTCCAGCATCCGCGCCGTTTCCTGCGCGTTGGGGGTTACCAGGTCCGGGTGGAGCGGCGCCCACGGGCGGGGGTCGTGGGAGTCAACCACCAGCAGGGGCCGCGCGCCAGGCTCCCCGCGGTCCCTGCCGGCGAGGGCGTCCGCCAGGGCCCGCCGGACGGGATCCGCCAGGACGCCGGTGCCGTAGTCACAGACCATCACCGCCTGCCGGTGTTCGACGGCGGCCCGCACCGACGCCGCAAGTTCGGCCAGCGCTTCGGCGGGCACGGAGCCGGCTGAGTCATCGATGCGGAGCATCACCTGGCCGCCGCTGCTGATCCGGATCTTGGTGGTGGTGACCATGTCCGGGTGGTCGAGCAGGTGCGTGACATCGATCCCGGCTGCCACCAGCTGGTTGCGGAGGTCCACGCCGGCGTCGTCGGTGCCGATGATGCCCGCCACCGAGACGCGGGCTCCCAGGGCGGCCAGGTTCATGGCGGTATTGGCCGCTCCGCCGGGTACCGACTCGCGGTTCTGCACGTCCACCACCGGCGCGGGGGCTTCCCGGCACAGCCGCTCGATGCTGCCGCTCCACCAGCCGTCCAGCATGACGTCGCCAAGCACCAGGACGGCCGGCCGTTCCGCAGCGATCCGTCCAGGCAGCCACTCCGCGAGGGCGCGCTGCTGCGAAAGATCCGCCGTTTCCGGCGCCGTGGTCACGGCTGGTCCCCTGCCAGGGCAGCCGCCGGGGGCGCCGCAATGTGCACCACTTTGACCCGGCTGAACTCGTCCAGGAGTTCGGGGCCGTACCCGAAGCCGGCGCCGCTGATGCCCCGCGGCTGGGCGGCCCCGCCCGGGGCCCCGCCGAAGACCTCGTTGATTTTCACGGTGCCTACAGGGAGGGCGGCCACCGCCTGCTGGATGTGGCCGATGTTGGCGGACAGCACCGTGGCGGCGAGGCCGTACTTGCCGCTGCACGCCAGCCGCAGGCCGTCGTCGAACGAGGTCACCACCTGGACCGGGGCAACGGGGCCGAACGTCTCCTCCGTCATGACCTCCATCCGCTCCGTGCATCCGGTCAGCACCGTTGCCGGGTAGAAGGAGCCCGGCCCGTCCGGGAGGGTCCCGCCTTCCACGGCGTGCGCCCCCTGCTGCAGCGCGTCGGCCACGTGGGCGTGGACCGCATCCCGCATCCGTCCGTCCACCAGCGGGGCCACCGTGCCGTTGCCGTTCCGGAGCGCTGCTTCCGCCTCCAGCGCAGCGCAAAACTCCGCCGCGATGGCTTCATGGACATAGATCCGTTCAACCGCCACACAGATCTGGCCGCTGTTGCTGAAGGCGCCCATGGCGGCCTGTTCAGCCGCCCATACGGGATCGACGTCGCGGTCCACCAGCAGTGGATCGTTTCCGCCGTTTTCCCGGATGACGTGTGCACCGGACTGTGCCCCGGCCCGGGCAAGATGGGCACCGGCAGCACTGGATCCGACGTGGGCGATGACGTCCACGTCCGACTGTGCCAACAGCGCGCCGACGCCCGCTCCGCCGGTGACTGTCTGGAACACCCCGGGCGGGAACGCCGGGGCAAGGACCTCCCCCAGCGCCTCGCCGAGGCGCGGGCAGCGTTCGCTGGGCTTGTGGACCACCGTGTTGCCGGTGACCAGCGCGGCACCGATCAGTCCGCAGGCCACGGCGACGGGATCGTTCCATGGGGTCAGGAGGGCTGCCACTCCCCGGGGCTCCGCCACGGTGTAGTCCGACGCGAGCTGGCTTCCGCGCAGGCTGAGGCCGCGGTGGACAGGGCCAAGCTCGGCATACTGTTCCAGCGTGGACACACCGGCCGCAATCCCCGCCAGCGACTCCTCCACCGGCCGTCCAGTTTCGCTGGCGTTGAGCCCGGCCAGTTCCCGGGCCGCGGCATCGAGCGCCCGGGCGGCGCCCCGGAGCGCGGCGCCCCGGTCCGACGGAGCGGTGGCGGCCCAGTCCGGAGCTGCGCTCCGGGCAACGTCCACGGCGCGGGCTGCGGCCTCAGGTCCGGCCTCCGGCACGGTCCACAGGACATCGCCGGTGCGCGGATTGCGGATGGTGATCCCGGCTCGTTCTGCTGATCCAGCGCCTGTGATTGTTTCGACTGCAGTGGTAGGCATGGTGTTCCTCCCGTCGGTTTCCGGTCTGGTGGTCTGTTGGATTAGGGCCAGGAGCCCTCTTCCTCATGGCAGATCAGCATTTCGCGGACCTCGCATCCCGTGGGCTGTGACAGGGCGAAGAGGATTGCCTGCGCCGTGTTGGCGGGGTCATTGAGGCGCGAATCGTCCTGCGGCTTGTACTGCTCCGTGCGGTCATCGAAGAAGCGGGTCTTCATGCCCCCGGGGATCATGGTGGTCACGCCGATCTCCCCGCCCGTTTCTGCTGCCAGCGCGTGGCTGAATCCCACCACGCCGAACTTGGAGGCGCAGTAGGCGGTGGCGTCAGCGACTGCCCGCTTCCCCAGGGTGGAGGCGACCGTCACCACCCGGCCGTGGCTGGCCTTGAGGTAGGGCAGGGCAGCCCGGACCACCGAGACCGTGCCCATGAGGTTCACTCCGATGACTTTTTCCCACTCGGCCGCTTCGACGTCGGCCAGTTTGCCGCAGCGGTCGATGCCGGCGGCGGTGACCACGGCCTCCAGTCCGCCCAGGGACTCCGCGGCTTCCTTCACTGCCGCTTCCACGGCCGCGCGGTCCGAGACGTCCACTTCGAACGCCTTCACCGCAGACACGCTGCTGATATCGCGGTCCAGCACCACCGGGGTGCCGCCTGCCTTGAGGACGGCGTCGACGACGGCGGCCCCCAGTCCGGAGGCACCTCCGGTAACGAGCACGCGGCCGGGGGTAGTGGTTGCGGGCGCATTTACTTCTGCAGTCATGGTGTTCCTTTCGATGGGCAAAACGAAAAACCTTGGGCGGCGGGGCGGTCAGCCCACCTTGGCGAGGGCGTCGGCGAGGCCCGTGGTGGAACGGGCAGGGTGGTACGGCACGGTCAGGCAGCGGCCGCCCCACTGCTCCACGAGTTCGGCCTCCGGAAGGCGGGCGCCTTTGTAGTCCCCGCCTTTGACCCAGATATCCGGGCGAAGGCGATCCAGGGCGGCCACTGGTGTGTCGTCGTCGAAGATCATCACCGCGTCCACGCATTCCATGGCCAGCAGCAGTTCGGCCCTGTCCTGCTGGCCGATGATGGGGCGGTCCGGCCCCTTGAGCCGGCGGACGGATTCGTCCGAGTTGAGGCAGACGATCAGGCAGTCGCCCAGTTCGCGGGCTGCTGCAAGGGACCGGACGTGGCCGGCGTGCAGCAGGTCGAAGCAGCCGCCGGTGGCCACCACTGTCCCGCCGGCCTCCCGCACCGTGCGGGCCAGCAGCAGCGGTTCGCGGGTGCGGCGCCTGCTGCCTCCCTGGGTGTGGGGCGCTGCCTGGCTCCGCGCATCCTGGGCAGCCGACGTGGAGGACGCGTGGTCCGGCAGTGCGGACACTCCCCCGCTGGCGAGGAAATCTGCCGCATCATGGACTGCCAGTCCCGCAGCCTCACTAAGGTCGCGGCCGGCCAGGAGGTGGACCGCCAGGCTGGCTGCAAGCCGGTCTCCGGCCCCGCAGGGATCACCTGCTTCCACCCGCGGTGCCGGGACCGTTTGGGGAGAGCCGCTGCCCTTCCGCAGCAAAACCGCTCCCTGTTCGCCCTTGGTCACCAGGACGGCGCGGCTCTGCCACTGCTCCAGCAGGATCCGGCCGGCCTGGACTGCGGGGTCCTGTACTGCTGGGTCCTGTGAACCTGCGTCCTGTACTGCTGGGTCCTGTGGACCTGCGTCCTGGAAGCCGGCATAAGCCTGCGCAGCCTTGCCCGCCTCGGCGGCGTTTGGTGTCACCACGGCCACCCCCGGAACGGGGTCCGGCCCGGAAGGATGCGGGTCCCAGATGATAGGCACCCTTCCCGCAAGCCCGGCCAGGAGGTCCCTGAGCTGCGGATTCGCCGCCAGTCCCCTGCCGTAGTCGGCCACGATGATCACGCCTGCCTGCTCAACCGCGCGGAGCATGGCGGGGCTGGCATCCGGAACGGGAGCCTTGCCGCAGCCCTCGTCAAAGCGCACCACCGGGTGCGATCCCGCCCTGACCCGGGTCTTGACCGGCGAGGGGTGGCCGCTGGGGCCGGACACAAGCCGCACCCCGGCGAGGTGCGCTTCAAGCTGGCGCCCGGCGTCGTCGTCGCCCATGACAGTCACCAGGGTGACGGGCCAGCCGTCCTCCGCGAGCATCCGTGCCACCAGGCCGGCGCCGCCGGCCCGCCGCTTCACCCGGGAGACGTCCACCACCGGAACGGGCGCGTCGGGGCTGAGCCGGGTGGCCTCCCCTGACAGGTCCACGTCCAGCATCACGTCACCCACCACCACGATCCTCATGACCGGCCCCGTCCCTGGAGCCCGGCGTCGGGAGTGCTTCGCCGCCCCACTTCCAGGTCGAAGGCACGGCACATGGCATGCAGGGCGATCAGGTGTCCTTCCTGCGCATTGGCGTTAAGGGCGTCAATCATCACTGCCTCGTCACACGCGTCGGATAGGGGGTTGGGGCCGGCCCCGGTGAGCGCCCAGGTGGTGATGTTGAGCCGGGACGCGACCTCCGCGGCCCGCAGCAGGTTGGGACTCTTGCCGCTGGTGGACAGCAGTATCAGCACGTCGCCGGACCGGCCGTGGGCACGCACCTGGCGCGCAAAGACGTCGTCGTACCCATAGTCGTTGGCGATCGCCGTGACGGCCGAGGACTCGGCATGCAGGGAAATCGCGGAGAACGGTACGCGCTCGCCGTCGAACCTGCCCACCAGCTCGGCAGTGAGGTGCTGGGCCTCCGCGGCGGAACCGCCGTTGCCTGCGGCCAGGAGGCGCTGCCCGCGCAGCAGGCGGTGCGCCAGGTCCATTCCCCACGCCGCAAGCCGGCCGGACTGGCGGCGCAGCGAATCCAGCGCCGGCAGGACGTTGTCCAGGTGGGCCTGCACGATGTCCGCGGTGGCCGGGTCCACAAAGCCGGAGCCGGGCAGGACGGCCGGCAGCGCCGGAGGGGCGGCCAGGGTCCTCAGGCCGGCGTCACGCAGGGACCAGTCCGGAGTCACAGTGCCGCTCCTTCCATCGGGGCAACACCGGCAGGAGCTCCCGCCACCGCCAACTGGTAGGCCTTTTCGGTTTCGGCGGCCACCCGGTCCCAGGAGTACCGGGTGCGGGCGCGGACCTTTCCCGCGTTGCCCAGCTCGGCCCGCAGGGACCGGTTGCGGAGCAGCATGGCCAGGGCAGAAGCGATGGCTTCCGGATCGCGGGGCGGCACGTGCAGCCCGGTTCCATGGTCCACCACGGTGTCACGGAGACCGCCGACGGCGGCAGCCACCACGGGGACGCCGCAGGCCATGGCCTCCAGCGGAACGATGCCGAAGGGCTCGTACCAAGGGGCGCACACCACGGCGTCTGCGCTGCGGAAGATCCCGGGCATCTCACCGCGGGCCACTTGGCCCTGCAGCCGCACCTGGTCCGCCACACCGAGTTCAGCGGCAAGGCCCAGCAATCGGCGCACCTCCGGATCCGCGTCAAGCACCCCCGAATCCCCGCCGCCGCCCACGATCAGGAGCTCGACGTCGTCGAACCCCGACTCGCGCAGGTAGGGAAGCGACCGGATCACCAGGTCAACGCCCTTGCGCGGCACCAGGCGGCCCACGGAGAGGATCCGGTGGCCTGCTGTCCGTGCAGCCGTGGGACCGTCGGCGGAAAAGAAGTCCAGGTCCACGCCGCAGGGGGCGATGGAGATCTTGCCGGTGTCGATGCCCATGGCCTTGAGCTCGAACACCTCGTCCGAGCAGGTGGCGATGATCCGGTCCGCGGACCGGCCCACGCCGGGTTCGAGCCAGCGGCGTTCCTGCGGACTGGTGTCCTCTGCGCCTTGATGCCGGCGCTTGACCGTTCCCAGCGCGTGGAAGGTCTGGATGACGGGGATCCGGTATCCGGAGGCGGGGCGCCTGGCGGCATCCAGGGCAGCCAGGCCAGACATCCAGAAGTGGCCGTGCACCACGTCCGGGGGCCGCAGGCTCCAGTCCCTGGCCACACCGTCGGCGAGTTCACCCATGAAGGGCAGCAGCCCGTCCTTCGGAACGTGGCGTGCCGGTCCGGCATCCACGTGGACCACTTCCAGGCGGGGCCCCACCCGGACCCGGGCGGGGAGCTCCGTTGCGTCCCTGCGGGTGTAGACGGTGACGTGGTGGCCGCGCCTGGCCAGCGCTTCGGACAGTGCGGCGACGTGCACGTTCTGCCCGCCGGCGTCCACTCCGCCCAGGGCCGCCAAGGGGCTGGCATGTTCTGAAATCATCGAGATTCTCATGGGGTCTTCCTCTCCCGCGCCGGAACAAGGATCCGCTCGTCCAGGCCGTTGTTGCCGCGCTGACTTGGTTCAGCCGCCAGGTCCCCCAGGAGCTCGTCCCAGCGTTCCTGGAACCTGCCCAGCCCATAGCGCTCCAGTGCCGCCTCACGCGCGGCAGCTCCCCGCCGTCGTGCTTCCTCCGGGTTGGCCACCAGCCGCCGCGCACAGCGGAGCAGCTCGTCGATGTCGGCGGACACGGCGCCCGCTTCCGGCGGCACCGCCCGAGGTGCTTCGGTGGTTGCCAGGGCAACCACCGGCATTCCCAGGTGCATGGCCTCCAGGAGGGACAAACCCAGCGAGGTCCAGCGCATCGGGTGGACGTAGACCCGGCAGCGTGCCAGCTCGCGGTGCAATTCCTGCGTCTTCAGGTCGCCGCGGGAGGTCAGCCGGAGCGCGTCAACGCCGGTGGCAGCGGCGAGGCCGTCCGTTTTCATACCGAAGACCTGCAGGGGTGCCACCGAGGCGAAGGCCGGCAGCAGGTCCGTCCCCGTCACGCGGCCGCGCCGGACGGGTTCATTGACCACCACGCCGAGCTCCGCCAGTTCGCCCGTGTAGAGCTGCCCGGGGTCTGGTATTCCGTGCTCGATCACCGTTGAAACCGCAGCTCCGTTGTCCCAGGCGAGCCGGTTGAAGTGCGTTACATGGACCAGCGGGATCCCGGCCTGGTCCGCGAGCGGATGCCTTGTGAAGGGGAAGTTGCCCTTGGGGGTGTTGTGCTCCACGTACACGGCCGGCAGGTCCGCGCCGGGCCGGCGGCCCACGACCCGCGCAACTTCGTCGATCTCCTCCGGTCGTTGCAGGACGACCGCGTCCACGGCGTCAGCGTCCAGCGACGCCAGTTCCACTTCACGCACTGATGCGGGCCAGTCCCGGCCGGCACGGCCAAGCCCCCACGGCCCGCCGCCGGGCAGGACAGGGAGCAGGTACTCGTGACGGCCGCGCACAAAGGCGTCCGTCCAGGAACCGTGGACATGCCAGAGCAGGATTCTCATCTGTTGCGGGCCTTTCTACGGGTACTGACGTGGGTACTGAAAGAGCTCACTCCGCCCATCAGCCGTTCGACTGCCGCCACGACTTCCTCGGGCGAGACGGAGTCGAGGCAGGGGTGTCCCGGAACCGGGCAAATGCGGGCGCGGGTCAGCCGGCAGGCAGCGTTCTGGTCCCCCAGGAGTTCCAGCGGAACCCCGTAGGGTGCCCAGCGGATGGCCGGCACCACCGGGGAGAACAGGCAGGCAACGGGAGTGCCGACGGCGGCCGCGAGGTGTGCGGGACCGGTGTTGCCGGTGATGACTGCCCCGGCTCCCGCCATGACGCCGGCCAGCGAGGTGAGGTCAGTCCTGCCGCCAAGGTCCAGCGCCGAGGGACCTGCCACTGTGGCGGTCAGGGACGTTTCGCCTGGGCCTCCGGTGACCACCACGCGGTGCCCTGCACCCTGGAGGAGTTCGACGGCGGCCGCGTGGTGCAGCGGCGGCCAGGCCCTGGCGGGGACGGCCGCGCCGGGATGGACCACAATGTACGGATCGTGCCCTACCAGGTCCGCGACATCGGGAACGGAGGCGAGGCGGAGCTTGCCGTCGTCGCCAGCCGGGAGCCTGAACCCTGCCGCTTCCGCGATGCCCAGGGCGCGTTCGGCCTCAGGCTGGTCCTCCGGAAAGTCCTCCCCCGGTTTCAGCCGGACGTCAAGGAGGGACCCGGCGTAATCGGTGGACGCCCCGGTAATGCGCTCGACGCCCGCCAGCCGCAGCAGCAGCGCCAGCGGGAGGGGTGACTGGTGGAAGGACGTGAGGATGACGGCTTCGGTGATCCTGGAGTTCCGGACATAGTCGATAAGCCTGTCCGCGTGCGGGCCGGTCATCGCCGGCGCCGGGTTCATGATCCAGGGGCTGTCCCAGCTGTACACCTCTGCGGCCCCCGGCAGCATGGCTGCGGCAGCTTCTCCCTGCCTGCCGCAGAGCATCACCACGTGGTTGGGCCTGCTGCCGTCCGGGATCCGCCCATTGGCCACGGCCCTGACGGCAGGACCGGACAGGAGGACATCGCCCATGCTGTCCAAACGCGCCACCAGGACGCGGCCCGTCACCGCCCCTCCTGCAGCAGGCGCACGGCGCCGGCCAGGTCCTGCGCCACCAGCGGCGCTTCAGCCACTTCCGCGGCGAGGGTCACGGGGGTAGGGACCAGGACGCCCGTGGCACCGGCCGCCTCCGCGGCCCTGACATCGGCGCCGATGTCGCCGATCAGTGCCGCGCCGGACTCCGTTATGCCGAGCTTCCGGCAGGCGCTGTGGACCATGCCCGGGGCCGGTTTGCGGCACAGGCACCCGTCCTGTTCGGCGTGCGGACACACTTCCCAAACGTCAAAGGGGCCAAGCAGTTCCTCCACCCTGGCATTCACCCGGGCGACGTCGTCGGCAGTGATCATGCCCCGGGCGATGCCGGACTGGTTGCTGACCACCCCGGTGGCTATGCCTTCGGATCGCAGGGCGTCAAGTACCGCTTTGGCGCCGGGCATTGGCCGGACAAGGTCCGGATTCCCGTTGTACGGCACATCGACCACCAGGGTTCCGTCCCGGTCGAACAGGACAGCCCTGAGCCTGGATGTTTCGGTGCTTACCATGTCCTCCCTGTTCCCCTCTGCCGATACCCCTAAACAGGGCCGGACAGTTTTCTCAACTGTCGTTTGTTATTCGTCCCCGGGCGCTGAACAGGCAAGATAAGGCTGTTATTGCCTGCCTGTTGCGCGTCATTCGGGGTGTTCCTGCGGCTTGGGCCGCGGGGTGCTGGGTGCCGGAGCGGGTGCTCCGAAATTCGCGCTCCGGAGCGTTGGGCTCCGGGTTCCCGTGCTGCGGATCCGGGCGCTGCGGATACCGGGCCCGCCGATTCGTTCGGCCAGGGGAGCCGGGCGGCTAGCCCGTCCGCGTCCGGGAAGTCCTTCCGTGCGAAGTGTTTCCGTGCGCTGCGTCCCCCTGTACCGGGAGCGCGCTGCCCTCCAGCCTGCGCTGGAGAGCCACCAGTACCCGGGCAAGCCGGCGCGATACCTGCATCTGGGACATGCCCAGCCGCCTGCCCAGCTGCACCTGGGTCTCCTCGCAGAAGTAGCGGCGGTACAGGAGTTCCCTGTCCGCGGGATCCAGGTCCTGGATGGCATCACGCAGGCAGGCGAGCTCCTCGAGGCGCTCCAGCGGCGTCTCGGGGCAGGCCAGCACCTCACCGATGGACGGTGCGTCGGAGTGCGGGTTAACGGCGTCCAGCGAGTCCGGGTGCATGCTGCTCGAGGCCGAGATGGCTTCCTGCACGGCGGCGGGATCTTCGTCCAGCGCCCCTGCCAGTTCGGCCACGCTGGGATTCCTTCCCAGCGACTGGGTGAGCTCCGGCTCAGCCCGGAACATCCGGGTGCGCAGGTCCTGGATGTGCCGTGGCGGGCGGACCACCCACGTGCGGTCACGCAGGTACCGCTTCAGCTCACCCGTGATGGTGGGGGCTGCATAGGCGGGAAAGCTGTCGCCCTTGGACTGGTCAAAACCGCGGGCAGCCTTCACGAGCCCAAGGTAGGCCACCTGGTTCAGGTCCGCGCGTTCTCGTCCGCGCGCCTCAAACCGGCCAGCCAAGGCCTCAGCCAGGTCCAGGTAGCCCAGGACCAGATCGTTTTCGAAGGTCTGGCGCAACCGTCCCGATCTGGGGCCGGAAGGGCTTGTTTGCAGGGGTTTTGGCTGGTGCTGGTGGACGGGCATCGTATCCACGGCAAGTGCGGGAAAGTACTCGGGCATTGTCGTTGGTTCCCTCTGGTAGGGGTCCGAAAGCCTGCGGCAAGACTCAGAAGTAGGAAATCATAAGGTTGCTTATAAAACAATGGTTCCCGGATATAGGCTCTGTGTGTCAGCCGTACCGAGAGGCCACGCCAAGGAGTCCTTGCCATGCACATCGCCATCACGGGTGCCAGCGGAAATGCCGGAACAGCACTCCTCCGCAAGCTGCAGGCCCAGCTGTCTGAAAAGCCGGGAAGCCTGAAACTGACGGGCATCAGCAGGCGCCGCCCGGACACCGGCCGGGAACCCTACTCCGGCGTTGAATGGCACACCCTGGATATCGGCCTGGATAGTGACCGCGCCCAGCTTGATGCCGCCCTGGAAGGTGTGGATTCCGTTGTCCACCTGGCCTGGCAGATCCAGCCCAACCGGGATTTGGAAGAGCTGTACCGCACCAATGTGACGGGCACCAGGAACGTGCTCGCGGCAGCGTCCAGGGCCGGGGTGAAACAGGTGGTGTGCGCTTCTTCCGTCGGTGCCTACAGCAAGGCGCCCAAAGATCAGCGACGCGACGAATCCTGGCCGGTCAACGGCATGGCGGGCTCGCACTACAGCCGGCACAAGGCGGAGCAGGAAGCAGCCCTGGACGCGGTCATGGCAGCAGAACCGGGCATCTCGGTGGCAAGGCTCCGGCCAGGGCTGATTTTCCAGTCCGATGCCGGAAGTGAAATCGGCAGGTATTTCCTCGGCCGGCTCCTGCCACGTCTCTTGCCGGGGAAACTGAGGATTCCGCTCCTGCCCGCCCCGGACGACCTGGTTTTCCAGGCCGTGCACGCTGATGACGTGGCGGATGCATACTGGCGCGTGATCGACCAGCGCGCTTCCGGAGCCTTCAACATTGCGGCAGAGCCGGTACTGACGCCCCAGGAACTTGCCCGCATCCTGGGCGCCCGCAGGATCCTCCCCATCCCCATGGGACTGCTTCATAGGGTCGTCGGACTGACCTGGCGGCTGAGGCTCCAACCCACCGACTCAGGGTGGGTGGAGATGGCTGCCGGCGCTCCCATCATGGACACCGACAGGGCCCGCCGCATCCTCGGCTGGGAGCCGACGATACCTGCCACGGATGCCGTCCGGGCAGTACTCCGGGGCATGGGAACGGGGGAAGGAGTAACTCCCTCCCCCGTGCTTAAGCCAAGGAAACCGGCACTGCCCGCGGACTAGATTCCCGAACCCGGTTCCTCCCGGTCACGGCTGCTGCTGCGGTCATGGGTGGAACCCCGGTCGGGGCGGTCATCCTGCACCCCGTCGTCCCGGACGCCGTCATGGGCAACGCCTTCACGGGCAGCCTCCCCGCGCCGGACGCCATCATGGCCGGCAACGCCGCGGTCATCATGGCTCGGCTGGGCCCCGGGGACACCCCGGCCATCAGTGCCGCGGCCTGCGTCAGCGGCGCCATCCCGCACGCCCTCGTGGCTGACGCGCTCGCGGTTGCTGCGGTCCCGGCGGTCCGGATTCACATCGCCTCGGCGGTCGCTGTGAACGTCAGGGTCGAGCTCGTCCGCCTTCCGCGCGCGTTCATTCACATCGTCGCGGAGCGCCTTGGCTTCCGTTGCCTCCTGATCGGCCTGCTGGCGCAACCTGGCTGCGTCCACCGCAGCCTGTTCTGCATCCGCCCTGGCCCGCGCGGCTTTCGCTTCACGCTCCCGGGCGTCCAGTTCTTTCGCCTCGGCCTCGCGGCGGATTTCCGCCGCCTTCTCCCGGTGTTCGTCGTCCCGCTTCTGCTGGATCGCCTTCCGGCGCCGTCCGCTTGCCAGCAACAGCAGCACAATCAGCACCACCACAACAACGGCAACTACCACCCAAACCCATGGAGCTGTTTCCAACTTACCCACCACTTTCCACTTGACGTGACCGGACGGACTGCGCCCTTCCGGCTGACTCTGCTGGAGCTGTTTTGAACTCGTTTTGCACTGGAACTGTTTTGAACTGCTTTAGCAAGGGTACTTACCTTTTATTAGTAATCATGCTTATTATTTTACGGCCAGTACTGCTGGTTCTTGATCAACAACCGGCCTTCTTGGAAAGAGAGAGCGAAGATGACAGAGAACCAATGGCCCGAGGATCCCGCAACCACGGCTCCCCCGGCCTCCACAGGAATTCCGGGTGAGCGGTCCGCCGCCACTTTCCCGTCAGCCGCAACTCCCCAGTACGGTGCAGGCCAGCCCGACGACAGCACGGGGACCTCCCGCAAGGATGCGGCCAAGGAGGAAGCGGCTGATGTCGCCCGCACGGCGAAGGGCTCAGCCCAGAACGTTGCCCAGACCGCCAAGGAAGAAGCCGCACACGTGGCGTCCGAGGCGAAGCACAGCGCGCAGGACCTGTTGCACCAGGCGAAGTCCGGGCTGACAAGCCAGGCCGGCACCCAGCAGCAGAAGGCCGCCGAAGGCATGCGCAACATCTCCAGCCAACTGCACAGCATGGCCACCGCTCCAGACCAGCAGGGAATGGCCAGCGACCTGGTCCGGCAGGCTGCGGAGCGCACCTCTTCCATGGCGTCCTGGCTGGAGAACAAGCAGCCGGGGGACATTCTCGGCGAGGTCCAGCGGTTTGCCCGCAACAACCCCGGAACTTTCCTCCTGCTTGCAGCCGGAGCGGGCGTCCTGGCCGGCCGCCTCACCCGCGGGCTGACAGCCGGGGCACCGGAGTCTTCATCCACCAGCGGCGCCACTGGCACGGCAGGGCTCTACTCCGGCACGCCCTACGGCGACCGGTACACCGAGTCCTACGTGCCGGCGGGCGGCACCGTACCGCCCCCTCCGGTCCAGCTCCCCGGCCCGGCCACCACAACGGCAGGATACGACGGCGGCGCACCAGGCAGCAGCTACTCCGACCCCACGCGTCCCGCCAGCCCCCTGGATAGTCCGCAGCTGGTCGAAGAACCGTGGTCCGGAAACCGGATTGCCAATGATCCGCTGGGCGACCGCTACCTTGCCGACGATCCCATGGCAGGCGATCCCCTCACCCGGGACCGTTCCAGGGATGGCCAGTCTGGCGGGCTGTGATGAGTAGCTCCATTCCGGAACCCGCTCCGAGTGCGGCGCACCAGAAGGCGGACAACGCCTCGCTGGGTGAGCTGCTCGGGGACGTGACCCGTGACCTGTCCACGCTG
>NZ_JABTYH010000020.1 GCF_013314975.1 Pseudarthrobacter oxydans | reverse complement strand
CTGATCCTGCACCGGACGGTGTGCCCCGGCACGCCGGCACGCTCCCCATCAGCCAGCTCCCGGAGAAGGGACGTGTCACCTGCCAGGGGCGCATCGAATCGGTGACTTTCCTCCCGGCAGACCAGGCTGCCGCCTTCAGCGCCATGGTTTCCGACGCCGAGCCGGGGAAAGCCTCCGCCCAGCCCGGTGCACGGCGCGGAAGGCTCCGCGTTGTGTGGCTGGGGCGCCGGCGCGTGCCGGGCATTGAAGCCGGCGCTGAGATCCGGCTGGACGGAATGCTTTCCACGAACAACGGGCTGCCCACCATGTTCAACCCACGCTACGAAATACTGTCCCGCCAGGAGAACGAATGACCGCGCCCCAGCCCGACCCCTCCGCCGGATCCCAGGGGCCGGATACTCCCGGCCACGCAGGAACGCCGGGCCCGGCGCAGGAACCTTCCCCCATGGCGGGCCTGGCAGCGGAATATGCCGCCAAGGCGGGACTGCACCGGACCCACGACGGACGCGTCGACGTCCTCCGGAGCGCAGGCGGGATCCAGGGCATTGCCGAAAGCATCGCTCCGGGACTCGTCTTCCTCGTGGCCTTCACCGTCACCCGGGAACTGACGCTGTCCCTTGTGGCGGCCCTTGCCGCGGCCGCCGTCTTCACAGTGGTCCGGCTGGTCCAGCGCAAGCCCCTGACGCAGGCACTCGCCGGCGTGGTGGGCGTGGGCATCTCGGCCTGGCTGGCCAATACCACCGGCAAGGCGGAGGACTTCTACCTGCCCGGCTTCTTCACCAACGCCGGGTACATCCTGGCGATGGTCCTCTCCATTTTCCTCAAATGGCCGGTGGCGGGCCTGCTCTTCGGATTCATCCGGAACGAAGGCCTCGACTGGCGCAAGGACCCGGCGCGGGTCAAGGCCTACCAGCTGGGCACGTGGATCATCGTTGCGGTCCTTGCGCTCCGGCTGGCGGTACAGGTTCCGCTCTACCTCATGGGTCCGGACGGACTTGCTGCCCTTGCCACCACCCGGCTCATCATGGGCGCGCCGCTGTACATCCTCGGCGTCTGGATCGCCTGGCTTGTCACCCGGCCGGCCCCGGCCCAGCCCGCGCCGGAGTCCCAGCCGAAGGACGGCCCGGCCGCGGCAGACTAGCCGTCGAACCCGTCATCCTCCGGGCCCTGCTGCTCCAGGTGTCCCGCCTCGTCAGAGGGCCTGGGCTGCGGCGGTTCCGAGGAGTCGGGGGAGAGCAGTGCGCGCAGCTCGTCCTCGGCGGCGATAGTCGTTACGAAGAACAGCTCGTCGCCGCCGTCGATCACGTCGTCACGGCTCGGCGTGATGGGGGCGTGGTCCCGAAGGATAGCCACCAGCGTGGAGTCCTCCGGCCACTGGATCTGGCCCACGGTGCTGCCGATAACGTGCGAATCGTGCGGGACGGTGAACTCCACCAGGGAGGACACGCCGGTTTGGAGCGTCAGCAGCCGGACAAGGTCGCCGATCTCCACGGCTTCCTCCACCAGGGCAGTCATGAGCTGGGGCGTGTTGACGGCAACGTCCACGCCCCAGGAATCATTGAACATCCAGTCATTCTTGGGGTTGTTGACCCGCCCCACGGTGCGCCCCACCCCGAACTCCGTCTTGGCCAGCAGCGAGACCACCAGGTTGACCTTGTCGTCACCGGTGGCCGACACGACGACGTCCGCGTCCTCAACCTTGGCCCCCTGGAGCGTGCTCAGCTCGCAGGCGTCGCCCACCAGCCAGTGTGCCCCCCGCAGGCCGCTCCGTCCGATCACTTCCGGCTTGAGGTCGATGAGGAGGATCTCATGCTTGTGCGCCAGCAGTTCCCTGGCGATGGACGATCCGACGCTTCCCGCGCCAACGATCACGACTTTCACTGGGACTCCTTGGCAGGGGCTTTGGCCAGGATCTGGGCGACCTGTGAGCTGCGGTCCACCTGGAGCATGGCGTGCACGGTGTCGCCGTCCTGGTACGCCGTACCGGCGGCCGGCAGGATTCCCTCACCGAAGCGGGTCAGGTAAGCCACCCGGATATCGGCGGCTTTTTCGATGCTGCTGACCGGGTGCCCGATCCACCCGGCGTCGAGGTCCAGTTCGGCCAGCACCAGGCGGCCGGAGGGCTCCCGGAAATCACCGGCGAGATGCTGTTCGGGCAGGATGCGCCGGAGCACCTGGTCTGCGCTCCAGCGGACCGCCGCCACGGTGGGAATGCCCAGGCGCTGGTAGATCTCGGCACGGCCGGGATCGTAAATCCGGGCGACGACGTGGGGGACGTGGAACGTTTCCCGCGCCACGCGGGTAGCAAGGATATTGGAGTTGTCACCGCTGGACACCGCCGCGAAGGCGTACGCTTCAGCGACCCCCGCCTGCTTCATGGTGTCCCGGTCGAAGCCAACACCGGTGACCTTGCGGCCCGTGAACCCCTGCCGAAGGCGGCGGAAGGCACGGTCGTCCTGGTCGATGATGGCCACAGAATGCCCGGCGTCCTCCAGCGTGTGTGCCAGCGTCGCCCCCACCCGGCCACATCCCATGATCACGAAATGCGCCACGGTGTTTCTCCTCTGTAATCCTGTCAAGGTCCTGCTGCTAGAACTCTACCGCCAGCGTCCGGGCTGCAGCCGCCCGCCGCCCGTCATGACATCGTCCGGGAATCAGACTAGCTTTGTGGGGTGCTGACAATATTGAACGCCGCCAAGCGTGTGCTGGTGGGCCGGCCATTCCGAAATGACCGGCTGGCCCATACGCTGCTTCCCAAGCGGATCGCACTTCCTGTCTTCGCTTCCGACGCCCTCTCTTCCGTGGCGTACGCACCCGATGAGATCCTGCTCACCCTGGCGCTGGCGGGTGTCAGCGCGGTGGCGTTCTCGCCCTGGGTGGGCCTGGCCGTCATGGTGGTCCTGCTCACCGTTGTGGCGTCCTACCGGCAAAACGTCCACGCCTACCCATCCGGCGGCGGCGACTACGAGATCGCCGGCGAAAACCTCGGCAAGTACGCCGGCCTCACCGTGGCCTCTGCGCTGCTGGTGGACTACGTCCTCACCGTCGCGGTGTCCATTTCCTCCGCCGCCACGTACCTCATCACCGCCGTCCCGTCGCTACACGGCAACCAGGCGGCAATTGCCGCCGTCGGCGTTGCGATCCTCGCCCTGGTGAACCTCCGCGGCGTGAAAGAGGCAGGCACCATGTTTGCCATTCCCACCTACCTCTTCATGGCGGCCATCCTGGGCATGACGGCCGTGGGCATTTTCCAGGCGGCCACCGGACAACTAGGGGAGGCACCCTCCGCCGCGTTCACGATCGTCCCGGCCCCCGGGTTTGACGAAGGCCTGGTCGGCCTCGCCGGCGCCTTCCTGCTGCTGCGCGCTTTTTCGTCTGGAGCAGCGGCGCTGACCGGCGTGGAAGCCATCAGCAACGGCGTGCCCAATTTCCGACCGCCGAAAAGCAAGAATGCGGCCACCACCCTGCTGCTGCTGGGCGTCATCGGCGCCACCATGCTGGCGGGCATCATGTACCTGGCCAACGCCACCAAGGTACACATCGTCCTCGACCCCGCAACGGAGTTCCTCCTCAACGGCAACCCGCTGCCCGAGGGGTACATCCAGACGCCGGCCATCAGCCAGATTGCCCACACCATCTTCGGGCCGGGATCCATACCGTTCTATATCGTGGTGGCCGCCACCGGCGTCATCCTGGTCTTCGCCGCCAACACGGCCTTCAACGGCTTCCCGGTGCTCGGCTCGATCCTCGCCCAGGACGGATACCTTCCGCGGCAACTGCGGACCAGGGGCGACCGGCTGGCCTTCAGCAACGGCGTCCTTGCCCTCGCCGCGGGCGCCCTGGTGCTGATCCTGGCGTTCAATGCGGACGTCACCAAGCTCATCCAGCTCTACATCGTTGGGGTTTTTATCTCCTTCACGGCCAGCCAGCTCGGCATGGTCCGGCACTGGGGCCGGAAGCTCAAACTGGCCAGGGACAAAGCCGCCCGGCGCCGCATGGCCAAATCACGCGTTATCAACAGCATCGGCTTCGGCATGACAGCCACGGTCCTCGTCATCGTGCTGATCACCAAATTCGAGCAGGGCGCCTGGATTGCCCTGCTGGCCATGTTCATCCTGTTCCTGATCATGTGGAGCATCAAAGCCCACTATGACAACGTGGCCAGGGAACTGGCAGTGGACGAGGACGCCTCGCCCCGGGCCCTCCCCACCCGGGTGCACGCCGTCCTGCTGGTCTCCCACGTGCGCAAGCCCGTGCTGCGGGCTTTGGCCTATGCCAGGGCCTCCCGGCCCTCCCGGCTTGACGCCGTCACCGTGGACATCGATCCGGAGGAAACCGCGCAGACCGTGGCCGACTGGGACAAGCTGGAGATCCCCGTGCCGCTGACGGTCCTGGCAAGCCCCTACCGCGAGACGGTCACGCCCATCATGGACTACGTCAAGCAGATGCGGCGTGACTCGCCCCGGGACCTGATCGTTGTGTACATCCCCGAATACGTGGTGGGCAAATGGTGGGAACAGCTGGTCCACAACCAGACAGCGCTCCGCATCAAGACCCGGCTGCACTTTGAACCAGGCGTCATGGTGGCGAGCGTTCCCTGGCAGCTGAAATCATCCGAAGAAGCCAAGAACCTGCAGGACGTCCAATGATTGCGAAGGCCCCGTTGCACACGACTCACCAGCCACCCGCCGGAGCCACCGGCACGGAAATAGTGCTCGACGTCGGCCCGGTGGCCCACGGCGGCCACTGCGTCGCCAGGCACGAGGGCCGCGTAATTTTCGTCCGGCACGGCATTCCCGGCGAGAAGGTGCGGGTACGCCTGACGGATGCCGAAGAGAAGGCCAAATTCTGGCGGGCCGACGTCGTGGAGGTTCTTGCCGCCTCCCCGGACCGCGTGGACCACTTCTGGCATGCCGCCGATTCGCTGCGGGCGTGGGGCCACGGACATCCCCCGGTGGGGGGAGCGGAGTTTGGCCACATGACGCTGGCCCGGCAGCGCAGCCTCAAGGCAGAGGTCCTGGCTGAACAGCTCACGCGCCTTGCCGGCGTCGGACAGCTGCCGGATGGAGCCGGCCCCAGCGTTGAAGCAGTGGGCGGACAGGACGACGGCGGTAACGGCCTCGGGTGGCGGACGCGCGCAAGTTTCTCGGTCACCCCCGGCGGGAAGCTCGGCATGCACGCGCACCGCTCCACGCACATCGTTCCCGTCCGGGAGATGCCCCTCGCCGTCGACGCCATCAACGCCCTGCGCCTCTGGGACCTCGACCTGCAGGGCATCGACCGGGTGGAAGTGGCCGCCCCGGCCAACGGCTCACGTCCGCTGGTGCTGCTGGCACCAGGTCCGGGAACCAAGCCCAAGCGGCTTAACGCCGTCGCAGCCCAACTGCCCGGCGAGGTGTCCGTAGCCACCTTTGACCCCGCTACCGAGGCCGTAACCCAGGTGCGGGGCCGCACCTGGGTGCAGGAAACCGCGGCCGGCCATGACTACCGGGTAACCGGTGCCGGATTCTGGCAGATCCACCGCGACGCGCCCGGAGCGCTTGTGGGGGGTGTCACAGAATTCCTCCAGGATGGCGGCTTCCTGCACCCCGGCGCGGTGGTGGCCGACCTCTACGCGGGCGCCGGACTCTTCACTGCCGTCCTGGCCGACGCCGTGGGGGAGACGGGTTCTGTCCTGTCCGTGGAGGGGGCTCCCGGAACCAGCCGGGACGCCCGCAAGAACCTGCATGCAGCGCCGCAGGTGGAGATCGTCCAAGGCCGGGTGGAGCGGATCCTCCGCCAGAAACAGCGGAACTTTGACGCCCTGGTCCTTGACCCGCCGCGGGCGGGCGCGGGGAAGGCCGTGGTCGGGCAGCTGGTTGAGGCGCAGCCCCGTGCCATTGCTTACGTGTCCTGCGATCCGGCGTCGTTCGCCCGGGACGTAGGGTACTTCCGCCAGGCCGGGTGGGACCTGTCAGGCCTCCGGGCCTTCGACCTGTATCCACACACCCACCACCTGGAGACGGTGGCCCTGTTGACGCCGCGCGCCTGAGGACCGGTCCATGATGCCACCGTCGTTTTCGACTACGATGGCCGTAGTAGTCCCACGTCGCGCTCCGTAATCACGGCCGGCCGTGTGCAATTTTCGGGCCCGGATCTAATTAGGGCTTCCTAACTAGCAGGCGGTCAACCGCGCGACAAAGATGAAACTGTTGCGAGAGGAGTCCTGCGATGAGCACTGTGGACAGCTTCGGTTCAAAAGGCAAACTTAATGTAGCCGGAACCGAATACGAAATTTTCCGGTTGAACTCCGTTGAAGGTGCAGAAAACCTTCCGTTCAGCCTCAAGGTATTGCTTGAAAACCTGTTGAGGACCGAGGACGGCGCGAACATCACTGCCGATCACGTCCGCGCCCTGGCAGGCTGGGATCCCAATGCCCAGCCCGATACAGAAATCCAGTTCACGCCTGCACGCGTGATCATGCAGGACTTCACCGGCGTTCCCTGCGTGGTTGACCTGGCGACGATGCGTGAAGCGGTCAAGGAACTGGGCGGCGATCCCAAGAGGGTCAACCCGCTGGCGCCTGCCGAGATGGTCATTGACCACTCGGTCCAGATCGATGCCTTCGGCAACTCCGGCGCGCTGGAGCGCAACATGGAGATCGAATACCAGCGCAACGGGGAGCGTTACCAGTTCCTGCGCTGGGGCCAGACCGCGTTCGACGACTTCAAGGTTGTCCCGCCGGGAACCGGCATCGTGCACCAGGTCAACATCGAATACCTGGCCCGCACGGTCATGACCCGCGAAGTTGACGGTGCGCTCCGTGCGTACCCGGACACCTGCGTCGGTACCGACTCCCACACCACCATGGTTAACGGCATGGGCGTCCTCGGATGGGGCGTCGGCGGCATCGAAGCCGAGGCAGCCATGCTGGGCCAGCCCGTTTCCATGCTGATCCCGCGTGTTGTGGGCTTCAAGCTGACCGGCTCCATCCCGGCCGGCGCCACCGCCACCGACGTGGTGCTCACCATCACCGAGCAGCTCCGCAAGCACGGTGTTGTGGGCAAGTTCGTGGAGTTCTACGGCGAAGGCGTTGCCGCTGTGCCGCTGGCCAACCGCGCCACCATCGGCAACATGAGCCCGGAATTCGGTTCCACGGCTGCCATGTTCCCGATCGACGATGTCACCCTGGACTACCTGCGCCTCACCGGCCGGTCAGACCAGAACGTGGCACTGGTAGAGGCTTACGCCAAGGAACAGGGCCTCTGGCACGATCCTTCCCGCGAGATCAAGTTCTCCGAATACCTGGAACTGGACCTGTCCACGGTTGTTCCGTCCATCGCCGGCCCCAAGCGCCCGCAGGACCGCATCGAACTGACTGAGGCCAAGGACGAATTCCGCCACGACCTGAAGAACTACGTCGCCCACGATGCCGACGCCGGCACCCTGGACGAGTCGCTTGAGGAGTCCTTCCCGGCCTCCGACGCGCCTTCCTTCACGGCTGGTTCGACCCACATCTCCGACACCGACCGCGAGCCCCCGAAGTACTCGGCGGCACACGGCGGCGCCGGGCGCATCTCCAGCCCGGTTCCGGTCAAGATGGCCGACGGACGCGAGTTCGAGCTGGACCACGGTGCGGTCACCATCGCATCCATCACGTCCTGCACCAACACGTCCAACCCGTCGGTCATGCTGGCCGCCGCTGTGCTGGCACGCAACGCCGTCGAAAAGGGCCTCACGGCCAAGCCGTGGGTCAAGACCTCCGTTGCCCCCGGCTCGAAGGTTGTCACCGACTACTACGAGAAGTCGGGCCTGACGCCCTACCTGGAGAAGCTCGGCTTCTACATCGTGGGCTACGGCTGCGCCACCTGCATCGGCAACTCCGGTCCGCTGGAAGCCGAGGTCTCCGAAGCAATCCAGGCCAACGACCTCGCCGTCGCAGCTGTCCTCTCGGGCAACCGCAACTTCGAAGGCCGCATCAACCCGGACGTCAAGATGAACTACCTGGCCTCCCCGCCGCTGGTCATCGCCTACGCCCTGGCCGGTTCCATGGACTTCGACTTCGAAACCGACGCCCTCGGCAAGGACGACGCAGGCAACGACGTCTTCCTGAAGGACATCTGGCCCAACCCGGTTGAGGTCCAGCAGGTCATCGATTCCTCGATCGACAAGGAAATGTTCGCCAAGGGCTACGAAGGCGTCTTTGAGGGTGACGACCGCTGGAAGGCGCTCGACACTCCCGCCGGCGACACCTTCGCCTGGGATCCGAACTCCACGTACGTCCGCAAGCCCCCGTACTTCGAGGGCATGCAGGCCAAGCCGGAGCCGGTCAAGGACATCACGGGCGCCCGCGTGCTCCTGAAGCTGGGCGATTCGGTCACCACCGACCACATCTCCCCGGCCGGTTCGTTCAAGTCCGACACCCCTGCCGGCCAGTACCTCCTGGCCAACGGCGTGGAGCGCAAGGACTTCAACTCCTACGGATCCCGCCGCGGCAACCACGAGGTGATGATCCGCGGTACGTTCGCGAACATCCGCATCAAGAACCAGATCCTGGACGGCGTCGAGGGCGGTTTCACCCGCGACTTCACCCAGGACGGCGGCCCGCAGGCCTACGTCTACGATGCTGCGCAGAACTACCAGGCAGCCGGCACCCCGCTGGTGATCCTGGCCGGCAAGGAATACGGTTCCGGGTCCTCCCGTGACTGGGCTGCCAAGGGTACCGCCCTGCTGGGCGTCAAGGCCGTCATCGCCGAGAGCTACGAGCGCATCCACCGCTCCAACCTCATTGGCATGGGCGTCCTGCCGCTGCAGTTCCCGGCCGGCGAATCCGCCGCAACCCTGGGCCTGTCCGGCACGGAGACGTTCTCGGTTGAGGGCGTCACCGCCCTGAACGAGGGCACCACGCCCAAGACCCTCAAGGTCACGGCAACTGCCGAGGACGGCAGCTCGAAGACGTTCGACGCCGTCCTGCGCATCGACACCCCCGGTGAAGCGGACTACTACCGCAACGGCGGAATCCTGCAGTACGTCCTGCGCCAGATCTCCGCTAACTAGCGGTTCCTGACAGCAGGCACCACCTTCCGAAGCCCCGGCCGGTCACCGACCAGCCGGGGCTTCGGCTGTGCAGGTGAGCCTTGTCCCGCGGCCCAAGGCGTTAGAGTTAAACGGCACGTCTACCACCTGAAGGAGGGGTCAGTGGGAATCTTGGAGACCATCCGGAATCCGCAGGACCTGAACGAGTTGTCCGAAGACCAGCTGAAGCAGCTGGCTTCGGAGGTCAGGGACTTCCTGATCACGAACGTCTCCCAGACGGGCGGGCACCTCGGACCAAACCTCGGCGTGGTGGAACTGACCCTTGCCGTGCACCGCATCTTCGACTCGCCCCGTGACAGCATCGTCTTCGACACCGGGCACCAGTCCTACGTCCACAAGCTGCTGACGGGGCGCCAGGACTTCAGCACGCTGCGCCAGGAGGGCGGAATTTCCGGATACCCCTCCCGGGCCGAATCCGAGCACGACATCGTCGAGAGCTCGCACGCCTCATCCTCCCTGTCGTGGGCGGACGGCATCTCCCGCGCCCGCCAGCTCACCGGTGAAGGCGACCGGTACGTTGTCGCCGTGGTGGGGGACGGTGCGTTGACCGGCGGCATGGCCTGGGAAGCCATCAACAACATCGCCGCGGACAAGAAACGCCGCGTGGTGATAGTGGTCAATGACAACGGCAGGTCCTACGCGCCCACCGTCGGCGGCTTCGCGGACTACCTCGCCTCCCTGCGCCCCACGATTGACTCCTTCCGGACCGCACCGGCATACGAAGTGGCGCTGGACTGGTGGAAAAAGAAACTCCAAAACGGGGGACCGGCGGGCCAGTTCACCTACAAGAGCCTGCACGCCATGAAAAAGGGCATCAAGGACTGGTGGGCTCCGCAAGGCATGTTCGAGGACCTCGGCATGAAGTACATCGGCCCCGTGGACGGCCACAACCTCCAGGCCATGGAGCACGCCCTCTCCACAGCCAAGCACTACGGCGGCCCGGTCATTGTGCATGCGATGACCGAGAAGGGCCACGGTTACGCACCCGCCCGCGCCCACGAGGCGGACCAGTTCCATGCCGTCGGCATCATCGACCCCGAAACCGGCGAGCCCACAGGTGCCGCCGGCGCCCAGTCCTGGACCTCGGTCTTCGCCGACGAAATAGCGGCCATCGCGGATGAGCGGAAGGACGTCGTCGGCATCACCGGAGCCATGCTCATCCCCGTCGGCCTGCACAAATTCGCGGCCCGGCACCCGGACCGCGTGATCGACGTCGGCATCGCCGAACAGCACGCCCTCACCTCCGCCGCCGGCATGGCCTTTGGCGGGCTGCATCCGGTGGTGGCCGTCTATGCGACCTTCCTGAACCGGGCCTTCGACCAGCTCCTGATGGATGTTGCCCTGCACAAGGCCGGCGTCACTATCGTCCTGGACCGCGCAGGCGTCACCGGGCCGGACGGCGCCAGCCACCACGGCATGTGGGACATGTCCATGGTCCAGATCGTCCCCGGACTCCACCTGGCGGCGCCCCGTGACGCCAGCAGGCTTCGCGAGGAACTGCGCGAAGCCGTGGCAATCGGCGATGCACCCACCGTGGTCCGCTTCTCGAAGGGATCCGTCGGGGCGGAAGTGGAAGCGCTTGAACGCCTCAGCGACGGCGTGGACGTGCTGGCCCGGCGGCCCAGCAGTTCCACAGAGAACGACGTCCTGATCGTCAGCGTGGGCGCCATGTCCGAACTGGCGCTGGACGTGTCCAACCGCCTCGGCGCGCAGGGCATCAGCACCACCGTGGTGGACCCGCGCTGGGTCCTGCCCGTCCCGCGTTCCATCATCGCGCTGGCATCGCACCACCGCCTGGTGATCTGCATCGAGGACGGCGTCCGTGCCGGCGGGGTCGGTTCGCGGATCCGCCAGGAAATGCGGGCGGCCGGAGTGGATACGGCCTTGAACGAGGTCGGCCTGCCGGTCGAGTTCCTGGACCACGGCACCCGCGCCCAGATCCTTGAACGCGTCGGCCTGACCGCCCAGCAGATCACGCACGACGTCGTCGCGCAGGTCCTCGGCACAAAGGTCCCCTTTGCGCGTCCCCTGCCCGGCCAGCAGCACCCCACCACCGGCAGCCTTCCGATCCTGTGAGGGGAGAGGCTGAGCTGAAATACCCCGGCGTCCTGGGGGAGCCTGCCGGGGAAAGCCATACGGCAGCAACGCGGGTACCGGAGAACCTGGAGCCCGGCCAGCTCGTGGTGGCACGGAACCGTAAATGGAACGGCAAAGCCCACTGGGTGGTACCGGGACGCTACCTCGGCGAGGACCGGCATGGCTGGTGGATCTTCCAGGGCACCAATGAATTCTGTTCGCGCCCGGGCGCGGCGTTTTACACCAAATCAGATGCCGTGCTCCTGGTGCCCCGTGAAGGCGACTGGGTGGCCACTTTCTACGATGACGCCCATCCGGGCGGCATGCGGGTCTACATCGACCTTGCCGTGGCCCACGAGTGGAGCACCATCCGCCCAGCAGTCACCGAATTCCACGTCATCGACATGGACCTGGACGTCGTCCATACGGCCGGCAGGGGCGTGTTCATCGATGACGAGGACGAATTCGCGGAACACCGCGTTGCCATGGACTATCCCGCAGTACTGGTGGAATCCCTCCAGGCATCGGCGGACCAGCTTTACCAGGCCGTGAAGGCGCAGCACGCACCGTTCGACGGCACTGACGCCGAATGGTTTACCAAAGGACGGTCATGAGCGGAATTGTCAGGGTTTACAAGCGCGACGACGAGGGCACCCTCCATTTCCGGGAGGCGTGGTATGACGAGGACTACGGCCAGTTCGTGATGAACTACGGCGTTGTGGGGCACCAGAGCAAAACCGAGGAAACGGACGTCGCCACGCCCGAGGCGGCGGAGAGCCTCCTGGACGCCTTCGCAGCCCAGTGCGCCGAAGACGGCTACGCCGAAATCCCGGAAAAGGAACAGTTCTGGGTGGTGGCCCAGTTCGCGCTGAAGACCCGGGAAGGCACCGACAGGGACCGCTACCTGGAGGAAAAAGCCACGGACGCCCTCATCAGCCACCTGGCCTGGCGCGGGCTGGGGACGGTGGAACGCTCCGAATTCACCGACTACAAGCTCAACATCTTCTGCCTGTGCCCGGAGGTGAACAAAGCCGTTAACGCCGTCAAGGTCTGCATCCGCGGCGAGGACCTGGACTTTACCAAGCTGAGCATCGGTGCCGCCCCCTTCACTGAGCCCACCACCTTCAAGCTCAAGCACTCCGCCAAGCCCGCTGCCGGCTTCAGCCTCTAGGAGCACCATGCCCACCTACCGCCGCCTCGGCAAGTCAGGCCTGACCGTGTCCACG
The DNA here is from genome assembly GCF_013314975.1 of Pseudarthrobacter oxydans. Classification (GTDB taxonomy): domain Bacteria; phylum Actinomycetota; class Actinomycetes; order Actinomycetales; family Micrococcaceae; genus Arthrobacter; species Arthrobacter oxydans. Next base: position 68,995 of record NZ_JABTYH010000020.1, on the reverse strand, counting down.
GTGGGCCTTGGCTGCAACAATCTCGGCCGCGCCAACACCGCCACCGAATCCCAGGAGGCCACGGACGGCGTCGTCCACGCAGCGATCGACGCCGGGATCACCCTGTTCGACGTCGCCGACACGTACGGGCGGGAACCAGGGCTCAGTGAGGCGATGCTCGGGAAGGCGCTCGGCGCCAGGCGTGGGGACATTGTCCTGGCCACGAAGTTCGGCATGGACATGAAGGGTGCCAGCGGCCCGGACCTCGGTGCACGCGGCTCACGCCGCTACATCATCCAGGCCGTGGAAGCCTCGCTGCGGCGGCTAGGCACCGACTGGATCGACCTCTACCAGTTCCATACGCCGGACCCGTTGACCCCCATCGACGAGACCCTGTCCGCACTGGACACCCTCGTCAGCAGCGGCAAAGTCCGCTACATCGGGCACTCCAACCGTGCCGGCTGGCAGATCGCCCAGGCGGAGTACGTTGCGCGGGAACTGGGATGCGCCCGCTTCATCTCCACGCAAAACCACTACAACCTCCTGGATCGGCGCGCGGAGCTTGAGGTGACGCCGGCGGCAGAGGAGTTCGGGCTGGGCGTCCTGCCCTACTTCCCGCTCGCGAACGGACTGCTGACCGGCAAGTACTCGCCCGGCCATGCCCCGGACGGATCGCGCCTCAGCCACACCCGCCAGCACCTGGTCCACGACGCCGACTGGGACCAACTGGGCAGGTTCAGCACTTTCGCCCGGGAACGCGGCCTGACCGAAATCCAGGTTGCGTTTTCCTGGCTGGCAGCCCAGCCTTCGGTGGCCAGCGTCATCGCCGGCGCCACCGGGCCGGAACAGGTCCGCCAGAACGCTGAATCAGCCGGCTGGGCGCCCTCGGAGAAGGACCTCGCGGAGCTGGACAGCATCTTCCCTGCCGCTCCCAGGGTTGCCCTGTTCTAGGACCGGGATGACCGCCTTCCTGCTGGACGTGGACACGGGCATCGACGATGCCCTGGCCCTGGCCTACCTTGCCGCCCTGCCCGATACGGAATTCGTTTCCGTGACAGCCACCCCCGGGAACGTGGACGCGGACCAGGTGGCGCGCAACACCCTGGCATTGCTCGAACTGTGCGGCAGGCCCGGAGTGGAAGTGGCCATCGGCGCACGCGAACCGCTGGCCATACCGCTGCTCACCACTCCCGAGACCCACGGACCGCAGGGAATTGGCTACGCGGTCCTGCCCCAGCCGGCCGGGGCGGTGTCTGAGCGGAACGCCGTCGACCTCTGGGTTGAACACGCCCGCAACCGGCCAGGGGAGCTTACCGCCCTCATCACTGCGCCGCTGACCAACTTTGCGTTGGCCTTGCGGCAGGAACCGGAACTTCCCGAACTGCTCGCCAAGGTGGTGATCATGGGCGGCAGCTTCTACCACCAGGGCAACACCACGCCCACTGCGGAGTGGAACACCCACGTGGACCCGCACGCCGCCAAGGAAGTGTACGCCGCTTTCCGGGGCGGGGCACCGGAGAAACTTCCCATTGTCTGCTCCCTGGACACCACCGAGCGGATGGAAATGCACCCCCACCACGTGCGCCGGCTGGCGGAAGCGGCCGGTGCCCGCATCCCCGAACTGGTGCTGCCTGGACAACCCGAGGGACTGCGCAGCACCTCGGACAACACCCTCGTCCGGCACCTGTCCGACGCCCTGCGGTTCTACTTCGAGTTCCACCGGCACTACGACCAGGGATACCTGGCCCACGTCCACGACTTCTTCGCCGCCGGCGTGGCAGCGGGCACCCTGGAGTTTGAGGCCCGTCCAGCCACGGTGGACGTCGAGACCGGGTCGCCGCTCCTGGCTGGCACCACGGTGGCAGACTTCCGCGGACTCTGGGGCGCACCGCCGAACGCCCGCGTGGTCTCCGCCAACTATCCCGCAGCGGCCTTCACCGAGCTGGTCTCAGCGGTGGGCGGCCTCGCCGCCCGGCTCGCCTAGCGGCCGCTTTCGACGGCGGAACTACAGCGGGGCGTCCTCCGGCAGGTCGACGTCCAGTGCCAGGAGGGCATTTTCCACCACCTCGGTCAGCGCCGGATGGATCCAGTACGGGCCACGGGCCAGCTCATGGACGGGCACCGACCCGGCCATGGCCTGGACCAGGGGCTGGAGGAGGATGGATGCTTCATGACCCAGGATGTGGGCACCCAGCAGCCTGCCTGAGGATTTTTCGGCCACAAGTTTGACGACTCCTTCGCCATCCTCCATGGCCCAGCCGTAGGCGGTGGTGCCGTAGTCCTGGACGGCGGTCACGATGTCGGTTCCCGCGGCTGCCCGTGACCGGGCTTCTTCTTCGGTGAGGCCGACCGATGCCACCTGGGGGTTGGAGAAGACTGCGGCGGGCACTGCGGTGTAGTCGATGCGGCGCAGCCGGTCCGGGTGCTCCAGGTTGTGCGCCACCACGCGGGCTTCCCGGTTGGCCACGTGCTTGAGCTGGTACCGGTTGGCTACGTCGCCCAGGGCGTAGACGCCGTCCAGCGGCTCGCCGTGGGAAAGGACCCGCAGCCTGGCATCCACGGCCAGGGTTCCGTCGTCGTCCACGTCGAACCCGGCGGCCTCCACGCCCAGCCGGTCCGTGTTGGGAACCCGGCCGGTGGCCAGGAGCACAACATCCGCCGGGACGCACAGCGGCCGGCCCTCGGCATCGGCGAAGTTCACCTCAACGGTGCCGGTGCCGGTGTCCTTGATGGACTGCAGCGAGAAGCCCGGTTCCAGCCTCCACCGGCGTGCTGCAGCCGCCGCGAACCGCACGGAGATGTCGGCGTCGTGCCCGCGCAACAGCCGGTGCGAGCGGTTGACCTGGGTTACAACCGAGCCGAAACCGTGGAAGATCCCCGCGAACTCAGCCGCAATGTATCCGCCGCCAACCACCACCACCCTTTCCGGCAGCCCGTCGATCCGCATCACGGTGTCCGAGGTGTGCACCTGCGGCAGGCCGATTCCCGGCACATCGGGCAGGACGGCCCTGGAGCCTGCGGCAACCACAACCTGCTCAGCCGTGATATCTACACCGGATTCGGTCCGCAGGGCCCGGGGCCCGGTGAAGTGTGCGTAGTCCTCATAGAGGTCAACATGGTCCAGTTCCTTTGCCCGGTAGTCCCGGCCGGCTGAGGAGATGGAATCGATCCGGCCGAATATCCGGTCGCGGATCCCGTTCCAGTGCACTTTGTCCAGGCTGAGGTCGAGCCCGAGCCGGGCTGCCTCATGGTGCGCCGCGGCCAGCCCGGCCGGATACACGAACATCTTGGTGGGAATGCACCCCACGTTGAGGCAGGTGCCGCCGAAGACGCCGCCGTCGATGAGGGCCACCCGCTTGTTGTCCCAATATGGCGTGATCAGAGAATTGCCGGAGCCGGATCCGATGATGGCGAGGTCATAGTGGGGCATGGCGGGTCTTTCCACGGCAACGGCAGGCGGAATTTGCCTGTCCGGGCAGTCTAGGGCAGTCCGGGACCGGATGCCCCGGCAGCGGTGCTTCGCCAGTAGAATAATCGCGGACGGAACAGGCGCAGCAGCCTGCCGCCAGCTGCCGAGGTGACATACGCAGCGTTCCACCGGCCCGGACTCCCGGGCCTCCACGCGCACCCTGAAGGAACTCCATGTCGCCCTCCCTGACGATGCCCGCCCCGGCACCGGCCGCCGCCCGCAAACGCCGCCTGCTGGAAATCCTTGGCGCGGTGGCCATCGCCGCCACCTACATCTACCTTGTGCTCAACCAGCCGGCTGACATCACCGGCGGGCCCGGCAGCGCGTCCGCCCTCATTGCCCTCTCCGGCTTCCTGGCGGGTGCCATCCTGCTGATCGTCGCCGTCCTCCCGGCGTTGCCGGCCTCCTCCGTGGTGCTGATCCCCGTCGCCCTGGTGCTGAACATCGTGCTCGGTCAGTTCGTGGGCAGCACCCTGGTCCCGTTCTACCTCGATGCGATCGGCACGGTCCTCATCGCCGTGCTGGCAGGACCGGCTGCAGGCGCCGCCACCGGAGCGCTCAGCAGCATTGTCTGGTCCTTCTTCAACCCCACGGTGCTGCCCTTCGCAGCCGGCGCCGCACTGATCGGCTGCCTGGCGGGACTCGCCGCGCGCCACGGCATGTTCCGACGCTTCTACCTCGCCCCCGTTGCAGGCTTCGTCACCGGGATCATTGGGGGAGTGGTGTCCGCGCCGGTGGCGGCCTTCGTCTTCGGCGGCACCTCCGGCGTGGCCACCGGTGCCATCGTCAGCGCCTTCCGGTCCATGGGGGACACCCTGCTGGCCGCCATTACCAAGCAGGCGCTCATCTCCGATCCCATGGACAAGGCGATCGTCTTCACCGTGGTGGCAGTCCTGGCCTACGCCCTTCCCCGCCGTGCGCGCCTGCAGTTCCCGTTTGTCCGCCGGCACCGCGTGCTGGCCGGAACCACACCCGGACAGGACTCCTGACCACCCTGCCCATGCGCCTCCACCCGCTGACCTCCCTGGCAGCCGCCGGCAGCACGGCAGTGATAACGACGGCGGCAGCCAGCCTGCCGCTGTCCCTCGCCGTCATGGGTGCTGCCGTGGCCCTCTCGGCCCGGAGCGGCACGGCACGGAGGCTGCTGCCCGCGGCAGCGGCAGTGCTGCTCCCGCTGGGCTTGTCGCTGCTGGTCATGCACGGGCTGTTCTTCCCCGAGGGGCGGACAGTCCTGGCCCAATGGGGAATGGCACGCGTCACCGCGGAGGGGCTTGCCTTCGCCCTGGAAAGGGCAGCGCAGCTGGGGGCGGTGGTCCTTGCCCTTTTGGTGTTCTCCTTCAGCGTCAGCGTGCCGGACCTGGTGGCGGTGCTGTCCTCGCGCGGTCTCCACGGACGGTTCGCGTTCGTGCTGGCCTCCACCTTGACCCTGCTGCCGGCCATCACCTCCCGCGTGGAACGGATCCGGCAGGCACAGGAATCCCGCGGACTGGTGGTCCGCCGCGGACTGCTGCACCGCGCGGCCGCGTTCCGGCTCCAGGCAGTGCCCTTGGTCCTATCCCTGATCGAGGATGCCGGCACCCGGACAGCGGCCCTCGAAGCGCGGGGCTTCAGCAATCCCGGGCCCCGGACCAGCTACCGGGCCGTTCCGGATCCGCGGGGCCAGCGCGTGCTCCGGGCCGCCCTGCTGGCCGCCGCAGCAGCCGCGGTCGCGGCGCGGCTGCTGCTCACCCAGGCAGGAAGCTGAGCCATGTCCGCCGCGCCGCACTCAACGGAATCCCTGCCGGTACTGTCAGCCGGCATCCGGAGCTTCACCTACCACGGGGACGGGCTCCCCGTGCTGGAGGGAATTGATCTCGACCTCGCTCCGGGAACCTTGACTGCCGTCCTCGGGGCCTCCGGAAGCGGCAAGTCCACCCTGGGCCGGCTGCTGTCCGGATGGCTTCCGCCCGGAACCGGAGGCACCCTCCGCGGCTTCCTTGAACTCGCGGGCACGCGCCTGGAGTTCGGCGCTGGCGGCGACCCGCGGATCAACCCCGCGGAATGGGGCCGCCACGTTGGCTTCGTTCCCCAGGACCCCGCCGCCGTCCTGTCCACGGTGCGGGCAACTGTGGCGGAAGAACTCGCGTTCGGGCTGGAAAACGCGGCAGTGGAGCCGCAGGCCATGAAAGCCGCGGCGGAGCACACTGCAGCCCTCCTCGGGCTCACGGAGTTCCTGGAACGGGATCCGGGCTCGCTTTCCGGCGGGCAAATGCGCCGCCTCGCCATCGGCTGCGCCATTATCGCCGGGCCGCGGGTGCTGATCATGGATGAGCCCTTTGCGTCGCTGGACACTGCGGGAACTGCCGGGCTGGCACGCCTGCTGCAGGGCCTCGTGAGGCTCGGAACCGCCGTCGTGGTTCTCAGCCAGGTGGTCGACGCGCCGCTCCTGGCCGCCGGAACCTGGGTTGTCCTGGAGAACGGCAGCGTCACTGGAAGCGGCACCCCGGCCGGGCTGCAGGCCGGCTCCGGGCTGCTGCCGCCCGGAATTCGGGCCTCCGGCGGCGCGCCTGCACCGGCCGTGGACCATGCCGGGGCGGCACACGCGGACCGTCTGCTGCCACGCGGCGGCGCCGGTGTCCCTGCGCTGGAACTCCGCGGGGTCTGCTTCGGCTACGGCACCAGGGGCAACGCAGCAAACGGCAGGACAACCTGGCGCCGGATCCGGGGCGGAAGCACTGCAGCCCATGCCTCCGCTCAGGTGCTTCAAGGCATCAGCCTGCGCGTCCGGCGCGGCGAGATCGTGGCGGTGACCGGCCCCAACGGAGCAGGAAAATCAACGCTGCTGCGCCATGTCAACGGTCTCCTGCGGCCCACCGCCGGCCGCGTGCTGGTCAACGGCAGGGACATTGCAGGGGAGCCGGCCGGCGAGGCGGCACGTTCCGTGGGACTGCTGTTCCAGCAGCCCCGGGACCAGCTGTTCGAGCGGACCGCCCTCCGCGAAGTGCGTTTCGGCCTGGACCGCCTGTTCCACCCCGACGAGGCCGCCGGCCGTGCCCTGGAGGCGCTGTCCGCCGTCGGCCTTGCGGGGGCGTCCGACGCGCACCCCGCCGAACTTCCCGCATCAGGCCAGCGCCTCCTCGCCCTGGCCACGGTGCTTGCCCGCAAACCGGCAGTCCTCGCCCTGGACGAACCCACCGTGGCGATGGACGGCGGCGGCCTTGCCCTGCTGGATGCTGCGGTGCGTTCCGCGGCAGGGGAGGGCGCCGCCGTCGTGCTGGTCACGCATGACCTTGACTATGCGCGGGCCGTGGCGCACCGCGTGGTGACGCTCGACGGCGGCCGGCTGGACGGCTAATCAGGCAGGGCGCGATGCCACTCCCGGCGGCAGGAAGCGCCGTCCGTTGACGCGCTCTGAGGCACCTACCCTGTCGAGGTAGGGGGTGATGCCGCCCAGGAACATGGGCCAGCCCGCGCCCAGGATCATGCAGAGGTCGATGTCCTCGGGAGCGGCAACCACACCCTCGGCGAGCATGAGGCCGATTTCCTCCGCCAGGGCATCCTGCGTGCGCCGCAGCACCTGCTCCGACGTTGAAGGGGAGGTGCCGAAGGACATCAGCGCCAGCGTGGACTCCGGGATTTCCTGCGAACCGTCCGGTCCTGTTGCCCACAGGCTCTTCACGCCGTTGTCGATGAGCTTCTGCAGGTTGGCAGACACGGCGAAGCGTTCGCCGAAGGCAGCGTGCAGCGACTCCTGGACGTGCTGGGCTACGGGGAGCCCCACCATGGCGCCGAGGGTGAAGGGCGTCATGGGCAGGCCCATGGGCCGCAGGGCGTTGTCCGCCACCTCAGCGGGGGTGCCCTCGTCAAACGCTGCCGTCACCTCTCCCATCAGCCGGAGCAGGATGCGGTTGACCACGAACGCGGCGGCGTCCTTGACCAGCACAGCCGTCTTTCTCAGTCCCTTGGCCAGCTCGAAGGCGGTTGCGAGCACGGCGTCGTCTGTCCTGGGGGCGCGGACGATTTCCAGCAGCGGCATCACGGCCACCGGGTTGAAGAAGTGGAAGCCCACGACGCGCCCGGGGTGCTGCAGGTCCTCCGCCATGGCAGTGACGGACAGTGACGAGGTGTTCGTGGCCAGGATGCAGTCGGGTGAGACGATAGCCTCGAGTTCCGCAAAAACCTGCTTCTTGACGTTCAGCTCTTCGAAGACGGCTTCGATCACAAAGTCGGCGTCAGCGAAAGCGTCCTTGGACACAGACCCCGTCACCAGGGCCTTGGTCCGGTTGGCAGCGTCCTGGCTGATGCGCTTCCTGTCCAGCAGCTTGTCCACCTCGGCATGGACATAGCCCACGCCCTTGTCCACCCGGGCCTGGTCGATGTCCGTCATCACCACGGGGACCTTGAGCTGGCGGGCAAAGAGGAGTGCCAGCTGGCTGGCCATCAGGCCCGCGCCAACAACGCCCACCTTCGTGACAGGACGGGCGAGCTTGCGGTCCGGGGCGCCTGCGGGGCGCTTGGAGCGCTTCTGGACGAGGTCCAGGAACGCGTACACGGTGGCACGGAACTCGTCGGTCTGCATGAGGTCGGCGAGGGTTTCGCATTCGAGGGCAGCGGATTCCGCCTGGGTCATGGTGCGGTTTGCCTCGAGGATGTCCAGGACCTTCCCCGGCGCCGGCGCCGCATTGGACGTCTTCGCGTCAACGAAGGCCCGGCCGGCCTTGACGGCAGCATCCCACTGTGCAGCGGTCGCCGCATCGGCGGGATCGACGGCGTTTGCCCTTTCCGGAACCACGGCGCCGGAAATGACGCCGGCCGCCCACGCAAGGGACTGCTCCAGGAAATCTGCCGGCTCGAACAGGGCGTCCGCGATGCCGAGGCCGAACGCCTGGGCCCCGGTCAGGGTCTTGTTGTTGCTAAGCGGGTTTTCAATCATTACCTTCACGGCGTTTTCCGGGCCGATGAGGCGCGGCAGGATGTACACGCCGCCCCAGCCCGGGACCAGGCCCAGGACGGCCTCCGGCAGCGCAAGTGCGCCCGCCCCGGTGGAGACCGTGCGGTAGGTGGACTGGAGGGCAATCTCCAGCCCTCCGCCCAGTGCCGCGCCGTTGATGAACGCGAAGCTGGGGACGCCCAGGCCGGCCAGCGTGCTGTACACGTCGTGGCCCAACTGCGCCATCCACAGCCCGTGCTCGCGCTGGTCCAGGTTCTTGACGGCGGACAGGTCGGCGCCCGCCACCAGGTAGTAGGGCTTGCCGGTTATTCCGACGCCGACGATCTCACCCCGGTCAGCGCGTTCCCGCAGACCTTCCAGGACCTTGCCGAGCTCCACGAGCGTGTTGGGCCCCAGAGTGGTGGGCTTGGAATGGTCCAGGCCGTTGTCCAAGGTGATGAGGGCGAACGTGCCCGGGCTTTGCTTCCCGGCCGGTGCGGGCAGTTCGATGTCCTGGACGTAGGAATGCGTCACTGTTTCGTTGGGGAACAGGTCGGCAAGTCGGGTGAAATCTTCGGCGCTCATGCGGCTCCTTCGGAAACGGTGTGGGTGGTGGAGTTTGCCGGCCGGGCTCCGCTGTAGTCGGCGTGGTGGGGGTTTTCCCAGACCACCGTGGCGCCCATGCCAAGGCCAACACACATGGTGGTGATGCCGTACCGGACGGAAGGGTCCTCCTCGAACTGCCGGGCCAGCTGGGTCATCAGCCGCACGCCGGAGGAGGCCAGCGGGTGGCCCACCGCGATGGCGCCACCGTAGCGGTTGACCCGGGGGTCGTCGTCGGCAATGCCAAAGTGCTCCAGGAAGCTCAGTACCTGGACGGCAAAAGCTTCGTTGATCTCAAAGAGGCCGATGTCCCCGATAGCCAGCCCTGCGTTCTTCAGGGCCTTCTCGGTGGCCGGCACCGGGCCGATGCCCATGACTTCCGGTTCAACGCCCGCGTAGGCGTAGCTGACCAGGCGCATCCTGACCGGCAGTCCAAGCTCCGCCGCCGCGTCGGACGATGCCAGGACAGCGGCGGTTGCGCCGTCGTTCAGGCCCGCGGCGTTACCCGCAGTGACCCGCCCGTGCGCCCGGAACGGGGTGCGGAGGCCGGCGAGGTCAGCCAGGGAGGTGCCGGGCCGCGGCGGCTCGTCCACGGTATGGAGCGTCCAGCCCTGGCCGGGCTTCATGGCTGCCACCGGAACCAGGTCCGGCTGGATGCGGCCGTCGCGGCGGGCGGCCTCATATTTGTCCTGGGAGGCTACGGCATACGCGTCCGTGCGTTCCTTGGTGATGGACGGGAAGCGGTCGTGCAGGTTCTCTGCGGTGTTCCCCATATTGAGGGCGGCGGGGTCCACCAGCCGCTCGGACATGAAACGCGGATTCGGATCAGCGCCTGAACCCATGGGGTGGTTGCCCATATGCTCCACGCCCCCTGCCACCGCCACGTCATAGGCTCCGAAACTGATTCCGCCGGCCACAGCCGTCACCGCAGTCATGGCCCCTGCGCACATCCGGTCGATTGCGAAGCCGGGGACCGTCCTGGGCAGGCCGGCCAGCAGCGCGGCGGTCCGGCCCAGGGTAAGGCCCTGGTCTCCGGTCTGGGTGGTGGCAGCGATCGCCACCTCATCAATCCGTTCCGGCGGCAACGAGGGGTTGCGGCGCAGCAGTTCGCGGATGCATTTCACCATCAAGTCATCAGCCCGGGTGCCCGCGTAGATGCCCTTTTCCCCGGCCCTGCCGAACGGTGTGCGGAGGCCGTCCACAAAGACGACGTCCCGGACAGTGCGCATGGATGCGCCGCTTTCCTGGTGGCTCACGTATAACTCCTCATCGAGACGTAGGCGCCGGATGCATGCCGGGATGCGGCAGCCAGCCTGGCGGCAATACCTTCGATGTTACTCGTGAGTAACTTAGCCCGCAAGGCCCCCGTTTTGATGGGGACGCTCTCTCACTTAATGCATCGTATTGGCAAACGCTCTCTCACTTTGATCCTCAAGTACAGCGAGAGAGCGCCGCCAAAAAGCGCATCGAGTGAGAGAGCGTTGGGGTTGGACACGCATCGAGTGAGAGAGCGTTTGGGTTGGACCGGCATCGAGTGAGAGAGCGTTTGGGTTGGACCGGCATTGAGTGAGAGAGCGTTTGGGTTGGACCGGCATTGAGTGAGAGAGCGTTTGGGGAGTTGTTGGCTGCGGCTACTGGCCGGCCGGGGCTGCGTCCGCTTTGGGTTCCTTGGCGGGCAGCGGCTGGGGGTGCAGGAACGCGTCGGAGATGAGGGGGGCGGCCAGTTCCACCTGCCAGTCCCGTGCCCCCAGTGCGCGCAGTTCCGCGGCAATCGCGTCCTCGCTGACATCCGCCGGTGGCCGCCAGGCCACCCGCCGCAGGTAGTCAGGGGTCAGCAGGTTCTCCAGCGGCAGGTTCAACTCCTCGGCCCGCGCCTGCAGCAGCGGCCGGGCGGTGGCCAGCCGGGCAGCTGCAGCCGGATCGCGGTCGGCCCACACGCGCGGCGGGGGTGGCGCATTGGTGGGCAGGTGCAGCGGCGGGAGCTCATCCAGGTCCCGGGCTGCAGCGATGCACCGCAGCCAGCGGGGAGCCTCCCGCTGGGCAGCCCGGCCGTGGAAGCCCTTGGTCCCCAGCAGTTGCGGCACCGTGGACGGCATCGCCTTGGCTGCGGCCACCAGGGCAGAGTCCGGGATCAGCCTCCCGGGCGCAACGTCCCGCTTCTGCGCCAGGGAGTCCCGCTCCAGCCACAGCTCCCGCACGGCAGCAAGCTGCCGGCGGTCCCGGATCTGGTGGAGCCCTGAAGTCTTCCGCCAGGGATCGACGCGGGCCGGCGGCAGTCCTGCGGCCAGGATCGCAGCGAACTCCTGCTCGGCGTACTCCAGCTTGCCGTCGGCCTCCAGGAGTTCGATCAGCTCCTCCCGTAGTTCCGTCAGGACCTCAACGTCCAGTGCGGCATACCGCAGCCAGGGTTCGGGCAGGGGGCGGGTGGACCAGTCGGCGGCCGAATGCTCCTTGGCCAGCCCGAAGCCCAGCAGCTGTTCGATGACGGCCGCGAGTCCCACACGGGGGAGGCCGGCGAGCCGTGCCGCGAGTTCGGTATCAAAGAGTTTGTCCGGCCACATGCCCAGTTCGGAGAGGCAGGGCAGGTCCTGGCTTGCGGCGTGCAGGATCCACTCGACGCCGCGCAGGGCGTCATTGATGATGTCCAGGTTCCCAAAGGGCTCGGGGTCGATCAGCCAGGTACCGGCGCCTTCACGCCGGATCTGGACCAGGAAAGCGCGCTGCCCGTACCGGAAACCGGAAGCACGCTCAGCGTCAACCCCAGCCGGCCCCGTTCCTGCCGCTATGGCCGCAGCGCAGCGCTCCAGGCCGGACTGCGTTTCGATCACCAGCGGAACACCGTCCCGTGGTGCCGCAAGTTCGACGATTTCGGGGACGGGGCTGTCAAAGCCTTCCACCGTGATGTGGGGTGCGGTATCAGCAGCCGGGACGCCGGCCGTGGTGTTATCCGGAATGTTAGGGGTCATGATGCCCTTAGTTTACCGGCCGGCCGGTCCGCGCCTGCGTGCGGGACATCGTGCGGGCCTGCAAAGTGCTGCCTTCCGTCCCCGGGCGCCCTTTGTGCGCCACCGGCCAGGGCCCTCAGTTCCGCCGCCGGTGCGTCAGCGGCGTGACGCCGTCCGGCAGGGGCGGCAGTCCGGCGAACGTGCAGACCATATCCGACCACGCCTCGAGGTGGGCCCTGACATCGGATGTGGCTGGCGTCCAGGAGGCACGGAGTTCAATATCAATGGAACCAGGACGCTCCGAGAGGGTGCCGAAGCTTTCGGAGAGGACGCGCGTGGCCGTACCGCCCGCTGCCCGGTACGGTGCCTTGTGGTTTTCCAGTGCCTCCACGAGCCAGGTCCAGGCGACTGTTCCGAGCATCTCATCGTTGCCCATCTCGGGCTCCAGTTCCGCGCGGATATAGGTGACGATGCGGAACTCCCCGCCCCAGACCTCCGACCCGTCCGGGTCGTGCAGGAGGATGAAGCGGCCCGTTGCCAGTTCCGTGCCGCCGTCGTCTTCCGTTCCCGACGCGGCGGCCAGTGCCATGGCAGCCGGGCCGTGGAGCGGCGTTCCGGCCGTGCCGGCGCCGGGAGCATAAACCTCGGCACCGAGGGCCACGGCAAATGGCGCCAGGCGGGCAGGCGCCGGAATCTCCGCCAGGCGGAGCTCCCGGCGGCACTGGGCTTTCCTGAGGGTTCCCAAGGCGTGGAGAAACTCCGGGGGAACCTGGTCAAGTGCGTTCACCTTCGCAGGTTACGCAACCGGGCCGGGCCGGGCGGGTAGGCTCGCCGCCCGCCCCCTGCCCTGGTGCCCGCAGCGTCATCCCTCACGCTGCCGGAGTTCCCGGCGGATGGCGGCAGCAAAGGTATCCACGTCTTCCTCGGTGGTGTCAAAGGAACACATCCAGCGGACCTCCCTGGCAGCCTCATTCCAGTCGTAGAAGCGGAAGGACGTGCGCAGCCTGTCAGCCACGCCTTCGGGGAGGATGGCGAACACGCCATTGGACTCGGTCTTCTGGGTGGGCTGGACGCCGTCGATGGTGTCGACGGCGGCGCGGAGCCGGGCGGCCATGGCGTTGGCGTGGGCGGCGGAGCGCAGCCACAGGTCACCCTCCAGGAGCGCGATGAACTGCGCGGACATGAAGCGCATCTTGGACGCCAGCTGCATGTTCATCTTGCGCAGGTACACGAGCCCGTGCGCGGCTTCCGGGTTCAGGGCCACCACCACTTCACCGAAGAGCAGGCCGTTCTTGGTTCCGCCGAAGGACAGGATGTCCACGCCGGCGTCGCGGGTGAAGGCGCGCAGCGGAACCTGGAGGTGGGCCGCGGCGTTGGCCAGCCTGGCACCGTCCATGTGGAGCTTCATGCCCCGGGCATGGACGTGGTCGGCGATGGCGCGGACCTCCTCCGGCGTGTAGCAGGTGCCAAGCTCGGTGGTCTGGGTAATGGAGACGGCGAGCGGCTGGGCACGGTGCTCGTCACCCCAGCCCCACGCCTCCCGGTCAATGAGCTCGGGCGTGAGCTTGCCGTCGGGCGTCGGAACGTGCAGCAGCTTGATGCCGCCGACGCGCTCGGGGGCGCCGTTTTCGTCCATGTTGATGTGGGCCGTTGAGGCACAGACCACCGCCCCCCAGCGGGGGAGCAGCGACTGCAGCGAGAGGACGTTCGCGCCGGTGCCATTGAAGACCGGAAAGCACTCAATCCCGGGCCCGAAGTGCTCCTCCATCAGTTCCTGCAGCCTGGCTGTGTAGTCGTCCTCGCCGTAGGAGACCTGGTGGCCGTCGTTCGCGGCAGCCAGCGCCGCGAGGACTTCCGGGTGGACCCCGGAATAGTTGTCCGAGGCGAAGCCCCGCACGTTCGGATCGTGGAGGCGGATCCCGGCGGCGGTTTCAGCAGTTGTTGTCATGGGTTTGCTCACGCTTTCAGTCTAGGTAGGTCAGGGCGCCAGCAGCATCCGGCTGCCGTTCAGTTCCGCGGCAGGGGCCTGGAAGAGGCCGACGACGGCGCGCGCCAGGTCCCCGACGTCCGTCGCCCCCGGGAATGAACGCTCCGGGTGGCTGCGGCGCAGCCCCTCATCCACCAGGGCCTTGACCACCAGGACGACGGCGGCTGCCGTGCCGCCGTCGACCTTGCCGGCGTCCCGGCGGAAACCGTCCGCCACGGCCATGGTCCAGGCCTCCGCGGCTGCCTTCGCTGCGGCATAGCTGGCCGCCGCCGCCGAGGGCTTGGCGACGGCGGTGGAGGACACCATGGCGAAGCGGCCGTCGGGGGAGGCGGCGACGTCGTCGTAAAAAACGCGCGAGACGTTGCGGAGCGTCGTGATGGCTCCCCGCTCCAGGAAGTCCCAGTCCTCGTCCGTCTGGTCCGTGATGCCGCGCGCGCCCCGCCAGCCGCCCACCAGGTGGATCACCGCATCCATCGGCCCGGCAGCAGCGGAGACCTCGGCCCGCAGCTGGCGTACCTCCTCCATCCGTGCGAGGTCGCACACGAAGGGGGCAACGCCGTCGCCCGCCTGTTCGGCCGCGGCACTGATCCTGGCCTGGTCCGACCCCACGGTGAAGACGCGGTGGCCCGCTTCCCGGAGGGCGCGGGCCACCGCAATGCCGGACGCTCCGCTGCCGCCGGTGACCAGTACGTTCAGCCGCCGTTGTGTCACAGGGCAGAGGCTCCGGTGATGCCGGCCGTGGACTCGATGACGGGGCGCATCTTCTTCTCCAGCGCTTCGTAGAACATGGACAGCGGGAATTCGTCGTCCAGCACCTGGTCGGTGAGGCCGCGGGGCGGACCGGCCAGCGGCAGGGCCTCCGGGCCCTTCGCCCAGACGGACGCCGGGTGGGGCGTGACGGTCGCGGAAATCAGCTGGTACGCGGCCAGCCAGTGGGCAGTCTTGGGCCGGTCGATGGAGCGCCAGTACAGCTCGTCGATGCTCGCGCCGAGGGCGATGACGGCGTTGGCCACTTCGTCCCAGTCGATGGTGAGCCGGGTGTCCGTCCAGTGCAGGACCCGCTGCTGGTGCAGCCAGGCGAACAGGAGCTGGCCGCCCAGGCCGTCGTAGTTCCGGACCCGGCTGCCGGTGATCGCGAACCGGAAGATGCGGTCAAAGAGGATGGCATACTGCACCAGTTTGGCGTGGCGCCGGGCTTCGGGATCGGCGTCCTCGTCTTTTTCTATCCTTACCGATTCGCGGAACGCCGTCAGGTCGCAGCGCAGCTCTTCGAGTGAGTACAGGAAGAAGGGCATCCGCTGCTTGATCATGAACGGATCGAACGGCAGGTCCCCACGCATGTGCGTCCGGTCGTGGATCAGGTCCCACATGACAAACGTGGCCTCGGTCAGGTCCTGGTCGGCGAGCATCTCCGCTGCGCCTTCGGGCAGTTCCAGGCAGGTGGTCTCGGCTGCGGCTTTGAGGACGCGGCGGAACCTGGCCGCTTCCCGGTCCGCGAAGATGGCCCCCCAGGTGAAGGTGGGGGTCTTGCTGACGGCGACGGTCTCCGGGAACAGCACGGCGGAATTGGTGTCATAGCCGGCAGTGAAGTCCACGAAGCGGATGGGAACGAACAGCTTGTTCGAGTAGTCGCCCGCCTCGAGGCCGGCAATGAACTCCGGCCAGATCACTTCGACCAGGACTGCCTCCACCAGGCGGCTGCTGCTGCCGTTCTGCGTGTACATGGGGAAGACGACCAGGTGCTGGAGGCCGTTCCGGCGCTGCTCCTGCGGCTGGAAGGCGAGGAGGGAGGACAGGAAGTCCGGAGTGGCAAACCCGGTGCCTGCCCAGCTGGAGAAATCCGCGCACACGGCGTCCAGGTAGGCGGCGTCGTGCGGGAAGGCGGGGGCCAGGGCGCGGACGGCGCTGACGATGTCCTTCACCAGGGACGCGGCCTCGGAGTGGTGCGCGGCGTCCGGGATGGAGCCGTCCTGGACCTGGAGGGCCTGCAGGGCAGTGGCGGCGGCCTTGAGCCGCTTCCAGTCCTGGTTCTCTGCGGAAATCCCGGTGACGGCGGTGGTCAGGGTTTCGGTCATCGTCGGCTGCCTTTCTGGTTGCTTGCTACCTCATGCCGAGCGTAGCAAGCAACCAGCAGGGCTAATGCCGAAAGGGTCTTAGCCTAAGAAAGCGTTAGGCTCAGGTGCCCAATCTGCCACGGGAGGAGGCCCGCAGCTGGGGGATCAGTTCTCCGCTTCCGTTCCGCTGACCTGCGCATCCTCCTGCGGGACCAGCCGGATCGAAATGGAGTTGATGCAGTAACGCTGGTCCGTAGGGGTTCCGAAACCCTCGCCTTCGAACACATGGCCCAAATGGGAATCACACGATGCGCAGCGGACCTCCACCCGGTCCATCCCCAAGGTGCGGTCGTGGATGTAGCGGACGTTCCCCTCAGCGAGCGGGGCCCAGAAGGACGGCCATCCGCAGTGGGAATCGAACTTTTCCTTGCTGGTGAAAAGTTCTGTTCCACACGCGCGGCACTGGTAGACGCCGGCTGTGTGGGTGTCCCAGTATTCACCGGTGTACGGACGCTCGGTCCCCGCCTGGCGGAGCACATGGTATTCCTCGGGCGTGAGCTCCTCACGCCATTGGGCATCGGTCTTTTCAGCGCCCTTGCCGCCCACAGCGGATGCCGCTTCCGGAGCTGTGTCGGGGGCCTTGTGTCCGAAGATGCTGTTTCCGAAGATGCTCATAGCCTTGTCAACGCTCACGAGTCGCCAATAAATCCCGATCCCGCGTACAGGTGCAGTACGGGTACTCCCAGCTGGTCCTGTGCCTTGTTGGCCCAGTCCGTGTGGAACGTGTCTGCCACGGCGTGCGGCCGGGTAATCACTACTGCCTGCGCAGCGCCGGTCTCACGTACTTTCGAGACCAGGCCACTGACAGCGCCGCCGTCCACGACTTCCCCCGTGACGCCTGAACCCAGTCCTTCCAGGGCCGCAAGGGACACGGACAGGGTCTCGGCGGCCTTGGCACGTTCCTGGGTGGGATCCGGAGCGTGGGAGGTCAACTCCCGGAAGGCCTTGGCGATGTCCAGCAGCGAAAGGTTCTCGAGGAAGTCCACCAGCAGGTGCCGCTCGGTGTTTGCCGGCACCAGGACAACCAGGCGGGTATCCGCGCCGTCCACGAGGCGTTCGATGTTCAGGCGGTCGTCCGCCCCCAGGGGTTCTTCGGTCAGGATGACGATGGGTTCACTCATGGCCCTAGCCTAGTCCTGCAGCGCTGCCTGCGCAGTGGCAGCCGCGCCCGTCCGAAGGTGCCGGGAGGCCATGACCGCACGCGGCGGATGCGGGCATCCGTCCCGGGCCGGTAAGAATAGTTTCATGGCATCTTTCCAGCGAACCCGCCCCGCCCCCGTCCAGACCAGCCCCGATTCCGGGGGGATGTCGCTGCGGGCCAAATGGGCAATCGGCGGAGCGATCGGCGGAGGAAGCGTGGCAGGGCTCCTGGCCACGGGGTCATCGGCGCTCGCGGTGTACTTCGCGCGGCGGGTCATCACACCGGCACGGCAGCGGGCAGCAGACCAGGAGATGCTCGCGCTCATCAGGGACGGCCAGCGGCAGCAGGCGATCTTCGCCGCCTCGGACGACACCACGGTGGACGGTGTTTACGGGTTCTTCTTCGACGGCGGCAAAGGGCACGCGCGGATCGGCCGCATCGTCTCCTATTCGCCCGCCGAGCGGACCGTCCTGCGGGACGTTGAGGCGGTCTACTCCGGGGACCTCTCCACCGCCCGCCGCGGCTGGTGGAGCGGAGCTGTCCATCCGGACCCCGCCGCCGTCGGACTGCCGTATGAGGAGGTCATGATTGACGTTGACCGGGGGCAGGCCCCGGCGTGGCTTGTCCGGGCCGGCGGGACGGCCCGGACCTGGGCGGTCATGGTGCACGGACGCGGAGCCACGCGCCAGGAGGCGCTGCGCGCCGTAGGCCCCGCTTTGGAGCTGGGGCTGACCAGCCTCCTGGTGTCCTACCGCAACGACGGCCTTGCCCCCTCCGCCGACGACGGCCGGTACGGCCTGGGTTCCACGGAATGGCGTGACGTCGAGGCGGCGATCGAGTACGCACTGGCCAACGGTGCGGAAGAAATCGTGCTGTTCGGCTGGTCGATGGGCGGCGCCATCTGCCTGCAGGCGGCCGACCTTTCCCGCTGCCGGCACCTGATCCGGGCGATGGTGCTCGATGCGCCCGTCACCGACTGGGTGAACGTCCTGGCCCACCATGCACAGCTGAACAGGATTCCCTCCCTGGTGGGCCGGTATGGCCAACTCATGCTGGGGCATCCCCTGGGGAGGCGCCTCACGGGATTGTCTGCCCCGGTGGACCTGAAGGCGATGGACTGGGTGTCCCGTGCAGTGGAACTCCGCACGCCCACGCTGGTGCTGCACAGTGTCGACGACGAATACGTGCCGTACGGGCCCTCGGCCCTGCTCGCCGAGCGGAACCCGGAGATGGTGACCTTCGAGCCCTTCCACCAGGCACGGCACACCAAGGAATGGAACGTCGATCCGGAGCGGTGGGAAAGCCTGGTCAAGGCGTGGCTGCGGCAGCAGCTGGCGCCCAGGCTGAATCCGGGCGCGCTGGCCCCGGCCAGTTCCTGAGCCTGGTCAGGCGGCCGGCGTACCGATCGGTGCTGTCACTGCCTGGGTGAGGCGGACCAGGTCAGCCGGTGCCAGTTCGATGTCCAGGCCGCGCTTTCCGCCGGAGACCAGCAGGGTCTCCAGGGCCAGGGCACTTGAGTCCAGGACGGTGGGGGAGGGCTGCCGCTGGCCGAGCGGGGAGATGCCTCCCAGTACGTAGCCCGTGCGCCGTTGGGCTGCCGCCGGATCTGCCATTGCCGCTTTCTTGGCCCCGAGGGCGGTGGCCAGCGCCTTGAGGTCCAGGGTTCCGCTGACCGGGACGATGCCCACGGCCAGCCGGCCCTCCACCTCAACCATCAGCGTCTTGAAAACCCGTGAGGGATCAATGCCGAGGGCCTCGGCCGCCTCCGCCCCGTAGCTGGCGGCGGTCGGATCGTGCGTGTAGGGGTGCAGCACGAACGGAACCCCGGCCGCGGTCAGCGCCGCTGTTGCCGGGGTTCCCTGTGATGCGTTCCTGCGGGCCATAATGCTGGTCCGGGCTGCGGCTAGGAGCGCACGCCGGACGCGGCAGCGACCTTGCGCTTGATCCTTCCCAGCATGGCGGTCATGCCGCGCATGCGGAGGGGCGTGATGGCCCGGGTGAGTCCGAGGAGTTCAGGCATGTCGTCCGGGACGGAGAGGATCTCTTCCGCGGACAACCCGTCCAAGCCCTCGTGCAGCACGCCGGCGAACCCCCGCGTTGTCGGGGCCTCTGCGGGAGCCTTGAAGAACAAGCGCACGGCGCCGGCCGGGCCGCCGTCGTTCTCCGTCTCGATAGTGAGGAAGAGCGGCGACTGGCACTCCACCACCTGCTCCAGCAGCTCAGGGTGGTCCTTGAGCCGGTCCGGAAGTTCCGGCAGGCCCTCGGAGAATTCCAGCAGCAGCTGCAGCCGCTCGGGTTCGGACATGGCCTGGAAATCGTCCACGATGGCCGCGAGGGCGGAAGGCAAGGCTTGAGTAGTCATCGGTTCAAGTCTACGCAATTGCTGCGGCACGGGCCGCGTCAGGATCCGACGGCAACAGGAACAGAACCGCGCTCTGCGCCCTTGGCGATCGGCACCCGCACGGCGTTGCCCCATTCGGTCCAGGAACCGTCGTAGTTGCGGACGGAATCGAAGCCCAGGAGGTACTTGAGGGCGAACCAGGTGTGGCTGGAACGCTCACCGATGCGGCAGTACGCCACAACGTCGTCGCCTTCGGCCAGCCCGGCTTCGCCGAGGTAGAGGGCCTCAAGTTCCGCACGGCTGCGGTAGGTGCCGTCCTCTGCGGCGGCGCGCGCCCAGGGGATGGAGGCAGCCGTGGGAATGTGGCCGCCGCGGAGGGCGCCCTCCTCCGGGTACGCCGGCATGTGCGTGCGCTGGCCCGTGTATTCCTCGGGGGAGCGGACGTCGATGAGCGGCTTGCCCAGGTGGGCAAGGACGTCCTCCTTGAAGGCACGGATGGGGGCGTCGTTGCGCTCGACGACGGGGTAGTCACCCCTGGCCGGGGCCGGCTTCTCCCTGGTGAGTTCGCGCCCTTCGGCAATCCACTTGTCCCGGCCGCCGTCCAGCAGGCGCACGTCCTGGTGGCCAAAAAGCGTGAAGACCCAGAGGGCGTAGGCAGCCCACCAGTTGGATTTGTCCCCGTAGATGACCACGGTGCTGTCACGGGAGATGCCTTTCGACGCCGCCAGCTCGGCGAACGCGGCTCCGTCCACATAGTCGCGGGTGACGTCGTCGTTCAGGTCGGTGTGCCAGTCGATCTTCACGGCGCCGGGGATGTGCCCGGTTTCGTAAAGCAGCACGTCCTCATCAGATTCGACCACCACCAGCTCACCGTTGGCGACGGCGCCGCTTTCGATGGCGGCAGCGAGCCACCCGGTGGACACCAGCCGTTCCGGGTGGGCGTAGGCTGCGAACTTCTCGTTCTGTTCAACGGGGTAGGGCATGATCTTGGCCTTTCATTGAGGACACGGGGAGCCTGCTGGACCTGGCGGCGCCGGCATTGGGACCTGCTTCCACACTAGCCAGCACCCCGGCCGGTGTCCGTATTCCGTTAACAGGACGAAATGTTGCCTTCATCACGCTGCGCTGGCCGGAACCGGTGACGCAGTATGCGGGAGCAATGCGTGGCGCATCATGGGACGGAAACGGGGCGCCGCATTGCCGTATTCTTTCTGGGGACCAACCACCAGCAGAACGGACCCCCTTGGTACAGATCGAACAGCTTGCCGCCCGCACTCCGGCAGTTTCGGTGGATGAGCTCCTCAAAGGTTTCTATCCATCGCCGCGGTTCGGCCAGGTTTCCTTTTCCAGCTACCGCCCCGATCCCAAGCAGCCCAGCCAGTCTGCGGCCGTCAGGGCGCTGGAGGGGTTTGCCGACGGCGTGGGCTCCGCGGGCGGGGGAGGACTGTTCAAGAAGTTCTTCGCCAAGAAGGACGAATCCCGCGCCGGAATCTACCTCGACGGCGGGTTCGGCGTCGGCAAGACGCACCTGCTCGCCTCGCTCTGGCATGCCTCGCCCGGCCCCAAAGCTTTTGGCACCTTCGTGGAGTACACCAACCTGGTGGGTGCGCTGTCCTTCCGCAAGACGGTAGACGCGCTCAGCAGCTACAAACTTGTGTGCATCGATGAGTTCGAGCTCGACGATCCCGGCGACACCGTCCTCATGTCCCGGCTCATGCGTGAACTGGCTGACGCCGGGGTAAAGCTCGCAGCCACCTCCAACACCCTGCCCGGATCGCTGGGCGACGGCAGGTTCGCAGCCGTCGACTTCCAGCGTGAAATCCAGGTCCTCGCGGACCAGTTCGACGTCCTCCGGATCGACGGGGAAGACTTCCGGCACCGCGGACTGCCCGCAGCGCCGGCGCCCCTGAAGAACAGCGAACTGTCCTCGCACATGAAGGCGGAGTTCGATGGGAAGACGGTGGCCCAGGACGAGTTCAGCACGCTGATCCATCACCTGGCGGGCGTGCACCCCAGCCGCTACCGCCAGCTCATTGACGGCATCGACGGCGTGGTGTGGCGCAACGTCCACACCATCACCGAACAGGCCGTGGCGCTGAGGTTCGTGGTGCTTGCTGACCGGCTTTACGACAAGGATGTCCCCATCCTCGCCAGCGGTGTTCCGTTCGACCAGCTGTTCACGGAGGAAATGATGACGGGCGGCTACATGAAGAAGTACTTCCGCGCCGTTTCCAGGCTCACCGCACTGGCCCGCGAAGGCCAGAACCACGAACCGTCCTAGCGGCGGTCCGGCCCGGTCAGCCTGTTGCTCCGGGACTGCGCGGCCTTAGCACCAGGCGGACCGCCAGCCCGGCAGCGAGTGCCCAAAACGCCGACCCAATACCGGCGAAGGCAAGGCCCGAGGCCGCCATGAGGAAGGTGACGGCCGGGGCTATCCTGTCCTCCGCATCGGCCAGCGCGGCTGACACGGCACCGGCCAAGGTCCCCAGGAGTGCCAGGCCGGCCACGGCTTCGAGCATGCCGGCCGGTGCGGCCGTCACCAGGGTCACCAGCGCGGCGGAGAACGCAGCCAGCACAAGGTAGGCAAGCCCGGACGTGAAGCCGGCCACCCACCGGCGGTGCCGGTCCAGCCCTGCCTCCTCACCGGCTGCCAGGGCGGCGCTGAGCGCGGCGAGATTAATGGCGTGGGCGCCGAACGGCGCTGCTGCCGCGGTGCCCGCACCGGTCACCAGCATGGCGGGACGCCACGGGGTGTCATAGCCGAAAGACCGGAGCACTGCCACGCCGGGGACGTTCTGCGATGCCATCGTCACCACAAACAGCGGAAGCGCAATACCCGCCATGGCCTGCAGGCTGAAGGCCGGCGTGGTCCATTCAAGGGCTGGAAGGATTTCGCCCTCCCCCAGGGAGGTGCCCCCTGAGGCCAGGGAAATCCCGATAACGGCCAGGGCCGCCAGCAGGGCTGCCGGGACGGACCAGCGGGGCGCCAACTTCATCATCAGCAGCCAGCACAGGATGACCGGCGCAATGAACAGCGGGACTGTCCCCAGTGCCTTGAACGGTGCCAGGCAGAGCTGCAGCAGGACGCCGGCGAGCATGGCCTGCGCAAGGGTCGCCGGGATCCTTGCCATCAGCCGCCCCAGGGCCGGGACCAGGCCGGTCATGGCGATCAGCACCCCGGTGGCAAGGAAGGCCCCGACGGCGGCCGGCCACCCGCCGTCGACCGTTCCGGACGTTGCCAGCAGGGCAGCGCCGGGCGTGGACCAGGCGAGGGTCACCGGCACTTTGGAACGCCAGGAAAGCCAGAGCACCCCCAGGCCCACGGCCACGGTCAGTGCCAGCAGTCCGGACGCCGCCTGCGCGGGGCTGGCGCCCACTGCCCTGAGCCCGGCCAGGACCACGGCGAAGGAGGACGTGAAGCCCACCAGCGCGGTGACGATACCAGCCACAACGGGGCGGGAATCGAGCTTGTGCCGACCGGGTGACTGCTGTGCCGTGGGATATGCGGGGGACTTCGCCATAGGGGCAGGTTACCGGCCCTGTTTCGTGAAGCCTCAATCGGCCTTGGCATGCCGGCTGAACGTCCCGCTTAAACGCCAAAGGTGCAGGTGCCGCCTCCCGGCGGGACCTGCACCCCCTTGACGTGCTAGGGCAAGACCCTGGCCAAATCCTGTTTACGGAGTCCTGTCAGCCGGCGGAACCGGGTTGACGGGAGTGACCGGCGGAACCTGCTCGGCGGCAGGTGCCTGTCCCGGGGTGCCGTTCTTGTCAATGAGCTTGGAAGCGCCATCCTGGACCTTGTTGACGTGGCCCGAGTACTTGCCTCCGGTCTTGGTGTCCACAAAATCACCGGCCTTGTTGATGCCGTTCTTGATGGCCTGCTCGTTGCCGCGGATGAGACCCTGAGCCTTGCCCTTTAGATCGTCAATCAGTCCCACGAGCACCTCCCTTCAATCGCGGAGCCAGGTCGCTCCTCCGCATTCGATCCTAGCGCCGTCCGGAAGGCCTGCCAAGGAAATCAGGGGTACAAGGCGTTCGCCCGCAGCGGATGCACGCCTGCCTGCAGTGGTTGCCGTTCGTATGTCTCCGTCAAGGGCGCCGTGGATGAGGGCGCACACGGTGGCCGGGCACGAAAAAAGCAGCTCCGGGGAGCTGCTGCATGTGGGCGATACTGGGATCGAACCAGTGACCTCTTCCGTGTCAGGGAAGCGCGCTACCGCTGCGCCAATCGCCCGGAACCGGAAGACCGGCTGATGGGATCTTAAGGAACAAGAGAGCGGACGACGAGATTCGAACTCGCGACATCCACCTTGGCAAGGTGGTGCTCTACCAGCTGAGCTACGTCCGCAGATATGAAGTGCGTTCCGGCGGGGGCCGGTCGAACTGCATGAAGCAAGTTTCCTTGCTTGGTGGGCGATACTGGGATCGAACCAGTGACCTCTTCCGTGTCAGGGAAGCGCGCTACCGCTGCGCCAATCGCCCATGTCCATCCGGAGGTGATCCGGAAACCATGGTTTTCACCGAGGTGGGTACGGGATTCGAACCCGTGTATACGGCTTTGCAGGCCGCTGCCTCGCCTCTCGGCCAACCCACCGTGTAAGCGTCGGTTCCGGAGAACCGTTGCTGTGACAGTGTCCTGCGAGCGGACGACGAGATTCGAACTCGCGACATCCACCTTGGCAAGGTGGTGCTCTACCAGCTGAGCTACGTCCGCATTTTGGAGGCTGATTCCCTGCCCTTCCCGGCATTTCCTCGCGTTCCAACGAGTAAAAACAATATAGGAGGTTCAAGGATTCTCCAAATCGCCGGCGCCCCGATTGCCCTTTGTGTCCGCCCTTCCCAGCAATGGCGCGGTTTTCGCCTACTTACAGCTGTGTAATTTACGACGGCCGATGCGCGCCTGGGGTGCCCCCTTCGGCAGCGTGCCGGGCGGGCCGGCCCCCTTCCGGCCGCCTGGGGATGGGGCCGGAAGTGCCGATTTTTGAATTGGGTGCGGCGTCGGCTAGCATTCAAGTGCATCAGGGCGATTGGCGCAGTGGTAGCGCGCTTCGTTCACACCGAAGAGGTCACTGGTTCGAACCCAGTATCGCCCACCGCACAAAGGTCCGTTTCCGCGCGCAGCGGAAGCGGACCTTTTTTGTGCGCGGATCCGTGCCTGCAGATTTTGTCGGCCCCTTGTGAAAGAGTTTTTTCCATGACAGCTCCACTCCTCGCCCACGCCACCGAATACGGCCGGATGTACGCCCGCTCAACGTCGGAGCAGTTCTCGGTTCCGTCCATCACCACCGTCATCAGCCAGCAGCCGCACGGACTGGATGGCTGGTTCGGCTACATGGGCGCGAGCAGCCTGGCGAACGATCCCCTGCTGGCGGACTGCCTGGGCAGCCCTGCCAAGATCAAGCAGGCCGTCAGCCGGGCAGCCAGGGCGGCCGAAACGTACCGCGATGAAGCCGCGAAGCGCGGGGACCGGGTGCACAACTACTGCGAGCAGGTGGCGCTCCGCGCCCTGGGCCGCCCGCACGCCATGAAGGAAACCCGTGAGGCCCTGGCAGCCAACGGCGAGGAAGCCTTCGCGGTCCGCTTTGACGAGTGGTGGGAGCTGTACCGGGTGGAGCCCATCGCCCCGGAAATCACGGTCTGGAACAACGCAGTGGGATACGCGGGAACCCTGGACCTGGTGGCCCGCATCAACGGCCGCGTCTGCCTTATCGACTACAAGACCAAGGGCACCACCCGGGACGGCCTGGTCAAACCGCTCGATGACAAGGTGGTGATGCAGCTTGTCGCCGGGATGAAGGCGGAAGAGAGCCTTGTTGATCCCGTGGCCGGGACCTGGGAGCCGTGGAAGTACGGGGAGGACCCCGTCCTCCTGGCAGTGGCCATCGGGGAAACCGAAGTGCGTCCTGTGCGGGCCAATCCCGAGGTCCTCAAGCACCACTGGTGGAAGTTCTGTGCCTTGAGGCGGGTGTGGGAGCTCTCGGCGGACACCATCAGCGCCGGTGCCGCGCTGCTTCCCATCGCCCCGCCGCCGCTGGCACACGTAAAGACTGCTTAGGCGTTTGACGGCGGCGGCCCATATGACTGCGCCTAAACTGGACAGGTTCCCTTTCCCGCCAACTGTAAGGAATTACTGCGCATGGCTATCCTGAATATCCGCATCATCGGCGATCCTGTGCTGCGCACAGTGGCCGATCCCGTGACGGAATTCGGGCCGGAGCTGGCCAAACTGGTCGCGGATATGACCGAAACCATGGAGGACGTGGACGGTGCAGGCCTGGCCGCGCCCCAAGTAGGCATCAGCCAGAGGGTTTTCACCTACCGGATTGACGGCGTGGAAGGGCACATCATCAACCCCGTCCTGGAAAACAGCGAGGATTACCAGGACGACCAGGTGGAGGGCTGCCTGTCCATTCCCGGACTTGGCTTTCCCGTCCGGCGCTTCCGCTCCACCCGCATGACCGGCGTGGACATGCACGGCAACCCCGTCACGGTGGAAGGGGAAGGGATGCTCGCGCGGTGCTTCCAGCACGAGAACGACCACCTGGACGGCATCCTCTACACCGACCGGCTGGAGGGGGAAGACCGCAAGGCCGCCCTGCGGTCCATACGTAATGCCAACTACGGCTCGGTCACAGAGCGGACGGCCGCCAAGCGCGCCAAGACGGTCGGTTCCAGCTTCGGCGGCTCCCTGCCCGGCTCCAGTTTTGGTCCCGGAGCGGCCGGTAACGCCGGGTGAGGGTCCTCTTCGCGGGAACCCCCGCCGTCGCCGTCCCGTCCCTTGATGCGCTGGTGGAGGCAGGCTTCGACGTCGTCGCCGTGCTGACCCGCCCCGACGCCCCCGTGGGCCGCAAGCGCGTCCTCACGCCGTCGCCCGTTGCTGCGCGCGCCGCCGAACTCGGAATCGAGGTCATCCGCGCAGCCCGCGTTGATGCCGGGGCAACCGCCAGGATCGCTGACGTAAACCCTGATGTGGCCGCCATCGTTGCCTACGGCGGGCTGGTTCCGCCTGCCGCCCTGGCCGTTCCCCGGCATGGCTGGATCAACCTGCACTTTTCCCTGCTGCCTGCGTGGCGCGGAGCGGCGCCCGTGCAGCGCGCCGTCATGGCCGGGGACGACGTCACCGGGGCTGTGACCTTCCTGCTGGAAGAGGGGCTGGACACCGGCCCCGTCTTCGGCACCCTGACCGAGTCCGTGGGGCCCGAGGACACCGCAGGCGAACTCCTGGAAAGGCTGTCCCGCAACGGTGCGGTCCTCCTGGCCCAGACGCTGTCCGCCATTGGGGCAGGCAAGGCCTCGGCGCAGCCGCAGGCCGGCGAGGTGTCCCTGGCGCCCAAGCTGACCCTTGAGGATGGCCACCTGAAGTGGAGCCATCCCGCCCTTGCCATCAGCCGGCAGGCCCGCGGCGTCACTCCCGAACCGGGTGCGTGGACGGTGCTGGACGGGCAGAGGGTGAAACTGGAACCGGTCCGGCTGCGTCCGGACGTCACGACGCTTGCTCCGGGAGCCCTGGCTCTGCACGGCAAGAGCGTGCTGGTGGGCACAGGTTCCCACGCGGTGGAACTGACCAGGATCCAGCCGGCAGGCAAAAAGATGATGGCCGCGGCTGATTGGGCACGCGGCATGGCTTCCTTTGAAAGCGTGGTGTTCGAATGAGCGGGTCCGGCGGCAATCCAGGCGGGCGTGGGAGCGGGCAGGGCAACTCCGGGCAGGGCCGCGGCAAAGGCGGACCCCGGGACAACAGCCGCCGTAACGCCCAGGGCCGTGAACGCAACCGCGGTCCGCAGCGGAGCTTCACGGACAGCGCCCCGTCCCAGCGCACCCGACGGGCGGATCCTGCCCGTCTTGTCGCCTTCGAAGTCCTGCGCGCCGTAGCGGCGGAGGACGCCTACGCCAACCTTGTCCTGCCGGCACGGATCCGCCACCACGGGCTGGACAAGCGCGACGCCGGATTCGCCACCGAACTGACCTACGGCGCCCTGCGCGGCCAAGGCACCTACGACGCCATCCTGGCCCGCTGCGTGGACCGCCCCCTGGACCAGCTGGATCCCGCCATCCTGGATGCCCTGCGCATCGGGGCGCACCAGCTGCTCGCCATGCGCGTGCCGGCACACGCCGCCCTGGACCAAACCGTCGGGCTGGCGCGCGCCGTGATCGGGGCAGGCCCGTCTGCGCTCATCAATGCCGTGCTGCGCAAAGTTGCCGCGCACACCCTGGAGGAGTGGCTGGACGAGCTCGTGGCCGGGGAGACCGACGCAACGAAGATCGCTGCGCTCCGCTACGCCCACCCCGAATGGATCGTCCGCGCAATGCGCCAGTCACTGGTTGCACACGGGCGCTCCGCCGATGAAATCAACAACCTGCTGGAAGCGGACAACGCTGCCCCCGTGGTTAACCTGGTAGCCCTCCCGGGGCTCGGCAACCTGGACGAGGCCTTGGAACACGGCGCTACTCCGGGTGGGCTCGTCGAGGGTTCGGCTCTTTCCAGTGGCGGTGACCTGGGACGCTTCTCCTCAGTCCGGGAAGGAACCACCCGCGTCCAGGACGTTGGCTCGCAGCTGGTGGCCCGGGCCATGGCGGCCGTCGATCTTGGCGGGCCGCAGGGCGGGACAGGCGCCGGACAAGCCGAGGCATGGCTGGACCTGTGTGCCGGCCCCGGTGGGAAGGCAGCCCTGCTCGGCGCACTGGCAAAGCAGCGGGGCGCCACGCTGCTGGCCAATGAGCCCGCCCCGCACCGGGCCAAGCTGGTGAGCCAGGCCCTCTCGGCCGTGCCGGCCGAAACGTGGCAGGTCCGCACCGGTGACGGCCGAGACCTCGGCTCCGAAAGGCCCGGCTCCTTTGACCGCGTCCTGGTGGACGTTCCCTGCAGCGGGCTGGGCGCCTTGCGGCGCCGGCCCGAGTCCCGCTGGCGCCGGTCGCCCAAGGACCTGGCGGACCTCGGTCCGTTGCAGCGTGAGCTCCTCGCCTCGGCGCTGGCAGCCGTGCGGCCCGGGGGCGTGGTGGCCTACGTGACGTGTTCCCCGCACCCGGCGGAGACCACCGCAGTGGTTGCCGATGCCCTCCGCAAGCGTGACGACCTGGAGCTCCTGGACGCCGGGGCAGCACTGGACGCCGTCAGCCTTCCGGGGAAGCTGGAGGCGGGCCATGAGTCCACGGCCCAGCTCTGGCCGCATATCCATGGGACGGACGCCATGTTCCTGGCACTCATCCATAAAAAGGCCTAGGCGAAAGCGAACAACAGACCCAGTGAAAGGCAACCCCGTGACGCAATGCTGCATCAACCCGAGCATCCTCTCCGCCGACTTCGTCAACCTGGAGGCGGAACTGCAGCGCATCAGCACCGCTGACGCCGTGCACGTGGATGTCATGGACAACCACTTTGTCCCCAACCTGACCATCGGACTGCCCGTGGTGCAGCGCATCCAGGCTGTCAGCCCCATCCCCCTGGACGCGCACCTCATGATCGCCGATGCCGACCGTTGGGCGCCGGGATTTGCCGACGCCGGCCTGGCGTCGGTCACCTTCCATGCCGAGGCCTCCATCGCCCCGGTGAAGCTGGCGCGCGAACTCCGCAGCAGGGGGTCGAAGGCGGGGATGGCGCTTCGGCCCGCAACCCCTGTGGACCCGTACCTGGACATGCTCACCGAACTGGACATGCTGCTCATCATGACCGTTGAACCCGGGTTCGGGGGACAGGCCTTCCTGGACCTCACCCTGCCAAAAATCCGGCGGGCAAGGGCAGCCATCGACGGGTCCGGAGCGGACGTGGCCATCCAGGTGGACGGCGGCATCACGGAGGAAACCATCGTCAGGGCAGCCGAAGCCGGCGCCACCGTTTTTGTTGCCGGCTCCGCTGTCTACGGCGCTGACGACCCCGCCGCTGCCATTGAACGGCTCCGCATGCAGGGCGGCCGTTCGTTACGTGCGGCGTCTGCGGAATAGGCGGGAGCCCGTGACGGTTATGGCACAATAGCAACACACATACGTGCTCCGGGGTCGGTGTAAGTCCGAACCGGCGGTGACAGTCCGCGACCCGCGAGCCGGTGCCTTCCGCAAGGAAAGCCCGGCAGACGGTTGAACCGGTGAAATTCCGGTACCGACAGTTAAAGTCTGGATGAGAGAAGCACGTACAGCTGTACCTGTGGGGCCGTCCCGGTCCCGCAGCCTTCTGCTGTCGTATACCCCCGGAGCCATCGCGGTTCGAGAGGGAAGGAACGACACGGAATGAACCCCAAGCGATGGCTCTTAAATGCCGGACATCCCGCCGCTTCAGCGGGGGACGCAGCCGTGGCGATGGTCGCGGCATGACGGCGGCCACACAATCTCTTGGTGCCGGAGCGGGCACCGCCCTGCATCCGGGCCACCCGCTCCAGCCCGCCGACGGCGTCGTTACCGCCTTCAGCGCAGGCGAGACCAGGGCCATGGAGGCTGCGCTGCAAGCAGCCCTGCGGGGCCCGCGCGGGGCGAACCCCCTGGTGGGCGCCGTCGTCGTCGATCCTGAGGGCAACCACCTGATCACCGGGTTCCACCGCGGCGCCGGCACCGCGCATGCGGAGGCCGACGCCATCGCCCAGGCGGCAGCAGCGGGCGTGGATCTCTCAGGCTGCACCATGCTGGTGACGCTGGAGCCCTGCAACCACCTCGGGCGCACCGGGCCGTGCGCGCAGGCCATCATTGCCGCCGGAATAACGGACGTCGTTTACGCCGTGGACGATCCGCACGACCCTGCGGCAGGTGGAGCAGC
Source organism: Pseudarthrobacter oxydans (assembly GCF_013314975.1). Classification (GTDB taxonomy): domain Bacteria; phylum Actinomycetota; class Actinomycetes; order Actinomycetales; family Micrococcaceae; genus Arthrobacter; species Arthrobacter oxydans. Next base: position 38,766 of record NZ_JABTYH010000020.1, on the reverse strand, counting down.
AACGCTGCGGGCCGCCGGCGTCCGCGTCCGCAGCGGCCTGGGAGCCGCTGAATCCCTGGACCTGAACCGGCAGTGGTTCGAGGCGGTGACCGCGAAGCGGCCTTTCGTCACCCTCCACATCGCCCAGACGCTGGACAGCCGCATCGCTGCCCAGGACGGCACCAGCCAGTGGATATCCAGCCCGGAATCCCTCGCGGACAACCACGCCATCCGCGGGCGGATCGACGCCATCCTGGTGGGCACCCAGACCGTCCTGGTGGACAACCCCCGGCTCACCGCCCGCGACCCGCAGGGAACACCGGCGCCGAACCAGCCGGTCCGGGCTGTCATGGGCTTGCGGGACGTCCCCGGCGGGGCCGCCGTACGCGGAACTGACGGGCGGGTCACGCACCTGCGCACCCGCGACCCGCACGAGGCGTTGTCCCTGCTCTACGCGTCCGGGACCCGCCACCTCATGGTCGAGGGAGGCTCGCGCATCCTGAGCGCGTTCCTTGCCGCCGGACTCGTGGATGAGCTCATCGTGTACCTGGCGCCCACCCTGCTCGGCTCCGGCACACCGGCCCTGGACGGCCTCGGCATCACCACCCTCGCCGACGCCCAGCAGTGGGAATGGGACGAGTCCGACGGCGGTGCCGTGCGCAGGCTGGGCCGCGACCTGAGACTCCACCTGAGACCGCAACGAACCGTTGCCCTAGACCCCCAACCATCCCGCGCAACCGCGGAACAAGCCCAGAAAGGCCACTGATGTTTACCGGAATTATTGCCGAACAAGGGCACGTTCTGTCCGTCGAGCGGGACGGGGACGCCAGCGCCACCCTCCGGCTGCATGCGCCCGGCAGCACTGAAGGGCTCGCCCTGGGCGGCTCCGTGGCCGTGAACGGTGTCTGCCTGACGGCCACCGGGATCAACGGCGCGGACTTCAGCGTCGACGTGATGGGGGAGACTTTGGTCCGCAGCACCATCGGCGAACTGGCGCCCGGCGACTCCGTCAACCTTGAGCGCTGCGTTCCTGCGGGCGGCCGGCTGGACGGGCATGTGGTGCAGGGGCATGTTGACGGCGTCGGCGTGCTGCTGGAACGGGAAGCACTGGGCAACTGGGAGCGGCTCCGGTTCGGCGTGCCCGCCAACCTGGCCCGCTACATCGCGGAAAAGGGCTCGATCGCCATCGACGGCGTCTCCCTCACCGTCACCGCCGTCAGCGAGGCCGCCGAGCCCGAGCCCTGGTTCGAAGTGGGCCTGATCCCCACCACCCTGGCCGAAACCGGGCTGGGTTCCAAGACCACGGGCAGCCGGGTCAACCTCGAGGTGGACGTCCTGGCCAAGTACACGGAACGCCTCCTTGCGTTCAGGACTTCGGCGCCGGCAGCTGCTGACGGAGGTGCACTGTGAACGCCGTGCTCCGGCTCGAACCAGAGGCAGCGCCGGCAGGCGTCGTTCCTGCCCCCGATGCCCGCGGGCTCGACTCGATTGAAGTGGCAGTGCAGGCCATGGCCGCCGGCAGGCCGGTGCTCGTGGTGGACAACGAGGACCGCGAAAACGAGGGCGACATCATCTTCGCGGCACAGCATGCCACCCCCGCGCTGATGGGATGGACCATCCGCTACAGCTCGGGCGTCATCTGCGTTCCGCTGTCCGGCGACCGGGCGGATGCCCTTGCGCTGCCTCCCATGGTGTCGGTCAACGAGGACGCCAAGGGAACCGCGTACACCGTTTCCTGCGACGCCGCGCTGGGTGTGAGCACAGGAATCTCCGCCACGGACCGGGCCCTTACCGCCAGGGTCCTGGCCGACCCCCACGCCGTGCCGGCGTCCCTGACCAGGCCCGGGCATATATTTCCGCTCCGTGCAGTTGACGGTGGTGTGCGGGAACGCCCCGGCCACACCGAGGCTGCGGTGGACCTGTGCCGCCTGGCCGGCCTCGAACCGGTGGGCGTGATAGCAGAAGTTGTGTACGACGACGGCGAGATGATGCGCCTGGACGGGCTCCGGACCTTCGCGGCAGAGCATGGCTGCCCCCTGATCTCCATAGAGGATCTGGCGGCCTACCTCGCAGCGGGGGAAGCCCAGCCCACGGAGAGCGCCCGCGAAGTTGCGGGCGGCAAGAAGGAGACACGATGACCTCTTCGACAGCCCGCAACAGCGGTTCGCCGAACGGCCACGGAAATTCCCGGGACGGTTTGGGGGCTTCCCCGATAAGCCACGGGTCCTCCGCCAACGGTCAGGAGCGCAGCAGCAGCGGCGTTGCCCCGCACCCCGTGAGCGGCGGCCCGATAGTGCAGCTGCCCACGGCCTTCGGTGATTTCGTGGCGCAGGCCTGGACCGACCTGGTGACCGGCGTGGAGCACCTGGCCGTCAGTTCCCCCAACCCGCCCAAGGACGGCAAGGCCCCCCTCGTCCGGCTGCACTCGGAATGCCTCACCGGCGACATTTTTGGGTCCTACCGCTGCGATTGCGGGGAGCAGCTTGCCTTCGCCCTGGAAATGATCCAGCAAAACGGCGGCACCCTGCTCTACCTGCGGGGGCAGGAAGGCCGGGGCATCGGCCTGGCCAACAAGATCAAGGCCTACGCACTGCAGGAGGCCGGCTTTGACACGGTCGAGGCCAACGAGCAGCTGGGCCTTCCCGTGGACGCCCGCTCCTACAACGCCGCGGCCCAGGTCCTCGCGGAGATGGGACTCCATGAGGTGCGGCTCCTGAGCAACAACCCGGACAAGCAGAACAGGCTGGCACGGGCTGGTGTGAAGGTAGTGGAGATGGTTCCCACCGAAGTGCCGTCCCGCGACGAGAACATCCGCTACCTGCGCACCAAGAAGGACCGCATGGAACATCGGCTGCTGCTGGACACCCATGTGGTGGCTGTTCCCGTCACCACCCCGGAAACCTTCGACCACGAACAAGACTGACCGGCTGAGGCCTGCCCTCCGGCCCCGGCACTGACAACACACACCACCACTGAACGGAAGAGACTGACCCATGAGCGGACACGGCGCCCCCGATATCGACCTCAGCACCCTCAACCCCGCAGAAACGTCCCAGCTGCGGCTGGCGATTGTGGCGGCCAGCTGGCACACCCAGATCATGGACGGGCTGCTGGACGGAGCGCTCCGGGCAGCGAAGGACGCCGGCATCGCCGAGCCCACCGTCCTGCGCGTACCGGGAAGCTTTGAGCTGCCGGTTGCCGCCGCCCGGCTCGCACCGCACTTCGACGCCGTCGTGGCCCTCGGCGTCGTCATCCGCGGCGGAACCCCGCACTTTGACTACGTGTGCCAGGCAGCGACGTCGGGACTCACCGACGTCAGCGTGCGCACCGGCGTCCCGGTGGGCTTCGGCGTCCTGACCTGCGACACCGAACAGCAGGGCCTGGACCGTGCCGGCCTTCCCGGCTCCAAGGAAGACAAAGGCCACGAGGCCGTCACCGCGGCGCTGGCCACCGCCGTCGTGCTCAAGCAGTACGGCAAGTAACGGAGCCCGCAGGACGGGCGCGCTTGTGTATTCGCTCACATCGCGCCCGTCATGCAACGGCCCGGGAAGCGCCCTGTGGGCTGCAGCAAGTAGGCTGGAGGGCGTGAAGAATTTCGAGACGCTGTTCGCTGAGCTCAGCGAGAAGGCAGCCACCCGCCCGGAAGGCTCCCGCACCGTCGCTGAATTGGACTCCGGTGTGCACGGCATCGGCAAGAAAGTCGTTGAGGAAGCAGCCGAAGTATGGATGGCTGCCGAATATGAATCCGATGAAGCCGCGGCAGAGGAAATTTCCCAGCTGCTGTACCACCTGCAGGTTCTGATGCTCGCCAAAGGCCTGACCCTGGAAGACGTCTACAAGCATCTGTAGCCACCGGTCCGGCGCGCTCCACGCCGCCGGTGCCCGCCGTGGCCTGCATTGCCTGAACACCTAGACCTCCCCACACCAGAAAGACCCCCAATGCTGCGAGTAGCCGTCCCCAACAAGGGCTCCCTGTCCGAAGCCGCCTCTGCCATGCTCTCCGAGGCGGGCTACCGCCAGCGGCGGGACACCCGTGAACTCGTTATGGTGGACCCGGACAACGACATCGAGTTCTTCTTCCTCCGCCCGCGGGACATCGCGGTGTACGTCGGCCAGGGGACGCTCGACGTCGGCATCACCGGACGCGACCTTCTCCTGGATGCCGAAGTGGAGGCGGAAGAGCTCCTTCCGCTGGGCTTCGCGGCGTCCACATTCCGTTTTGCAGGTCCCGTCGGGGACTTCGCCAAGGTGGAGCAGCTTGAGGGCAAGCGGCTGGCCACCAGCTACGACGGCCTGCTCCGCGGCTACCTCGCCGGGAAGGGCATCAACGCCAAGGTAGTCCGCCTTGACGGCGCCGTTGAATCATCGGTCAGGCTGGGCGTGGCAGACGCCATCGCCGACGTCGTCGAAACCGGCAACACCCTCAAAGCCGCCGGAATGGAGATCTTCGGCGATCCCATCCTGAAGTCCGAGGCCGTGCTGATCCGCCGCACCGGCGAAGGCGGCGCCGCGAACGGCACCGCCAAGGAGATCGAGGTCCTGATCCGCCGCCTCCAGGGCGTCCTGGTGGCGCGCCAGTATGTACTGATGGACTACGACATCCGCAAGGAACTGGTGGAAAGCGCCGCTGCGCTGACCCCCGGCCTGGAATCGCCCACCGTCTCCCCGCTGCGGGATTCCGACTGGGTGGCCGTCCGCTCCATGGTCCCAAAGAAGGAAACCAACCGGATCATGGACGAGCTGTACGACCTCGGCGCACGCGCCATCCTGGTCAGCAGCATCCACGCCTGCCGCATCTGAGCCGGCCCCCGCAGTACCGACCCGCGCTCTAACAACCGAGCGCAAAAAAGACAGAATTTCCAGGAGCTCCCATGGCAGTAGCAGTACGCGTCATTCCCTGCCTCGACGTGGACGCCGGGCGCGTCGTCAAAGGCGTTAACTTCGAAGGCCTGCGGGATGCCGGCGATCCCGTGGAGCTGGCGCACCGCTACGACAACGCCGGCGCGGACGAGCTGACCTTCCTGGACGTCACGGCGTCCTCGGGCAACCGGGAGACCACCTTTGACGTGGTCCGCCGCACCGCGGAGGAAGTCTTCATTCCGCTCACGGTGGGCGGCGGCGTCCGCGGTGTTGCCGAGGTGGACAAGCTGCTGAGGTACGGCGCGGACAAGGCGTCCATCAACACCGCAGCCGTCGCCCGGCCCGATGTCATCGATGAGATCACCCGGCACTTCGGTTCCCAGGTGCTTGTCCTGTCCCTCGATGCCCGCCGCACCCGCCCCGGTTCCCAGCCCAGGCCGTCGGGATTCGAAGTGACCACCCACGGCGGACGGACCGGTACCGGGATCGACGCGATTGCCTGGGCCCGGGAAGCCGCGGACCGCGGCGTGGGCGAGATCCTGCTCAACTCCATTGACGCCGACGGCACCAAGGACGGCTTCGACCTGGAGCTCATCAGGCTGGTCCGGGCTGCGGTCAAGGTGCCCATCATTGCCTCCGGCGGAGCAGGGGAGCCTGCCCACTTCCCCCCGGCCGTCGCCGCGGGTGCAGACGCCGTGCTGGCAGCATCGATCTTCCACTGGGGACCGGACAACATGATGTCCCAGGTCAAGGACGCCATCCGGAACGCAGGCTTCGAAGTCCGCTAAAGCGTGTCCCAACCCAACTAAGTAGCGCTAAGTGTCGTCTTGAGGGCTCATAACGACACTTAGCGCTACTTAGTTGGGGGTTAAAGGCCTACTTCGGCTGACTGGAGGAGGGCGACGGCGTCGGGCTGGCCTTCGAAGGTCACCAGGGCGTGGCGGGTGCGGCCGTGGGCGTGCATCAGCAGCTCGCCCGGCTCGCCCACGATGGCCACCGAAACAGGTGCGCGCTTGGCGACGTGGCGGGGCCCGGACGGGCGAACCAGGACGATTCCCAGGTCAACGCCGCGGTAAAGGATCGCGGCGCGCTTGACGAGTTCGTCCCAGAGCGCCTCCGAGTACGCCTCGTCGAGTGCCCGCGGCGCCCACCGGTCAACGGCGCGGCGGATGTCCTCCGTGTGCACGAAGTATTCGATGAGGTTGGAGCTCTCGTCGAGGGCCTTGATGTTCATCGGGGACAGCGCAGGCGGTCCTGCGCGGAACGTGTTGACCAGCTTTGCGTACGCTTCCGCAGTGGTCAGCTTCGCAGCGAGCCTGGCAGTCGCCTGGTCCGAGGCTTTGGCCAGCCGTTTGATGATCAGGCCCAGCCCTACGGCTGCCTTGCGTTCGCGCAGGTACAGGTGCGCGGCAAGGTCCCTGGTGCGCCAGCCCTTGCACAGCGTGGGCGCATCAGGACCGGCCGCAAGCAGGGTCTCGGCCAGGACTTCTCGGGACGGTTCGACGAAATGCATCACTTGTGAAACTAGCATGACAGGCGTGGAGTTGGGCAGCGCGGCTGCCCCTGCTGGCGTGCCGTTGTTCACACACATCCGGGGCCGCGGCGCAGGCACTAGACTTGACCTGATGTCTGAGTACCCCGCCCCCGTCCCGAACCCCGGCTCTGCCGTGCCCGTGGCTGCCGCGCCCGGCCCGGCCGCCGCAGCAAACCCAAGCCCGCTTCCCGGCGAACTGGCCGCCGCGCTCAAGCGCGACAGTGCCGGCCTCGTAGCCGCCGTGGTGCAGCAGTACGACACCAACGAGGTCCTCATGCTGGGCTGGATGGACGACGAAGCGCTGCATCGCACCATGACCACCGGGCGGGTGACCTTCTACTCGCGTTCCCGCCAGGAGTACTGGCGCAAGGGGGACACTTCCGGGCACGTGCAGTGGGTCAAGTCCGTGGCGATGGACTGCGACGGCGACGCGTTGCTGGTGCGGGTGGACCAGGTGGGCGCAGCGTGCCACACGGGCACCCGGACCTGCTTCGACGGCCGGGACCTGGCTGTCACCACCGGCCAGGCAGGCTGAACAACTCAGGAACCGCAGCCCGCTGCGGACCCTCGGGGGAGGGCCGGCTGCCCCCGCAAGCACACCTACAGGCGCCGGCGCAGACGGACCAACGAGAACAGGCGGAACAGCATAGCCATGCAGGACCTTGGAATCATCAGCCCGGGCCTCGAGGAATTCCGGGAGCTGGCCGGGCACAGCCGCGTCATCCCTGTCCGGCTCAAGGTGCTCGCGGACGCCGAGACCCCCATCGGCCTCTACCGGAAGCTCGCCAACGGCCAGCCCGGCACCTTCCTGATGGAATCCGCGGCAGTAGGCGGGGCGTGGTCCCGCTACTCCTTTATCGGCGCGAGGTCCAGGGCCACGCTGACCACCAAGGACGGGAACGCGCACTGGCTGGGCCAGCCTCCCGCCGGGGTCCCCGTGGACGGCAGCCCGGTGGACGCCATCCGCGACACCATTGAAGCCCTCCGCACCGACAGGTTCGACGGACTGCCGCCCTTCACCTCCGGCCTGGTGGGATTCCTGGGCTGGGAAACGGTCCGGCACTGGGAACGCCTGGTCAGCCCGCCCGAGGACGACCTGCAGCTCCCCGAAATGGCGTTGAACCTGGTCACGGACATGGCCGTCCACGACAATGTGGACGGCACCGTGCTGCTTATCGCCAACGCCATCAACTTCGATGACAGCTCCGAGCGGGTGGATGAGGCCTGGCACGACGCTGTGGCCCGGGTCAAAGCGCTGCTCGCCAAGGTCAGCACCCCCGTGGCGCAGCCCGTCTCGGTCCTGGCTCCCGCGGCACTGGACTTTGCCTCCAGCGTCCAGGAACGCTGGGACGAGGCCGAGTACCTGGCTGCCCTGGACCGCGGCAAGGAGGCCATCGTGGACGGCGAGGTGTTCCAGGTCGTCATCTCCCGCCGCTTCGAAATGGAGTGCCAGGCATCGGCCCTGGACGTCTACCGGGTCCTGCGGAACACCAACCCCAGCCCCTACATGTACATCTTCAGCCTCGAGGACGCTGACGGCCGGGAGTACTCCATTGTTGGCTCCTCGCCCGAGGCGCTGGTGACGGTGACCGGTGAGGAAGTCATCACCCACCCAATTGCCGGGTCCCGGCCGCGGGGCCGGACGGTGGAGGCGGACAAGGCACTCGCCGAGGAACTCCTGGCGGACCAGAAGGAACGCGCTGAACACCTGATGCTGGTGGACCTCTCACGGAACGACCTGTCCAAGGTCTGCGTGGCGGGGACGGTGGACGTTACCCAGTTCATGGAGGTGGAGCGCTTCAGCCACATCATGCACTTGGTCTCCACCGTGGTGGGACAGCTGTCGCCCCAGGCCAAGGCCTACGACGTGCTGAAGGCAACCTTTCCGGCGGGCACACTGTCCGGCGCCCCCAAACCACGTGCGCTGCGGCTCCTGGATGAACTCGAACCGCACCGCAGGGGCATCTACGGCGGAGTGGTGGGCTACCTGGATTTCGCCGGCGACATGGACATGGCCATCGCCATCCGCTCCGCTCTGATCCGGGACGGGCGCGCCTACGTCCAGGCCGGGGGCGGCATCGTGGCTGATTCGGTCAACGACACCGAGGCCCTGGAAACCGTCAACAAGGCCGCGGCGCCCCTCCGCGCCGTCCACACCGCGGGCACCTTGCAGAACATCTCCGCGGACTCGCTTCCCGGCGGGTCGGACTCCTGATGCCCCGTCCGGAAGGCTCACAGGAACCCTCATCAGCACGGGAACCCGTATCGGGACAGGCAGGCGCAGGGCAGGCGGCAGCTGCGGCCAAGGGTCCCGCGGCGCCGGCCTGGGCCCGTAAGTCCACGCTGGTGCTGCTCATTGCCGTGCTGGCGCTGGCGGTCTTCGGCACCACCACCCAGACCTGGATCAGTGTGACCCTCGATCCCAACCAGCTTGGCCAGGGCGGCGCCGCGCAGGAACCGCTCCCGGTGCAGGGCAGCAAGGCGGCCACCGCCGTCACGGCCCTGGCTCTGGTGGCCCTCGCCGGGGGCCTGGCAGCCGCCATTGCCGGCCGGATTGCCCGGTGGATCATCACCGCCATCATCGTCCTGGCCGCCGCCGGAATTGTCGCAGCAGCCGCGACGGTCCTCGCCAGCCCGCTGGCGGCCGCCCAGGGATCCATAGCGGAAGCGACCGGCGTCACCGGAAGCCAGGCCCAGGTGGCTGTCACAGCATTCCCGGTCCTCGCCGTCGTGGCCGGATGCCTGCTGGCACTGGCTGCCCTGGTGATCGTCCCCGCTGGACGGCACTGGAAAGCCCGGACGAAATATGACGCACCGGCGGCGGGCAGCCCCGCGGCCGCGGGTCCCGTCGACGAGATCGACAGCTGGGACCGGCTCTCCCGCGGCGACGATCCCACCTGACGCGCCCCGCGCGGACACCGGGCACCGGCAGCGCGCCGCCCGATAAACGGTTGCGGGCCAAAAAATGGCAGAATGTAAGCAGTATTCACCCTGAGGAGATTTCCATGAGCAAAGCACCTGCGTCCGTTTCCAAGTCCGGCACCCGCACGGTAGCCCCGGGCGTCATCGACCACAGCCAGGAACTTGGCCACGGCAACAGCCCCGCAGCCTGGACCTGCGTCATCGTGATGCTGGTCGGCGCCCTGATCATGTCAATCGCGTTCGTCATTGCCAACACCCCCATCTTCATTGCCGGCGGCGGCGTCATGGTGCTCGGCCTGATCCTGGGCTACATCATGCGCAAGGCAGGCTACGGCGTTGAAGGCAGCAAGCTGAAGAACTCCGGCCACTGATGTCCACTGTTCTCGATGACATCAACGCCGGTGTCAGGGAGGATATGGAGGCCCGGAAACAGCTTGTTTCACTGGCTGAACTGAAGGACCTGGCGCAGGCCGCGGCACCTGCCCGCGACGCCTGGGCAGCGCTCGGCGGCCCTTCGCCCTCCCGGGCTGAGCTCAAAGTCATCGCGGAAATCAAACGCCGCAGCCCCTCCAAGGGGGACCTCGCCGCTATCGGGGACCCCGCGTCCCTCGCCAGGCAGTATGCCGACGGCGGTGCCTCCGTCATCAGTGTCCTCACCGAGCAGCGCCGCTTCAGCGGGTCCCTCGCGGACCTCGACGCCGTGCGGGCCGCCGTCGACGTTCCGCTCCTGCGGAAGGACTTCACGCTTGACGAGTACCAGATCTGGGAAGCCCGCGCCCACGGCGCGGACCTGATCCTCCTCATCGTTGCCGCGCTCTCCGACGCCCAGCTCGCCGAGTTCAGCGCCCTCAGCCGCGAACTTGGCATGAACGTGCTGGTGGAAACGCACACCGAAGAGGAGATCGAGCGGGCCGTTGCCGCGCAGGCGCGCATCATCGGCGTCAACGTACGGAACCTGAAGACGCTCGACGTCGACCGTTCCGTTTTCGCCTCGCTGGCAGGGCAGATCCCGGCCGGGGCAGTGGTGGTTGCCGAGTCCGGCGTACGGGACGCCGACGACGTCACGCACTACGCCGCCAGCGGCGCCAACGCCGTCCTCGTCGGCGAGGCCCTGGTGAGCCACTCGACACCGCAGGAGCGGATCGCCGAGTTCAAGGCGGCAGGCGCCGCCGCCATTGCCGCCCGCGGCTGACGCACACAAAGGTGCAGGAGCAGAAGGCGGGGCTGTGCCCCGCCGGCCGGTCCTGCCCGGCCGGCCCGCAGGAACCACACTTTGAGAAACATCCAACTGGAAGAGGACGGGACTGATGGCTGAAGCACCCTCCGGCAACGCCGACAACGATACTGACAACAATGCCGCCGAAGCATTCCTGCAGGGAGGCTCCCTCAAGCACGCCCCGGGACCCTATTTCGGAAGCTACGGCGGACGGTGGATGCCGGAATCCCTGATCGCCGCGCTGGACGAACTCGAGGAAACCTTCAACAAGGCCAAGGAAGATCCCGAATTCCGGGCCCAGATCGCCGACCTGAACAAGAACTACTCCGGCCGGCCGTCGCTCCTGACCGAAGCCAAGCGCTTCTCCCAGCATGCCGGGGGCGTGCGCATCTTCCTCAAGCGCGAGGACCTCAACCACACCGGATCGCACAAGATCAACAACGTCCTCGGCCAGGCGCTGCTCGCCAAGAGGATGGGCAAGACCCGCGTCATCGCCGAGACCGGCGCAGGCCAGCACGGCGTGGCCAGCGCCACCGCCGCTGCCCTCATGGGGCTCGAATGCGTGGTGTACATGGGTGCCGAGGACTGCCGCCGCCAGGCGCTGAACGTTGCCCGCATGGAACTCCTTGGCGCCACCGTGATCCCCGTGACCAGCGGATCGCAGACCCTCAAGGACGCCATCAACGACGCCCTGCGCGACTGGGTGGCCAACGTGGACAACACCCACTACCTCCTGGGCACCGCAGCCGGGGCCCACCCGTTCCCGGCCATGGTCCGGTACTTCCACGAAGTCATCGGCGAGGAAGCCCGCGCCCAGATCCTCGAGCAGGAAGGCCGGCTCCCCGACGCTGTCTGCGCGTGCATCGGCGGCGGCTCCAACGCCATCGGTATCTTCCACGGCTTCCTTGACGATCCGTCCGTGAAGATCTACGGCTTCGAAGCCGGCGGTGACGGCGTGGACACCGGACGCCACGCGGCCACCATCACGCTGGGCAAGCCCGGCGTGCTGCACGGCGCCCGTTCCTACCTCATGCAGGACGACGACGGCCAGACCATCGAGTCGCACTCGATTTCCGCAGGCCTCGACTACCCCGGTGTGGGCCCCGAGCACTCCTACCTGGCGGACATCGGTCGGGTGAGCTACGAGCCCATCACGGACAGCGAGGCCATGGAGTCCTTCCGGCTGCTGTGCCGCACGGAAGGCATCATTCCCGCCATCGAGTCCTCCCATGCCCTGGCGGGGGCCATCAAGGTGGGCCGGCGCCTCGCCGCCGAAGCCGCGGCCAGCGGCGGCACGGCGCAGGACAAGATCGTCATTGTGAACCTTTCGGGCCGCGGGGACAAGGATGTGGCCACCGCAGCCGAGTGGTTCAACCTGTTGGACAAGGATTCCGCCGAGTCGGAAATCGGCAAAGAGGGGGAACAGCTGTGACCACTGCACAGACCACCAGCAAGTCAGCGGCCGCCATTGACAAGGCCCGTGCCGAGGGCCGCGCAGCCCTCATCGGCTACCTTCCCGCCGGCTACCCCAGCGTCGAGGAGACCATCGCCGCCGGCATCGCCCTGGCTGAGAACGGTGCCGACCTCATCGAGATCGGCATTCCCTACTCCGACCCCGTGATGGACGGCCAGGTTATCCAGGCCGCCACCACCGAGGCGCTGGCCAAGGGTTTCTCCGTCAGCCAGGTGTTCGACGTCGTGCAGGGCATCACCAGCAGGACCGATGCCGCCGTCCTGGTTATGACCTACTGGAACCCTGTGGTCCGGATGGGCGTGGACGAGTTTTCCCGCCGCCTGGCCGAGGCCGGGGGAGCAGGGCTCATCACCCCTGACCTCATTCCGGATGAGGCTGCCGAATGGATGGAAGCCTCCGACAAGTATGGCCTGGACCGCGTGTTCCTGGTTGCGCCGTCCTCCACCACGGAGCGCATGCAGCGGACGGTGGACGCCAGCCGGGGCTTCGTCTACGCCGTGTCCATCATGGGCGTCACCGGCGCCCGGACCTCCGTCAGCACCGCGGCCAAGGACGTGGTGGCCGCAGCACACGCCGCCGGCGCCGAGCGGGTGTGCGTGGGCCTTGGCGTCTCCAACGCCGGACAGGTCCGCGAGATCGCCGCCTACGCCGAAGGGGTCATCGTGGGCACCGCCCTGGTGGCAGCAATCCGCGACGGCGGTGTGGACGCCGTCGCTGCCCTCACCAAGGACCTCAGCACCGGACTGAGCCGCACCGGACTGACAGAGGAAGAAGCCTAAACCCATGCAGACCCTCCTTCAGGCAGCCGCCCTGGTGCCGGCCAGCATTCCGAGCCCGGACTGGTCCGGGTTCGATATTCCCCTTCCCTGGGGAACGCTGCGCATCCACGCCTACGCGCTGTGCATCCTGGCGGGCATCGTGGCGGGCCTCTGGCTGACCTCCGTGCGCTGGGCCCGCCGGGGCGCACCTGAAGGCAGCGTCTGGGACATCGTGGTCTGGGCCATCCCCTTCGGCATCATCGGCGGCCGCCTCTACCACGTGGTGTCCTCACCCGACGCCTACTTCGGTCCCGGATTCGACGGCACCGGCGACCTGTCCCTCATCCCGCAGATCCAGCGCGGCGGACTCGGCATCTGGGGCGCCGTTGTGCTGGGTGTCGTGGGTGCCTGGATCGGCTGCCGGCGCAGCGGCGTCAAGCTCAGCGCCTTCCTGGACGCCGCCGCCCCCGGACTGCTGCTGGCCCAGGCCATCGGCCGCTGGGGCAACTACTTCAACCAGGAACTCTTCGGCGGCCCCACCACCCTGCCGTGGGCCCTGCAGATCGACGCCGACAACCCCAACTTTCCGGCCGGAACTCCGGCGGACACGCTGTTCCACCCCACGTTCCTGTACGAATCGCTGTGGAACCTGGCCGGCGTCGTCCTCCTGCTCGCACTGGACCGGAAGTTCAACTTTCGCCGCAGCAGGCTCTTCTGGCTCTACGCCATGTACTACACACTGGGCCGGGTCTGGATCGAGGCGATGCGGATAGATGACGCCGAGCAGATCGAACTGTTCGGCATCACCACCCGCCTGAACGTCTGGACCAGCATCTTCGTTTTCCTGGCAGCCCTGGCGGCCTTCATCCTGCTGGGAAGGAAAAAGCGCACCGGGCGGGACACCGTGTACTTGCCGGGCCGTGAGCCGGAGAAGTCTGACGGTCCGAAGGCCGCAGCAGCGGCCGGCGACGAGGTCCGTGATCCGGACACTGTTGTCTCAGATAGTGAATCGCGTGATAATCTCCCTGATAACCAAAACGGTTCCCGGCGTGCTTCCGTGCCAACGGAAGAGGCCGCGGCTGCACCGGCGGGCCCAACGCCCGGACCGGATGCAACGGCCGCCGGAAAGTCCGGCAGCACTGCCACAGGAACCGCGCCGGAAGCCGGCGCTACCAAGTAGCGCGCGGGCCAGGCAGGGCAGCAGAGCCACCGCTCGAAGCGCCCAATCACCACAGCGTCGTGGCAGCGGGGCCACCCTGGACAGCATAGAGCTGCTGTCCGGTGTTGCCCGGGGCAGGGGCCTGCGTAACTGTTAGTTCAGCAGGCCATGCTGACCTACAATTTCCAGTAAATAACACTTTGTTGTGCCCATCAGAGCGGCGCCGACGAGTGGGGCCAACGGTGTCCCTTCCATACGCACGATCAGGAGGAAGGACGTCTCCCATGACCCAAACTCTTCACACTCCCAGCTGGTCAGAACCGGACCAGCCTGAGACTGCCATGTCGCCGTTCAAGCGCTTCGCAGCCCTGCCGGAGGCGGCCGGGCTCTACAACCCGGAGCAGGAGAAGGACGCCTGCGGTCTTGCGATCATCGCCACCCTCCGCGGCGAGCCCGGCTATGACATTGTGGACGCCGCCCTCACCGCCCTGCGCAACCTTGAGCACCGCGGTGCCGTGGGCGCGGACGAGGGCACCGGTGACGGCGCGGGCCTCCTCATGCAGATCCCGGACGAATTCTTCCGCGCGGTCACGGAGTTCGAACTTCCCGCTCCCGGCCAGTACGTGGCCGGCACCGCCTTCCTCCCCGCCGAACAGCGCGAGGCCGACGCCGCGAAGGCCGGCATCGAGGGCCTGGCAGCCGACGAGGGCCTGACGGTCCTCGGCTGGCGCGAAGTGCCCATCGTCGCAGACCTGGTCGGTGCCATGGCACGCGCCTGCATGCCCTACTTCTCCCAGCCCTTCCTGGCATCCGCCACCGGCGAGGAACTGGACCGCAATGAGCTGGATTCGCGCGCTTGGCGGATCCGCAAGCGGGCCCAGAACAAGTTCGGCGTCTACTTCCCGTCGCTGTCCTCGCGCACCATTGTCTACAAGGGCATGCTCACCACCGCCCAGCTGGAGCCGTTCTACCCGGACCTCTCGGACAAGCGCTTCAAGACCAAGCTGGCAATCGTCCACTCACGCTTCTCCACCAACACCTTCCCGTCCTGGCCGCTGGCCCAGCCGTTCCGCACCATCGCGCACAACGGCGAAATCAACACGGTCAAGGGCAACCGGAACTGGATGCGTGCCCGCCAGTCGCAGCTGGCCAACCCGCTGCTGGGCGACACCCCGGAAGAGCTGTACCCCATCTGCACCCCGGGCGCCTCGGACTCCGCGTCCTTCGACGAGGTGGCCGAGCTGCTGTGGCTGTCCGGCCGCCCCATCACGCACTCGATCATGATGATGATCCCCGAGGCCTGGGAAAACCACGCCACCATGGATCCGGCCCGGCGCGCGTTCTACGAGTACCACTCCCTGCTGATGGAACCGTGGGACGGCCCCGCCGCCGTCTCCTTCACCGACGGCAGCCTGGTGGGCGCCACGCTGGACCGCAACGGCCTGCGTCCCGGACGCTTCTGGATCACCGAGGACGGCCTGATCGTCTTCGCCTCCGAGGTGGGCGTCATCGACGTCGAAGCCTCCAAGGTGGTCAAGAAGGGCCGTGTGTCCCCGGGCAAGATGTTCCTGGTGGACACCGAAGCCGGCCGCGTCATCGACGATGAGGAGGTCAAGGCCGAGGTCGCCGCCGCCAACCCCTGGGCGGAGTGGGTCAAGGACAACCTGATCGACCTCAACGAGCTCCCCGAGCGCGAGCACGTGGTCCACACGGCCGCGTCGGTGAACATCCGCCAGCGCACCTTCGGCTACACCACCGAGGAACTGAAGATCCTGCTCGGCCCGATGGCACGCACCGGCGCTGAACCGCTGGGCGCCATGGGCTCGGACACTCCCGTGGCGGTGCTGTCCAAGCGCCCCCGCCTGCTCTTCGACTACTTCGTGCAGTCCTTCGCGCAGGTGACCAACCCGCCGCTGGACGCCATCCGCGAGGAACTGGTCACCTCCCTGACCTGTGCCATCGGCCCCAACGGCAACCTCCTGGACACCAAGCAGGTCCGCCAGCCGCAGGTCCAGCTGCCGTTCCCGGTGATCAACAACGACCAGCTCGCCAAGATCGCCAACATTGAAAACGCCGACGGCGACAAGGTGGCCATGAAGGTCCGCGGGCTTTACCGCCCCGAGGGCGGCGAGAACGCACTCCGCGCACGGCTCACCGAGATCTGCGAGCAGGTGTCCGGTGCCATCAACCGCGGCGTGCAGTACGTGGTGCTCTCCGACCGTGACTCCAACGCCCAGTGGGCGCCCATCCCGTCGCTGCTGCTGGTCAGCGCCGTGCACCACCACCTGCTGCGCAGCGCCAACCGCACCAAGACTGCCCTGGTGGTGGAAGCCGGCGACGTCCGCGAGACACACCATGTGGCCGTCCTGATCGGCTACGGCGCCTCCGCCGTCAACCCGTACCTGGCCATGGAATCGGTGGAGCAGCTGATTGCCGCCGGCGACGTCACCGGGGTCACCCCGCAGGACGGCGTGTACAACCTGATCAAGGGCCTCGGCAAGGGCGTCCTGAAGATCATGTCCAAGATGGGCATCTCCACGGTGGCGTCCTACACCGGCGCCCAGACGTTCGAGGCGCTCGGCCTGGGCCAGGAACTGGTGGACGAATTCTTCGCCGGCACCCACTCGCAGCTTGGCGGCGTGGGCCTGGACGTCATCGCCGCGGAGGTTTCCGCGCGCCACCAGATGGCCTACCCCGAGGGCGGCATCGAGCAGCCCCACCGCCCGCTGCTGGGTGGCGGCGAGTACCAGTGGCGCCGTGACGGCGAGCCCCACCTGTTCAACCCGGAGACGGTGTTCCGGCTGCAGCACGCCACGCGTGAGCGCCGCTACGACATCTTCAAGGCGTACACCAGGGGAGTGGACGACCAGTCCGAGAACCTGATGACCCTCCGTGGCCTCCTCAAGTTCAAGAACGAGCGCCCGCCCGTTCCGCTGGAGGAGGTGGAGCCTGTCTCCAGCATCGTCAAGCGGTTCTCCACGGGTGCCATGAGCTACGGCTCCATCTCCCAGGAGGCCCACGAGACGCTGGCCATCGCCATGAACCAGCTGGGCGGCAAGTCCAACACCGGTGAAGGCGGCGAGGACGTTGACCGCCTGCTCGACCCCAAGCGCCGCTCGGCCGTCAAGCAGATCGCGTCCGGCCGGTTCGGCGTCACCAGCCTGTACCTGACCAACGCGGACGACATCCAGATCAAGATGGCCCAGGGCGCCAAGCCCGGCGAGGGCGGCCAGCTCATGGCGCAGAAGGTCTACCCGTGGGTGGCCCGGACGCGGCACTCGACGCCCGGCGTCGGGCTCATTTCCCCGCCCCCGCACCACGACATCTACTCCATCGAGGACCTCGCGCAGCTCATCTACGATGCCAAGCGCGCCAACCCCTCGGCCCGGGTGCACGTCAAGCTCGTCTCCGAGGTGGGCATCGGCACGGTTGCCGCCGGTGTGACCAAGGCGAAGGCCGACGTCGTACTGGTCTCCGGCCATGACGGCGGAACCGGCGCCTCGCCGCTGAACTCGCTCAAGCACGCAGGTGTTCCGTGGGAGCTCGGCCTGGCCGAGACCCAGCAGACCCTGATGCTCAACGGCCTGCGCGACCGTGTGGTGGTGCAGGTTGACGGCCAGCTCAAGACCGGCCGTGACGTGGTCATCGCCGCGCTGCTCGGCGGCGAGGAGTTCGGCTTCGCCACCGCCCCGCTGGTGGTGGAAGGCTGCATCATGATGCGCGTCTGCCACCTGGACACCTGCCCGGTGGGCGTGGCGACGCAGAACCCGGAACTCCGCGCACGCTTCAGCGGCAAGCCGGAATTCGTGGTCAACTTCTTCGAGTTCCTTGCCGAGGAAGTCCGCGAAATCCTGGCCGAGCTCGGCTTCCGCAGCCTCGAGGAGGCAATCGGCCACGCCGAGGTCCTCGACGCCCGGGACGCCGTCAACCACTGGAAGGCCGACGGCCTGGACCTGGACCCGATCCTGCACGGGCTGGAGTTCGACGACGACGCCCCGCTGCGGAACATGACCGGCCAGAACCACGAGCTGGACAAGCACTTCGACCAGCGCCTCATCACCATGTCCACCGAGGCACTGACGGACCGCAGCCCGGTCAAGATTGCCGTGGACGTCATCAACACGGACCGTTCTGTGGGCACCATGCTGGGGCACGTCGTCACCAAGACGTTCGGCACCGATGTCCTGGCCACGGACACCATCGATATCACCCTGAGCGGCACCGCCGGCCAGTCCCTGGGCGCGTTCCTGCCCGCGGGCATCACCCTGCGGCTGTTCGGCGACTCCAATGACTACGTGGGCAAGGGCCTCTCCGGCGGCCGCATCATCGTCCGCCCGGACCGCACCAACGTGTTCAAGGCGGAGACCAACGTCATCGCCGGCAACGTGATCGGCTACGGCGCCACGAGCGGCGAGATGTTCCTGCGCGGCCAGGTGGGCGAACGCTTCCTGGTCCGCAACTCAGGCGCCACCGCCGTCGTCGAAGGCATCGGCGACCATGGCTGTGAGTACATGACCGGCGGCCAGACGCTGATCATCGGCCGCACCGGACGGAACTTCGGCGCCGGCATGTCCGGCGGAACCGCCTACGTCCTTGACCTGGACGCTGCCCGCGTCAACAAGGACGCCCTGCAGTCCGGCGAACTCCAGCTCCGCGAGCTGGACGCCGAGGACCGCGACATTGTGCACGGCCTGCTGGTCAAGCACGTTGAAGAAACTGATTCCCAGCTGGCGGCGCGCCTCCTCGAAAACTTCGATGACACCGCCGCCCGCATTACCAAGGTGCTGCCGCGCGACTACGCTGCCGTACTGCAGACCCGTCTCGACGCCATCGAAGAGGGCCTGGACCCCGACGGCGAAGAAGTGTGGTCCCGAATCCTGGAGGTAACCGGTGGCTGATCCACGCGGATTTTTGAAAGTACGCCAGCGTGAAACCCAGCCGCGCCGTCCCGTTCCCGTCCGCATCATGGACTGGAAGGAAGTGTACGAGGCGCAGGAAAAGGGCACCCTGAAGGCCCAGGCCGGCCGCTGCATGGACTGCGGCGTTCCGTTCTGCCACCAGGGCTGCCCGCTGGGCAACCTGATTCCCGAGTGGAACGACCTCACGTGGCGGGACAAGGGCGAGGAAGCCATCGAGCGCCTCCACGCCACGAACAACTTCCCGGAGTTCACCGGCCGTCTCTGCCCGGCACCGTGCGAAGCCTCCTGCGTCCTGGGGATCAACCAGCCTGCGGTCACCATCAAGCAGGTGGAAGTCTCCATCATTGACGAGGCCTGGGACAACGGCTGGGTGGAGCCCCTGCCTCCCGCACGCCTGACTGGCAAGACGGTAGCCGTCGTCGGCTCCGGCCCCGCAGGGCTGGCAGTGGCGCAGCAGCTCACCCGAGTGGGCCACACCGTGGCCGTGTACGAGCGCGACGACAAGATCGGCGGCCTGCTCCGCTACGGCATCCCCGACTTCAAGATGGAAAAGGAGCAGGTGGACCGCCGCGTCGAGCAGATGAAGGCGGAAGGCACCCGCTTCCGGACTGGCGTCGCCGTGGGTACCGACGTGACCTGGGAGCAGCTGCGGCGGCGTTACGACGCCG
This sequence comes from Pseudarthrobacter oxydans, assembly GCF_013314975.1. GTDB lineage: Bacteria > Actinomycetota > Actinomycetes > Actinomycetales > Micrococcaceae > Arthrobacter > Arthrobacter oxydans. The sequence continues at coordinate 19,277 of NZ_JABTYH010000020.1, read as the reverse complement.
TGGTGGTCTGCACCGGCGCAACCGTCCCCAGGGACCTGCCCATCCCGGGCCGCGACCTGGACGGCGTCCACTTCGCCATGGACTACCTGGTTCCGGCTAACCGCGCCGTGGCGGGGGAGACCATCGAAAACCAGATCCACGCCCAGGGCAAGCACGTGGTGATCCTCGGTGGCGGCGACACCGGCGCGGACTGCCTCGGCACCGCGCACCGGCATGGTGCAGCCTCGGTCACCACCCTGGCGATCGGCAAGCAGCCGCCGTCGGAGCGCGCCGGCCACCAGCCGTGGCCGACGTTCCCCACGCTGTTTGAGGTTGCCAGCGCCCACGAGGAAGGCGGTGAGCGCACGTACCTCGCCTCCACCGTGGAGTTCGTAGGCGAGGACGGCAAGCTGACGGGCGTCAAGGTAGCCGAGACGGAATTCGTTGACGGCAAGCGCCTGCCCAAGGCCGGAACGGAGCGGATCATTCCCGCGGACCTGGTGTTCCTGTCCCTGGGCTTCACCGGAGCGGAACCCGCCGGCATCACCGAGCAGGTCAAGGCCGAATTCGACGGCCGCGGCAACGTGTCCCGCGACGGCTACTACATGACCAACACCGAGGGCGTCTTCGTGGCCGGTGACGCCGGCCGCGGCCAGTCGCTCATTGTGTGGGCGATCGCCGAGGGGCGCGCCGCCGCCGCAGCCGTGGACAAGTACCTGATGGGCAGCACCATCCTGCCCGCTCCCGTGGCCCCGACGGACCGCGCCATCGCCGTCCTCTAGCGATACACCGGAGGTTCACCTCCGTGACAACTTAACCAATGCAAGAGACCAATAGGGTAGGTATATGAGACGCGCAAAAATTGTGGCTACGTTCGGCCCGGCCATCGCCAGCTACGAAAACACACTCGCGGTACTGGAAGCCGGTGTTGACGTTGCCCGCATGAACATGAGCCACGGCGACTACTCCGTGCACGACAACACCTACGAGAACGTCCGCAAGGCAGCCGCGGACCTGGGCAAGGCCGTGGCCATCATGGCCGACCTCCAGGGTCCCAAGATCCGCCTGGGCCGCTTCGTTGACGGCCCGCACGCCCTCGCCGTTGGTGACACCTTCACCATCACCACCGAAGACGTTCCCGGCACCAAGGACATCTGCTCCACCACGCTGAAGAGCCTCACCGAGGACGTCAACGTGGGCGACGCCCTGCTGATCGACGACGGCAAGGTGGCCCTGCGTGCCACTGCCGTTGACGACGTCAAGGTGGTCGCCGAGGTGACCGTTGGCGGCATGGTGTCCAACAACAAGGGCATCAACCTTCCCGGCGTGGCCGTCAACGTGCCCGCGCTGAGCGAAAAGGATGAGGACGACCTCCGCTGGGCCATGCGCCGCGGTGTTGACCTGGTGGCACTGTCCTTCGTCCGCGACGCCTCGGACATTGTCCGCGTCCACGAGATCATGGACGAGGAAGGCCGCCGCGTGCCGGTCATCGCCAAGATCGAGAAGCCGCAGGCCGTGGAGCAGCTGCCCGAGATCATCGACGCGTTCGATGCCATCATGGTGGCCCGTGGCGACCTCGGTGTTGAGCTTCCCCTGGAGGAAGTGCCGATCGTCCAGAAGCGCGCCATCGAACTGGCCCGCCGCTGGGCCAAGCCGGTCATCGTGGCAACCCAGGTCCTGGAATCCATGATCGACAACCCGCGCCCCACCCGTGCAGAGGCCTCCGACTGCGCCAACGCCGTCCTCGACGGTGCGGACGCTGTGATGCTCTCCGGCGAGACCAGCGTGGGCAAGTATCCCATCGAGACCGTCAAGGTCATGGCCCGGATCATCGAGTCCACCGAGGTCCACGGCCTCGAGCGCGTCCCCCCGCTGGGTACCAAGCCCAAGACCCGTGGCGGCGCCATCACGCGTGCCGCCGTCGAAATTGCCGACCAGCTGGACGCAAAGTACATCTGTGCTTTCACCCAGTCCGGCGACTCCGCACGCCGCCTGTCCCGCCTGCGCCCCATCAAGCCCGTCTTCGCGTTCACCCCGGTGGAGCAGGTCTGGAACCAGCTGGCACTGACGTGGGGCATCCAGCCGGTCCTGGTCCAGATGGTGGACCACACCGACGAGATGACCGCGCAGGTTGACCGCAGCCTCATGGAGATGAACCTGGTGGACGACGGCGACCTGGTGGTTATCGCCGCCGGTTCGCCTCCCGGAAAGGCCGGTTCCACCAACTCGCTGAAGGTGCACAAGGTGGGCGACCTCGCCGACTCCACCCGCGTTGGCGAAGCAACCAGCAACAAGGAAAAGCTCGGCCCCTGGCCGGAAAAGAAGAAGAAGGCCTAAGGCTTTCGGACTGACGAAAAGGACCCCTGCCAACCGGCGGGGGTCCTTTTCGTTTGTGGTCTTATTGGTTGGGCCTGCCGGAATTTTGGCAGACCCAACCGGGCGGAACTAGTTGACCTGGTTGATGATGGTCTCGGCCACTTCGCGCATGCTCAGGCGGCGGTCCATGGAGGTCTTCTGGATCCAGCGGAAGGCTTCCGGCTCCGTAAGGCCCATCTTGGTGGTGAGCAGGCTCTTGGCGCGCTCCACGAGCTTGCGGGTGGCGAACTGCTCCTGGAGGTCGGAGACCTCGCTTTCCAGGGCCTTGATTTCCTCGTGGCGGGAGAGGGCGATCTCCAGTGCGGGGATGAGGTCTGCGGGGGTGAACGGCTTCACCACGTACGCCATGGCGCCGGCGTCGCGGGCACGCTCCACGAGTTCCTTCTGGCTGAACGCGGTCAGCAGCACCACAGGGGCGATGCGGGCCTTGACGATCTTCTCCGCGGCGGAGATGCCGTCCATCACGGGCATCTTGACGTCCATGAGGACGAGGTCCGGCTTCAGTTCCTCGGCGAGCTGGACGGCCTTCTCGCCGTTGTCCGCCTCACCCACAACGTCGTAGCCTTCGCCGCGCAGGATTTCGATGATGTCGAGGCGGATGAGGGTTTCATCCTCGGCCACAATGACGCGGCGCGCCGGCTGGGACGTGGGTTTTGACTCCGTCTGTTCAGTCACGGGATCTCCTTGGAAAGGTACGGCGGGGACATCACTATCTTAGGTGCGCCCGGTCCTGTACATAATCTGCATGGTCGGTTGCGGCGTCGGCGGCGCGATTCTGGAATTCAGCCTATCTGGCTGTAGAGTAATTCCGCGTACGTGAAGCGATCGCGTTGCTCACAATCAGCTGTGGGCGTACCGGGTTGCTTTGTGTATTCCGCGCCCGAGTGGCGGAATTGGCAGACGCGCCGCACTCAAAATGCGGTATCGAAAGGTGTGTGGGTTCGAGTCCCACCTCGGGCACAGCGTTTCCGCAGGTCAGAGGCCTGTTGAGCGGTCAGGTGTGTACAAAACCACCAAAAGTGTGTACACGAGCGTACCGTTTTTCTATGGCCAGCATCGCTACACGCACCAAAAAGGACGGTTCCAAGTCCTACATGGTGCGCTGGCGCGATCCGAAAACCAGGTCCAACCAAGGGCTCACCGTCAGCACCCTTATCGAAGCTGAGACGCTCAAGCGGCTGCTGGACGCAAACGGCCAGTCCTTCGAGATTGCACAGCATGCCATCCTCGCCAATGAGAAGCGCACACCGACTGTGGCTGAAGTCATTCAGGAACACATCGACCTGCTGATCCGGCCATCGAGCGGAACCACGAAGACGTACCAGACCATGCTGGACCTGCATATCCGGAACATCATCGGCCATGTACCGGTGGACAAGCTCGACTATCGACTGATCGCACACTGGGTGAAGTCGATGATGGCGAAGGCCAAGGCCCCCAAGACCATCCACAATGTCCACGGCCTGATTTCTGCCGCTATGAACACCGCGGAGATGCTCGGCTACATCACGCGGAACCCCTGCCGTGGGGTTCAGCTACCGGGCATTGAGAAGGCCGAGGACGAGGCGATGTTCCTCACCCATGCCGAGTTCAGCCTCATCATGGAGGGGATGGGGGAGCGGTACAAGGCCTTCACCAACTTCCTGGTCATGACCGGTACCCGCTTCGGTGAGGCAACCGCCCTTACCGTCGCCGACGTCGACCTGCTCTCAAAGCCGCCCACCGCCCGGATCAATAAGGCGTGGAAGCGGGACGGCCAGAACCAGTACTACATCGGGGCGACGAAGACCGGCGCAGGTAAGCGGACGATCGGGCTGAACCCCGCCCTGGTGGAGCTGCTGATCCCGTTGGTGGCGAGCAGGCCAGGAAACGAACTGGTGTTCACGACGCCCAAGGGCGGGCGCATCATCCACAAGCTCTACTGGCACCACTACTGGGTCCCTGCCGTTTGCACCGCCCGGGCAATCGGCCTGACCAAGAACCCACGCATCCACGACCTCCGCCACACCCACGCGTCCTGGCTGATCCAGGACGGCGTGCCCTTGTTCACCATCTCGCGGCGACTGGGGCATGCCTCTACACGGACTACTGAGCAGGTGTACGGGCACTTGATGCCGGAGGCGCTTCAGGCTGGTGCTGACGCCACTGAGCGGTCGATAACGGCTTTCATGCGGTAACGGTCTTGCTACTCAGGATCGCGGAATGTCTGTCCCCGGTTCGCTTGCCTGACGCGCAACGCCGGTCATGTCGGTGGCTCTCCAAGCCGTCATGGAAGTGGAAAGCAACGCTTCTTTTTGGAGATCCCGTGGATATTGAATTTTTTGAGCCCGCCGAAGCTGCCGCGCTGATGCGCTGCACAGAGTCATGGCTCCGCGACGGCGCCACAAGTGGACGCTTCCCCCATGCATGTTGGGGAAAGGGGAAGATCATCTTCACGTCCGAGCACATTATGGAAATCGCGAAGTTGAGTGAGATTCTCCCCGGCAGCACTGGTTCCTCGATCTCCGGCAGTGGGCCAGTGACGAGAGAAAGGCTCATCGGTACTCGGTCCAAAGTCAGACGGGCAGCGGCGCATTGAGTGAGCGTGACGTTTTCGTATGGGCCATGGTTTGAAAAGTTGAGGCAACCAGTGGCACCCGAAGCGGACTTCCGGACAGACCTATGGGCGCTGACGTGTGGCAGGTACCACGCACTCGGTTACCTGCGGCAGATGGTGGTCGAAGCTAGCGTGGAGCAGCTCCACCTAACCAGAAGGACCATGAAGACCACCTGTTCTCCCGCCAAAGTCCTGACCGCTGTCAGCGCGATGATGCTGGCTGGGTCCTTAGTAGGTTGTGGCGCCCTAGCCAACGATTTCGAAATCATTGGGGCCGCTCCAGAAGTCACCGCCGATGCGCCGGCCCCTGCTGGTGACGCGGCCAACGCCCTTGTACAACTGGAGAGCATTCCGGTGAAGGGTCGCGCCTCAAAGACTGGCTACACTCGCACCGAATTTGGACCGGCTTGGGCTGACGTTGATCGCAACGGCTGCGACAGCCGCAACGACATCCTCGCCCGCGACATGACGAACGAAACTTTCAAGCCAGGCACCAACAACTGTGTGGTCATGACAGGAACCCTCACCGATAAGTACACCGGCACCACGATTACCTTGACGCGTGGCCAGGACACCAGCTCGGATGTCCAGATCGACCACATCGTTGCCCTCAGCGATGCGTGGCAGAAGGGCGCCCAACAGCTCAACGCCGACCAGCGCGAGGAACTTGCTAACGACCCGCTCAATCTCATGGCTGCTGACGGCCCCACCAACAGTGCCAAAGGCGATAAAGACGCAGCCACGTGGCTGCCGCCAAACAGAGCTTTCCGATGCGAGTACGTCGCCCGCCAAACCGCCGTCAAGGCGAAATACCGTCTCTGGGTCACACAAGCGACGCGCCGCTGGCATATCTTTGTCCTAGTTGCCAGTTTGCGCCTCAGAGCCCTCAGCTCGTCCTTGGGAAACAGGGCTCCGGCATCAGCCTCTACCGCCACGGCGGGACGGCGGGCAGTTCGACGTATACGATCCCGTTTCCTGTTACCGCAACGGATTGAACAGAAGCGCTGACTGTTGCGGGAAGACTCGAAGCCTATCGCGCACTCTTCGCAATTCTTGATCACGATGGTTCATCAGTCCGGGAGCCGGTTTCGACATGACCAGACGTGAGCTGTCCTCACGCTGATGACCTTGGATGCCAGAGGTGTGAGGAGTTGATGGTGACGGGCAGGTGTGGAGGCAAACGATAACTGTGGCATCGTTATCGACACTGGGCGGTGGAGGATGGGGCCGGACTGCTGAATAGTGCCTCAGCTTCTGGCGCTATTGGCGCAGAGGGAGGACAGGCAGGCTCGGACGCTTAAACCTGCAGCTCGGATTCCTAGTTGCCCAAATGGCAGCTAGGCAGTTGCGCAACGTTGCCCAAATGGCAGCTAGGCAGTTGCGCAACACGCTGTTGCTCAATTGCCAGGCACCCGTCGACAAAGGCTCAACAATCGGGGCGGCCGTCAGGATTGAATCTAAGACTTTCCACTGGGCATGTGCAGAAACTCGCTTACGAACCCTATTCTGACGGACTTTTCAGCGTTTCCTGACGTCAGGTTGAGGTGTACTTCAAACCTGATTGGACTCCTCGCCAGAGGATTACCCATCAGCGCTAAATGAGCGGTTAAACCGAGGGTGATCTAGGACGACATTGACGGGGCTCTTCACTCAGGACGAGTCACGAGACGTATTGCTAGCTAAGAGCAGCAGGACACTTTTTCCTCGAACTGGAGACTTGTTGCCCGGTCTAGAGCGCGTTCGGGCTGGCTCCGTTCAACTCAAGGTCTAGGCTGTTTTTCTCAACGTAGTCCAGCGCGCTCCTCGTGGCACCTACGGCAACTATCGAATCTCCCAGCGGAGAAACGGCGATCCGTGGCGGGGTTGCCGTGAATTCTTTCAGTCGTTCGGCGATAGGTTCGATCAGTACTGCGGCGGATTTTGCCACGGCGCCGCCGATGACGACGAGTTCGGGGTTGAAGATGGTGGCTACCGCTCCGATGACCCTGGCCATCCTGTCCGCGAGACGGTTCATGATCTTTACGGCCACCTTGTCCCCATCTGCGGCTGCGGCAAAAACATGTTCGGCTTCGATGCCCTCCTGCGCATGTGTTCGGAGGCTTGTCTTGGCTTTGCCGGCGAGAGCTTCGGTGGCCCATGTTCTGGCCATGTAGGCGATACCAAAGGTAGCTCCTACACCCTCCACGTGTTCCAGGAATTCCAACTCGCCTGCGCCGCCTTGGCTGCCGTGGAGGAGCCGCCCGCCGTCGATGACTCCGGAACCAAAGCGTTCGCTGGAGAGGATCACCACGACGTCGTCCACGCCGGCCGATGCGCCGCGCCAGCGTTCACCCAGTGCAGCAAGGTTTGCATCGTTTTCCAGCAGCACCTTCCACCCGTGGCGGTCCTGGAAGGCGGCTTTGAGGTCTACGTCAAATAGCTGCCAGAAGCGTTGGGTGGCCAATACTTCACCCTTTCGGTCAACGGGTGCTGCTATTCCGATGCTCACGGCAAGCACCTTGTTGGCAGAAACACCCGCATTTTGAAGGGCGGCCATCGCCGCCCGATCGATAAAGGCAAGGCGTTCCTCGGCAGTCATCTGGTCCCCGGGGATGCGGTTTTCAGCCCTGATCCGAACGCCGGGAAATGGCAGGCTTGCCCTTCCGACAGTTTCCCCCCGGAGGTTTGATACCACGGCAGTGGCCTTTGCGATTCCCACGTCCAGGCCAAGAACGAAACCGGCACTTTCGTTCAGCTCGAACCTACGGCCGGGCCGCCCTTTCTGATACTCGCCAAAAGCCCGCTGGTTCTCCAGTTCCGTGACCCATCCCCGTTCCATCAGCTCCTCGCACACTGATAGGGCAGTGGCCCGCGCGAGTCCGGTTGCCTGCATGACCTCGGTAACCGTCACTGCACGCGAAGCACGGATGAAGTCCAGAACGGCACTGGCGCTTGCTCTGCGCAGCAGCTGGGGACCGGGCGTTGAGTTCACAGAAGACATAGGTATTGACCTCTTTCTGAGTTACGCCCCATAATACTGGAACGACTAAATTTTAGTCTCGAATTAACACGTCCACTGGTACTTAAGCTCCTCTCCGGCGCGCTGCCCGTATTTCGTACGGTTTCCTTTACTCACAACTTCCGGGCCCAGTGTGGGTTCGGTCAGGAGTCAACGATGATCCAACAAGTTTCAATGAGAGGCCACAGGCGAAAAGCGCTGATAACGGCTGCCATTGGCACCAGTATTTCCGCTGCACTCGCAGGTACGGCCTTACCCGCAATTGCTGCGCATACGCAGTTGCCGAGTTCCGTAACCCTTGTCGGTTCACTTCAGGATGAACTGGGATGTGCAGGGGAGTGGCAGGCTGACTGTGCGGCTACGCGGCTTCAATCTGTCCCTGGGACCGAAGGTCTTTATCAGGCGACCTTCGATATTCCGGCAGGAAGCTATGAGGTCAAGACTGCCCTGAACGACTCCTGGACGGAGAACTACGGTGCGGATGGAGTTGCCGGCGGGGCGAATATCGTGGTCCAGGCACCGGGAGGTCGCGTCACGTTCACTTACGACCACAACACGCACCGGTTGAGCGACGATCTGCCTGAGTCCTTGGGTGGTGCCGCTGCGGGGCATTGGCTTACGTCGGACATGATCGCGTGGAAGGGATTTGACCCGGCTCAGGCACCGTCATTCCAGCTCTACACTGCCGAAAATGGGGGCCTCACGGTCTCCGACGGGAAGATACTCGGGGGAACGGGCAAGGAACTCAGCCTCATGCCTTCCGGGCTTGACGGTGCGCTGGCCGGCAAATATCCGCACCTGGCCGGGTCCACGGTATTGAGACTGCCCGCGGAGGCGGCACGGGAAGCGCGGGAACTTCTCAAGGGCCAGCTGATTCTGGCAGCCCATGATGCGGCAGGCAACGCTGTTGCAACGACCGGTGTTCAGATCCCAGGGGTCCTGGACGAGGTGTATGCCTCTGCTGCAAAGCGGGACCTCGGACTGCGCTGGAAGGGCGATCGGCCGGAGCTCTCCCTGTGGGCGCCCACCGCGCGCAACGTAACACTGCATGTTTATGACAACGGATCCGGCGGAGAACCCAAAGCCAGCGTCACGATGAAGGATGGCCGGGACGGCGTGTGGTCAGTCCTGGGCGACAAGGGCTGGGAGGGAGACTACTATCTCTTCGAAGTGGAAGTTTTCGTCCCCGAGACAGGAAAAGTCGAGAAAAACTTCGTCACCGATCCTTACAGTGTGGGATTGTCAACGAACTCCGAGCGCAGTCTCCTCCTAAACTTGGCGGACCCGGCCCTCGCTCCCGCCGATTGGGAGAAAATCGCCAAGCCGGTGGTCGAAAAACCTGAGGACCTTTCCATCTACGAACTGCACGTCCGTGATTTCTCAATCACTGACGAGACTGTCCCGTCCACGGACCGTGGAACCTACAAGGCCTTCACCCACCAAGGCAGCGACGGCATGCGCCACCTGCAGGAAATGACGAAGTCCGGCATCAACGCCGTGCACCTTCTCCCGGTAAATGACATTGCCACCATCGAAGAACGTCGCGAACTGCGTCAGGAACCGCAATGTGATCTGCCGGCCCTTCCCCCGGACAGCGAAGAACAGCAGGCCTGCGTAGGTGCCGTTGCTGCCAAGGACGGGTTTAACTGGGGTTACGATCCCCTGCACTACACAACCCCCGAGGGGTCGTACGCCACTAATCCCGAGGGAGCCATCAGAACCCTCGAATTCCGTGAAATGGTCGCAGGGCTAAACAAGTCAGGGGCCCGCGTGATCCAGGACGTGGTCTACAACCACACTTCCGGCGCCGGACAGAACTCCTCCCACAACCTGGACCGCATCGTCCCGGGCTACTACCACAGGCTCAACCCGACCACCGGCGCGTTGGAGACTTCGACCTGCTGCGCCAACACTGCAACGGAAAACACCATGATGGGAAAGCTCATGGTCGATTCCCTCGTCACGCTGGCCAAGACATACAAATTGGACGGCTTCCGCTTTGACCTGATGGGGCACCATACCAAGCAGAACCTCCTCGATGTCAGGGCAGCGCTGGACCAGCTGACACTCCAGCGGGATGGAGTGGACGGTAAGAACATCTACCTCTACGGGGAAGGGTGGGAATTCGGGGAAGTCGCTAACGACGCACGCTTCGTGCAGGCTACTCAGCAGAACATGGCCGGCACAGGAATTGGCACCTTCAGCGACCGTCTCCGTGACGCCGTCCGCGGCGGTGGCCCCTTTGACGAGGACCCGCGCGTCCAAGGCTTCGCCTCCGGGCTCTTTACCGATCCGAACGTGTCCCCGGCCAGCGGAACCCCGGAGGAACAGCGAGCCACGCTCCTGCTCGCCCAGGACCAGATTAAAGTAGGCCTCACCGGAAACCTGAAGGACTACTCATTCATCGACCGGACCGGGGCCACCGTCAAGGGATCGGACGTTCGCTATGGGGGCGAGCCCGCCGGATACACGGCAGACCCCTCTGAAGTCATCAGCTATGTGGATGCGCACGATAATGAAACCCTGTTCGACGCACTGACGCTGAAGCTCCCCCAGGGGACCTCCATGGAGGATCGCATCAGGATGAACACCCTCGCCCTGAGCACCACGGCCTTCGGTCAAGGCGTTTCGTTCTGGCATGCAGGCACAGAAAACCTGCGCAGCAAGTCGCTGGATCGAAACAGTTACGACTCCGGTGACTGGTTCAACGTGCTGGATCACACCGGCACCACGAACGGATTTGCCCGGGGCCTGCCGCCCGAGCGGGACAACAGGGACAAATATCCGTACATGAAGTCCCTGCTCGCAGACCCGACCCTGAGCCCGCAACCGGCACATATCGCAGCTTCCCGTGAGCGCGCGAAAGAGCTCCTCGAAATCCGCAAGAGCTCCCCGCTGTTCCACCTCGGGGACGCCAAACTCATCCAGCAAAAGCTCTCCTTCCCCTCAGCTGGCCCAGACCAGGCCCCCGGGGTGGTCGTGATGCGACTGGATGACACCGTGGGCTCTGACGTCGACAAGGACCTCAAGGGCATGGTCGTCATCTTCAATGCCTCGGACGAGGCGGCGATCCAGGCCGTTCCGGGCGCAGCGGGCGCGAGCTACAGCCTGCATTCGGTGCAGGCTTCAGGGGCTGACCCGATTGTGAAGACAGCAGCCTATGATCCCGCCGGCGGTTCATTCACAGTCCCCGCTCGGACCGTAGCCGTCTTCCAGGCGAAGTAAACCCACGGGGCCGGCAGAGCCACTCTGCCGGCCCCGTGCCCCCTGCAGTGAGAAAGGGAAACACTCACATGCAACTGGTTGTCCGTCTCCCGCCCGAGACCTGCTCTGGGAGGGACGTGGAGGTCCGGCTTAATGAAGCGATCGACACCGCCATGAGCGCCGGCAGGGGAACGGAGCGGAGGGGCGCTGGTCACCAGGCACTCGCCCGCACACTTCACCGTCGCAATCACCGCCCAGGTCCTTTATGGCTGGGTAAGAGAACAAGACGAGACATGACCGGCCACACTCGCATCACCAACAATTCTGACGAGTCCACAGGGAAATATGATGCACCAAGATCACACCAGCAAAGACGAACACAACTCCTCCGACACCGAGGACGCCCGGTGGGAAAGGCTTTGGGAACCGGCAGCCCGCCACTACCGGCCCATAGAACACCCACACCCCACACCAGACGCTGCGGGAATGACGGCTGCTTCCTACCCCAGCTAGCTAGCAGGCGTTGCATACACTGACGGAACCCGGCTGAGCGAATTCCGCAATACAACCGCCGGTTCTGAACTCCGGAGAAGCACAGCCATCAATGAGTGGGGCGCCCAGCACTCACCGGTCGGCAGGACCCATCCATTTACGCCAGCACTCACAGCCGGCGACTTGGCCCCCAAAGCAGAGTCGCTTAGCGAAAGGTTCCACCTTGCTACTCCACAACAATAAATCCGGTACTCCGCACCCCAGCCGAAACTCAAGCCGGCGGAAGTCGCTCAGCCGCTCGGCTGCCGTTGTGCTCGCCACAGCGGTGGTGACGGTGTCCACCGTCCTGCCTGCCAGTGCTGGAGCGGTGAGCACCAATAAGCCTGCTCCTGATCCGGCGGCCCAGCATTCGGTCCGCGGCGGCGTCAGTGATCAGAACTTCTACTTCGTCATGCCCGACCGCTTCAACAACGGAAGCAAAGCCAATGACGAGGGAGGGCTGGGTTCCGATCCGATGGTGTCCGGCTACGATCCCACCCGCAAGGGGTTCTTCAACGGTGGGGACCTGAAGGGCCTGCAGGACCGTTTGGACTACATCCAGGGCCTGGGAACCAACGCCGTGTGGCTTACGCCTAGCTTCAAGAACAAGGCCGTCCAGGGCGGCGGGCAGCTGGAGAACAGCTCGGCGGGCTACCACGGTTACTGGGTCACCGACTTCACCCAGATTGATCCGCACATGGGCACCAACGCCGAGTTGAAGGCGCTCATCGACGCTGCCCATGCCCGCGGCATGAAGGTCTACTTCGACATCATCACTAACCACACCGCCGATGTCATCCAGTATCAGGAAGCATCGTCCGCTCCCTACATTTCCAAGGAGACCGAGCCCTACCGCACCGCCACCGGCGAGGCGTTCGACGACCAAGACTACGCCGGCACCCAGGACTTCCCCGCGCTGGATGCCGCAACGTCTTTCCCGTACACGCCAGTGACCCCGGCCGCCGAGCAGGACGTCAAAGTTCCAGCGTGGCTCAATGACCCCACGCTCTACCACAACCGAGGCAACACCACCTTCGCCGGCGAGGACGCCCTCTACGGCGACTTCTCCGGATTGGATGACCTGTTCACGGAGAACCCCCGCGTCGTCAACGGGATGATGGACATCTACAAGACATGGATCCGCGACTTCGGAATCGACGGCTTCCGCATCGACACCATGAAGCACGTCAATGACGAGTTCTGGCAGCAGTTCGGGCCCCAGGTGCTCAGCTACGCCAAGGAACAGGGCAAGGACGAATTCTTCATGTTCGGCGAAGTCTTCGATACCTCCAAGAGCGTCACGTCCAAGTTCACCACCAAGAACCGCATGCAGGCAGTCCTGGACTTCGGCTTCCAAGGAGCGGCCCGCAGCTTCGCCTCACAGAGCAGCAAGGCCACCGGATTGGCCGACTTCTTCTCCGGCGATGACTGGTACACCGACGCCGATTCCAACGTCTACCAACTGCCCACCTTCCTGGGCAACCACGACATAGGCCGCATCGGCACATTCATCGCCCAGGACAACGCCGGAGCCCCCGACACAGAACTCGTCGAACGCGACGAACTTGCCCACGAACTGATGTACTTCTCACGCGGAAACCCAGTCGTCTACTACGGCGACGAGCAAGGCTTTACCGGCGCGGGCGGAGACCAGGACTCGCGGCAGTCGCTGTTCGCCAGCCAGGTCCAGGAGTACCTGGACGATGACCTTCTGGGCACCGGTTCCACACACGCGACCGACAACTTCGACACCGGGCACCCCCTGTACCGGAAGATCAGCGAACTCGCTGCACTGACCGCCAAGCACCCCACGCTCCGCGACGGCGCCCAGCAGAACCGCTACGCCGCCGATGGCGCCGGGATCTATGCTTTCTCCAGGATCGATGCCAAGGACCAGCGCGAATACATCGTGGCCCTGAACAACAGCGAAACCGCTCAGACCGCGGCAATCCCCACATACGAGACGAAGCAGCCGTTCGGGCTGGTCTATGGTGAGGCTGCGACTCAGGTCAAGACCGACGCGCAGGCAAATCTCACGGTCACAGTCCCGCCGCTGTCCGCCGTGGTGTATGAAGCGAAGGGGAAGCTCGCAAAGTCCAAGGCGGCGCCCGCCGTCGCACTTACGAAGCCGGTCATGGCATCTGGTGACGCTGACCGCCTTAAGGTGACGGCCGACGTCGACGGTAACTCGTTCTACGAAGTCACCTTCCAGGCCCGGACCGGGGCGGGCGAGTGGCAGGCAATCGGCACGGACGACAACGCCCCGTATCAGGTGTTCCATGAAGTGTCCGCAATCGAGTCCGGGACCTCGGTGGAGTACCGCGCGGTAGTGCTGGACAACCAGGGGCAGACGTCAACGAGCGAGCCGCGCAGCGGTGTCGTCGGCGAGCCTGCCCAGCCCACAACCGTCAGCGTTGCCGGCAGCCTCAACACTGAACTGGGCTGCACGGAGGACTGGCAGCCCTCGTGCGAGCAGGCGCTTATGAGCTATGAGCCGGCCCACCGGCTGTGGCAGCTGAACGTACCAAACCTGCCAGCAGGCACATACGAGTTCAAGGCAGCGCTCAACGGGACGCTGGATGAGAACTACGGTGCCGGTGGTCAGCCGAACGGGACGAACGTCCAGATCGAACATGCAGGCGGCGCCGTCACGTTCCTCTACGACCACGCCACCAACATGATCAGCGCCCTGACCGCGGGCCAGCAGCCGGCCGCCGTATCCGTGGCCGGTAGCTTGAACGCCGAACTCGGGTGCGCAGGCGACTGGATGCCCGACTGCAGTCAGGCCCAGCTGACGCTGGACCCGTCAGATGGCATCTGGAAGCTGGTTATTCCGGACCTGGCCGCGGGAAGCTATGAATTCAAGGCCGCGATCAACGGCTCCTGGAGTGAGAACTACGGCTTGGGCGGCGCCGCCAACGGCAGCAACATCGCGCTGAACCACGCCGGCGGCACGGCCACCTTCAGGTACGACCCCGCCAGCCACCTGATGACGGTGCGCTAACTCCAAAAAAGCTAACGTGCATTTGTGGTCGTTCCGAGGCCCGGAACGACCACAAATGCCCCACAGCAGCATACGGCGGGAACCCAAGCCGTGACAGCGAGATGCTGACCTCACGAACCAATGAAAGAGCGGACCATGACGGCCAGCAACACCGCAACAAGGGGCCCTTCCATCGGCATTGACATCGGCGGTACCGGCATCAAGGGCGGAATCGTCGACCTCGAAGAAGGCAAGGTCAAGGGAAACTGCCTACGCCTCGCAACGCCCCAGCCAGCTAACCCCGACACCGTCGGTGACGTTGTCGCCCGGATCGTCGATGAGCTTGTCGCAGGAAACGAAGACCTGGACCGCACGTCGACTGTAGGCGTGACTTTTCCAGGCATCGTCCAGCACGGATTTTCGCGATCAACCGCGAACGTTGACAAAGCCTTTCTCAACTTCGACATCAACACCTACTTCACGGAACGCCTTCGCCGACCAGTGGCCGTCATCAACGATGCCGATGCGGCAGGACTCGCAGAAGCCAGATGCGGCGCCGGAGAAGGAACAAATGGAACCGTCCTTGTCATCACCCTGGGAACAGGGATCGGATCAGCACTGATCTATGACGGGAAGCTTGTGCCCAATGCCGAGCTCGGCCACCTTTCCATCGACGGCTTCGACGCCGAAATCAAAGCATCCGCCGTCGCACGAGAACGCGACAGACTGACCTGGAAGCAATACAGCGTCCGATTGCAGCGCTACTTCTCTGAACTCGAATTCATCTTCTCGCCCGAACTGATCATCGTCGGCGGCGGCATCTCCGAACGGACGGATGAATACCTGCCCCTCCTTACGCTGCGAACCCCGATAACACCGGCAAAGCTAAGAAACGAGGCGGGCATCGTCGGCGCTGCCCTACAAGCCGCGTCCACTCCTTGACCACCTGCGTCCTCAGCACGATGCTCGAAGTGACGGGACTATTCCACTACGAGATTTACATAACGATCACCGGTGAAAAGAGCGGCGATCAACTCGGGTTTGAAACTCCTCTACTTCTGGCACCCCACCAGCCTTGGAGCGCCGGCACCGCAATGCGATTGCGCGGAGAAGCGGCCTGGGCGTCTCGGAGCTGCTCCGAGCCTGGCGCGAGATCGACGACGTGGACGCCGTCGACTGATGAAGGCCTCGATCCCCTCCGGCTGCCTCTGCCCGAGGCAGCCGGAGGACCCAGCGCAGACGCGCATCTGCAGGCGAACCACGCGCTCACGACACCGGTCAACGCCCGAAGCCGGTGCGGGGACATGCACGCGCTACGAGTCAGTCCGCCGTCTCAAACAATGCAGCACATCCTGGAACAAGCAAAAGGCCAACAGGGGAAGCACGATGAACCTTCTGACCAACACGCACGACCAGTGGTGGCGCGATGCCGTCGTCTACCAGGTGTACCCGCGTTCCTTCGCGGACTCGAACGGCGACGGGATGGGCGACCTGCCCGGCGTCACTTCCCGGCTGCGATACCTCACAGAGCTCGGCGTCCACGCCATCTGGCTCTCGCCCTTCTACACCTCCCCCGCAGAACGACGGCGGCTACGACGTCTCCGATACACCGATGTCGACCCCCGCTTCGACCCCCTCGGGGACGCCGACGAGCTAATCGCCCGCGCCCACGAACTCGGCATCAAGGTGATCGCCGACATCGTCCCCAATTACTCCTCCAGCGAGCACCCGTCGTTCCAGCATTCCCTCGCCGCCGGTCCGGGTTCGCCCGAGCGGGAGATGTACATCATCGCCGACGGCAAGGGCGATGATGGCGAGCTGCCTCCGAACAACTGGACCTCTATCTTCCACGGCCCCGCCTGGACCCGCGTGGCGAGTCGTTTGAATCAGCCATGACCCTCCATGAGTTCACTCGTCGTACGACAGCGCTTCATGATGCGCTGCAGCAGCAGGGAGTAATCGGGCTCTTGATGCTTGGATCCAGCGCATTTGAGACGCGCCGGGATGAGTGGTCGGATCATGATTTCTTTGTCATTACCGAACCGGACGATGTGGCTCGCGTGCGCAATGTCATGGCGTGGATCCCAGATTCTGAACGCGTTGTTTCGCTGGCGCGTGAAGGGTCGATGGGCTTCAGCGTGCTTTTCGATGACGGCCACATTTTCGAGTTTGCCGTCGGGCAGCTGAAGGAGTATCAGGGCATAGCAATCTCACCGGATCACTCTGCCCTGATTGATGACGGTCCCGTGCAGACACTTGTGGAAGACGCCGCTGGTGTACCCGTTACCCCCTCGGACCCGCTCAATGAGGTCCTGCTCGCATTAACGAAGCTGCTGATCGGTGTTGGGCGGGCCCGCCGTGGAGAGATTATCAACGGCGGCCAGATGGTACGAACTTGGGCGCTCAACCATCTTCTACGGGCGCTGCGCGATTTATTGGAGGACAGTGCGGGCTCGGAGCCGCTTGACCCTACACGCCGATTTGAAACTGCGCATCCCGAAATTGGCGCTGCCATCAGCGCTGCGATTGACCGGCCAACCGAGGATTGCGCAAAGCAACTGCACTCCCTCATAAAGGAAGTCCTAGCTCCGCGATGGGAGCAGTTTCCCCATGCTGCGCACGCTACTGTTGCCCGACGACTCGGATGGTAAGGCGGTAAAGCCTGATCACCACTTCACAATGACCCTAAAGGTCACTGAAAGCCCTGCGTCTCAGGCTGCGGGTGGCCCACTATGTGCCGGAGTTCGTGGACTGCCCGACCGGGGGTGTACGAGTAATACTTGAACGTAGCAAGGTCCGCTGGTCTCAAGCACAATAGGCTCCTGAAGGTTTTCATCAGCAGCGTCCGACGAGCTATTACGGGAAGCTCGTGCCCAATGCCGAGCTCGGCAACCTTTCCATCGACGGCTTCGACGCCGAAATCAAAGCATCCGCCGTCGCACGAGAACGCTACAGCCTCACCTGGGAGCTACACAGCGTCCGATTCTCGCCCAAACTGATCATCGTCGGCCGCGGCATCCTCCGAAGGACGGATGAATACCTGTCCCTCCTTAGGCTGCGAACCCCGATAACACCGGCAAAGCTTAGAAACGAAGCGGGCATCGTCGGCGCGGCCTTACAAGCCGCGTCTACTTCTTGACCACCTGCGTCCTCAAAAAACGATGCTCGAAGTGACGGGACGATTCCACTTCCAGATTTACATACGATCACCGGTGAAAAGAGCGGCGATCAACTCGGGTTGAAAACTCCTCTACTTCTGGCACCCCACCAGCCCTGGAGCGCCGGCACCGCAATGCGATTGCGCGGAGCAGCAGCCTGGCTGAATACGAAGCAGGCACCCCTTCTGCTCCTTATTCAGCCGCCGAATGCTTAGTCAATGAGCGAGTACTGGATGAAGGTGTTCACTCTCAATCGCAAGGCTGGCCTGCATCGCTGCTGCCTTGAGTGCGTCGCCAACTGACGCGGCGCGAAGGGACGCAGCCAGAAAGCCAGCCATGAACGCGTCGCCGGCGCCGTTGGTATCCACCACATGAGCAGGAACTGCTGCTACCTCATGCTGAGTCCCGTCACTTTCCAGCGCGACTGCACCATGCGCCCCGCGTGTGCAGACAGCCAGCCGAGGGCCCCGCTCAAGGCAGGAACGCATGAGCTTCCAAGGATCGTCGGTCTTGTCGTCGTTCATGAACACAACCTCGGCCGCAGACAGGAATGGCTCATGGAACGTCGAAGACCCGTCGTAGTCGTGGAGGTCCACCCACAGCGGCGTCTGACGGATCTCTTCGCGTTCCAGCAGCAGCGCGCCAAGCTCGCTCAGATCGATCACCGCGAGATCCGCTGCCGCCACCAGGGCGCCGGCAGCCTCGAGTTCATGCCCGGAGGGTGTGGAAGGCACGGAAACATAGATGGATATCCGGCGGCCGTCATCGGTCATGAGATTAACGTGGCGCTCGGTCCGTTCAGACGCAATGGCTTCGAGGGTAACACCAGCGGTGGTGAGGGCACGGCGGACCCGTCCGCCATCGTCGTCAGACCCAAGAGGAGAGCACAAGCGCACTCCGACGCCGAGATCCGCAAGATGCAGAGCCTTGCCCGCGGAGGTGCCCCCGATCGTTTGCCAGGAGCGTCGTGCGAACTGCATGTGCGGGACAGGCGCGGGGAGTTCGTCAAGGAGGATGAGGTGATTCCACGAGGCAGGGCCGCAAACAACGACCGTGGGCAAAACAAGCATGACCTAATTCAAACACGTTCACATCTAGGCGTTGCGGGCGCTGCTTAGGGGACGGCAGGAAAAAGAAAAGTCTGGAGCTTCTCACAGCCACTTTTACTCCTGCGCTCTCCAAAAACGCCGATAATGGATATTCCGTCAACCCGGCGAGGCTCGGACAAGCTGCGCTGATGACTTTGTTCCGTCCACAGTTGGGGTCAATTTGGGTTATCCACGGCTGAATTGAATATTGGGAGCCCCTGGATTAGCTCCCGGAGCAGCAGTAGCGGTGGAAACCCATGAGAATTGTCCCTGGGTGTGGGCGGCGGTGGAACCCAGCCTCTCAGTGGACTCGGATTGAATTCCCTTATTTCTGGGGCCCAACAAGGCCGTCTGTGTCAGGTTG
>NZ_JABTYH010000002.1 GCF_013314975.1 Pseudarthrobacter oxydans | reverse complement strand
AGGCGACAACAGGGTCCACGCCCGCACCCATTCCACCCGCTTGACAGACATAGAAGCGTCGGAGGGAGAGGGGAACTGGCCGGTCACCTGAGCCGCCCCACCCACCGGAATCCTCTGCAAAAGGAGCAACACCATGACCACCAACCCGACCCTCGAAATGCTCGACCCGGCCACCTTGACCGTCGACATCAACGTCCGCAAAGACGCGGCCCTGACCGGCGACTTCATCGCCAGCATCAAAGAACACGGCGTCATGGAACCCGTGATTGCCCACCGCAAGGAGGACGGCACCGTGCATGTCCTGATGGGCCAGCGCCGCACCCGGGCCGCCGTCGAAGCCGACCGGCCCCTGATTCCGGTGATGATCATCGAATCCCCCGAGGAAGCCGAACGCATCGTGACCCAGGTCGTGGAGAACATCCAGCGGGCCGAACTGACCGAAGCGGACGAAGCAGACGCCTACCACCAGCTGTCGCTGATCGGTGTCTCGGCCGCCGCGATCGCCAAGAAGACCGGACGGACCAAAACCACCGTGGAGGGCGCGTTGAAGGCCAAAGCCTCCGATGCCGGGGCCGCCGCCCTGAGCAAGGGCTACACCATCGACGAAGCCCTCATCATGGCTGAATTTGAAGGCGACGAAGACGCCACAGAGGAATTGGAGTCCGTGCTGGCGGACGAAGCCGACCAGCTCCTGCACGTCGCGCAGCTCCTGCGCGACCGCCGGGCCAGCGAAGCCGCACGCGCCGCGCTCGTGACCGAGCTCGAGGCGACAGGGAAGACCATCGTGGAGGACGCCGGATACTACGACGAGGACGAGAATCTGTACGTCAGCTCCGCCAAGCGTGCCGACGGGGAAGCGGCCACCGACGAGGACGCCAACGCCTACAGAATCACCACCGACTACCGGGGAAAGCACAACGCCGAACCCGTCATTACCGGTTGGAAAGAGCTGGGCTTCGTGTCGAGGTACAAGCGGTACGACGGCGGCACCCAGGCCCAGAAAGGCCCGATGACCGACGAAGAGAAAACCGAGCGCAAGACCCTGATCGCGAACAACAAGGCGATGGAATCCGCTGGTGTCGTCCGCCGCGAGTTCATCAAGACCATGCTCTCCCGCAAGACGGCACCGAAGGGCTGGCAGTACTTCACCGTCCACGCCATCACCCATCACTCTGAAACCGCCAGCGGCTACGACGGCAAGGTCGCCACCGAAATGATCGGGACCAAGACCGGGGAGGACACCGACCGGTGGGGCTGGAACCCGCTCCGGGACCACACCGCCAAAACCACAGCCCGGCCCGAGTTCTCCCTGATCGCCCTGATCTGCGCCGGGTACGAGAAGACCATCCAGAAAGACTCATGGCGCTCCGCCGAAAAGAGGCACTTCGACTACCTGAACCAGCTCACCCACTGGGGGTACACCGCCAGCGCCGTCGAGCAGATCATCATTGACAAACACGCCACCGAGGGCGAATAGTCCGGCTTAGGCCGGGTGACTGAAACCCCCAATGCAGAAGCCAGGCCCTTCCACCCGAAAGGGTGGAAGGGCGGGCGGCTATATTCCCCCCCTTATCGCAACTGCCCGGCCACTGACCCCAAAGGGGCGACGAACCTCCCGCAGGTCGGGCGGTCCGCCGCCCAGGGCGAACCACAGCGGCCACTCACCAGCGACGGACCGCCATTCACCGCGACCCCGCAACCGGCCATTCACCAGCCGCGCGACCAGGAACAACGAGGTACCAGGCCGCGGCAGCACCACAACCCATTCAGCCAAGCTGAACCACAGATTTCCTTTGCAGAGGGAAGACAGAAGGGACCAGCGCTCAGTGAGCGCTGGTCCCTTCGTCGTTATAGGCGCCAGGGGCCACGAGTCGAGTTCCAGGGGAGCCATATCGAAGGACCTGAGGTTTCAGGCGTCAGCTCAGAGCAGGTAGTTGGTCTTATCAAGCGCAGCTACCGCATCGATGATTTCTTGGACTGCCGTGTATCGGTTCGCCACAACCAGGTCCGTACATTTCCGTACGATCCCCCCGAGGTTGTTGCCTGCTACGTGCGGGGCTGCCTTGCCGGTGAAAATGAAGGAAAGAATGAATCCCACGGAGTAGATCTCGTTGCTGAGGGTGTAGTCCTTGAATCTGGTAAGAGTGGGGTCAAGGATCGTCCCCTTCATCTCGGTTCCTGTGCGGGTAAGCAAGGAGCTTTGGGTCTTGTGCAGACCAAAATCTGAGAGTTTCACCTGGACGACGCCGGCATCGTAGGTCTTGACGAGCACGTTGGTGTAACTCAGATCCCGGTGAAGAACCTCCTTGTATGCGAGGTAGCTAATGCCATACAGGAACTGTTGCGCGATCCGCTGACGCTTGCCGAAGTCGAACTTAGGGTTGCCGTTATTCGTGGCGATGTACTTTCCCAGGGTGTAGTCGCAGAACTCCATGGCATAGCTGGTTCTGGCTTCGTTGTAGCCGTAGACGGCCAGCACATAAGGGGAACTCAAACCGGTCAGGACGGCATACTCCTCCTTGAACCTCGCCAGCTCGTTATCTGCAAGGCCCTTCTTCGCGACCTTCACGGCGACGGGCATGTTGTATTCAAGATCCTTGTACTTATAGACAATCGCGTAGGAACCCTCTCCAATTGGCTTCAGCGGGTAGTCCTTGCCTGCCTTCTCGATCCGAACGTTGTCTGCCGCGATGGAGAAGATCGGCTCGTAGTCCTCAAGGGCGATCTCGGCGAAATCCGGGGGCATGGGGCTTCCACCGCTGGGCGATAAGAAAGCGCGGCAACTGTCGAGTGCATCCTCGTAGGTCTTGTCCAGGGTTAGCTCCATGCCGACCCTTTTGAGGTTGGTCCTGAGCTGTCCCAAGTCACGAATGACTTCGAGAAGGTCCCTGCTCTGATCAGCGTTGTAGTGGCCTCCCCGCTCCCGCTTGTGGTTCATGTGACCCAGCAGCGTGTTGAGCTTGTCGTGGAAGTAGGCGAAGGCCGGCTGAAGCGCCTCCCTTTGATTCTGGTAGTAGCGGGCGTACCGGTCATCGTACGGATACGCCGAGTATCTGTTTTGTATGTCTTGAAAGACGTCTGCTGGTACTACCAAGGTCCCCCCACCGATGGAAATGACTATCTACCTATTCTCGGTCAGATGAGAGAAGTTGCCCTCCGCGAGGGCCGGGAGGGGCGGCAGCTTCCAGACCACGTTCAAAAACGACCCTTTACGCCTATGGCGGCTCGGGGCGTCCGTCACGGTGAGCGGCGTATAACAACGCCGAGGGCGCCAGCACTAAAGAGGGCTTGGATGATGATTGCCGCCGGGTGGACGTCCCCGGCATACAGGGAGACCAGGGCCGGTGCTAGAGCCAGAACGGTGAAGTCCAGTCCGCGTAGCAGCGATCCTATCTGGGCCTGGGGGATTGGGCCGAAGGGGGTTTCCACCGGGGGAACGGACCAGTCTGATACGGGGCGGGTCGCGCCGCGCACTGCCCCGGCGCCCATCCCGATCCCGGCTAGGGCACCCAGAAGAATCAGGGCAGGTGGGGCTGCTCCCAGCAGCACCAGGATCCCGGTCAGACACGTCATCCAGAGAATCATGACCAATGCGGGCATGATCGCCCGGCTGCACCGGACCCAGAGAGGGGAGACCGGCAGTATGGCATCGAGCCCGGGGACGAGTGCTGTTCGTCGGGCCACTGTCCCGGTACTGGAGGTCGTGGCGCAGCCGGCGATGGCGATAACTCCGATCTGAGCCAGTGCCGGCAAGCTCTTGTCGACAAACAGCACGGCTACAACTATCCCAAGCCATAACAAGGGCAAAGCAAGGGAGCCTTGCAAGCGGAGAAAGGCCACGATATCGGCACGGAAGAGGGCGGCGACGGGGCCTTGTACGGGGCGGGTATAGAAGCCGGCTGCCCGGTGCGCGGATCCGATCGGTCGGTCTCCGTGGAGTGCGCGTAGGAGTTCGTTGGTGTCCATGAAGAAGAACGAGGACCGCGCGTGGCCGGCTACTGCGCCGCCGCGAATGAGGTCTGCCCCGCGGACCTGGCCCGTCCTGGACGCGACGGCGCAGAGAAGGACGGCCGCGGACACGGCCGCGACCGTCAGTGCCCAGGGCGAATTGGTCAGGGAGGGGAGAACTGCGCAGGGGATAAGAGCCACGGCCCCGGCCAGACGCCCTGGCCTGGGGTTGATAGGTTCGAGCTGCATCCATCCGGCCAGCCCGACGGACACGACGGCGACCGCCCCGAAAGTCGCCGACCCCAGCAGATGCGCAGGTAAGGTCAGCTCCGCTGAGGTGAGGACGCTGAAGGGCATGAACGCTGCTGCGGAAGCCAGGCCGAGGAGAATGCAGCGGCGAAGGAAGGCCGGCAACACCATCGGCCGCCGGTCTACCGGTAACGGTAACCACCACTGTCCTTCGGCGCCTTGGACTGTGATGGGACCCATCCGCCTGGCGAGAATCATGACCGTCGTGAGGGCGGCATAAACAGTGAGCGTCCAGAGCGCGGGAGCGGGAATCGTGGGCCAGTGATCACTGATGCGGAGGCTGCCGGCCTCCCCGCGGCCGGGCAATGCATCCTTCACGGTCATGACCATTGAGGCGGCCAGCGCGATCGCGCATCCCAGTGCAAGCCCATAGCTGTACAGGTCAGTGAACAGGTCCTTGAGGGATGTTCGGGCACGGTTGTACCGGCGGGATGAACGTTGCGTAAAGGCTGTGATGTCCGCGGAAAGGTCCCGTGTAGACCTCGTTTCGTCTCCTGACGGCAGGGTGGTGGCCTCAGCTCCTTGCAATGGTCGATGCCCCCTGCTCGGGCGTGACCTCGGTGACGACGTCATCGATCACCAGACAGGTCGAGGCCACAGAGGTGAGGAGAGCAGGATCATGGGTAACGAGCACCACCGCTCCTCCGTCCTGGGCGTGCCCGGCAAGCCGGTGGGCCAAGGAATCGCGCATCAGCGGGTCCAACCGCTGCTCGGGCTCATCGAGGATCATCAGCGTCGAGGGACGCATTAAACCGGCCGCCAAAAGCAGACGGCGTCGCTGCCCGGAAGACAGGGCCTCCGGCACGACATCAGCCCTTCCCTCCAGCCCGAAGAACTCGAGCTCAGCGTCGACGGCCCGGTCCGGGGACTTCATGGAGTGTCCGCGGGCGACCAGCAGCAAATGCTCACGCACCGTCAAGGAAGGGAAGAACAGATCATCGTCGAAAACCGCGGCAACGTTGCGTCGAAACCGCACGTTATCCGGGTCCGCCGCGAAACCCTGGACGCTGACCGACCCGGACAACGGCATCTGCCGGCCGGCGATAGTCCGGGCGACGGTCGACTTGCCGGCACCGTTGAGGCCCACCACCCCCAGCACCTCGCCGGCCCGCAGACTCACCGAGACCTCCCCGCATACCGGGGCACCGGTGTAGCCCACCAACAACTGCTCAACTTCAAGAACTGCCCCCAATTCAGCCATCCAGCCAGCCTACCGGCGACGGCTGTTGTCACGCCCGGCGTGGCAGAGCGCCGAGGATCGGTGATCATCGCAGCGTCAGTTGGAACGATTTGATCGTTGGCGCCCCAATATGGCGAGCCGGCGGAATCCATTCGATCGAAGCGTCTGTCGGGGCCCGCGCGTTGGATAAATGCGCAACTGTCAAAAACGACCCTTTATGCCTGAGTCGACACGGGCGGCCGGTGACCCCTCCAATGTCGTTTTCAGAAGCTGACTGCACAATGATCCGCTGAATTCCGGGGTTTGTGCAGTCGGGTTGTGACCAGTCATTGCCCGCTACTCCTGTGCACAAGGGCACGCTTGCTCTGCACTCCTGTTCACAAATCGCGACATCGATTCGTTCGAACGTGGCCGTCCGCTCCACCGCCGCCGGCCACACCCACACCTGCACCACGACGGACAAGAGAAGTAAGGCCACCAGCGCGACAAACAATGCGAATAAGATTCCCCGGCTAAAAAACAGGCTCGGCTGAACTGTGCGTTCTTTTACGTTCCCCATGGCCAAAGCGTAACCCTCCGCTTTGAGATGGCGCAGCCACTCGGGAATGGAATCAAATGATGCCACGCCGCCTTCCTCAACCGTCCCATAAGACGGTCGCCGACAGCTGCCATGCAGGTTCGGATAGCGCTCATCAAAATCGCCGGCGTTCCGGAGTGCCTGGAGTCTCGTATGACCCGCCGGGAAAACTGTCCCTTAGGCGTGCCCTGGACGATCAATGTCGGCAGCTGTGCAAAGGACTTCTGACAGTTGTGCAGTCGGCTTCTGAAATCGACATATAACCCAGATACCTCATTAAGCCATTCTGACTCAAAAAGTCCCTCACAGGTCCCCGCTGAGACAATTTATGGTGAGACGTGTTTGCAAGACAACGGGGTGCCCGGCGTTCTCAGCTGGCCGTTAACCCCTCCTCAAGTCCATAACAGTGTCTTGAAAAGCTTTTGATTTACAAGACACTTGCGAGCGACCATCCAGCACTAGTAAGTATGCTGATCTTTTACTAGGGTGGAGAAGAGACATCGACCGGCGGGACCGGAGGGCTGACCGATTTCAGCAGCGGCATTTGACGGACATCGCATCACCACTCGGATGGTGTGCGTTGTGGCGGGTCTGTGGCTGGTGACCATTTTCACGTTCACCGTTTGCGCTGCGCTGTGTATGCCGATGGGGCACGCCGGCGCTGGTATGGCGGTGGGTCAGAGCGTTGCGGCACCTGTCCATCACGGCAGTGCCGCAGGGGTCGGACACGCCGCAGCGCAGCAGCACATGCCGCAGTCGGAGGCAGCCTGCTGTCTTGACCGTCACGATTCAGCCGCGGCGGTCGTTCCGGCCTCCCGGCTGCTGCCAGGCGATGCGGCGGCAGCAGCGGCCGAGGCTGAGGCGAAGGCTTTCCTTCCCGTCCGGCCTGTGCCCGCTGCAGGGTTTGATCCTGCCTTGGAGAAGTCTGCCCATCTCAGGCCGTCACTGGCGGCCCTGTCGATCAGCAGGACGTAAACCCGGCCGGCGCGGTGCCATGACCGCGCCCCATTCATCAGTGTCTTGACCTGGGCGGATCTGCCCGGTTCCGGGCCGTGTCACTCGCGGTCCTCCACACAAGCACAAAGCAGACGGGCCTGCAGAGGTTGAGGTCGGCTGCATCCTGAATGAGGAGAAGATTCACATGACGCATCACGTCACGACCATGCTCAACACCTACCCGAAAGACCTTGGCGGGGTGGACAAGGAAAAGCTCGCGGAGTGCATCGAAGCCTGTTTCGCGTGCGCACAAACCTGCACCGCCTGCGCGGACGCCTGCCTCGGCGAAGAGATGGTTGCCGACCTGACCACCTGCATCCGCACCAACCTGGATTGCGCGGACATCTGCGCGGCTACCGGCAATGTTCTGTCCCGGCGAACGGGATATGACGCCACCAGCACCCGCGCCATACTCGAAGCCTGCCGCGCCGCGTGCGCGGCGTGCGCCGGGGAATGCGAACAGCATGCCGGCATGCACGAGCACTGCCGGATATGCGCCGAAGCATGCCGCCGCTGCGAGACCGCATGCCAGGAGCTTCTGTCCTCACTGGCCTAGAAGCCCGAACTCACGTTTGGCGCACCTTCCCGCTCCTAAGGGGGCGGGAAGGGCTCACCACTTGAAAGGAGACTCCCATGAGTACAGCAGAACACCATCCCGGCAGCCACCCGGACAACGCCCAGGGGCATCAGCAACAGCAACCCAGGCAGCATCCCCACGAAGCTCACGACGATAAGGACAAGGGCGGCGGTCAGGCCTCGTCCAGGATGTATCTCAAATTCGGTGTCATCCTGCTGGTCAGTCTGGCCCTGATGTGGGTGTTGTCGATGTCCATGGTCCGGTCCATCGATCACTTCTACTTCAACCTGAGCAACTTCTGGATGGCGTTGCTGATGGTCTCAGCGATGGCGGTCGTCATGACCGTGGGCATGTGGTCGATGTTCCACAATAAGAAGGCCAATATCGCCATGCTCGTTGGTTTCTCCGTGCTGTTCGCCGCCGTCTTCGCCCTCGGCCGCACCGAAACCTTCGTCGGCAACGAGCAGTTCCTCAAATCCATGATCCCGCACCATTCCCGCGCACTTCTCGTATGCCAGGAATCAAAAATCACCGATCCCGAGATCATCAAACTCTGCGATTCCATCGTGAAATCCCAGCAGGAGGAGATCACGCAGATGCAGGCAATCCTTGACCGCTACGGTTCAGACTGAGCCTTCGCCACGGCATGGGGACCGGCCGCCGGTGGCTGCTGCTGCCCTTGGCCGTCGACGGGCCCGGCGCGAGCTGAGCACCGCAGGCCTCCATGCAAGCACAGGGCTTCCCTTCCATCCAGGAAGGGAAGCCCTGTGATGTTCCGGGCGGCACCGGGTCAGTGACCGGCACCGAGTTTCCCGCCGAGGCGTTCGCGCATGGCGGTGCTGGCCTGGTTGAGGCCGATGATTTTCACGTCCGTGCCGTGGTGGTGGTATTTCTCGGTGATGGCGTCCAGGGCTGCGATGGTGGAGGCGTCCCACAGGTGGGAGGCGTGCATGTCGATGACGACGTGGTTGGGGTCCAAAGCGTATTCGAACTGGGTGTAGAGGTCGTTGGAGGAAGCGAAGAACAGTTCGCCGTCCACCACGTAGGTGGCAGTTTCGTGGCCGCCGACGGTGGTGACGGTCCGCTCTACCGTGACAAGGTGCGCGACCCGGCGGGCAAACAGGACCATGGCCACCATGACTCCCACGCCGACGCCGATGGCCAGGTTATGGGTGGCGACGGTTCCGATGACCGTTGCTACCATGACCGCCGTTTCGCTCTTAGGCATCATCTTCAGCGTCCGGGGGTGGATGCTGTGCCAGTCGAACGTGGCGACGGACACGAAGATCATCACGGCCACCAGCGCCGCCATGGGGATCACAGAGACGATGCCGCCCAGGGCAACGACGAGGATCAGCAGGAACACGCCGGCGAGGAAGGTGGAGATCCGGGTGCGGGCGCCGGAGGCTTTGACGTTGATCATGGTCTGGCCGATCATCGCGCAGCCGCCCATCCCGCCGGTGAAACCTGTGACGATGTTGGCCACGCCCTGGCCCCACGCTTCCCGTGTCTTGTGGGAGCGGGTATCGGTGACGTCATCGACGAGCTTGGCGGTCATGAGGGACTCGAGCAGGCCCACGAAGGCCATGGCCAGGGAGAAGGGGAAGATGATCTGCAGCGTCTCGAGGCTGAACGGGACGTTCGGGATGAACAGGGTCGGCAGGGAATTCGGGAGTTCGCCCTTGTCGCCGACGGTGGGGACGGCGACGGCCGCGAAGACGGTGATCAGGGTCAGCACAATGATGGCCACCAGGGGCGCCGGGACTGCTTTGGTGAGTTTGGGCAGGCCGAAGACGATGGCCAGGCCGAGGGCCACGAGGGGGTAAACCAACCAGGGGACACCGAGGAGTTCGGGGACCTGGGACATGAAGATCAGGATGGCCAGCGCGTTGACGAAACCCACCATCACCGACCGGGGAATGAACCTCATCAGTTTCGCTACCCCGGACAGGCCCAGGATGATCTGGAAGATCCCGGCGAGAATCACGGCGGCGATGAAGTAGTCCACACCGTGGGACTTCACCAGCGGGGCAATGACCAGGGCGATCGCGCCCGTGGCGGCGGAGATCATGGCAGGGCGGCCGCCGACGAAGGCGATGGTGACGGCCATGGTGAAGGACGCGAAGAGTCCGATTCTTGGGTCGACGCCGGCGATGATCGAGAAGGCGATCGCTTCGGGGATCAGGGCCAGGGCGACGACAAGTCCGGCGAGGACCTCGGTTTTGAGCCGGCGCGGTGACATCAGGGTGCCACGCACGGATTGCAGCTGTTCAGGTGTGAACGCCGGGGGGTGTTCGGCTTGTGTGGTGGCCATTGCTGGCTCCGTTCATGGTGAGGAAGGCGCGCGGGTGCGGCTTCGTTTTTGCTAATGACTGTGGGGGCGCAGCGCCGCGCCGGGGAAGGTGGGGGAATTACGCTTGAAGGTCTCACCCCATACGAAAACTCTACCCTAACGTGATGGTAGAGTTTAAATCCGAAAGAGGACGGAGGCGCTGATGACAGCCAAGACCAGCAGCACCAACACCATGCACATCGGCGAACTGGCAGAGCGGACGGGCCTGTCCCTGCGGACCATCCGCCACTACGACGACGTCGGGCTTCTCCCTGCAACAGCGCGGACCGAGGGCGGGTTCCGGGTCTTCTCCGAGGAAGATTTCGAACGCCTCATGGTCATCAAGCAGATGAAGCCACTGGGTTTCTCGCTGGACGAGATGACCGAGATCCTTACACTGCTCGCCGGCCCGGAGGGCGCTGCCCCTGAACAGTCCGAGGTGCTGGCAGGGTTCCTGGACAGGGCAGTGCACCAGCGCGCCAAAATGGCCAGGAACCTGGCCCAGGCCGACGAATTCATAGAAAGACTAAGCCGGCTGCCGTGACCACCCAGCACCGCCGACCCGGCGAAGCCAAGGCAGCTCCCCAATAACCCAATGAGCCGCGGCACGCAACGGAAATGGGACGTCGCCGCAATGTTGTCAGAGGCTGCCTTAGCGGCACACGGCCAACGACTCATGTGCAATGGAACCCAGCGGACGCCACCCCGGGCTCTCATTCCGGGCAGCACGCCGCCAGACAACGCCGTGAAAAAGCCGCCATATACCGCCAAAAGTCACACGTACTACTGCGATGAGTGAGTCGCTCCGGGATTCTCGATTCGATCTGTTCTTGAAATCCTTCGTTTTCGAGAAGCTGAACACTGAGTCCACAGCCAGCCCACTGATTGAGATCTGCCTGCCGGTGCCCGGGGTCAATGACGGACCAGCGGCGGGCGTTCCACCTAGGAACAGAGGCTGCCTCCAAGGGGCGAAACTCTAACCGGTCTTCGTGCACAACGAAACACGCAACATCTTTGACCGTGATTTTGATCAGGACGGCAGCAACAATGGAGTTGCGGCTCGGAATTGGGGGCCCGGATCAGGAGGGGTCATGAATGTACCTGAGATTCACGAACTCGACGAAGAAGCGCTGGATGCGGTCCAGTGGGGAGAGGCTGTGCCATACATTGGTGGAAGTCATGACACCTCACACTGGATTATGGTCCTCCTCGATGGCAGCGGGAAAGTACTGGCAGAGCAAGAGTTTAGCTTTGCCGGCGACTTCCTCAATGAAGGCCTGAATGTGGTAGCGGCTATCCTCAATCCGGTGAAACTGGGGTATAAAGGCAGCTCTTGGGTAGAAACCGAGCAGGGATACAAAGCGCCGGTCGGAAAAATAAGCTTTGGCGGTGATCAAGCCCGTGGCTAATTACTTTCGTGGACCCACTACTCCCCAGATGAGATTGACGATGCTCCTTGTCGGTACTTCTGCGCTGGTAGCCGGTATTTACAGCGGAACCCACGAAGTAGAATCGAGTGCCACAGCCGATTGGGGGGGCCAGGTGCACGCTACGTGCGGATCAGCATTTGACCCATATCCCAGCAGGCAATTTTTCCCGGACCTGGCAGCCGCCTGTAATGCTGCCATCAGCCCATGGCTTCCCTTGGCGATTGCTCTGCTGTTTTTATCCGCCGTCGTCCTCGTTCGCTTCCTCTACATGCTCATCGGTCCGAAAACATCGGAGCGATAAGGCATGCGAGGCCCAGTTCCGGCCTCGAAGACAATGACGGCTTCCCGCGGCATTTCGGTTCACAACTACGGGGAAACCTCCCACGTTCGAGCTTCGATAAGGGACGTTTCCCCCGGCCATTACTCTTAGACCATGGCCCAGACGAATCCCCCCACTGCTCGCGACCCAAAACCAACGCCGGAGCGGATTCTCCAGCTGGCAAATCGTGTCCTCACTGGCGACATTGTGCTTCCCGAGTTTCAAAGGCCATTCGTCTGGAAACGCCAACAGATTCTCGACCTGATGGATTCCATCTACAAGAACTACCCCATAGGTAGTCTTCTCGTGTGGGAGTCCAAGCAGGATTTGGCGAGCAAGAGGGCTATCGCAGATCTTGATATCGCTGAACGCAGCGAAAATTACCCAGTCAACTATCTGCTTGACGGGCAACAACGCCTCTCCGCGATATGCGGCGTGATTCATTGGACGCCTGGAGACCCCAAGAGTGTCTGGAACGTCTACTTCGACCTCAAGACAAACCGCTTTCACCACTCAGACCACGCTGACGAGCTCCCTGTACATCAGATACCACTTCGGCGGATGGCGAATGCTCCCGACTTCTACCGGCGTCTAACACCTATTGATGATGAAGGGATGAGGGCGCGAGCGGACCTGCTGTTTACTCGCTTCCTTGAGTACCAGGTTCCTTTGGTAACGCTGGGTGACATGTCGATCGAAGACGTTGCACCTGTTTTCGAACGAATCAATTCCACGGGTACTCGTCTGACGATCTACGACTTGATGCGCGCCGCTACCTGGAGTCCTGAATTCGACCTAGGGAATACGGTCGATGGCATCAAATCTGCTCTGGAGGCCAAAAAATACCACACCTTGGACAGCAAGACTTTTTTGCGAACACTGGGGGCAGCGGCTGGCGGAGACTTTTCGGCACAAAGCATAGATGCCCTGCGAGATCTGAGCCGAGAGAAACTAACTACTTCAGCTGACAGCATGAAGGCGGCAGCGCTACGAGCAGCAGACTTTCTGGCGACTGAAATACGTGCACCCAGAGCGGAGTCGCTTCCCTACGCAAATCAGTTCGCGGTCCTCTGCGAGGTGTTTCGGTGGATCCCTACTCCTTCGCACGCGCAGCTCGTAGAGATCAAGAGATGGTTTTGGCGCACGACTCTTTCTGGCTACTTCGGAGGCTGGGACAGCGGCCAAATGACTCAAGACACGAAAAAGATCCGGGCATTTGCTGCAGGATCCTCAGCATCTCTTGGAGACGGCGGCGTAGTTCCAACTGCTTCACTCTGGAAGCTAAAGCCGTTCCGCTCCAACAGTGCTGTGTCCAAAATGCTTGGGTTGATGCTGGCGGCGGGGTCACCACTCGATCTGGTCAATGGCCAGAGAATTGACGTCGACAAGTCACTTGCATGGTCGAATGACAAGGAATACCACCACTTCTTTCCCCAGGCGTATCTTGCCCGACAAGGCGTCACGGGAACCCAAGCCAATGTCGTGGGAAACATCGTCTTGCTCACATCGATGAACAACATTCGCATCAAAGACCTTGCACCAAGCGAGTACCTCCGAGCAATTATCGCTGTTTCGGGCCGCGATGCTCTCGTCCAGAGGTTGGGGTCAAACCTGGTGCCAGCAGAGGCTCTCGACTACGCGCTGGAAGATGACTACGAAGGCTTCCTGAAAGTGCGGAGCGAGTTCCTTCACAACCATGTGCTATCCCTGACCGGAGCTGCGAGTGCTCAAGAGGAAGACGCCGAGCTTATCGACGATGTCGACGACGACACAACTGATTAGCTGCTAAAACGCCAATGACCGGTGTGCGGGGTGATGTTGAAGCTGGCCTTTAAGCGCAACGAAGGCCGGGTAGTGCAGATGACTTCTGACATTCCGTGCAGACGCCTTCTGAAAATGACAGGAGCGGCGTCGGGACGGGCATCTCGTTGTCTTGGAAAGTTGTCTCGCAGTGTTTTGTCTTGGGCGGGTGCCGGAAGGGGTTTTCTGAGGCAGAATGAGCCGGTGAGACATCTCGGATATACGCGGGTGAGCACTGCGGGCCCGGACGCCAAGCTGCAGCTTGATGCACTCGTCGGCGCGGGAGTTCAAAAGCGTGATGTCTTCGCCGATGTCACATCGGGGAGCCGGACTGCGATCGAGCGGCCTGGGATGAAGAAGCTTCTGGACTATGTTGAGCCGGGCGACACGGTCGTGGTGTGGCGCAAAAGAGCCCCGACAAAAGACCGCCAAAGAGCGCCGAACTCCACAAATCAAAGGCCCAGCGTAGAACGCAGCGCTACGCGGATGTCTTCCCGCGCGGGTAGGCCTGTCAGGCCGGTCTCGCTCGGATAGACCCTGCATGTCAGGGCCGGCGAAGCGGGTGAGGGGAACAGGTCGCGGCCGCCGGCGATGAAGGACGGCGAGCCGTGGAAGTCCAGTGCCTGGGCCTGTTCCTCGCTGACAAGCTCGAGAACCCGGACGTCTGCAGCGATCTCTTCGCTGCTCAGCGCTTTTCGGAACAGCTCAAGCGCAGCGGCGCTGTTGGGGCAGTCCGGGATGATCCGCAGTTCGTAGTCCATGGCCTTTAGTGTTTCAGCCGACATTCCTGGGGGCGAACATGATGACGGCGACCCCGAGCAGGCAAATGATCGAACCGGTGATGTCCCACCGGTCCGGGCGGAATCCGTCAAAGACCATGCCCCAGGCCAGTGATCCGGCGACGAACACGCCGCCGTAGGCGGCGAGGATCCGGCCGAAGTGCGCGTCTGGCTGCAGCGTCGCCGCGAAGCCATAAATGCCCAGGGCCACAACGCCCAGCCCGGCCCACCACCACTGCCGGCCTTCCCTGACTGACTGCCAGACCAGCCACGCGCCACCGATCTCGGCGGCCGCGGCCAGGATGAACAACAGGATTGTCTTCGTTATCGTCACAAACCCATCTTGGCAGCCCCGGCGCAAACACCCTGCCTTCCGAGGCTTGTGTACATGTTTGCGTGAATACATCGACGAATGTACCGTGAGGGTATGGAAACGCTCACGCAGGCCCCTCTGCTGGCCCGGTTCGGTTATGCGGTCTCGGACCCTACCCGCGCCCGGGTTCTCTTGGCCCTCTCAGAGGCCCCGTCCTATCCTTCGGATCTGGCTGACACGTTGGGGGTGTCCCGGCAGAGCATGTCCAACCATCTGACGTGCCTGCGCGGCTGCGGCCTCGTCGTCGCTGTCCCGGACGGGCGGCGGACCCGGTATGAGCTCGCGGACGCCCGGCTGGGCCACGCCATCAAGGACCTGATCGGTGTTGTCCTGGCCGTAGATCCGGCCTGCTGCGCCCCGGACGGGGAGTGCTTCGCATGACGGCGCTGCTGCAGGCGCCAAGTGCCGAACGCCGCGCCGTGCTGAACCTCCGGATCCGGATCTTCGCCGCCGCGACCATCACCTACAACCTCATCGAAGCCGTCGTGGCCCTCTGGGCCGGGAACGAGGCCGACTCTGCCGCGCTGATCGGCTTCGGCCTGGACTCGGTCATTGAGGTGACTTCGGCCCTGGCCCTGTCGTGGCAGTTCTCCGCGAAAGACCCCGAACGGCGTGAGCACCTGACGCTGCGGATCATCGCGATCTCGTTCTTCGCCCTCGCCGCCTTCGTGGGCCTGGACGCTGTCAGGTCACTGACCGGAGGTGAGGAGGCCCAGCACTCGACCCCCGGGATCGTGATCGCGGCGCTGAGCCTGGCGATCATGCCGGTCCTGTCCTGGGCGCAGCGCCGGGCGGGACGGGAGCTCGGGTCACGCACCGCGGTGGCCGATTCCAAACAGACCCTGCTGTGCACGTACCTCTCGGCCGTGCTGCTGGTCGGGCTGGTCCTGAACAGCACGCTGGGTTGGTGGTGGGCCGATGCCGGTGCCGCTTTGGTTATCGCCGGCATCGCCGTCCGTGAAGGCATTAACGCCTGGCGCGGTGAAGCTTGCTGCGCCATTCCCCACACCAACGCTGCCCATGGCCATGAACACGGTGTAGAAGTCGATGACTGCTGCGCACCGGCAACCAGCGGTGACACCACGGCCGCATCCGAGGCGCCTGTCGATGGGGAGCAGGAGGGTGCCTGCTGCGCCGGTTGCCAGGCCGAGGCAAAGCCGGACCCGGTTACCCTGACCCTCGGGACGAAACCGGTAGATCGTTGAGCGCCGTCACGACCGCCCGGAACGTCCGGATCGCCATCTGGACCGTCCTCGCGGCCCTCCTTGGCACAGGCGTGATCTGGTACGCGATGCTTACCGCGAACAAGCCCGCACCCACAGCGCCGGCGGCAGCCGCCGACGCGCAGCTGGTCCGGGACGACAGCCACCGCCTCACCAGCCCCGCAACGGAAAAGGCGCAGCTGGTCGAGTTCCTGGACTTCGAATGCGAATCCTGCCGCGCCGCTGAATCCCTCGTGCAGGAGCTCAAGCAGGAATACGGGGACCGGATCACATTCATCCACCGCTACTACCCCCTGCCCGGCCACGCCAACTCCGGCACCTCCGCCCTCGCCGTGGAAGCAGCCGCCCGGCAGGGCAAGTACCAGCAAATGGCCGTCAGGCTCTTCGAAACGCAGCCGCAGTGGGGCGAAAAGCAGGACTCCCAAGCCGCCCTATTCCGAACAAACGCCGAAGAACTCGGCCTGGACATGGATCAGTTCGACACCGACGTGGCAGCAGAAGAGACCAAAGAACGGATCCGCAGGGACGTGGCGGACGGAAAAGCCCTCGGCGTCACCGGGACCCCGACATTCTTCCTCGACGGGAAAAAGCTCACCCTTAACAGCGAAGCCCAGTTCCGCCAACTGCTCGAAGACGCAGCACGCTAACCTTTCGCGCCAACATCCCAGGCTTTCCCGTGCAGACGACTTCTGACATTCCGTGCAGACGACTTCTGAAACTGACAAAATAGGTGCCGAAAAAAGCCGTTTGGGGCCGCTATTTTTGATCAGAACCCATTGCCGGTATCAAAGCTGGTCGAACAGGGGGAAAGAGGGTATTTGACCTGTTTTCAGTCAAGCGGCACCCCGGGACTAGAAAGGCGTCTATGTGAGCCGGAACGTGATTGGTTATACCCGGGTCAGTACCCGGGGGCAGTCCCTGGATGCCCAGGTCGATGCGCTGGTCGCTGGCGGTGCTATCAAGGTCACCACCGCAGCCGAACGCGAAGCCGGCGAACTGAACGGCGACATGTGTGTGCTTGGAGCCTTCCAATGCACAGAGGGGACCCGACTGGGGGAACGTGCGGGGGTGGCCACGGCCGTCGGTGGCGTTCACCAGCACTATTCCCGCTGTCGTCTTCAGAAGCTGACCGCACAGCAATGGGGTCAGCAGCTACTGAAATTGAAAGATCAGGGACTCTGTCTCGCGGAAACCTGGGCGTTTCCGCGAGACGGCTGCTTGAGCGCCCGGCCCCGATCAGGACACCGATATGTGATTAGTAGCGGGTGATTACGCTGATCCTGTTTGCAAAGTCCCCGAGGTATCCCAGCTTGGCGCCGGCCCCCATAGCCCACCCCTGCTGGCCGCCGATCTGCCGATGCACTCCCCACATCGAACCCGTACGGTTCCAAATGCTTTCGATGTTGTCGTCCATCCCTGTCGGGCCGATATTGTCGGAGAGGTCCGGATCGCCGACCTTGTACTGGGCGATCACTCCAGTGCCGTTCGGCCCGGTGAACGCACAGAAGTACCCAGCTTCACACCGGTCCCGTCCTGTGGCGGCCTGCGCTGGCGTCGCTATTCCCGCGAGGCCCACGAACGCTGCCGCGACCGTCACCAAACCAGCTTTAAAGACTCGCATATTTCCCCCTGTTTTCTCCCGATGCGCAACGTGACGCTCACGCCGCTGACCACCTCGTGTTCAGGTTAGCCGACCCCAGCCTCCCCGTTACGACGCCCGAGCATCTCGGCTTGTCATCCCCCTCGGGTCTTGCCCCGAAGCCCGCCAATCGGCTACCCCCGGGATCCGATCTGGAAAAACCCATGACCTCACGCATCCGACTGATCACTACCGGTGACTGTGAAGCCCTGGCCGAACTACAAATACGCAACCGCGATTTTTGTCGTCTTGGGATCCCGTTCGGAGGGATGACTACTTCACTTGGAGGGGTAGCGCGCGAACATCGAGGCAGTTCTGGCACGTCTCACGCTTGGCGAGGCCATGTCCAGGGGCCACGACGCGGTGTGAGCGGGCTCCAGCCTCCACGGTCAGCAGACCACCGATGCTGGCGCGCTGAAAAAGTTCCTGCACGCCCGTAACCTTTCCGCCGTCCCCTGCGATGTAGGAGGTGATGGGCCCGCCCGACGGGCCCGAATCGAAAGTGTTGTCTAGGTTTTGGAGTTTTAAATGTCGTTGTTCACCGTCCTCGCCACCAGCAAAGTCGCTGCCGGAGTCCTGGCAGCCGGCACCATTGCCGTCGGCGGAACCGGCGCCGCAGCCGTTTCCGGCGTCCTCCCCGCCCAGGCGCAGCAGACCGCCCACGACCTCTTCGGCGCTCCCGCCCCGGAGCTCGCATCGGAAGCAGCCAGTGACGCGCAGGCCAGCGCGGAAGCCACCGCCGAGGCCGCTGCCGAGGCCGGCAACGAGACCGCAGCAGACGCCGACGCCGACGTTGCTGCCGACGCAGAGGCGTCAGCCGCAGCCGACGCCAAGGCCACCAACGAGAACGCCTCCGCCAACGCTTCCGCTTCTGCTGCCGCGGACACCGCCGTTGACGCAGCCGGCGCCGCAGCATTCGGCCTGTGCACCGCCTTCACCAACGGCGGCCTGAACGCTTCCTCCGAGGGCTTCTCCTCCCTGGTGATCGCTGCTGAAGGCGAAGCGAACGTGGAAAGCTACTGCGCCGACGTCGTGACCGAAGCTGACGCCGCCGCCGAGGCCGGCGCCGCAGCAAACGGCTCCGCAGCTGTTGACGTTGAGCGCCCCGAGCTCCCGGCCGTTCCGGCAGTGCCTGCCGTTCCCGGCGTTGACGGCAAGCCCGCCGTCCCCGCCGTCCCTGCTGTTCCCGCCCAGGGCGGCAACGTAGTGGACACCCCCTCCGTTTCAGTCCGCTAAGGGCTGATCGCTAGTCTGTACTGCGGGAACCGGCCCCAGGCCTGTTCCCGCAGTACAGACAGACCCGGCGGGCCCCGAACGCAACCACCCGTTCGGGGGCCCGCCGGGAGCACCTGCCGACAGGCAGCAGGAAACACAGGGGACAGGCTGTCCCTTCCGGAAACCGGACAGCCGCACCCCGCGTCCTGGGATGGAGGAGCCGCTGGTGCTCAGCACTTTGGCCCAAGAAGAGATCGACATATTCGAGAGTGCGGCCGGAACAGACCCGGCTGTGCTCTTCGGCGCTGCCTACAGGTCCTTCGCCGGCCCCGTGCAGGGATACCTCAAAGCCCGTGGCGTGGACGATCCGGAAGCAGTTACCCAGGACGTGTTCCTGGCGTTCTACCCTAAAATCAGCGAACTTACCGGGGGACTCCAGGGCGCCAAGTCCCTGCTCTTTTCCATTGCCCACGCACGGATGGTGGATTACTACCGCCGGCTGGAGCGCAGGCCCCAGCTCAGCCCGTACGATCCACACCAGGATGCCAGGACCACTCCGTCCGCGGAGGACCACGCCGTTGAACTCACCGGCGGGGCCGTGGCCCTGCTGGATGGACTCAGCGAGGAACACCAGGAAGTGCTGGCCCTCCGGGTGGTGGCCGATCTGTCCATCGACCAAGTTGCGCAGATCATGGGCAAGAGCCCCGGTGCCATCAAACAGCTCCAGCGCAGGGCCCTTCACAACCTCAAGGTACAAACGCTCCAGAGAAACCAGGCGAATCATGAGTGACACCGCAGGAACCCGCAGCGACGCCTTTGTCGACGAGCTGCTGCTTGAGGCAGGCATGGACGACGACGGCCGCCTCCGCCCTGCCCTGCTGGAGCTTCGTGCGCTCGCGGACGCCGCGCCCGAGCCTTCCCCCGCGATTGCGGCGCTGATGGCCCCTGCCGGAGCGGCTGCACCTGCCGCGGCCGCAGCCGCTGCCGCCGCACCGGGTGCCGCCGCAGCCGGCGCCGCAGCCGGTCCCGCTGCCCCCCAAGAGTCACCGCGGGTTGACGAACTGGCCGCCCGCCGCAGGGCCAAGCGCCGGATTGCCCTCACCACCCTCTCCGTGGCGGTCTCGCTGGGTGCCGGCGGGGCTGTTGCCGCAGCCTCGGACCAGGGGATCCGTGACTCGCTCACGCAGCTGAACCACACCATCACGTCCTTCGTGACGGGGAGCGGCGCATCCCCGGCCGGTCACCAGGGCGAACAGCCGGCCGCGCCGCTGCCCACGGCACCCGCCGGAACCGCTCCAGCCGGAACCGCACCGGCCGGCACTGCGCCTGGCGGCTCCGCCTCGGTTCCCGGGGACCCGGCCGAAGCCACGCACCCGGCCGCCGCCCCGCCGTCGGACGGTGCAGTTGCGCCGGAGGCCCCCGTCGGGCAGGGGACAACCCCGGGCAAGCCCGGCGATGTCCCCGTGCCCGGCGCTGTGCCCGAAAACGTGCCCGGGCACATTGCCGACGGGCTGGGCAAGGCACCGGAAGTGCCGGTCCCGTCACAGGTTCCGCTGCCCGGGAACCTTCCGTCCGTCCCGCTCCCGTGACGCCTGAGCACTGGACAGCAGGGCCGGGTACCGGAAGGCCGGCTCAGTAGCCGGATGCACCCATCCTGATCATTTCGCCGGACGGATCCGCCAGGTACCAGACGCCGTTCACGCCATGGCCCAGGATGTCGCCGGGCTTCGTGTCCTTGGCGAAGTAGTACAGCGGCAGTCCGTTCAGCGTCACCTGCTTCGCGCCGTCCGGCGTCGTGATGGTGCCTACGGTCCCGGTGACACCTTCCACCTGGGGCGTCTCAGCGGCGGTGGTGACCGGGGGCCACGCTGCCAGGCAGGCGTCCGTGCAGGCACTGGTCCCGGAGTCCTTCACGTCCTTCGTGAAGAAATACACGCTCATCCCGTTGGCGGCCACCACAATGTCCCCGGCGCTTGAGGAAGCCGTCTTAAGGTCGACGGCGGCACTTGCCGGCGGGGCGGACGTTGCGGACGGCGGGGTGACGGACGCGGCGGGGGCGGTTGCAGAGGCCGGCGGTGAACCTTCCGTGACGGCCGGGCTGGTGGTTGCCGGTGCCGTTCCCGGGCTGCCGCCGCAGGCAGCCAGTGCCGCGGAAAGGGCCAGGACGGCGAGTCCTGCGCCCACGTTGAGTTTCATGGCGTTGCTCCTTGCTGGTGGGCCCGGCGTCGGACCGCCGGACGCTAACCCTTACGACGCACCGGGGTGAACAATGGTTCACACAGGCCGCCGCCGGCGGTTGAACCTTCCGGCCGCGGGCGGCGTCTTTACGGTGGTAAGCAGGAATGTGGTGCAGACGCCCGGCAGGAGGGACGGCATGCCGCTGGATGAGGACGTGGTGGCGTCCATCTACCGCGACCACGGCGCAGCCCTGCGCCGCTTCGTGCTCAGCGCCTCCCACGACCCCCAGCTTGCCGAGGACGTGGTGCAGGAAACCGTGCTCCGCGTATGGCAGCACACCCCCGAGATCACGGGCAGCCTCCGCAGCTACCTGTACCGGACGGCCAGGAACATCATGATCGACAACTACCGCAGGGCCCGGCGCCGTCCCGCCGAAACCCTGGAAAGCGGCCTGACAGAACCCGCCGCCGTTCCGGAGAGAGTGGACGAGCTGCTCAACCGCGTGCTGGTCGAGGAGGCGCTGCTGCGGCTGAGCAAGGAACACCGGGACGTCCTGGTGGCGCTGCACTACCGCAGGTTCACCGTGAACGAGGCCGCCGTCCAGCTCAACATCCCCAGCGGCACCGTCAAATCCCGCGCCTACTACGCCGTGCGGGCGCTGCGGACCATCCTGGACGAGATGGGGGTGGAACGGTGAACAGCGCCGAAACCCACCACCTGCTCGGCGCCTACCTGCTGGGCGGACTCGACGCGGAGGATCTGCAAGCCTTTGAAGCCCACCTGCAGGAGTGCGGACAATGCCGGAAGGAACTTGCCGGCCTGGAGAAGGTTCCCATGATGCTGGACGCCCTTCCGGTGCCGGACGCTGTGGCGCTGACGGTGGCACCGGGAACGGCGGACCCGCTGCCCCCCTCCGATCCCGCGCCGCTGCTGCGCAAACTGGCCCGCCGCCGTCGGACATTACGACGGCGGTGGACGGCACTGGCGGGCGCGGCGGCCGCCGCGTGCCTGGCACTGGGCCTGGCCGCGGGTCCGCTCCTGGCCCGGCCGCCGCAGCCGGACGCCACCTATTCGGTGCAGTCAGCCGGAGGCCTCCAGTTCAGCATCGACCTCGCCCGGAAGACCTGGGGAACCGAGCTGGCCGTGAACGGAAGCAGCCTGCCGCAGGACGGGACGCTGTCCCTGTGGGTCCGGGACCGGGCGGGCGGCGAGGACCGTGCCTGCGCCTGGACGGCCACCCCCAGCGGCAGGGTCAGGATCACGGGGGCCACGCCCGTCCAGCTGGGGAGCATCTCCAGCGTGGAGCTGCGGGACGGCACCCAGCGCGCCGTGGCAGTGGTGACCGTCCCCTGATTCTCCAGGCTCTACCGGTTTAGCGGTTCATTTTGGCCAGCTTGGCCCGCACCATCATGAACACGCCGTAACAGATCAGCCCGGCACCCACCGCGGCGAGGAGATAGATGCCGAAGGGCTGGTCGCGCAGTGCCCGCAGCCCGCCGTCGAGCCCGGTTGAGTCCTCCGGATGCGCCTGCAGGGTGGCGATGGCGATCAGCAGGCCCGTCAGCAGCAGCACCGTTCCCTTGGCCACGTACCCGGTGACGCCAAGGACGGTCACAGCGGTCCGCGCCGAGGGGGATGCGGGCATGACCAGGTGCTTTGCGAAGGATTTCTTCACCCCGCGGATGCCGTACACCAGACCGGTCACCGCGATGCCCACACCGAGCAGGACCAGCAGGGCCACGCCGCCGGGAGCCTTCATGACCGCGATGGTCAGGTCGCTGGCGGTCTTCTGGTTGTCCCCGCCGGAGCCCGTTCCCGTGGCGAAGGACATCAGGGTCAGGGCGAGCCCGGCGAACACCAGCGCCTGGGCACCTGCCTTGGCCTTCTTTCCGGCCTTTTCCTTGGTGGGCAGGTGGTTGTAGTCGAAAATGGCATCGCTGACCTGCCACAGTGCCAGTGCAGCGCACGCGGCGAAACTTGCCCAGAGGAGGAACGGCCCGGCCGGCTGGGTGGCAAGCTCCGCCACCGCGCCGCTGAAGTCCGCGTTCCCGGTACCGCCAAACGCCAGCCGGATGGCGATTGCCCCCACCAGCAGGTGCAGGATCCCGCTGGCCGCAAACCCGGCCCTGGCCAGCAGTTCCAGCGTCCGCGAATTGGTGACGTTCTCCGCCGCGTCGGCGGCCTGCTTCAGTTCTCTTTTGATGGCAATTCCTTTGTGCACGTGCTCTTCCGGTGTGCGCCCCTGCACACTAGGGCAATCGTGCCACGCCCGGGCGGTACTGGAACAGCGGCCGCCGCCTGTGGCCTGGCCGCGGCGGTTACGCCCCGGCCCGGCCGCGCCCCGTTGCCTATGACACGGGGCGATGGGGAGGGATGCCCATCGCCCCGCCGTGGCAGCCGTGCAACGATATGGACCAGCGATTGAACACGCACCGCGAACATCTCCCGGGGGAACACCATGACTTTTTACGGCGCTGACGTCAGCCAGCTGCGGGCCCTGGCCAAGGCCGCCGACAGGGCGGCGTCATCGCTGAGTACCCAGGCAAGCTCACTGCACAGCCAGATCCAGTCGGCGCCGTGGAAGGGCAGCGACGGAGACCGGTTCCGGCAGGAATGGAGCGGAAACCACCGCCCAGGCCTGGAAAAGGTGGTGTCCAGCCTGCGGGAGAACTCCAGGATCCTGCTGCAGCATGCCGAGGAACAGGAGAAATCATCGTCATCGTCCACGGCCGGGACCGGCGGGAACAGTGCCTGGGACCGGTTCACGTCACTGGCCGGCCAGGCCCGGGACTGGCTGCGGGAACAGGCAGCCGCCGCAGCAGCAGCCGCTGAACACCGCCGGGAGCTGCAGTCGGACCTGGAGCGCATGCTGGAGGCAAGCCCGGAAGAGCAGGCCGCTTGGTGGGACAGCCTGTCCGCAGCTGACCGGCAGTACCTGATCGAAGGCGGCAACGACGCCGGCCCGTTTGCCCGGGACCTCATGCGCATGGACGGCGGGATCCCCGCCTCCGTGCAGGAGCAGGCCAGGCAGCACCTCCAGGAGCTGGCCAAGGCGGACATCCCCGTCTACTCCGAGACCGGCACGGCTTCCATTGAAGCCCGCGTCGCCTGGGTCCACGGCGGCGCCGAAGTGGGCACCGAGGTGGTGGAGAACGCTGACGGCTCCGCCACCATGAAGGTGTACGGGAACATGGGCCTGGGGGTGAATGACACCACCGGCGCTGCGGGAGTCACGCTCAGTGGCGAGGTTTCGCGCGAGTACACGTTCGGAAGCGTGGAGGAGGCCATGGAGGCCCGGGAACAGATGTACCGGGACCTGCCGCCGGACAGCGTGGGCGAGATCAAGGATGTGGCCGGCAACCCGCCGGGCTACATCCTGGACACCATCAACGAGGCCGCGGGCGACAACGGCTCCACAGGCCAGACGGACAAGGCAAAGGGAACCCTGTCCCTTGAAGCGGAGGGGGAGGCAGGCGCCGGCTCCGGCTCCGCGAAGCTGGACCTGGCCTACGAACGGAACCTCACGGACGGCACCGCGACGGCGGGCGGCGAGGTCTCTGCGCAGGGCAAGCTCAACCTGGACGGCCGGGTGTTCGAAGCGTCCGGCAAAGGCGGGCTACAGGTCAGCCTGGACAAGGACAGCAACATCGATTCGGTAACGGTGTCTATGGACGGAACGGTAGCGCAGGGCGTCACGGCCGGCACGGACGTCAAGGCGGCCAAGGTCGAATCGTCCGTCAGCGTGGGCAGCCAGGGCACCGTGAAGATCAACGTCGACTACACCCCGGAGAACAGGGACGTCATCGACAGCTATCTGCGGAACGTCGCCCTGGGCAACGACTACGGCGCGGCCCGGGACGCGGCGAAGCTCTACGAGGCCGGGTCTGCCACCGTCCAGGTCAACAGTGTTGTCACCGCCTCCCACGAGGCGGGCCTTGACGTGAAGGTGGGCGAGGTGGAGGTCAGGACCGAACACCAGGCCACCACCAACGTGTCCACGTACTATAAGGTGCCCAACGACACCAAGCTCGAGAGGCTGTGACCTATGTCAGTGCACATCGAATCCCCGCTGGGGTTCACCGCAGAATTTCCCGAGCACACCCAGGTCCTGGAAGATTCCACCGCCGGGCCCAACACAGAGCAGTACGGACTCCTGGGCGACGTCCTGGTG
Source organism: Pseudarthrobacter oxydans (assembly GCF_013314975.1). Taxonomy (GTDB): domain Bacteria; phylum Actinomycetota; class Actinomycetes; order Actinomycetales; family Micrococcaceae; genus Arthrobacter; species Arthrobacter oxydans. Next base: position 255,511 of record NZ_JABTYH010000002.1, on the reverse strand, counting down.
ACCGTCATCAAGGACGATGCCTCCGTGCAGGGTGCCCCGCAGGCGAACGGGTGGGCGCACCTGATGTCCGAGTTCTACCGGGAAGAGCGGGGTGGTTCGCTCCTGGCCGAGGGCGAACTGAACCTTCCGGGGAAAGCTGCGTACGCCGTGGTGGTGGGCTACAACGACGCCGGGGATTCGGCGAAGATCGCAGCCACAGTGGGCGTCTGGGAGAACGGGCGGTTCATCGGAGTGGTGGTCATCTGGCCCTCTACGGACCCGTCCATTGAACCGAGGCTCGGCATGCTGAAGGAGATTGTGGCCGCCATCAGCGTGGCCTGACCCAGTTGCTGGCTGCTGCCAGTGCCTGACCCCGGTTGCTGCCAGCTGCCTGCTGGCTGTCCCTGGCGCTGGTCAGCGCCGGCGGTAGCAGAGGTCGAAGATCAGCCGCCCGGCCTCGTGGGCTTTTGCCTCGAAGCTGGTCCGGATCCTTCCTTCGAAGCGGGGTGCCCAGCCCCCCGTTTCGTCGATGCCTTCGTTGGGTCCCGTGTGCGCAGTGCTGACGGGAGCCCGGCCTTCCCTGACCGGGGCCCCGCCCACCACGGACTCGACGCCGGACTGCCACACCTGCGTCAGGGGGCTTTCCGGCCCGCGGCGCTCGCCCGTGTGGAGGTTTTCGAAGTCTTTGGAGTCCGCCAGGACGTCGCGGACGTGGACGGCGTAGTTCGACCAGTCGGTGGCAATGCGCCACAGCCCGCCAGGTTTCAGCGCCCTCGCTGCAAGGTCAGCGAACTCGGGCTGGATGAGGCGGCGCTTGTGGTGCCGGGACTTGTGCCAGGGGTCGGGGAAAAAAACCCAGAGCTCACTGACGGATCCGGGCGGGAGCATGGTGGCCAGAACCTCCGGGGCATTGGCCTCAACCACCCGGACGTTGCTGAGTCCGCGGCTGTTGATCTTGATGATGGTGTTGGCCAGGCCCGGGGTGTAGACCTCCACCGCCAGGAAATCCGTGTCCGGGTTCTGTTCGGCGGCATGGCACACGGCATCGCCCAGGCCCGAGCCGATCTCCACAATGAGGGGAGCGGTGCGGCCAAACTCCGCTTCGGCGTCGAAGGTGTAGTCCGGGTGGACGGAGGTGTTGGCAACGTGCCGCGGGACGTCCACAGCCCACCGTTCCGCGTGCTCCTCCCAGGCCGCCTGCCGCCGGCCCTGAAGGCGGGTGCCGCGGCGGACAAAGCTCACCGGCCGCCCGCCATACGTGCCGAAGGAAGCCTGCGTTCCGGGCGTGACGGGCCTCGGGACATGCGGCTGCTGGGGGTTTTCTGGGGATTCGCTCATCCCTTCCAGAATAGCGGCGGGCAGGCGCGGATGAATAAAAGCAGCAGGAGGCCATGCGTGGACGCCGTACGTGATTCCGGAGCGGGTGGATGCTTCAGAAATAGCGCATTCCGTGCATGAAACGCAGAGTGACGAAGAAACCGACAATCGAAACAATGCCGGAAATCCACAACGACTTCACCGCCAGGCGCCCGTTTTCGGACTCGGGCCCAAACTTCCTGATGGTGGAGAGGGCCAGGGAGACGGAGAGGACCCCAATGGGCATGGGAAGGCTCCAGAAGATTAAGGGGGCCAGCCAAGACGACAAAGTGTGCCGTCCGGAATCAGCGGCTCCCATGAGTGCGATGAGCGCGACGGGGAAGGTGAGATAGATGCTTGCCGGGGCTATCACTGCAAGCATCAGGCTGGACGTGGCAGAACGGGTGATCCCGGGTGGAGGCGCTGAATCTGGAATCGGAGTGCTTGGGCCGGGTGGGCGGGTATTGCTCATGTCTTCCAAGGTATGGTCCGGATCCGCGGGGCGGGAGGCGCCCAGGTTCTATGTGGATAACCGGGGAAACAAGTCCTGCAAGAATGGGCGGGTGAGGGAAGCGACGAACGCCGGGGCAAGGAAGCAGCGGACTGATGAACCTGCGGCGAGTGAGCCGGCAGGCATCCTGGTGGATGCCGAGGTTGATGAGTCGCCCGTACCCGGGCCCACCCACGTTGGGAGCCGCCGGCAGCTCGCCTACCTGGGGCTCTGCCTCGTCCTGATAGGACTGAACCTGCGCACAGTCTTCTCCAGCTTCTCGGCGGTCCTGCCTGAGGTGACGGCCCAGGCCGCACTCCCCGGCTGGGCCGTGGTGGTGCTGACCACGGTGCCCGTCACCCTGCTGGGAGTGTTCGCGCCGCTTGCCCCGGTCCTCGCCAGGCGGTTCGGCGCTGAGCGGGTGCTCCTCGGCGCCATGGCCGTCCTCACGGCCGGGCTGCTGCTCCGCCCCGTTGAGCTGCCGGGAGCCAGCCACCTGCCCGGGCTGCTCGCCGGGACAGCCGCATGCGGAGCCGCCATCGCCCTGTGCAACGTCCTGCTGCCCGGGCTGGTCAAGCGGGACTTCCCGCACCGGCTGGGCTTGATGGGAGGGCTCTACACCACGGCCATCTGCGCCTCGGCGGCACTCGGGGCGGGCTTCACCTACCCGGTGTACACGGCCTCGGGGGAGTGGACCCTGGCGCTGTGGTTCTGGGCCGCGCCTGCCGCCGTCGTACTTTTGCTCTTCCTGCCGGTGGCACTCCGCCAGCCCCGCATCCGGCACCAGGCTGTCAGGGACGGCGTCAACGTGTGGCGCTCCGCGGTGGCCTGGCAGGTGACCATCTTCATGGTGCTGCAGGCCATGATGTCCTTCAGCGTCTTTGCCTGGCTGGCCCCGATCCTGCGGGAACGGGGCGTGGACGGAGCCACGGCCGGGCTGATCGTCTCCGTGTGCATCGTGCTGCAGATGCTCGGCTCACTGTTTGCCCCGGCGCTCGCAGCCAGGTTCCGGGACCAGCGTGCCATCAACACCGTGGTGGCCCTGATGACCGGCGGCGGCTTCGCCCTGAGCATCTTCGGTCCCCTTGACCTGGTCTGGGTGTGGGCGGGGCTGCTGGGCCTTGGCCAGGGAAGCCTCACCGCCGTCGCACTCACCATGATCATGCTCCGCACCCGCGACGGGCACACTGCGGCGCACCTGTCCGGCATGATGCAGGGCGTGGGCTACGGGCTGGGCTCCACCGGGACGCTGATGGTGGGCCAGCTGCATCAGGCCACCGGGTCCTTCACCGCTGCCGGAGTCCTGTTCCTGGTGGTCGGCCTGCTGGCCGCGGTCTTCGGGTACCGCGCCGGCCGCAACAGGTACGTCAGCTGAGGGACAAGGTGCAGGATTCCGTGGTTCCAGCCACCCGTCCGGCGTCGGGAATCCTTGCCGGCCCGTACCTCTGGGTGACCGTGGGCACGTGCGCCCTGGTGTTCCTGGCAGCGTTTGAATCCCTTGCCGTCACCACCATCATGCCCCTCGTCAGCCGCGAACTCGGCGGCGCGGCCCTCTACGCCCTCGCCTTCGCCGGTCCGCTGGCCACCGGGGTGATCGGCATGGTTGCCGCCGGAAACTGGTCCGACCGGCGCGGACCCACGGCCCCGCTCTACACCTCCGTCGCGTTGTTTGTGCTGGGACTGCTGATCGCGGGAACCGCTGCATCGATGCCGGCGCTCGTGGCAGGCCGCCTGGTGCAGGGCCTCGGCGGGGGAGCCCTGACCGTCTCGCTGTATGTGCTGGTGGCCCGCATCTACCCCGGCGCGCTGCACCCAAAGATCTTCGCGGCGTTCTCGGCCGCGTGGGTGATCCCGTCCCTCGTGGGCCCGTTCGCGGCCGGCGTCGTGGCGCAGGTCTTCAGCTGGCACTGGGTGTTCCTGGGCGTGGTGGGCCTGGTGATCCCGGCGCTGCTGATGATCGCCCCTGTCCTCAAAAGGCTGGACAGCAAACCCGCCGGGCAGCCCGCCACACCCTGGGCAGTGGGCCGGCTGGCGTGGGCAGCGCTGGCCGCCGCCGCGGTGCTCGGGCTCAACCTGTCCGCCCAGGTGCGCGTTCCCGGCATCCCCGCAGCTGCAGGCACCCTTGCCGTCGTCGCTGTAGTTGTGGCGCTGCTGGCAGTCCGGCCGCTGGTTCCCCGGGGCACCCTCACTGCCCGGCGCGGCCTGCCCAGCGTCATCCTGACCCGCGGGCTCGCCTCCGCCGGGTTCTTCGGCGCGGAGGTCTACCTGCCCTACCTGCTGATCGAGCAGTACGCCTTCCCGCCTACCCTCGCGGGCCTGACCCTCACCGCCGGGGCACTGTCCTGGGCCGGCGCGTCAGCCGTCCAGGGCAGGCTGGGTGCCAGGCTGCCGCACCGCCGCGCCGTGGGCATCGGGGCGCTGATGGTCCTCGGAGCGGTGGTCCTGGCACTGGCAACGGCAGCGCTCAACTGGCCGGCCGCCGTCGCCATAGCTGGCTGGATCTCCGCCGGCGGCGGCATGGGGCTGCTGTATCCGCGGCTCAGCGTGATGACCCTGGCACTGTCCACCAAGAAGAACGAAGGCTTCAACAGCTCCGCCATGTCCATTGCGGATTCCCTGGGCGGGGCGCTGGCGCTCGCCGCCACGGGCATCGTCTTCGCGGCGTTTACGACGACGGCGGGTTCCTTCGCCGGGGTCTTTGGCCTTGCCGCCGTGCTTGCCGCCGCCGCAGCCGCCGTGGCGCCCCGGGTCGCCGCCGCCAAAACCCCTTGAATTCTTGTCCAGGTATGCAGGGTGTGAGGCCTCGGAAGCCTGCATATCCGGACAAAAACTCCATCGGGGGTCAGGGGAGCCGGGTTGCGCGCACCACGACGTCGGCGATGGTTGCCTGCTGGCCCTCCGGCCCCGTCACCGGCCGCTCCCGGCTGGTCTGGACCTCCAGCTGCCACCCTGGTCCGGCAAGTCCCAGTTCCTGGACCAGCTCATCGCCGGTGTAGAACATTCCCCGGTGGTGGTGCCCGGCACCGCCCCACGGCGGCAGCCGGTCCGGGTGGTGGCCCACCACCAGCAGCGTGCCGCCGGGCTTGACCGCTGACGCGGCCGTGCGCAGCGGCCCCTGCCAGGCGAGCTCCTGGGAATGCAGGAACTGCGCTGTCACCAGGTCGAAGGACGCCCCGGGCTGCCACTGCTCCAGGTCCGCCTGCTGCCAGGTGATCCGGCTGGCGATGGCGCCATCCGCGGCATGGACGCTTTCCCGGGCGAGCGCCGCCTTCTCGTGCGAGCGGGCCCGGTCCAGCGCCACCGCGGAAACGTCGACGGCGGTGACGGTCCAGCCCTGCTGGGCGAGCCAGATGGCATCCGCGCCCTCACCGCAGCCCAGGTCCAGTGCCTTTCCCGGCCGCAGGCCCCCGGCTTCCCGGACCAGCTGCGGGTTGGGTTTGCCGCTCCACATCTGGGGTTTGCTCCGGTACCGCTCATCCCAGGTGGCAGCTGCGTCCGCTGGGCCGCCTATCGCCGCGCCCCCGGCAAGCGTGCCGCCGGAAAGGCCGGCGCCGCCGTCGTGCGGGTGATGCTGCGTGTCATGCTGGTGGGCCGCGTTTTCGCTCATGCCCCAAGCCTGCCCCGCGCCGCCATTCAAGGCAACGGGGAGGGACTGGGGAAACCTGCCGGCGGCGGGATGCTAGACTGGTGGAACTTGATGTGCAGTGATGCCCAGGTTTTCCTGTTCGGAGGTATACCTCCAGCCAGGGACTGGGCTTTTTTCATGTGAGAGGCACATCCTGCGTCGATGAACGCGTTCCATTTGGTCCCGGCTGACTGCCAAAATTTGCAGCGGCCCGGTTGATCACCTGACTTTTCTTCGGCGAACCCCTGGTCCAACCGGCATCGGGGGCCGATATCCGCCTGGATACCGCCTGAAAGACCGTATAAATACATGACTACTTTTTCTGCCCTCGGTACACCCAAGGCCCTTGCAGACACCCTCACCGCACAGGGAATCGTTGAACCGTTCCCCATCCAGGTCAAGACCCTCCCGGACACGCTGTCCGGGCGTGACGTCCTGGGCCGCGGCCGGACCGGATCCGGTAAAACCATCGCTTTCGCCATCCCGCTTGTAGCAAGACTCGCTGAGCGGGAAGCCAAGCACTTCCGCAAGCCCGGACGCCCCATGGGCCTGGTCCTGGCGCCCACCCGTGAGCTGGCAACCCAGATCAACGCCACCATCGAGCCGCTGGCCAAGGCCGCCGGCCTGAACACCACCGTGATCTACGGCGGCATCTCCCAGGCGCGCCAGGAAAAGGCGCTGCGTGCCGGCGTCGACATCGTCATCGCCTGCCCCGGCCGCCTGGAGGACCTGATCCGCCAGCGCGTCCTCACCCTTGAGGCCGTGGAGATCACGGTCCTGGACGAGGCGGACCACATGGCCGACCTCGGCTTCCTGCCCGTGGTGAAGAAGCTCATGGACATGACCCCCAGCCAGGGCCAGCGCCTGCTCTTCTCCGCAACACTGGACAACGGCGTGGACAAGATCGTCCAGCGCTACCTGTCCAACCCGCTGACCCACTCCGTGGACGATCCGCAGGCTGCGGTCACCACCATGGAGCACCACGTGCTGGTGGTCAACGACCAGACCGTCAAGAAGCAGCTGATCGTTGAGCTTGCCTCCGGTGCAGGCCGCCGCGTACTTTTCATGCGGACCAAGCACCACGCCCGCAAGCTCGCCAAGACCCTGACCGACGCCGGCATCCCCGCCGTCGACCTGCACGGCAACCTGTCGCAGAACGCCCGCGACCGCAACCTGGCCGAGTTCTCCTCCGGTGACGTCCGCGTCCTGGTGGCCACGGACGTCGCAGCCCGCGGCGTGCACGTGGACGACGTCGAACTGGTCATCCACGTCGACCCGCCCACCGAGCACAAGGCGTACCTGCACCGCTCGGGCCGTACCGCCCGCGCCGGTTCCGACGGCACCGTGGTCACGCTGACCCTCCCGGAGCAGCAGACCGACGTCAAGAAGCTGATGAAGGCCGCCGGCGTCGAGGTCAACTTCGAGCGCGTCACCGCGAGCTCCCCGCTTGTTGCAGAACTGGTGGGCGAAATGGCCGAGAAGATCGATCCGCGCACCCGCGCAGCGCTGCTGGCCAAGAAGGCCGCACAGCAGGGCGGCGGCACCTCCACCGGTGCCAACGCCGAGCGCAAGCGGGCCCGCCGCCAGGCCGCACCCACTGCAGGTGGACGTGGCGGACGCGGTGGACGCGGCCGGGTTTCGGCTGAGCCCATCCGCACCGACCTTCCCCGCGCCGAGCGCCGTGCCGTCGCTTTTGAAGGCCGGACCGAAGCCCGGGCAGCTTTCGACCGGGTAGCTGAGCAGAACGAGGACCGCGCAGTGGCGGCAGCAGCTGCCCGCCGCAACAACCGCGGACGCGGCACGGCCTCCACGCACCGCAACGACGTCCCCGCGGCAGGTGGCCGTGCATCGGCTGGCCGCGGTTCGGACGGGCGTGCAGAGTCACGCGTCACCCGCAGTGACGCCCCGCGTGGCGGCACCGGCCGCCCGGCTTCCTCAGGGCGCCCGGCTGCTTCCGGCGGCCAGCGCAGCGGTCGCCCCGCAACGGGCCAGCGTGCAGCAGCAGGTGCAGGTGCAGGTGCAGGTGCCCGTACCGGTGGCGCCCGCTCCGCCGGTGCAGCTTCGGCCGGCGGCGGCAACAAGGCCGTCTGGTCCTCCAACACCGGCGGCACCTCCGGCGGATCCTACGCCGGCAACGGCGGCGGTTCCGGCCGTCCCGCCCGCAGCGGTCCCCGCCGCGCATCGGCCCCGGCGTCCAACGAACGGCGCAGCCGCTAATCCCCACTAGTTCCCCCATCGAGTGCTCCGTAGTTGTCCTTTAGACGCGTCATAAAGACAACTACGGAGCACTCGATGCGTTTAACGGCTACCAGCCGCGGGCACGCCACTCCTCGAGGTGGGGCCGTTCGGCCCCCAAGGTTGTCGGCTTGCCATGGCCCGGGTGCACCACGGCGCCATCCGGGTAGGCCCCGAACAACCGCTCGCTCACATCGGTGAGGAGCTGGTTGAACCGCTCCGGGTCCTTCTGGGTGTTGCCCACACCCCCGGGGAACAGCGAATCACCGGAGAAGATGTGCACGGGTCCTTCCGGGGCCTCATAAACAAAGGCAATCGAGCCGGGCGTGTGACCGCGCAGATGGACCGCCGTCAGCGAAAAGCCGTCCACGGCGACCGTATCCCCGTGCTCCAGGTTCCGGTCCACCGCAACCGGCAGCGCGCCGGCGTCGTCCGTTCCTGCAGCGGTGGGGGCGCGGGTGGCCTCCACGAGCTCCTTCAACGCCCGGACGTGGTCCCAGTGCTGGTGCGTGGTGGCGACCAGTCCCAACCGCGGGGCCGCGGACGTGTCCGCGGCACTGTCTGCCAGCAGCTGCCGAATGGCCGGCGCATCATCCGCGGCGTCGATCAGCACCTGTTCGCCGCTGGCTTTGGCAGTGAGCAGGTACACGTTGTTGTCCATCTCGCTGACCGAAATCCGGCGGATGGTGATGTCACGGAGGTCGTGAATGAGTGAGTCCATGGGCTTCAGTCTGGACTAGTGACCGGACTCATAAAAGTCGGCCCTTCGGGAAACGGCTTGGTAGCGTCGAAAACCAAGCCACAGTCACTCATGGTGCGGGCTGGGGTCTTTCGGCTGTGTCCGAAAGCCAATGAGCCGACGTCGTCCGCACCACAGCCTCAAAACTGGAATGGGACACGATGAGCCACAACGCAACGCCACCCGCGGCCACCGCGGGAGTAAAAAACGCTGATCCACAGTCGCAGCAACCACCGGGCGGGAAGAACTCCCCGGCCGCCGACGCCGGCCCCGAAGCCACCACCCGGGTGAACAAAGCCGTGTTCTTCGGCTCCGCTTTCGGGGTGCTCGGCATCGCCGTGTGGGCCATTGTTGCCAAGGACAACGCAGAAGCCGTGATCGGATCCATGGTGGGCTGGGTGTCCACCAACATGGGCTGGTACTACTTCCTGATCGTCACCGCGGTAGTGGTCTTCGTCCTGTTCGCCGCAGTATCCCGTGTGGGCAAGACCAAGCTGGGCCCGGACCATTCCAAACCGCAGTTCGGAATGTTCACCTGGGCGGCCATGCTGTTCGCGGCCGGAATCGGCATCGACCTGATGTTCTTCTCCGTTTCCGAACCCGTCAGCCAGTACCTGGCGCCCCCGCAAGGGGAAGGCGGAACCGCCGAGGCCGCCCGGCAGGCTCTCGTATGGACGCTGTTCCACTACGGCATCACGGGCTGGGCCCTGTACGCCCTGATGGGACTGGCGCTGGGCTACTTCTCCTACCGCCACAACCTGCCGCTGAGCATCAGGTCCGCGCTGTACCCCATCTTCGGGAAGAAGATCGAAGGCCCGATGGGGCATGCGGTGGATATCGCCGCGCTGCTCGGCACCATCTTTGGCATCGCCACCTCACTGGGCATCGGCGTCGTGCAGCTCAACTACGGGCTCAACTTCATGTTCGGCATCCCGGAGAACCTTGCCGTGCAGATCGGCCTGATCGCCCTGTCCGTGGTGATGGCCACTGTGTCCGTGGTGTCCGGCGTGGAAAAGGGCATCCGGCGGCTTTCGGAACTCAACGTGATCCTGGCCGTGGCCCTGATGCTGTTCATCCTCGCCACCGGCAAGACGAACTTCCTGCTGGACGGGATCGTCCAGAACATCGGTGACGTGGTGAGCCGTTTCCCCGCCATGACCCTGGACACGTTTGCCTATGACAAGCCCACAGAGTGGATGAACGCGTGGACCCTGTTCTTCTGGGCATGGTGGATTGCGTGGGCACCCTTCGTGGGCCTGTTCCTGGCCCGCATCTCCCGCGGCCGCACCATCCGGCAGTTCGTGCTGGGCACCATGACGGTCCCCTTCCTCTTCATCGTGCTGTGGATCTCCATCTTCGGAAACTCCAGCCTCGACCTGGTCATGGGCGGCAACATGGCCTTCGGCGACGCTGCCATGAGCCATCCGGAACGTGGCTTCTACAGCCTCCTGGCTGAGTACCCGGCTGTCCCCCTCACAGCGGCCGTTGCAACATTCACGGGCCTGCTGTTCTACGTGACATCGGCGGACTCCGGCGCCCTGGTGATGTCCAACTTCACCTCACACCTGAAGGACGCGGACTCCGACGGCCCTGAGTGGATGCGCGTGTTCTGGGCTGTGGCCACCGGGCTGCTGACCCTGGCCATGCTCACGGTCGGCGGGGTCACCACGCTACAGAATGCCACGATCGTCATGGGCCTTCCGCTGTCCCTGCTGCTGGTGTTCATCATGCTGGGCCTCTACAAGGCCCTCCGGGTGGAGAACTCGCTCAACGACAGCTACCGCGCCAGCCTGCCCGGCATCATCACGGGCCGCTCCAGCGACCTGCGCGGAGGACGCACCTGGCGGCAACGGCTCAGCCGCGCCATGAGCTACCCAGGGCGGAGGCAGACCATCCGGTTCGCTGAAACGGTGGCCGTCCCGGCACTGCAGGAAGTTGAAGCCGAACTCAAAGCACAGGGTGCGGAGACCGCGCTGACCGTCACCACCGTGGAGCCCTGCGGCATCCGCAGCATCGACCTGCAGCTGCCCATGGGCGAGGAGCGGGCCTTCAAATACCAGATCTACCCGGTGCAGTACGAGACGCCCAGCTATGCCACGCGCAGAGCTGATCCGGACGACCACTACTACCGCATGGAGGTGTTCTCCCAGGAGGGCAGCTACGGCTACGACCTCATGGGCTACACCAAGGAACAGGTCATCACGGACGTCCTGGACCACTACGAACAGCACCTTGAATTCCTGCACCTGAACCGTGCAGCCCCCGGAAACACCGTCCTGGTTGAGGACCAGGTGGCAAAAGACAACTGGGAATCCGACTTCGACATGCAGGAGGAAACGAAATGAGCAAGGCAACGCTTTACATCGGCGGGAGCTGGACCGCAGCGTCCGACGGCGGCACCCGGGACATCCATTGCCCGGCCGACGGCGGACTCGTGGGGTCTGTCTCGGAGGGGACCGCCGCGGATGCGGACCGTGCCGTGGAGGCGGCGAGGGCTGCCTTCGACTGCGGCGAGTGGTCCGGGAAATCAGCCCTGGAGCGGGGCACCTTCCTGGTCAGCGTCGCCACCCGGCTGCGGGAGCGCAAGGACGAGTTTGCCCGTGCCGAGACGCTGGACACCGGCAAGCGCCTGGTGGAAAGCGAGATCGACATGGACGACATCGCCAACTGCTTTGAGTACTTCGGCAAGCTTGCCGGCCAGGATTCAGGCCGCGTGGTGGATGCCGGCAGCGCCACGGTGGTGAGCCGGATCGAATACGAGCCCGTTGGCGTGTGCTCGCTGATCGCCCCGTGGAACTACCCGCTGCTGCAGGCCGCCTGGAAGATCGCCCCTGCGCTCGCCGCGGGCTGCAGCTTCGTCCTCAAGCCCAGCGAGCTGACCCCGCACACCTCCATCCTGATGATGGAGGTCCTTGCGGAGCTGGGACTGCCCGACGGCGTCGCGAACCTTGTGCTGGGCGACGGCAGGACCGTGGGCCCCGTCCTTTCCGGCCATCCGGAGGTGGACCTGGTGTCCTTCACCGGCGGCCTGGAAACCGGCAAGGCCATCGCCGCCTCGGCGGCAGCGTCGGTCAAGAAGGTGGCGCTGGAGCTGGGCGGCAAGAACCCCAACATCGTCTTCGCGGACGCCAATTTCGACGCCGCCCTGGACAACGCCCTCAACGCCGCGTTCGTCCATTCCGGCCAGGTCTGCTCGGCCGGCGCCCGGCTGATTGTGGAGGAGTCCATCGCGGAGAGGTTCGTGGATGAACTGGTGCGCCGCGCGCAGCAGATCCGCCTCGGCGGCCCGTTCGACCCGGACGCCGAGACCGGCCCGCTGATTTCCGCCGCCCACCGCGACAAGGTCACCGCTTACGTCGAGAAGGGCATTGCCGAGGGCGCCCGGCTGCGCTGCGGCGGTGCGTGGGGCGAAGGCGAACTCGAGAAGGGCTTCTACTACCTGCCCACCGTCCTGGACCAGGTCAAGAGCGGCATGTCCGTGGTGGTGGACGAGGCCTTCGGCCCCGTGGTCACCGTGGAAACCTTCACCTCCGAGGCGGAAGCCGTAAAACTGGGCAACGACACCCACTACGGCCTGGCCGGTGCCGTCTGGTCCCAGGACGCCGGCAAGTCCCAGCGTGTGGCCCGGGCATTGCGCCACGGGACCATCTGGATCAACGATTTCCACCCCTACCTGCCGCAGGCGGAATGGGGCGGGTTCGGCCAGTCCGGCGTCGGCCGTGAACTGGGGCCCACGGGCCTGGCCGAGTACCAGGAAGCCAAGCACGTCTACCAGAACATCGATCCGCAGGTGACCGGCTGGTTCGCGGACCACGCCGCCGCACCTGCAGGGAGGAACTAAGGCACATGGCAGCAAAGACGGAATTCGACTACATCGTGATCGGCGGCGGCTCCGCCGGGGCCGCCGTGGCGTCACGCCTGAGCGAGGACCCGGCCGTGGAGGTGGCCCTGGTGGAAGCCGGGCCCGATGACCGGAACCTTCCCGAGATCCTGCAGCTGGACCGCTGGATGGAGCTGCTGGAATCCGGCTACGACTGGGACTACCCCATCGAGGAGCAGGAAAACGGCAACTCCTTCATGCGCCACGCCCGGGCCAGGGTCATGGGCGGCTGCTCCAGCCACAACTCCTGCATCGCGTTCTGGGCGCCCCGCGAGGACATCGACGAGTGGGAGCAGAAGTTCGGCGCCACCGGGTGGAACTCGGACCTGGCCTTCCGTCTGTTCAAGCAGCTGGAAACCAACGAGGACGCCGGCCCCGACGCACCTCACCACGGCGACAGTGGACCGGTGCACCTGATGAACGTCCCGGCGTCGGACCCTACGGGCCGGGCCATGCTGGAAGCCTGCGAACAGTCCGGCATTCCGAAGGCGCAGTTCAACACCGGGGAAACGGTGATTAACGGTGCCGGATTCTTCCAGATCAACCGCCGCGCGGACGGTACCCGCTCCTCCAGCTCGGTGTCCTACATCCACCCGATCATGGACCGCGGGAACTTCACGCTCCTGACCGGGCTGCGCGCCAAGGAACTCACCTTCGACGCCGCCAACCGCTGCACCGGCGTCGCAGTGGTGGACAACGGATTCGCCAGGACGCATGAGCTCACGGCGCGGGCCGAGGTGATCGTTTCCACCGGAGCCATCGATTCCCCCAAGCTGCTGATGCTTTCGGGCATCGGCCCGGCCGCCCAGCTGGAGGAATTCGGCATCCCTGTCCGCGTGGACTCACCGGGGGTCGGCGAGCACCTGCAGGACCACCCCGAGGGTGTGATCCAGTGGGAGGCCAGGCGGCCCATGACGGAGACGTCCACGCAGTGGTGGGAGGCCGGCATTTTCACCACCACCGAGGAAGGCCTGGACCGGCCCGACCTGATGTTCCACTACGGCTCGGTGCCGTTCGACATGCACACGCTGCGGCAGGGTTTCCCCACCACGGAGAACGGCTTCTGCCTCACGCCCAACGTCACGCATGCCCGCAGTCGAGGAACCGTGAAACTGCGCAGCAAGGACTTCCGGGACAAGCCCAGGGTGGACCCCCGCTACTTCACCGACGCGGACGGCCACGACATGCGTGTGATGATCGCCGGCATCCGCAAGGCCCGCGAAATTGCCGCGCAGCCGGCGCTGGCTGACTGGGTGGGAACCGAGCTGTACCCCGGCCCGGACATCCAGAGCGATGAGGAGATCACCGACTACATCCGGAGGACCCACAACACCGTGTACCACCCCGCCGGGACTGTCCGGATGGGCGCGGCCGACGACGGGATGTCACCGTTGGATCCCGAACTGCGCGTCAAGGGCGTCACGGGGCTGAGGGTGGCTGACGCGTCCGTCATGCCGGAGCTGACCACCGTGAACCCCAACATCACCACCATGATGATCGGCGAACGCTGTGCCGAGCTGGTCCGGGAAGCACGTTCCGCCTCCTGACCTGACGCGTGCCGAAGGGCGGCCCCCTGGGGGGCCGCCCTTCGGTGTCGTGTGAGGCTCTATTCGCGCCCTTCGGACACCCACGTGGGATCGGCTGAGCGGGAACCGACGACGGCGTCCGACGCTTCGCCGAGCGCGTCCAGGTGCGCCGGGGCGAGTTCCAGGTCCAGGGCGCCGAGGTTCTCGTCTATCCGGTGGGCTTTGCGGGTGCCGGGGATGGGGACGACGGGCAGCCCCAGCCTCCTGCCCTGCGCGAGCAGCCAGGCGAGGGCAACCTGCGCGGGCGTCGCGCCCAGGCTGTCCGCCACGGCCTGCACCGTGTCCACCACCGCCCGGTTGGCACCGGCGGCATCGGGTGCGAAGCGGGGGATCCGGCGGCGGAAGTCCTTCTCGCCCAGGCTGGAGGCGTCCACGGTGCCGGTGAGGAATCCCCGGCCCAGCGGCGAGTACGGCACAAAACCGGTTCCCAGGGCGGCAGCGGCAGGAACGACGTTGCGTTCCACGTCACGGCTCCAGATGGACCACTCGCTCTGGACCGCCGCAATGGGGTGCACGGCGGTGGCTTCCTCCAGCTCCTGGGCCGTTACTTCGGACAGCCCCAGGTGCCTGATTTTGCCCTGCTGCACCAGCTCCGCCATGGCTCCCACGGTTTCCGTCAGGGGAACGCGGAGGTCGCGGCGGTGCATGTAGTAGAGGTCGATCACGTCTGTGCCCAGCCGGTGCAGGCTGCGGTCCACGGCCTGGCGGATGTAGGCGGCGTCGCCGCGGATGTCCGTGTAGCCGTCCGCCGGCGTGCCCACCAGCCCGAACTTGGTGGCCAGCTGGACCTCGTCCCGCCGCTCCTTCAGAAGCTGGGCGACCAGTTCCTCGTTGCTGCCCCCGCCGTAGATGTCCGCAGTGTCGATGAAGGTGACACCGGAGTCGACGGCGTGGTGCAGCGTGCGGAGCGCGTCCTCCTGGTCCACCTCCCCGTACACGGGCGTCAGGGCCATGCCGCCGAAGCCGAGCGGGCTGGCAGTGAGTCCGTCTCCGAGGGTTACTACGTGTGCCATCAGTTCTCCTGGTTCCTCGCCGTGACCGGCGCCGTTTCGAGATGCCGTTGGTAGTGGCAACTTCCTAGTGCCAGGGAATAATCCTGCTGGCCGCCGGACGGGTGGCCTCGATCAGCACGGCGTTGGCCTGGTCCGGGCCGGCTGCCCACGCTTCCGCCGCGGCCCGTTCCATTCCGAATGAGATGTGCCGTTCCACCAGCCGGTTCAGCCGCAGCGCCGGGGGTACATCGACAAACCAGACCTCATCCAGCTGCGCCCGGATGTCCTTCCACGGTTCCTGCTCAAACAACAGGTAGTTGCCTTCCGTGATCACCAGAGGGACTTCCGCGGGAATGGCGATGGAGGCCGCCACCGGTTCATCGAGGGTGCGGCGGAACTCCGGCGCGTATACCACTGCCTCGTCCCGCCGCACCAGGCGGCGCAGCAGCGAAAGGTACCCGCCGGCGTCGAACGTGTCGATGGCCCCCTTGCGCTGCCGCAGCGGCGTGCCCTCAATGATGGTGTTGCCCAGGTGGAAACCGTCCATGGGCACCACCACCGCCTCACCGGGCCCGAACTGCTGCTGCAGCCAGGCAGCGAACGTGGACTTTCCGGCGCCCGGTGCCCCCGCGATGCCCAGCAGTATCCGCCGCCCGACACCCGGCGCGCCGCGAACGGCATGGCGCAGCCCGGCGACGGCTGCGGAGATCTCGGGGGAGTCCATGGCAAAAGCCTAGACTGCCCGGGAAACCGTTGGGCTGCCTCGCGGGCCTAGCCGAGCTGGAACACCGCCACGGTGCGGGCCGGAACGGTGAAGGTTCCGGTCGCGGGATCGTGCGCGGCCGTCTTGACCACAGGATCGGTGCCGCCGGACTGGACCGGGTGCAGGCCGTAGGACGCGCCTGCCGTGGCGGCCACCGTCTGGCTGACTGTGTCATCGGCGGCGTTGAAGACCACCACCAGCCCGCGCAGGTCCTTGTCCACATCCGGGCCCACGGAGTCGTCGATGTGCATGACCACCACGCCCGGAGCCTGTCCGGGACCGCCGTCGGGGAAGGACACCTTCTGCTGGACCAAACCGGCCTCGCCGAGGTGGAACAGCGGCGTGCTCTTGCGGATCTGCAGGAGCTCAGCAGCCCGGCCGCGCGCCTCAGCGATGTCGCTGGTGGCCGGCTTCTGTGAGGGGTCTGCCAGCAGCGGGCGCATGTAGCCGTACTTGTCCTCATTGTCCGCCTTGGGCGGCAGTCCCCGGCCGAAGCCATTGGTGCCGTCCGTGTGGTCCATGATGTTGAACCAGTCGCCCGAATCGTAGCTGTTGCGGTCCAGGGACTTGCTGCGCAGCGCTTCGCCGCCCGCGTGCCAGAAGGAGATGCCCTGGCCAAAGGCCGTGGTGCTGAGGGCAAGCGTCTGCATCCGGGTCCGCTCCGCCATGGGGGTGTCCTGCGGCAGCTTCAGCGCAAGGGCGTCGAAGAGCGTCTCGTTGTCATGGGCCTCCACATAGGTGACGGCCTCCTGCGGGTCGCTCGTATAGCCTGCGGGAGCACCGTTGTACGGCACGTCCGCCCCCGTGACGGTGGCGCCGGTGCGGTCCACGAAGGAGTAGTCCTTCAGGTTGCCTGTCAGCCCCACCTTCACCAGGTCCTGGGCCAGCAGGAGTGCTTCCTTCTGCTGTTCCGGGGTCCCGTTGGCAGGGGAGCTGTTCGGGTCCGTATAGAGTCCGGACGCGAAACCCTGGACCCGGGGGTCGGGGTCGAAGGGGCCGCCGCCGCGCACGGCATCGCGCAGGCGGTCGTTGAAGGTGCCGATGCCGGTGCCGGCCATGTTTTCCTGGGTGGCCTGGACGAACCGGGCGTTGTTGGCCACCTCGCCGAAGTTCCAGCCCTCCCCGTACAGGGTGATGGCCTTGCCGTCCACGCCGTCCTTGGCCAGGGTCAGCTGGTCCAGGGCCGCCCGGACGTCCAGCATGTTCTGCTTCGAGTGGTGGCCCATGAGGTCAAAGCGGAAGCCGTCCAGCTTGTACGTCCTGGCAAGCGTCACCAGGGAATCGATCATGAGCTTGCCCATCATGGTGTTCTCGGTTGCCGTGTTGGCGCAGCAGGTGGACGTCTCAAGGGACCCGGTGCCGGGGTTCAGGCGGTGGTAGTAGCCCGGAACGATGCGGTCCAGGTTGTTGCTCCCGGACTGTCCGGCACTCGAGGTGTGGTTGTAGACCACGTCCTGGATGACCCGCGCGCCGGAGGTATTCAGGGCAGCCACCATCTCGCGGAATTCGGTGATCCTGGTGGCGCCGTCGGGATTGGTGGCATAGGAGCCCTCCGGTGTTGTGTAGTGCAGGGGATCGTAGCCCCAGTTGAACCCGTCCCTGGCTGCAGTCTCCGCGACGCAGGCCTGCTGCTCCTCCGAATCCGCGGGCAGGGCGGCGAGGTCGCAGGCCGGTTCGAGCTGCTCGCTGCGCCGTTCCTCGATGGTGCCGATGTCATTGACCGGGAGCAGGTGGACTGCGTTCATCCCGGCGTCCGTAAGCTCGCGGAGGCGCTGCATGCCGTTGCTGTCGGTGTCCGTGAAGGCCTTGTAGGTTCCCCGGTGCGCCTCCGGCACGGTCTCATCCGTGATGGAGAAATCGCGGACGTGGAGTTCGTAGAGGGAGAGGTCCTCGGGCTTGGTGAGGGTCGGTTTCTGCAGCTTCTTCCAGCCCTCGGGGGCCAGCGCCTTGTCCTCCAGGTCCACGAAGAGGCTGCGCCCGGAGTTGGCGGACAGGCCCACGCTGTAGGGGTCGGTGACCAGGTTCCGTTCAACCTTGCCGGTTTCCGGAACAAAGACCTCCACCTCGTACAGGTAGTAGGCGCCCTTCCAGTCCTTCTCTCCGGTCATGGACCAGACGCCGTCCCGGGACGGTTCCATGGGGCGGCTGGAGACGGGGTCGCCGCCGGAGCCTGATGCGTAGGTGTGGATGGTGACGCTGCGCGCCGTGGGCGCCCACAGGGAAAGCTCCGGCCGGTTGCCCTTCCAGCCCAGCCCGAGTTCACGCCCCGCCGCGTCCTGGTAGAGAGCGTCCAGGACCCCGGGGACCTGGACTCCGGTGGCGGCGGTGACCTGGCCGTCCGCACCGACGGCGGCAACGAGCAGCTGGCCCTTCAGCAGTTCCTTGGCCCGCGCTGCGTCGCCTTCGGCCAGCCGCAGGGAGGCGAATCCGGAGAGGTGGGGATACTTGGCTGCCAGTCCCGCATCCAAGGTCTGGTTCGTCTTCTCAAGTGGTACGTAGCTGCCGCCGGTGACCTGGCCGTCCGCCACAGCCAGGCCGCCGTCGGGCGCGCTGTAAAGCCGGTAGGTGGTTCCCTCCGCCGCCGGCGCCTGCCACGCGATGGTGTCCGCCGACAACCAGTGCGCGCCAGCCTCGGCGCCGAGGGCATCGGGGACATTGTCCGTGAGGGTGTGGCTGGCGTGGTCGTAGGTAAAGGTCACAGGCCCGCCCGGGGCGTTGAGCACCAGGTCGCCGCCGCCGGCAGCGCCGCCTGCGCCGTAGTTTTCATCCCATGAATTGTTCAGGGCAACCTTCATCCCGTAGGTGCCCGCAGGGATATCGAACGTGGCGCGGTAGAGCGAGGCGGAGCCCTCCACCGGCTGCAGCCTGCTGGCCGCGCAGTCGGGTTGCCAGTCCCCGGGGCAGCCGATCTCGGACTGCAGCGAACCGACGAGGGCCACGGCCTGCGGCACAGCGGTGTGGTCCGCGGAGGCCGGGAGGGCGAGGCCGCCCAGCGCCAGGGGAGTGGCGCAGGCTGCCGCCAGGGCGGCTGCCAGTTTTCTGTTGAGCGCAGGCGGTGGCCCGGCCGGTAGGGATTTGTGGGACATGGAAGACCTTCCTTGGAAACGCCCCGAACGGCAACGGTGGGGAGCGGGGTGTCCCAAGAGCCTAAGTTTCGCCTCCTACGCACGTCAACGGTTTGCTGAAAATTTCACGCTTTATTTTCATGCCACGTGTACTCCTGTGTCCGTACACTGGGAAGCACGAGACCTCCGGAATGCTGTTCCGGCGAAGGAGCACCATGAGTATGACCGGGAGCGGGACGGAAACCGCCGCGGCCGAGCGGCCGAAACTGGAAGACCTTGCACGGAAGGTCGGCGTCAGCATCGCCACGGTGTCCCGGGTGGTCAATGGGCGGAAAGGCGTGTCCCGGGAGGTGCGCCAGGCCGTTCTCGCTGCCATGGACGATCTCGGGTACGAGCGGCCCGACCGCACCCGCAGCGCAGCCAGGGGGCAGGTGGGAATCATTGTCCCCGACCTCACCAACCCGATTTTCCCGGCCATCGCCCAGGCGGTGGTCTCCCTCCTCTCCCAGGAGGATTTCATCCCCGTTATCTGTGCGCTGCCCGGCGGAGGCCGTTCAGAGGACGAGTACATCGAGATGCTCGTGGCGCAGGGGGCAGCCGGCATCATCTTCATCTGCAGCGCCCACGCGGACGGCCAGGCCAGCCTGGAGCGCTACCACCGGCTGCGCGGCCGGGGCATCCCGTACGTCCTGGTCAACGGCCCCCGCCCTGAGCTCGGGGCGGCCTCGGTGTCCAATGACGACGCCGCCGCGATCAGGACGGCGGTCCAGCACCTGGCCAGCCTGGGACACCGGAAGGTGGGGCTTGCAGTCGGCCCGCACCGCTTCATTCCCAGCCGGCAGAAACTGGCAGGTTTCCGGACCGCGCTTGCGGACTATCTGGGCGTCGACGATCCCGCACCCCACACGGCCACGAGCATGTACACGGTGGAGGGCGGCCAGAGCGCGGCCAACGAGCTCCTTGACTCCGGCCACACGGCGATCGTGTGTGCATCCGACGTCATGGCGCTGGGGGCCATCCGCGCGGCACGGGCCAGGGGGCTGCGGGTGCCTGAGGACGTATCCATCGTGGGCTTTGACGACTCGACTCTGATGGCCCTCACAGATCCGCCGCTGACGACGCTCCGCCAGCCGGCCGCCGCGATCGCCCACGCTGCAGTCCATGCGCTCGCAGCCGAAATGGCCGGTGAGCAGTCCACGCGCTCGCCGGTGGTCCTGGGGTCCGACCTTGTCCTGAGGGGTTCTACCGGTCCTGCGGCAGCGCCTTGAGGCCGGCGGCGCAGCCAACGATCCCGGCAATGAACACAACCTTCAGCACGCTGAAAGGCTCCACGCCGGTGGCCATCGCCCAGCCCACCGTCAGCGCGGCGCCGATGCCCACCCACACGGCGTAGGCGCTGCCCAGCGGGATGGAGCGGATGGCCCAGCCCAGGCCCAGCATGCTCAGGGTTGCCGTCACGGCGAAGACAATGGTGGGGACGGGCTGGCTGAACCCGTTGGACAGTCCCAGCGCGGTGGCCCATACGGCTTCGAGGACGGCCGAGGCCAGTAGTACCAGCCAGGGGAGTGAACGCCGCAGCATTACGCCACCACCTTCAGGCCAACCACGCACACAGCGATGCCGGACAGCAGGAGGAGGCGCGCCGCCGTCGGGCGTTCCACCTTGGTGACGATGGCGTAGGCGGAGGTGAGCACCACGCCCACCCCGACCCACACGGCGTAGGCGGTACCGGTGGGGATGGACTGCATCGCGATGGCCAGGCCGCCCGTGCTCGCGGCGACAGAGACCAGGAAGAGCGCGGCGGGGGCGAGGCGCTTCCGCCCCGAAGCCTGGAAAGCGCGGTGCAGGGATGCGGCCCAGACTGCCTCGAGCGCCCCGGAGAGAAGAAGTATTAACCACGACATGGCAGATCCTTTGGCCAGTCTTGTCGCGTTCCGGGTACTGAACCGTCGTCCGGAGGCTCAGGTGCGGAGCCTTGGTTTCCAGAGTAGCAACGCACGACGGCGGCGGGCAGGTTTGGTGCCCAACCTCACCAGGTGCCCTCCCGCCCAACTAGGTAGCAGCAGATGCTCTTTTGGGGGCTCAATCCGACATCTGCTGCGACCCAGTTGGGCCGCGGCGGTTAGAGCGCCCCGCCGGCAGCCTCGGGGGCGGAGGAGTCCCGGCCGCCGTCACCGATGGTTTCGCGGGCAATGAAGTTCTCGATATCGAACAGGTTGTCCGCGCGCTCTGCGATGTTCAGCAGGGTGGTCATGGACGCCACTTCCTCCACCTGCTCCTTCAGGAACCACAGCATGAACTGCTCGCCCAGGGCATCGTTTTCGCCGCGGGCAGCCCGGAACAGGTCCTCGATGTTGCGGGTGACTTCCTTTTCCTGCTGAAGTGCCAGGGCCAGCGGCTCGGTGACGGAGGCAAAGTCGTTCCGGACAGCCGGAACGCCGGGAATGGTGAAGGGGATGTCCCGGTCAAGCATGTACTGCACCATCATCATGGCGTGGTTCCGTTCCTCCACGGACTGGCGGTAGAAGTAGCGCGCCAGCTGGGGGAGGTCCTGGTTGGCGAACCAGGTGGCCACGGCAATGTACTGCTGCGACGCGGTGAACTCGTTGCCGATCTGGGTGGACAGGAGTGCATTGAACGATGAAGTGGTCATAGCCCGAGTCTAGGGACGGCCCGGGTGGGCCACCAGTGTGGAAAGGCTCTGCTTCTGCAAGGCAAGGCTGCCCTGTGACAAATTGCTCAGCCGGCCCGCTGCGCCAGCAGCTGTTCCACCCGCTCCGGCGCGTAAAGGCTCTCCTCCACGAGCTTGCACAGTCCAACAGCCGTGGCCGTCCGGCTGTCCGCGGCGACAACCTCAAGGTCCACCAGGGAAGGTTCAAAGGCGTCGTCGAGGATCTGCTGCCGGCAGGCCGCCAGGAAATCCGGAAGCACGCCCACGAGTCCGCCCACTGCGATCCGGCCGGGATTCAGCGTCCCCACCGTCGCTGCGAGGGCGCGCCCCAGTACCCGCCCGGCTTCCGTGACGGCGGAACGCACGGCGGGATCGCTGCCGCACGCATCAACGAGCCGGCGCAGGGTGCCGTAGCCGGCAAGTTCCGGTGCCGCGAGGAGCGCGCGTCCTGACGCCGCCGCCGCGAGGCAGCCGTCCCGGCCGCAGCGGCAGCGGCGGCCCGCGGCCTCGGGAATCCGCACGTGCCCGATGTCCCCGGCGGCACCGTGGGCGCCGCGGACCAGGGCTCCCCGCACAATGATGCCGGAGCCGACGCCGGTGCTGACCTTCACTGCCACGAGGGACTCGAGCGGCTCCCGGACCTCGCCGACCGCCATCGAACGGGCGTCATTTTCCAGCAGGACCGGGCAGTCGAGCCTCGCCTCCATGACGTCCTGCAGGCGCTGCAGGTCCCAGTGGGCGAGGACGGTGCGTTCCAGGCCCAGCCGGTGGAGGGGGTCCACCGGGGCAGGCAGCCCCACTCCTGCTCCCACCGGCTGCCGCCCGTCGAGGAGCCGCAGGGACTCCTCGATGACAGCGCCGGCCACGCCTTCCTGGGGCTGGCTGATCTGGATTGGCAGCCGGGCGGAGGCCACGATGTCCCGGCCCAGGGACAGGAGGTGGATGCTGGCGTGGGTGTGCCCGATCTCGATCGCGAGGACCAGCTTGTTGCGGTCATCGAAGCGGAGGGCCCGGGGCGGCCTGCCGCGCTGGGAGCGCAGCGGCGTGGATTCATAGACCAGGCCCGCAGCGAAAAGGGCGTCCAGCCGCTCATAAAGGGTGGACCGGGCCATGCCGGTAATGTCCAGCAGGTCCGCCCGGCTGTATCCGGCGGTGCTTGACCGCAGGAGCTGGAGGACGTGGCCGGCGCTGGTGGCAGGACCCGCGGGAGGTTGGCCTGAGCCCCCGACGAGCGTCCTCTGCTGGGTCATCCTGCCCGCTTCCTTTGCGTAGGTGGCCTGCCCGCGCCGCGGCCTGGCCATTGACGTGGTCTAGATCACACAATTATGATCGATCACCAGACAAAAATACTATCTGCCCTCGCAGCAGGAGGTTCCAATGTCGGATCTTGCCCACCGTGACCTCAGCCGGCGGACCATGCTGAAGGGAGGGTTGATGGCCCTGGCCACCGGCCCCCTGCTGGCAGCCTGCGGCGTGAACACCAGCGGGAGCGGAGGGGAAGGGTCGGTCAACTTCCTTTCCACCCAGTTCTCCCCCGTGGAGGAGAGGCAGAAATATGAAGCCACGCTGAAGAAGTTCGCCGGCGATATCCAGGTGGCCTACAACCCCGTGGACACCGGCATCTTCAACACCACCCTGAAGTCCCAGCTTGCCGCAGGGAAGGTTGAAATAGGCATTGCAGCGGGCCTGCACAGCGACCTCATCCCCTTCGCGTCCCAGTTCGAGGACCTCAGCTCCCTGACCAGCGACCTTTCGTCTGCTGGCTATTCCGATGACCTGCTGGAGCTGGCAAAGCTCGGAACGGATTCTCCCCGGTACATCCCCTGGATCCAGGCGACGTATGTGGTGGCGGTCAACAAGAAGGCGCTGGAGTGGCTGCCGTCTGGCGCCGACGTCAACAACCTCACCTACGAAAACTTCCTGGCGTGGGCCCAGGCAGCCAAGGCGGCGAACGGGGGGCGCCCTGTGTTCGGCATTCCCGCCGGGCCGAAGGGCCTTCACCACCGCTTCTACCAGGGCTTCCTGCTCCCAAGCTTCACCGGCGGGCAGATCACCACGTTCCGCAACGCCGATGCCGTCACCGCCTGGACGTACATGCGCGACCTGTGGGCCAACATGAATCCGGCCTCCGCCAATTACGACTTCATGCAGGAGCCGCTGGGCAACGGGGAAGTCCTGGTGGCGTGGGACCACGTGGCACGCCTCATCAACGCGGTCCAGGACAAGCCCGACGACTGGCTGATGGTGCCCGCCCCGTCCGGTCCGAAGGGCAAGGGCTACCTGCTCGTCGTCGGCGGCATGGCCGTCCCCCAGGGTTCGCCGGAAAAGGACAAGGCCTTCGAGCTGATCAAGGCATTGTCGAAGCCGGAGGCGCAAATCGAGACGCTGAAGTCCAATGCTTTCTTCCCGGTGGTGGAGGCGGATATTGGAAGCGACCTCCCGGGCGGTATCGCCCTCGAGGCCAAGGCCGTCAAGGCGCAGCAGGAAGCTCCGGACGCCATCCTTGCGCTCCCGCCGGTGGGCCTGGGCGACAAGGACCCGCAGGTCTCGCAGCTGTTCAAGAACTGCTTCCAGGAGATCTGCCTGAACAACGCAGACGTCAAGGCGACGCTGGACCGCCAAGGGGCGGAGCTGGCCAGCATCATGGACACGCTGAATGTTCCCTGCTGGGCCCCGGATCCCGACGCTGACCAGTGCAGGGTTGCGTGATGGCTTCCCCGGACGCACCCGCTGCCGTAAGGCCCCGGCCCCGGCCCGCAAGGCCGCGCGGCCGGCCGCCGCGGAGGAGCGGAACCTCGGCGGCAATGCTGCTGATTGCCCCGTCCATCGTTTTCATGACCCTGCTGTTCGGCTGGCCCATGGTCAGCGGCATCCTCCAGGCGTTTGGCGGCCCGGAAGGACTGACGACGGCGAATTTCACCCGGATGGCGCAGGACCCCTACTTCTGGTCTTCAGTGGGCAACACCCTGCTGCTGATCGTGGTGATGATTCCGATCCAGTTCGTCCTGGCGCTGGCCATGGCCCTGCTGATCCGGGCCAAACCGCGCGGGTCCTCGGTGTACTTCTATATCTGGGCCATCCCCCTGGCGGTCAGCGACCTTGCCGCCGGCCTGGTCTGGCTGACGGTCTTCACGGACCGCGGGTACCTGAACTCCGTGCTTGCCTCCGTGGGCCTTGAGCCGGTCTCGTGGCTCGCCTACGACAACTACGCCTCCATGTTCATGGCCGTGCTGATCGCGGAAGTCTGGCGGGCAACGTCGCTGGTGTTCGTGATCGTCGTTGCCGGGCTGCAGTCCATCCCCAAGGACTATGAGGAGGCGGCCGGCGTCTTCGGGGCCGGCTTCTGGGACCGGCTGTGGCACGTGACCCTGCCGTTGCTGCGTCCCAGCCTCCAGACCGCACTGATCCTGCGGACCATCCTGGCCTTCCAGACCTTCGCGGTGGCACTGGCACTCACCGGGCAGAACTTCCCGCTGGTGGTCGGCGAGACCTACCGCTGGTACACCGGGCTACAGGACGCCAACGTGGCATCGGCCCTGGCCCTGGTGGTAATGGCTGTGTCCATGGTCACCGCCGTCGGATACCTCAAGCTCCTGAAAGACCAGTCGGAGGCCCCGCGATGAGCCACGCCACCACCAACAAGGCAACGGCCCCGGCAGACCGCCCAGCGCCGGAGGTGGACCGCAGGCCGCTGGCTAGACGGCGCCGGAACCGGATCCTGCTCCAGGTGGGCTGCATCCTCATCACGCTTTTCATGGCGCTGCCGATCTACCTGATCGCCCTGTCAGCCACCTCCAGCAGGGCGGCCCTGCAGGAGTTCCCGCTGAGCTTCATCCCGAACAACTTCTCCCTTGAGACCATGCAGACGTTCCTGCAATCCACGGGCATCCTGGGCGGCCTCATCAATTCCGTCCAGGTGGGCATCTTCACGCTCCTGCTGTCCCTGATCATCGGCGTCCCGGCCGGTTACGCGGTGGCGCGTTTCGCCTTTCCCGGCAGGGACCCGTACCAGCTCTTCCTGCTCTTCACCCGGGCCCTGCCCATCGTGGTGCTTTCCGTGCCGCTGGCCCAGCTCTTCCTCCAGACCGGGCTGTATGACAGCGTCCTGGCCGTCGTCCTGCTCCACACAGCACTGGCACTGCCCACCACCATCCTGATTACCTCCTCGGTGTTCCTGGGTGTGCCGCGCGACGTCGAGGAAGCCGCCCGCATCTTCGGCTGCAGCCCGGTGCAGGCCTTCCTCAAGGTGGTCATGCCCATGGCCATCCCGGGCATCGCGGCGGCCTCGATCTTCACCTTCGTGATGTCCTGGAACGAGGTGCTGGGAGCGTCGATCCTTACCCTGAACCAGCGCACCCTGCCGGCCCAGGTCCTCAGTTCCCTCGCCGAGTCACCGCTGGCCTACCGGTTCGCCGGCGGCTTCCTGCTGGTGATCCCGGCACTGATCTTCATCTTCTTCATGCGCCGCTACCTCACCAACATGTGGGGCTCCACCATCCGCTGAGTGCGTTCCAGAGAGGCTGTTCCATGGCTGACATCTCGATCAAGGGTCTCAAGAAGACCTACCCGGGCAGCACCGAGCTGGCCACCAACAACGTTTCCCTTGATGTTGCCGAGGGCGAGTTCATGGTGCTCCTGGGGCCTTCGGGCTGCGGAAAGACCACCCTGCTGCGCATGGTGGCGGGACTGGACTTCCCGGACGAGGGAAGCATCTCCATTGGCGGCAGGGACGTGACTTACCTGCCGCCGCAGGACCGGAACCTGTCCATGGTGTTCCAGTCCTACGCCGTCTTCCCGCACCGGAAGGTCCGCACCAACATCGGGTTCGGCCTGGTCATGAAGAAGGTTCCCCGGGACGAACTGGAGAAGAAGGTCGCGTGGGCGGCGGACCTGCTCCAGCTGACCCCCTACCTTGACCGGTATCCCGCCCAGCTGTCGGGCGGGCAGCGGCAGCGCGTCGCCGTCGCACGCGCCATCGTCATGGACGCCGACGTCCTGCTCATGGACGAGCCCCTGTCCAACCTCGATGCGCTCCTGCGCCTCGACTTCCGGGCGGAGCTGAAAAAGATCGTCCAGCAGCTGGGCTCCACCACCCTTTACGTCACCCATGACCAGGTGGAGGCCATGAGCCTCTCGGACCGGGTCGCCGTGATGAAGAAGGGGCAGATCGCCCAGCTGGGCCACCCCATCACGGTCTATGAGGAACCCGCAGACCGGTTCGTGGGAGGGTTCATCGGTTCACCGCCCATGAACTTCCTGGAGGGCCGCGTCACCCAGCAGGGCGCCCTGGAAGTCGCCGGCCAAAGTACCGAGGCCCCCGAATTCCTGGCCCGCTCCGCAGCCCGGTCCGGCGGCCTTCCCGTGATGGTCGGAATCCGGGCGGAGAACATCTATCTCGAGGACCGCGGCACGCCGGGAACCCTGGACGCCACCGTGGAAGTGGTGGAACCGCTGGGACACGCCACGCTGCTGACCATGGACCTGGGCGGGCAGACCATCAAAGTGCAGGTGGCCTCCACCGTGCGGGTCTCCTCGGGGGAAAAGGTGGGGCTGCGCTTCGATCAGGCTGCAATCCGGTTCTTCGACACGGAAACCCAGCTTGGATTGACGGCATGAGCCAGGCGCCGGAAGGGAACAGCGGAGACAGCTATCCAATCCGCACCCTTGAGGAACTGGGGAGCCGGGCAAGGGACGTCCTGGCAGCCAACGACATCGGCACCATGGTCACGGCGGCGCCGAACCTCTACCCGCACATGTGGAGCTGGGATGCCGCCTTCGTGGCCACCGGCCTCTCCACCGTGAGCGTGGCCCGCGCCCTGCAGGAGCTGGACTACCTCGTGGCCGCGCAGTGGAAGAGCGGGATGATCCCGCACATCGTGTTCTCCGACGTCCCCGGCTACTTCCCCGACGTGGACCGTTGGGGGACCCGCGGCGTTTCGCCGGAGGGCGTGCAGTCCAGCGGGATCTGCCAGCCGCCGGTCCACGCCACCATGCTGCGCCGCATCGTGGAACGCGCGACGGCGGCCGGCGGCGAGGATGCCAGGCTCGCGGAGGAATTCACCCGGCGGACCCTGCCGCACTGGATCGACTGGCACGCCTGGCTCCGGAGCGCCCGCGGCGGGGACGGCTCGGGCCTGCTCACCATCTACCACGGCTGGGAGTCCGGGATGGACAACTCGCCGCGTTTCGACGGCCCGTACTCCAGGGTCCAGCCCGGCAACATGGAGCCCTTTGTCCGCACGGACACGCTCAAGGTCACCGACCACAGCCAGCGTCCCAGCGACGAGGAGTACAGCCGCTACCTGTGGCTGGTGCAGCAGATGGCCGACGTGGGGTTCGACGACGCCCGGCTGCCGGCGGTGATGTCCTTCCAGGTCAAGGATGTCTTCATGTCGGCGATCTTTGCCGCGGCCAGCGAGGACCTTGCCGTGCTGGCTGAACAATTCGGCCTGCCCGAGGAAGCGCCCCAGCTGCGGCAGTGGGCCAGGGAATTCCGCGACGGCGTCGACGCGACCGTGAATGCGGAGACCGGACTGGCGCGGGACAGGGATGTGCTGACGGGCGAATGGATTGGACCGCCCACCATCGCCGGGTTCGCACCCCTGGTTTCCACCGCGGACCAGGCCCTCCTCGACAGGCAACTGGAGATCTTCGAGGGGCCGGACTGGACCGGAGACCCTCGCCTGGCCTTCCCGCTCCCGGCCTCCACGTCCACCACGTACGAAGGATTGAAGCCCCGGCAGTACTGGCGGGGACCGGTGTGGCCGGTGATGAACTGGTACCTGGCCCACTGCCTGCGCAGGCGCGGCGACGGGAAGCGCTACCACCAACTGCGCGAGGCCTCCCTCGCCCAGCTCATGGAGGGCCACTTCGGTGAGTACTACGAACCCTTCACCGGTGAACCGCTGGGCAGCATGGACCAGTCGTGGACAGCGGCCGTGGCACTGGAATGGCTTGCCGATCCCGGGAACGGCTGACCCGTGGGCGCCCTGCCGCAGGGGCTCCCCGTAAACGACGGCGACAGCGCGGCCGGCAGGCACGCAGGCACGGTGCGCCTCCTCATCGCCGGCGCCGGAGCCAGGGGCGCCGCGTACGCCCGCCTCGCCGCCGCCACCGGCCGGGCCACCGTGGTGGGCCTTGCCGAGCCGCGCGCCGAGCTGCGCGGCCCCCTGGCGAAGGAACTCGGTGTCCCGGACAACGGGGTTTTCGACAACTGGCAGGCGATGCTGGCCGGCCGCCTGCCCGCCGACGGCATCATCATCGCCACACCGGACCGTGAACATGCGGGCCCCTTCGCAGCAGCCGCAGCCCACGGCTACCAGATCCTCCTGGAAAAACCCGTCGCCGCCGACCCCGCAGGCTGCGCCGAACTTGACCGCCTCAGCCGTGAAACCGGCACCAGGGCAACGGTCTGCCACGTGCTGCGCTACACCCCGCTGACGGCACTGCTCAAGCAACTCCTGGCCGGCGGGGCAGTTGGCCGCATTATCTCCGTCCAGCACCTGGAGCCCGTTGGGTTCTGGCACTTCGCGCATTCCTACGTCCGCGGGAACTGGCGCCGCGAGGAGAAATCAAGTCCGTTCCTGCTGGCCAAGTGCACGCACGACGTCGACTGGCTCTCCTTCATCATCGGCAGCAGGCCCCTGCGGGTATCCTCCTTCGGGCAGCTGGCCCACTTCCGTCCCGAGGGGGCGCCGGAAGGCGCAACCCGGCGCTGCACCGACTGCCCGGCTGAACCAAGCTGCCCCTACTCCGCACTGAAGATCTACGGCGCCGGGCGGCCATCGAACGGCGGCAGGCCGGACCCGGCACGGGCGTACTTCGCCGACGTCGTGGATCCGGGTGGCACCCCCGAATCACTGCTGCACGCCCTGGCCACGGGCCCCTACGGCCGCTGCGTCTATTTCTCGGACAACGACGTCGTGGACCACCAGGTGGTGAACATCGAATACGAGGACGGCACAACCGCCGCGTTCACCGCCACGGCCTTCACCGCCGCGGGCCCCCGGCGGACCCGCATCTTCGGCAGCCACGGAGAGATCACCATCGAAGCCGGAGCCATCTCCGTCTACGACTTCCTGACCGGATCAACAACTGTCCACCCCGTGCCCGCCGCCGTGCCGCAGGTCCGGGGCGAAAAGCACGAAGGCGGCGACCGCGGCCTCATCTCCGCCTGGGTTGCGGCGCTCGCCGGCGGGGACTGGTCAGGAGTGGTGTCCGGACTGGACGAGTCCCTGGTCAGCCACGCCGCCGTCTTCGCCGCCGAGGAAGCGCGCCGGAACCATGCCGTAGTGGACGTCGGGCGCTTCAGCCTCAGCCAGTAATTTCATCGATGGACACAACGGCCAGGAAGCCGCGGCCCAGGACCTCCGGGGAACCGCTGTCCGAGCCCACCACTGCGTCGTAGCGGTCCAGGGCCACCGGCCCCAGCGCCCCGGACCCGGCAGAGGCAGCGCCAGGGGCGGCAGGGGAAGAGGCAGTCGCCTGGCCCTGCAGCAGGACGCCCAGTTGGCCGGCGAAAAGGGGATGGGCCCGTTTCTTCGAGAGCTCAATGATGGACGTAAAGCCCTTGTACTTCCCGGCCCGGGTGATGACGTTGAGGTTGCGGACGTCCCCCGTGGGGAGGGCGCAGGTGGTCTCGGCCCCGCCGGGGAACCGGAACGCGCGGTACTTTTCGAGGGGATGTTCAGCGCCATCCACGGTAAGCAGCAGGAGCTCGCCTTCAACCACGGTGAGCACCCGCTCCATTCCGGGAAACGGCGAGAACTCCCCGGCCTTGCCCACCTCGGCGATGCTGACCCGCCAGTCCCACCCGCCGTCGTGTCCGGAGCCGACGCCGGAATGGCCCGCGATCTGGCGTGTTACCCCACCGCCGTTGCGCCACGGTTCAGGTTTAAGGTCGGCAAAGCGGATGATCTCCATCTGTTCAGCCTAGTTGCCCGCCCGGCGGCGGTGTGCAGGCGGCAGGGTGTCGGCAGCTCCCATCCTTCCCTGCTACTCTCCTCCGGGGGGACAACACGAAAACAGCCTGAAGGAGCCGGGAATGTTCGTCAAAGTGTGTGGTCTCAGCACGCCGGAATCTGTTCGCGAAGCGGTGGCCGCGGGAGCGGATGCGGTGGGTTTCGTCCTCACCGCCAGCCCCCGCGTGGTCTCGCCCTCGCAGGCATCGGCCCTGCTGGCCGAGGTCCCGGAACGGGTTTTGCCGATCGGCGTATTCCGCGACGAGCCCGTTGTTGACGCCGTGGCCATTGCCCGCGCCGCCGGGCTGGAATGGATCCAGCTGCACGGCACGCGCACCCGCGAGGACGTTGCCACCGTGCACGACGCCGGGATGAAGCTGGTCAGGGCCGTCACCCTGAGTGCCACGCCCGAGGAACTGGAGGACTGGGGCGAGGACCTGCTCCTGATCGACGCCGCCGTTCCCGGTTCTGGCGAGGCCTGGGACTACGGTTCGGTGGCCGGCCTCCCTGCCCTGCAGGGACGCAGCTGGCTGCTGGCCGGCGGCCTGGACCCGGAGAACGTGGGGAAGGCTTCAGCTGCCGCCCACGCCTGGGGCGTGGACGTTTCCTCCGGTGTTGAGGCATCCCGCGGTGTCAAGGACCTGGCCAAGGTCCGCGCCTTCGTGCATGCGGCGAAAGCCGAGTCCACGGTCTAGGCGATGCGGCGGGAGCCGGTTCAGGGGCGCCTCAGGGAAGTCCCTGAGCTGTGTGCCGGCGGACGCAGGGGACAATGGATGAATGAAGACACTGCTCAACATCATCTGGCTGGTTTTTGGCGGGTTCTGGCTCGCGCTCGGATATTTCGCTGCCGGTGTCATCTGCTGCCTGCTGGTCATCACCATCCCGTGGGGCATCGCCTCGTTCCGGATCGCCGCCTATACCCTCTGGCCCTTCGGCCGGACCGTGGTGGACAAGCCCGGCGGCACCGGCGTCTTCCCGCTGCTGGGGAACGTGATCTGGCTCCTGGTGGCAGGCGTCTGGATAGCGATCGGGCACGTGGTCACCGCTTTTGCCATGGCGGTCACCATCATCGGCATCCCGCTGGCCATCGCCAACCTGAAGCTCATCCCGGTGTCCCTGATGCCGCTGGGCAAGCAGATCGTGCCCACCAGCCAGCCGTTCGTCTCCACCTACCGGTAGACGGACACGCGTCGGCCTGCCCGTAGACGGGCACGCGTCGGGCAACCAGCTCAGCCGGCAGCCTCGTCCGGCCGCAGGGCGCGCAGCACGCAGAACTCGTTGCCGTCCGGATCAGCCATCACCACCCAGGTAACGTCCGGGCCCTGGCCCACGTCCACGCGCATGGCGCCCAGGCCTTCCAGCCGTGCCACTTCCGCGTCCCGGTCCTCGGGCCGGAGGTCCAGGTGCAGCCGGTTTTTGGCCTCCTTGCGCTCGGGCACCCTAAGGAACAGCAGGTCCGGGACCACGCCGTCCTCCGGGCTGCCCGCCGGTGGTTCGAGCACGATTTCATCGTCTGCCTCGTAGGTCCGACGCCAGCCCAGGGCCCGTTCCCAGAAGCCGGCAGGTACCTGCGGGTTGGTGGAATCGATGCAGAGGGCCTGGATGCGCACAGTCATCCGAGCAGTGTTGCACCCGGGCGCGGCAGCCGTAAAGGTTCAGCCGGAGAAGCCCCGCACCACCGGTCCCGGCGGACGGCATTCGTCAGCGCGGACTGAACACCCCGTTGACCAGGAGGGCCACGGCGTCGCTGTCGTCCAGTTCGGCGGCGATATCGACGTCCGCCCCGTAGCCGCCGCCGGCCAGCTCGCGGCCGCTGGAACAGCCGTGGAGCATCTCGCGGAGGCGCGGCTCGGCGGCTTCAAAGGCGGCCATGGCCGCTACAGCCTCCGGCGAGTAGCCGTGCCGGCCGTCCTCCGGCTCGTACCCGCCCTTGCCCGCGGCCACCAGGCCGGCGATGAACGCGCCCGCGCCGATCTGGTCCTCCACGGCTGGCCGGAGTCCGCCGCCGGGCCAGCGCTCGCCGGCGGCAATCACTGCGATGACGGCATCCGCGGGGAGGTTGGCGGCCACCCACTCGGCGGTGGCGGCAGCGTTGCGGAGGCTCACGGCGGCCACCAGGGGGACTTCGCGGGCCAGTTCGTGGCAGAGCGCGGAGCCGTTGGGCGACGGCAGGACCACCCGGTCCAGGGATGCCGCGGCCCGGAAGCTTGCGGGGGAGAGGCTGAGTCCGCCCCCGTCGCGGGGACCTGCCAGGTGCGCGCCGTGGCGTGCGGCGAAGTCCTCAGCGCCGGTGTCCTTCCACGGAAAGGGGAAAACTTCCGCTCCGCGGTCCAGGGCGACGCTGACGCAGGTGCTGAAGGACAGGACGTCCACCACCACGGCAAGGTCCGCGCCGGACGCTACTGTCCTGGCGCCGTCGAGCCCCCACTCCATCCGGACGGCGGAGGGCAGCTGCCGGTGCGCCGCGCTTGCCGTCATGGTGTGGCGGGGGTTGGAGGTGGATGCGTTCACGCCAGTTCGCCTTTCAAGTTGCGGTGCGCGGCATCCAGCCACAGCTCCCGTGCCCTGCCGCTGTGGAACAGCGGGTCCAGTTCCAGCAGGCGGCGCACGACGGCGGTGCGCCCGGCGGCGAAGTCAGCGTCGCCAATGTGCGCGTAATCCTGGCGGACGGCCGCAACGTACCGCGCGTACTCCCCAGGTTCCCCGCCAAGGACGGAGAGGTCGGCGTCGCAGAGGAGGGCGCCGTCGTCGTCCCCTTGGTCCGGGCGGTGGTCCGAGGTCAGCCGGACCAGCCGTCCCACCTCGCACACCTCAGCCTCCGGAAGGCCTGCCGCCTGCAGGCGGTCTTCGGCGAGGCGGGCGGACTCCTCCTCGTCCTGGCCGGCCACCCCGCGGTAGACGGCGTCGTGGAACCAGGCCGCCAGCAGGACCGTGCGCGGCGGGTCGGCGGGATCGGTGAGCAGGTCGAGGGACTCGAGGACGGACAGCAGGTGGGTGCAGCCGTGGTACCGGCGGTGCGGCTCGCTCCACCGGTCCAGGAGGTCCAGGAAGAGGGCGTCGTGGCCGGGCATCACGGCGTTCCAGCGGTTCAGCAGCGGAACCTTCAACGACTTGTTCCGCCGGCGCGCGGGGATGCGGAGTCCGCTGGCGATCAGCGTGCGGACCAGGATCCGGGCTTCGACCGGAACGGCACCGGCAGCCACCAGGTCATCGAAGCGGCGCTCCGGGACGTCGTAATGGTCGCCGTCGAACGCCCGCTCGGGGATGCCCGCCGCGGCTGCGAACAAGTGCAGCTCCTCCAGTGACTCATCCGAAACGAGGTGGGAGAAGTGGGTTCCGTGCGCAGGCCACAGCGGCGGGTCGATGAAGATGGCCATGGGGGAAGTCTAATTGGGCCCGAACCCGCGGAGGGGGTGCGCTCCCGCCCGGTTACGTGGTGGCGGCGGCCGGTTTCCGCCCCGACCCGCCGTCAGCTCCGGCGTGTCCGGGCAGGCAACCGGGCAGGAGCGCACGCCGGGCCGGAACCAGGCAGACTCCGGGCGCCCGCCGGAGTGGCGTCCGCCGCCCAAGCCGCGCCGGAAATGCGGCAGCAGGAGGCGCTTTCATCCGTATCTGCGGATTAGACTGACGGCATGAACATTATCCGTGTGGCCGAGGCAGCCCGGTTCCTCGGCGTCAGTGACGATACCGTCCGGCGCTGGACGGAGAACGGGAGCCTCACCCCGGTGAAGGACGACGCCGGCCGGCTGGCAGTCGACGGGCTGGAGCTGGCCCTGCATGCGCAGAAGCTAGCCCAGCTTCCGGACGATCCCCACCGCACGGGGAGCTCGGCCCGCAACCGGTTCGTGGGCCTGGTCACCAACATCACCGCGGACAAGGTCATGGCGCAGGTGGAACTGCAGTGCGGGCCGTTCCGTGTGGTGTCGCTGATGAGCAGCGAAGCCGTCCGGGAGCTGGGGCTGGAACCCGGCTCCGTGGCCACCGCAGTGGTCAAAGCCACCACGGTGATCATCGAAACGCCCCGGGGCAAGGCGCTGTGACGGGGAGTCGGAAGCTGACGGCGCTGCTGCTGGCGGTTCTGATGACCGCCATGCTGGCCGCGTGCACCGGCAAGGGTGACGCGGACGCCGGCAGTGGCAGCAGCACACTGACCGTGTTCGCCGCAGCCTCCCTCAAAAGCAGCTTCACCGAACTCGCCGAACGCTTCGAAGCGGAAAACCCCGGCACCACCGTCACCCTCAGCTTCGCGGGATCAGCTGACCTTGCCACCCAGCTCAGCCAGGGAGCGCCCGCGGACGTGTTCGCGTCCGCGGACTCCGGCACCATGGCAAAGGTGCAGGAGGCCGGCCTGGCGGACGGCGGACCGCGAAACTTTGCCACCAACACCCTGGCCATCGCAGTCCCGCCAGGAAACCCGGCAGGCATCCGCTCCTTCGCGGACCTGGCCAAAGCCGGTATCAAACTCGTGGCCTGTGCCCCGCAAGTGCCCTGCGGGGCGGCTGCCGCCAGGGTGGCGGACAGTACCGGTACCGTGCTCAGCCCGGTCAGCGAAGAAAACTCCGTGACGGACGTCCTGGGCAAAGTCATCTCCGGTGAAGCGGACGCAGGGCTCGTGTACGTCACGGACGTCCGGTCAGCCGGCGCCCGGGTGAAGGGCATCCCCTTCCCGGAGGCGGCCGCCGCAGTGAACCCGTACCCTGCCGCCGTGCTGGCCGGCAGCCGCAATAAAACCGCAGCCGGCAGGTTCCTGGACCTTCTGGCCGGCCCCGAAGGCCAGGAGGTCCTGGCGGCGGCCGGCTTTGGACCGGGTCCGGCGTGATGCGCATCCACAGGGCTGGCGCCAGGTGACCGGCGGGCACGCGGGCCGCCAGGCGTACACCGGCGTTCCCCGCTGGCTGTATGGGCTCGCAGTCCTGGCCGCCCTGGTGGTGGTCCTTCCGCTCGTTGCGATGGTGGCGCGGGTCAACTGGGCCAACTTCATCCCGCTGGTCACGTCCGCGCCGGCCCTGGCGGCGCTGGGACTGAGCCTGCGCACGGCTGCGGCCAGCACCGCCCTCTGCATCGTGCTTGGGGTGCCTCTTGCGGTGGTCCTGGCCCGGGGCAGGTTTCCGCTGCTGGGGCTCCTGCGCTCGCTGGTGCTGCTGCCCCTGGTCCTGCCGCCGGTGGTGGGCGGCATCGCCCTCCTGTACACGTTCGGCCGGCAGGGGCTCCTGGGCGGGGCGATCGAGGTGCTGGGGCTGCAGATCGCGTTTTCCACCACCGCCGTGGTGCTGGCCCAGACGTTTGTGGCCCTGCCGTTCCTGGTGGTGAGCCTCGAAGGCGCCCTCCGGACCGGCGGCCAGAGGTACGAGGCCGTGGCCGCGACGCTGGGGGCAACGCCGGGAACCGTCTTCCGGCGCGTCACGCTCCCGCTGGCCTTGCCGGGGCTGGCATCCGGAGCGGTCCTTTCCTTCGCCCGGAGCCTCGGGGAGTTCGGCGCCACGCTCACGTTCGCCGGCAGCCTGCAGGGGGTAACCCGGACGCTGCCGCTCGAAATCTACCTGCAGCGCGAAACCGACCCGGACGCCGCCGTCGCGCTTTCCCTGGTGCTGGTGGCCGTGGCCGTCGCGGTGGTGGCCCTCGCCTACCGGCGCCCTGGCGGCAGGGGCCCGGATGGGAAAGCCGGGAAGCAGGCTTCGGGGGAACGGCCGACGACGGCTGCCGGGGCGGGCGGTGCCCTCGCGTGACGTTCTCGTTCCAGGCAGCCGTGGCGGAGCGCGGTTTCGACGTTGCCCTGTCGCTGGGCCCCACGGAAACTGTGGCCGTGATGGGTCCCAACGGCGCCGGCAAGTCCACCCTGCTCTCGGTCATCGCCGGGCTTGTGCGGCCGGACGGGGGGCGGGCCGAGCTGAACGGCCGGACCCTGTTCCACCTGGGGGAAGGGCAGAGGCGGTGGACCGCCCCCCACCACCGCGGGACGGCGCTGCTGGCCCAGGAGCCGCTGCTCTTTCCGCATCTCACCGCGGCTGACAACGTGGCATTCGGGCCGCGGAGCGCGGGGACTCCGAGGCGCCAGGCAATGGAGCAGGCTGTGCGCTGGCTGGACGATGTTGAAGCCGGGGACCTTGCGGGCCGCCGTCCTGCCGAACTGTCCGGCGGGCAGGCGCAGCGTGTGGCGGTGGCCCGGGCTCTCGCCGCGGATCCAGGACTCCTCCTCCTCGACGAACCGATGGCGGCCCTGGACATCCATTCCGCCCCGCTGCTCCGGCGCCTGCTCAAGCGCGTCCTCGCGGACCGGCCGGCCATCATCATCACGCATGACGTCCTGGACGCCCTGATGCTCGCCGACAGGGTGGTCATCCTGGAGAACGGCCGGATTGCGGAGGAAGGCCCCACCCGGGAGGTCCTGCACAAGCCGCGCAGCGCGTTCGCCGCCGGGCTGGCGGGACTGAATTTTGTAGTGGGAACCTCCGCCGGGGACGGCATCCTGGCCGCCCGCGGGCATATTGCCGGCCACAGCGAGGACCCCGTCCCCGCCGGCCGTCCCGCGGTGGCCGTGTTCCCGCCGTCGGCCGTTTCTGTATTCCTCACCGACGCGCACGGCAGCCCCCGGAACTCCTTCGCGGTGGCCATTACGGACCTGGAACCTCATGGGGACCAGATCCGCGTGCGGGGCGGCGGGCTGGCGGCTGACATCACCCCGGCCGCCCTGGCGGACCTCGGGCTGGTCCCGGGGATGACGGTGCACCTTGTGGTCAAGGCCGCAGCAGTGTCCGTCTACCCGCTGTAGGGCTATCAGCTGCGGGGATGTCCTGCAGCGGGACTGTCCGCTGCGGGGCGAAGCACCCGCCCGCTGAAATAGGGTCTGTCGCCCCTGTCACCGGCCGCGTAGAGCTGTTTCGCTGTAGGCAAACAGTTGTCAGGAACGGCACCAAACCAAAGTTGAGCGTAGTAGACTCAAGTTAATAAAAACTGCCCCCGGAAGGAGCTCTCTTTGGACGTCAAATTCACCACCAAGAGCCAGGAGGCTCTCTCGGCTGCGGCCATGAACGCCTCCACGGCCGGAAATCCCCAGGTTGAGCCGGCCCACCTGCTCAAGGCGCTCATGGACCAGCGCGAAGGCGTCGCCGTGGCGCTGCTCCGCGCCACGGGTGCGGACCCGGACTCCGTCAGTGTCCAGGCGAGCAGCGCCATCAAGGCGCTCCCTGCCACCTCCGGCGGATCCAGCCAGCAGGCGCAGCTCTCCCGCCCCGCGCTGCAGGCCATCCAGAACGCCAAGGAGGAAGCGGACCGGCTCGGCGATACCTTCGTCTCCACCGAGGTCCTCCTCCTGGGACTCTCGGCCGGCAACGACGCCGCGGCGCGCCTGCTGCGCGACGCCGGTGCCTCCCACGAAGCGCTGCTCGCCGCCCTGCCGGGTGTCCGCGGCGACGGGAAGGTCACCAGCCCGGATCCGGAGAACACCTTCCAGTCCTTGGAAAAGTTCGGCACGGACCTGACCGCCATGGCCCGCTCCGGCAAGCTTGATCCCGTGATCGGCCGGGACGCCGAAATCCGCAGGATCGTCCAGGTCCTGAGCCGCCGCACCAAGAACAACCCCGTGATCATCGGTGAGCCCGGCGTCGGCAAGACCGCCGTGGTGGAGGGCCTGGCCCAGCGCATCGTCGCCGGGGACGTGCCGGAAAGCCTGCGCGGCAAGACCCTCATCGCCCTGGACCTGGCGTCCATGGTGGCGGGCGCCAAGTACCGCGGCGAGTTCGAGGAGCGGCTCAAGGCCGTCCTGGAGGAAATCAAGAACTCCGAGGGCCAGATCGTCACGTTCATTGACGAGATCCACACCGTGGTGGGCGCCGGCGCCACCGGCGACTCATCCATGGATGCCGGCAACATGCTCAAGCCCATGCTGGCCCGCGGCGAACTGCGGCTGATCGGTGCCACCACCCTGGACGAGTACCGGGAGAACATCGAAAAGGACCCGGCGCTGGAGCGCAGGTTCCAGCAGGTGTACGTGGGCGAGCCGAGCGTGGAGGACACCATCGGCATCCTCCGCGGCCTGAAGGAGCGCTACGAGGCGCACCACAAGGTGACCATCGCGGATGCCGCGCTGGTGGCTGCCGCCACGCTCTCCAACCGCTACATTTCGGGCCGGCAGCTGCCGGACAAGGCGATCGACCTGGTGGACGAGGCCGCGTCAAGGCTCCGCATGGAGATCGACTCGGCGCCCGAGGAAATTGACCAGCTGCAGCGGCTGGTGGACCGGCTCACCATGGAGGAGCTGGCCCTCCAGGACGAAAAGGACGCCGCCTCCGTTGAGCGGCTGGCCGCACTCCGGGCGGACAAGGCGGACAAGGAAGAGGAGCTGAACGCCCTTAAAGCGCGCTGGGAAGCCGAAAAAGCCGGCCTCAACCGGGTGGGCGACCTCAAGGCAAAGCTGGATGAACTGCGCAGCGCCTACGAGAAGGCCGCCCGCGAAGGTGACCTGGAAACGGCCTCCCGCATCCTCTACGGCGAGATTCCCGCCCTTGAACGCGAGCTGAACGCTGCCGCGGAAGCCGAGGCCGCCGTCGTGGACAAATCCACGCAGATGGTTGCCGAGCAGGTGACCGCCGACGACATCGCCGAGGTCATCTCCGCCTGGACCGGCATCCCGGCCGGGCGCATGCTGCAGGGCGAGAGCCAGAAGCTGCTCCATATGGAGGAGGAACTGGGCAAGCGGCTGATCGGCCAGACGAAGGCCGTCACTGCGGTGTCCGACGCCGTCCGGCGCGCGCGGGCCGGCATCAGCGACCCCAACCGCCCCACCGGTTCGTTCCTCTTCCTGGGGCCCACGGGCGTCGGAAAGACGGAGCTGGCCAAGGCGCTGGCGGACTTCCTGTTCGACGACGAACGCGCCATGGTGCGCATCGACATGTCCGAGTACGGGGAGAAGCACTCCGTGGCCCGGCTGGTGGGTGCGCCTCCGGGGTACGTGGGCTACGAGGAAGGCGGCCAGCTCACCGAAGCCGTCCGCCGCCGCCCGTACTCAGTTGTGTTGCTGGACGAGGTGGAGAAAGCCCACCCCGAGGTCTTCGACATCCTCCTGCAGGTGCTCGACGACGGCCGGCTCACCGACGGGCAGGGCCGCACCGTGGACTTCCGCAACGTGATCCTGGTGCTGACCTCCAACCTGGGCAGCCAGTTCCTGGTGGACCAGACCCTGGATCCGGACGCCAAGCGGAACGCCGTGATGGCCGCCGTCAACGCATCCTTCAAGCCTGAGTTCCTGAACCGGCTGGATGAGGTGGTGCTGTTCGATGCCCTCACCGTTGAAGAGCTGGCGCACATCGTGGAACTGCACGTGGACGAGCTGGGCCGCCGGCTCCACGACCGCCGCCTGACGCTCGAGGTAACCGAAGGTGCGCGGGCCTGGCTGGCCCTGTCCGGGTTCGATCCCGCCTACGGTGCCCGGCCCCTGCGCCGGCTGGTGCAGCGCGAGATCGGCGACCGCCTGGCGAAAGCCATCCTGGCCGGCGATATCAGCGACGGCGACACGGTGTTGGTGGACACGGCCGCGGACGTGGGAGAACTCACCGCGGCCGGGACCGACCTCCCGGCGGCGGAGGGCCGCAGCAGCGGACTCTCGGTCCGCCGGAAGGACTAGGGGCGGCCGGAAAACAGCAGGCAGGGTGCTGCCCTGGCGGGGTGGCCGCTAGGGCAGCACGCTTGCGTTGATCACGTTTCCGCCGGGGGTTGTCACGTAACAATCCACCCTGCGATCACCGGATTCCCAGCTGGTGGTGCTCGGGAAGCTGCGCTCGTAGTTGAGGTCGTAGTCGTTGGCGGCCGGGCCAAGCCGGGCGGCCTGGCATGCTTCCAGCGCCTTGGCCTTCAGTGCCTCGGCACCGGGATAGGAGTCACCCTCCGGGTACCGAAACAACGCCACGAGCTGGGCCGAGTGCCCGGTATCGCACGCCACCACGGTGGACGCCAGTGCCTCGGGGTCGAAATCCTTGAAGCAGTCGCCCAGCGCGAAGTCGGCGGGCGCCACCCCCTCGCGGGGCAGTGGCAGCGCCGTGGCGGGAGGCGCCACCCTGGTTTCCAGCACCCCCTCAGCAGCACTTCCGGAAGCGCCCGGCTCCTGGTTTGAGTTCAGCCACAGGGCAAGCCACACCAGGGAACCGACGACCGCCAGCAGCACAACAACGAAGACTGCAATCCACAGCGTCCGCCCGTTGACCCTCCCGGAAGGCGCCGCCGTTGGGTCCTCCGGTTGCATACGGGGGTGCAGGACAGGTTCGGCTGCTGGTGCAGGTACGCGCGGCAGGCCCGCCGTGGGTGGCGAGGCCGGCTTGGGCGGGACGTCCTGGTGATTCACGTGGTGCATCCTCCTGGTGCTCTGCGCAGCGGCGGGCCGGCCCGCTGCCCGGATATCAACAGATGTTTTAGCGACTCTACCGAAGAAAAAAGCGGGAAACCCGCGGTTTGGAGCCCTGATGGTAACCTAGGCCACCCCAGGGCGCCGCGCGTGGCAAGCGGGGGCAGTCGAAAGCATGTAATCTAGGTGTACGACAAATTGACCAAACATTCCGGGGCCTCACCTACGCCAAGGTGACCACCTCCGGTCCAAGTACAAAAGGGGGTCACGCCATGGGGCGCGGCCGTCAAAAGGCAAAAGCTACCAAGCAGGCTCGGGATATCAAGTACTACTCCCCGAACACTGACTATTCGGCACTTCAGCGTGAGCTGACGGGTCCGGGCAGTCGTGCCACGAGCCATTATGCGAATGAGCCAGTCGAACCTGACTATTCGGCTTATGTGGATAAGTACGCGGATGATTTGGAAGAAGACGACGACGAGGTAGACACCCGTCGGATCGGCTAGTTGTCGCAAGGTGCTGCTGCCGTAAAGGCGCAGCCCTGGTGACGCCGCAGCACCAGTGGACCCAGTACATGGATCCTGGTCTTTGGACCAGTGCAGCGCTTCTTTTCGGCCCCCGGTCCAGCTGGACCGCAGGGGCTGACTTCAGTTATTAGGCCCGCTGCCCGCACCGGAAACGGCGCAGGCAGCGGGCTTTCTGTTGCCCCGGGGGCCTACCGCGCCCCTGGCGTCCCCACGTGCTCCGGCGCCTGCACCGGATCTGTCCCGGGCAGTGTGACGCCTCCTGCAGTGTTCCCGGTGGACACCCTGGCCCCGTGTCCGGCTCCAGCCAGCCCCACCGCCACCACCGACGCCAGGACCAGCGCGGACGCGGGTGCCAGCACCGCCCAGGGCGCACGTTCAACGTAGCCAATGCCCTCGGCCAGGATGAGTCCCCACTCCGGCGTGGGCTGCTGCGGGCCCAGTCCCAGGAAACCTAGGGCCGCCAGCGCAAGGGCAATCCCCGGCAGCCGGAGCATCGCGTGGCGCAGCAGCGGCCATGCCACCGCCGGGAGGACGTACCGGAACATGATCCGCGCCCTGCCCACTCCCAGCACCGGAAGGATTTGCACGTAGGCCTGGGCGCGCGCCTCCTGGGCCAGGGCCGCTGTGTGTGCGGCCAGGGGTGCCCAGCTGACGGCGGCCACCGCCACGGCAGCGCCGTGTGCCGAGGGGCCGATGAGCGCCGCCACCACCAGGCCGGCGAGGATGGGCGGCGCCGCGTTGGCCACCTCCACGGGCCCGGCCGCCGCCAGTGGAAAGAGCCCGACGGCGATTCCCACGGCCAGGCAGGCCAGCACCACCACCAGCGCCATACCCAGCGTCCCCACGGCGCCGTGCCCCACGCGGGCCAGCAGGTCGCGTCCACTGGCATCGGCACCGAACGGAAGCGGCCAGCCGGGGGCCGCAAGCCTGGCATGGTCCGAGGTGAAGGGATCGCGCAGCAGCCCGGCCACAACAATCAGGAGCAGGGCGACGCCGGCCGCCGCAGGCAGGGCCAGCTGGCGGCGGTTCCCCGGCCGCGGAGGTTCCGCGAGCGGAAGCGTACCGAAGCGGACCGCGGGCCCGATCAGCAGGTACCGCGCCGCCGTCGTCAGCGTTCCCACCAGCAGGGCGAGGCCCATGAGCGCCAGCATGCCCGCCTGGAGCGTGGGGATGTCCTGCGCGCTGGCGGCTCCGAGCAGCGCCCGGCCGAGCCCCGGGATGGCGTAGACCTTTTCCACAGCTACTGCACCGCCGGTCAGTCCAATCAGGACCAGCCCGATTTGCGGCAGCACTGCCGGCATTGCTCGGCGGAGCACCGCGGCGGTCAGCCGGACAGGCCCGGCCCCGGACATCCGCCAGGTGGCCACCCACTGTTCGGCGAACCCAGCACGGATGGCGTCTGAGGCCAGGAGCCCGATCAGCCCGCCTGCAGGAATGCCCAGCGACAGTGCCGGAAGCACCGCATACTCCGGCCCCTTCCATCCGAAGGGCGGGAACCACCGGAGCCAGATGGCACCGGCCACCAGCAGCATGGCGGCCAGCAGGAACTCCGGCAGGGAGGTGAGGGCTGCGGACAGGGCTCCCGACGCCGGCCTCCTCCTTTGCCGCAGCCCGTCCATGACCGCTGGTGTGCAGAGGAGCAGGGCGATGATGGCGGCCGCGGCAAGGGCAAAGGCCATCAGGGTCACGGAGACACTGAGGGCGGACGCGATGCCGGGCGCCACCGGCGTGTTGCTGATCCAGGACGTGCCCAGGTCTCCGGCGAACACGCCGCGGATCCAGGACAGGAAGAGGGGGAGTGGCCCCTGCTCCAGTCCGAGTTCCGCCCGGACCGCGGCCAGCGCCTCGGGAGTTGGCTCCCGGTCCGAGTACCGTGCCCGGAGGATCGTGTACTCGGCGCCGCGGCCCGAGAGCCACGGCATCATGCCGATCAGCACCACCAGGGCCACCAGGGCGAGGACCCGTGAGACGGTGACTTTCACAAAAGCCGTTCCGCCGGGCATCAGCCTGCAGTGCCTGT
This sequence comes from Pseudarthrobacter oxydans, assembly GCF_013314975.1. GTDB lineage: Bacteria > Actinomycetota > Actinomycetes > Actinomycetales > Micrococcaceae > Arthrobacter > Arthrobacter oxydans. Next base: position 212,290 of record NZ_JABTYH010000002.1, on the reverse strand, counting down.
GCTGGCGGCAAGTCGGGTCCTGCTGGTCACCAGCGCGCGTTCGCGCGGGTCACGCTCCACTCCGCCCACGCGGGTGGATTCGCCCTGGATGGCGCGTTCGTGGAGGAGGGGGACGGCGGCGTCGCGGGAGAGGATGAGGCTTTCGGCCGCGGAAATGGCGGCCCTTCGCTCGGGTCCGGCAGGAATACCCGCGGCCTTGGCCAGGGCGGCGTCCACCGCGGGGTCGCAGAACTGGGAGATGTTGAAGGAGCCGGCACAGGAGAAGTCGCTGTAGAGGTAGGCCACCGGGTCACCTGAGTCCAGCACCGTGGCGCGGGAGAGGATGAAGGCATCGAACTTACCGGCCAGGGCGTCCGCCTCGATGTGCTGGTACTCCCGCACGTCCTGTTCCACCACGAAGCCTGCAGCCTCCAGCTGCTGCTCCAGCTGGACGGCCACCTCCGGCAGTTCGGCGCGGTCGGTGAAGGTTCCGAGCCGGATGGGCGTTCCCGCGACGGCGGCTGCCGCCGCCCGGGTGGCCAGGGCGGCCGCGTACTCCCCGCTGTTCCGCTGCTCCGCGGCCCAGGGAAGGGCGGGGCCCAGCAGCCCGGAGGCTTGGTCCGCCCGGCCTTCGTAGACCCTGTCCACGATGGTGCCGGCGTCGACGGCGGCCCGGGCGGCGGCGCGGACAGCGGGATCGGCGAACGGGCCCGAGACGGTGTTGAGGTACAGCGTGTTGGTCCGGGGCATGGGCACCTCGTGCACCAGCGCCGGATCGATCTGGGCCACCTGGCCCACGGGGATGGCCTCGACGATGTCCGCGTCGCCGGTCCGGAGTGCGGCAGCCCGGGCTGTTCCGTCCGGGACGAACTGGACATCCACGCCCTCCGCCTCCGCCTGCGGGCCCCAGTACCCGTCGAACCGGTCCAGCCTGGCCGAGGATGTGCCGTCGACTGAAACCAGGCGGTAGGGACCCGTTCCGGCATTGACCGGGCTGACAACGCCGCCTTCCCCGTACGCCGAGGCCGCGAGAATGGCCAGCTGGGGGCTGGACAGCCGCTGGGGCAGGAGGGGGTCGGGCGTCGCCGTGGTGATGGTGACGGAGTTGGCGTCCCCGGCCTGGGCAGTCAGCTCAACGCCATCCAGGATCCTGGGCTTGGGGCTGGCCTGCGCCGCGGCGGTCAGCGAAGCCGCCACTCCTTCCGCGGTCATCGCTGTTCCGTCATGGAACCCGACACCCTCCCGCAAGGTAAAGCTCCAGGAGGCCGGACCGGTCTGCTGCCACTCGGTGGCCAGCGAAGGCTGTGCCTCGCCGAGTTCGTCCAGCTCCACCAGCGTTTCGGCTGTTTTCCAGCGGGACAGCTTGAACGCGTCGTCGCTCAGCGGGGATAAACCGGACCGCGGCGGCTGGAGCATGGCCAGCTTGATCCGGCCTGAATCGGTGCCGGGTCCGGCTGCCTGGTCGGTTCCGGCCGCGAAACAGCCGGTCAGGCCAGTGGCCAGGAGCAGCACTGACAGGCCGGTGAGTGCCGGGCGGAGGCGGGGTCTGGACATGGGGGAGTACCTTTTCCTTCGGTTGGGTTGTTTGAATGCTGTGGTGCCGGGTGTGGGCGCCCGCGCCAGGTGCCGGCAGGTTACGTTTTGGTGGGCAGGAGCCGGGGAAGTCCGACGGCGGGAATCACCGTGAGTGCCGCCAGCAGCGCCCAGGGCCAGGCGGCGCCAGGTCCCGGCTGGGCGGCTCCTGCGTACAGCGGTCCCAGGACAATGTTGCCGAGCAGCACGGCGCAGCCGCCCATGCTCGCGAGGAGGCCGTAGTAGATTCCGGTCCGGCGGCCGTTGGCAAAGTCCAGGACCAGCGGCAAAGCCACCGGGCCAATGCACATGTGGCCGAGGCACAGTCCCACCACAAGCAGCAGCGGCGGCAGGATCTGCATGGTGCCGGTGGCCGGAACCTGTGCCAGGACGGCCATGGTGCCGAAGGCGAGGCCCTTGAGGATGAATCCTGCAGTGAGGGCCCGTCCTGCGCCTATCCTGGCTGTCAGCCGGGAAATCGGCCACTGCAGCGCAACGGTCAGCAGGGACGCGACGGCGAACAGGCCTGCCAGCACCTCCGGGCCTGCATCGGTCCTGGCCAGCTCGACGGGAAGGCCGAAATACAGCTGGTTGTAGGCGAGGAGGTTCACGCTGTACAGGGCGGCAAATGCCACGAATCGCCTGTCCCGCAGCATGGCGGCTGTCCGCAGCGCGGTGCCGCGCTTCTGCGTGGCCGGTGCCGGTCGTGGGTCTTCCGCAGGCAGGCTGTGCCACAGCACCCCGGCCATCACGGTGAAGACCACTGTCCCGGCCAGCGCTGCCCAGGTGAAGGAAACGCCCAGCAGCAGGGCGCCCAGCAGGGGACCTGCCACGGCTCCGATTTCCCCGCAGATGGCAAGCAGCGCAAAAAGCGCCGGTGCCTTCCCGCTGGTGCTCCGCCGTCGTTCTTCCGCCGTCCCCACCAGTGATTCCAACGCCGGAGAGAAGAGGGCGCCGCCCATGCCCGTGAGCACCGCGCCCAGGAGGAACAGCGGAAAGCTGCCGGCCATGGCCAGGGTGAGGTAGCCCGAAACCCGGACCAGGCAGCCCGCCAGCATTGCCCGCCGTGCTCCCCAACGGTCCGTGATCATGCCGCCCACCAGGAAGAGCCCCTGCTGGCTGAAGACGCGCGCGCCCAGGACGATGCCCACAGCCGTTACCGCCAGGCCAAAGTCGCGGGTCATGACCAGGGCCAGGAAAGGCACCACGGCGTAGAAGCCGATGTTGAAGACCAGCTGGCTGGACAGGAGCAGCCCGGAAGCGGGACGCAGCGCTGTGGCGGTCCGCCCCGTGGTCTCAAGCGTCGTCACGCGGCACCGGCCGGGAGGCCTGGGGGATAGTGCAGGGCTGCTGATGCCTGCACCAGCGCGGCCGCCTCGGGGCTGCCCGGGCTGTCCAGCACCCGGTATGTTGGTCCGTGCTCCACAATCCGGCCGTGCGCCATGACGGCGGTGGTGCCGCACACCCGGGCAGCGGTGCCCAGGTCGTGGGTGACCAGGAGCAGGCCCAGTCCTTCCTGGCGCACCAGGTTGCCAAGCAGTGACAGGACGGTGTCCCGCAGCGGAAGGTCCAGGCCGCTGACGGGCTCGTCGGCCAGCAGGTAGGCAGGCTGCACTGCCAGTGCCCTTGCTATGGCTACCCGCTGGTTCTGGCCGCCGGACAGTTCGCCCGGCCGGCGCTCCAGCAGCCCGGCAGGCACCTCCACGCGTTCCAGCGCCTCACCCACCAGCGCCCTGTGGTTGCCCGCCACGCGGAGTTGGCGCAGGGGCTCCCTCAGCAGCTGGGAAACGGTCATGCGCGGGTCCAGGCTTCCTGCCGGGTTTTGCGGGATGTACTGCACCGCCTGCCGGTACCAGCGGAGGGACCGCGCGGGCCCGGGCTTCACCTCGCGGGCGCCCAGGGCCACCGTTCCTGCGGAGGGTTTGGCCAGCGCCAGCAGGATGCGCACCAGGGTGGATTTGCCGGAACCCGAGCTTCCCATCAGGGCGGTGCTGCTGCCGGGTGCCAGGTGGAGGCTGACGCTTTTGAGGGTGCCGTCGTGGCGGGTGCCGTGCACCCCGCAACTGCCGACGCGGGGTGCCGGATAGGCAAAGGAGACGCCGTCTGCGGCGAGTGCTCCGGTCACGCCGCCGCTGTTGCTCACGCTGCCGGCGTCGTTGTTGCTGAACGTGCCGCCGCCGTTGCTGCCACCGCCGTCGCTCACGCTGCCGCCGCCGTCGCTCACGCTGCCGCCGCCGCTGTTGCTGAACGTGCCCCTGAACCGTCAGTTGAACGTGCCGCCGCCAGCGGCTCCATGGCTCCTGAGGCAGCCTGCACCAGGCGCACGGTGTAGGGGTGGCGGGGGTTGCGCAGCAGGTCCGCCATGGGAGCCTGCTCCACGATGCGCCCGGCCTCCATCACCAGGGCGCGTGTGCAGATGGAGGCGGCCGCTGCCAGGTCATGGGTGATGAACAGGAGGCTGCGGCCCTCAGTGCTCCACATTCGGAGGGTCTCCAGGACGGTGTTTTGCGTGACGGCGTCCAGGGCCGTGGTGGGCTCATCCGCTACCAGGACGGGGGCGCCGCAGGCCAGGGCAAGGGCGATGCAGACGCGCTGCAGTTGCCCGCCGGACAATTGGCCCGTGTAGCGCGGCAGGAAGAGAGAGGGGTCCCCGATGCCCGCCCGCTCCAGCAGCCGGGCGGCTTCGGCCTTTGCTGCTGCCCGGCTGTATCCGGCGGAGCGCAGGGGGATGGCCAGCTGCCTGCCGACCGGAACCAGGGGGTTGAGGGCCGTTGCCGGGTCCTGGCGGATCAGCACGGCCCGGCCCTTGCCGGGGCCTGCCCCGAAGGTGATGGTTCCCCCGGCTGTTATCCCTTCGGGAAGCGAACCGGCCAGGGCGGAGGCCGTCAGCGATTTGCCCGATCCTGAGGCGCCCAGCAGCGCAACGCGCTCCCCAGCTGCCACGGAGAAGGTCAGGGGGTGCACCAGCTGTCGGCCGCTGCTCGAGAGGGCGAGGTCTTTCACGGACAGGGCGGGTGCAGGCATGGCGACGTCGTTTCATGTGAGGACTGAGTAGTGATCGACTCACATGCTATCAATAATCATTCGCATTAAGATGCAACGAAATAATGAAGCCATCCACCTCGGGCATGAGTGCGCAAAAGAGCCCCGGCCGGTGGCCGGGGCTCTTCGCGTGGAGCGCTATACGAGGGTGCTGGGTGGGGTGTGCTGCCGCTTGTCCCTCAGTGGCTCCGCCTACTTGTTGTTTTCGATGCGGACCGGGCCGGTCGCGGTGTCGCAGACGGTTTCCTCGGAGCCGGTGGCATCAACTGCTTCGCCGAGAACCGCGATTGAACCGATGTCCGCACAAGCGCATCGAGTGCTCCGTAACGGCCGTTCTGAAGGGTCAAAACGGCTGTCACGGAGCACTCGACAAAGGATCTAGGCGTAAGCGTTGACCAGCCGGACGGCGCCGCCGTCCACGCCTTTGGCGCCCTGCACGTAGTCCGGTCCGGATTTGAGGATCGCGTCCGAGTCCTCGGTGACGGTGCCCATGACCCAGGACGGCAGGCCGCGGTCGTTGAGGCGGGCAACTGCTGCGTCTGCGGCTTCGGGGGACACGATGGCCACCATGCCCACGCCCAGGTTCAGCGTGCGCTCGAGGTCGGCCAGCGGGACGTTGCCCAGCTCGGACACCAGCTTGAAGATTGCGGGCAGTTCCCAGGTGGAGCGGTCCACGGTGGCCACGAGGCCGTGGGGGAGGACGCGGGCCAGGTTGGCGGCCAGGCCGCCGCCGGTGACGTGGCTGAATCCATGCACGGCTGCACCGCCGGTGACGGGGAAGGTGCGGGCAAGGTCCAGGCAGTCCGCTGCGTAGACCCGGGTGGGCTCGAGGAGTTCCTCGCCGAGCGTGCGGCCCAGCTCGGAGACCTGGCGGTCCAGTGCCCAGCCTGCGTGGTTGATGACGCGGCGGACCAGGGAGTAGCCGTTGGAGTGGAGGCCGGAGGAGGCCATGCCGATTACCACGTCGCCGGCACGGACGCGGTCCGGTCCCAGCAGGTGGTCGGCCTCGATAACGCCGGTGGCGGCTCCCGCCACGTCATATTCGTGCTCGCCCAGCAGGCCGGGGTGCTCAGCGGTTTCGCCGCCCACCAGGGCAGTGCCGGCCACGGAGCAGGCGGCGGCAATGCCGCGGACAATGTCGGCAATGCGCTCGGGCACCACCTTGCCGCAGGCGATGTAGTCCGTCATGAACAGCGGCTCGGCGCCCACCACAACGATGTCGTCCACCACCATGCCCACCAGGTCGAACCCGATGGTGTCGTGGATGTCCATGGCCTGGGCGATGGCCACCTTGGTGCCAACGCCGTCCGTGGACGTAGCCAGCAGCGGCTTCTTGTAGGTGAGCAGCCTGGAGACGTCGTAGAGGCCGGCGAAGCCGCCCACCCCGCCGATCACCGAGGAGTTGTGGGTGGCCTTGATGGCACCCTTCATGAGCTCGACGGCGCGGTCGCCGGCTTCAACATCGACGCCCGCGGAGGCGTAGGTGATGCCGGCAGTGTTCCCGGAGGTGTTGCCGGAGGCGGGGGCAGCGGAAGTCATACGGACTCTTTCTTGTCGGCGCCGGGGGTGGTGGCTACGTGATGGGTCTCTGGCACGAGGTCGGCTTCGGTGAGCAGGTTTTCAAACTCGGAGTCCGGCCCGGGATCGCAGCCGGTGGCTCCGGCCTTCTCTGCCGGATCCTCCTCGGAATCCACGGAAAGGGCCGCCGTGGCGCCCGGAAGGGCGGACGGCGAGGGCTTGAGTCCGCCGAGGTCCTTGCGTTCCAGCAGGTTCTTGCCCAGTTTGTCCGAGCCCGGAAGCTCGATGGGGTACTTGCCCGTGAAGCAGGCGGTGCAGAGGCGCTCACGCGGCTGGCGGGTTGCGCCGATCATGCCGTCTTCGGAGATGTAGGCCAGCGAGTCGGCGCCGATGGCCTGGGAAATTTCCTCGATGGTGGCGCCGTTGGCGATCAGCTCGGCGCGGGACGCGAAGTCGATGCCGTAGAAGCAGGGCCACTTCACGGGCGGGGAGGAGATCTTGACGTGGACGGCCGCGGCGCCGGCCTCGCGAAGCATCCGGACAATGGCGCGCTGGGTGTTGCCGCGGACGATCGAATCATCCACCACCACTACGCGCTTGCCGCGGATCACCGATTCGAGGGCGTTGAGCTTAAGCCGGATGCCGAGCTGGCGCAGGGTTTGCGAGGGCTGGATGAAGGTACGGCCGACGTAGGAGTTCTTGACGAAGCCGTGCGCGAACGGAATGCCGGATTCCTCGGCGTAGCCCACGGCTGCGGGTGTTCCCGATTCCGGGACGGGGATGACGATGTCCGCCACCTGGGTGTTTTCGCGGGCCAGCTGGCGGCCCATCTCCACGCGGGACTCATACACGGAGCGTCCGGCAATGGCGGCGTCCGGACGCGCGAGGTAGACGTACTCGAAAACGCAGCCGGCCGGCGTCGGCTCCGCGAAACGCTGGGAGCGCACGCCCTGCTCGTCGATGGCAATGAATTCGCCGGGCTCGATCTCGCGGATGAAGCTGGCGCCCACGGTGGCGAGGGCGGACTGCTCGGAGGCCACCACCCAGCCGCGCTCCAGGCGGCCCAGCACCAGCGGACGGATGCCGTAGGTGTCGCGCGCCGCGTAGAGGGTGCCTTCGTCCATGAACACGAAGCAGAAGCCGCCCTTGATCTTGGGCAGCAGCTCGGTGGCGGTTTCTTCAAGGCTCTTGCCCGGCTCGCCTTCCAGCAGGGCGGTGACCAGGGCAGTGTCAGAGGTGTTGCCCTGCTTCATTTCGCCGGTGAGCTGGCCGCCGTTCCGTTCCTGGATCATGGCGTTGAGCTCGGCGGTGTTGGTCAGGTTGCCGTTGTGCGCCAGGGCCACGGTTCCGGTGCTGGTGGCACCGAGGGTGGGCTGGGCGTTGGCCCAGTGGCTGGCTCCGGTGGTGGAGTAGCGGCAGTGTCCCACCGCCAGATGCCCGGTCAGGGTGTTCAGCGTGGTCTCGTCGAAGACCTGGGAGACGAGTCCCATGTCCTTGTAGACGTTGATCCGCTTGCCGTCGCTGGTGGCAATACCAGCCGACTCCTGACCGCGGTGCTGCAGTGCATACAGCCCGTAATAGGTAAGTTTTGCTACTTCTTCACCTGGTGCCCAAACGCCGAAGACGCCACAAGCGTCCTGCGGGCCTTTTTCGCCGGGGAGAAGATCATGGGAAAGTTTTCCATCGCCGCGTGCCACTGGTCGATTATCTCACGACATGGGGTATGACTTTTCCGGCTGCCCGTTTATGACCGGGCTAAGGCTGGGCGTCCGTGTCCGGTTCGGAGTCCGGCACGGCTTCCACCACGGCCCGCTGCTGCCGCTTGATGCTCCGGCGGTCCAGGATCAGCGCCAGGATGGCACCGAGGATCGCGCCGCCGCCGGCGAACCACACCATGAAGAAGCCGAAGACCGCGCCGGCGTCGAAGCTGGGGTTCGCGGGCACCGCGTAGGCGGCCACCGCTGCGGCCGCGACACCCACCAGTGCGCCCAGGATAAGGAACGGCACATACTTGGGTGCGCGGCGGACGGTGACTTCGCGGCGCTCGGCGGGGGGCTGTTCAGAAGGCATGCATCAAGCCTACATTTCCGCCGTTGCCCTCCCGGTACGGCTGCCTGGCCCCAGGATAGGGACCGTACGTGGCAGGGCAACGGGCGGGATCAGCTGCCGCGGTAGGTGGAGTACGCGAACGGGCTGAGGAGGAGGGGCACGTGGTAGTGCTCCGGGCCGGTCACCTCGAACACCAGGTCCACCTCGGGGAAGAACGTGGCCGTCTGCAGTCCGGCGTAGTAGTCCCCGGTGGCGAAGTTGAGCTTGTAGTGCCCGGCTTCCAGCTGCTCGGGGCCAAGGTCCTTGGCTCGGCCGTCGGCATCCGTGGTGGAGTCGGCAACATGCCGCCAGGTGCCGCCGTCGTTCCGGTACAGCACGACGGCGACCCCTGCCGCCGGGCGTCCGGCGCCTGTGTCGAGGATATGGGTGGTGACGTGGGAGACGCTCATTCGGTGATCAGTCCTTCCAGCCGCAGTACGGCGATTTCGCGCAGCTGCTGGGCCACGATGGTGTCCTCTTCGGCTGGTGTGTTGGCGAGCCGTTCATTCAGGACCCGCAGGATTTCAGGGGCCGTGCGGCCGGCGGCGCGGATCAGGAAGACCCGGCCGAACTTTTCCTCGTAGTCCCTGTTGCCCCGGGCCAGGGCCTCGGTGACCGCGCTGTCCGCAGGGTCCACCCCGGCCTGCTCCGAACGGGACATGGACGCTTCGGTGGTGGCCGCCGTCGGACGTTCCCCGATGCGCGGATGGTGCGCCATAGCGGACTCGACCTCGGCGGACGTGAAGGGGCTAGCAGCCTGGGACGCAAAGGCCAGGAGCGAGTCCTTGCTGGCAAACGGACGGGCTGCGGCGACGGTCTCCACCCAGCGGGCGACGTCGATGCAGGGTCGGAGGGTGTCGGCGGCCCGGGCGGGTTCCGCGGAGTTGAATTCGGCAAGCTTCATGCTGGCTGGTCCCTTGGTGAGAATCTGCTGGCATCCATGGTGACGGCTATGCGGAGGCCGGACTTCCCGGCACCCGGCGACGCAACTTTCCGTCATCCTAGGCTTCCGCATCATGGAACTGTTATTTCAGCATACGTAATATTCAAAGGCAGGCTTCCGGTGGTGTCAAGAAGACTACAACAGCGCACGGGGCCAGCCGGTATCATCACGGGAGAGCCGGGGAGCTCGAGTGGATGATGCTGGGGGCTCATAAGAAGATGGACGGGACGGCTATGCAAATGCTGACCGATCAGGACGCGGTACGCGAGGCCGGGCTGCGGAAGTACGGGCTGGTCCCTGCCGCTGCGGATGAGCTGCCGGTCCTTGCGGACCCCTCCACCCGGAGCGCGCTGGACAACCTGGTCAAGCTCGCCGCTTCCCTGTGCGGCGTGCCCTACAGCGTGGTCAACATCATCACCGCGGAGCGTCAGCTGCAGATCGCGGCCTTCGGCATCGACCCCGGGATCTGCTCCCGGGAGGACTCGATGTGCGCCACGGTCTTCCTGAGCCACAGCACAACGGTGGTGGCCGACGCCTCGCAGGATTCCCGCTTTGCCGCCAACCCGTTCGTCACCGGAGAGATCGCCGACGTCCGCTTCTACGCGTCCGTGCCGCTGGAGACCCCGTCCGGGCTGGTGCTCGGCTCCCTGTGCGTCTTCTCCAATGAGCCCGGACGCCCCAGCACCGGGCAGATAGGGATGCTGGAAATGCTGGCCCAGCAGGTGGTGGAGCTCCTGGAGCTGCAGCACCGCACCCTGCAGCTCAGCGACGCCCTGGCCGAGCTGCGGCGCAGCAACGCGCTGCTGTCCGAGTTCGCCGGGAGGGTCAGCCACGACCTCCGCGCCCCGCTCACCGCCATCCTGGGGTACGTGGAGCTGGCGGAGGACGATCCGGACATCCCGGCCGGCCACCCCTCCGTGGAGTACCTGGGCTACGTCGGCAGCAGCGGGCGCCGCATGCTGGGAATGCTGGAGGACGTGCTGGACTACTCCAGGGCGGACGGGGCGCTGAACCGGGAGCGGGTGTCCCTGCTGGCGGTGACGGCGGAGGCAATGCGCGATCTTGGCGTGGACCTGGGGGCCGGGAGTGGAATCTCCTGCGAGGACGCCGAACTGTTTGCGGACCGGTCCCAGCTGCGGACCCTAGTCCAGAATCTCCTGGCCAACTCCCTGAACTACCGGAGCGGCACCCGCCCGCTGCGGGTGTCCGTCAGCGCCGGCACCGGGCCGCTCGGCGTCACTGTCCAGGTGGCAGACAACGGAAAGGGCATGCTGCCGTCGGAGCGGCAGCGGGCCGTGGAGCCGCTGGTCAGGCTCAACCGGCCCGGGGACGGCCCCGGAACAGGGCTGGGCCTGTCCACCTGCCAGCGGATCGCCCAGGCGCACGGGGGAGAGCTCTCCATTACGGACACCCCGGGCGGCGGGGCCACTGTGTCCGTGCTGTTCCCCGCCGAGCCTTGAGCCGCGCCCACCCACTGGCGTGGCCAGACCAGGGTGGCCGGGCGTGGGGGTGGTCAGTCGTGCTGGGAAGTCCGGGTGAGGACCCAGGTGTTGGTTCCGTCCTGGCGTTCGAACGTGACGGTGGTAACCAGCGCCTCGATCAGTGCCAGCCCGCGGCCCGACTCGGCGTCCTCGTCCGGTGATCCGGGGATCATTGGTCCGAACGGCGGCTTGGCGTTATAGGCGCTGACGCGGGCCTGCAGCAGTGCGGGCTGGACCTCGATGTCCACGCCGAGTTCCACAGGATCCTGCCCCACGGGTTCCGCGTGCTGGACAATGTTCGACGCCGACTCGATGACCGCCGTCGTAAACGTCATCTGGTCCATGTCCCCCACAAAGGGGACGTCGAGCCAGAGGCTGTCCAGGTGGTTGTGGACGGCTTCGATGGACTCGTCCGCAGCCGGTCCCCGGAAGCTGCGGGATGCCAGGACGTTAGTCATTGCTGAACGCCTCGTCGGCTGAACCGTAGGACGTCAGCACCTTGTCCATGCTGGTCAGCTGCAGGACCATCTTCACCTGCGGCTGGACGGCCGCGATCCGCAGGTCGCCGCCGGCCTGGCGCGCAGCCTTGAGGCAGCCGATGAGCGCCCCGAGGCCTGAGGAGTCCATGAACGCCGTGTTTTCCAGGTTGACCACGATCCGGTTGGACCCGCCCGCGATTACGTCGGTGACGAACTCCCGCAGCTTCGGCGCGGAGACCATGTTGAGCCGCCCGTCCGCCTTCACCTCGGCGTACGAGTCCTTGACCTCATAACTAAACTCCATCGGGATTCCTCTCCGTAGTGGTTGCTTCTGTGGGTTCTGCGGCCGGTTCGTACCCCTTGTAGAGCACGGCGCGGACCAGGATGCTCATGACCACCAGGTCGAAAATGACCCAGGCCACGTTCACCAGGGTGCCCAGGGGTTCCGCCAGGCCGGTGGCCAGGCGGATGATTCCGACGACGGCGGCCACGGCGAGCAGGACTGACACCACGATCTGTGGCTGGATCAGGCTCCAGCTGGGTCCGCCGCTCTGGCGGGCCTTGGGGGTGACGGCAAACCCGAGGGGACGGCCGAACCAGACGTTCCGGGCCGCCGTCGAGCACGCCTTGATCCAGGTGGGGAACAGCGCCAGGCTGTACTGCTGCCCCCGCCAGGTGGGGATGCCGCGGCCGGCAACGGCGAACAGCAGCTGGTTGACCACCATGAAGGGGATGAACCGGATGAAGAAGTCCCAGCTGAGGCTGGTGACGGGCAGGATGCCCAGCAGCAGGTAGATGATGGGCGCGGCGAAATAGATGACTGCCGCGTAGCCGCTCAGGTAGGTCCACATGGTGGCGAAGTACATCAGCCGCTGGCCCAGCTTGAGGCCCTTCTGGACCAGCGGGTTCTCCCGCAGCAGCACCTGGATGGTGCCCTGCGCCCAGCGGAGGCGCTGCGTGAGCATGGTCTTCAGGTCCTCTGGCGCCAGGCCGTAGGCCAGGACCTCGTGGTGGTAGACGCTCTCCCAGCCCATGGCGTGCATGCGCATGGCGGTGGCCATGTCCTCGGTCACGGAGATGGTGGCCAGCGGCATGACCGGCTGGGCTTCGTCGTTGCGTTCCACGGACAAGGCGTCCAGGACGGCCTGCACCGATTCAAGGGCTCCCAGCGGCGACCAGTCGCGGGCGGACATCCGCTGCACGGCGTCGTCCGCCACCACCGGAACGCCGGACTCGCCAACGTGGGCCATTTCCATGGCGGCGATCTCTTCGAGGTCCGCCTGGAGGGCTTCGACGTCGGCCATCACCAGGGTCTGCACGGCAGCGTCCACGCGGCGGCGGACCCGGTAGGTGATTTCGCCCAGCGGCTGCCCGGCGTCGAGTTCCTGCTGGGCCTCGCGGGTGGCGGCTTCGACCTCATCGAGCACCTGGCCCACCAGCGGCGTTTCCATGTCCGCTGACTTCCGGGCCTGCCTGATGGCGGAGCGCGAGGCAGCCAGCGCCCGGCGGATGCTCTTCTCGGTCTCCTTGACATAGCCCACCAGGCCCAGCTGCATCAGGGCCTCGCGGCGCAGGATGGCGTTGGAGCCGCAGAAGAAGGCGGCGTTCCAGCCGTCCTTGCCCTGCTGGATGGGGCCGTAGAACAGGGGAGCCTGGCTGCCCAGCGGATCGTCGGCGGGAACGTTGCTGAAGTACTGCGGCGTCTGGACCAGCGCCACCCGGCGGTTGTTGAAGTAGCCGAGGGTCTTTTCCAGGATGTCCGGCTCCGGGATCTGGTCCGCGTCCAGGATCAGGAGGAACTCGCCGTGCGTCTGCATCAGCGCGTTGTTGAGGTTGCCGGCCTTGGCGTGCCGGGGAAGGTTGGAGGTCCAGTCCTCGCTCCGGGTGACGTAGCCCAGGCCGTGCTGTTCGGCGAGGGCCTTCAGCTCGGGGCGGGCGCCGTCGTCCAGGATCCAGGTGCTGTGCGGGTGCCGGATCTTCTGCGCCGCCAGCGCGGTGGTCATCACCATGTCCAGGTCTTCGTTGTACGTGGTGATGAAGACGTCCACGGTGGCATCCGGCGGGGGCGGCGGGGCGGCCTTGCGGATCTTCAGCTTCCAGACGGTCATGCCGAAGAGCATGACGTCGATGAGGCTGTAGGTCTCTGCGACCACCAGCGGCAGCGCGATCCACCAGGCGTCCCAGTTCAGTGAGGCGGCCCAGCGCCAGGCGATGTAGTTGACGCCCGTGATGACGGTCAGGACAACAACAAGCCGGGTCCAGAAGCGGGTCATGCCGCAGCCTCCTGCGGAAGCCTGCGGACCACAACCACCGTTACGTCATCCTCGGCCGTGGCGGCCGGCGCGAGGGCGAGGATGGCAGTGCTGGCATCCTGCGCCGACCCCTGGTGTTGCGTTGCGTGGAGTACGGCGTCGGTGAAGTCCTCCACGGATTCGAAAACGTCCAGCACGCCGTCGCTGACCACCACCAGGGAATCCCCCGGCAGCAGTTCCAGGGCCGACTGCGGCCACTCCGTTCCTGCCCAGGCGCCCACCGGGGGACCGCCGGAGGGAAGGCGGCGGACCGTCCTGCCGGATTGGACATGCAGCGCAAGTCCGTGGCCGGCGTCGACATAGCTGACCGTTCCGGAAGCGGCATTGAGGCGGGCATGGAAGAGGGTGACAAAGGAGTTGGAAGAGTCCAGGTCAGCGGCGATCGCCTTGCTGGCGGAGCCGAAGGCAGTGTCCAGGTCATGCTGCAGGCCCGTGGAGCGCATCACCGCGCGGACCGTTGCGGCGATGAGCGCGGCACCCATGCCTTTGCCCATGGCGTCGGCGAAGGTCAGGTGGAGCCCGTCCGGGGTCTGGTACCAGTCATAGAAGTCCCCGCCAACGTTCCGTGAAGGCCGGAACAAGCCGGCGACGTCGTAGCCTTCAACCTGGATATCCTCCTGGGGCAGGAGGCTTTTCTGCACCTCCGTGGCGCGCTGCAGTTCGCTGCGCGCGGCTGAATCCGCGGCTGCGGACGGCCGGCGGCGGAAGAGGGCATTGATCCTGGACTGGAGCTCGCGCGGGCTGAACGGCTTGCTGAGGTACTCGTCCGCGCCGTTGTCCAGGCCGGTCAGCTTGTCCAGCTCATCGGCCCGCGCGGTCAGCATCACAATGAAGGCGTCCGAGAATTCACGGAGCAGCTTGCAGACTTCCAGGCCGTCAAGGTCCGGCAGGTTCAGGTCCAGCGTGACCAGGTCCGGCTGCACGCGGCGCACTTCCTCCACCCCCGCCAGGCCCGCTCCCGCCTGGGTGACGTCGAATCCCTGCTTAACAAGGACACGGACCAGCAGCCCGCGGATGTCCGGGTCATCCTCGATGACAACGGCACGCCGGGATTCGGTGGGAGAGACCATAGGTCTACTTCTACCGTATTAACCCCTACGGGGCATGTCGCAGCGCTTCACACGGGGTGCAAAGCTGCTACCGGCGAGTATCGATCTTGTGGAAATCCTTGGACCTGCTTGCCCGGACATTGAGGTACGCCCGGGACACTCGAAGGCACGGAGCAGCTTTCACCGGACCAGGGCCAAGGACGGCCAGCCGGAAAGCTGGACGGCTCGGAAAAGGTGCAGGTCATGGGGCAGATCAAGATCATAGACGCGACGCGGGTCCAGGCCGCAGCCTTGGGGGCTTTGGACAAAGGCAGGGCGCTGCTGCGGGTCTACTTCCACAGGCGGAAAGTGCGCGCTGCGGCCACGGCGCTGGCGGCGGCTTTGGCGGAGTCGCGGGAGGTTTGGAGCTGGCCGGGAGACCGGCTTCCGGTAGGGGACGAGATGTCCCAGCAGGTGGAACGCCTGACCCGCCGGCTCAAGCTGGAGACGGAAGCACACGTGAGGCTGGAGGCGCTTTTCAAGACTGCGGGTGGAGGGCGTTCCGTCCTGGCGCTTTAGGTGCCACACTTATGAGCAATCGAGTGGCTGGGGGTTACCGGGTCAGGAGATTGTTATGGGTTGGTGGACAGGTTGGGCGTACCTCATTGCGGGACTCATGACAGTGGACGCGCTCCTTTTGGCGCTGTGGGCCATTGACGAAGACTGGCCCCGGAGCTGGTGGAAGAAACCCTGACACCATCAGTGCGGCTGAAGCTCCAGCCGCATCAGGACCCGCGGGAACCCGTTGAGTACGGAACCGGTGTTCGCGGCCTTGGTGAAGCCCGCATCCTCAAACAGTTTGCGCGTGCCCACATAGGCCATGGTGAGGTCCACTTTCCGGCCGCCGTTGTCCACCGGGTACCCCTCGACTGCCGGCGCCCCGTAGGTCCGGGCCATGTCCACCGCGCCGGCCAGCAGCTGGTGCGAGATTCCTTTGCCCCGGTACCCGGGCCGCACCCTGATGCACCAGATGGACCACACCTTTTCGTCGTCCACATGCGGGATCTTTCGGTTGCCGGCAAAACTGGTGTCCGCGCGGGGGTGGACCGCCGCCCACCCAACTACTTCGCCGCCGTCGTACGCCAGGACTCCCGGCGGGGGATCCTGTGCCACCAGCTGCTTCACCAGCTCCCCGCGCTCGGTCCCGCGCAGGGCCTGGTTCTGCTTCGACGGGATGCGGTAGCTCAGGCACCAGCAGACGTTGGCGTCAGGCCGCTTGGGTCCGACCATGGTTTTGACGTCCTCGAAGCTGGTTGCGGGACGGACCTCGATGCCCATGCGGCCATCCTGTCATCGGGTCGTGCCTCCTGCAACGGCGCCTGCATCTGCCGGCGAAAGCACCGCTACACTGTACCGACACGGCAACTGCGGATAGACATGGCGGGCACAATGAACGACAAGCTGCACCTCACTCCGGACGACCAGTTTCCGGAGGACCTGGAAAAGGTAACGGACCAGGAACTGCAGGTCCTGGACAGCCAGGTCCAGCGCCAGCTCGACCACGAGATGGTGGTGGATGGCGAATCGGACCGCGAAACCGAGTTCCGCCACTACGAGCTGGACGAGGAATTCAGCGACCGCGACAAGCGCTGACCAAAAACCCCAAACCCTGACCGTGTCCCTGCTCCCGGGTTGTCATTACACTGGGACGCATGACCGAGCAGGAGCCGGTCCCGCCGCGCGCCGCTGCGGCTTCCGACGGCGGGAAAAGACTTGGCGAGGACGTTGCAGTGGCGTCCGCCGCGCCCGATGGGGGCGACGTTCCGCACCTGACTGATCCGGACGCCGTCGACACTTCTGTGCGCACCCCGGCGCAGCGGTCCCGCACCTTCGCCGGGATCCTGGTGAACACCGCGGCCGCCAACCTCACCACCAGCTATCTCTGGTTCGCGCTGACCTTCTGGGTGTACCTGGAGACGCGCAACGTGATCGCCACCGGAGTGGTGGGCGGCGCGTACATGCTGCTGATCGCCGCTTCCAGCATCAGCTTCGGCACCTTCGTTGACCGCTACCGCAAACTGGGAGTGATGCGCTTCGCCGCGGCCTTCACCCTGGTGATGTTTGCACTGTCCGGGGCCATGTTCCTGCTGACGCCCACCGCCTGGCTGCTGGACCTGGCCCGGCCGTGGTTCTGGGTTTTCACGCTGGTCATCCTGATCGGCGCGGTGGTTGAAAACATGCGCAACATTGCCCTGTCCACCACGGTGACCATCCTGATCGAGCCGGACCGCCGCGCCAACGCCAACGGGCTGGTGGGCATGGTGCAGGGACTGATGTTCATAGTCACGTCCGTGCTTTCCGGGCTCTCGGTGGGGCTGCTCGGGATGGGCTGGACCATCGCCGTCGCGCTGGCGCTCACGGCACTGGCGTTCCTGCACCTGCTCACCCTGCGGATGCCCGAGGAAGTCCGGGCAGCGGCCACGGATGCCCATGGAAGCTTCGACCTGCGCGGCTCGCTCGCTGCCGTGCTGGCCATTTCCGGGCTGTTCGCCCTGATCCTGTTCTCCACATTCAACAACTTCATTGGCGGCGTCTACATGGCCCTGATGGACCCCTATGGCCTGGAGATGTTCCCTGTGGAGCTGTGGGGAATCTTTTCCGCCGTGGGGTTCACGGGAATCCTTGTGGGAGGCGCGCTGATCGGCAAGTTCGGACTGGGGTCCAACCCCTTGCGGACGCTGCTCCTTGCGGTGGCCCTCATGGGCTTCCTCGGTGCGGTTTTCACAATCCGGGAGTGGGCGTGGCTCTACATCGCCGGCATCTGGGCCTACCTGGTCCTGGTCCCCTTCGTGGAGGCAGCCGAGCAGACTGTCATCCAGCAGGTGGTGCCGTTGCAGCGGCAGGGCCGGGTGTTCGGGTTCGCCATGGCCTTCGAATCTGCGGCCTCGCCCGTGACGGCGTTCCTTATCGCCCCGATCGCCCAGTTCTGGATCATCCCCTACGCCCGGTCCGCCGACGGCGCTGCCCAGTTGGCCCCGCTGCTGGGCGAGGGCACCTCCCGCGGCATCGCCCTCGTCTTCCTCGTGGCCGGGGTCATCATGATCATCGCAGCGCTGCTGGCTTTCCTTACGCCGGTCTACCGCCGGGTTTCGGCGTCGTACGCACAGGCGGCGGCAGAAGAGGCGCGGGCGACGGACACAGCCGCATAAGCACCGAACGCCCCCGCACGGGCGGCCAGTGAACTGGCGGCCAGCGCGGGAGCGTTCGGGGAAAAGCCGCGTTGAGTGCGGGAGCGTTTGGGGAAAAGCTGCAGTAAGTGAGAGAGGATCGGGGAGGGGTCAGATTCCCAGGGCTTCCTTCAGGGCGGCCACGTGGCCGTCGGCCTTGACCTGGTACTGCGCCAGGACGACGTTGCCTTCGGGGTCCAGCACGACTGTGGAACGGACAATCCCTTCGGTGATTTCGCCGTTGACCAGCTTCTCGCCCCAGGCGCCGTAGGCCAGGGCAACTGCGTGGTCCGGGTCGGAGAGCAGCGGGAAGGTCAGTCCGAAGTCCCCGGTGAAGCCGGCCAGGGCCTCGGGGGCGTCGGGGGAGATGCCAATGACCTCGTAGCCCTTGCCCTGGAGCGAGGCCAGGCTGTCGCGGAAGTCGCAGGCCTCGGTGGTGCAGCCGGGGGTGGCGGCCTTCGGGTAGAAGTACACGATGACGTTCTTGCCACGGTAATCGGCCAAGGCAGTCTCCCGGCCCTGGGCATCCTGAAGGGTGAAGTCAGGGGCCGGGGTTCCGGGCTGGAGCTTGGTGGTCAGGGTGGGGCTCATGGTGTTCCTTTGGAAGACTTTGTCATTACTGGCAAAACATCAAGTGAAGCGGCTTCCCGCTCAGTGATACAACTCCGGCGTCATATGCAGTATTCCGCCGGTCCGCGGACGGTGGCGCAGGAACCGGGCACAAACTGGTAGCCGCCGCCCCTGACGGTGGCCACGGCATGGCGGGCATTCCCGAGCTTGCGACGGATCCTCCCCACGTACACATCGATGGACCGGGCCGAGGCGCCGGGGGTTTCGAACGAGTCCAGGAACTCCTGCAGTTCCTCCCTGCCCACAGTGCGGGAGAGGTGGGTGACCAGGTACCGGAGGACCTTGAATTCGACGCCGGTCAGCGGCACCCGCCGCCCGTCCAGGAGGACCTGGTCAGTGGCGAGGTCCACTGCCATGCGGCTCACGGGGCCGGCCGACGGCGGCAGCCGGGTGCCGCCGTCGTCCTCCCCTGGTGCCCCGCAGGGGGCGCCGGGAGGGTCCTCCGCCGCGGAGGGAGAATGAGAGGAGTCGTCTGCGGCTCCCCCCTTGTCGGCGGAGGACCCCGGCGTGGGAGCTCCGGCGGCGGGCCAGTGGACTTCCGCCTCCGGAGCAGTTTCGAGGGCCCTGGCCAGGACCAGCCGGGCGGCGCGGGCCAGGAGTTCCGGGCTGGTGCCTTCTTCCGGGACCACCCACATGGCGAGGCCGCGGGCGGTTGCCCCGGTGGCGGCAGGCCTGGCGATGGATCCGGGACGTGCCCCCGTCCTCGGATGGTGGGCTTCCACTGCCATGGCGCGTCCTTAGACTCCGCCGCGGCGGATCAGTTTGCCCGTGGGGGTCTGTCCGTCCACGACGGCGCCGCGCAGGAAGGTCTTGCGGACCACACCGGAGAGGGCCTTGCCGTCGTACGGGGTGATGGGGTTCTTGTGCTTCAGCTTGGAGACGTCCACCACGAAGGCCTCGTCCGGGGCGAAGACGGCGAAGTCGGCGTCGTAGCCCAGGGCCAGCTGTCCCTTGGTGGAGAGCCGGGCCAGGGCGGCGGGCTTCTCGCCCATCCAGGACACCACCTGCTCCAGCGGGATGCCGCGGTGGCGGGCTTCGGTCCAGATCAGTGAGAGCCCCAGCTGGAGCGACGAGACGCCGCCCCAGGCCACGGCGAAGTCACCGTTCTCCAGGTCTTTCAGGTCCAGGGTGGAGGGGGAGTGGTCCGAGACGATGCAGTCGATAGTGCCGTCCAGCAGGCCCTGCCACAGCAGCTCGCGGTTGGAGGCTTCACGGATGGGCGGGCAGCACTTGTAGGCGGTGGCGCCGTCCGGGATTTCCTCGGCCATCAGCGTGAGGTAGTGCGGGCATGTCTCCACGGTGAGCTTCACGCCGTCGCGCTTTGCGCTGGCAATCATGGGCAACGCGTCCGACGACGAGAGGTGCAGGATGTGCGCGCGCGCACCGGTCCAGCGGGCCCGTTCGATGACCTCGGCGATGGCCTTGTTCTCGGCGCCGCGCGGGCGGGAGGCCAGGAAGGTCTGGTAGTGGTCGCCGCCGGGGTGCGGGGCGCGGTCGATGGCGTGCGAGTCCTCGGCGTGGACGATCATGAGCGAGTCGAAGGACTTGAGCTCGGCCATGTCCTCCTCCATCTCGTCCGCGTCCAGGTGCGGGAACTCGTCCACGCCGGAGTGCAGGAGGAAGCACTTGAAGCCGAACACGCCTTCGTCATGCAGGGCGCGCAGGTCGCCTTTGTTCCCGGGAATCGCGCCGCCCCAGAACCCGACGTCGACGAACGCCTGGTCCTCGGCCACCTCACGCTTGAGCTTGAGGTTTGCCACGGTGGTGGTGGGCGGGACGGAGTTCAGCGGCATGTCGATGATGGTGGTGACGCCGCCTGCCGCCGCCGCACGGGTGGCGGAGGCGAAGCCTTCCCACTCGGTACGGCCGGGCTCGTTGACGTGGACGTGCGTGTCCACCAGGCCGGGGATGAGGGTTTCGTCGTCAGCCAGTTCAATGACTTCCGCGCCGGCCAGGCCGTTGCCCAGCGGCTCGAGGGCCACGATCTTTCCGCCGCGGACGCCCACTTCACGGGGAGCCAGGCCGGCGGTGGTGAGGATGCGCTGGCCGCGGATGACCAGGTCAAAACGTTCTTCAGACATGGAGGTCCTCCTTGGTGGTTGCGGAGCGGGACAGCGTGGTGGCTGCCAGCCTTCCGCTGATCTGTGTGCCTAGCTGCTCCAGAAGCGGCGCTGCCTCTGCTATGCACCTGTCTACATTGCTTTCAAGCTCGGTCAAAGCGTAAACGTCCTCGAATCCGGCGGCGCCCGCCTGCCCCTCGGCCAGGGTGGTCCGCCCGCAGACGGCAATCACGGGGACGCCCTGCGCGGCGGCTGCCCGGGCTACGCCCATGGGGGTCTTGCCCAGCAGGCTTTGTTCGTCCAGGCTGCCTTCGCCGGTGATCACCAGGTCGGCGCCGGCCAGCCGTTCGGCGAGGCCGGTGAATTCGAGCACGACGTCGATGCCCGGGCGCCGGGTTGCGGCAAGGACGGCGATGGCTGCGTAGCCAACGCCTCCCGCCGCTCCGGCGCCCGGCGCTTCCGCCGCTTTGAAGGCCCTGTTGGACGGGCCTTCCGAACCGATTTCCCTGGCCAGGACTTCGACAAACCTGGCCAGGGCGGCGTCGAGCATGCCGACGTCCTGTTGTGTGGCGCCTTTCTGCGGGCCGAAAATCGCCGCGGCGCCCTGGGCGCCCAGCAGGGGATTGTCGACGTCGGACGCCAGCACAAAGCGTGTGTCCTTCAGCCGGGGTTCAAACCCGCTGAAGTCGATCCGGTCCAGGCGGGCCAAGGCGGCGCCGCCGGCCGGAAGGTCGTTGCCCGCGGCATCGAGGAGCCTGGCGCCGAGGCCCTGCAGGACTCCGGCGCCGCCGTCGGTATTGGCACTGCCGCCCACGCCCAGGATGATGCGGTTGCAGCCGGCATCCAGGGCGGCACGGATGAGCTGGCCGGTGCCCAGGCTCGTGGCGGTGCGGGCCGCCGTCGAGCCCGGGCGCCCGTCCACCAGGGCACGGGCGGGGAGAAGCGCCAGGCCCGAGGCCGCGGCCATCTCGATGACGGCCTCATTGCCCCGGACGGCGAACTCGGCCGTGACCGGTTCCCCCGTTGGTCCGGCCACCACGGCGCTGCGGCGGGTGAAGCCCGAGCCGACGGCGGCGTCGAGGGTGCCCTCACCGCCGTCGGCTACGGGAATCCGGACCACGTCAAGGTTGTTGCCCGCGCCTCGCTGCAGCCCTTTCTCAAGGTGCGCACAGACTTCGGGGGCGGACAACGACCCCTTGAACTTGTCCGGGGCAATGACGATGCGCATGGCTGTCTTTCTTTCCAGGGCCTGCAGGGTTTAGGCCTGCAGCGCCAGGATGGCGGTGGGGGCGTCGGCGGCGGTTTCCGCCAGTTCCTCGAACTCGTTCACCGCGTTGATTTCCACGCCCATGGAGATGTTGGTGACCTTCTCCAGGATCACTTCCACCACCACGGGAACCTGGAACTCGCCCATGAGTGCCTTGGCCTTGTCGAAGGCGGCGGCGAGGTCGTTGGGGTCCTCCACGCGCACGGCCTTGCAGCCCAGGCCTTCGGCAACCTTGAGGTGGTCCACGCCGTAGCCGTTGGTCTCAGGCGAGTTGATGTTGTCGAACGCCAAGGACACGTTCTGTTCCATGTTGAACCCGCGCTGGGACTGGCGGATCAGGCCCAGGTAGGAGTTGTTCACCACCACGTGGATGTAGGGCAGGTTGAACTGCGCGCCCACGGCCAGTTCCTCGATCATGAACTGGAAGTCGTAGTCGCCGGAGAGGGCCACCACGGTCTCGTCCGGCTTGCCGCGGACCACGCCCAGGGCTGCCGGGGCGGTCCAGCCCAGGGGGCCCGCCTGGCCGGCATTGATCCACTTGCGCGGGCCGAACACGTGCAGCATCTGCGCGCCGGCGATCTGCGACAGGCCGATGGTGGACACGTAGATGGTGTCGCGGCCGAAGGACTTGTTCATTTCCTCGTACACGCGCTGCGGCTTGATGGGGATGTTCTCGAAGTGCGTCTTGCGGTGCAGGGAGGCCTTGCGGCCCTGGCACTCCGCGACCCAGGCGCTGTAGTCCGGCAGGGACCCTGCCGCCTTGCGCTCTTTGGCGAGTTCAACCAGCCCGGCCAGCGCCGCACCGGCGTCGGACGCGATGCCCAGGTCCGGGGAGAACACGCGGCCGATCTGCGTGGGCTCGATGTCGATGTGCACGAACTTGCGGCCGGCCGTGTACGTGTCCAGGCCGCCGGTGTGGCGGTTGGCCCAGCGGTTGCCGATGCCGATCACGAAGTCGCTCCGCAGGTAGTTCTCGTTGCCGTAGCGGTGGCTGGTCTGCAGGCCCACCATGCCGGCCATGAGCTGGTGGTCGTCCGGGATGGTGCCCCAGCCCATCAGGGTGGGGATGACGGGGATGTTCAGGGTCTCGGCCAGCTCCACCAGCTGCGCGGAGGCGCCGGCGTTGATGATGCCGCCGCCGGCCACGATCAGCGGATGCTTGGCAGCGGTCAGCATGTCCAGGGCCTTTTCCAGCTGCTTCCGGGAGGCCTTCGGCTTTTCCACGGGCAGGGGCTCATAGGTGTCGATGTCGAACTCGATCTCGGCCAGCTGCACGTCGATGGGCAGGTCCAGCAGCACGGGGCCGGGGCGGCCGGAGCGCATCAGCTGGAAAGCCTTCTGGAAGGCGCCGGGAACCTGGCCGGGCTCCAGGATGGTCATGGCCATCTTGGTGACGGGCTTGGCAATGGACTCGATGTCCACGGCCTGGAAGTCTTCCTTGTGCAGCTTGGCCACGGGAGCCTGGCCTGTGATGCAGAGCATCGGGATGGAATCGGCCCAGGCGGCGTACAGGCCGGTGATCATGTCCGTGCCGGCGGGGCCGGAGGTGCCGATGCAGATGCCGATGTTGCCGTCCTTGGCGCGGCTGAAGCCGTCCGCCATGTGGCTGGCACCTTCAACGTGGCGGGCCAGGGTGTGGCGGATGCCGCCGTGGGCGCGCATTGCGGAATAGAAGGGGTTGATCGCGGCGCCTGGCAGGCCGAACGCCTCGATGGCGCCTTCCTTTTCCAGGATGGCAACCGCTGCATCAACGGTACGCATCTTGCTCATGGTGTGCTCCTTGGGAAACTTTAGGGGCCCTTTTGGGCTGTTATTGGGTGTGCTAAGGGAGCCGCCGTCGTTTTCATGGACGACGGCGGGTCCCCTGCTGGTTTTTCTGAGGCGCCTGTGGCGCTGGTGCTTATTTCCGGCCGCTGAGCTGGAGGACCTGCTTGAAGAGTCCTGAGTGGTCCAGTGCGCCGTCGCCCTGGTTGACGGTGGCGGCAACGAGCTGGGCGACGACGGCGCCGAGGGGGACGGCGACGTTGGCTTCGCGGGCGGCGGAGGTGACGATGCCGAGGTCCTTGTGGTGCAGGGCCAGGCGGAAGCCGGGGTCGAAGTTGCGGTCCAGCATCTTCTGGCCCTTCTGGTCGAGGACCTTGGAGCCGGCCAGGCCGCCGCCGAGGACCTTGAGGGCTGCGTCGGTGTCCACGCCGTAGGCCTCAAGGAAAGCGATGGCCTCGGCAAGGACCTCGATGTTGACGGCGACGATGAGCTGGTTGGCTGCCTTGACGGTCTGGCCGGAGCCGGAGGGGCCGACGTGGACGATGGTCTTGCCGACGGCGTTCAGGACGTCCGAGGCTGCCTCGAAGTCTTCCTTGTCGCCACCGACCATGATGGAGAGGACGGCGTCGATGGCACCCTGTTCCCCGCCGGAGACCGGGGCGTCGAGGGGGCGGATGCCGGCCTCGCGGGCTTCATCGGACAGGCGCTTGGCGACGTCGGGGCGGATGCTGGACGCGTCGATCCACAACGTGCCCTGCCTGGCGTTGGCGAAGACACCGTCCTTGCCGCTGACGACGCCCTCGACGTCGGGGGAGTCCGGCACCATGGTGATGACGACGTCGGCATCCTTGACGGCGTCCGCGATGCTGGTGGCGCCCTTGCCGCCTTCGGAGACGAGCTTGTCGGTCTTGTCCTGGCTCCGGTTGAAGCCGGTGACGGTGTGGCCGGCCTTGACCAGGTTGATGGCCATGGGCAGGCCCATGATTCCGAGTCCGATAACTGCAACGTTGCTCATGATGGTTCTCTTTTCTGGAAGTCTGTGGTGGTGCGGCAGGCGGGTGGGGATTACTTGGCGGCGTGTTCGCGGATGGCCCAGCTGAAGGCCGTTTCCTGCGGTTCCTTGTACTCGAGGCCGATGTAGCCCTCATAGCCGAGTTCACGGCTGCGGGCGATCCACTCGCCGAGGGGGAGGGTGCCGGTGCCGGGGGCGCCGCGGCCGGGGTTGTCCGCGATCTGGATGTGGCCGAAGTCCTTGGCGTGGTTTTCGATGACGGACTGGACGTCGTCGCCGTTGACTGAGAGGTGGTAGAAGTCGGCGAGGAGCTTGATGTTGCCGACGCCGGCCTCCGCCTTCACGCGGGCGATGACCTTGAGTGCGTCGTCGGCGGTGAGGAGCGGGTACGTGGGTGCCCCACTGACAGGTTCGAGGAGGACTGTCCCGCCGATCCGGGCGACGCCTTCTGCTGCTGCGGCGAGGTTCCTGACCGCCAGTTCGTCCTGCTCTTCGGGAGTGAACTCCTCCTGCCGGTTGCCGTAGAGGGCGTTGAAGGCCTTGCAGCCCAGTCGCCCGCCGATGCCGGCCACAACATCGATGTTGTCCTTGAACTCGGAGCAGCGTCCCTTCCAGGAGACCAGGCCGCGATCGCCGCCGGGCATGTTGCCAGCGTTAAAGTTCAGGCCGGTGAGCTGAACGCCGGCGTCCTGGATGGCGTTCTCGAATTCGGTGATCTGCGCGTCGGACGGGACGGAGCTTTCAAACGGCCACCAGAACTCAACCGCGTCAAAGCCCGCTGCCTTGGCTGCGGCGGGGCGTTCGAGCAGGGGCAGCTCCGTGAGGAGGATGGAGCAGTTCACAGTGTACGTCATCGTAGGTCCTTCCAAGGAGGGGCTTTGATCCATCTTCCCCTGCTTCCAGTCTTTACAAACTTTCCGCTTTGTGGAATTCAGATTCTGCTTTATGAAAAGTGTAGGGAATGAGGGGTGGGGGAGTCAAGGGGCGCGTGGTCGGGGTCCCTGGTCCAGTCCGCACATGGCAAAAGAGCCAGGGGCCGTGGCCCCTGGCTCTTCGTCTGTGCTTTTTATGGATCCGTGCTGTTCTAACCGGTTACCGGCCTCTCGTTACTTCAACGACGTCGCTCTTCTTCCACTCGGACCAGTCGGACCAGTGTCCGTTGTCCTTCTTCACCCGGTAGGACACCATGTGGTACACCTCTTCGGCGCCCCTCTTGTCCAGGTTGCGCACCTTATCAACGCTGTGGATGATCCTGGCGTCGTCCTTCTTATCGAATTCCTCGTAGAAGTGCGAGCTGCCGAGGAAGTCGTCCGTGCGCCGCGGGCCCTTCTCGTCCTCGTAGCGGAGTTGGCGGATGTGGACAGTCTTCTTGCCGTCGCAATCGGCCTTGATCCTGAAATCGACCTTGTTGCCGCGGAGGTCCTTAGGGTCCAGCGGCTTGACGGTACACCCGTGCCGGTCGTCACGCCGGTCGTCATGTGCCTGGGCCGGGCCGGCGAATGCCACGGAGCCCCCGAGCAGGCCCAGGGAGAGGAGCGGAACCAGGGCGATCCTTGCCCGGGTTGAGCGGATTCCTGTTGTTGGAGTGATGGACATTTGTGCTCCTGAAAAGGATGCGATTCACCAATTGTGTTAGGGCGCGATTCCCCATGTGGGGCAGGGTAAGCCAGCGCCTGACTGAGCATCGCGGTTGGTCAGCGGCGGCCGCAGCCTGCCCGTCCCCTTTTCAAACTGCACGCCCTGCTAGTGGGGGCGCTTATCCGGCCTCATTGGGTGTTGTGATCCGGTACTTAAATCGTGCACCTGCGCTTCGGCGCACGCTAGGGCCGCGTCTACCCTTTTTGGTTGCGTTTCAAGCCTGCCCTAGTGCGTCAGGTCCTTGCCCATCGTCTCCGGAATGGTGAACACGAATGCAGCGCTCACGGCCAGGAGCACCACTGCGTAGATGTTGAACAGCTGCGGAACGCCCATGGTGGTTCCGAGCCACTGCTGCAGGTACGGTGCGGTGCCGCCGAACACTGCCACGCAGATGGAGTACGGCACACCCACGCCAACGGTGCGGATGGACGTGGGGAACAGCTCTGCGTAGACGGCCGGGACAATGGCGGCGCTCGCAGCAATGAAGACCAGCATGACGGACATGCCCACGGCCAGCTGCCAGGCTGAATCCTTGAGCAGCCAGGTCATGGGGAAGTGCATCACTGCAGACCCGATGGCCCCGGACCACAGCACCTTCTTGCGTCCGATGCGGTCGGACAGCTTCCCCCAGAAAGGAAGGGCGGCGATGAAGACGATGTTGGCGATGACGGCTGCCCATAGTGCTTCGCCGCGGTCGATCTTCAGTGCGGTGGTGGCGTAGCTGGGAGCCACGACTCCCCAGACGTAGTAGATGACGGTCAGGCCAACCGTCAGGCCGATGACCTGCAGCGCCTGCTTGCGGTGGCGGACAATCTGCGGCCAGAGCGGCGCCCGCTTTTCGGCCAGCGATTCGCCCTCGAACGCGTCGGTTTCGTGCAGCCGTGACCGCATGATCAGCGCGTACAGCCCCATGGCCGCGCCCAGCAGGAACGGGATGCGCCAGCCCCAGGCGTTCATGGCCTCCGCAGTCAGGGTCATGTTAAGGACGGCGCCCAGCAGTGTGCCGAACAGGATGCCCACGGTTCCGGAGGTGTAGATCAGGGTGGCCCAGAATCCGCGATGCTCCTTGGGGGCCATCTCGGACAGGTAGGTCTGCGACGACGGCAGCTCGCCGCCGTGCGCCAGGCCCTGGATGAGCCGTGCCACGAGCAGCATCAGGGATGCCCAGGCGCCGACGCTCGCGAAGGTCGGAGCGATGCCGATCATCAGGCTGCCCAGCGAGGCGAGTCCGACGGCGAGGGTCATCGAGGTCTTGCGGCCCACCCTGTCGCCGATCCAGCCGAAGAGGAAGCCGCCGAAGGGCCGTGCCACAAAGCCGACGGCGAAGATCGCCAGGGTGGACAGCACCGCCGACGCCGGGTCGGCCTTGCTGAAGAGCTGGCTGGCAATGAAGGGCGTGAACGTGGCGTAAATGGCCCAGTCGTACCATTCGACGGCATTGCCGATGCCGGTTCCGACGATGGTCTTGGTGGTGGACACGCGTCCAGTCTGCTGCTTGGTTACTGCCATGGACATGGTTACTTCCTCGGGTTCATGGTGAAGAGGATGGCGGGGATGGGAAGGACGACGGCGGGTCAGGCCGCCGCCGCCAGCGCGGCAAGCCGCGAGGTGGCCAGTTCGGCGTACAGCGCAGCTCCATCAGCCAGCACGCCGTCGTCGAACGTTGCATAAGGGGAGTGGTTGAACGGTGAGGTGGCCGGATCGGCCCCCGGGGCGACGGCGCTGAGGCCGACGAACGTGCCGGGCACCTCGGCGAGTACCCGGGAAAAGTCTTCAGAACCGCTCAGGGGGGTGGCCCAGCGGGACAGGCGGCGCTCGCCGAAGAGCCCCGAGATGACCTTCTCCGCCGTGTGCGTTTCGTCTTCGTTGGTGATGGTGAGGGGGTATTCCTCCTGGTAGTCCACGTGGACCTCGACCCCGTGCGCGGCCGCTATTCCCTGGAGCAGGCGCGGCACGGCGTCCATCATCCTGAGCCGGGAGCTTTCCGAGAAGGTGCGGACTGTCGCCTCGATGCGGGCAGTCTCGGGGATGATGTTCCGCTTGGTGCCGGCGTGCAGCACGCCCACCGAGAGCACCACCGGATCGAACATGTTGAACTGCCGGGTCACCATGACCTGCAGGGCGGTGACCATCTCGGCAGCCACTGTGACGGGATCCTTTGCGGCATGTGGGGCGGAACCGTGGCCGCCCGCGCCCAGCACCGTGACCTCCAGTCCGTCGGAGGCGCTGAGCATCACGCCGGGCTTCGTGCAGAAGGTGCCGTGGGGCTCGAGCGAAGAGAACACATGCATTCCGTAGGCCGCCTGCACGCGGGTTCCGGCGGCATCCAGGACGCCTTCGCGGATCATGTAGCTTGCACCGTCGCAGCCCTCTTCGCCGGGCTGGAACATCAGGACAACGTCGCCCTGCAGCAGGTGCTGCTTCTCGGCAAGGAGGGTGGCGGCTCCAGCGAGCATCGAGGTGTGCAGGTCGTGGCCGCAGGCGTGCATGGCGCCGTCGGCCTGGGAAGAGAACTCCACGCCCGTCTTCTCCTGGACGGGAAGGCCGTCCATGTCCGCGCGGAGGAGGACTGCGGGCCGATGGGTACCGTCGCCGCCTGCCGCGGCCTTGCCCCCGCGAAGCACTGCGGTCACGGAGGTGGTTTCCTTGCCCAGGGTGATCTCGAAAGGAAGCCCGTCGAGGGCCTGGAGGACCTTCTCCTGGGTCCGCGGGAGGTGTAGCCCGATTTCCGGGTGCCGGTGGAGGTCATGGCGGAGGCGGATGAGGTCCCCGTGCAGTTCCTTGGCGTCTTCAATTACGGGCACTGTGCGGCTCCTTGGCTTAGCTGTCCGGGTCTGTGGACTATTCTGGAGTGGCGCAACTCACATCGCGTGAAAGCACTGGAAATATTCTTTCGGCAACAGATATGCGCAGGATTCGTGCAAGAGGAGGTGTGCCTGATGGAACTCAGCGAGGAAGACCTGGCCCTCATCCAGGTGCTGCAGACGTATCCGCGGCTCGGCTGGGCGGATGCCGCCAAGGTGCTGGGCGTGCACGCCACTACCCTTGCTGCCCGCTGGGAACGGCTGACCTCAAGCGGGGCAGCGTGGGTGACGGCCCACCTCGCGGGGGATCCACGGCAGATGCTCCTGGCCTTCGTGGCGGTGGACTGCGACATGAACCTGCGGGACAGTGTGACCGCGCAATTGGCCGGCATCCCCGGGATCGTCACCGTGGAGGAAGCGGCAAGCAACAGGGACCTTATGTTGACCGTGATTACCAGGTCGCTGAAGGAGTTCAGTGCCTCGGTGGTGGCCCAGTTGAAGGGCATCGAGGGGCTGATCAAGTACCAGGCCGCGCTGTGCACACGGCTGCACACGAGTGCCGATGAGTGGCGGCTGAATATCCTGGACAAGCCTCAGCTGGCATTGCTTCGGACGCTCGGCAGCCAAAGCGGCCAGGACGCCCGGCATGCGGAAGCCGGGCAGTTGCCGCAAAGCCACCTGGACCTGTTGCCGTTCCTGGCCCGCGACGGCAGGGCGACCGCCGCCCAGATAGCGCGGGAACTGGGGCGGCGTCCGGCAACGGTGCAGCGGCAGCTGAACCGGGTGCTGGCCAGCGGCATCCTGCTGTTCCGCTGCGAAATCGCGCAGGCTTTCTCCTCCTATCCGGTGACCTGCCAGTGGTTCGCCAACGTCCCGGCAGGACAGCACGAGGAAGCGGCCGCCGCCATCCGGACCATCAAGAATGTTCGGCTGAGCGCCTCCACCACCGGGCCCACCAACTTCGTCATCATCATGTGGCTGCAGTCCCTTGCGGACGTCATGACTGCCGAACTTGCCCTCCAGCAAAAGGTCCCCGGCATGCACCTGGTGGAAAGCGTGGTGATGCTGCGGACGGTCAAACGGGTGGGCTGGATGCTGAACGAGGACACCACGTCCAGCGGAACGGTGGTGGTCCAGGCCGCGGCACTGCCGGCTGCGGACTGAACAGTGGACGTCCCGGCCCGCCTCCCGGGAAGGAGGCGGGCCGGGGGCATTGGCGCTGCTACTGGGACAGCTCGGCCACCTCATGTGCCTCGAGGCGGCCCCGGCCCTGTGGAGCGGGTGCAGCCGAAACCCTGCCGCGCGCGCTCTTGGCGAACGGCTTCCGGGACTTGGACGGATCAACGGAAATCGGCTCGGGGACTTCGCCGGCCGGGTTTGCGGGGCGCCGCAGGTGCCAGTCGGTCACCGCCTGGTAGGCGGCGGCCACCGCCAGCAGCCGGTCCTCGGCGAAGGGCTGGCCGCCAAGGATGGTGCCCACCGGGACGCCGGCCGAGTCAAAACCGATGGGCAGGGCGAGTTCGGGCAGCCCAATCGCGTCGAAGGGGTTGGGGCTGGTCTGGAGCACCACATCGCACTGCTCGAACAGATCGTCCAGGACGCGTTCCAGCAGCAGGACCTTGGCGCGCTGGCCCAGGACGTACTCGTTGGCGCCCAGCATAGAGCCCTGCAGCCAGCCGGTCACAGACACCCCAAAGCTGCGGAGATCCTTGCGCAGTATGGGCAGGAACGGCTCACTCCGTTCCGGCAGCCGCACATTGTTGAACGCTGTGCTTGTCAGTGTGTCCCAGTCCTCGGGCAGTCGAACGTCCACAACCTGGATTCCTTCAATGCCGGCGAGCTTGTCCAGGAAGGCCTTGCGTGCCGCTGCGGTTTCCGAGGATCCTGCGGTGAAGTCCGGGATCACGCCCACCCGGGTGCCCCAGCGCATGGCCACCTTGTTGCCGCGCTTGACTGGAGTTGCGGCGGTAATCAGGTCCGGGACGGGCGGAAGCCCCAGGGTGCGTGGGTCGTTGGGATCCTCCCCGGCCATTGCGCCCAGCATGATGGCTGCGTCCTTGGCGTCCCTGGCGAGCGGTCCCGGGTGATCGCGCGTATAGCTCAGCGGGATGATGCCGTACAGCGAAACGCGGCCCATGGTCGGTTTGAGCCCCGTGAGGTTTTGGGCGTTGGACGGCGCGGTGATGGAGCCGCCGGTCTGGGTTCCCACGCTGGACGTTGCCATCCGTCCGGCCACTGCCGTTGCTGAGCCGGATGAGGATCCGCCCGGATTTGTCCGTGGATCCGCAGGGGTCCAGGCATTGACGGTGGTGATGCGGCCGTCCGGAGTGGTGGCACGGGTGGTGGCCAGCGGACCCATCTGGGTTTTTCCGAGGACAATGCCGCCGGCGCCCGTCAGCTTGGACACGGCCGTTGCGTCAAACGGGGGCGTGAAGTCCTTGAAGATGTATGAGTTGGCTGTGGTGGGGTAGGCGCGGGTGTAGTAGTTGTCCTTGATGGCCAGCGGGATGCCGTGAAGGGGTCCCTTGTAGGCGGCGCCGGCCAGGGCCCGGGCGCTTGCCAGGGCATCGTCTGCTGCCACCAGGTTGAACGCCTGATAGTCCGCGTCGAACGCGCCGATCCGGTCGAGGTAGGCCTCCACCAGCAGTTCGGCGCTGAGCCGGCCCTGCCGGATGAGGCTTGCGGCTTCCGCGATGGTCAGGTCGGTAATGTCCGCCAGGGCTTCGGGCCGGACGTCCCCGTACGCGTTCGGGTTGATCCCGGCGGGCACCACCGCTGGTGGTGCGGCGTGGGCAACAGCGGGAAGCGCCACCGCACCCAGCGACGTAGCTGCTGCAAGGACGGCAAACCTGTTGACGAAGGACCGGCGGTCAATGGTGCGGTCCGTCGGCTGGCTGTCCACGCTGTCCACCGGGTTCATGCCGTCCTCCGTGCAGTATCGATTGAGGGGTACAGGGCGGGCGGAGCTGCCTGCTGGGACAGGAGCGCGGGGTCCGCTGTTCCTGCCGCGCCGGCAAAAGGCACCTGGTAGGCGCTCAGTTCAGCGACCGTGGTGCGCATGAAGGAACGCAGGCTGGCCAGTACCGACGCCTGTCCGGGGCTTCCGGTCTCGGGGTCGCTGGCGGTTCCGGCGGGAAGCTGGTTGAGGTCGATGCCGAGGGATGCCAGTCTTGCCCGGATCATGATGTCCAGTTCGGCGTCGGGTGGGGGAGTGAGGGGCATGATGCTCCTTCATTTACGTTGCTGGTGTTGCAGCAGGTACAGCTGAGACACAGTGATACTTCCACTGGCTCGTGGCGCTGTCATGTCATGGAAGTTGCGGGCAGATTTCCCGCCGCGTGGCTGGCGCGGCTTAATAGTTCCGCATCATGGATTGATCTTTCCGGAAACATGCGCTCCCTAACGTTGCTCGTGACCCTGCGGCATTCTCTGTGCCGCCGTCCTCCAACGAACAGGCACCGGCATGAATGTCACCGCGCCCGCGGCAGCACCTCCCGCTTCCAGGAAGCCGCTCTATAAGTCCCTCTTCTTCCAGATCCTGGTGGCCGTTGTGGCCGGC
This sequence comes from Pseudarthrobacter oxydans, assembly GCF_013314975.1. Taxonomy (GTDB): domain Bacteria; phylum Actinomycetota; class Actinomycetes; order Actinomycetales; family Micrococcaceae; genus Arthrobacter; species Arthrobacter oxydans. Next base: position 179,887 of record NZ_JABTYH010000002.1, on the reverse strand, counting down.
ATCCTGATCGGACACTTCTGGCCGGACATCGGCGCAGGGCTTCGCCCCCTGGGTGACGGCTTCATCCAGCTGATCAAGATGATCATCGCGCCGCTCATCTTCCTGGTGATCGTCACCGGCATCGCCGCGGTCAGTGACGTCAAGGCCGTGGGCCGCACCGGCGTCAAGGCGTTGATCTACTTCACGGCAGCCACACTGTTTGCCCTGGTCTTTGGCCTGGTGGTGGGGAACGTGGTCCAGCCAGGCGCGGGACTGAACATCGATCCGGCGTCTCTCTCCCAGGACGCCCTCAACGCGAAAACCGCCACCGCACCGCCGAAGGATGCCGGAGCCTTCATCCTGGGCATCATCCCCACCAGCGTGGTGGGCGCCTTTGCCAGCAACAGCCTGCTGCAGGTGCTGTGCTTCGCCGTGTTCTTCGGAGCGGCGATCGTCGTCGTCGGCCGTGAACGCTGCATGCCCGTCGTCACGCTGATGGAGACCGTGCTGGAGCTGTTCTTCAAGATCATGGGCTGGGTGATGCGGGTGGCGCCGGTGGGTGCCTTCGGTGCCATGGCATTCATCATCGGCCAGTACGGCCTCAGCTCGCTGAGCACGTATGCCCTGCTGATCGCAGCCTGCTATGGCGCGGCAATTGTGTTCATCGGACTGCTGTTCGTGGTGGCGTGGGTTTATCCGCGGGTGCCGCTCTGGCAATTCATGAAGTACACCCGCGAGGAAATCCTTCTCGCATTGGGCACAGCCTCCACCGAATCCGTGCTGCCGCGCATCATGACCAAGCTGACCAACGCCGGCTGCTCCCGCGCCACCACCGGCCTGGTGGTCCCCACGGGGTACTCCTTCAACCTCGACGGCGCCGCGCTGTACCTGTCCATTTCCCTCCTCTTCCTGGCGCAGGCCTTCGGCTACAACCTGGACCTCGGCCAGCAGCTGGCTGCCCTGGGCATCCTCATGCTGACATCCAAGGGCATGGCCGGTGTGCCCGGTTCAGCATTCCTGGCCCTGTCCGCCACGGCGGGTGCTTTGGGAATCTTCCCGGTGGCGGGCGTCGCCTTCCTGTTGGGCGCGGACCGGCTGATGGACTCCATGCGCGTGGTGGTGAACCTGCTGGGCAACTGCGTTGCCACCTTCGTGGTGGCCAAGTGGGAAGGCCAGTTCGATCGGGCCGCCATGCTCCGCGCCTTTGCAGGTGAAACCACGACGGCGGATGCGGCCTTGGAACCGGCCGGAACCTCGGTGCCTGGCAGCGTGAAGGCGGGGGCCGCCGTCGAACAGCCGCCGCTGGGGACGTCGGCGCCGGCGGTGCGGTAGCCTCCGGCCTTTGCCGCCGGCGTGCTGCACACTGTCCCTATGACCTTTGCGAATGTGGGAAGCCTCGAAACCAAGCCCGGCCAGCGCGATGCCGTTCTCTCAATCCTGGTCCGGCCCATGGCCGGGCTGAAGGAAGCCGGCTGCCTGCTGTACGAGGTGGGCGTGAACGACGCCGTGCCGGACACGGTGTTCGTCTGTGAACTGTGGGAATCGCAGGAGGCGCACCGGGCTTCCCTGGGGCTGGAGAGTGTGCAGGCGGCGATTGAGGAAGCCATGCCACTGCTCACCGGTGAAATGGGCGGCAACCAGTTCACGGTGCTGGGTTCCCCGCTTCGTTAGGTTTTCGCACCTGGGGCCCTGTGCTGCACCCCGCCCGGGCAAGTAAGCTTCCCGGCATCGACTGGACACGGAGCGATGGGGTAAGGGAGACACATGAAACCGCTGCCTGCACTGGAACTTGTTACCCGCCTGGAAGATGCGGAGTGGCTGGACCCTGTTTCCAAAAAGGTCCGAAAAGTGGTGAAGCGGGCCATCCGCCCCAAGTGGGCGCGCGACGTCCTGCACGGCGTTCCCATCGGACACCCCGTGCATCCGTTGGCGGTCCAGGTGCCGATGGGTGCGTGGATCTCCGCGGCGGTGCTGGACGCCCTGCCTGGTAACGACAAGGCTTCCGCCCTCCTGATCGGCGTGGGCACCGGGGCTGCCGTGCCTTCCGCGGTGGCTGGCTTTACCGACTGGACGCAGCTGCACCCCCAGCAGCAGCGGGTGGGGCTGGTCCATGCCGCTGCCAACATCACGGCCACGGGCCTTTACGCTGCCTCCCTTGTAGCCAGGGCCCGGGGCAGCCGCGGCGGAGGCAAGGTGCTCGCCTATCTCGGCCTCGCCGTTGTGGGGGCAGGCGGTTTCCTGGGCGGCCATCTCACCTACCGGCAGGCGGCAGGCGTGAACCACAGCGAGGAGATCCCGCACCGCTTCCCAAGCGGATGGCAGCCTCTGGCAGCGCTCGCAGATTTGCCCGACGGGAAGCTCCACAAGATTGTTGTGGCCGAGATTCCGCTGCTTGCCTACCGGGAGGGTGAGAGTGTCAGCGTGCTGTCCGACGTCTGCAGCCACCTTTCCGGGCCTCTGCACGAAGGCAAGGTCAAGGGTGGCAGGCTCCAGGACAGAGTCGATCAGAACGGCGGCCCTGGAGACGGCAGCGACCCGTGCGTCGTGTGTCCCTGGCATGGAAGCACCTTTTCGCTGCGCACGGGCGAAGTGCAGGCTGGCCCCGCGACCGCGAGGCAGCCGCTCTTTGAGACTCGGGTCAGCGGCGGCCTCGTGGAAGTCTGCCTGCCCGGGGCTGAGTAGGCGCACACTGAATCGTTTGTCCTGTTTAGGACTGGGCGGAGGGCGGGGCCTATATCCCTCCCTGTGAAGTTCCGCCCGCGTTTCTGGCCCGGGTCTGTGCTTGGACCGTCGCCCCGACACTGGACTGTTACCCCGTGTGCCCGGCCGCCCGTGTCTGTGGGCATGTGGTGCCCGTTACGTCAGTACAGGTTCCCAGTTCCTTAGTGGGTCCCAGTCCCCGGTCGGGTCCTGCGTCAGCATGGGCGGCAAGGCATAGAAGTCCTCCCACAGGGGGTCATCCGCGGGGATGTCGTCTGGGTCTATGAGGTTGTCATCCACAGGTTCCTCAGGCGGAGGTTCCGAATATGCGGAGTCTCCGGCAGGGCAGGCCTGGGCAGCGGCCATCGGCGGACAGGGCATCACGTCGCGGACTTGCCCGTTGTTGTGCTCCTCCGGTCCTAGTCGCGCGGGCATGGCCGACAGGGCAGACTCCGGCCAGTGGGGTGGTTCCCAGTCCTGGTGTTCGCTTTTGTAGTGGCGTCCGGTGGGTGAGGTCCAGCCGGGTGGTTGGTTTTTGGTGGCTGGTGTTGGTTTCCACCTGCTGGTGTGCCGGAGTTTGTGGTGTTTCGGGCAGGGCTGTCCCAGGTTGCTGATCCCGGTGGTCCCGCCGTGGTGCCAGGCGAGGAGGTGGTCTGCCTCATTATCCAAAGACGGGTTGCTGCAGCCGGGGAACGGACACTGGCCGTCGCGCAGCCGGAGCCAGTTCCGCATGGCCTTGGTCACCCGGTAGCTGCTCCGCCCGATCTCCAACGGTGCCCCGTCCCGCGGATCGACCAGGACCCGGTAGAACGAATCAGCACCGTCAGCGACCAGGTCCCGTGCCATCGAGGCTGGGATGGGGCCAAAGCCGTCCAGCATGGCTGGCTCGTCGGTCACTCCCATGAGGGCGACGACCGGAACGGTGACGAGGACCTGCGCCCGGATTGACGAAGACGGGGTGAGATCCGTTCCGGCACCTGCCCCGTCGCCGATGCTGGCATTGGTGCCGCTGGTGAGGATGGCTTGGGCGAAGTGGTCGGCACTGAGTTGGGTGAGGGTGCGGGGTTCGGTGGGTCCTTGTGCGGCGCGGGAGAGGGCGTTGAGCCGGTTCCAGCCTGCCATGGCCTGGTCGGCGGGGAGGCAGGCCGAGAGCCAGGCCATCCCGTCCTGGTCAGGCCGGTATTCGACCCGCCGGTCCGCCGCGGCCTTGGTATGGCGTTTCCCGATGGATTCGGTGTGGTGGCGTTCCCGCCAGGTCCGGGCCTTGGCCTTGAACCGGTAGGCCGGCATCTCACCGATCGTCGCCGCACCGGCCGGCCGTGGCGTGTCCGGGTCCAGGAAGTGGGCCTCCAGGGCGGCGGCCCCGGCCCGGTCAAGCCCCACGGTCTGGTCCACCATTTCCCGGGCATGGGCCCAGGAATCGTCCCGGACCCCAACGCGGCGAGGGTCCGGGGCAGGGCGGTGGCCAGGGCGTGGGACTCGGCCAACAAGGCACCGGCGGCACGGTCACCGATCACCAGTGCACACCCGACCTCGGCCACCAGGCTCCGGTCCTGGGCCGTGGCCTCCTGCGGTGAGGACGGCGGACCGTTCACCACACTCGTGGCGGCAGCGAGCACCTGAACCGCCCGCGCCTTCACCGCTGCCAGCTTCGCCTCCGACCGCGCCACCCCCGCAAGGACATCCAACGCATTATCAGCAACCCGGTGCAACGGATCATCACCAATCCCGCCAGCGTCAGCGCCAGGCTCAACGCCACCAAGACCAGAAACATCCGTACCGGAACCAGCTGTGCCGGCAACAGCAGCGCCGCTGAGCACCGCCCTAAAAGCAGCCACGGAGGCATCAACAAACGCCTCTGCCTCCACCACCACCGGATTGCCTTCCATAAATCCATCCTGGCAGTGGGGTCTGACATTCAACGGTGAGGCAGCCAAACAGCACTACTCCAGCGGCGTGACCCACTCGCCCCGGCGCAGGACTCCGGCCAGATTCAGGTCCCCGTCAACAACGGCGACGTCAGCGCGCATGCCGGCCCGGAGGTCGCCAATTTGCGCGGACAGTCCCAGCACGGAGGCAGGCACGGCCGTTGCCGCGTGGACTGCGCCCTGCAGGGGCACCCCGGCCGCCACCGCGGACCGCACGACGTCGAGGAGGGTTGCGGTGCCGCCGGCAATCGCGCCGGTGCTGTCCACACGTGCGACGCCCTTGTCCACCGTGACAGCCAGCGTACCCAGCCGGTACTGGCCGTCCTGCAGGCCGGTTGCGGCCATCGAGTCCGTGACCAGGGCGATGTTTTCCGCCCCCACCAGCTCGAACACCATCTTGACTGTCTCCGGGGAAAGGTGGACGCCGTCCGCAATCAGCTCCACCACGGCGTTGCCGGCGTGGGCTGCACTGAGGCTGGCTGCTACGGGACCGGGAGCGCGGTGGTGCAGGCTGGGCATCGCGTTGAACAGGTGCGTGACGGTTGGGCGGATCCTTCCGGTGGAGTTCCCCGGCCCGGCCAGCCCTCCGGCAGCCTGCTCCAGGAGGGAAGCAGCGGTGCCGTGGTCCGCGGCAGTGTGGCCCAAGGATGGAATGACCCCGCGCGCAGTGAGCATGTCCACCAGGGCCGTAGCGCCCGGAAGCTCGGCTGCGAGCGTCATGGAAACCAGCGAGGAACCGGCCGCCTCAAACAGGTCGGACACAAGCCCGGCGTCGGGTTCGAGCAGCAGCGTGGGATCGTGGGCGCCGCACTGTCCCGATGCGAGGAACGGGCCTTCAAGATGGGAACCAGCGATCAGCCCGTCATCCGCCAGCGTCTTCAGTGCCTTGAGGTTCCGGACCAGGTGTTCCGCTGACCCCGTGACGAGGCTTGCGAGCAGCGTGGTGGTGCCGCGGCTGTGCAGATACTGTGCCGCTGACCGGGCGCCCTCGGCGGATCCCTCAGAGAAATCCGCACCCAGCGCGCCATGGCAATGCAGGTCCACCAGCCCGGGCAGGATGATGCGCGCAGGCTCGTGGTCCTTGGGCCCGGGGTCGCCGGGAAAGTCCGACGCCGGACCAGCGTAGGTGATTACGCCGTCGTCGACCGCTACCGCGCCATCGGGGACGTCCATGCTTCCGGTGACGATGCGGCCGCGAAGTATCAAAGTAGCGCTCATGGTTTCAGGCCTCCGGTTGTGAGTGCTCCCGCCAGTTGGGCTGCCAGGGCAGGATCGGCAGCCGGGGCCCGGCCAGCACCGGAATGGCCGTTCGATCGCTGCCGGGCCGAGGTGTGCACGGCGTGGACGCCGATGCCGAGCAGCGACGGTACCAGCTCAAGCGTCACTCCTCCGCCGGCCATGATCTGGACGGAGGGCGCGTATTTTCGTCCCAGCTCCACCAAACGGCCCAGGGTACTGAGGCCGGCGGCGCAGTCCGGGCTGCCCCCGCTGGTCAGGACGCGGTGCACGCCTGCCTGCTCCAGCCGGGCCAGCGCGTCAGCAGGGTCGGCGCCGGCCGCAAGGGCAGCATCGAACGCCCGGTGAAACGTGATTTCCGCAGCCGGGTTGGACCGGCCTGCCGCTGCAACAATCCGGCGGAGGGCAGGAACGTCCGGCCCGCCGTCGGGCGCGAGAACACCCACCACGACGCCCGCGGCACCCGCGGCCAGCGCAGCAGCCACGTCGCGCTCGATGACGTCGAGCTCTTCACTGGAGTAGGCGAAGTCGCCCGGCCGCGGCCGCACCAGGACGTGGACGGGCAGCCCAACACGGCAGGCCTGTTCCGTTATCCCGATGCTTGGCGTGATGCCCTCGGTTTCGGCGAGGGCTGCGCAGAGCTCCACCCGGGCCGCGCCGACGGCGGCAGCCAGCCGCACGCCGTCGGCGTTTTCCACGGCAAGCTCCAGCTGGGGCGGGCTGACAGCAGCAGCCGGCGCGCCCTGGCCCCTGCTCAGAGTCCCTGCCACGCCGGCTTCCGCCCGAACGTGTCCGTGTAGTAGTCCCGGTGGGCCAGCCGTGAGGCCGCGGCCTGGTCCACCAGGACGGAGACGTGCGGATGCAGCTGAAGCGCGGACGCCGGGCAGATGGCGGCAACCGGGCCCTCGACGGCGGCGGCAATGGCTTCCGCCTTCGCCTCGCCCATGGCGAGCAGCAGCAGGTGCCGGGCCTCCCGGATGGTGCCAAGACCCTGGGTCAGTACGTGGTCCGGGACGTCGTCCGCGTGGTCGAAAAAGCGTGCGTTGTCCTGCCGCGTCTGGCGTGTGAGGGTCTTGATCCGGGTGCGTGAGCCGAGCGAGGACATGGGCTCGTTGAAACCCACATGCCCGTCCGTGCCGATGCCCAGGATCTGGAGATCCACCCCTCCCGCAGCTGCAATCCTCGCCTCGTACTGCTCCGCCTCGGCCTGCGGGTCCTCAGCCATGCCGTCCAGGCCATGCACCGCGTCCGCAGCGAAATCCACGCTGGCCGTGAACTCGTCCCGGATCACCGAGTGGTAGGACTGCGGGTGAGCACTCGGCAGGCCCACATACTCGTCGAGAAGAAAAGCCTGCGCCTGGGCGAAGCTCAGGCCGCCGGTCCGGTGCCGTTCGATGAGCTCCTGGTAGGTGCCCAGCGGGGTTGACCCGGTGGCCAGTCCCAGGACGGACGGGCCGCGGCGGACCTGCTCCTCGATGGCGTCCGCGGCCGTGCGGGCCACGTCGGCAGGGGTGGGAAGGATGATGATTTCCATGCGGTGAAGCTGCTTTCGGTTGCTGTTTGGTGGTTGGTGCTGTTGCTCGTGCGGCGGCGGCCGCGGTGGCGTGGGCGGGGAGGGAAACGCCGCTACTTGGCGGCGTCTGTCTCCACAGTGACTTCGTCGTCTTCACGGCCGGGCGTCCGCAGGTTCCAGCGTTTGATGACGATGGAGAAGAGGAAGTAGTAGATCACGGCGTAGCCCAGTCCGATGGGGATGAGCAGCCAGCCGTTCTCCGACTTGCCGAAGTTGAGGACGAAGTCGATCAGCCCGGCGGAGAACGTGAAGCCGTGGTGGATGTCCAGTGCATTGACCAGGGCCATGGAGGTCCCGGTGAGGACTGCGTGGACGATGTAGAGCGGGAAGGCGACGAACATGAAGGAGTACTCAAGCGGTTCGGTGATGCCGGTGAAGAACGCGGTGAGGGCGGTGGAGAGCATGATGCCGCCCACGATCTTCTTCTGCGAAGGCTTGGCGTGGCGCCAGATGGCAAGGGCTGCCGCCGGCAGGCCGAACATCATGATGGGGAAGAATCCGGTCATGAAGATGCCTGCGCTGGGGTCGCCGGCGAAGAAGCGGTTGAGGTCGCCGCGGACCAGCTGCCCGGAGGCGTCAGTGTAGTCGCCGATGAGGAACCAGACGGCGGAGTTGAGGATGTGGTGCAGGCCGGCCGGGATGAGCATGCGGTTGGCGAAACCGTAGACGCCGCCACCGGCCACGGCGTTGCCGGCTACGGCTTCACCTACTGCCGAGAGGCCGGCGTTGAAGAGCGGGTAGAACAGGGCAAGGACGACGCCGGCTGCCAGGCTGGTGACGGACGTCAGGATGGGCACCAGGCGGCGGCCGCTGAAGAAGCCCAGGAAGTCCGGCAGCTTGGTGCGATAGAACCGCTGCCAGAGCACGGCGGACAGCAGGCCCACCACAATGCCAGCCAGGACTCCGTAGTTGATCATGGCGGGCTTGCCGGCAGGGTCGACCTGCCCGGCCAGGACCAGCGGGGACATGGCCTTGAAGACGCCGTCGATCACCATGTACCCCACCACTGCCGCCAGTGCGGTGGAACCGTCGGCCTTCTTGGCCCAGCCGATGGCGATGCCGACGGCGAAAATGAGCGGCAGCCAGGTGAACACGGCATTGCCTGCGGCGGAGATGACGGCGGCGCCGCCTTCAAAGCCGGGGATGGCGCCCAGCAGGTCGGCCTGCCCGATGCGCAGCAGGATGCCGGCTGCCGGGAGGACGGCTATGGGCAGCATCAGGCAGCGGCCCAGTCGCTGAAGGGTGGCGAAGGCCCTGTTCGGCTTCTTCTCGGGAGCCAGGGCGGCGGTCTCGGATGTTGACATAGTTACACCTCTGCGGGATCGGGTGGGGGCTTGTGGAGAAACGGTTCCAGCCGGTACTGTCTGGTTATGACCAGTTCAGTGTGATTCATCCCACGAGTGCCTGTCAAGGGAGGAGATCTTCCACGCTGGCGCTGACAGTTCCGATGAACGGGCACATAATTGGTCGCACCCGGGCCGCCGGTCCTGGTGCTGAAGCAGTGCTCCCCGGGGCACCGTCAGAAAGGGCAGCCATGTCCAAAGCAGAAAAAATCATTGAGGGCCTGGGCGGAGCCGCCAACATCGTGGAGGTCGAGGCCTGCATCACGCGTCTCCGCACCGAGGTCAAGGATGGGTCGCTGGTCAACGAAGCAACCCTGAAAGCCGCCGGAGCCCACGGCGTCCTTGCAGCCGGCACGGCAGTCCAGGTCATTGTGGGGCCGGAGGCGGACAACCTGGCCGAAGACATCGAGGACCTGCTCTGATGCCGGAAACGCTGGTTGTCCATGCGCCCATCAGCGGCGCCGTGGTTCCTCTATCCGACGTCCCGGACCCTGTCTTCGCAGGCCAAATGGTGGGTTCGGGCGCGGCGGTTGAGCCGCCAGCGGGCGAGGTGTTCGACGTCGTGTCCCCCGTCGCCGGAAAAGTGGTCAAGCTCCTGCCGCACGCCTTTGTTGTGGTGGAGCCGGCCGGGCGGGGAGTGCTCACCCACGTTGGCATCGACACGGTCAAGCTCAAAGGCGAAGGCTTCAAGCTGCTGATTGCCCAGGGTGACACCGTCGGCGCCGGTGAGCCCGTGATGCACGTGGACCCCACCGCCGCCCTGGCTGCCGGCTACTCAATGGTGAGTCCCGTCGTCGTGCTCGACACCAAGCCGGACACGGCAACGCCCATGGCAACCGGTGCAGTGACTGCCGGCGCCGCCCTGTTTTCGCTGGGCTAAAGTTTCACAGGACTCCAGCGCTGACCGGGACTGCTAAAGCCGCACTTCCATGGTCAGCGAATAGCGGTCCGAGCGGTACCAGGAGCGTGAGTGCTCAATGGCCAGGGGACCTGAGTAGGACACCCGGTCGAAAGCCAGCACCGGTGCACCCGTTCCGGTTCCGAGGAGCGCCCCTACATCGGCAGGGGCGCCCTCGGACCGGACGCTTTGCCGGGCCCGGTCAATCTGGTGGCCAAACTGCGCCGCCAGCGCTTTGTAGACCGAGCCCGTCAGGTCGATGTCCAGGAGGCCCGGGGCGTGCTCCGGGTTGTACCAGGCGTCATCGACGCTGACCGGCCGCCCGTCCGCCAGCCGGAGCCGCCGCAGGTGGATGGCCTCGGAGCCGGGCGCCAGGCTGAGAGCTTCCGCGGTGTCCTCCGGAACGGCGGCGGCTTCCGCCACCAGCACCACTGTGCTGGGGACGTGGCCCATCGCCTCCATTTCCTGGGTGAAAGAGGCGAGGTGCAGCGTGGACTGCACGGGGGAATCCGCCACGAACGTGCCTTTGGCCGGAACCCGGACCAGGTGCCCCTCGTTGACCAGGCGTCCAATAGCGGCACGCACCGTGATCCGGCTGACGCCGTAGGAGTCCATGAGGGTCCGCTCGCTGGGAAGCCTGGCACCGGGTTCCAGTTCTTCCCTGGCCAGCTTGAGGATGATCGTCCGCAGCTGCTCGTGCTTGGGGATCTGGGAGTTGTGGATGGCCGTGCCCGCCGCCTCGGCGGTGCTCCTTGGTGTGACGGACAATGCGGCCCCTCCTTATACTGGAGCGGTCCGGTAAGGACCACTCCTCGGATTATTCCACAGCAAGGGCCCCGGAGGGCCTCCCAGGGCCCAGGCGGCCGCAGCCCGGGCAATATCCCGGACCCTGGGCCACAGGCCACAGGCCGCTGGCAAGCGTGGCCTGACGGCATCCGGGTCCAACGGAGGCGGACCGGCCGGGTGCCTGATCCCGGCGTTGTGGTGTGAAGGGGAGAGCCCCTGAAAGTTACAGCCCCGTTATGTCCGGCGGCGGCCCAACCCCTTAAGCTGATAAACACTAAGCATGCTTCCTATCTTCAAAGGGGTTGTACCAATGCGAAAAGCACCTGCGCTTGGATTGATGACGGCAGCACTGATGGCCCTTGCGGGCTGCACGGGCGGCGGCGGAGGAGCTGCGAGCCCGTCGGCCTCGGAAACACCCTCACCAACGGCTGAGGCGAAGGTGTACAGCGAAGATGAGCTCCGCGAGCTGATCTCCGGCATGACGGACGACGACGGTAACGAGCTAAGGCTGTACTCCAAGGAACAGGTGGACCAGGGCGGCAATATCGCCAACCTGCTCCTGAGCACCGCGACCGTCGATCCTGAAGACTGCAAGGACATCGCCACGGCGGGACTGCTGGACACCGTGGAAAGTGGCGAGATCGCCGTCGCGCTCTCCGAGGGCGACCAGCCGCGGACGCTGTCCGCCCAGTCCGGCAGCGAGGGGCCGGACGCCGTCGAAGTCCTGGACGAGATCAGCGGCAAGATGGACCAGTGCGCCAACTTCTCGGTCCAGGCGCTGGGCCAGACCTACGAGGTGACCAGTGAGGAGGTCCAGGCGGACACTGACGCTGAAAAGACCTTCGCCACCCTCAGCTCGCGCAGCGGCGAGAACCAGCAGAAGCTGATGCAGGTCTCCGCTGCGGAAGGCCGGCTGCTGGTGGTAGCCACCAAGAGCGGCGCCAACCTGGGAGATCCGGACCAGAAGGAACTTGAGGACCTTATCAACGAGGTGCTGGAGAAGGCCGACGGCGGCAGCGCCACTTCCAGCCCTACGTCCACGAGCACGTCCGGTTCCACGAGCACGTCGTCACCGAGCGGGTCGGCCTCGCCGTCCGTGACGGAAAGCGAGGCGGAGGAAAGCGAAATGGCCACGCCTTCGCCGACTGCCTCGAGTTAGTAAATGCACGTTTCAGGAAGGCGGGTGGACCTTGGGTCCGCCCGCCTTCCTGTATTACAGCGTGCATCCGCTCAAGTGGAGGCCGGGTGGCGTCCCTCCGCAGGGGCCCGTCCCAGTCCGTGCACCACTGCGGCCAGGCGGCGCGCCAACTCCGGACCAGGGACGGAGGCGTCCACCTTTTCGAAGGTTCCGTACTCGGGCAGTTCGCGGTAGGCGCGGGCGAAAGCAGCCAGGTCCTCCAGCGTCTCGGCATCAGTGCCGCGGGCGGCGATGCGCCGGTGCGCAACGGCCGGGTCCACGTCAAGATGCACCACGGCGTCAGGGGCAGGGAGTGCACCGAGCAGCCACGGAAGCAGGCGGCCGCGAGGCAGGCCCTTCGTGGCGCGCAGGGCCAACTGGCAGTAGAGGTGCCTGTCCATCACCACCAGGCCGTCAACCCGGCTGGCCCGCAGATGGTTCACCAGCACGTTCCACACCCGGAACGTGGTCTCCAGGGCATCGGCAACGCGGGGCGGCAGCCGGATGCCCAGCCTGGCGCCCAGAACCGACATGCTGCGCCTGCCCGCGTGGTTGTTCAACAGCACGGCCGTGCCGCCGCCAGCACGGACTGAGGACACCAGGGCCTGGGCGGCCGTGGACTTCCCGGAACCGTCGATTCCGGTCAGGACTATAAGCAAGTGGCCTCCTTCCGCCATGGAGTTAACGCAGGGTGTGCCGTGGAAGTCCCGGCTGAGTCCCAATTCACAGGTTCACCGCCCATTTCACAGGATCAGGCGGGCGTTTCACAGAACCTGGGTGCAGGAAAACCCAGTACAGGCACTTCCTGCTCCAGGGGAGCGCCAGCCCGTAGGCTGGAGGGCGGTGCGGGAATAAACCCCGGCCGAACGTCGCAGTTCCCGAGCGAAAGGCAGGACCATGACTGCTAGCAATGACGAGCCGCAGAACGCCGCAGACCTTCGGGGGCCGGGTGATCCGGACGAAGCCAAGGAACCCAAGCAGGCCCCGCAGAGCGGCCAGCACCCGGAACTGCCGGGTGCCGGCAACATCCGCGAGGAGCAGCAGGGCCACGCCGCCGGGACCGTCCCGGCGTCCTACTCCGGCAGCGGCGACCCTTCCCAGAAGGACAAACCCGAGGACGCCCTGCAGGAACCGGGAACCTGGGACGACGAGGTCTGACGCGCCAGTGATCACCCGCGCCGACGTGGAACGGGCAGCACGAAGGACCGCCGGCCTCACCCGGCTGACGCCCGTCCTGGAAGGCGACCCGGGAGATTTTCCCGGCCCGGTGTGGTTCAAATGCGAATTCATGCAGCACACGGGAACCTTCAAGGCCCGCGGCGCCCTCAACCGCATTTTCGCCGCCAAGGAACGCGGTGAGCTGAAACCGGAGGTCGGCGTCGTGGTTGCCTCCGGAGGAAACGCCGGCCTGGCCAATGCCTATGCGGCTGCACAGCTCGGCGTCCCCGCAACGGTGTTTGTGCCCGCTGCCGCCCCGGCCGTGAAAGTCCGCAAGCTGAAAGCCATCGGAGCCACCGTGGTGCAGGGCGGCGCCGAGTACGCGGATGCATACCAGGCGGCCATCGGGCATGCCCGGGAAACCGGTGCCGTCTATTGCCACGCTTATGACCAGCCCGAAATTGCCGCCGGCGCTGGAACTGTAGGACTGGAACTCCTTGACCAGGTGGGTGGGGTGGACACCGTGCTGGTTGCAGTGGGGGGAGGCGGTTTGATGGCAGGAATCGCCGCGGCCGTGGAGGGCAGGGCCAAGGTGGTGGCCGTGGAGCCGGACTCGGCTCCCACGCTGAACGCTGCGCTGGCGGCCGGACAGCCGGTGGACGTCCCAGTGGCGGGAATCGCGGCAGACTCCCTCGGGGCCCGCCGCATCGGCGACATCGGATACTCCGTGGCGGTCCGCGCCGGCGTCGAAAGCGTCCTGGTGTCCGACGCCGACATCATCGAAGCGCGGACGAAGCTGTGGGACGGCTACCGGATCGTCGTGGAACACGGCGCGGCCGCGGCCTATGCCGCGCTTGCCTCCGGCGCCTACACGCAGGGCGTGGGCGAACGGGTGGCGGTCATACTGTGCGGGGCGAACACGGACCCGGCCACCCTCACGTAGCCGGGTCCGATGGCAGAGTGCCCATCTGTGGCAGGAATCAGCTGCAGAACTGGCTGTACGTGCTGCCGGCTTCCTCGTAGTCTGCCGTCAGTTCGGCGAGCTTGTCCTCGTCCGGAGTCTCTTTCGCCTGCTCATCCGTGTATTCGATGATCGACTCAAGCGCACCCTTGAGGTCGTCCGAGGCAACGGCGTGGATGGGCCGGATCTGGTTGGCCAGGCGGTTCATGCCGGTCTTGCCGGCGTTGTTGGCCGGGTTCGACACAACGGACTGGATCCGCTCGCAGGTTTCCGCGGTGGTGAGCTGGTTCGAGGCGGTGCAGGCCGTTGCAGAGACAACGAGGCCGGCGGCGATCAGGGCTGTGGCGAATTTCTTCATGGATCCCTCAGTAGTTGATTGAGGTTTCGATTGTAAGCAGAATCCTGGACTGTACGCCGGTCCCAGCCGCTGCCCCCTCCACTGTGAAGGGGGCACCATGCTCTGGCGGTGCCTTCATGGGGGAGCTTAAAATGGGATCACCCTCGTGCGGAGCTGCCGCAGATTGGGCCCCGCGCATCAGCCCACATCCAGGAACCACTATGCGCAAAACAGTACGACGCCGTGCCGTTGGTGGACTCACCGCTCTTCTGGCCCTGCTGCTGCCCCCGGCATTGACGGCAGGCGCATCGACTCCTTCCGCTGACGACGTCATTGTCCTCCGCGGAGCGAATTCCGCCGAAGGCATTGCGGCGGGTGAGGGAACAACCTTCTACGCCGGCGAACTGTTGACCGGCGACATCTTCCGCGGCGACATCCATGACGGAAAGGCCAAGCGTTTTATCGACGTGCCCGAAGGCCGGATGGCCGTCGGTATGAAGGCCGATACCCGCAACGACCTGCTGTTTGTGGCAGGCGGCACCACGGGCAAGGCGTACGTCTACGACACTGACACCCGCAAGCAGGTCAAGGAATACGACTTGGCCCCCGGCTTCATCAACGACGTCACCCTCAGCAGCGACGGCGCCTGGTTCACCAATTCGGCCGCGCCCGAGCTCTATTTCGTCCCCGTGAGCAGGCGGGGCGAGCTGGGAGGTGCAGCAGATGTGGAGACACTGAAAGTGGGCGGTGAGGCGGGCAAACCCTTGCAACCCGGCCAGTTCGGATTCAACGGCATCGCAGCAGCCGACGATGACGACATCCTGATTGTGGCCCATACACAAAACCAGGCCCTCTATGCCGTGGATCCGGACACGGGAAAGAGCAACAGGATCAAGGGGCCGGACCTGAAGTTCGTCGATGGCATCCTGGTCAAGGACCGCACTGTATGGGCGGTCCAGAACATGGCGAACCAGGTCAGCCGCCTCAAACTGTCCGATAACTTCTCTTCCTTCAGGGTCAAGGACGTCATCACCAGCAAACACTTCGATGTCCCGACGACGGTGGCCAGGTTCGGGGACACGCTCGCCGCGGTCAACGCCAAGTTCGGACAGCAGCCACCGCCAACCCAGTACGAAGCAGTCCTGGTCCCGGCCTGGGACTAGGACCGGGGCGCCGGTTGTTGTGTGTCCCTGGTGGAGGTGACGCCCGCCCGGACGCTGCCGCTCCTGCAGGCGGCGGCGGGCCGGCCGCGCGGCGATGCCCGCGCCATCTGAACGCAAAGGAACAATATCTCCCATTTAATCCCGTCACACCCTTGACCAGGCTTGTAAAGCGCTGATAGAAGTTAAGGGCAGAAAACGCTTTCCGCTGCATCCTAAAACCTCACCCCTCGTTCGTGGTGGGCTGCCTGTCAGGTGTAGTGAAACGTTCCAAACTGTCGTGCGGCAGACTCAGCTGCCGCCGCATCAAAGGAGATGTTCTTTTGGCTTATCCCTCGAAATGTTCCCCCACGCCCCGTCCGGTTTTGCGGCGAGGCCGCGCCTGGAAAGCCGCCCCCTTGGCTGCGGCTGCTTCCCTCACCGCCGCTGCGCTGGCGTTCACCGGCGTGCCGCTCGCGCAGGCCAACCCCGGCACCGCCCCCGGGCAGTCCGGCAAGGCAGAGCTGAAGCGCCAGGTGGAGAACCTGGACCGCGCGCCGGTGGCCGTGCTTACGGACCAGGGCGTCACGCTGGGCTGGCGCATGCTGGGCCTGGACCAGGACAGTGTGGGCTTCCACGTGATCCGCGACGGCGTCCAGCTCACCGAACAGCCCATCCGCAACACCACCACGTTCGTCGATCCGGCCGGAACCGCAGCCTCCACGTATGTCATAAAAACTGTGGGCAACGGCAACGGGCAGGACAAGCTCAGCGCGGAATTCACCCCGCTGGCCCAGAACTACCTGTCCATCAAGCTGGACAAGCCCGCCGACGGCGTCAGCAAGGATGGAAAGCCCTACACCTACTCGGCCAACGACTCCAGTGTCGCGGACCTGGACGGGGACGGCAGCTACGAGATCATCCAGCTCTGGAACCCCTCCAACGCGCAGGACAACTCCAAGTCCGGATTCACCGGAAACGTCTACGTGGACGCCTACAAGATGGACGGCACCAGGCTTTGGCGCATCGATTTGGGCCACAACATCCGCGCCGGCGCACACTACACCCAGCTCCTGGCGTACGACTTCGACGGTGACGGCAAGGCCGAGGTGTCCATGAAGACGGCGGACGGCACCACGGACGGGGCCGGAACCGTGATCGGCGACCCGGCAGCGGACTACCGGAACAGCGCCGGTTATGTCCTGTCCGGTCCGGAGTTCCTCACAGTGTTCGACGGGGCAACAGGCGCCATCATGGACACGGTGGCCTACGACCCGCCGCGCGGCAGCGTCTCAGCCTGGGGCGATGGCTACGGCAACCGCGTGGACCGTTTCCTGGCCGGCGTCGCCTACCTCGACGGCGAGAAGCCGTCCATGATGTTCAGCCGCGGCTACTACACCCGCACCGTCCTGGTCACCTATGACCTGGTGGACGGCAAGCTGGTGAAGCGCTGGACCTTCGACTCGGACATCGCGGGTGCCGAATACAAGGGCCAGGGCAACCACAACCTCTCCGTAGCTGACGTGGACCAGGACGGCAAGGACGAGTTCGTCTTCGGTTCCATGACCATCGACGACGACGGCTCGGTCCTCTACAACACCAGGCTGGGCCACGGCGATGCGATGCACACCAGCGATTTTGATCCTTCTCGCCCCGGGCTGGAGGTCTTCGCCGTCCACGAGAGCATGAGCCAGAGCGGCAACCGTGGCGCCACCTTCCGCGACGCCGCCACCGGCGAGGTGCTCTGGAGCATCCCCGCCATCCGGGACACCGGCCGCGGCGCCGCCGGCGACATCGATCCCCGCTACGCCGGCGCTGAGGGCTGGGCGGTGGGCGGCGACGCCTCCTGGAACTCCCCGCGGGGCCAGCTGATGTCCGCCAAGGGCGAGCTGATTGCCGAGAGCATTCCCGCGGCCAACTTCCTGGCCTGGTGGGACGGCGACCTGCTCCGCGAGATCGTCGACCACGATTTCGACGCTGCCGCCGGCGTGGGCGTGCCCACGATTTCCAAGTGGAACTGGGAAACGGAGTCCAGCGACAGGCTCCTGACTGTCACCGGCGCCCGCACCAACAACCACACCAAGGGCAACCCGTCCCTGCAGGCGGACCTGCTGGGCGACTGGCGCGAGGAACTTGCCTTCCCGTCGTCGGACAGCACTGAACTGCGGATCTACACCAGCACCTCGCCCACCGAGGTCCGGCTCCGCACCCTGATGCACGACACCGTCTACCGCACCGCCGTGGCCCGAGAAAACGTGGCCTACAACCAGCCGCCGCACCCGAGCTTCTTCATCGGCGAGGGCATGGAAACCCCGGCCGCGCCGTCGGTGGTGTACGCGGGCACCGGCAAGTAGCACGGCACCCACGGACGGTCCTGCCCCGCACAAAAGCGCCGCCCGCCTCTGCAATGAGGCGGGCGGCGCTTTTATTGTGCTGCGGCTAAACCCGGTTAGTGCGTTCCGAGGTTCCCGCCGACGGGCGGCAGGCCGCCATCTCGACGGCGGTCGTCGCCTTCGCGCTCGGCGGCGCTCAGGTTTTCGCCTTCGGCCGTCTCGTCCGACTCGCCGCTCGTGTCCACCAGGCCGTTGGTCTGGTCGAACTGGTGTCCGATCCTGTCATCGCCCAGATCGGCGACTGAACCGGTGGAGCCGGCTGCCGCCGTCGTACCCGCTGACGTGCCGGTGATGGTGGTCGTGTCCGTCGGAATCGGTGTGACGGTGACCGGTTCTCCGGGAGCCGCCGGAGTTACCGTTTCGTCGGCAACCGCGGTTGTCTCCTTGTTGCCGCCTGCTGCCATGGCAGCTGCTGCGCCGGCCACTGCGGCAACACCCAGGCCCGCGGCAACCTTGCCGGAGACGCCTGCCTTGCCGGAGTCGCCCCGGGATCCGGCAGCATCCTCCACGCCCGGCGTGCCCGCCGGGGCGCCCGTGCTCACGCGTCCGCGCCAGGCGCCGCTGGCGTAACCCTCATCCTCGATGAATTCCTTGAACCGCTGCAGGTCAGCCTCGGCCTGGCGGTCAACCACGTTGAGCTTGTCGCCCACCTTTTCAATAATTCCTTCGGGCTCATACTCCAGCGTCAGCCGAAGGGAAGTCTGCCCGCCACCCACGTCCTCGAAGTCAACAGCGCCGGCATTTGTGGCGCCTTCCGTGGCGGCCCAGGCGACCTTCCGGTCCGGGACCTGCTCAAGGATCTTCGCTTCCCACTGCCGGCGGATGCCGCCGATCTCGGCCACCCATTCCAGCCTGTCATCGCTGAGCTGGGTCACGCTCTTGACGCCGCCCATGAAGTGCGGGAACTCCTCAAACTGCGTCCACTGGTTGTAAGCCGTGCTTACCGGTACGTTCACCAGAATGCGTTTTTCCACCTTCGTGCTCATAACGTCCCCTTTGCTTTGTTACCGGAAGCCGATGTTTCGGTAAAAATCATCAGCATGCTTACCAATGTACCTGCTGGGCACGCCGGATTCCAGAGTGCGGGTTCTCGCGTCCCGCCGGGCAGTGGGGAATCAGTGCTGGCCCAGGCTGCCGCCGAAAGGTGGGACATTGCCCTCATCGTGGCGGACCCGCCTGCGTTCACCGGAACTGTAGTTCTCGCGGTCGGCTGTTTCGTCCGAGGTCCAGTGTGCTCCGCCCCGACCCGCCCCACCACCCCAACTAAGTAGCAGCAGATGTCGGTTTGAGGGCTCATAACAGCATCTGCTGCTACTTAGTTGGGACGGGAGGGGGAGCGGACGACGGCGGCACCTGGCTGGTGCAGGCGCCGCCGCCAGCGCGCAGGACTACGGCAGGTGGTTGCCAATCAGCGCCAGGTTCTGGATCACGGCGAGCCCGAACTGGGATGCGTCGTTGGTGGATACGGTGGGTGCCTCATCCACCGGCAGCAGCACGTGTGGCGGCTCGATCTGCCGCAGCGTGAAGGCCGACGCGTGGTTGAGGTGCTCGCCTCCCTCGGCGAAGCTCGTCCAGGCACGTGCGGCCAGGTCCGGGTCACCCAGCCGGGCGGCGGCGTAGGCAGTGAGCCGGCTGTGCGCCTGGGTGAGGTAGATGCCCTCCAGCGGCTGTCCCACGGCCGCCACCTGCTCCTCTTTGGTGGCCAGGAAGAGCCGGCAGTACTGCAGCCAGGCCCGCTCGAAGTCCGGGTCCGGGACCAGGTCCACCAGTTCGCTGCAGATCTCCACCAGTCCGAACACGGCGCTCAGGTGCGAAACCTGGATCAGTTCCCGGCCGGTGTCGAAGCGTCCCTTGTCCAGGTCGTAGAGCGCCTCACCGGTGAGGAAGCCGTATTTCAAGGCGCCAATGTCCGCCATGGTGCCCAGGAGCCGGTCGCGTGAGCGCGGATTTCCGGTGCGTTCCCAGTCGGTGAGCCAGGTGGCGGCGAGCGAGCCCCAGTCCGTTCCCAGGCCCACGCCCAGGGCTCCCCGGTTTGGACGGTAGGTGGCGGCGTCGGGGCGGACCTTGCGTACGGGGTCCAGGCCCAGGAAGTTCTGGTCGCTGTCCACCAGCTCGGTCAGCAGGTCCCCGGTCCGTTCATCTGCCGTCAGGTAGTAGTAGAAGCGGCGGTAGGCGGGCGTGCTGATGCGGAGCTGCTTGGCGCTGCAGCCCCAGTGCTGGACGTTGTGCCGCGAGCCGAGGCCGCGCCACGGGCCCACGTGGTAGACATCCACCTCGCCGGTGTGCCGGGTCATGGCCTCCGCGAACCGGAAGATGTCCGCCCGGCCGGAGCGCAGGTAGGAGTACCAGAGCCAGAGGTCGGGGGAGAGCTCGGAGTTGTCCCACGCATATCCGCCCACGTCATACCGCCACACGTGCCGGTCGTGGTCGTAGGTGTGCATCACGTCGCCGTAGTTCCAGAACCCGTACCAGCGCCGCTGCTCCACCTGGCCGGCATAGAAATCGAAGAGGAAGTCCAGGTGGTCCTCGAGCTCTGCCCGGGCGGGGGTGCCGCGGTCCACCGGGTCCCAGTCGCCGAACACGCCCACGGAGTGCAGGTACTCCGGGGTGGCCTGCAGCAGGGCAGGGGCGGAGGCCGCAGCGGCGTCGGCCGCGAGGCTCTCGGTTGCCGGCGTTCCGTCGTAGGCAAACAGCGTCAGCTCATGGGTGCGGGCAATCCCGTGCGCGTTTCCGAAGCCCGGCTCGTAGTCCTCATAGGTGATTTCGAGCCCTTCGAGCTGTTCCTCGAACGTGTCCTGGCCCAGGCCGTCGTGGTAGAACCGCAGGTCCATGGGCTGGGCTTCGGGGGAATACAGCCACGCCGTCAGGGTGGCGTTGTCCGTTGCGGCGCCGCGGATGTCCAGCTGGCCGGGGTGGGACTGCCAGAAGTCCTTCACGCCCACGCCGAAACCTCCGCGCGTATCGGTCAGGGAGCAGAAGCCGGCAGACCTGGTTCCGCCGGAGATCCCCACCCAGGCCCGGCCGGGTGCGGTGCGCTTGCGCAGTTCGAAGCCGTCGGCACTGAGCTGGCTGAGCGTGTAGTCGCTCCATGCCGGAACGAGGTGCAGCCGTTCCGACACTTCCGGGTTCCAGCCGGCCAGGGGTGGCGTGGCGCGGCCTTCCACCTGTGCCCGGCGGACGTCCTCCCCGGGGTCCCGGCGCAGGCCGGTGAGGCCGCGGACCGCCTCGGTGAGGAAGCCGCCGTCGGCCCCTGCCATCCGGATATGCCTGTTGTGCAGTTCTGCCTGCAGCGGGACCGTGAAGCGCACGCCGAGCCCGGCGAGGAAGTCCCGGTCCGCGTCGCCGTCCCAGATGAAGGAGTGCACCATGCGGACGCTGCGGGCGTTGGCGTGGAAGTAGAACCTCACGACGAAAGGCAGCCAGCTTTCCTTGCCGCTGTCCCTGCTGGTTCCGCTGTCCCGTCCGTCCGGCCTGTGCTGACCTTCCAGCCGAACCACCGATCGGACGGGTCCGTTGTGTTCAAGCACGACGGCGGTGACCTCGCCGGTGAAGGCGTCCCGGGTGAAGGTTCCCGCGCCGCCGCCGCCCTGGTCATCAGCAAGTCCGTCCTGCAGGAGGCTCACCAGGCGCGCGTCCCGGGCCAGCTCGACGCCGCCGCGGGTGAGGCTCCTGAAGAGGGTGGAGCCGCCGCGTTCGATCACCATCTGCAGGGTTCCGGTGTCCACGGTGAGGGCGCGGTCGGTTTCGGTGACGGTGACGCTGGAAGCGCCCGGCGGCGTCTGGCTGGCCCCGCGGGGTGACGCGCCGCCGTCGGACGCCACGTGGTAAGCCTCCGACGGCGAACTGGTGGCGGGAAGCGCAATGCCCGCCCATTTGAGGGAGCCGTCCGGCCAGGTGGCCAGGGGCCAGGCCTGGGAGGCGACCGTGCTGCCGGCCGTATCCGTCACGGAGAGGGCCTCCGCCGCCGGTACGGAGCCGCGCGCGAAGGGCATGCCCCAGGTTGTCCCGCCGCTGATTTCCGCGGGTGCTGTGCCGTCGATCCACCTGATGGGGATGTTGTCCGTCATGTGATCCAATTCTGTTGTCTCCACGTCCGCCGGGCGCAGCCACTCAGGCAGCAGGCACTGGCCAGCCGTCTGGAAAGCGGTTTCTGATTCGTTTCAAAATAGGCCAGTCAGCGCCTGGCCGCAAGGGGTGGCCGGGATTCGGAAGGTCCGCAGCAGCCCTGCCCACCCCCGGAACCCTCTGGCCCTGCAGGGGCTTCTGTGCTGGACTGGTGGGTGAAGTGACCACCGGCCGCAGCCTCAACAGGACGGGCGGCACCAGCTCCAGATGAACATGGACGGCCAGTGTTGACCGTCCATTGGAAGGAACACTCATGGCACCGTTTAAGATCGGATACTTCGTAGGCAGCCTGGCAACCGGCTCCATTAACAGGGTCCTCTCCAAAGCATTGATCCAACTCGCTCCGGAAGACCTCGAGTTCACCGAGATCCCCATCAAGGACCTTCCGCTGTACAGCTACGACTACGACTCTGACTTCCCGCCCGCAGCCCGTGCCCTCAAGGAAGCCATCGAGGCGTCGGACGGCATCCTGTTCGTGTCCCCGGAGTACAACCGCTCCATTCCCGGGGCCCTCAAGAACGCCATCGATTGGGGCTCCCGGCCGTGGGGAAGCAATTCCTTCGCCCGCAAGCCCACCGGAATCATTGGCGCATCCGTGGGCAGCATCGGGACCGCGGTCATGCAGTCGTCCATGAGGAGCGTCCTGAGCTTCCTGGATGCGCCGCAGTTGAATGCCCCGGAGGCCTACATCCATTACGACGCCGCAGTGTTCGGCGACGACGGCGAGGTCAAGAATGAGGGTACCGCCAAGTTCCTGCGGCATTACATGGACGAGTACGGGGCCTTCGTGGCACGGGTCCTGGCTGCCAACGCACCGGGCCACATCGGTGACATTGAGCCGGACACCGCCAAGCTGACCCGCTAGTTTTACGGATGCCCGCCGTCCCAGCAACGGCGGGCATCCGAGCCTTAGTCCAGCGGCAGGGTAACCGTCACGCTGGTGCCCTGCCCGGGGGCAGAACGGATGTCCACGGTGCCGCCGGCCTCATGGACGGCCACCGCCATGAGCCGGAGGCCGTAGCCGTGGTGGCGCCCGCAGGTGGCGGCATTGCTGTCAAAGCCCGTACCGTCGTCGGCTACCACCAGGCGGATGCCGTGGTCCACGGCGGCGAGCTGGACGGTCAGGTGCGATGCCCCGGAGTGGTTGTAGGCATTGCTCAGGGCCTCGCGTGCCGACTGGTAAAGAAGGGACGCGCAGTCCTTCGGGATCTCGATGCCCCAGTGCGGAGTGTCCCAGCGGACGCTGGTTCCCCGGTGGCGGAGGGGGCCCGTGAGCCGGTCGATGCAGCCGGCCAGTCCCAGGGTGTAGAAGTCGAGCGGATGCTGATCCGTGAGCACGCCGTCCACGGCGGTGACTTCCCCGTCCAAAGCTGTTCTATTTCCCATTGTCTCCTGCTCCCCACAAGCTGGTTGGTCCATGACTCCAGCGTGGACCCGCAACTTCAGCGGACGGCAAGGTTTGCCGCAAGATCAGATCAATTCCCGGCGCCGGGCGGCGTTCCACTACTCTGGCTGTTTAGCGCTCTCCGGCTCCGGGCAATCAGGGGCCGGCAACACGTCAAGTGGCTTCCGCTGGGGAGCCGGGAAGCGGTGCACATGCCGTTGTGGTTGCAGGCCCTGGTGTGGGGCACCGTGGCAGGAGCTGCCCTGGTCCTTGGCGCCGCATTGTCCTGGCGCTGGAACCTGCCGAGCAAGCTGGTCTCCTCGATCATGTCCTTCGGCGCGGGTGTGCTGATCTCCGCCCTGGCCTTCGAGCTGGTGGGCGAGGCCGTGGAGGGCGGCGGGCTGTGGCCTACCGTGGCCGGGTTCCTGGCAGGCGCTGTGGTGTATGTCGGCGCGAACATGATGCTGTCCCGGGCCGGCGCAAAGCACCGCAAGCGTTCCGGCAACCAGCAGCCCTCGGAAGCCGACAGCCCGGGCAGCGGCAGTGCCATTGCCGTGGGCGCGCTGCTGGACGGTGTGCCGGAGTCCGTGGTCCTTGGCGTTGGACTGCTGGCAGGTGGTGCCGTCAGCCCGGCGATGATGGCCGCCGTCTTCATCTCCAACGTCCCCGAGGGCCTCTCCGGAAGCGCCGGCATGAAGAAAGCCGGCAGGAGTGCCCGCTATGTTTTCGGTTTGTGGGGCGGCATTGCGGTGCTCTGCGGGGTGGCCTCGCTGATCGGGTATGTGGCGCTGGAGAACGCTCCAGGCAGTGTGGTGGCCTTTATTACCGCCATAGCAGCGGGAGGAATCCTGGCCATGCTGGCGGACACCATGATCCCTGAGGCCTTCGAGGAGCACCACAACCTCACGGGCCTTACGGCCTCCGTCGGTTTCCTGGCGGCCTTCACCATCCATCACCTTGGGGGATAGGGCTACGGCAAAAATTTGCCAGCCAATCAGGACAAAGGACGTCCCATCTCCTGTACACTGGTGAGCAGAGGAAGGCCGCCAGCAGAGTGCGGTCAAAGGAGATGACGTGACAGTAGCACCCGCAGCGGTATCGTCGGCAAGGTTTAGCGCGCAAATCCGTTCCCAGGCCCTTCAAACGCGCATCATGGAACTGATCCTGGAACGTGGCCTCGACGTCGGTGACGCCCTGCCCACCGAGAGTGAACTGTCGGCTGAGCTGGGTGTAGGCCGGAACACCGTCCGGGAGTCCCTCAAGGTTTTGCAGGCGCTCGGCGTCATAGAGATCAGGCACGGTTTCGGCATGTTCGTGGCCCCCAATAACTTCAGCGCCCTGGTATCCGGCCTGACCTTCCGTGGCAGGCTCTCGCTCAGGCACAAGGGTGAAGAAGCAATGGAGCTCATCGATGTGCGGCAGGCACTTGAGTCCGGCCTCATCGGTTCCGCCATCAACCTTTTGACGGAGGAGCATCTTGCGGACCTTCGGTCCACCATGCAGTCGATGCAGGATGCCGCAGCCAAGGGCGAACCCCTCGCCGAGCACGACGCCGAGTTCCACCGCCGCCTCTACGCACCACTGAACAACGAACTGCTCATCAACCTCATGGACGTGTTCTGGCAGGTATACCGCCAAATCCATGAGGCGTTGGGCTCCGGGCCGGTCAACCTTGAAGAACAGGTTCAGATCCACTGGGACATCTACGAGGCTGTAGCCAGCAGGGACAAGGCCCTTGCCTCAGAGCGCCTCCAGCGCCACTTCGACGGTATCCGCCTGAAGCTCAAGGACGTTGCCGCCTCCTGAGGGACGCCGTCCGGCTCCCGGCCTGGACTTCCTTTTCCGTCGGAGGTACCCCTCCGCTGCATCACCCGGGGGCTGGACACCATCCTTGAAGCCCGGCAGGTCCTTCTGGTGGTCAAAGGCGCGGATAAGGCTGGTATCCCGGCTGCCGCCTTCAATGGAGCTGTGACATCGGACTGTCCGGCATCAGTCCCGCAGTTGCACCCTCACCTGCCGGTCGTGGCTGACGAAGGCCGCTGCCGCGCAATTGCCTCCATAAGCCGGCCGGGCCGCCGGGCGGGTCATTTCAGGGCCTCGGCGAACCAGCCGGTGATGGTGGCCGGGTGCGTTATCGCTGTTCCGACGACGACGGCGAAAGCGCCGGCGTCGAGGGCCTGCCGTGCCTGGGCGGGAGTATGGATGCGGCCCTCGGCAATGAGGGGCACCCCGAAGTCCGCTGCCGCGATGCGCCCGAGCAGGTCCAGGTCGGGGCCGGAGGTTTTGGGACGCTCGCCGGTGTAGCCGGACAGTGTGGTGCCAACAAGGTCTGCGCCGGCGTGGACCGCTGCGGCTGCGTCGTCGAAGGAGCCGCAGTCC
The DNA here is from genome assembly GCF_013314975.1 of Pseudarthrobacter oxydans. Classification (GTDB taxonomy): domain Bacteria; phylum Actinomycetota; class Actinomycetes; order Actinomycetales; family Micrococcaceae; genus Arthrobacter; species Arthrobacter oxydans. The sequence goes on along the minus strand of NZ_JABTYH010000002.1, from coordinate 154,391 downwards.
GCCATCACCAGGGCGTGGGATTCTGCATGGATAGCGGCTACCGTCTGCGCCAGGGTGAGGCCGTCCGGCCTGCGTCGGCGGGTGCCGTCGATTGCCACCACATGGGCGCCGGCGTTGGCCACTGCCAGGGCGTGCCGAAGGGTGGGAGTGATGAAGACGCCGTCATGGCCGTCCTTCCAGAGCCCGATCACCGGAACCTCTACGGCGGAGCGGGTGTGCTGCACGTCGGAAAGGCCCTGCACCCTGACGGCGGCGGCGCCCCCGATGACGGCGGAGGCGGCAACCTGCCCCGTGGTCCGGGGGTCGCGCATGGGCTCGCCGGGGTAGGCCTGGCAGGACACGATGAGTTGCCCGCGGAGGGACTCGAGGGCTTCGGATGTCAGGATCACTGGGGGGTTCCTTCGGGGATTTCGGTGGGCGGCGGGTTCAAGAGCCGTGGGGTGCTGGGCCGAGGATCAGGCGGCCGGCGCCCACCATGGCTGCTGCGTTGCCGAGCTTGGCGTGCAGCACCGGAATGCCGCCCAGGGCTGGGAGGAGTTCAGCCCGGAGGGCGTGCTCCATAGGTTGCCACCAGGGTTCGCCGGCGTCGGCGAGTCCGCCGGTCACCACCACGACTTCCGGGTCCAGGACGTTGGCTAGTCCGCCCACGGCCTGGCCTGCGGCAGACGCTCCGAGCTTTATGGCCCTGATGGCCGTGGTCTCGCCCGCTCCCGCCAGTGCGAAGACGGCGCGCGTGTCAGCCGCATCCTCCTCCCGGCCGCCGAGCCTCAGGTAGGTCTCGCGCACCGCGGGGCCGGACGCTATGGACTCGACATGGCCGGAACCGCCGCAGACGCAGGGAACCGGTGTGCCGCCGTCGAACGCGTACGGTGAGGCGAAGTGGCCCACATGACCGCCAACGAACCGGTGCCCCAGGAGCGGCTGCCCGGCCAGCACCAGGCTTCCGCCGACGCCGGTGCCGAAAGCCACCAGGAGCGAACTTGCGGTTCCAGCGGCGGCACCTGCCCAGGACTCGCCCAGTGCGTGCGCGTGGACATCGTTCACGGCCAGGATGGACGACGGCGGCAGGCCCAGCCGTGCTGCCAGCCCGGCCGTGAGTGCCGTCCCGGCCCAGCCAAGGATCGCGTCCGTGGCGGACACCACCACGCCGCGGGCGGCATCAATTACCCCGGCGGAGCCCACTCCGACGCCGGCAACGTCCAGGCCTTCGGCCCGGGCCCGGCCCATGAGGGATGAGACCAGTCCCGCGGTGGCATCGAGGATCGCGTCGCTGCCGGCGCGGTTCAGCGTCGGAATGGTCGCCGGGAACAGGACCTCGCCGGCGGCGGAAACAACGCCCGCAGCAGTCTTGGTGCCGCCCAGGTCAACACCGATCGCGTACTGCATCTGTCCTCTTCCTTGGGCGGGGCTAGAGCAGCCCGTTGCGTTCCAGGATCACCTTGATGGCGGTGGTCTCGGTTTCATTGAGGGATGGCATGGGCACGCTCATGGTGTTGGATTCGATGATTCCCATGAGTTGCAGGGCCGTCTTGAAGGCACCGAGGCCTGCCGCCCCGCCGGAGACGCGGCCATTGGGGGTGTACACAATCTCGAAGAGGTCGGCAAGGCGGTCCTGTTCGGATGCGGCCTTGGCCCAGTCCCCTGCCTGGGCGGCGTCGAAGAGGTTCCGGTAACCGCGCGGGTCAACATTGCCCAGGCCGGGCACCACGCCCTGTGCACCACCCAGGAGCGCGCCGTCAACAACGACTTCGTGGCCTGTGAAGATGTCGAAGTTCGGGATGTCCTTGGCCGCCAGCACCAGTTGGCGGAAGGAGACGTCGTCGCCGGAGGAGTCCTTGACGCCGGCAATCACGCCGTCACGGCCCAGCCGGACCAGCAGGTCGGTGGGGAGCTTGAAGTGCGTGCGGACCGGAACGTCGTAAGCGAAGATCGGCTTGTCGACGGCGGCGCGGACGGCGCGGAAGTGCGTCTCGGTTTCGGATGCGTTGCCGATCGCGTAGTACATGGACGTGACCACGATGGCGTCGGCGCCGAGGTCGATGACCTTTTTCGCTTCCTCGATGACGCGGTTGGTGGTCTGCTCGTTGGCGCCGACGATCAGCGGCACGGCGTCAGCACCAGCAGACGCGTTGGCTTCGGCGATGGTGCTGACCACCAGCCCACGCTCGGCGTTGGTCATGTACGGAACCTCGGCGGAGGAGCCAAGGACGAAGAGTCCGGCCACCCCGCCGTCGAGCAGGTGCTTGGTGACGTTGGTCAGCGACGCAGTGTCGATGCTGCCGTCGGCGTGGCGGGGGGTGACGACGGGCGGGATGACGCCCTGGAACTGGGTGGACACGTGAATTCTCCGTTGGTTGGTACTGATAAAGGGAAGTGTTAGATGTGGAGGAGGCTCGGGGCTGCGCCCAAGAGCTTCTTGGTGTAGTCGTTGGTGGGGTTGTCGAACACTTGGGCTGCGCTGCCTTGCTCGACGATCTTGCCGAAGTACATGACGCAGATGCGGTCGGAGACATACCGGACGGTCTGGATGTCGTGCGAGATGAACACCATGCCGAGGTTCAGTTCGGTCTTCAGGTCAGAGAGCAGGTTCAGCACCTGGGCACGGACGGACACGTCGAGTGCCGAGGTGGGCTCATCGGCCACAATGATGTCCGGGTCAAGGGCCAGCGCACGGGCGATCGCCACGCGCTGCCGCTGGCCGCCCGAGACCTGCGACGGCGTCACTTCGGCTGCGGACTGCGGCAGTCCCACCACCGACAACAGTTCCTTGACCTTCGCTGCACGGGAAGCGGCGGTACCGATCCCGTGGATCTGCAAGGGATCCGTGAGGATGTCCTGGACTGTCATGCGCGGGTTCAGTGCGGTGGCCGGATCCTGGAAGACCACGGACACCGACCGGCCGAACTCCTTGCGCAGCGCGGCGTTCCGCTTGATGGCGGGCCTGCCGTGGAACAGCACCTGGCCCGATGTCGGGGGCTGGAGCCCCACGAGCACTGACGCCAGCGTGGACTTGCCACAGCCGGACTCACCGACGATACCCACGGTTTCGCCGCGGCTGATGGTGAAATCGACGCCGTCCACTGCTTTGACGATGTTGGGCCGGAAGAGTTTGCCGCCCCGCGCCTGGTGGTAGACCTTGACGTCCTTGAGTTCGATGACCGGCTTGCCGGTTGATTCACTCATTTCGCATCCTCCTTCAGGTGGCTTGCCCAGTAGTGGTCGGCATCGCCGCCGCCCGCGGCTCCGACCGGGGTCAGGACCAGCTTCTGGTCGGGATCGGCGTCGGACCGCAGGGAACGCGGCGCGAAGCGGTCGCCCGGTGCGAAGTCGCGCGGTGAGGGAACGGTGCCGGGGATCTGGTGCAGGCGGACGGCGTCGGCCTCAATGGAGAGGACAGCGCCGAGCAGGCCGCGGGTGTACTCATGTTTGGGATTGCGCAAAAGCTCGGATGCCTGGGCGGATTCCACCACCTGGCCGGCGTACATCACGGTGATCCGGTGCGCCAGGGACGCCACCAGGGCGAGGTCGTGGCTGACGAACACCATGGCGAATCCGAGCTGCTCGCGCAGCTCGTTGAGCAGGTCGACCACCTGTTTCTGGACGGTCACATCCAGGGCGGTGGTGGGTTCATCGGCCACCACGATCTTGGGGGAGCGCGACAGGGCCATGGCGATCAGCACGCGCTGGCGCTGCCCGCCGGAAAGCTCGTGCGGGTAGCTGGCCAGGGTCCGTACCGGATCGAGCTTGACCATCTCCAGCAGCTCGGCGGGGGTCTTGCGGCCGCCGCGCCTGGTCAGCTGCTCCATCTGGTCCTTGATCTTCATGGACGGGTTGAGGGAGCTCAGGGCGTCCTGGTAGACCATGGCGATCTGTTCACCACGGAGGCCTTCGTAGGCCTTGATGCTGCTGTGCTTCGTGGCCGGATCCAGGAGTTCCTTGCCGTCGAACTTGATGGACCCGGTGACCTCTGCCGTCTTGGGCAGAAGCCCCATGACCGCCAGGGACGTGATGGACTTGCCGCAGCCCGACTCGCCCACCAGGCCCATGGTCTCGCCTTCGCGGACCGTGAACGAGACGTTGTCCACGATTGCGATGTCACCAAAGCGGGCGGGGAACCTGATGGAAAGGTTCCGCACTTCCAGCACGTTGCGGGCGCCCGGTTCCACTTGGGGGAGCCTGTCGGTGCGCCTGGCTTCGATGGCGGCCAGCAGTTCCAGTTCCTTATCCAGCAGCAGGTGCGGGTTCAGCGCGGCAAGCTTCGGATCGGACAGGACTGCTGCCTGGTTGTAGTCCTCCTCGGTAAGGACGCCGCCGGGAGCCGCCTGGACGCCGTCGAGCTCGTGCTGTTCCACAACGGAGGACTGGGCCACGGAGGTGCCAACTTCCGTGTCCACCGCCACTGCAGCGCCAATAGCCGCAGCTGATCCGTCGTCGTCCTTTACGGCCGCCGCCTTGCGCAGCCTGGGGTTCACCATGGCGTCGGTAAGGCCCTCGGCGAGGATGTTCAGCGACAGCACCGTGAGCAGGATGGTGGCACCGGCGAAGGTTGTGGCCCACCAGCCGCCGGAGAGCACCAGGTTGCGTCCGTAGGAGATCACGTTGCCCCATGATGGCGCGGGGTCCTGCACGCCGGCGCCCAGGAAGGAGAGCGACGCTTCGAGGATGATGGCATCGGCCACCATCACCGTGGCGAACACCAGTACCGGGGCGGCGGTGTTGCGGACGATGTGCTTGAGGAGGATATAGAAGCGGCCGGCACCGATCACGCGTTCGGCGCGGACATAGTCTTCGCCGTACTGGGACAGCACGTTGGCGCGGACCACGCGGGCCAGTTGCGGGGTGTAGATGATGGCGATGGCGATGATGATGGTGGGAACCGAATTGCCGAATGCGGCCAGCAGCACCGCAGCCAGGGCAATGCCGGGGAAGGCCATCAGGATGTCCATCAGGCGCATGATCAGTTCGTTCACGGCCTTGCTGGACGTCGCCGCGAAGGAGCCCAGCAGGGCGCCCACGAGGATGGCCAGGGCTACGGCGCCGAGGCCGATCAGCAGCGAGGACTGTGCGCCGAACAGCAGGCGCGAGAAGACGTCCCGTCCCAGCCGGTCGGTGCCGAAGAAGTGCTCGGCGCCCGGGGGCGTGGCCGGGATGAAGGTCTCGAGCGGATCGTGCGGGGCGAGTACAGGCGCGAAGACGGCGGCCAGGACGATCACGATGAGGAAGAGGAGAGCGATGCGGGAGCCCCAGGGCAGGGCCTTGAACCGGAGGCCCGGGGCGCTCAGCCGTTCAGCGAGTTTGCTGCGCATGGGCTATACCGTCCTGATTCGGGGGTTGATAAGCAGGTACAGGAGGTCCACCACGATGTTCACCAGAACGAAGGTGACGGAGATGGTGAGCACCACGCCCTGGACGAGGTTGACGTCGAGGTTGGTGATGCCGTTCAGGATGAGCTGGCCCATGCCGGGCAGGGCGAAGATCATTTCAATCACGACGGCGCCGCCCAGCAGGTAGCCAACGCGCAGTCCCAGCACGGTCACCGGAGTCACCAGTGCGTTGCGAAGGACGTTCCGGGAGACAACCTCACGGTAGGGGACGCCGTTGCCGATGGCTGTGCGGACGTAGTCCCGGTCCAGTTCCTCCACCATCGAGGTGCGGACCACGCGGATCAGTGAGGCTGAGACCGGGATGCCGAGGGCAAGCGCCGGGAGTGCCATGGAGTTAAGCCATCCGCCGAAACCTGATTCCGGCGTCGCAATTCCGCCCGAGGGGAACAGGGGGCTGGAGCCGAGGGCGAACCACTGGATGAGCAGGATGCCCAGCCAGAACGATGGTGTGGCGATTGCGGCTATCGAGAAAACCCGGACCAGCTGGTCCGGCCACTTGTCACGGTAGAGGGCCCCGAGGATTCCGAACACCAGGGACAGGACCACCGCGATGATGACGCCCAGGAATGTCAGCTGGAGTGTGAGCGGGAACGCCGAGCCGATCATGGACGCCACGGACTTGGCGGGCGGCGTGGTGACTCCGAGGTCGAATTGCAGCAGCTTGGCGAGGAACGCGAAGTATTGGACGACCAGCGGATCGTTCAGCCCGTTCTCCTGGCGGTACTGCTGCTTTGCTTCTTCGCTGGCGCCTTCGCCCAGTGCCGAGCTTGCCTGATCGCCGGGGGCGGCCTGCAGGACGAGGAAGACCAGCAGGGTGATGCCCAGGATCATCAATGGCAATGCTGCGAGTCTGCGGCCTAGCAGACGCAATATCGTGACCAATTTATTCTCCGGTGTGTTTGGGTGCTGCAGTTCAAGAACTTGCGAGGCCTGCCCTGCGTGCTCCCGGGGGAACCAGGGACGCAGTGCAGGCCTCGCAACACTGGGGGCTGCCTACGAGGTGCGTCCGACGTCGATGAACGACATGCCGGTGGTGGGCAGGGGCTGGAAGCCGTTGAGCTTCTTGTCATCCCACGCGCTGGGCAGCTGGCGGTGGAAGATCGGGTACAGCGGAAGTTCGTCCGAGACAAGGTTGACGATGTCCCCGGTGATCTTCTTCGCGTCGTCCCCGGCGGCCTGGGAGCCTTTGTCCATGAGTTCCTGCAGCCGGGCGCGCTCAGGGGTGGTCCAGTAGGCGCGCTTGTCCATCCAGGTGGCTCCTGAGTAGAACCAGCTCAGGAGGAGGTCTGCGTCATTGCCAAAAACGGACGGGTCTCCGGGGGCTGCCACAACTGAATAGTCGCCGGTTCCAACACGGTCCGTGTACAGGGCGCCGGACTGGATGCTCTTGACGGAGGCCTTAACCCCGGGGATCTTGTTCCAGGACTCAAGGATCAGCGGGGCCACATCCTTGACCCACGCGGTGTCCGTGGTGAGCAGTTCGAACTCCAGGCTGGTGACGCCGGCTTCCTTCAGCAGCTCTTCGGCTTTGCCGGCATCGTAGCCGTAGACGTTGCTGGCCTTGACGTAGTCCGGGTGGCCTTCCTGGAAGTAGGAGCTGGCCGCTTTCGCGTTGCCGAACAGGGCCTTCTTGATGATGGCGTCCTTGTCGAGGCCGTAGTGCAGGGCCTGGCGGACGAGCTTGTTGTTGAACGGGGCCTTGTTGCAGTTGAACATGAGGAACATCAGTCCGAAGGACTGGACGGATTCAACTTTGACCTTGGACTTGAGCCCGTCGACGTCCAGGTACGGGACGTCTTCGATGGCCTGGACGCGGCCGGACTGGACTGCGGTGACGCGGGCTGCGGCATCCGAGAGCAGGAGCCACGTCATGCCCTTGGCCAGCGCCGGCTTGGGGCCGTTGTAGTCGGCGAACGCCTCGAACACGATCTTGTCGTCCTTGACGGCAGAGACCAGCTTGTAGGGGCCGGTGCCCACGGGGGCGGCGTCGAAGGCTTTGAGGTCCGTGGCCAAGGCCTTGGGGACAACCTTGACCACGGAGATGCGGGGGCCGAAGCCGGGGAAGGGGTACTTGAGGGTGAACTCGACCGTCTTGGCATCAACAGGCTTCACGTCCTGGATGAACGGGATGAACTGCGAGAACAGGGACTTGTTGGCCGGGTCCATGACGCGGGTGAACGAGAAGGCGACGTCCTCGGTGGTGACAGGGGATCCGTCGTGGAACTTGGCGCCGTCGCGGATGGTCACCTGGTAGGTGGTGTCGTTGACCTTCTTGGGGTCCGCGGCCGCCAGGGCGTTGTACGGCTCGCGGGTGGCCGGATGCAGTTCCACGAGGCCCTCGAAGATGTGCAGGTTGGCGGCCATGGGAGTGGCGCCCGAGGAGCTCAGGGGATCGAAACCGGTGGAGAGGGCGTAGGAGATGCCCGCCTCAATGATCAGGTCCTTGTTGATCGCAGCGGCGCTGGCGGAGCCTCCGCTGGTGGTGGTGGCTGCCGGGCTGCCGCACGCAGCGACCGAGGCGGTGAAAGCCGCAGCGACGCCCATGGCGCCGGTCAGCTTGAGGAAGTTCCGGCGGCTGGCGTCATTGACCAGCGGCAGGTTCTTGGAGGAGATGTTCATGAAGGCCTCGCGATTCCAGAAGGTTTATCGGATGTAGGACGTCCGAGCTCGTGGTAAAACTGTAAGTCCCATCACAGTCCATCGTCAAGTGCTTTCGCCCAGTCACACACGGAGTCCAAATGTCCCTCATTGTCGGCGCTTATCCTGCCCAGCCGGAAGAACTGCAGCAGAACTTCTACCAAGCACTGGGCAGCATTCCTTCAATCCGGGGACTGGAACTGCCCTATGGTCCATACGGCGGGAGCCCGTGGCCTGCGGGAGCCCCGGAGGACTGGTCCGCGGTGGTGACCGCGATTCCCGGGACCATGAAGCGGGTGGGCCAGTCTTCCACTTTCGGCCTCGCCTCCAGGGACAGCGAAGGACGGAGGGCGGCATTGGAGTTCGTGTCAGGGTTGCGGGACTATGCCGCCCGCCTTGCAGGCCAGGGGCGCAGGGTGGAGGCGGTGGAGCTGCATTCTGCTCCATCCCTGTATTCCTCGGCGCTCTTGTTTGAGGAGTCCCTCAAGGAAGTACTCGACTGGGAATGGGGCAGTACGCGTGTGCTCGTGGAGCACTGCGATGCCCTGCGGTGGGGCAGCAGGCCGGAGAAAGGGTTCCTGCCGTTCGATGAGGAGGTCAACGTCGTCGCCTCCCTCCAGGCCGAAGGGTGGGGGCAGGTGGGCATCGTGGTTAACTGGGCGCGGTCGGTTATTGAATCAGGGGACACGGGCACCGCGGTTGAGCATCTGCTGCAGGCCCGGGAAGCAGGCGTCCTCGCGGGGGTAATGTTTTCCGGGTGCTCCCCGGAGGCTACAGAGTTCGGTTACCCGTGGATTGACGCCCACCTCCCCGCTGTTGAGGTCGATGGTGCCCCGCCGAGCTCCCTGCTTAACCGCGCCGAGGTCCAACTCTGCCTGGCAGCGGCGGGTCCGGTGGCCATAACGGGCTTCAAGATCGGGCTTCCACAGCAGGGCCTGTCGGTGCAGGATCGGGCAGGGCGCCTGCAGCAGATGTGCGATCTGGTCCAAGCGCGGTCCTGACCGGGAGCGGCCGCCGGACGGGGAACCCGGCGGCAATCCGGCCGTAAGCAGGTCAATGCCAGGGGCGGTGCGCCACGCCGATTTCCCCTGTGGCAGTATCGAAATCAAAGGTCCGTGACGTCCAATGGCGGGAGCCGCCCACCTCCCCCCGGACCGTGTATACCACTTCTGCGGACCCTCGCTTTACCTCCTCTTCGGTCACAGTGTGCGTGGGCATGAAGTAAAGCGCTTCCTCCCCGGGCAGAAGATCCTCGGCAGGGAACGCGGCAGCGCCGGGGCCGTCCAGGCGCACCGCGGTGATCGGGAGGGTGCCGACGTTGCGTGCCCTGCCGGTGAAAGCCAGGATGTCCCCCGCCTTGTAACCGGGTGTGACAGGGCCGTAGTTCAGGTCCTGCGCCTCCCGGGTGCCGATGATTTGCGCCGATTCGTCGGTGTATCCCTGGCCAATCTCCTTCCAGGTATGGGCGTTCCAGCCGTCCGGGTTGGACGGCATGACATGGAAGTCGCCCGCGTTGAGCCAGGTGTCAGGGCGTCCGGGCGTGATGGAGCGCAGTTCAATATCGAATTCCAGGCCCGGGCCGTCCCCGGAGGCAGTTATCGGAGGAGCAGCAAGTTGTTGCGTGAGCTGCTCCGGCGGCACGGAGGCGAAAACTATCTCCCGGTAACCCTGCCGCTCATACAGGACACCGATATTGCCGTCGGGGAGCCGGGCTGCCGTGGAATACGCGGAGCTTCCCGGGCACAGGGCCAGTTTCGCCGGCCACGTGCGGCCGTTGTCCGCTGACAGGCTGAGGACAGTGTTCCGCCGCAGGGCTGTGTCGTGGTTGTTGGTGGCCAGCAGCCACGAGCCGGTGCTGCGGTCCGCCAGGCCGGCCACGTTGGGCAGGCCGTCGAAACGGGCAAGGGAGCCATTGTCGCTCGGATCCGGAAGCTCCTCGACGGGACTCAAGGCACTCCAGGTGGCACCGCCGTCGTCCGAGGTTGCCGCGAGGCGGTGCGGCATGCTGCGGCTGTGCAGCAGGAGACGGCCGTCCGCCAGGGCAGCCACCTTGTTCTCGTTGGGGCTGAAGCCGTGCGTCTGCCCGCCGACAAGCTGGCCGAGGGCCCAGGAGTGTCCGTGGTCATCGCTGTACGCGGAGGCGGCCATGATGGTGCCCTCGCACAGGACAACGAACTGCTGCACCAGCCGGCCTTTATAAGGTCCTGAATGGACCTGGATGCCCTGGCCGGCGGCAGCAAAGATTCCCGTAACCGGGCGGTCCGTACTCCCTTTCAGTTGGCCGGTGATCCTGCGGTGCTGCCATGTCAGGCCATCGTCGTCGGAAAAGCTTAGGTCGCAGTGCTGGACGTCTTCATCGTCCGGGTCCTCTCCGGTAGTGGCTTCGAAGAACCCCGCACGGGTGCCGGCCGCATGGAAAAGAAAAATGCGCTGCGTATCCATATCCACCAGCAGGCTCGGATCCCCGAAACCCTCAAGGCCTGTCCCGGTGCGGACCACCTCCTGGCTGTCCCACGTCCGGCCGCAGTCCGTGCTGCGGCGGATCAGCAGGTCAATGGGGCTGGGCAGGTCATCAAGATTCGGCCGGCCGTCGTAGGCCGCCAGCACAGTCCCGTTCGCGGTGACGCAAAGGGCGGGGATGCGGTACTGCCGGTAGCCGCAGGTTCCGCGGGTGGCGAGGACGTGCTCCACAGCCGGAAGCGCGAGGGGAAGCGGGGCATGGGACTGATAGATGTAGGACGTCACCTCTCAAGTCTAGCAATGTGAAGCAGACCACTATACGGTGGTAGGACGTCGTATGTAGAAGGAATAATTCTCGGCCTTTAGCGACGGTCACCTCACCAGGCCCGCAATGCAGCGGCTCCCCGAAAGGACACATGATTTGGGTTCCACGAAGAGAAGAACCAGACGCATAACAGTGATGGGAAGGAGCACAGGAGCAGGGGCACTGGCCCTCGCCCTGCTGGCCGGAACTGTTCCCGCAGCCCAGGCCGCCCCCATCCCGCCGAACAGCCCCACCGCACCTCCCGGGACTTTTTCGGAAATGAACCTGGCGGCAGACCGGACCGCCAGCAACTTCTTCTATCGCATCCCGGCCATGACATATCTGGGAAACGGCGTGGTCCTGGCCTCCTGGGACGGCAGGCCCGGAAGCGCCGCCGACGCCCCGAATCCCAACTCGATCGTGCAGCGGCGCAGCACCGACGGCGGCCGCACCTGGGGCCCCGTGCAGGTCATCGCTGCTGGCCACCCCGGCAACTCCACCACCCCCAAATACGGCTACAGCGATCCCTCCTACATTTTTGACGCCGAGACGGGCAAGGTGTTCAACTTTTTCGTCTACTCCAAGGACCAGGGCTTCTTCGGCAGCCAATACGGAAACGACGATGCTGACCGCAGCGTCATTTCCTCCGCCGTTATCGAGTCCTCCGACGGCGGCGTCACATGGAGCCAGCCGCGGCTGATCACCAGCGTCACCAAGCCCGGCACCAGCAAAACGAACCCCGCAGCCGGTGACGTCCGCTCAAACTTTGCCTCCTCCGGGGAAGGGATCCAGCTCAAGTACGGCCAGTACAAGGGGCGCCTGATCCAGCAGTACGCCGGTGATGTCCGGCAGGCTGACGGCACCAACAAAATCCAGGCCTACAGCGTCTACTCGGATGACCACGGCGCCACCTGGCACAAAGGCGCCAACGTGGGTGACCGCATGGATGAAAACAAAACCGTGGAACTCTCGGACGGCCGGGTCCTCCTGAATTCCCGCGACAACGCCAACCAGGGCTACCGCAAAGTGGCGATCTCCACCGACGGCGGCGCCACCTACGGCCCCGTAACGCAGGACACGGAACTCCCGGACCCGGCCAACAACGGGGCCATCGCCCGGATGTACCCGGCAGCGGCGCAAGGGTCCGCTGACGCCAGGAAGCTGATCTTCACCAACTCCAACTCCAAGACCGGCCGGGAGAACGTATCGGCCCGCATTTCGTGCGACGACGGCGCCACCTGGCCAGGGGTCCGCACCATCCGCCCGGGCTTCTCCGCGTACTCCACCGTGACCCGGCTCGAAGACGGACAGTTCGGGGTCCTGTACGAGGGCAACTACACGGACAACATCACGTTCTCCAAGTTCGACGACGCATGGTTGAACTACGTCTGCGCGCCGCTGTCGGTACCGGCTGTCACCACGGCACCCGGGGCCACCCAGCAGGTCCCCGTCACCATCACCAACCAGGAAGCCACCACGCTTTCAGGCGCGACCGCCACGGTCTACACCCCCAGCGGCTGGTCCGCCACCACGGTTCCCGTTCCCGACGTCGCGCCCGGCGCCGCGGTGACAGTCAACGTCGACCTGACCGCCTCAACCAGCGCCAGCGGTCCACAAAACCTCAACGCGGCCGTCACGACGGCGGACGGCCGGGTCTCCCAGCACACCTTCACGGCCACCGTTCCCGTCGCGCAGCAGGTGGGCCTCTCCGTCACAGGAACCGCACCCGCCAGGGACGTCATCGCCAACCCGTACCGTGAGGGCGAGGTACTGGGCTATTCGTTCAACGTCAAGAGCACGGCCAACGTTACGGCGAACTCGGTGCCCGTGTCCGGCACCTTCGACGCCGGCTTCCTGCCGCCGTCGGCTCCCAACTGCCGCTACAACAACCTTGCCGCTGGTGCCAGCTACAACTGCACCACGGCAAAGCACACGCTGACGGCCGAGGACATCGCGCGCGGCTACTTCGTCCCACAGGCGAGCTTCACCATCACAGCCAGCTCGACGCCGACGCTCACCAAGACGGTTACGTTTACCGGTGCTGCCGTTGCGTTGCGGGACGGACTGGTTGCAGCGGACATCAGCGGCGCCCGCAACGACGCCGGCCGTGACCTGGCCACCCAGCCCTACACCGCCGGGGAAGCCCTTCCCTACACATTCAATGTGGCCAACACCAGCCCGCTGACCGAAAAAGTCGTTCCCACGGCCGGCAACTTCAGCCCCTTCGTCCCCGAAGGCCCCGGCAACTGCCGCTACGGTGTGCTGCCGGCCGGCCAGAGCTACGCCTGCACCACCCCGCGCCATGAAGTCACCGCCGCCGAAGCCGAACAGGGCTTCTTTGTTCCGGCCACCACATGGGAGGTCAGTTCTGCCGGGCAGACTGCGCGGACCTACACCGTTGATGGCGGGGAAGTGGACCTCAAGGTCCGTGATCCACGGCTTGAGGGCACCGTAGCAACGGAGTGGAAAGACACCGACGGGGACCGGTATGCCTCCGCAGGCGACACCGTCACGTACACCTACACCCTGGGCAACGCGGGCAATGTCTCCCTGACGGAACTGAGCGCACCCGACGCCTCCATCCAGGAACCAAGCCTCGGGGTGGGCGGCACCGTAACGGCAACCCGCGACTACGTCCTGACCGCTGCCGACATCGCCGCCGGGCGGCTGGACGCTGTGGAGCTCAAGGCAACCGCCGCGAACGGCACACAGCAGGTCTCCGCAACACTGGCCGGTGGCGAAACTGTCCTGGACCTGCAGCCGGCGCGCCCGGACACCGCTCCCGCGCTGACCGTGCAGGACCTCGAGGAACAGCTTCCGCCGTTTGATCTGGGCACGGCGGAGAAATACCGCAACGGCCAGAAAGTCGTCCTCAACGGCCTCGAATACGGCCAGTGGTACTACGTCTACCTCAACAAGCACAGCCACCGCATCGGGTGGATCTTTCCCACCACGGACAACACGGTGGAATTCATCCTGCCGGCAGACGTCCAGAACGGACGCGACGACGTTGTGGTCCTCGACCAGGACGGTAAGCAGGTCTCCTTCGACAGGCTGCAGGTGACACCCAAGGGATAAGCGGAAGGCAACAGCCGGTGAACGTGCCGGTGTTGCCGGATGGCCCCGGCGGAGATCCCGCCGGGGCCATCCGTGCCTCAGGCGCCGGTCAGCACGGGGGCGGTGAGAGCCCCGTCCCGCATGGTGGCCACGGCATCGGTCAGCGGAACAAACTCCGTGTCATGGGTGACCAGTACGGTGCCCACGTTGAACTCGGCGGTCACCCGGCACAGCAGCCGGATGATTGAGGCGCTGCGCTCGTGGTCCAGTGCCGCCGTCGGCTCGTCCACGAGCAAGACTTTCGGGTTCCCCATCAGCGCCCTGGCGATGTTGACCCGTTGGCGCTGACCGCCGGAGAGCTGGTGGGGGAGCTTCCCGGCGCTCGCGGACAGGCCGACGACGTCAAGGAGTCCGGCGGCCTTCTTCCGGGCGGCCTTCACGGGCTTTCCGCGGAGGTGGTCGCCGATGATGAGCTGTTCGGCAGCCGTGAGCGACGGGAGCAGGTTGGGCTGCTGGAAGATGATGCCCACCTTGCTGCGCCGCAAGGCCGTGAGGGCCCTGTCCGGGAGGCCGGTTGTGTCAGTACCGTCGATGGTCACCTGCCCGCTGGTGGGGCGCACCAGGGTGGCGGCTGCGGCAAGAAGGCTCGATTTCCCGGAGCCGGACGGCCCGACGAGTGACACCACGTGCGCGGCGGGGACTGCCAGGCTGACGCGGTCCAGTGCGGTGGTGGTGCCGCCGCCGTCCGGGTATTCGAGGGTGACATTGAGCAGTTCCAGCGGAGCAGGGGTGGAGCAGGCAGACATCGGGTTCCCTTTCACAGGATTGGAGTTTGGGGAGGCGGGGGCGTCAGTTGCCGCCGAGGGCCAGCAGGGCATCGATCTTGGTGACGCGGCGGACAGCCAGCGCTGCCCCGGCCAGCCCCAGGGCAACAATCCCGACGACGGGAAGCAGCGTGGTGGCAGGGCTGAGGAGGAAGGGGGCCGCCTGGGCGGCAAGCAGCCCGGCCGCGACGCCGGCAATCCCGCCCAGCCCGGCCCCGGCCACCAGGACGATCGCCGCCTGCGTCATGGCATCGCGCAGGATGTACGCCCCCGGAGCCCCCATGGCCTTCAGGACGGCAATGTCGCGGGTCCGCTGGATGGTCCACACGGTCAGGAACGCCACAATCACCAGGGATGAGATGCCGTAGAGGAAGGCCTGCATGAGGGTCAGCGAGCCGTTCTCGCTCTTGAACGAGCCCAGCGCCTGGAAGGAATCCGTCCGGGAGGCACTGACCGTATTCGCCGCAGCATCCGCGGCGGCCTCATCCACTTCCGCGCCGTCCTGGTAGGTGACGGTAATAACGGTGGCAAGCTGGCCGCCGTCGGACACGTGGGCCAGCCCGGACCAGGCCGGAAGCGCCGTCCACACAACGCTCGTATGGGCGTACCACTGGTCCTCAACGACCGCGGCCACGGCAAGTTCCACCCCGCTGATGCTCAGGGCGTCCCCCTGCTCAAGGGTCAGGGCTTCAGCCACGGAGGCGCCCACCACAGCGGTGCCGGCGGCTACGTCCACGGGCGCCAGCCCGCTGCCGGGTGCCACCCCGAACACGGCCACATTGGTGGTGCCCGAGCCGGCGCCCGCACCCTGGGCCCGGGTCTGGGTGATCCCCACCGGCTCGGCAGCGCGGACACCCGGCCGGTTTCGCCAGCTCTCCGCCTGGGCCGCCGTCACGGTGCTTTCGGTAAATGAGGCTTTAGGGGCGTTGGAGCCGGGGGCCCCGAACACCACGGTGTCCACGGGCGCGCCGGCGGCAGCCCCCAGCTTTCCGATGGCGGAGGTCGACTGTTCAGCCAGACCGGCAGTCAGGCCGGACAGCATCACGAGGAGCAGGGTAATCAGGGCCACCACGCCGCCCATCATGGCGAACCGGCCCTTGGCGAAACGGATGTCGCGGATTGCCAGAAACACGTTGTTCTTCTCTCGGTTGGTTCCAGTGGATAAGGTCTCCATCCACTGTCCCGTCCGCCCGCCCGCGGTCCATCGGGCGGGCAGTTGATCCGCCACGGAGGAAAGGTGGAACCCGGGGTCAACCTTTTGATTGACCCTCCGCCGGCCGGGCGCGCATAAGCTGGTGGCATGTCCGCCACCCCTGCCCTGAACACTTCCGGCGGACCCGGCAGACCCGGCGCCGCAGGCACTGGCTCCTCCGGCGCCCATGCACCCAAGGACCCCCTGAGCGCAGTGGAATCGGCGTCCTCGGAGGCGATCCTGAGGGTGCTGAGGGTCACGCTCCACATCGGGTTCGCAGCCCTGCTGGTGGTGGGCGTGGTCCGGCTGCTGGCGCCCGGCCCCCGGGGCTCCTTCCCGTTCCTGTGGTCGGGCCTGGCGCTGGTCCTGGCGGCGGTGTACCTCACCGGGACCGTGCTGGAACACCGCCACGCCGCGGGCCGGATCCGGTTCAATCCCCGCCGCTACGGCCTCCAGTGGCTGGCGGCGGTGACAGCGCTGTGGGTCCTCCTGCTGGCGGGGAGCGCCGACTTTGCGTGGCTGGCGTTCCCCCTGTTCTTCCTGCATCTGCACCTGCTGCCGCGGCGTGCCGCGCTGCTGACCATCGCACTGATGACAGCCGCGGTCATCGCCTCCCAGTGGTCCGCCAGCGGTGACCCGGTTCCGCACGCGGCCGCCGTCGTCGGCCCGCTGTTTGGTGCCGCCTTCGCCGTCATCACCGGCCTTGCGTATGTTGCGCTGTACCGGGAGGCGGAGAACCAGCGGCGGGCCGCGGATGAACTGCGCCGCACCCGCCAGGAACTGGCGGCATCCCAGCATGAAGCCGGGGTGCTGGCGGAACGGGAGCGGCTGGCCCGGGAAATCCACGACACCCTGGCGCAGGGCCTCTCCAGCATCGTGCTGCTTGCACGGGCTGCGGAGCAGTCGCTGGCGCACGGGGATCCGGTAACCGCAGGGTCGCGGGTGGCGATGATGCAGCAGACGGCTGCAGACAACCTGGCCGAAGCCCGGAGCTTTGTCCGCGGCCTCTCCTCCCCCCAGCTGCACGACACCACGCTGGTGGAGGCCCTGCGCCGGCTCTGCGAAGAGACCGGACGGAGCGCAGCGGCCGGGGGAGCGGCGCTCCGCTGCCGGCTGGAGGTGGACGGGGAGCCGGCCGAACTGCCGCAACCGCACCAGGTGGCGCTGCTCCGCGCGGCCCAGGCGAGCCTCGCGAACGTCCGCGACCACGCCAGCGCAGGCAACGCCGTGGTCACGCTCACCTTCCTTGGCACGGAAGTCACCATGGACATTTACGACGACGGCGTGGGCTTTGACCCTGACCTCGCCGCCGGGGCAGGAGCGGCCGGGGCAGGAAGCGCTGGGGCGGGAAGCTCCCGGACAGGAGCTGCCGGGACAGGAAGCGCTGGGGCTGGAACAGCCGGGGCAGGGCACGACGGCGGCGCGGACGGCAGCGGATTCGGCCTCCGTTCATTGCGGGAAAGGGTAGAAGCCCTCAGCGGTTCCCTGGAGCTGGAGACCGCCCCGGGCGAGGGAACCGTGGTGGCCATCCGCCTGCCGCTCGACCCTGCCGGGGGAGATGCCGGTGACTGACGTGCGCGTCCTGCTGGTGGACGACCATCCTGTGGTCCGCGCCGGGCTGAGGGCCATGCTCACCGAGTTTGACGGCATCTCCATCGCAGCGGAGGCCGCGGACGGGAAAGCCGCCCTGAACGAACTCTCGCGCCTGGCGATGCTGGGCGAAGGCGTGGACGTGGTGCTGATGGACCTGCAGATGGGCGCGGGCATGGACGGGGTAGCCGCCACCGCCGCGATCCGGAAGCTGGCTGCGCCCCCGCCCGTCCTCATCCTGACCACCTACGACACCGACGCCGATATCCTCTCCGCCGTAGAGGCCGGCGCCAGCGGCTACATGCTCAAGGACGCCCCGCCGGAGCAGATCAGGCAGGCCGTGTTCGCTGCGGCCGCGGGGGAAACAGTCCTGGCACCGCGGGCCGCCGCATTGCTCATGAAACGCATCACCAACCCGGGCACCTCACTCACCCCGCGGGAGGTCCAGCTGCTCGAACTGCTGGCCACCGGGCTGTCCAACCGCGCCATCGCCAAACAGGTGTTCATCTCGGAAGCCACGGTCAAAACGCACCTGGTCCACATCTACGGGAAGCTCGGCGTGGACAACAGGACGGCAGCCATCGCGGCCGCCACCCGGCGCCGGATCATCCGTCCGCCCGGGCAGGCAGGCTGAGCGGGCTTGAGCGCACGGGAAGGAAGACCCTACTCCCGCCGGTTCACGGAGGCCTAGACTTCGGGCCATGGAGAACTCACCCTCGGGACCCAAAACTGAAATCCTGCCCGAGGAGGAATGCTGGAAGTACCTGCGTTCCTCCTACATCGGCAGGCTGGCAGTCATTAACGGCACCACCCCGGAAATTTTCCCCGTGAACTTTGTACCCGCGGAAGGGGCCCTGTATTTCAGGACCGCCCCCGGCACCAAGCTGTACTCCCTGCTTGCAGGAACCCTCGTGGCCCTGGAAACAGACGGGCTCAACGCGTACAGCACGGAAGTGTGGAGCGTGGTGGTCAAAGGGATACCCGAGCCCGTGGCAGACGGCAACGTGCCCCTTGAACTGGCCGATCCGGACCGTGAACCGTGGGAATCCGGCCTCAAGGAGCACCTGATCCGGATCAATCCCACGGAAGTCACCGGCCGCAGGTTCCACGTCCAGGCGCGGACCCGATGGTGGCCGCCGCAGGACTTCTCCGCTGACTGGATCTAGGAAACTGGATCCAGGAACCCCTGGGTCCAGGGAACGTGATGCAGGAAACCCTGTCTAGAGATCCTGCTCGGCGGTCCTGGTCCAGCAACTCTGCCCTATAGGCCCTGGCGGTAAAGGTCCTCTGCCACCAGCCGCGCCAGTTCTGAGGCGCCGGCCCGGTTGGGGTGCAGGGTGTCTCCCGTCATGAACAGCGCCAGGGTGGCTTCCGGGCCAATCTTCGTGAAGTAGGCGGACGCCAGGACGTTCAGGTCAACCAGGTGCACGCCTTCCTCCTCCGCCAGGGCAACCGTTGAGTTGCGGTACCAGCGGTTGACCGAGGTGTGTACCCCGTCCACGAAGTCCGTGGCGCGGCCCTGCGGGGTGACCAGCACCGGCGTAGCACCGGTGGCAGCCACCTGGCGGACCATGTCACGCATGATCTCCTTGAACTCCGCCTCCGTGGTGGCGTTCTTGGCTGCCGTGTCGTTGATGCCCATTTCCAGCAGGAACAGGTCTCCTGGCTTGATGTACTGGAGGATGGCTGCGAGCTGCCCGTCATTGCGGAAGCCCCGGGCAATCTGTCCGCCGGTGGCCATGTTCCGGATGTCGAACGCGGCCGGGTCCACGTACTGGGGCAGCATCTGGCCCCAGCCTCCCTGGATGCTGTTGTGCAGCGGGTAGTAGCTGGCCACGGTGGAGTCGCCGCCCACCCAGATGGTGGGGTCCATCTCCGGGTGGCGTGAGACCTTGTCGATCTCCAGCGAGCTCAGGGTAAAGGCCGTGCCAACCTTGCCCTCCGTAACCAGCAGGTTCAGCTGGCCGTCCGTCACCGGAATCTCAAAGGAGGCCGTGGCGCCGTTTCCGGTTAGGTTCATTTCCTGGAACACGCCTTCGGCCGCGATGCTGGCCCGGGAGGTGTCGCCCAGCGTGACAGTGACCCTGTAGAGGCCTTCCTTCAGGTCCACGTTGAATGTGTTGGCGCTCTTGGTCCCGAACTGGAGGAAGCGTACGGCATCGCTCCCGGCCCCGGTGCCCTTGGCGGAAACGTTGGCCATGTGCTCAGGGGTGTTGAAGCCATACCTGGCTTCGGGGCTGTAGGCGTCTGCGGCGCTGACTCCGGTGTACCCGTGCTCCACGGGCCCGCTCCCGAAGTCGAAGCGGTAGTTGCTGGGTTCGGCGTAGGCGGCCGGCGTGGTGGCAACCATGCCGGCCCCACCCAGCAGGGCTGCTGCGGCGAGGCCGGCAGCCAGGGATTTCCTGGCCGACCCGGCATGGGTGGGTGAAGAG
This sequence comes from Pseudarthrobacter oxydans, assembly GCF_013314975.1. Classification (GTDB taxonomy): domain Bacteria; phylum Actinomycetota; class Actinomycetes; order Actinomycetales; family Micrococcaceae; genus Arthrobacter; species Arthrobacter oxydans. The sequence continues at coordinate 134,511 of NZ_JABTYH010000002.1, read as the reverse complement.
CCTGGGTTATTGGATGTGGGGGCAGCAAGGGTCACGGTCATCTCCTTTGATGAGGACAAGAGGTTTTGTATCGTTTCAGAACGGACGTTACATAATTTGTAACAGTGCATTCCGTGAGTAGTCAAGAGATTTTGTGCGGATTCTGTGCGCTTCTGGTTCTTCTTGTTGCCCCTCGAGGCCGGGCGCCTACTGGTATCGGAGACCCCGGCGCCTCTCCTGAGTCTCAAGGCCGCAGCATCCTGCGGTGAGGTGCGTGCGGCCGTCTTGATTGAAGCTTGTAGTTTCTTTGCTTCTTCTGTGCAAGTGATTTGAGTTCGCGTTGAAACACTCAAAGCCAATAGAACTTCAAATGGTTTCAGCGGGGAAAAATGTGCGCGGCGTCGCAATTACAGGCATCATTCATGCTTGAGCTTTTGGCAGGGGCACCCCTGTGATCACGGTCATCATCCCGGCCCACAATGAGGCCGCGGGAATCCATGCGACGCTCTTGTCCCTCCAAAACCAGACACTAATCCCGGACCGGGTAATTGTGGTTGCAGACAATTGCACCGATAAAACGGAAGCTATTTCCCTGGCGGCAGGCGCCGAGGTGGTATCAACCGTTGGGAATACGGACAAGAAGGCCGGTGCCCTCAACTTCGTGCTCGCTGAACTGCTGCCGGAGGCTGCACCCGAGGACATGATCCTGGTGCAGGACGCCGATTCGCAGCTCTCGCCGGACTTCATTGAGCGCTCGGTGAGGCACCTCACGGCTGATTCGCGGCTTGGCGCCGTGGGCGGTGTGTTCCGGGGCGGCGAGGGTGGCGGGTTCGTTGGCCACCTGCAGAGGAATGAATACGCCCGGTACGCCAGGGACGTGCGGCGGCTGCACGGCAAATGCCTGGTGGTCACCGGCACGGCCGCACTGTTCCGGGTCCGGACGCTCCGTGACGTGTCAGCGGCCAGGCTGGATGGCACGCTCCCTCGTGGCAACGGCAGGGGCGGCGTCTACGACACGTCGGTCCTGACCGAGGACAACGAGTTGTCCTTTGCCCTGCTGACGCTGAAGTACCGGATCAAATCCCCCGCCGACTGCACCCTGGTGACAGAGGTCATGCCCACCTGGCGGGAGCTCTGGGCGCAGCGCCTGCGGTGGAAGCGCGGGGCGGTGGAGAACTGCGTCCAGTACGGCTGGACGCGGGTCACCCGGCCCTACTGGGGGAGGCAGTTTCTTTCGGTGGCCGGTGTCCTGGTGACGCTCGGCTACCTCAGCACGGTGGCGGTTGCACTGGGCACGGGAGCAGGGCTGCACATCCAGCCGTTCTGGCTTGCCGTGACCGGTGTCTTCGTGATCGAACGGGTGGTGACGGTGCGGCTCCGGGGATGGAGATACATGCTCGCGGCCGCCACCATGTACGAGCTGGTGATCGACCTTTTCCTGCAACTGGTTCACGCGAAGGCGTACACAGACGCAGCGTTTAACAAAAAGAAAGCCTGGTAAGAACCATGTATAACAATCCAGCAGTTCCCGCAGCAGCCGGAGCCGGTTCCGGAACCCTCGCCATGACCGGCGCGGGGGACGTGTTCTGGTTCGCCCTCGCGGCCTTTGCGCTCCTTGCGCTGGGCCTGGCCATCAAGAGGATCGTCCCGGTCCGCGGGACGAAGGCCTGAGCCAAAGGCTGTCCCTGGGGCCAGCCCCGGTGAAACGCAGGGCGTCCTCACGGGCGCCCTGCGTTTCCCATGCCGGGCCCAACCGCCGGCATGCCAGGTTTCCAGACACTCCAGGCGGGTCAGGTCACCACGCTGACCACGTTGGAGCACCCCGCGGCATCGCACACTTTGTAGGACGTGGTTTTGCCACCCTTGATTTTGTTGACGTAGGAGCCCGTGTTGGCCACGGTCTTCGATGTCCCGTTGATCCACAGGGTGACGCTGGTGCCGGTGGCCCCCGTCCACGCAAGGGTAGTGGTGCTGACCGACTTTGCCTTGGTGGTGGCGGCGCTCAGCTTGATGGCCGAGACGGGTTCCGCGGGCGCTGGGCCGGAAGCGGCGACGAAGGAGAAATCCCTGATCACCACGCTTTCCGGTTTTACACGGGCAGGATCCCCGCCGCCGCCCCCGGTGACCCAGAGGTTGAAGTGGATCTGCTCCTGGGCCGGCACCGGGACGGTGGCCCCTTCCAGGACGGTGCGCTTCAGCAGGCTCCCGGCGAATCCTTCGCCGGCGAAGGTTTCGAACGTGATCTTCCCCGGCTCCCACACCATACGGTGGGTGGTGATCGGGTCCGGCGTGACGTCGAAGACCGTGGTGTTGTTGCCCTCGCCGGGAGGCTTGGTGGCATCAAACCAGTAGCCGTGGCCCTGGGTCACCGGCCAGGATTGCCCGTACGCGGCGCCGCCGCCCCAGGCGGAGGCCTCGCAAAGGTCGATTTCGTTATAGCCCGGTTCGGCGAGGGGATCGTAGGTGAACAGGCAGCCCCACACCACCTCTTTCTGCAGCGTTTGCAGGTTCTTTTCCACGGTGGTGCTGTAGGTCCCGTACCCGAACCCTTTCCGCGTGGACTGGAACTCGGCTCCCACAGGAGCTTCACCGGTGGGATTGGTCAGGTTCATGGTGATGTGGCCGTTGGCGTCCGGGTTGCTGACGTTCGCGGCTGCGAAGGCCTTGTTGTACTGCGGGGCGCCGCCCCAGAACCGCTTCTCCCAGTTGAAACCCTTCCAGGCGAAGTTGCCTGCGGGCCCCGGATTGGGATCCATGGGCGTGGTGTCCGCTGCCTGGGCGGGCGGCACGCAGGCAAGCATTGCGACGGCGGCCGCTGCCAGCAGTGCCAGCGGTTTCGTCCGGCGCGTGGGATGTGAGACAAAAAAACGAAAATCAGCCATGAAACGCCCCTTTTCGGTTGCTCCCAGCGAGCAATTGCGCCCCTGAGGAGCACACGTTGATCTTCAGCCAGGAACTCTGCAGAAGGCAATAGCTCAACAGACTTGATTTTTAGTGAGGCAAATCTCAGAAAATACGCAATATTTGCCAAAGCTCAAGAACTGCTCAATTTGGACGAAGCAAATAAGCTCACTTGCAATTACTGGGCTAGGCTCATACCCGTCCCAAGGTGCGGAATAATAAAAGCAATCCATATTGCCCGTTTCTCCGAATGTTCCTTGAATGTGCTTGAGGGAAACCTGGGCGCAACATGAAGTGAAGCTTGGGGGAGTGCATGGTGGAGCGCGGTGTTGCCGTGGTGGTGGAAGACGACGACGACATCAGGACAACGCTGACGGAAGTGCTGCAGCAGTCGGGGTTCGCCGTCCATTCAACATCCTCGGGCGTTGCGGGCGTGGATGCCGTCCGTGCACACAACCCGGACATTGTCACCATGGATGTTGGCCTTCCGGACTTTGACGGCATTGAGGCGTCCCGGCGGATCCGGACGTTCAGCGACGCCTACCTCATCATCGTCAGCGGCAGGGTGGACGAGGCCGACACCCTGATGGGGTTCGAGGCCGGCGCGGACGACTATCTCACCAAACCCTTCCGCCCGCGTGAACTGCGTGCCCGGATTGCGGCCATGCTCCGGCGGCCGCGGACCCTGCGGGAGGCGCCGGCGGAGCGGGCGCTTCCGCCACGAAGGGGCGATCGGCACTCACCGCCGCAAGCCCAGCACGCTGACCCTCACGGGCCGCACGCGGGTACGGAGGGTGAACCCGGTTCGCCTCCGGCGCCGGGCTGCTGCGATTTCGCCCACCGGGGACTGACCCTCCATGAGGCGTCCCGCCAGGCGTCGATCAATGGGGAACCCGTGGACCTGACGCGCACCCAGTTCGACATCCTCCTGGTCCTGATGGAGAACGGGCGGACCGTCCAGACCAAGGCGGACCTGGTGCGGCGGCTCCGCAACGAGCCGTACAACACAGGCTCCTTTGTCACCGCGGGGGAAGAACGCGCCGTCGAGGTGCATGTGGGCAACCTGCGCAAGCGCCTGGGCGACAGCTCCCAGAATCCCCGCTGGGTGGAGACCGTCCGCGGCGTGGGCTACCGGATGACGCCGTAGCAGGAGCGTTCCGTGGCGTACCCTCAGTCAGAAGCCGGCGTCCACCACCGGCCCTGTGAAAGAGGCGGAAATGACCTGGGAAACCGTCGCTGGAATTGCGGCCGGCCTGCTGCTGGCGTACGCGGTGCTCCTTGTGCTCCTGTGGATCTATGCGCGGCGCCACCCCGAGACCGTCTCCATGAAGGACGCGCTGCGCCTGCTCCCGGACCTGCTCCGGCTGGTCCGGAGGCTGGCCGCTGACCGGACACTGGCCGCCGGTGTCCGGGTGCGGCTGGTGCTGCTGCTCGCCTACCTGCTCCTCCCCATCGACCTGGTGCCGGACTTTGTACCGGTGATCGGCTATGCGGATGACGCCGTGATCGTGGCGCTGGTGCTTCGTTCGGTGCTCAAACGGGCGGGTCCCGGGGTGCTTGAGCGGCACTGGCCCGGAAGTCCGGCGGGCCTGGAGATGATCCTCCGCGCGGCGGCGCCCGTCCGCCGTCGGCCTTAAATTCCTGGGCTGTATCCGCGCCTTTCCTGCCGGGGGCTGTTAGCGTGAAGGACCGGCCAATGAAGGAGGAGCGATGACTGTCAACTCACCAGATTCACTGCCTGAGGATGATCCGCAGGAGGGTACGGCCACTGCGCAGGGGAAGGGCGACGGCGGTGTTCCCGGCAAGGATGACGGCGTGGGGATCGGCGCGGATGCCGAACCCAACACGTTTGAACCCGAAGAGGATCCGGACGCCACGGATGCGCCCGAAGCCGATTAGGGCCTGAAGCAAGCGCTTAATCACCGCTGCTTGTGCACGGTGCTGCGTCCGGCAGCACTGCTTGAACGGTCTCTGCTCAATGTTTAATCAAGATTTGCGGCAACCCTGCGAAATGGACGTTCGGGACTCTAGGCGGCTGTAAGTTTCTATCTGTTTCCACGTTATTCCCCAACACGGAAGCACCAGGGAGCCCCCGCGCTGGAGCCAGACTCGCGCGGGGGCTCCGCCTCATGTGGCAGCAGTTTCCCCTGCCGGAGCAGCGGGGAGCAGCTTCTGGAGCGCCCCGGCGAGGAGCTGTTCCGTCCCGGCATGCGGGTGCCCCGGGTTGCCGCTGTTCTGCTGTTCCAGGGTGAACCGGAGTATTCCCGGAATGAGGTGGGCTATCAAGGCGCTCTGGGCTCGGGTCTCCTCCGGAGGTTCGTTTGCAGGCGCGGAGCGGCGCAGCCGGAGATAGAGGACCTCCTTGAGCTCCTCGTACACGTCGGAAAGCCGTTCAATCTCCTTCTGCATCAGGGCCGGGGTGCGGCTGATAATGCCCATCCGGTCTGCTGCCAGGGCCCTGTCCTCGGTGCCCACGGGAGCGAGGGTCGCCAGGAGGTCCAGGATCCCAGCCAGCAGATCCGGTGAGTCCGAGGCCAGGAACTCCCGTACGCGCCGTTCATCCAGCCTGCCGGGTCCGGCCCCGAGGATCGCCTGGTCCTTTGTCTTGAAGTAGTTGAAGAACGTCCGCTGTGAGACACCGCTGGCAGCGCAGATCATGTCCACTGTGACGGCCTGGAAGCCGTGCTCCTGGACCAGGCCCACGGCGCTCCGCTCAATGGTGAGCGCCGTCGCGGCCTGCTTGCGCTGGCGCAGGCCGGGTTCCCGCTGGTCTGTCATGCGTGGTTCCTGCCTCTTATTCGTAGCGAAGGGAGTCGATGGGGTTCTTCCTGGCTGCCCTGCTCGCCGGCAGGGTCCCGGAGATGAAGGCAATAGCCATGATGAGCAGCATAATGCCCATGATGGCGCCCGGCTCGAACAGGAGGATGTTCAGCCCGGGCAGGGAAGACAGCGGTCCCGCGGACAGCGCCGCGTTCAGCGCGCTGCCGGCCAGCACCGCCGCCGCGACCCCGATCAGGCTGCCGAGGAAGCCGATGAAGGCAGCTTCGAGGCTGAAGAGTGCGAAGATTTTGCCGGCCCGCATGCCCATGGCTTTCATGAGCCCGATTTCACGGGTGCGTTCCTGCACGCTCATCAGCAGCGTGTTGACAATGCCGAAGGCCGCGGCCACCAGGGCGACGATGGCGAAGGCGTTGAGTACGCCGATGATCCCGTCAATGACCGTTTTGATGACGCCCAGCTGGTCCTGGATGGTCTGGACCCCAAAACCGGCAGCCGCCACACTTTCCTGGAGGTCGCTTACCTGGGCGCTTGAAAGGGCCGGATCAAAGTAGGCGACGGCGAGGGGGTACCGGGCGGGGCCGGTGTCGATGCCGGCGCTTTGCGCTTCAGCCAGGGCTGACACCATGGCAGGGTTGGCCCCGCCGCCGGAGGGCAGCAGGCTCTCCTGGGAGATTCCAACGACGGTGCCGTCCACCTGGTGCCGCGCACCGAGCACGTCCGTGATGCCCAGTGGGACCACCGCGCCGACGGCGTCCTGGGCATCGGCGAATCCAAGCGCGTCCACGTAGTCGGCGGGAAGGACCAGTTCGCGCGTCCCGGAGGACTCGGAAAGCTGGGCGCCGGCGAGGAGGTCTGCCCGGGTGATCGAGGATGTGGGATTGACGCTGAGCTCGAATTGCCCGCCGCCGTTGTACTGCACAAAGTCAACAGCCACCGCCTGGACAGGGTCAACCCGGAAAATGCCGCTTATCCCTGCGAGTTTTTCAAGGTCAGCCTCCGTCATCGGGTCGCTTTGTCCGGCCCCTGGCAGGGCGGGGCCACCCGTTGCGGACGACGCACTGGATGTCTTCGGGTCATACGCACGCGGACCTTCGGTTGTATCCCCGGCGGTCCTGGTGACGATGAAAACGTCATCGGCTCCCAGCGAAGCCACCTGTTTGGTGACGTAGTCCGTGACTCCCGCACCCACGGCCGTCGTCAGCGTCAGGGTGAACGCCCCGATGAACAGGGCCAGCACTGTCAGCGTGGTGCGGAGCTTGCTGCGCAGGGTGTTGCGGGCAGCGGACCCGACCAGATCGGTGGCTTTCATGCGGCAGCCACTCCCGCCCCGGAGGGAACAACCACGCCGTCGCGGATGAAGACCTGGCGGTCGCAGCGGGCCGCGAGATCCTCGTCGTGGGTGACGATGACCAGGGTAATGCCGCGGTCCCGGTTCAATTGGAAGAGGGTGTCTTCAACGATTGCTCCGGTTGCGCTGTCGAGGTTGCCGGTTGGTTCGTCGGCAAAGATGACCGTTGGCTCGTTGATGAGGGCTCGGCTGATCACCACCCTTTGCTTCTGTCCTCCCGAGAGGTCATTGGCGTTGCTTGCGGCCTTGTCCTCGAGTTCGAACTGCCGCAGCACGGCCAGGGCGCGTTCCCTGCGTGCCCTGGGGGACACCCCGGCGATCTTCAGTGGAAGGGTCACGTTGTCCATGACGCTGGTCTCCGGCGTCAGGAAGAACTGCTGGAAAACGAACCCGAACTCCTTGTTGCGGAGCTCGCTGGCCTTCTTCGGCGGCAGTGCCAGGGCGTCGCGGCCGTTGAAGGAGAGGCTGCCGGAATCCGGCGTGTCCAGCAGCGCGATGATATGCATCAGGGTGGACTTGCCGGACCCGCTCTTCCCGACGATGGCTACGCTTTCCCCTGGCGCCACCTGCAGCGTGACGTCCTTGAGGGCGTGGAACGTGCTGGATCCTTTGCCGTAACTCTTGCTGATGTTCCTGGCGTCGATGACCAGCGGGGAGGTCATTATGGTCGCCTTGAGAAGCCTGACATGTCTTTCTCCTGTCGATAAATTGCAGTAACTGCAATTTATCATGCAGTGACTGTAGTTTTCTAGAGGAGGAGGTATGAGGGGCTCAGCGCACCACCCGGACGTCAGCCATTGTTCCGGCGGACCATCTCGTTGATCCAGGCGGGGGCGAAGGGGGACGTGCAGCCCGGAGACGTGGGATAGTCCTTGAGCACCTCCAGGCGCTCGCCGATCTCCAGTGCCCGCGCCCGGTGCCCGGCGTGCTCGATTCCGATCTGGGCGAGGCAGGTGTTCATGGCCCACTGCAGCCGGTCCGGGGCGTCCTTCATCTCTGCCTCGATGACGTCCAGCAGCCCCGGAAGGTCCAGGCCCTCGGGCGCCTTGGCCACGCGCTCGCTGGTCAGTGCCCAGCCGGCAGCGGCAACCACGGGATCCGGGTCGGCCAGCCAGGCCACGCGCAGGTCTTCGGCGTGCGGGCCCTTCTTCACCACGTAGTTCACCAGCCAGTCCTGCACCTTGGCCGCGCGCGACTCGCGCAGCATGGCGTCCAGTTCATCCCGCCCGAAGGCCTTGGGCCGGCAGACAAGGAGCGCCAGCAGCCTGGCCGCTGTGTCGCCGGTGGCCCACAGCTCGCGGGCAAGGTCCTGCTGGGTCTTCAGCCGCTTGGCGATGGCGCGGAGCTTGCTGAGGTTCACGCCGTGGTCATCGCCGTGCCGCTCGTTCACCTCGCGTGCCCTCGGGTCCTCGAGCTCCGCCAGTTCGGCCATCAGCTCCGCCACCGTTGTTCCTGTCAATGCTGTCCCGGCCACCGCTTGTCTCCTGTCCGCTGCCTGCGGTTTTCAGCCTACGGCCGGAAGAATCACCCGGCGAGCCGAAACCTAGTCCCGCCCCGCCCAAAACGCAACCAGTCGAAAGACCCTACTCGCCCGCCGGAGCCACACCTACCGTGGCAGCATGGCTGAGGAGAGTTTTGTCCCGGGGGTAGACGGAGCAGCATCGGATGCAATGCTGAAGGTGGGCCGGTTTTTCACGAAGTGGGACCAGACCGACGACGGCAGGGCAGTCTTCCGGGAGGGCGGCCGCAAGGGGGACATCTTCTACCGCGACCGGTGGAGCCACGACAAAGTGGTCCGCTCCACCCACGGCGTGAACTGCACCGGGTCCTGCTCCTGGAAGGTGTACGTCAAGGACGGCATCATCACCTGGGAATCCCAGCAGACCGACTACCCCTCGGTGGGGCCGGACAGCCCTGAATACGAACCACGAGGCTGCCCCCGCGGGGCGGCCTTTTCCTGGTACACCTACTCGCCCACCCGGGTCCGCTTTCCCTACGCCCGCGGGGTCCTGGTGGAGATGTACCGCGAGGCGAAGGCCCGGCTTGGCGACCCTGTGCACGCTTTCGCCGAGATCGCCGCGGACCCGGACAAGCGGCGCCGCTACCAGCAGGCCCGCGGCAAAGGCGGCCTGGTCCGGGTGTCCTGGCAGGAGGCCATCGAGATTGCCGCCGCCGCGCACGTCAACACCATCAAGACCTACGGCCCGGACCGCTGCGCCGGCTTCTCGCCCATCCCGGCGATGTCCATGGTTTCGCACGCGGTGGGAACCCGCTTCATCCAGCTCATCGGCGGCGTGATGACCTCCTTCTACGACTGGTACGCGGACCTCCCCGTGGCCAGCCCGCAGGTGTTCGGGGACCAGACGGACGTGCCCGAGTCCGGCGACTGGTGGGACGCGCGCTACCTCATGATGTGGGGCTCCAACGTTCCCGTCACCCGCACCCCGGACGCTCACTGGATGGCCGAGGTGCGGTACCGCGGCACCAAGGTGGTCACCGTCAGCCCGGATTATGCGGACAACACCAAGTTTGCCGACGAATGGCTTCCCGCCCAGGCCGGAACCGACGCCGCGCTGGCAATGGCCATGGGCCACGTGACGCTCAAGGAATTCTTCGTGGACCGGCAGGTGCCCTTCTTTACGGACTACGTGAAGCAGTACACGGACCTGCCGTTCCTGGTCCGCCTGGAAAAGCGCGACGACGGCGCCCTCACGCCGTCGAAATTCCTCACCGCGCGTGACATCCCGGCGGAGTCCGGGGCTGAGGACGCTGCCTTCCGCACCGTCCTGTTCGACAAGAAGGCAGGCCGACCCGCCGTCCCGAACGGTTCCATGGGGTTCCGCTACTCCGGCAGCGGCGAGGGCAGGTGGAACCTGGACCTCGAGGGGATGGAACCGGCGCTGTCGCTGCGGGAGGTCTCGGGAGAAAGCGCCGAGATCCTGCTCCCGTGCTTCGAGCAGGCGGACGGCACCGGCAGCGTGCTCCGCCGCGGCGTGCCCGTCATCGAGGTGGAAGGCCAGCTGGCCACCACGGTGTTCGACCTCATGCTCGCGCAGTACGGCGTGGGCCGCGAAGGCCTCCCCGGCGAGTGGGCCGCCGGGTACGACGACGCCTCCACTCCCTACACCCCGGCCTGGCAGGAGGAGATCACGTCCGTTCCCGCCCAGGCCTGCATCCGGGTGGCCCGCGAGTTCGCCCGCAACGCCGAGCAGTCCAGGGGCCGGTCCATGATCATCATGGGCGCCGGGATCTGCCAGTGGTTCCACGGCGACACCACGTACCGGGCCATCCTGGCGCTGGTGATGCTGACCGGCTGCATGGGACGGAACGGGGGCGGCTGGGCGCACTACGTGGGGCAGGAAAAGACCCGACCCATCACCGGCTGGGTGTCGCTGGCCAATGCCCTGGACTGGTCCAGGCCGCCGCGCACCATGATCGGCACCGGGTACTGGTACATGCACACGGACCAGTGGCGCCAGGACGGATATTCAGCGGATGCGCTGAAGTCCCCGCTGTCCACCGGCGCCCTGGACGGCCTGCACACCGCGGACGCCATCGCCCAGTCCGCGCGGCTTGGATGGATGCCGTTTTACCCGCAGTTCGACCGCAACCCCCTGGACCTCGCCGACGAGGCGGAGGCCGCCGTCGCCGCCGGAACCGCCAAGGACACCCCCAGCTATATCGCGGACGCACTCAAGAGCCGAACCCTGAACCCGGCCATCGAGGACGTGGATGCCCCGGAGAACTGGCCGCGCACCCTGGTCCTGTGGCGCTCCAACCTCTTCGGGTCCTCGGCGAAGGGCAACGAGTACTTCCTGCGGAACCTGCTGGGCACCCACAACAACGTCCTGGGCGAGGACCATGCGGAGGGGCTCAAACCCACGAATGTGAAATGGCACGAGCAGGCGCCGGAAGGGAAGCTGGACCTGCTGGTCTCCGCCGACTTCCGGATGACCTCCACCACCCTGCTGTCCGACGTCGTGTTCCCCGCCGCCACCTGGTACGAGAAACACGACCTGTCCTCCACGGACATGCACCCGTTCGTGCATGCGTTCACCCCGGCCATCGACCCGCCCTGGGAAACCAAGACCGACTTTGACACCTTCCACCTGCTGGCCCGCGAGTTTTCGAAGATGGCCAAGACCCACCTGGGCATCCGGCGCGACCTGGTGAGCGTGCCGCTGCAGCACGACACCCCGGGCCAGCTCGCCCAGCCCGGCGGGACGGTCCGGGACTGGCGGAAGCCGGACATCCCCGCCGTGCCGGGGCAGAACATGCCCGTCTTTTCCGTGGTGGAGCGGGACTATACAACCATCGCGGACAAGCTGGCCGCCGTCGGGCCCCTTGCGGACAAGCTGGGCTTCACCGTCAAGAACGTCACCTACAAACTGGCCGGGCCGCTCCAGCGGCTCAGCCACTCGAACGGCGTGATGCTCGGGGGCGCCGCGGACGGCCGCCCGGCCATGGACACCGACGCCAAGATGGCGGAGGCCATCCTGGCCTTCTCCGGCACCACCAACGGTGCGCTGTCCGTGCAGGGCTTCAAGGATTTGGAGATCCGGACCGGGCGGAAACTGGCGGACCTGTCCGAGGGGTCCGAGGAAAAGTTCATCACGTTCGCCCAGACCCAGGCGGCCCCGGTGCCGGTGATCACGTCGCCCGAATGGTCGGGCTCGGAGACGGGCGGCCGCCGCTACGCCCCCTTCACCATCAACATCGAGCGCCTCAAACCCTTCCACACCCTCACCGGCCGCATGCACTTCTTCCTGGACCACGACTGGATCACGGACATCGGGGAGGCGCTGCCCATCTACCGGCCGCCGCTGGACATGCACCGGCTCTTCGGCGAACCCAAACTGGGCCGGAACGGGCAGCTGGAGGTGGTGGTCCGGTACCTGACGCCGCACTCCAAGTGGTCCATCCACTCCGAATACCAGGACAACCTGCTGATGCTCTCGCTGTCCCGCGGCGGACCCACCGTCTGGATGAGCCCGGCCGACGCCGACTCCATCCAGGTCCGGGACAACGACTGGGTGGAATGCCTGAACATCAACGGCGTCCTGGTGGCCCGGGCGATCGTCAGCCACAGGATGCCCGCGGGTGTGGTGTACGTCCACCACGCGCAGGAACGCACCATCGACGTGCCGAAGTCGGAGGCCACCGGACGGCGCGGCGGCATCCACAACTCCGTCACCAGGCTGCTGGTCAAACCGTCGCACCTGATTGGCGGCTACGCCCAGCTGGCGTACGCGTTCAACTACCTCGGCCCCACCGGAAACCAGCGGGACATGGTGGCCACGGTCCGCCGCCGCTCACAGGAGGTGCAGTACTGATGAGGGTCATGGCTCAAATGGGCATGGTGATGAACCTGGACAAGTGCATCGGCTGCCACACGTGTTCGGTCACCTGCAAGCAGGCGTGGACCAACCGGGCGGGCACCGAGTACGTCTGGTTCAACAACGTGGAAACCCGGCCCGGCCAGGGGTACCCGCGCCGGTACGAGGACCAGGACAAATGGCGCGGCGGCTGGGACCTGAACAAGCGGGGCAAGCTGGTCCTGAAGGCCGGCGGCCGGGTGAAGAAGATGTTCGGGCTCTTCGCCAGCCCGGTCCAGCCCGAGCTCAAGGACTACTACGAGCCCTGGACGTACGACTACAAAACCCTGGTGGACGCGCCCCTCGGCGACGACTTCCCGGTAGCCCGGCCCAAATCCCTGATCACGGGGGAGGACACCAAGGTCACCTGGTCCGCGAACTGGGACGACAACCTGGGCGGCTCCGCGGAGAACGGCCACCTGGACCCGCTGGTGGAGAAAGTCCGGCGCGAGTCAGAGGACAAGATCAAGTTCGCGTACGAGCAGACCTTCATGTTCTACCTGCCGCGGATCTGCGAGCACTGCCTGAACCCGTCCTGCATGGCCTCCTGCCCCTCCGGCGCCATTTACAAGCGGGTGGAGGACGGGATTGTGCTGGTGGACCAGGACAAGTGCCGCGGCTGGCGGCAGTGCGTCACCGGCTGCCCGTACAAGAAGATCTACTTCAACCACAAGACCGGCAAGGCCGAGAAGTGCACCTTCTGCTATCCGCGGGTGGAGGTGGGGATTCCCACGGTGTGCTCGGAGACCTGCGTGGGCAGGCTGCGGTACCTTGGGCTGTTTCTGTACGACGCCGATGCGGTCACCGCGGCGGCGTCCGTCACCGACCCGCAGGAACTCTACGACGCCCAGATGGACGTCCTGCTGGACCCGAACGATCCCGCCGTCCAGGCGGAGGCCCGGGCGCAGGATATCCCGGAGGACTGGATCGACGCCGCCCGGCGCTCGCCGGTGTACGCCCTGGCCAAGGTGTACAAGGTGGCCCTGCCGCTGCACCCGGAGTACCGAACCATGCCGATGGTCTGGTACGTGCCGCCGCTGTCCCCGGTGGTGGACCTGCTGCGGGACCAGGGGCACGACGGCGAGGACCACGGCAACCTGTTCGGCGCCATTGATGCGCTGCGCATTCCGGTGGAGTACCTCGCCGAGCTCTTCACCGCCGGGGACGCGGACCGGGTCACCGCGGTGCTGAAGAAGCTTGCGGCCATGCGTGCGTTCATGCGCGGCATCAGCCTGGGCAACGACCCGGACGAGTCCATCGCCGAGGCCGTGGGCATGGACGGGCAGACCATGTACGAGATGTACCGGCTGATGGCCATCGCCAAGTACGACGAGCGGTACGTCATTCCCAAGGCGCACGTGGAGCAGGCGCATGACCTGGAGGAGATGGGCTGCTCGCTGGATTTCGACGGCGGCCCGGGCATGCAGGATTCCTCGCCTTTCGGTGAGGCAAGCGGCAGGCCGGTGCCGGTTGCGGTGGACACGTTCAACGCCCTGCGCGACAGGCAGACCAGCGACGAGGTATCAGCCGGAACCAGCCTGAAGGGCAGGGTGAACCTGCTGAACTGGGACGGCCGCGGGGCTCCGCCGGGGCTCTTCCCGGACAAGGGGCCCGAACCGGGGACCCTGGCCGCGGCGGAGGACCAGCCGTGAGCCGCCGCGACCAGGTGGTGTACATGGCCGGTGCGTGGTGCCTGTCCTACCCGGACCAGGACCTCCTGGGCAAGGTCCCGCTCATGCGCGCCGCGCTCGCGGAGTTCCCGGGCGCCGTCGAACCCTTCCAGGAGGTGCTGGACGCGCTGGAAGCCACGCCGCTGATGGAGGCACAGGCGCACTATGTGCGGGAGTTCGACCTCAGCAGGCGCCACGCCCTGCACCTGAGCTACTGGACGGACGGGGACACCCGGCGCCGCGGCGAAGTGCTGGGCAGCTTCAAGAAGGCCTACCGGCAAAGCGACATCCTGGTGGACACCCAGGGGGAGTTGCCGGACTACCTGCCCATGGTGCTCGAGTACACCGCGCTGGTGGACTTCGCCGCAGGGCGGGAGCTGCTGATCCGGTACCGGCCGAGCCTGGAGATGCTGAAGTTCGGGCTGCTCCGGGACAAGCTTCCGCACGCCAGGATCCTGGCGGCCATCTGCGCCACGCTGCCCGGAAAGTCGCCGGCGGATGAACAGGCCGTGATGCGGATGGCAGGCTACGGGCCGCCCACGGAGGCGGTTGGCCTTGACCCCTACGATCCGCGCCTGTTGCCCGTGAAGGGGGCCTGACCATGGTGACGTTGGAAGCACAGCCCGGTGCCGCCGTCGAACTCTCTGCCCTGGACATTGTCTTGTGGGGCGTCCTGCCCTACGTCATGGTGGTGGTCCTGGTGGGCGGGCTGATCTGGCGCTACAAGTACGACCAGTTCGGCTGGACCACCAGGTCCTCCCAGCTCTATGAATCGAAACTGCTGCGGATCGCCTCGCCGCTGTTCCACTTCGGCCTGCTCGCCGTGATTGCCGGGCACTTCTTCGGGCTGGTTATCCCGAAGTCCTGGACGGAAGCGGTGGGGATGAGCCAGGATTTCTACCACTTCAACGCCCTGTTTGTTGGCGGGATCGCCGGCATCGGGACCCTGGGCGGGATCGTGCTGCTGATCTACCGGCGGCGCACCACGGGGCCGGTGTTTATGGCCACCACCAAGAACGACAAGGCCATGTACGTGGTGCTCACGGCAGCCATCGTGTTTGGTTTGTGGACCACCCTAGCCAGCGTGTTCGAGGGCGGGCACGGGCACAATTACCGCGAAACCGTGGCGCCATGGTTCCGGTCGCTGTTCATCTTCCAGCCGGACATCGCGGCCATGGCTGCCGCGCCGTTCTCCTTCCACCTGCACACGCTGGTGGGGATGGCGCTGTTCATCATCTGGCCGTTCACGCGGTTGGTCCACGCCTTCACCGCGCCGTTCCACTACCTCTTCCGCCCGTACATTGTGTACCGCTCCAGGGACCGCGACGGCGGCCGGACGGGCGGGCGCGCGCGTGCCGGGGCCGGAAGCAGGTCCGTAACCACTGCCGCCCAGAACCCCAACGCCCCCGCTGCGAAGCGAGGCTGGTCCGCGGTCGGAACCCAGGACCGGGACACGCGGAACCGGTGAGAGGAGAAGAAGATGACTGAATCCGCGCCGCCCACCGGAACCTCCGCCCCCGCTGAGACCTCCCACCCCGGCAAGGGACGGAACCTGGCCCTGGCCACTGCCGCCTCGGTCACGGCGTTCTGGGCGTGGAACATCGTGGCGCCGCTGGGTGCCCGCTACACCCAGGAAATGGGTTTGAACTCCACCGCCACCGCCGTGCTGGTGGCCATGCCGATCTTTGTGGGATCGCTCGGCCGGATCGTGGTGGGCGCCATGACGGACCGGTTCGGCGGCCGGGCCATGTTCACGTTTGTCCTGCTGGGGAGCGTTCCGCCGGTGCTGCTGGTGGCCCTCGGCGGCACCCTCGGTTCCTATGCCTTGGTGCTCGGTGCCGGCCTGCTCCTGGGCGTGGCAGGGACCGTGTTCGCCGTCGGAATCCCCTTCGTTTCTGCCTGGTATGAGCCCTCACGGCGCGGCTTCGCCACGGGCGTTTTTGGCGCCGGGATGGGCGGGACCGCGCTGGCGGCCTTCCTGACCCCGCGGCTGGTCAACTGGATCGGCTACCTGCCCACGCACCTGCTGATCGCGGGGCTGCTGGTGGTCATGGGGGCCGTGATCTGGTTCAACCTGAAGGAGTCTCCGGACTGGCACGCAAACACGGCCCCGGTGATCCCCAAGCTCAAGGACGCGGCCGGGCTGGCCGTCACCTGGAAGCTGTGCTTCCTTTACGCGCTCGTTTTTGGCGGGTTCGTTTCCTTCGCCACCTATCTCCCCACCTACCTCCGTGACATTTACCAGTTCGATCCCACGGCTGCCGGCACCCGCACCGCAGGCTTTGCCCTGGCAGCGGTCCTGTTCCGGCCCATCGGGGGAGTGCTGGCGGACCGGATCGGGTCCAAGCCGGTGGTGCTCTCGTCGCTGGCGGGCATTGCGGTCCTGGCGTTCATCGTGAACCTCCGGCCCGACGGCGAGATCCCGGCCGGCCTCACCTTCGTGGCGATGGCCTCAGCACTGGGCCTGGGCACCGGAGGCGTGTTCGCCTGGGTGGGCAGGCTTGCGCCGGCCGGCAAGGTGGGCAGCATCAGCGGCATTGTCAGCGCGGCCGGCGGGATGGGCGGCTACTTCCCGCCGCTGGTCATGGGCGCCACCTACAACGCAGCTGACAACAGCTATTTCATCGGCCTGATGCTGCTGGTGGTCACGGCCGTCGTTGCGTTTGTGTTCACCATCGTGGCCATCCGCTCGCCGAAGCAGCCTGCGCGGCAGGGCGCGTTGAAGGGGACGTGACCTCCGACGGCGGGTGGCCGGGGCCGCCGGGGCAGTTTCGTTACGAGGGCAACAGTTTGGCGCCAATGGGTTGACTAACGGGTCCCGGGCTGCGGCGCGGGCTCAGAATTGAGGCATCACAAACAGCCCTCGAGGAGGCGGAAATGCGGCGGTCAGCGTGGCCCGGCGCGGTAACCCCGGCAGTACTTCTTTCACTTTCGCTGCTCACCGCCTGCGGTGGGCCGGCCAACCCACCGCAGGCGACGCCGTCGGGCGCTTCCGTCAGCGCAAGCGCCACGCCAGTACCCACGGAAACGACGACGGCGGCAGAGTCACCGAGCGCCGCCCCAGGCAGCCCAACGGCAACTGCACCGGCGTCGGCTTCCTGGACCACCTACACCACGGCGGCCGGTGATCTGTCCTTCGACCTTCCGTCTACCTGGAACATCAAGGACCCGGCCGGGGAATTGGCCGAGGGCGGCGGGGCATTCGCCGAGGTGACCAGCGAGGATGGCCGACTGCTGGCGACGCTTCGCACCAACATGGCCACCGGCTCTACCTGCACCGAAAAGTACCCCTACGAGGTTCTGGAATCGCAGGAGATGCCGCAACTGGCCCAGTACGGCACGGTTCCGCATTATACCTTCGAAACGCGCGGCAACGAAACCGCCGCAGGCCCGCCGGATACCCCCGCTGCGGTCTACGGCATCACGTCCGCACCGCACCCCGAGGGAGAGTCAGCCTGCTATATGTTCCACTTCTTCACGTGGCCGCCCAATGCCGCCACGTTCGGGGCGTTCTACAACCCGGAACTCAACCGGACGCCGGGTGATCCGTCGCTGCCGTACCTGCAGAAAGCGAAGCTGTACGCGGGGACGCAGGAGTACCGGGATATCAAGCGGATGATCACGTCGCTGCGGCCGGCGGGGTAGGGTTTCGCGCTACGCGGTGTCGATCCAGTAGCGGCGCTTGCCGTTGCGGGTGTCCTCGTAGCTGCCGCCGTTCTTTTCGATGGTCGCCCGGGAGCCTGCGTTGTCCTCATCGCAGGTGAGGAGTACCCGTTGGATTCCGAGTTCCCGGGCGATCGGCAGGGCATCGGCCAGCGCCTTGGCTGCATGGCCGTGGCGCCGTGCGGAGGGCCTGACGCTGTAGCCGATGTGCCCGCCCTCGTTGAGGAGGAAGTCGTTCAGCTCGTGCCTGATGGCGAGTGAGCCAAGGAACGTGCCGCCCTCAACGATCCACAGGTAGGTGCAGGGCACGTACCCCGGCTTCCGCGGGCTTTCAGGCAGCGCATCCTTGACGAGGGCCTCGACGAAGCGGCTGAAAGCCCCGGGATCCTGCAGTTCTTCCAGCGGCCAGCTGTCTGCGCCCGCGCCGTCCTGGCGGAGGCCCTCAAATTCGGCGGCCGCCTCCAGCCAAGAGGAGTGGAAGCGTGCGTCCGGAGCGATGAGGCGGGCCATCACAAGATCGTATTCGATCGAGGAGGGTTGTCGCGGAGGGCCAGCGCGGCCTGGACAAGGGCGGAATGCGTGAGTGCCTGCGGGTAGTTACCCAGAAGCGCGCCGCTGGCAGGGTCCATTTCCTCGCTGAACAGTCCCAGCGGGGAGCCCACTTCCAGGAGGGCTTCAAACAGGCTCCTCGCTTCCTGGGCCTTGCCGGTTATCGCCAGGGCTTGCACCAGCCAGAATGAGCAGGGCAGGAAGGCTCCCTCGCTTCCCGGAAGGCCGTCGCGCCCTGGCGGATACCGGTACAGCAGCGGATAACCCGCGGACAGTTCACTGCTGACGGCGTCGATGGTTCCCTCGAGGAGGCGGGAGCCGGGCTGCTCCAGGCCGGTAAGGGGCAGGACAAGCAGGGCGGCGTCCAGATCGTCAGAGCCGTAGGCGCGCACGTAGGTATTCCTGCCCGGGTCGGATCCTTTCGCCCGCACCTGGGCCGCGATGTCGCTGCGTGCGGTTTGCCACCGGGCCCGGCGCCTGCGGCCGAGGCGGTGCGTGGCAGCGATCCGCAGCGCCCGGTCCAGTGCGAGCCAGGCCATGATTTTGGAATGCACGTGCTGGGCTGCCTCGCCGCGTATCTCCCAGATGCCCGCATCTGGTTCCTGCCACCTGGCGGCAACCAGGTCCGTGAAACCGCGCATGGCCCGCCAGGTCTCCGAATTCAGGGAGCGGCCGCTGTCCACGAGGTTCCAGGCCGCGTCCAGGACCCAGCCGTAACCGTCGAGCTGGTGCTGTGCGGCGGCGAGGTTGCCGGTTCGCACCGGCGTGCTTCCGGCATACCCCGGCCAGTCCGGCAGTTGGCGCTCCCGTGGCACGCGGCCTCCCGTCAGGGAGAAAAGTGCCGGAAGGCGCGGCCTGTCCAGCCGGCTGGCATGAAGGAGCCACCCGAGGAAATTGAGTGCTTCCTGCATTTTGCCCACCCGCAGGAAGGCCCCCACGCCGATGCTGGCGTCGCGTGGCCACGAGTATCTGTAGTCCCAGTTGCGGATGCCTCCCGGGTCCTCCGGCAGGGACGTCGTAGGGGCGGCAACCGGCGCGCCGGAGGGGGAGTAGGTCAGCAACCGGAGCGTCAGCAGGCTCCGCACCACGTGGTCCCGGAACGGGATGGAGTGGTCAATCCCCTCCGTCCAGGCCTGCCAGCGTGCTTCGTCCCTGGCGACGAGGTCCCAGGCTGCCGCGGGGCGTACATGGATGAGTGGTTCTCCATACGCGATGGCCAGGACGAACGTCAGGGGTGTGCCCGGGGTGACCACGAGGTGCAGCGGACGCCCTGGTTCCAGGTCCACCCGCGGACTTGAACCGAGGGACGTTGCCACCGGGCCCCAGTCGCAGACAAGATCCCGGCCCTGGCGTACCCGCGGGCGGCGATGACGCACGCCAAGCCGCGGGTCGAAGATCACGGTGACCCGCACCGGAGACTGTTCCGCCGTCAGGCGCCGGATGAGGATGGTGCTCGGGAGCAGTTGGCCGGCGACCTCGGTGATCATTGCCTCCGTGAGTGTGAGCAGGCCGTCCCGGGCCGCCCACACTGTCTCCAGGGTTGCGGTTTCTTTCCGGTAGCGCCGCGTTACCAGGGAGGCCGGCTGGCCGGGTCCCGTGAGGAACCGTCCCGCCGCCGGCCCGCCGAGCAGCGCACCAAAGAGGGGCTCGCCGTCGAACGCCGGGACGCAGAGCCAGTCCACTGACCCGGCGGCGGAGACCAGTGCGGCGGTCCGGGTGTCGCCCAGGAGCCCGTACTCCGCAAGGGGCGCGGGACACCATTGCCGGCCCTGGAGCGGATCCGGCTGGTCCAGCCGCTGCGGGGCCTGGTTCACATGGTCGAGGCTCATGCCGCCCCCAGAAACATTCCAAGAACGGCACCGTAGACCACATGGGCGGCCACGGCTACTGCCGGAGTCTGGATGCCGTAGTTCAGGCCGAGTAAGCCCGGCGGCTCCAGCGCCGCCGTGGTGGTGAGCCCCGCCCTGCTGGAGGCCATCCGGGGATGGACTCCGGGCAGGAGGGGCAGGATTACCGTCAGTGCGACCGCCACATGCAGGAGCCCCAGCAGGGCGCCGATCCACCACGTTGCCTGGCCCAGGAGAGCGAAGATCGCGGCGTAACCCAGGGCGAACCCCTGCCCTGCGGCGAGGTGGATGAAGAAGCCGGCCACCCGGGCTTTGTCCGGGTCGGGCGTGACGAGGGTTCCGAGGACCAGCGGCAGATCCAGGCGGGTCAGCCCTGCCATCTGTGCCGCAATCATCACTGCGGTCAGCACAGTCGTTGCAACAAGCCCAAACAGGGCCCACCCCTGCCAGTCCATGTCAGCTCACCTGAAGATGCCTGTCCCCGGGGACAGCCGGTTCAGGGCGAGGGCGCCGACGAGCAGCCCGAAGTCCCGCAACGCCACATCGTAAAAGCCGCCGAGGACCAGGAGGTTGACGATGATGCCGAGGAGCCAGACGGCCACGAGCAGTGAACCGAACCGCGGCCGCACAGCCACGGCAATGCCGGCGATCACCTCGACGACGCCCACCACGTACATGATGGTCTGGGCGGGCAGGGGCACGATCGCCGTGGCCACCGGGGCGAGGTAAATCGTCCAGTCGACCAGCAGGTTGGTGAACTTGTCCAGCCCGAAAACGATGGGTGCCACTGTGAAGACCGTGCGGAGCAACAGGAAGGCCTGGTGTTCCGCCTTCCGGTCCCGGGCCAACGCCGGCGTGTGGGCTGCTTTTGTTGTCATAACGAGCTCCTTCTAAAAGTAGGTATCTTGATTTTAGAAAGTGCCGTAGATTTAAACAAGAGGAATCTTTTTAGAAAGAGGTGCGGGGATGACCAGGCTTTCGTGGGCACGCCGGGTGGTGGCGCTGTCCTCCCTCGGGGACGAAAAGCGGCGGCAGTTGTACGAGCTGGTGCTCGCTGCCCCTGCCGCCATGAGCCGGGACGAGGCTGCTGAAGCCACGGATCTTCCCCGAAGCACGGTGTCATTCCATCTGGACAGGCTCGTGGCCGACGGCCTGCTTGCCGTGGAGTTCCACAAGCCGGCGGGAAAGTCCGGGCCGGGGTCCGGGCGCCCTTCGAAGGTGTACCGGGCCGTTGCCCGTGAAGTGGGTGTTTCCGTGCCGGACAGGAACTATGACATCGCCGGGGAACTGATGGCAGCGGCCATCGACGAGGCTGCGGCTAACAACCAGCCGGTGCGTGACGTTCTCCTGGCCACCGCCTATGCCAGGGGCAAGGAGCTGGCCGCGGACAGCCAGGGCCTGGAGGACTTCCTCATCGCCCTTGGCTACCTTCCCCGCGCCGACGGCAGCGGCGGGCTCACTCTGCCCAACTGCCCCTTCCACCGGCTCTCCGAGGGGCACCCCGCCGTCGTCTGCGCCATGAACGGCGCCTTCCTCAGGGGGGCGGCTGCCGGCAGCGGCGAGCCGGAAGAACGGGTGGCGGCCAACAACAGCCCGGGCCAGTGCTGCGCCAGGATCGCACCATGAGGAGACCTAGGAAAGTACGACGGCGGGCGGCAAGTCCCTGCGGTGGGCGGTCCTGGAGTGCCGCCGGGGTGCAGCGGACGCGGCAGCCCTAAGGGCAGAGCCGGTCGAGGGTCTCCTGCAGTGCGGATACCATCTGGTCATCCCAGAGGTTCAACTTGTCGTCAGTTTCGGGATCTTCGAGCGCAGTGGGCATCGGCGGCGTGACCAGGGTCATGGTGGCCTGGTACTGGCCGTCGGTGCTGGCGACCGCTGCGGTGCGGTAGGTCCAGAACCCGCCCAGGCCGCCGAACCTGTGGTTGCCGTTGCAGTCCTGGTTCCATTTCCACACACCCAGGCCGTACAACGGGATGGCATCTATTCGGGTCATCTCCTGCACAGATTCCCTGGCAAGGAGGTCCCCGCGGAACAGGGCGGCGAAAAAGTCGTTGATATCGGACACCGTGGAGATGGCCCCGTAGGCGGGCGACCCCACGACGCCCGGCGCGTCAGTGATGTCCAGCCGTTCACCCCGGTGGTTGATGTAACCCCGGATTACGTCCGGTTCACCTCCCGCCGTACGGTCGACTGACGTGTTCTCCAGCCCGAGCGGAGCGATGATGTCCTCGCGCAGCACGTCCGCAAAGGGCCGTCCCCGCAGCTTCTCCACAAGCTGGCCGAGGGCTAGATAATTCGAGTCGGAATAGCGGAAAAAGCCCACGTCCCGGGCGTCCCACGGCAGCTGCCCGGTCAGCTCAAGTCCCCGCTGGGGACTGATGTTTTCGTTGATAACCCGTGGGACGTCGTCGGCCGTTTTCTCCGTTACCTCCTGGAACGACCGCATTCCGGACGTGTGCCCCAGGAGATGGCGGACGGTAATGGGGCCAGGCGGCTTCAGGGCCGTGGTGAAGCTGTCCAGGACTCCGTTGACCGGATCATCCAGGCCGATCAGGCCGTCCTCCACCAGCTTCATGACGGAGACGGCGGTCATTGACTTGGTCACACTGGCCACAAATACCCGGTCCTCCGGAGTTGCAGCATCGTTGGACTCCAGGTTCCGGACCCCATATGCCCTGGACCAGGTCCCTCCCGGCCACCTGACTTCCGCCACCACTGCCACGGCGCCCTGGTCCACGAAATTGCGCATCGTGTTCTCGATGGACTTTGTGGGCGGCGGCGCCGTGCCAAAGGAATCGGGAGGTGGGCTGGGCTCGGAATAGCTGCACGAACAGAGTGCCAGCACCATCGCGGCCAGAGCGCTGAGGAAGGACCTGGGTGAGGTTCGCATGACGCCGCCTGGGGAGAAGCAGCAGTTTGGGACGGGCCGCAAGCGCGCCGCCCCCGGTCAAGGGTTGCCCGGCGCAGCAGTCCCAGCTCCTTAAGTCTAGGAGTGCCGTGGGGTCGAGGAATATCTTCCGGGGCCGGCGGCTTGCAGCAAGGGGCCAGTGCGCCCACGCGTAATTCAGCACAAACCAGGAGGAGCTCCATGACTAGTGGCGCAGGAACAACCGCAGGGACCGAAAAGACCGCTCTTGTTGTGGGAGCGACCGGCATAGCGGGGTCTGCCCTCGTCGACACACTGGCGGGCGAGGGGTGGAGCGTGCTCGCCCTCTCCCGGACGCCCGGTGCTGAGCGTCCCGGAGTCCGGTGGCTCTCCGCGGACCTGACCTCGGCAGCGTCGCTGGCTGCCGCGCTCGGTCCGGAGAATCCCTCCCATGTCTTCTTCACAGCATGGTCGCGGCAGGACACTGAAGAGGAGAACATCTCCGTCAACGCGGGAATGGTGCGGGACCTCCTGGCGGCACTTCACGGCAAGGACGTAGCCCACGTTGCATTGATGACCGGCCTCAAGCACTACCTCGGGCCCTTCGAGGCGTACGCGGCCGGGGAAATGCCGGACACTCCCTTCCATGAAGAGGAGCCGCGCCTGCCGGTCCGGAACTTCTACTACGCCCAGGAGGACGAGCTCTCGGCAGCCGCGGCGGAGCAGGGGTTCACCTGGTCCGTGCACCGCGCGCACACGGTGATCGGGCACGCCGTCGGCAATGCCATGAACATGGGCCTGACGCTCGCCGCCCAGGCCACGCTGTGCCGGGACAGCGGGGAGCCGTTCGTCTTCCCGGGTTCCGAGACACAGTGGAACGGCCTGACGGACATGACGGATGCGGGCCTGCTCGCCGAGCACATGCTGTGGGCGTCCACCACACCGGCGGCCGCGAACGAGGCCTTCAACATCGTCAACGGCGATGTGTTCCGCTGGCGCTGGATGTGGCCGAAGCTTGCCGCCTACTTCGGCGTGGAGTGGGAGGGATACGAGGGATCGCCCCGCCCCCTGGAGCAGTCGATGGCGGGCCGGGAGGACCAGTGGCGGGACATCGCCGCGCGCCACAACCTCAGCGAGCCGGACCTGAACCGCCTGGCGTCCTGGTGGCACACGGACGGCGACCTGGGGCGCGGCATTGAGGTGGTCACGGACATGGGGAAGAGCCGGGACGCCGGGTTCACCGGATACCGGCGGACGCTGGACGCCTTTACCGCCCTCTTCGACCGCTACCGGGCGGAGAACCTGATTCCGTGAGTCGCCGGTAACCACTGGCAAACGTCCGGGCCGGCCGCAAAACGCAGCCGCCCGGACGCGGTTGTCACTGAGGCAGGATCACTTCAGGTCGAAGCGGTCCAGTTCCATGACCTTCACCCAGGCGGCCACGAAGTCGTTGACGAACTTCTCCCGGGCGTCGTCGCTCGCGTAGACCTCGGACATCGCCCGGAGCTGGGAGTTGGAGCCGAACACCAGGTCAACCGGTGTGGCGGTCCACTTCAGCTCGCCGGTGGCGACGTCGGTGATCTCGTAGACGTTCTCCTCATTCTCCGAGGCTTTCCACTTGGTGCCGGGGGAGAGCAGGTTGACGAAGAAGTCGTTCGTCAGGACCTGCGGCCGGTCCGTGAGGACGCCGTGCTTGGAGCCGCCAACGTTGGTGCCGAGCGCACGCATGCCGCCGATGAGCGCCGTCATCTCGGGTGCGGACAGGTCCAGCAGGTACGCCTTGTCCAGCAGGAGGGTTTCCGGCTGGAGCTTCTCGCCGGGACGCACGTAGTTACGGAACCCGTCAGCGCGCGGCTTCAGGTACTGGAACTGCTTGACGTCGGTCTGTTCCTGGGCGGCATCGGTGCGTCCCGGACGGAACGGCACCGTGACGGGGACGCCGGCGTCGCTGGCCGCCTTCTCCACCGCGGCGCAGCCGCCGAGGACGATCAGGTCAGCCAGCGAGACCTTCTTGCCCCCGGCCTGGGACGAGTTGAAGTCCTGCTGCACGCGCTCAATGGCCTGCAACGCCGTCGAAAGCTGCCCAGGTTCGTTGACCTCCCAGCCGCGCTGCGGCTCCAGCCGGATCCGCGCGCCGTTGGCGCCGCCGCGCCTGTCGGTCTTGCGGAAGGTGGAGGCGGCAGCCCACGCCGTGCCGGCAAGCTGGGAGACGGACAGTCCCGAGTCCAGAAGCCGGGCCTTCAGGCTCGCAATGTCCTGCTCGCCGATCAGTTCATGGTCGACGGCGGGAACGGGATCCTGCCAGAGCTGGGCTTCCGGAACCCACGGCCCCAGCATGTGCGGGCCCACCGGGCCCATGTCGCGGTGCAGCAGCTTGTACCAGGCCTTGGCGAAGGCGAGCTGGAACTCGTCCGGGTTCTCCAGGAAGCGCCGCCCGATCTCCTCATAGACAGGGTCGAAGCGCAGCGACAGGTCGGTGGTCAGCATGGTGGGCCGGTGCTTTTTGTTGGGGTCGTGCGCGTCCGGGATGATCTCCGGAGCGTCCTTGGCAACCCACTGGTGGGCGCCGGCGGGGCTCTTGACCAGCTCCCACTCGTACTCGAACAGGATCTCCAGGAAGCGGTTGCTCCAATGGGTGGGCTTGTCGGTCCAGGTGACTTCCAGGCCGGAGGTGATTGTGTCGCCGCCCTTGCCGCTGCCGTACGTGCTGAGCCAGCCAAGGCCCTGCGCCTCAAGGTTGGCGCCTTCGGGTTCGGGACCTACGTGCGCGTCGGCGTCGCCGGCCCCGTGGGTCTTGCCGAACGTGTGGCCGCCCGCGATCAGCGCGAAGGTCTCTTCATCGTTCATGGCCATCCGCTTGAACGTCTCGCGGATAAACGCTGCTGCGAGCTTGGGGTCCGGATTGCCCATGGGCCCCTCCGGGTTGACGTAGATCAGGCCCATCTCCGTGGAGCCGACTTCCTCCGACATCTGGCCTTCGCCGATGTAGCGCTCGTCGCCCAGCCAGGTGTCCTCCGGCCCCCAGAAGATCTCCTCCGGCTCCCACACGTCCTCCCGCCCGAAGGCGAAACCGAAGGTCTTGAAGCCCATGGATTCGAGGGCGACGTTGCCGGCGAGGACCAGCAGGTCCGCCCAGGAGAGTTTCTGGCCGTACTTCTGTTTGACCGGCCACAGCAGCCGCCGGGCCTTGTCCAGGTTGGCGTTGTCCGGCCAGCTGTTGAGCGGGGCGAACCGCTGGCTGCCGTCCCCGGCGCCGCCGCGGCCGTCGTGGACGCGGTAGGTGCCCGCGGCGTGCCAGCTCAACCGGATCATCAGGCCGCCGTAGTGGCCGAAGTCCGCGGGCCACCAGTCCTGGGACGTGGTGAGGACCTCGGTGATGTCCTGCTTCAGTGCCTCGACATCGAGCTTCTGGAACTCCTCGCGGTAGCTGAAGTCCGGGCCGAGGGGGTTGCCCTTGGGGTGGTGGGCGTGGAGGACGGAGAGGTCCAGCTGGTTGGGCCACCAGTCCGCGACCGTCCGCGGCCGGTGCCCCTTGGGCTGGGGTGAGTCAATGGCCGGGTTTTCGCTCTCGCTGCCGTGCGCGGTGACGCTGCCATGGTCCACCGGGCATCCGCCCTCGACCTTGCTGTCCAGGCCTTGGGCGCTTCCGGGAGTGGGTAGAGGAGGGTGTTCCGGACGATCGGTCATGTGCTTCCTTCCATCTGGCCGAGGCCGTGGAGCGGACTCGGGCGGCCGGTTCAACCTTCCCATTTGAACATAGTCGGCGGGGCTGGGGGAGGGGCAGTCACATGGCGGGTGAGTGGCCCTGCTGGGGGACCGAACTGACCAGGTTGAAGTGCTCGACGACGGGAAACGGCTCGTAGAACCGGTGCAGGAGGGCGCGCCACTGCTGATATTCAGGGGATCCCCGGAAGCCAACGGTGTGGTCCTCCAGCGTGCCCCACTCCACCAGCAGAAGGTACGTGCCGGGGGACTCGACGGACCGCGAGAGTGACAGGGAGCGGAACCCGGGCATGGAGGCGATGATGGGCTGGGCGCGGGCGAACGCCGTCTCGAATGCCTCTTCCTGGCCGGGGACAACAGGCAGCAGGGCGTGTTCAGTAATCACCCGGCAAGTCTTGCAAACTTCGCGCGCCGGAGTGTGCACGTCCAGCTCCTGCCGGCAGTCCGGACGACGGGGGCGGGTGCTCAGTGCGCCGCGCCCAGCTCGATCAGCAGGACGCCGCCGATGATGAGTCCGAGCCCCAGCATCATGACGGGGGTGATTGTCTCCTTGAAGAAGACGCGGCTGGCCAGGGCCGTCAGCGCGACGCCGGCCGCGGCCCAGATGCCGTACGCGACGCCGAGGTTCATGCCCTGTTCGAGGGTCAGCGTCAGGAGGGTGAAGGCCAGGAAGTATCCGACGGCGACCGGCACGTACCAGCGCCGCTTACCGGTGGACGCGACCCGCAGCAACAGGGTAGCGGTCACTTCGGTGAGGATGGCTCCTGCCAGAAACAGCCACATCATGAGAGGACCATTTCTTGTTCGGGTTCTGCTGCCGGCGCCTTGTGCGGCCCCAGTTCAACGCAGAGCACGCCTCCGATCACCATGGCGACGCCGACCATCATCACAGGCGTCAGCGCCTCACCAAACAGGAGGGCGGCCAGCAGCACGGTGAGGGTGACTCCCAGCGCGGCCCAGATGCCGTAAGCGACCCCGAGGCCCAGGCCCTTGCGGAGGACTGCGGCGAGGAAAGCGAAGGAGGCGGAATAGCCGAGAACCACCACGATAAAGAAGGCAGGATTATCAAGGGCCGCCTTCAAGGAGAGGGACGCCGTCACCTCGCTCAGGATTGCGCCGGTGAGAAGAATCCACTTCATGAGAAAAGTCCTTGAATGTCGTTGGGGCTTGGTCCCCGTGTGATGCAACCGCAGGAGTGCTGCTGGTGTTCCCGGGCTTCCCACCGCCGAGAACGCTGGGGAGGCCCGGGACGGCTGGTTACGCCTGCGGGACCAGCTCCAAACCGGCAACTGCGGAGCTTCCGAGGTCACTCCCTGGAAGGGCCTGATTCGCAGCCAGGGCACTGGTCCAGGTGTCAGTATCCGCTACTGCTGCCCAGTTCGAGTTCAGTAGCGCGAGCAGCGTGGTGTGCACGGTCTTCGCGTCGGCGGAGCCTGCGTGGTTGGCGAGGTTGATGGCGCCGGTGGCGTCTGAGAGGACTTCGGTGGTGAAGCCAAGGAACTCTGCCTCCACGGCGGAGGCGAGCACGCAGTTGTTGGTCATGTAGCCGGCCAAGGTGACCGTGTCGACGTCGTGCTTCCGCAGCCATTCGGCGAGATCCGTGCCGGCATAAACGGAACCGTACTGTTTGACCAGCTGCTTCCAGTCGCCGGTTTTACGGCCCTCAACCTCGGGGTGCAGCTCGAACCCGGGTGTGCCCGGGGCAAACACGGGTGCACCAACGCCCGCGGAGTGCTGGATCACGGCAACCGGAATGCCTGCGGCAGTGGCGGCGTCAATTGCCCTAGCAATCGTGGGCAAGGACTCCTGATGCGGCGGGTACTGGATCTCGAGGGGTCCGCTGAAGTACTGCTGCTGCACGTCAATGAGGATGAGGGCGCGGCGGGGGGTGCTCTTAATCTTGTTCTCCCTGGTGTTTCTCTCGGCTGCCTGCTTGCAGCTTTTCCAGTCTTCCCGTCGCGGGCGCAGGCTAACAGTGGCACGAAGGCAGATATACGATGGATTCGGGCCAAGCTGTTGGGAGGGGCAGGATGAAGATCGCGGTCTATGCGTTCGATGGGGCAACGATGTTCCACCTCGCCGTTCCACAGATGGTTTTTGACGAGGTTGCCCGCCAGGGCCTTGCGGAGTGGAAGACGGTTCTTTTCTCTGACCAGGAAGGCGAGGTCACCACCGCTGAGGGCTACCGGCTGGGCAAAGTGGAAGGGCCGGAAGCCGCGGAGGCGGCGGACGTGGTGGTGGTGCCGTCATGGTTCGACGACGGGCGCCTGCCGAGTGATTCGCTGCGGCAGGTGCTCCAAGAGGCGCACGGGCGCGGGGTGCCGATCTTGGGTTTGTGCCTTGGGGCAATCCCCGTGGCCGACGCCGGCTTGCTCGCGGGGCGTCGGGCGGTCACGCACTGGCAGGCGTTCGTCTCCCTTGCCGGACGGCACCCTGATATCGCCCTGGACCAGTCCGTGCTCTACATCGACCACGGCGACGTGCTGACCTCGGCCGGAACAGCCTCCGCGCTGGACGCGTGCCTTCACCTGGTGCGTGCACGGCTCGGGGCGGAGGCGGCTAACCAAGTGGCACGCAGCCTGGTCATCGCTCCGCACCGCGAAGGGGGACAGGCGCAATACATTGAGCGGCCGGTGCCTTCCCGCTCCACGGATGATCCAATCTCCCGGTTGCTGGAATGGGCACTGGGCCACCTGGCGGAGCCGCTGACCATTGACCTGCTCGCCGCCCAGGCACACCTGAGCCGCCGGACTTTCGTCCGGTCCTTCCGGGCAGCAACAGGAACGACGCCGGCCGCCTGGATCCGCGCCCGACGCCTCGACGCAGCCCGGCGGCTGCTCGAAACCACAGACCTGTCAATAGACCAGATCTCCGCCGACTGCGGCTTCGGCAACTCCGTTACCCTGCGGCAGAACTTTGCTGCTGCTTTTTCCACGACGCCCACGGAGTACCGGAGGCGTTTCGGCGTCCGGACTGAAAAGGCTCCCTAGTGCGGTGACTTTCAGGGGCCGCCCCGGGACGGCAGTCAAAGCGGTGGCCCGGCAATGGGCAGCCGCTCCGGCTCATGCAGAGTCGGAGCGGCTGCCTGCAGGGCCTACTTGGTCGAGGCCGTCGTCGACAGCCAGGCGCCGGTGCCAACTTCGCTGACCGCCGCAATCCGCACCTGGTACTGGGTCTTTCCAAGGAGTCCGGTGATCTTGGCGCTGGTCGCAGTGCTGACCCCGTCTCCAAAGGTCTTCCAGTTGACCCCGTCGGTGGAGGTCTCAATCACATAGTCCGTGATGGGAAAGCCGGCGTCGGAAATGGGAGCAGTCCATGACACCAGCAGGGACTTGCCCTGGACCTTTGTCACCGCACCGCGGGGAGCGGATGGTGCGGGGAAGGTGCTGGCGGCCACGGGCTGGGAGAACTCGCCGAGTCCTGCCGCCGATACCGCCTGCACCCGTACCTGGTACTCGGTGCCGGCGCTCAGCCCTTGGATCCGGGCTCCGGGCGTGGACGTTACGGCGTCATACACTGGCACCCACTCCGAGGCGCCGGTGGCACGGTACTGCAGCCGGTAGTCGGTGACCGGAGACGAGCCGGTGACGGTCGGGGCAGCCCAGAGGACATCAATGGCGGAACCGCTGACAGGCGTCAGCTTCACTTCGGAGGGACTGCCAGGCAGCCCGGAGGGCTCCGGATCCGGGTCCGAACCGCCGCCGGTGAGGGTGAGCCCTGCAAAGGGAGCCTTGACCACCGAGGTGGCGAGGTCAATGGTTGACGGCGACGTGCCCAGGACGTTCCATAGCTCAACCTTCATGGAACCATCCACCAGGTTCCCAAGCTCGCCCTCAACGGAGGAGAAGCCGAGTTGCGAGGTGTACCGCTCGTATCCCGCCACCGGGTCGGTGGGGAAGTAGTTGTAGGTTTCGATCCGGTCAAAGGTGCCGTCTCCGGTCAGGTCATATGAGACCCTGATGCGCGTTCCGTTGCCTACACCTGCCGTGTCCACCCCGATATCGAACGCGGTCCTGCTGCCTGCAAAGGTGCCGTTCAGGTTCTCTGCCGTCAAGGTGAGGCCGGTTGCCGGATCACCGATTGCGTCCTGTCCGCTGCGGGGTGCGAGCGTTGCCACCGGAGCGGTCCCCGGCTCGGACAGGAATGATCCGTCGGCGCCGAGGTAGAACGTGGTGGTGGTCGGCGCGGGCGGATCGGTGGGATCCGTCGGCTCTTCCGTGCCGCTCGGCGCACCGCCGCCGCTCCAGGTATGAGCCCCGGACGTTGCCGTCTTGCCTGCAGCGACCTCGAGCACGGTGCCGTCGGAGAAGGTAACAGCCAGGGGTTCCTGGGTGATGTTGCTTGCCACGTAGGTCCTGGCGCCGTTCTTAGTGAAGACGGCGGCCATCGGGTCATCAGCGTGAACGCTGCTGTCCAGGGTTCCCAGGGATGCAAGGTTGGCGATCCAGTGGTAGGTGTGGGCCCGGCTCTCGCCTTCCTCCTCCGGGTATTCGCGGTCATTGTCCAGGGCGGAGAGGGCTGCCTGCCCGTCCCCGAGGGCCAGGTAGGACCAGAGGATGTCCTGCCACACGGTGGGGTTGCCGTTGTTCACATCCACCATTTCGGCGTAGTTGGACACCACGTCATCCGGCCGCAGGCCGAGGTACAGGTGTCCGCCGGTAATGGGCAGGGTGTTGATGCCCTGGATCATCTCGGCTTCGGCGCTGAACCACGTGGAATAGGTTCCGCCGTCGCCCCAGATCATGCCTGCGGTGCTGTGGCCGAACGAGTCGGGCATGGCGCCGGATTCGTCGAACCAATACTGCTGGATTGCGGCGGTCTGGGTTGCGTAGAGGTAGATTCCGGCGTCACGGGTTGCAGTGTCTCCGGTGGCCGTACCCCACTGGATGAGGCCGTTGGCGAAGTTCTGTCCCTCGGAACTTGATTCCTGGTTGTTTCCGGCGCCGAAGGCGCCATGGCCGGAAGCCCAGTCGTGGCCGGCGTAGATGTCGAAGTCGCGCAGGTACGGGTAGCGGGTGTCGGCGCGGTCGAAGTTGTTGGCATCGGCGATCAGTTCATCCACCATGCCCCCGAAAGCCGCATCTGCTGCCCACTCAGGGTCGAACCGTGCCAGTGTGGCAGCCGCCACCACGAAGTAGCCATAGTGGAAATGGTGGTCGTTGAGTTCCTTGTCAGAGCCGTACGACGCCGGGAACCCCACGAGGGTGCCCCAGTTTGAGTTGTAGGCGAAGACCTGTTCGGTTTCGCCCGGTGAGGCGGTGAACCAGTTGGTGAGCGTCTCCTTCATCTGGGCAAGGGCAGTGTCGCGCACAGCCGTACGGTCGAGCTGGTCGGCGATTTCCACGATGCGGGCGGCGCGGCCGAGGGCCTTGCCGGTCCAGTAGGTGTCGTCCTTGTCGATGCTCATCGGGTCGGCGGCGACCTGGTCGAGCAGGACGTCCAGGCGGGCGTTCGCCTCACCGGCGCCTGTCGCCACGGCGGGGACCTCGGGCAGCACGCCGGTGAAGGGGGTGTGTGTGGTGAAGGAGGTGGCGCCGACCAGCGTGGTCATGGCCCCGCGCGGGGACACGTAGGTGCGGTCGAGTTTTGCGCCGGCGGAGGGTCCGTCGCCGGTCGCGCCGCCGAGGTAGGCGCTCTGGTGGGGGTAGAGCGAGAGTACGGTGCCGGAGTTGGTTCCCTCCCGCACCTCGGTCTCGGCCGAGTAGGTGGTCTCGACCACGCTCTCCGCCACGTTGTAAACGAAGTCGGCCCGTGTTCCAGTGACCTTGGCATAAGCGTAGGGCGTGTACTGGTCAGCGACGGCCGTGCGTCCCGCGTCGGTATCGGTGGTGCTTGTCGGCAGTGCGGCCACCGAGAGATACCCCTTGCCGTTAAGCGTGCTGCTCAGTTTTGTCCCGGAGACGGTCCAGGCAGCGCCGGTGGGCGCGAAGGCGACGTAGTCCCCGCCGCCGGAGCTGAACCCGATGCGCTCGCCGTCGTTGAGCCAGATGCGCAGGTCGGCGCCGGCGGTGATAACGGCGTCTCCGCCGGCGATGTCGTACCAGCTAAAGGGCAGACCGTGCCCGATGGTGGCGGTCATTGACCGGGTGCCGTCGCTCCAGGAGGGGGTGACGGTCCAGTCGGTCCAGTCGGCGACTTCGACGACGGGGGCGGTGAGCCCCGCGACGCCGACCATGAGGTCTTGGGCGTAGGCGTAGTGGAATTCACCGATGCCGCCCGGCGTGCCGCTCATCGTCGGCGTCGTGGTGTTGGAGAGCCCGAGGCCGGCAGCCTCGGGGAGATAGGAGAGCGGATGCGCGTGCAGGGGCTCGCTGCCCACGCAGTTGTACTTCTTGAACAGGAGGGAGGACCACCAGTCATTGGTGGGAACCGCCCCGGCCGGGGCGGTATCGGTGACGAAGGCCCGTGCATCGGTGGCGAGCGGCGCGCAGCCCTCGGGCGCCGGTCCGATGGTATCGGTGGTGTAGCTGCCGCTGCCGACTGGCAGGGTCTCCGCGTTGGCCGCCCCGGCCGGGATGAGCCCGCCCAGGAGAACGGCGGCCACGCTGAGCACGGCAAACCGGGAGGCCGCAGGGCCTCTTCTCCGGTTCCCCCCGGGTGCCCGGACGTTGTAATGGATCGTCAAGATGTCCTCCATGTGAGTTTCGTGCCGCATCGTTGCTACACGGGTGAGCCGCCCAGAAGTAAACCCGCACTGGGGGTTATGGGAGCGCTCTCACCAACCCTAGGTATTTGTGATGGGAAACACAAGGATCAGTTTCGAAGCGACCATATCCACCATCGGCCGGGTCACATTGGTCAGGTCCGGTGCGTTGGCCGTCGGGAGGGAATGTGCCCGCGCACGCCCTGGGCTCAGAATGGGAATCGGGCCCGCACCCCTGGCGGCCTAGGTCTTCTGGGGTGCGGGGCCACTGCTCTCGCGGACAACCAGTTCCGTAGCCAGTTTCGATGCTGCGCGGGTGCGGGTCGGTGCCTCGCGCCATGCCGAGAATCATCCGGACGGCTGTTTCTGCCATCTCGCTGAGCGGCTGGTTGATGGTGGTCAGGGACGGGGCCACCCATGCTGCGAGGGGGAGGTCGTCGTAGCCGACGACGGACAGGTCGCGCGGGACCTCCACGTTTCTTTCACGTGCGGCCCGGAGCGGTAGCAGAACTCGGCAGCGTACCGTTGGTGGATGCCGTGGCCACGCATGATGCCGAGGACGGACGTGCCGCGGTATTCCTCGTCAACCGTTCGCTCAGTGAGGAGATGACGGTCACCGTGAACGTGGTGGCGCTGGGCAGGCCAACGGCATAACCTCCCGGCTCCAGCACAGCCGCAGCCCGCCGTCGTCATGCAGGTGGACGGTGGTGCGGGTGAACGGGCGGTCATGTCAGGCCCTCGTGGGCTCGGCAGGCCTCAGGAAAGGGGCGTCAGGGAAGTTACGGAGAACGGCACTGACAATAGCGGGTCCACTGCCCTTACAAACTCCTTGACGTGGTCCTGTTCGTTGTGGGCTTCGAGGTCCTCGCTGCGGGCCCAGCCTTCGAAGAGGACAAACGTGCCGGGCTGCTGTTCGTCAGTGAACACAGTGTATTCCAGGCATCCTGGGTCTTTCCGGCTTAGCGTCTGCAGGGAGTGGAGGGCTTCCTGCAGCTCGGCTTCGTGCCCTGCTTTGGCGATGAATACCGGCATTAGCCAGGTTTCCGGTGTCTCCTGGCGGTGTGGCAAGGGCTTGGGCATCTTGTCTTCCTGGATGGTGGTGGTGCGGTTGGGGGAGGGACAGCCTTTCGCCGTCCCTCCCCAACTGGTCAAGCGGTGATCTGCGGAACTTCCACCCATGATTCTTTCGCGGCGGATTCGACAATGGCGTCGTCGATGAGGGCGACCTGGTAGCCGTCTGCGAAGCTGGGGCTTACGCTGCCGCCCTCAGCAATTGCCTTGAAGAAGTCGTACGCTTCGATGATCTTCGTTTCCCCGTAGCCAATGCCCAGAGCTGGAATCGGCCAGAGGCCTTCTCCGTACGGATGGGCCGGTCCCGTGTAAACGGTCCGGAATCCGCGGCGGTCGGCCTGGTCGGAGGCGAAGCAGACCTGCAGCTCATCGCGCCGTTCGTAGTTGAATACGATGCTGCCCTCGGTTCCGTGGATTTCGAAGGTGATGTAGTTGTTCCTGCCGTGCGCGTTGCGTGTCGCCTCCACGGATCCCACGGCTCCGTTTGCGAAGCGGATCATCGTCATGACCTCGTCGTCGACATCCACCTGGCCCCGCGGGCCCTCTCCGCCCCGTACGGTGCCAAGAGCGTCGGCCCCGCCCGCCTGGAGGGGCCGCTCCGGGATCCAGGTGGACAGGACGGCGTTGACGGCGCTGAACTCGCCGACAAGGTAGCGGGCCATGTCGATGACGTGCGTGGCGATGTCGCCCAGGGCCCCGGAACCTGCGATTGATTTCTGGAAACGCCAGGACAAGGGCGAGTTGGGGTCGGCGCTCCAATCCTGCAGGTACGTCCCGCGGAAGTTGAGAATCTGTCCTATTGCACCTTCCTCGATGTACTTCTTGGCCAACGCGACTGCGGGCGTGCGCCGGTAGTTGAAGGCAACCATGTGGACGATGTTCTTGTCTTTGACTGCGTCATACATCGCCTTTGATTCCTCGCCCGTGCGGGCAAGGGGCTTTTCGCAGATGATGTGCTTGCCCGCTTCAGCCGCGGCTATGGCGATTTCAGCGTGGAGATGGTTGGGCGTTGCGATATCCACGACGTGGATGTCTGGATCCTCGATGATGGTGCGCCAATCCGAAGTGGAATTTTCGAAGCCGAAGCGTCGGGCCGCTTCGGCCGCAAGCTCCGGATTCGCCTCCGCAATGACCTTGCGGACCGGAAGAGCCGGTGCAGGCCAAAAGAACATGGGCATGGCGGCGTAAGCGAGGGAGTGGGCTTTGCCCATGAAACCCCCACCAATGAGGCCGACGTTGAGGTTCTGCATGTGAACTGGGTTCCTTTCGGAAAAGACGGGAGTCGCCGAGGCTGGCTATCCCTGGCGGTCAGGATTGGTTAGAGGATTTTCTCGAGGTACTTCTTGCTGATGGCGGCAGCGTCCCGGGGATCGCCGTCGTAGCCGTCGAGTTCGACCATGAGCCAGCTGTCGTATCCGCTTTCCCGAATCGCGGCGATGATGTCCGGGAAGTCGAGTTCGCCCTGGCCCAAGGGAAGGAAATTGAACGGGTCCTGCTGAAAATCTTTGAGGTGGACGTGCCGGATCCGGTCGGGATACTTCCGGATGACTGCGGCGGGGTCTGCGCCGCCAGCTGCAAGATGCGCCGTGTCCGGGCAGAAGCCTATGCGGGTGAGCGGCATGAGCTTGTCCAGCTCGTCGGGGCTCTCCACGATGGTGCTCAGATGTGGATGGTAGCTTGCCGACAGCCCAAAGCTTTCTGCGATGTCCGTGACGCTGTCCAACGCTTCCCCGAGGCGGCGGTAGTCCTCTTCGTTGGTTCCGGCGGCGCGCCGTGCTCCACCACCAACGACGAGCCGTTCCGCTCCGAAGCCGGCTGCCAGCTCGGCGGCCCGGTGGATCCGGTGCATTTCGTCCGGGAGGATGTCTGCGTAAATGAAGTTGGCCCCGGTATAGACGCTTGCCAGGGAGACTCCCGAACTGCTGAGGATTTCTTTGAGTTCCTCCGGCTTTTCTGCATACTCCGCAAGGTTGCCGTCGAACATCTCAACGCCTTCGTAGCCGACAGATGCAATGTCCCGTACGGCGTCACGCATGGATCCATGGGTCAGATAGAAGAGGTCCTTGACGCTCGTCACGCCTTGGGCGTGGCCGACGACGCCTCCCCATGTGATGGAGCAGTAGCCAAGTTTCATTGTTTGTGCCTTTCGACTGCAGGGATGAATTGCATGGTGGGCGCCGGAATCACTGGCACTGTTTATTTCTTTCGTGCCATGGCGACGGCCAGGATGATGATGGCGCCTCGGACGACCTGCTGCTGGCTGCTGTCCAGCCCGGCGAGGATCAGTCCGTTGTTGATCAGGCCGATCAGGAGGGCGCCGAAGAGGGTGCCGATGATGGAGCCAAACCCGCCGAAGAGGCTGGTTCCGCCCAGGATGACGGCGGCGATGGCGGAGAGCTCGTCTCCCGATCCCCACTGGAACCGTCCGGACTGGAGGCGGCCGGCGTAGAGCATGCCGGCGACGCTTGCCGCCATGGCCGAGATGAGGAGGACCTGGAATTTGATGCGTTTGGTGTTGATGCCGGTGAAGTCCGCCGCGTTGCGGTTGCCTCCCGTGGCCAGGACCTGGCGGCCGAACCGGGTGCGGTTCAGGACGACGGCGCCGATGGCGACGAAGATGGCGCTCCAGACGACCAGCCCTGGGACGGGGCCGAAGTTGCCGGATCCGAACAGCGTGTTGAAGGTGTCGTTCAGGATCGGCTGGGGTGCCGAGGCGGTGATCCATTGGGCGACGCCGACCGCTATCCCCAGCATGCCGAGCGTCACCAGGAAGGACGGGATGCCCAGGAGGCTGACAAGCGCCCCGTTGATTGATCCGACCACCAGCCCGACGGCGAGGCCCGCCAGGATCCCCGGAACCAGGCCAAACTGGGACAGCGCCATGGCCGTGCAGACGCTGGAGAGCCCGGCCACGGAACCGACGCTCAGGTCGATCTCCGCGCATGCGATCACGTAGGTCATGCCGACGGCGATGACGGTGATGGTGGCCGTCTGCCTAAAGATGTTCAGCAGGTTGTTCGGCGACAGGAAGCCCTGGTCGCGCAGCAGGATGGCGAAGAAGATGAAGACGACGACGAAGCCGATGTAGATGACGTAGCGCCGCCAGTCGAGTTCCTTGAGGACGGTGCCGAAATTGCGGGCCGCGGTGTCCCGGGGCGCGATGGTGTTTGACTTGCTCACTGTTCAGACTCCCTGGACTGCAAGTTGGAGATATTCCTCGTCAGCGATCTCGCTGCGGGGAATGTCGCGGATGATGGAGCCGTCCTTGAGGACGAGGACGCGGTCGCTGACCGCGAGTAGTTCGGGATACTCGGAGGAGATGACGATGACGGCTTTGCCGGCACTTGCCAGCTCACGGATCATGTCCAGGATTTCGCTCTTGGTGCCGATGTCCACGCCGGCCGTTGGCTCGTCCAGGATCAAGATGTCCGGATCCGTGCCCAGCCACTTGGCGATAACCACCTTCTGCTGGTTGCCGCCCGAGAGGAGCCGCACCGGGCGGTTGGGATGGGCCACCTTGACTGCGAAACGCTTGATAAGGGAAGCAGACAACGCCTTGCCTTTGGCGCCGTCCAGGAGCGGCCCCCGCTGGATCTGCCCGAGCAGCGGCAGGAGC
Organism: Pseudarthrobacter oxydans; assembly: GCF_013314975.1. Lineage (GTDB taxonomy): Bacteria > Actinomycetota > Actinomycetes > Actinomycetales > Micrococcaceae > Arthrobacter > Arthrobacter oxydans. Next base: position 96,479 of record NZ_JABTYH010000002.1, on the reverse strand, counting down.
AGGTTGTCCTGGACGGAGTGCTCCAGGACGAGGCCTTGGGCCCTGCGGTCCTCCGGGATGAGGGCGACGCCGGCGTTGATGGCCTGCTGTGGCGAGGCAAGGTTGACCTTCTTGCCCCGCAGGAGGACGTCACCGCTGTCCAGTTGGTCAATGCCGAAGAGGGCACGGGCCAACTCGGTGCGTCCGCTTCCCATCAGCCCCGCCAGACCGAGGATTTCCCCGGGGCGGAGCGTGAAGGAAACGTCCCGCACCCGGTTCCCGGCGTTGAGCCCGCGGACTTCCAACAGCGGTGCGCCATCGTGGTCCACACGATCCCGTGCCCGGTAGGAAAGCTGCCCTTCGATCTTCTTGCCGACGATGCCTTCAACGATCTGCTCGGGAGTGACGTCCGTCAGAGGCGCGGTGAGGAGGTGGCGGCCATCGCGAAGGATGGTGATCCGGTCCGCCAGCCGGTACACCTCGTCCATCCGGTGCGAGATGTAGATGATCGAGATGCCGCGCTGCTTCAGGCGGTCGATCAGTTCGAAGAGCGCCTCGGACTCGTGCCGGGCCAGGCTGGCAGTGGGTTCGTCCATGATCAGGACCTGGGCGTTCTGGGCCAGGGCCTTGGCGATCTCGGTCAGCTGCCAGTATGCAGTCCCGAGCCGGGAGACCTCCGCGCGGGGGTCGACGTCGACCTCCATCTCAGAGAAGACCTCCCTGGCCCGTTTCACCGCAGTGCGATCGTCGATGAGCCCGCCCCTGCCGAGCGGTTCGGCAGCGAGGAAGATGTTCTGTGCAACTGTCAGGCTCGGTACCAGGCTGAATTCCTGGAAGACCATCCCGATCCCGGCGGCCTTCGCGTCCTGGATGGAGTTGATGGCGGCTGGCTTCCCGCCGATGAGGATCTCTCCAGCGTCGGCTTGGTAGACGCCCTGGAGGATCTTCATCAGCGTGGACTTCCCGGCGCCGTTGCCCCCGGCGAGTGCGTGGACCTCGCCCTTCCGGACGTCGAAGCTGACGTCCTTCAGCACGGAAACGCCGTTGAAGCCCTTGGAGATCGAGCGCATTTCGACGACATTGTCTGCGGTGTTCATGGTTGCCCTTTCGGAGTGGCGCGGGGGTTGGGACCCCCGCGCCGTCGGGTCTTGGCTACTGCTTGTAGGAGTCCTGGATGTCCTTCGGGGCGTCCTCGTGGTAGACCTGCTTCCAGGCTTCCAGGACGTTGGAGTGGTCCACCGGAAGGGCGCTCAGCGCCACGTAGGCGGGTGCTTCCTTGCCGATGAGCGCGCCGGCAGCCAGCCGAGCCTCTGTCACACCCTGGTCGAACGGAACCTGCGCTCCGAGGCCGACGATGAGTTCGTCCTTGGCCAGGGCGATGGCGACATTCTTGCCGAGGTCCTCCGTGGCGATCTTCAGGTCCGGGCGGCCGGCGGCGCGGGCGGCAGCCATGACACCTTCTGCGGGGACGTCCCACACGGCCCAGATGCCGGCCAGGTCAGGGTACTTGCTCAGCATTGCGTTTGCGGCAGCCTGGGCGTCTCCAGCGAAGTCCGGCCCGGCAATACCCTTTTCCTCGACGATCTGGATGTCCGGGTATTCCTTGGTGATGGTTTCCTTGAAGCCGTCGTAGCGCTGTTTGGTGACGAAGAAGTCAGCCTGGTGGAAGACAAGGCCGATCTTGCCCTTGCCGCCGAGCGCTTTGGCCATCTGGTGGGCAGAGACGACGCCGTTGCCGTAGTTGTCAGCGGAAACAACAGAGACATAGTCCTGGCCGGCGGTGAGGCCCTGGGGGATGTTGTCCATGAAGACAAGCTTCGTGCCGGCCTCGGCGGCCTTCTTGTACGCGGAGGCGGTGGCCACGGGGTCCGTGGGGATGGACACGATGATGTCCGGATCCTGCGTCATGACGGTCTCGATGTCCGAGACCTGCTTGTCCGGCTTGAAGTTTGCGTCGGTGGTGGCAATGACCTTGATGCCCAGCTTCTCGAATTCGCTCTTGAGTCCGTTCACCTGGGCGGTGGCCCAGTCGTTGCCGCCGTAGTGCATCACGATTGCGGCTTTGGCGTTGAGTCCCTTGACCTTCTCGATCTCCTCCGGAGTCAGATCCGCGACGGAGGCCGGCGAGGGCGTCTCGCCGTTGGGGCCTTTGCTCAGGACCTGCCCCTTGATCTTGTCGAGGGCCTGCTGGGCCTTCTCGGAAACGCCGGCGTCGGGGGCGTTTGATGTGGCAGTTGTTGAACTGCTGCAGGACGCAAGGGAAAGTGACAGGGCTGCGGCCAGGGCCACGATGGGAAGCCTGCGGATCATCATTGTTCTCCAGTGCTTTTGGGTGGATGGATGGGGTGGATGCCTGCGGTGGATCAGGCGAGCGCTACTGCCAGGGCGGGGGGGACCGGTGAGAGGACCAGCCCGCCGGCTGCCGAGGCTGTGCGTAGAGCGGCGGCTTTGTCTGAAGCTCCCAGGAGGGCTTCTGCATGCCCTTTGTCGACGAAGAGGCCCAGTGAACACGGCCCTTGGTGGGCTTGGACCCACCGCACCGCTTCGCCTGCGGCTTTAGCCATTTCTCCGCCCGACCGGGCCACCGTCCCGTCAATGGTGGACACGGACGCGGGTGCACCGGAATTGTCCACAGAAACAACCAGGCTTGCCCAAAGACAGTTGCCGTCGAAGATTCCGACGACGGCCGAGGAACCGGCGGAGACGAAAGTGCGGACAGCGGCTGCGAGATCCATTGGCGCCGTGTCCTTCAGGAGCTCTTCCAAATGTGCCCACTGCGCCTGGTCGACATTCCGAAGCCCAGTGCCGGGGTCGAGCGCGAGTGCGTCGACGATGCTGTCAGCCATCTCGCTCCCTTCCTCATTGAATTAGCTGCACCGTAAGCGTTTACGAGGTTACCGTGAACGTTTACGGACATCATCGTAAACGTTTACGGACGAGAGTGTCAAGCATCACAGGAATGGACCGTCCGGGCCTGTGGGGCAGCCGGGCCGACGTAAGATTAATCGACGGACCCCAGTGGTTCGGTCCAGGAGGTGCGTGACAGGAGAGAACGTGGCAGGCATGGCGGTTCCCCGTGAGGCGAGCGAGAGGCTAAGGGACGCCCCGATGCGCCGTAAGCCCACCATCAACGATGTGGCCCAGGTAGCCGGGGTCTCTTTCGGAACAGTCTCGCGGGTACTGAATGACGCACCGGACGTGAGCGCGGCAACGCGAAAGCGGGTGTTGCAGGTCATCAAGGACATCGGATACCGCCGGAACCGGGCAGCCACCGCGTTGGTCACCAGTCGGTCGATGTCCATCGGCATCCTGTCCGACGGATCCCCCCGGTTCGGCCCGGTTGGAACACTCATGGCCCTGGAGAACGTCGCTCGTAAGAAGGGCTACGCCACAACTGTCATCAGTGTCGAGAAACCCCACGAAGAGTCAGTGCAGGCAGCCCTGGACACCTTGGATGACACCGGCGTGGGGGGAATCATTGTTATTGCCCCCCTTGTGGAGATGGCAGCAGCCGTCTGGAATGCGTCCTTCCGAGTGCCGGTGGAGATGATTGCGGCAGGGGCGTCATCGACCCCAAACGTCTTCACCTACTCCGAGAACCAGGAGCTCGGAGCACGGCTGGCCACCCAGCATCTCATTGACCTTGGCCACACAGACATCGCCCACATTGCCGGCTCGATGGATTGGTTCGACGGCCGGGTCCGCAAGCGCGGCTGGGAGGCCGCGCTTCGTGACGCTGGCCTCCCACAGGGGCTCTGCATCGAGGGCGACTGGAGCCCTCGATGGGCGTACGAAACCGGCCTCAAGCTCGTCCGCGAGGACAGGGTCCCCCAGGCGATTTTCGCCGCCAGCGACCACACTGCGCTGGGGCTTATTCGCGCATTCGCTGAAAATGGCGTGCGCGTCCCGGAGGATGTGAGCATCGTCGGTTTCGACGATATCGAAGGTTCGGATTTCTTCCTGCCTCCCCTGACCACCGTCCGCCAGGACTTCGCTGCGTTGGCGACTATGAGCATGGAGGTGCTGACCGGTGCGATGGAGGGGCGGGAGGTAGACCGCACTCCGATCGCGCCGACGCTCGTTGTCCGCAACAGCTCCACCCGCGCAGTTCCCAGCCTCCGGACGTAAACTGACCTTCGCACCACCTCTTGTGGACAATGTGTCAGGAGCCGCCCATGCTCTGGAAGCTGCTTGTTGAATACCTGCGGCCGCACCGCACGCTGCTGCTCGCCGTCGTCGTTTTCCAGCTGGCGCAGTCCATCGCGTCCCTGTATCTGCCCACGCTGAACGCGGACATCATCGACGAGGGCGTGGCCAAGGCGAACATCGGCTACATCCTGAGCCTGGGCGGGGTGATGCTGGCGATCACGCTGCTGCAGATCGTGTGCGCGGTGATCGCTGTGTACTTCGCGGCGAAGGCGGCCATGGGTGTGGGCCGGGACCTCCGCGGCGCGATCTTCAAAAGGGTGGGGGAGTTCTCCGAGCAGGAAGTCACCAAGTTCGGCGCACCAAGCCTCATCACCAGGTCCACCAACGACGTCCAGCAGGTCCAGCAGCTGGTCCTTATGTCCGCCACCATGCTGGTCACCGCGCCCATGCTCAGCATCGGCGGCGTGATCATGGCGATCCGGCAGGACGTCCAGCTGTCCTGGCTGATTGCCGTCGCCGTCCCGGTGCTGCTGGTCGCCGTCGGCCTGCTCACCGCCCGGATGGTGCCGCTGTTCCGGAAGATGCAGAAACGGATCGACACCGTGAACCGGGTCCTCCGCGAGCAGCTCACCGGCATCCGCGTGGTCCGCGCGTTCGTCCGCGAGGACATCGAGACCGGCCGCTTCGCCCGTGCCAACGAGGACGTCACGGACACCGCCCTCCGCGCCGGCCGGCTGATGGCGCTCGCGTTCCCGGTGGTGATGCTGGTGCTGAACGTCTCCAGCGTGGCCGTGATCTGGTTCGGCTCGTTCCGCATCCAGGACGGCTCCATGCAGGTGGGCACGCTCATCGCCTTCCTGAGCTACCTGATCCAGATCCTGATGTCCGTCATGATGGCCACGTTCATGGCCGTGATGATCCCGCGCGCCGCCGTCTCCGCGGACCGGATCGGCGAGGTGCTGCGCACCGAGTCGAGCGTCCGGCCCCCAAAGAACCCCCTCAGCAGCGAGGTCCGGCGCGGCGAGCTGGAAATGCGCAACGTCGGATTCGCCTACCCGGGTGCCGACCAGCCCGTCCTTTCCGGCATCAGCTTCACCGCAAGGGCGGGGCAGACGACGGCGATCATCGGCAGCACCGGGTCGGGCAAGACCACCCTGGTGAACCTCATGCCCCGGCTGTTCGACGCCACCAGCGGGGCAGTACGGATGGACGGCGTGGACGTCCGCGAGCTGCACCCGGACCTGCTCTGGGGGCACATCGGCCTGGTCCCGCAGCGGCCCTACCTGTTCAGCGGCACCGTGCGCAGCAACCTGCTCTACGGCAAGCCGGACGCCACCGAGGACGAGCTCTGGACTGCCCTGGAAATCGCCCAGGCCAAGGAGTTCGTGGAGCGGATGGAGGGCGGCCTGGACGCACCCATCAGCCAGGGCGGCACCAACGTTTCCGGCGGTCAGCGGCAGCGGCTGGCCATCGCCCGGGCCCTGGTGAAGCGGCCCGAGTTGTACATTTTCGACGACTCGTTCTCCTCGCTGGACACCGGCACCGACGCCCGGCTCCGCCAGGCCCTCAAGCGCAGCACCGCCGGCGCCACGCTGGTGATCATCGCCCAGCGCGTCTCCAGCATCGTGGACGCGGACCAGATCCTGGTGCTCGACGACGGCAGGATCGTGGGGCGCGGAACGCACAGTGAGCTGCTGGAGACGTCCGAGACGTACCGCGAGATCGTCAGCTCCCAGCTGGCGGCGGAGGAGACGGTATGAGCCGGCAGCCCTCTCCCGGAACCGGCGCCAAAGCCGCACCGGCCCCCGCAGCGGGCGGCGCCGCCGTCGCACGCATTCCCCGTCCCATGGGCGGGCCGGGACGCGGCGGGCCGTTCGCCGGGATGAACGTCCCGGCGGAGAAGGCGATGAACTTCTGGCCGTCGGCCAAGCGGCTGCTGGGGAAGCTGCGGCCGGAGCGGGCGTGGCTGCTGCTGGTGTTCGTGACGGCGGTGGCCGGGGTGGCGCTGTCCGTGATCGGGCCGCGGCTGCTGGGGGAGGGCACCAACCTGATCTTCGCCGGCGTAGTGTCCCGCGAGATGCCTGCGGGGGTGACCAAGGAGCAGGTGATCGCGCAGCTGCGGGCGTCGGGCGAGGGGCAGCGCGCGGACATGCTCAGCGCCATGGACCTGGTGCCGGGGCAGGGGATCGACTTTGCCGCGCTGGGTAGCGTGCTGACGTGGGCGCTGGTGCTGTATGTGCTGTCGTCGGCGTTCATGTGGGTGCAGGCGTATGTGCTGAACGGGGTGGTGCAGCGGACGGTGTTCGGGCTGCGCCGGGAGATCGAGGCGAAGATCCACCGGCTGCCGCTGCGGTATTTCGACTCGATCCAGCGCGGCGAGCTGCTCAGCCGGGTCACCAATGACGTGGACAACATCTCGCAGAGCCTGCAGCAGACCATCAGCCAGGCGGTCACGTCGGTGCTGACGGTGCTGGGCGTGCTGGTGATGATGTTCATCCTTTCGCCCACGCTGGCGCTGATCGCGCTGGTGACCATTCCGCTGACGCTGGGGATCACGGCGCTGATTGCCAAGCGCTCGCAGAAGCTGTTCGTGGCGCAGTGGAAAAACACAGGTGAGTTAAATGGACAGATCGAGGAGACGTACACCGGGCATGCGCTGGTGAAGGTGTTCGGCCGGCAGCGCGAGGTGGAGGAGCGGTTCCGGCAGAAGAACGCGGAGCTGTATGACGCGAGTTTCGGGGCGCAGTTCATTTCCGGGCTGATCATGCCGGCCATGACGTTCATCGGGAACCTGGTGTACGTGGGGATCGCGGTGGTGGGCGGGCTGCAGGTGGCGTCCGGGGCAATGCAGCTGGGCGATGTGCAGGCGTTTATCCAGTACTCGCGGCAGTTCACCATGCCGCTGGCGCAGCTGGGGTCCATGGCGAACCTGCTGCAGTCCGGAGTGGCGTCCGCCGAGCGGGTGTTCTCGCTGCTGGATGAGGAAGAAGAATCTGCGGAGCCTGCGCCTTCTGCCGGGCCCGTGTTTGGGCGGGGGCGGCTGGTGTTTGAGGATGTGTCGTTCTCGTATTCGCCGGACAAGCCGCTGATCTCCGGGTTGTCCCTGGTGGCGGAGCCGGGGCAGACGGTGGCGATTGTGGGGCCCACCGGGGCGGGGAAGACGACGCTGGTGAACCTGATGATGCGGTTCTACGAGCTGGATGCGGGGCGGATAACGCTCGACGGCGTGGACGTCACCTCGGTGCCGCGGCGCGAGCTGCGCTCGCGGCTGGGGATGGTGCTGCAGGATACCTGGCTGTTCGCAGGGACGATACGGGACAACATCGCGTATGGGCGGCCTGGGGCTACCGAGGCGGAGATTCTGGAGGCGGCGCGGGCGACGTATGTGGACCGGTTCGTGCGGTCACTGCCGGACGGTTACGACACACTGCTGGAAGATGAGGGGTCCAACGTGTCCGCGGGGGAGAAGCAGCTGCTGACGATTGCCCGGGCGTTCCTGGCGCGGCCTTCGGTGCTGATCCTGGACGAGGCGACGTCTTCCGTGGATACCCGGACCGAGGTGCTGGTGCAGAAGGCGATGAGTGCGCTGCGGTCCGACCGGACGTCGTTTGTGATTGCGCACCGCCTGTCCACCATCCGCGACGCGGACCTCATCCTGGTGATGGAGGCCGGCCAAATCGTGGAACAGGGCACGCACGCTTCACTGTTGGCCGCCGCTGGGGCTTACGCGCGGCTGTACGAGGCGCAGTTTGCGGCTCCTGCCGCAGAGGTTTAGTCAGCGCGGAACCGGCATAGGATTGTGCTCCCTAGCACCGAGGATCCGGAACTGGGAGCCGCAAGGGCTACTTCTCCCGTGCTGTAAGGGCCGATGACCGGGTCCTGTGAACCTACGGCGAAAGAGGAGAATACTCGGACTCCCGTTCAGCATTGAACCATTGCTATGCAGTCGGAGATTGTGATGCTGATCCAGTAGCAAGACAAAACCGCCTTCAAAGTTTTGGGCAAGGCACTAATCTTCCCCTCGGCCTTGGCATCAGATCCTGAAACCGCCCGGTCTTCAGATGGGCATCAACCTCAGGCAACTGGGACGCGCCGGCAGGCAAAGGGAGGCGCTGGGTTGACCGGCGGATTGGGCCGGAATACTTGACATGTATGTCAGAAAATCTGACAATAGCTTGTATGACAAATAACACGTTGGCGGTGGCGGGCGGGTTCAACCAGCACTCCGCAATACCCGCGCCCGTGATTGGGCCGAACGGCGTGATTTTTGACACGCTGGGGATGCCGATGTCGGTGGCCGCGGCAAAGACGATGACAAAGACAGCCATTGAGGCTGCGTTATCCAGGACTCTGGCAAAGCTCCATCATGAGTCGGTGGATTCTGTCGATGCCACCGCCGCGATAGATTCCATTGAAGTCGTGTTCCTGGTCGGTCGCTTTTACCGGAATCTGGACCGTAAACAGCCGGATCTGAGCAAGATCCACCGTGACCGCTGGTCAAACCTGGAAGGTATCGCTGAGGTCCTCCAGGACACGGTGGGGGAATTGGCATGAGCCTGCACGTCTCGGCCCAGCACATATCGGATGCCTGGATTCAGACCCTGGAGACTGTGAATTCCAAACCTCACGGCACCGCAACTCACACGCTCGTGTCGATCAGCGCCCCGCAGGAGGGTACCCACGCTGAGGTCTCCGGGGTGGTCGACAAGGCGCTGCGCGGCCGTGATAGGCATGGCATCTTCACCGTCGCAAACACTATTTTTCCTTCTGCTCTCTATAACGATCCCGGTCTAGACTGGTCTGCGGAGCTTTCCAGCGAGGAGACAGCTCTACTGGACGGCGCCGCAGCTGAGCTTTACGAGGCTTATCTAGATACGCTGCCGACACTGCGCCATATCCACGCCAACAAGGCGGGAACGTATTTCTCCCGGATGATTTCCTGGCCCGGCAAGAGCGCGACCGGTACAAATCAGCTGGCCGCCCGCATCGAGGCATTGCGAAACGAGCGGCGCCGGCGCGTGGGGACCTCGAATTTCAGCGACATCAGCCTCGCCGGCGAGGCTGATGGAGCAGGGGGAGGGCTGGAAGAGTACGCTGTGTCTGACACACGGACGCAAGGTTTCCCCTGTCTGGTGCACATCGACATCAGTGTCCGCGCCGGAGCGTTGTCTCTTCTAGCCGTTTACCGGCACTGGCACCTCATTACCCGCGGTTATGGCAACCTCATCGGGCTTGCCAGGTTACAGGAGTTCCTCTGCCAGCAGACCGGCTTCACTATAGGGGAGCTTGCCGTCGTTGCCGGCCACGCCAATGCCGAGCACAGCGCCTATTCCGGAAAGTCGGGCGTGGCGAAGATCCTCACCGATGCCAAGGCCGCGCTCGGCAGCGGCGGCGAATCTGCCGCGTCGGCATGATTACCTCACCCATCACCACTGGTGTTGACCTCGTCGACTGTGGTCGTATCGCGAGGATGCTCGAGGAAGACAGAACATTTCTGGACCTCGCGTTCACGGAGGCGGAGCAGGAGGACTGTCAGGCCGACCCAGCTCGACTGGGTGCCCGATGGGCGGCCAAGGAGGCGGCGATGAAAGCGCTCGGTCAGGGGATCGGCGCGATAGCGCCACTGGACATCGGAGTGCGCCGGGATGAAAACGGGGTTCCAATGATGGAGCTGTCGGGTTCAGCAAAAGCCCGGGCAGATGAATTGGGGATTACTGATTGGAGCGTCGCCCTCAGCCATGAAGGTGGCTTCGCCGTGGCGTTCGTCGTCATGTTGAAAGGAGGAGATCGTGTCAGATAACGAGCTACAAGTTGTAGCCGCCCGCATACGGGAGGCCCGGGAGTCGCTTGGACTCACACAGGAGGAAGTCAGTGGGGCGCTTGGGATTCCCCGAACCAGCGTGCACGCCATGGAGACAGGCAAGAGGGGTGTTTCCGCCCTGGAGCTTCGTCGCCTTGCCCGGTTGTACCGCCGCCGGGTGGAGTGGCTGCTGGGAGAGGACGAAGCGCCGGTCGCGGCTGCGGACGGCGCGTTGTTCCGGGCTACTCGTGGTTTGTCGGACGAAGATAAAGACCAGGTGCTCCGTTTCGCGGAGTTCCTGGCGGCGGGGCCGGTTCCACGCGGCCCACGGCCTCATCTACGGAAGGAGGGTTCTTGAGTCAGCTTAAAGCTGTTCAAGCGGCAACTACCGCGCTCAATGAACTCGGGATTGACCAGTCTGAGCCGGTTGATCCCTTTGAGGCGATTGAGGACGCCGGCCTGTTGCTCCGGTTCCAGCCACTGAAGGACCTCCTTGGCGCTGTTCTGCCGGGAGATCCCGGCGGCGTGCTGATCAACAGTGCCCGGCCGGCGTCGCTGCAGCGCTATACAGCGGCCCATGAGCTCGGGCACTGGTACATGGATCAGGACGTGCTGAGTCTTGATACCGATGAGGCAGTGTTCGGGCACCCTCATGGTGAAGCACGCGAGTTGGACGCACAGGTTTTCGCTGCCCATTTCCTGATGCCGCTTGAACTGCTCTATACCGTTGCCCGCCGGTATGGGATACGTCGCGGGCAGGCAGCTGACGCAGAGCAGGTCTACCAGGCGGCGCGTGACATGCACGTCAGTTACGAAGCTACGGTGCGGCAGCTTATGAACACCCGGCTGATTTCTCCGTCCAACGGCAACCAGTTGCTCAAGACACAGCCCGCAGCCATCAAGCAACGGTTGACGGGTGGACTCAGGCTGCCCAATGCGCGGGGAGACGTGTGGATCGTAGAGCATCCCGAGGATCAAGCTGAAGTCGAAGCTTTCGTAGGGGACGCCATCCTGCTCCGGCTCACCGAATATCCTGCCACCGGGTACCGATGGTATGCCGAGGAGACACTGACGGAAGCTACGATCCACCCGTTTCGTCCGGCGCCGCCACCGTTCAACGGGGGCCAGGCATTCACAGATGCTGCCCCCGCACCGGGCGGGGGCGAGGTGGTTCCGTTCCCGGCCATGGCTGAGGCCTCGGATGTTGTGTCCCTTCTGCAGGACAGGTTGGTGCAGGAACCGTATCAGGCGGGGGCAACGGCTGTCGGCGGTGCTGTGACCCGGCTGGTTGCCTACACCGCGGACGCTCCCGGTGACGAAGCCATTCAGTTGAACCACGTCAGGCCGGTCCGGCCGAATGCGCCCGTGTCGCGGATCAGGGTCACTACCCACGTGCGTGGTGTGCCTGAAGTTGAGTTCCGCCGGCGTCTTATTGCCGCGTTTGCCCGTGGTGAGGCGGAAGGAACCGAGTGGGATTACTGATGCGGGACGACATTGATCTTCGCCCTTTAGTGGGCGGCAGCATATTGGACCAAGGGTTCCGCCCCACCTGCGTGGCTTTCGCATCCTCCGTCGGGCACGAAGCGCTGCAGGCCGACTCACCGGTTCAGCATCTTGCGCCGGAGGCGCTGTGGTGGCAGGCGACTGCAGCCGGCCACACCTCCCGCGGCGGCATGGTCTTAAGGAACGTCGGGCCTGCTCTTAGCGGTCACGGGCAGCCTGAGCTGGCCTCCTGGCCCTATAAGCCGACACTGGGTGCGGGTACAGAAGACCCGCCGGCTGGGCTTGGGCAACCTCCCTGGAACCGCGCTGGCCTCACACCCCTTACCCTGCACCATGACGGCATCGAAGACGAACTCGAAGACGCGCTGGCCCGGTCACACCCGGTCATCCTAATCGTGGAGGTCTCCGACGAGTTCCGGGAGCCCGATATCGACGGAATCGTTGCCGTGCCCGACGTCCGGGCCACCGTGGGCGGGTATCACGCGGTGACGTGCGTTGGCGCAGCGACCCACCCGGTCAGCGGAAGGCTTCTGTTGATCAAGAACAGCTGGGGAACGGACTGGGGCCTTGGCGGCTACTGCTGGCTTCCCGTGGACTACCTCATCGCATTCGGCGCTGAAGCTGCAACTGTAAACAACATTCAGGGGAATGTACAATGATGAACCACTCACTCAAACCCGGCACTCTCATCGTCCTGGAAGGCCTGGACAAGACGGGAAAAAGCACCCAGACAAATGCCCTCCGCCAGGCACTGGATCGGAATTCGACCGCCCACGTCCACATGCCCAGCGGCCTGAGCACCTTCACGGATGAGACCTATTCCATGCTGGAGTCCGGATATCGTGCCCCCGCGTCCGGGGTCGCAAAACAGCTTGCCCACCTCGCATGCCACGCGGAGAGCGTTCCCCGCATCAAGGAGCTGCTTGCAACGCAGGCAGTCGTACTGGACCGCTGGTGGTGGTCCACCATGGCCTACGGCTGGTACAGCGGTGACTTCCCCGCGGCCGGCATCACTGAAGCAACGTTCCGGAACCTGATCGAGAGCATCTGGTCCCAACTGAACGCGTCCGTCGTCTTCCTGTTCGACAAGACATACGAGGATGATGCCAACAACTCCGACCCCATCCTGGATGGCTACCAGCAGCTGGCGAAGTCACACGAAGACCTCACCGTCCGCGTCCCCCAGGGGGCACCCTCAGACGTCACGGCGTTCCTGCTGAACGCTCTGCGCGACCGCGAACTGCTCGCAGGCTGAGGCGTAAGCCGGACTATGCGGGCCTTCCACACCATCGACGACGCCTTCCAGGGCATGCTAGCCATTCTGCTCGCCGAAGGAAAGAGGGTCGACAGCCGCAACGGGCCAGCAATGGAACTTCCCTCGCAAGCCTTCGTCATTCAGAAACCCCAGGACCGTTTCCTGCACACGCCCGGCCGCAACAACAACCCCTTCGCGGCGATCGCGGAAACGATGTGGGTCTTGGCAGGCCGCAACGACCTGGGCTATCTCACCCCATATTTGAGGCGCGCACCGCAGTACTCCGATGACGGCGGGAACACCTGGCGGGCCGGTTACGGACCGCGGCTTCGGAACTGGCGCGGGGTGGACCAGGTAGCGGAAGTCCACAACCAGCTCAAGGCCTCCCCATCATCACGGCGTGCCGTCATGAGCCTCTTCGATCCGGAGCTTGATTTCCGGGACAGCGCAGACATTCCCTGCAACAACTGGCTGCACTTCCTGGTCCGGGACGGACGGTTGAATCTCAACGTGGTGGCGCGCAGCACCGACATCTGGTTCGGTTTCTCTGCCATCAATGCTTTCGAGTGGAGCGTCCTGCTGGAGATGATGGCCCGGTGGCTGCACCTTGAGATGGGTGACCTGACTTTCTTCACCTCATCACTGCACCTCTACTGTGAGTTCGAAGACCGGGCACGAACCATATTGGAAAGTCATGCAGGGGCCGTCGACTCCGCAAGCCTAGGCGGCAGCTTTCGCTACGACACCGACTGGGAAAGATCCGCCGAAGCGCACGGGAAGTGGATGGGCCTGGAGCATCGTCTCCGGGCCGGGGCCGACCTTGAAGATTTACACATCCCGTTCAAAGACCCGATGCTCGTCGCTTACGTCCGGGCAATTGATATTTTTTGGTCCTTCAAACGGGGGAACACCGCCGACGCCCTCGAACCCCGTCTGGCTTTGCTGGGGGACAGTGATCTGGGTGCCGCCGCCAGGGAGTTTGTCACCCGAAGGCAAGCACAGGAGCACTGACCGCCCCAAGGATCACAGCATCTCCCCGTCGGTCCTCCGGACCATCAGCCGGACCGTTGCTGGGCAGCACGTTTTTTACAGCGTCATTGATCCCCCACTTTGGCGGAAAAAACGGGGCCGCAACCGCGCGGCCGGGAACGTACCGCTGTTTGATCCGTACCCTCGCACCTATACCGGCGGCCTCGGGGTGGGCGACTCTGGCGTATTTGTCGGTTTCGCAGAACAGGTTCTGGCAGTCGATCATCTTCAGAGGGCGGCCGAAAAGATCCTGGAAGTCAAGCCCGTAACGTTCAAATTCGTCTTCCTGGTGGTCAACCATCCAGCGGATAACGTCTTCGGGCCCGAAACCGTCAGTATCAAGGAAACATTTCGCGAGCCCGCTCCTGGCACCGGGGCCGGCAACAACGAACTCGTTCTCGTCGAAGTCAATGAGGGTGGAGTAGTTCAGGTCAATGGTCAATTGAAAGGCCAAAAAGGGGCCGAGCGAGGGATAGGCAGAAAGAATTCTGTAGACCTGCTGGAGGCTGGAAGCGCCAGCTATTTTTTTGCCGGCTCCGGAAGCCAGGATGTGCTCGATGAGCCGCAGGTGGTTGAGATGTTTCCGCCGCGCCCCGAAGGGCGGGGGTGGGATGATGTACGCGGGGGAGTACACCCGCTCACCGCGCCCCATTGCATCTTCAAGGACGCCGTCCAGGACTCCAATGTCGAATGTAGCTGTTGAGACGACACTGACGGCCTCCTCAATCAGGCACCAGGTCTCCGGTTTGTTGAAAAAACGAAAAAGCAGCGTCCGGAGCAGGATATTATCGGGGTCTTGGGGTCCCTCATATTGAACACGGATAAGATCCTGGGACACCCGATCCGCGGCCCGGTAGGCGTTAGTAAAGCGGTGGGCAGTAAGGATGGGGTCCTCTGACCAAGGCGCGGGCCGACCGTTTAATTTGCCGTGGTAAATCCGTTGCCGTTCCGACGCGACAAACCAGTAACTTCCCAGGACCGGACTTGCCACCAGTTTGCGGGCTCCTACGCGAATGGATCTCACCACACCTCCTACAGGCATACATGTTAATTAGGGGCACAATCTGATCGCGGAGTGTCAGTCGTGCGGCTGCTCACTCAGCCCAGCTTTCTAAGTTCCTAGATTACGCCCTGTAACAGAGCGTACTCAGCAGGTGCTCTGCAGTGATGTCCGCAGCTGTGCTGAATCTTGAGATCAAGGTCCACAGGTCTCCCGTGAAAGATCTCTGATGAAACAGTCCGGGGGTAGGGGAGCGGAACAATCGGGCTTCCCGCTCTGCTCGCACGTCAGGAAAGCTGTCCCTTGATCTAATTTCTCTGGCGTGGAGCTTTCGTGCCTTGCAAGTCCTCCTGAATACTGACGCCTATCGCCGTTGATCCACAGGGCAGCTACCTCTTGTTGTTCCGCACTCCCAGCTGATAAGTCTGAAGAATGAGGCGATACCTTCGCCGTGCATGTATAGGGGTATGAGTGTGTCAGTAGTCCCGGACGGCCAGCGCGGCCGAAGGGGCGATCACTTACTTGGTTAGGTGATGTCAGGAGACTGGGGGAGGAACCGATCGAACAAGGTGCGAAGCTCAGTATCGGTTCCAACGTCGGTAGTTCTGCTTGACCATCCTTCACGGCTGTCATTAACAAATTGTTCATACTCGGACACCCTTCGACCGTGGTCTTCAAGTTCTTCCACCACCGCTGATAAACCAAGATCTGATGCCATTGAGATAAGTCCCTCGATATTCGTGAGGTTCATTCCCTGCGATTCCATAGCATTATACAATAGGCTTCGAAGTCATCAACGAGTTCGACGGGTATGCCGCTCTCAAATAAATTTGTGAAGATATCAAAGGATATAGCCCAGTCTTCGTCATAGTCCGTGTCGAAGGCCAGAAGGAGTGCACGGGCTGATTCTTCAAGAGAAGTCCTATGCTTGGACCACAACGCGCTGTCCATCGCAAATTCAACTATACTTTTCACGGCCGAGGGGGTGCCAATACCGTCCTTCCAGATTCTTTCGATAATAGTCAGTTGTGCGTCCCACCAAGATTCCGGAAACAGTGACTCAAATGAGAGGGTTGAGACTTCGGATAAGTCGTGCACCCTTTGACTCTTCTCACGGTCGTTCATGCAATGGGCACCCTGTACTGGCAGGAGACGCGTTATAGCTCTACTGACGTTGTCTTGTATGCGAGAAAGTGGGAGCGGGCCACTAACGCTGCGGTGCACCAAATAATCTGTTCCCACCCTTGCCAGTCGGGCGATCTGATCTATAGATACGGCATTATCCACAACGGTACTTAGCGCCATCCTATCCGCACGCAAGACTCCGAGGATAAATTCTCGAACCGCCGGACTATGGAAAGAAATATGAACTTCGCCGATAATCTGCGAGGTGCGAAGGAAGGTTTGATCCAAGGTCTTCAAGGATCGCCGTATACGATACCCTGTGATCGGTCCGATTTGGGACTCATAGGGCTTCAGCGAGCCCTCCAGTTCTGAGTACGTTATTCCACCGTAAGAACACATAACTTGCAGTATTGTGCGATCGATCGCGTTGATATGGTTTTCATACGCGTTACTCCAGAGCTCCTGGGGGTTGTCCAAAGTATTTAGAAAGGCCTCCAAATACGGCCCATCCAACTCAAAAGCCAACCTACTCGTCGCATATCCTATGAGGCGAGGATTGTACCCTTTGTGGTCTACTATCTTCTTCCAGGCATCATTGGCAAATTGTTCTCGGTATTCCTGAGGCAATGAGGAGTGGAACAAATGATTGTACAGAATTCGGCCGCGATCACGTCTGTTGTAGTGTGGCATTTCCAAAATGAGGCGGCGGGACGCCTCGATGTCTTTAAGAAGCGGATACGACTGTTCCGCATCTTTCAAAATGTACTCTCGCGTGGTCAATATAAACTTATGCTTTCCGCTTTTTGCAATTTGTTTGATGAAGCTCACAAGTCGGCGATCTTCCTTCTTTGACAGGCGCTCACTGAGGGCGAGTTCTCCGAGGAAATCATCGTAGAGAAACACCTGCTTGGTTGAAGCGTCGAACGCTGCCCACCCTTCCTCAACGTCGCTCGAAATCTCGATTGGCATGTATCCATCGGACATTAAGCCCGCAACTAGTGCGTGGGAGAGCATGGTCTTTCCAACGCCGGGAGCACCCGCTATCAAGCAGACATTTTCATTTTCGAGAGCGGCATTTGCTGCGGCAAAGGCTTGAGTCTCAACGAAGCGCGGAAGTTCCTCTTCGACTCGCTCCGCTAGAGCTCGAGAGCGATTGTGGAGTGAACTGTTCGTGGCCCAAAAAAGCTGAAGACCGGTATGGAGCCATAGCTTGAGGTGACGTGTTTCTACGCTTGGATTTGCGTGGAGCAGATCATTGATCTTTTCTGCACTCCACACGTCCTCAATGGATTTCATCCACTCACTGAACAGGTCGTATAACTGTTCATTCTGAGTTTCTACAGTGGATTGTGAAGTCATGAAAACGTATTGCGATGGGTTATTCTCTCTTACCTTCGGAAGTTCGGCCTTGGCGGCCGCGAGAAGCTGCGAAAAAGTTGACTTAATATAATGCTTACACTGCGCAATTCCTAGGCCGGTGTCTTCATTCCAGATAAGGTCCTTTCCTTTGTCTTTCCCGCTGGCGTACCTTCGCACAGCTACGCCAGCAGTGGTGGCGAGGAGATCAGCGCACAACTCCTCGAACTCGATGTCGGAAAGAACAGAAAAATTTCGCATCTGATCATCATCCAACGATCATTCCGCAAATTGGGAATCAGATGGGGCAGCTGTGCACAGATGGTGTCGCTGGCACGCAAGATACTCAAACCCTCGCCCGTCCGGCCGGGGTTAGCTGCATGTGGCCCCCGCATTTGACCAAGGGCGCCGCGGTTGAAGTGCCGCCTGCTTGAGAATGTTGACGGGACGGACGAACATGAGTGTCAGCACTTGGGACGGCAGGGGCATGGCAAATTGCATCCCCCTGCCGTAGTACACGGACACACAGCGCAACGTTCCGGCCCCCACACGTAACCTGTTTAGATGCCTCGTTTTGCGCTTGATATTGAGTCCGTGCCCCGCCCTGCCCGTTCGCAGGAGCTGCTGGACGCCGTGAACCACCGCGTGGTTATTGCCGACGGCGCCATGGGCACCATGCTGCAGGGCCGGGACCTGTCGCTCGAAACGGACTTCCAGAACCTCGAGGGCTGCAACGAGATCCTCAATGACACGCGCCCGGACGTCATCGGGGACATCCACGACGCCTACTTCGCCACCGGCATTGACGCGGTGGAAACCAACACCTTCGGCGCCAACTGGTCCAACCTCTCCGACTACGGAATCGACGACCGCATCACAGAACTCGCGCTCAAGGGCGCCAAGATCGCCCGCGAACGCGCCGAAGCCGCGGAAGAAACCGACGGCCGGATGCGCTGGGTCCTCGGCTCCATGGGCCCCGGCACCAAGCTCCCCAGCCTCGGACACACCAGCTACGACTACCTCAAGCAGACCTTCGCCCTGCAGGCCGAGGGCCTCATCGACGGCGGCGCGGACGCGTTCCTCATCGAAACCAGCCAGGACCTCCTGCAGACCAAAGCCGCGGTCAACGGCTGCAAGCAGGCCATCGTCTCCAAGGGAATCCGCCTCCCCATCTTCGTCGAGGTGACGGTCGAAACCACCGGAACCATGCTCATGGGCTCCGAAATCGGCGCCGCGCTCACCGCCCTCGAACCGCTCGGCGTCGACGCCATCGGCCTGAACTGCGCCACCGGCCCGGACGAGATGAGCGAGCACCTCCGCCACCTCTCCAAGCAGTCCTCCG
This sequence comes from Pseudarthrobacter oxydans, assembly GCF_013314975.1. Classification (GTDB taxonomy): domain Bacteria; phylum Actinomycetota; class Actinomycetes; order Actinomycetales; family Micrococcaceae; genus Arthrobacter; species Arthrobacter oxydans. The sequence continues at coordinate 77,941 of NZ_JABTYH010000002.1, read as the reverse complement.
TGGCCATCGCCTGCATGCCCAACGCCGGCCTGCCCATCCTCGGCGCCAACGGCGCGCACTACCCGCTCACCCCCACCGAACTGGCCACCGCCCACGAGCAGTTCGTGCGCGAGTTCGGCCTGGGCCTGGTGGGCGGCTGCTGCGGTACGACGCCGGAGCACATGGCCGCCGTCGTCGAACGCCTTGCACCCTTCCGCACACGCGAGACGGGAGCCGGCAGCACCGGCCCCGCCCGCGTCCCCACCGAGCGCGAGGCCGGCGTCGCCTCCCTCTACCAGCACGTGAACTTCGACCAGGACGCCTCCTACCTCGCCATCGGTGAACGCACCAACGCCAACGGCTCCAAGGCATTCCGCCAGGCGATGCTCGAAGAGCGCTGGGACGACTGCGTGGACATCGCCCGCGAGCAGATCCGCGTGGGCGCGCACCTGCTGGACGTCTGCATCGACTACGTGGGGCGCGACGGCGTCGCTGACATCAAGGAGGTCGTCTCGCGTTTCGCGTCGGCCTCCACCCTCCCGCTCGTCATCGACTCCACCGAACCGCCCGTGCTGCAGGCCGGCCTGGAACTCATCGGCGGCCGGCCGGTGGTCAACTCCGTCAACTACGAGGACGGTGACGGCCCGGACAGCCGCTTCGCGCGCATCATGCCGCTGGTGAAGGAACACGGCACCGCCGTGATCGCCCTGACCATCGACGAACAGGGTCAGGCCCGCACCACCGAGGGCAAAGTGGCCATCGCCTCCCGCCTCGTCGACGCCCTGGTGGGCGAGTGGGGGATGCGCGTCGAGGACATCATCGTGGACGCCCTGACCTTCCCCGTCGCCACCGGCCAGGAGGAAACCCGCCGCGACGGCATCGAAACCATCGAGGCCATTCGCCAGATCACCACCAAGTACCCCGGGATCAACACCACGCTCGGCGTCTCCAATGTCTCGTTCGGCCTGAACCCGGCCGCGCGCATCGTCCTGAACTCCGTGTTCCTGCACGAGGCCGTGCAGGCGGGCCTGACCAGCGGCATCATCGACGCCGCCAAGATCGTGCCGCTCGCCTCTCTGCCGGACGAGCAGCGCAAGGTGGCCCTGGACCTCGTTTATGACCGCCGCGAATACGACACCGACGGCAACACCACCTACGACCCGCTGGCCATCATGCTGGACATGTTCGCCGGCGTCGACACCGCAGCGCTCAAGGACCAGCGCGCCGCCGAACTCGCGGCACTGCCCACCGGCGCCCGCCTGGAGCGGCGCATCATCGACGGCGAAGGCAAGGGCCTCGAAGAGGACCTGGACCTGGCCCGCAGCGAGGGCATGACCCCGCTCGGCATCATCAACGACCACCTCCTCGAAGGCATGAAGGTGGTGGGCGAGCGCTTCGGCGCCGGCGAGATGCAGCTGCCGTTCGTGCTGCAGTCCGCCGAGGTGATGAAGAACGCCGTCGCCCTGCTCGAGCCGCACATGGAGAAGTCAGATTCCTCCGGCAAGGGCACCATGGTGATCGCCACCGTCCGCGGCGACGTGCACGACATCGGCAAGAACCTGGTGGACATCATCCTCACCAACAACGGCTACAAAGTGGTCAACATCGGCATCAAGCAGGGCATCGCCGAGATCATGGCTGCGGCGGAGGAGCACAACGCGGACGTGATCGGCATGTCCGGGCTGCTGGTGAAGTCCACCGTGGTGATGAAGGAAAACCTCGCGGAGCTGCAGTCGCGCGGCCTGGCGAAGAAGTGGCCCGTGATCCTCGGCGGCGCAGCCCTGACCCGCGCCTACGTGGAGCAGGACCTGGCCGAGCAGTTTGACGGCGTGGTCCGGTACGCCAAGGACGCCTTCGAGGGCCTCGCCCTCATGGAGCCGCTGGTCCGCGTGGCCCGCGGCGAATCACCGGACGACGTCGGCCTTCCGCCTTTGAAGAAGCGCATCCACAAGGGCGGCGCGAAGTTCACGGTCACCGAGCCGGAAGCGATGCCCGGCCGGTCCGACGTCGCCACCGACAACCCGGTACCCGCGCCGCCGTTCTGGGGCACGCGCATCGTGCGCGGCGTCTCGCTCCACGAGTACGCCGCCTTCCTTGACGAGCGCGCCACCTTCATGGGGCAGTGGGGGCTCAAGCCCGGCCGTGGCGAGGACGGCGCCTCCTACGAGGAGCTGGTGGAACGCGAGGGCCGGCCGCGCCTGCGCTATTGGCTGGACCGCATCCTCGGCGAGGGCATGCTGGACGCGTCCGTCGCCTACGGCTACTTCCCGGTGGTTTCTGAGGGGGAGCAGGTGGTGGTGCTGCACCATGGGGAGGATCGCGACGGCGTCCTGGGCACTGCGGGGCTCCTCGCCCCGGACGGTGGTTCAGGCGGTCCGATCGGCACCGACCGGCTGAGCTTCAACTTCCCGCGCCAGCGCCGCGACCGGCACCTGTGCCTGGCCGACTTTGTGAAGTCCCGCGAATCCGGCCAGATCGACGTGCTGCCCGTCCAGCTGGTCACCGCCGGCTCGAAGATCGAGGAGTTCACCTCCAAGATGTTCGCCGCCAACCAGTACCGCGACTACTACGAGCTCAACGGCCTGGTCATGCAGCTCACCGAGGCGCTGGCGGAGTTCTGGCACGCGCGGATCCGCAAGGAGCTGGGCTTCGCGGCCGAGGAGCCGAAGGACACCGCAGGGTATTTCAAGCTCGAGTACCGCGGTGCGCGGTTCTCACTCGGCTACCCCGCGTGCCCGGACATGGAGGACCGCCGCAAGGTGACCGAGCTGTTGAAGCCCGAGCGGATGGGCGTGATCCTGAGCGATGAGCTGATGCTGCACCCCGAGCAGTCCACCGACGCGTTCGTGTTCCACCACCCGGAGGCCAAGTACTTCAAGGTGTGAGTTGCAGTGCCGCTGTGAAAGGCTGCAGTTATGGACACCTCATCTCGGGAACATGACCTCGTTCTTTATGGAGCGACGGGTTTCGTTGGCAGGCTGATCGCCGCCTACCTCGCCGAGCATGCACCGGCCGGGATGCGGGTCGGGCTCGCTGGCCGGTCCACGTCCAGGCTCGAGGCGCTTCGGTCCGAGTTGCCGGCCGCGGCGCACGGGTGGGCCCTCATCGAAGCCGACTCGGGGGAAGCGGACTCAATCGCCGCCCTGGCTGCGAACACCCGCGTGCTCTGCACCGCCGTCGGTCCCTACGCGAAACACGGACTGCCTGTCGTCGAGGCCTGCGCCCGGGCCGGTACCCACTACGCCGACCTCGCCGGTGAGGTGTCCTTCATCCGGGAGGCGATCGATCGCTACGACGCCCTGGCCAGGACGACCGGGGCACGGATCGTGCACTCCTGCGGCTACGACTCCGTGCCGTCTGACCTCGCCGTACTGCTGCTGCATCAGGCGGCAGTAGCCGATGGCGCTGGCGGTCTGGCCGAAGTGCAACTCGTTGCGAGGGCCAAGGCCGGCATCAGCGGAGGCACGCTGGAATCGATGCGCGGGCAGCTCGATGCGATGCGATCGAGCACCGCCCTGCAGTCATTAGTCGCTGACCCCTTCGCCCTGAGCCCCGACCGCACACGGGAGCCGACGACACCACAGCCTCCTGACGCCGGGCCTGTGCGCCGTTCCGCTGACGGCACCTGGACCGCGCCTTTCATCATGGCCCCGTTCAACACCCGGATAGTGCGCCGCAGCAACGCATTGCAGGGCTGGGCCTATGGCCGCTCTCTTCAGTACGGCGAGGTGATGGAGGTGGCCCCCGGACCGGCAGGAGCGGTCATCGCAAGGGCAATGGCACTCGGGCTCCGGGCATTCACGGGCGCGATGGCATTTCCACCAACCCGGAAGGTGCTCGACCGCTTTCTTCCGGTACCGGGCACGGGTCCGAGCACCAGCATGCAGCCCGCGGGCTGGTTCCACTCCCAGGTGACCGCCCGCACCGAGGACGGCCAGCGTTACCAGGCGATTGCTGCTGGCCCCGGTGATCCCGGCTATGCCGCCACCGCCGTGATGGCAGGGGAGACAGCACTCGCTCTTGCCCTCGACGGTGACCGGCTGCCGCCCGCGAAAGGGTCGCTGACACCGGCCACGGCACTCGGCAACGTGCTCATAGAGCGGCTCCGCGCGGCCGGCCACACCTACCAGGTACGCAAACTCGCCTGAACCCGGATCTGCAGGTCACCTGTCAGGAGCGGGGGTCGAGGTAGTGCAGAATCGCCCGGGCTGTTTCCTCCGGGGCACTGACGTGGGGGCAGTGCCCGGTGGCCTGGAGCTGCACCAGGGTGCTGTGTTCCAGATTCTTGTGCAGGTAGGCACCCACTTCCGGCGGGGCAAGCCGATCGTTGGAGCACTGCAGTATCAGGCAGCTGGTGCGTACCTTTTTCAGTTCAGGGCGGGTGTCGGAGAAGAAAGTTACCCCCGCGAAGTGCCGTGCGATGGTCGGATTTGTCCGGCAGAAGCTAACGCGCAAGTCCTCCGCTAATTCGGGCTCCTGCGGGTTGCCCATCACCACGGGGGCCAAGGCCGCGGCCCAGGCGAAGTAGTCGCTGTCCAGAGATGCCAGCAGGCCCTCGATGTCTTCCCGCGAAAAGCCGCCCACGTAGCCGTCGTACGGGTCATCCGTATGACGGGGCGAAGGAGCAAGCAGGACCAGGTGGGAGAAGCGGCTGGGGTCCTGCACGGCGGCGATCACGGCGATCATGGTGCTGACACTGTGGCCCACCAGGATGACGTCCTCAAGTTCAAGGGCGGCGCAAATCTCCAGCAGGTCCGACGCGTACCCGTTCAGGGACCCGTACTTCTCCCAGTCATAGGCGCTGATGTCGGAGTGTCCTGCGCCAACATGATCAAAGAGCACCAGCCGGTAATCGTCAGCGAAATAGGGCAGCAGCTTCCGCCACATAGCCTGGTCGCAGCCGAAACCGTGGGCAAACATCATGACAGGCCCATCATCCCGGCCGGATATGGTGACGTTGTTCCGGCCGATGACGGCAGCAACTGCTTCGATCACGTTCTCACTGACCCTCCGTCGCGTGGCGTCCTGTCCCAGACTATCGACGGGAAATAGCGAATCCTAGCGATCCTCCCACTATGACTTCCAGGGCGACGTCCGTTCAGCCCCTTGCACGCGGCACGGCTTACGCGGCTCCCCGACTCATCCGGCGCATGAGTACCTGGCATACAGCCAGGCTCGTTACTCGGCTACCAGGTCGGACGGCAACTGGGCTTCAGGTCCGGCCTCGCCACCCATTGCAGCGACCAGCCGTTCACGGGCGCGCCCCAAATGGACGTCGAGCAGGCCGGCGGCCTCGTCGCCCCGGCCTTCCTCAATCAGTTCCAGCAGCCTCTGGTGCTCCGCCTGGATCAGGGCGGTGTCGAGGAGGTGCAGCGACTGTACACGGGACATGCACAGGCGGACTTCCCCAACGAGCGACCGGTACATCTTGCTGATGCGCGTATTGCCCACAGCATCGATCAGGCTGGTGTGGAACCTCATGTCCGGTTCCACCACGTCCAGCGGCGCTCCGCTCTTCACTGCGGCAATGTCCTTGTTCGCCTGCACGGCTCCGGCCGGAACGGTCCGGCCGGAGGCAAGCCGGCGGAGCACTTCGCTTTCCAGGTAGGCCCTGGCCAGGTAGATGTCCCGGACCGACTCCGGTCCCAGATCCACCACGCGTGCCGTCTTGTGCGTTCCCCTGTCCAGCAGCCCTTCGGCCACGAGCTTTTCAATGGAGGCTTTGGCGGTGGGGCGGGCCACCTCGTAGGTGGAAGCGACGTCCGTCTCGGTGAGCGCCTCCCCGGAACCGAGCTCACCGGAGAAGACGCGGCTCCGCAGATCTGCGGCGATCGCCTCCACGATGGAGACTGCTGCAATGCGACCGGGCACGTGCGTTCCCTCCCATGGTTCTTTCCGACGTACTTCATCTTGCCAGACAGAACAACATCGATACTTGACCAACATGTGTACTTGTTAGACAATCGAAGGGCGCCACGGTGTTGTGACGCCTAACACAATCTGGAGACACATGTTTCAGCAGATCCTCGACCCCCTCGCCGGGTCCCTCGTGATTTCAGCCCTTTGCGCGGCACTTCCCCTCGTCCTGCTTTTCGTCCTCCTTGGCGTCTTCAAGGTCAAAGCACCTTTCGCCGCCCTGGCCGGCCTGGCCCTGTCACTGGTGCTGGCCGTCGTCGGCTGGCAGATGCCGGTCAACCAGGCCCTGAGCGCCACGGCGGCCGGCATCTTCTACGGGCTGTTCCCCATCCTGTGGATCCTGGTGAACGCGCTCTGGATCTACCGGCTCACCGTGGCCACGCCGTGGTTCGAGGTTCTGGGGCGCACCATCCGTTCCATCTCCAACGACCTCCGGATCCTGGCCATCCTCATCGCCTTCTGCTTCGGTGCGCTGCTTGAGTCGCTGGCCGGCTTCGGCGCACCCGTGGCAATTTCCGCCGCCATGCTGATGGCCGCCGGCATGAAACCCCTGAAGTCCGCAATTGTCTCGCTGCTGGCCAACACCGCTCCCGTGGCATTCGGCGCCATGGCCGCACCCATCATTGCCCTCAACGGCGTCACCGGCCTGACCCTGAATGAGCTGTCCGCCATGGCCGGACGCCAGACGCCGTTCATCGCCCTGATCGTCCCGCTGCTGCTGGTGTTCATCGTGGACGGCCGCCGCGGCGTCAAGCAGACCTGGCCCGTGGCACTGGTGGCAGGCGCCGCCTTCGGCCTGGCCCAGTTCGTCACCTCCAACTACTTCGCCGTGGAACTCACGGACGTCGTCGCCGCCGTCGTCACCGTGGCCGCGGTCCTGCTCATGCTGAAGGTCTGGCAGCCGAAGGAAACCGTGGGCATGGGCGGCGCCGTGGAGGCTGCTGCGGTCCCCGCCGTCGTCAGCGCCGGCGGAACGGGCGGCTCCGCAGCCCAGGAAGGTACGACGGCGGCACGCGGCAGCGGCGGCAGCGCCCTGCCTGCAGACCCCGCCATCCCCACGGACAACTCGCGGCCCGGGCCGCGCCAGATCTGGATGGCGATCGCGCCCTACCTGATCATCATTGCGGTGTTTTCCGTGGCCCAGATCCCTGCCGTCAAGGCCTGGCTGACCCAGGTTGGCAGCGTCACGTTCGCCTGGCCCGGCCTGGACATCACGGACTCGGCCGGCAAGCCGGTGGCGGCCACCAAGTTCAAGCTGGACCACCTCAAGGCCACCGGCACCCTGCTGCTGTTCTCCGGCCTGCTTACCATGCTGCTCTACAAAATCAGTACATCCCAGGGCCTGCGCATCTACCGCGACACCGTGGTGCAGCTGCGCTGGACCATCGTCACCGTCACCGCCGTGCTGGGCCTCTCTTTCGTGATGAACCTGTCCGGCCAGACCACCACTTTGGGCTTCGCCCTGGCCTCCGCCGGCGGCTTCTTCGCCCTGCTCTCGCCGCTGATCGGCTGGATCGGCGTGGCACTCACCGGCTCGGACACCTCCTCCAACTCGTTGTTCGGGCAGATGCAGGCCACCGCAGCGGAGCAGACCGGACTTTCACCCGTGCTGATGGCTGCGTCCAACTCCTCCGCCGGCGTGATGGGCAAGATGTTGTCCCTGCAGAACCTGGCCGTGGCCTCGGCTGCGGTGGGCCTTGACGGTGCCGAGGGAACCCTGTTCCGCAAGCTCATCGGCTGGAGCCTAGGCCTCCTGGCGCTCATCACCGTGCTGATCTTCCTGCAGTCAACCCCCGTCCTCGGCTGGATGGTTCCCTGATATGGCATCGCTGGACCTCGCAGCCCTCCGCTCCGCCGTCGCCGATCCCGCCCACGTCAAAACCCGGGCCATCGACCTGCACGCAAACGCCCACGACGCCTCCCACTTCCTGCTGATCCCGCAGGCCGTGGTCACCGCCGGAAGCGCAGCCGACGTGGGCGGGCTGCTCCGCGCGAGTGCCGCCCAGGGCGTCCCGCTCACGTTCCGCTCCGGTGGAACCAGCCTCAGCGGACAGGCCGTCACCGACGGCGTGCTGGTGGACGTGCGGCGCAATTTCCGGGACGTTGAAGTGCTCGACGGCGGTGCGCGCGTCCGGGTGCAGCCCGGCGTCACGGTGCGGGCGCTGAATGCCCGGCTGGCACCCTACGGCCGGAAGTTCGGGCCCGATCCGGCCAGCGAGGCCGCGTGCACCATCGGTGGTGTGGTGGCGAACAACTCGTCCGGCATGAACTGCGGCACCGTGGACAACGCCTACCGTACGCTCGAGTCCCTCACCGTAGTGCTCCCGTCCGGGACAGTCATTGACACCGGCGCCCCGGACGCGGACACCAAGCTGCGCGCGCTGGAGCCGGAGCTTTACCACGGTTTGGCCCAGCTGGCGGAGCGGGTGCGCGGAAACAGTGAGTCCGTGCGCAGGATCCGGCAGCAGTTCGCCATGAAGAACACCATGGGCTACGGCCTCAACACGCTGCTGGACTTCAGCAGCCCGGTGGACATCATGGCCCACCTGATCGTCGGCAGCGAGGGAACCCTGGGCTTCGTGGCCGAGGCCGTCTTCCGCACCATCCCGCGGCTGCAGCACGCCGCCACCGGACTGCTCGTCTTCCCGGACCTGCGGGCGGCGAACGCCGCCTTGCCCGCGCTGGTGGAAACCGGCGCAGCCACGGTGGAGCTCATGGACGCGCTGTCCCTCAAGGTGGGCCAGACGCTGAAGGGGACTCCCGCCGTCGTGCGTGACCTGGTGGTGCGGGACCACGCTGCGCTGCTGGTGGAATACTCGGCCGAAGGGCAGGACCAGCTCGCGGAACTGCAGCAGGGCGGTGAAAGCATCCTCAAGGAGCTGAGCCTCTCCGCCGAAGCCCACTTCACGGGTGACGCCAAAGCACGTGCGGGGCTCTGGCACCTGCGCAAGGGCCTGTACGCCTCGGTGGCGGGAGCCCGGCCGCAGGGGACCACCGCTCTGCTGGAGGACATCGTGGTCCCGGTTCCCGTGCTCGGCCGCACCTGCCAGGAACTCATCGGGCTGTTCGACAAGTACAGCTACAGCAACAGCGTGATCTTCGGCCACGCCAAAGACGGGAACGTCCACTTCATGCTCACGGACGGGTTCAGCACCGCGGAGGAGCTGGACAGGTACAGCTCGTTCACCGAGGACATGGTGGACCTGGTGCTGGGGGAGGGCGGCTCACTCAAAGCCGAGCACGGCACCGGACGGGTGATGGCGCCCTATGTGCGGCGGCAGTACGGGGATGAGCTGTACGGCGTGATGCTCAGGATCAAGGAGCTGTTCGATCCGCGCGGGATCCTCAACCCCGGCGTCATCCTGGACGACGATCCCGAGGCGCACCTCCGGCACATCAAAACGGCGCCACCCGTGGCCGAAGAGGTGGACCGCTGTGTCTCCTGCGGCTACTGCGAGCCGGTGTGCCCCAGCAAGGACCTCACCCTTACGCCGCGGCAGCGCATCGTCACCCTGCGTGCCATCGAGGCCGGGCGCCTGGCCGGGGACACGGCACTCGTGGAACAGCTGGAGAAGGACTACGACTACGAGTCCGTGCAGACCTGCGCGGTGGACGGCATGTGCCAGACGGCCTGTCCGGTGGACATCAACACGGGGCTCCTGGTCAAGCGGATCAGGCGTTCCGACGCCGGGTCCGTGGCCAACGGCGCCTGGAACGCGGCTGCCAAGCACTGGGAAGGGGTGACCCGCGGCGCTTCGCTCGCGCTCACCGTGGTCAACAAGCTGCCGGCAGCCGCGCTGGTCCCGCCAAACAAGGCAGCCAGGGCGGTCCTGGGCACCGACACCGTCCCGCTGTACTCGGCCGAGCTGCCGGGCGGCGGTTCCGCGCGGAAACGTCCGACGCCGGACCGGGCACCGGACGCCGTCTACTTCCCCGCGTGCGTGGGGACCATGTTCGGGCCGGCCGGTGCGGATCAGTCCGGCACGCCCGGTCCGGGAGTCCAGTACAGCTTCGAGCAGCTGTGCGAACGGGCGGGGATCACCCTGCTGGTGCCGCAGGGCATCGATGGCCTGTGCTGCGGCACCCCCTGGTCATCCAAGGGCATGGTGGCCGGCCAGGCGACCATGCAGGAGAGGACCCTGGCCGCGCTGCGGGAAGCCACCCGGGACGGCGAACTGGCCATCATCTGCGACGCGTCGTCCTGCACGGAAGGCCTTCGCCAGGCCGTGGAATCGGATGTTCCCCTGGTGGGGCAGCGTCCGCTGCGGATTGTGGATGCGGTGGACTTCGCGGCCGAACGCATCCTGCCCATGCTCCCCGACCACAAGAAGCTGGATTCGCTGGCACTGCACCCCACCTGCTCGTCCACGCGTCTGGGGATCAACAGTTCCCTGGATGCTGTGGCCGGTGCTGTGGCCGAGAAGGTGGATGTCCCTGTGAACTGGGGCTGCTGTGCCTTCGCGGGGGACCGCGGCATGCTTCACCCCGAGCTCACCGAGTCCGCCACCCGGAAGCAGGGGGAGGAGGTCGCGGAGCTGGGCGCGTCAGCCCATGCGTCCTGCAACCGCACCTGTGAGCTGGGGATGACCAGGGCAACCGGTGCTGAGTACCGGCACGTGCTGGAGCTGCTGGAGGAAGTGACGCGGCCCGGGGAAGGCGTCGTAACGACCCCTGAGTTTCGCAGCTCGACGGGTGCATAGGATGGCTTTCCTGGGCAGGAGAAACCGCCCCGACCTTGAGGTCCGCGAGCAGCGCCCTGAGTTTCCCGCAGCGCGAGTGTGGGTCCCAGCGGTTTGCTCAGACCCTAAGGTGCAGCCGGTCCCCGGCCTGGTCGGATGACGCCTGCGGGGCGTGCCCGCCGGCGCCTCCGCCCGCGCTGGAGACCGGCTTCACCCGCCGGAGCGCGGCGAGGATGGCCCGTCCCACCGCGGCGATGCCGATGATGGTGGTGACGGCGCGCAGGGTGTCCCAGCCCGCCGTCGACGTCACCAGCGAGTACAGCAGGAAGCTGCTCAGGTTGGTGCCCAGCGGTGCGCCGGGCACATAGGAGATGCCGGTTCCGGCGCCCACGGCGAACGGCCAGAACCACAGGTTGGTCAGCAGGCCGAACAGGTAGGACGCCACAATGCCGTAGCCGCACAGCATCCACAGTTCCGCCTTGCCGCGGACCCGGCGGGGGAGCAGTCCGGCGCCCGCGCCCACCCACGCGCAGGCGAAGATCTGGAACGGGGTCCACGGCCCGATCCCGCCCCACAGGGCACTTGAAAGGGCGATGGTGGCGGCGCCGAGCAGCATGCCGAACCGGGCACCGAACGCCCGGCCGGCCAGGATCAGCAGGATAAACACAGCCTCCACGCCCCCGACGCCGGTGCTTGCCACCCGCACCGCCGATCCCACCGCTGCCAGGACGCCGAGGAGCGCCACGGTGTGCGCCGAGCGGACCGAGCCGTCCAGGGACACAATGATGGCGACGACGGCGAGCGGCGCGATGGCCAGCGCCGCGTAGGGGAGGGCGGCGGCTGCGTCCTGGGGAAGCGCCGCGGCGAGCAGCGGCCAGCAGAAGGCAGCAAGGGCCAGGAGGTTCGCTGCTGCGAGGACGGCGAGCTCGACGCCGCGCGGCATGCGGAGGCGGCGCTTTCGTTCCGCTGCGGGGGATCCTGGTTCGATGGTCTTCGGTTCCGGTCCGGTTGCTGCGTGCCGGGGGAGCGCGAGGAGCGGCTCGGGTTCTTCGGCCGGTGCCGCTTCGGAGGAGGGCGCGACGCCGTCACGCATCGGCAGGATACGGGCGCCGAGGCTCTGGGCGAAGTCGTGGTCGTGGGTGGCGACCAGGACCGCCGCGCCGGAGTCCGCCGCGGCTGTCAAAGCCGCCGCGACGGCTGTGCGCGCCGCAGGGTCGAGTCCGCGGGTGGGCTCATCGATCAGGAGGACCTGGGGATCGTCCATGGTCTGCAGCGCGATGGCAAGGATCCGGCGCTCGCCGGCAGAGAGGTCCCGGGGGTGCTCATGGCCAATGGGGACCGTGGCGCTGCCCCGCAGCCGGGCCAGGCGCGACGCCGCAAAGCCGGGCGCGGGCTGTCCGCCGTTCTTTCGGCGCGCAAGGCGACGCTCGGCCGCGCGCAGCTCGCCCGCCACCGTATCCCTGGTGAAGAGGTCGTCCGAGGCGTCCGGCACCAGGGCGACCCGGCCGCCGTCGAGCGTTGCCACCACGCCTCCGCTTTCGCCACCAGCCCGTAGACCGCCGCTGCCCTCACGCAGGGCCAGCGCCACCAGGAGGGATGACTTTCCGGCACCGTTCGGGCCCACCAGCGCCACCACTTCACCGCGGTGCAGGGTCAGGGACGCGTCGCGCACCAGGGTGTTGCCCTTGCGGTGGACGGCGAGGTTAGTCGCCGTCAGCACCGGGGCGGGGTCGGCTGGCTGAGAAGGGAGCTGGCGGCCTTCGACCGATGCCGAGGTGGACGACGCCGGGACCCCTGCGGTTGGGATCAATGTGCCGCCCTCGACGGTCCACCAGGAGTCGGCAACCGGGACGAGCGCTGACGCCCGGTGCTCCGCCACCATGACAAAGACGCCGGCGTCTCGGGCCAGGGTGTTGAGCACGGCGATGACGTGCCTGCGGGTTGTGGTGTCGAGGTCGGCCAGGGGCTCGTCCACCAGGAGCAGGGCCGGATTTTCCACCATAGCGGCGGCGATGGCCACGAGTGTTGCCTCGCCCGCGGACAGGGTGCTGACGTTCCGGTCCAGGAGTGCCGCCACGCCGATGCGCTCCGCCACCTCCAGCACCCGGGCCTTGGCAGCCCCGGACGCCACGCCGCGCAGCTCAAGGGCCAGGGAGATTTCGTCCCGGACCTTGGTGGTGGCGAAGGCGGCGCGGGGATTCTGCAGGACGACGCCGACGGCTTGGGCGGTATCGCGCGGCGGCGTGGCGGCGCGGTCCAATCCGGAAACGCGCACGGTGCCGGAGATGTCTCCGCCGTCCACGTGGGAGAGGAGCCCGGCGATGCCGCGCAGGATGGTGGACTTGCCGGAGCCGGTGGGCCCGGTGATCACCGTGATGGACCCGGGCCGCGGCGCGAAGTCCGGGACTTCGACCTGCGCGTCGCCGATGCGGAACTGGGCGTCGCGCACCTGAAGCGGGCCGCCGTCGTCGTTCCCGGGACGGTGCCCTGCCCGGCTCCCGAAGCCGCGCAGCTCCAGGGCCGCGGCAACCCTGCCTGCGTGCTCAAGGGTGCGCTCGAGGACGGGCACCAGGGCGCGTGGGCCGAAGCGTTCGCCCCGCAGCCGGAACGCCAGGCGGACGGAGGTGACGGCGTCGGACAGTGCGGGGAGCGCCGCCCAGGCCACCACCAGCATCCGCCCGATGCCCTGCATGGGGCCGCGGCGGGCCAGGTGGACGAAGCCGCGGGCCACGTCCACAAACGCGTTGAGCAGGCCGAAACCGAGGAACATCGCGGCAATCGGCAGGGCGGACAGGACCGCCGCCCACAGCCCGGGTCCGCTGACCGGGCCGAGGAAAACCACGTGGGCGTACGGGGCAGGCAGGCGCATGGCCGGCAGGTCGAGCAGGACCGGCTCGCCGATGCCCGCCCCGTTGAAAAGGATGCGGTAGATGACCCGCGCCACGATGAAGACGACGGCGAGGGCCGCCGCGGCGCGTAATGGCGCGGGCCGGAAGGTCATGCCGCGGGGGCGGCCGGTTCGCCGTCGACCGTGAAGAGCAGTTCCAGGCTCTCGCCCGGGCTCACCTTCAGGGTGGCGAGGCCCTCCTGGGCGTAGGCCCAGTCACCGGCGGCCGGCTTGACCCAGAGCGCCCAGTAGGCGAAGGCGGCGGGCATGCCCTGGCATTCTTCGCGGTACGTGCCCTCCTTGTGCGTGATGTCGAAGTCCGCGGCGGGCACACCGTTGACCCGGCACACCAGTTCGTTGGGGTACTGCGTGGTGCCCTCTGTCTCCACGTCTGCCTCTTCGAGGATCTCGGCAGCGACCGTGGGCCCGTCCACGGGCACGCACACTGAGGTGTCGGCGGCTTCCTGCTTCAGGGCGCCCGAGTCGACGATGACCTTCACGCCGTCGCAGGGAGCGTCGGCGGCGGTGGATGACGCCGCGGCCGAGGGCGACGGTGCGGAGGTGGTTGGCTGGGTGGTGGCCGGCGCGGAACAGGCGGCGAGGGACAACAGGAGACCGGCAGCGGCGAGGGAGCTCGCGGCGGCGGTGCGCATTTTAGTCAAAGTCACAGGTTAAGGGTAGGGCGTTGCCTGGCCTGATCCGGAGGCGGCCGCGTTTTGTGACGTTGGGCTTCAGGCCGGGGGCAGGCGCGCCTCTTGACGCCAGCGGACGACGGCGGGAGGTTAGGTGGCACAAGTCGCATGCGCGCTCACCATCGGCGAACGCGCCGCAGCCGCCCTGCTGGGAGAATCCCACGCGCTGGCCACGTCCTTGCCGGCGGCACTCGATGCGCTGCAAACCGGCGCCATCGGCTGGCAGCACGCACGCACCGTGGTGGATGAGACAGCCGGCCTCACTCCCGCAGCAGTCTCCGCCCTGGAGGCCCACTTCTTCGGCCCGGACGCGGGCCGCGGCGCCGCGCCCGGAGAGCTGGTGCCCGCCCGGTTCCGGCGGAAGCTCCGGGCCTGGCGTGAACGCCACCACCCTGAGTCGCTCGAGGAACGCCATGCGAAGAGCGTGGCGGACCGCCGAGTGGAGTTCAGTCCGGACCGGGACGGCATGGCCTGGTTGTCGCTCTATCTTCCCGGCGACACGGCCTTGGCCGTCTGGAACAAGTCGACGGCACTGGCCCGCGGCCTGCAGGGCCCGCGGGAACCCCGCAATCTCAGCCAGTTGGGCGCCGACATTGCGGCAGGGCTGCTGCTGGGCAGCGCGAACCAGGACGTTGGAGACGTGCCTTCCCCCAAGGCTGATGTCCTGGTGACCGTTCCGGTCCTCTCCTTCCTCGGCATTACCGACGAACCGGCCGAGATCGACGGGCTGGGGCCGGTCCCGCCGGTACTACCCAGCCGAGCACCCGGACCGGGAACCTCCGTTCATCCCGCCCGACTGCCTGCCGGTTTTTGTCAGCCCCCTGGAACAGGTGCTGCTGACGCGGCTCGCTGCCTGACGCGCTTTGCTGCATGAAGCAGCGCAGCCTGGCACCCCGCGCTGTCTCCGCCGTGTCCGCTGGAGCAGGTCCTACAGACGGAGCTCCATAAAGACGCTGTTGGGGTCCAGGACGTAGCCGGCGAACGGCGGGCACTCCGTGAAGCCGTTGCGGGCGTACAGCCGGCGCGCGGGGGCGAAGTAGTCCTCGGTGCCAGTCTCAAGGTAGACGCGCTCAAGGTTCCGGGCGCGGGCGTCGTCGAGGATATGGCGGAGCATCAGGGTGGCCACGCCGCGTCCCCGGGCGCTTGCCGCAGTGCGCATCGACTTGATCTCGCCGTGCACCGGTGATCCGGGACTAGCTTCAAGAAGTTTGAGTGCGCCGCACCCCAGCAGCCCGCCGTCCTCACGGGCCGTCCAAAAAGTGATGGACGGCGCGGACAGGGCGGAGTGGTCCAGGGCATGGACGCTTTCGGCCGGGGAGGTGGCGAACATGTCCGCCAGGTGTTCGCTGAGGAGCTGATGGACGTCGCCGCGTGAGGGGTCGTCCCGGTCAATGAAAATCACCGAGCCAAATTTACCGGCTGACGCTGCGGACTTCATGACGCCACTATCCGAGGCCGGTTCGCCGCAGGAACCCTTTCGCGTCGTATTCCAAGGGGGCTCTGGCAGGACCAGCCTTAGCAGGGACTCCCGTTGGCCGTTCCGGCCGTGGTGTGCTCGAAAGGACAACGAGGTCCACCACATACGTAACCGACAATCCCAAGGATGAAGACGATGAGCACGGACTGCAACGCACAGGACCCTACGACCCAAGGAATCCAGGCCGGCGTGTCACGCCGCAACATCATCAAGCTGACAGGTGCAGGCGCGGCGGCCATCGGGCTCTCCAGCGCGGCAGGGCTGGCAGGAGCCGGGCCGGCTTTCGCTGCCCCCGCCTCCCGGAAGGACCTGGAACCGGGCGACACCTCCAACGGCGCGGACAACTTCTACACCAGCAACCAGGTCACGGTGAAGAAGATCTCGTTCAAGAACAAGTACGAGATGAAGGTCGTCGGCAACCTCTTCGTCCCCAACAACCTGGACCGGGGGGCCACCCACCCGGCACTGGTGGTAGGCCACCCGATGGGCGCCGTGAAGGAACAGAGCGCCAACCTCTACGCCACCAAGATGGCGGAGCAGGGCTACGTGACGCTCTCCTTCGACCTCTCGTTCTGGGGAGAGAGCGCCGGCAAGCCCGGAAACTCGGTTTCGCCTGACATCTATGCCGAGGACTTCAGCGCCGCCGTCGACTACCTGCGGGCGCAGGCCTTCGTTGCCAAGGAGCGCGTCGGGGCTATCGGGATCTGCGGCAGCGGCAGCTTCGTGATCAGCGCGGCAAAGATCGATCCCCGGATTAAGGCGATCGCCACGGTGAGCATGTACGACATGGGCGCCGCCAACCGCGACGGGCTGGACAAATCGGTAACCCTGGAGCAGCGCAAGGCGTTCATCGCGCAGGCTGCTGCCCAGCGTGACGTCGAGTTCGCCGGCGGCGCGATCGAGTACACCGGCGGCACACCGGATGAGCTCACGGCCGACTCAACTGCCGTGGACCGCGAGTTCTACGACTTCTACCGGACCGCGCGTGGCTACCACCCGAACACCACCACGCACCCGGCCCTGGCCATCAACACCAAGTTCATGAACTTCCACCCGTTCAACGACCTGGACCTGATTGCCCCGCGGCCGCTGCTGTTCATCGCCGGTGACCAGGCGCACTCGAGGGAGTTCAGCGAAGAGGCCTACCGGCTCGGAACCGGCCCTAAGGAACTCTTCTGGGTTCCCGGAGCCGGCCACGTGGACCTTTACGACCGCACCGGCCTGATCCCCTTCGACAAGCTCACGGACTTCTTCCGTGCACAGCTCTAGGAAGGCAGGGGCCGTCGGGAGGGAGGCCCTGGAAGGGACTCCCTCTTGCCCGGGGGTTGGCCTAGCGTGGAAAGCATGGACAACCGAGCTGAAGTACGCGAATTCCTCGTTTCGCGGCGTGCCCAGGTTTCGCCCCAGCAGGCTGGCTTGCCTGCCGGGGCGAACCGGCGCGTCAAGGGTTTACGGCGAAGCGAAGTAGCAATCCTTGCCGGTTTGAGCGTTGAGTACTACACGCGCCTGGAGCGCGGGGCCATCAGCGGCGCCTCTGGCCAGGTGCTGGAGAGCATCGCCAGGGCTTTGCGCCTGGACGACGCCGAGCGGGCGCACCTGTTCGACCTTGCGCAAGCTGCGGGCCCGGCCGCGCGGCCGCCGCGGCGGCGGAGCTCGAAGTCCTATGTGCCGCACCAGAGCCTGCAGTGGGCCCTTGATGCGGTCACAGCCGGTCCCGCGTTCGTCCGCAACGGCCGGATGGATCTGTTGGCCGGCAACCCCCTGATGCGAGCGTTCTACAAGGACTGCTATGACATGCCCGGCCAGCCACCGAACATCGCCCGGTTCACGTTCCTGGATGAACGGGCCCGCCGGTTCTATCCGGATTGGGATGCCTTTGCGCAGGTGACTGTTTCGATCCTGCGGACGGAGGCTGGCCGGGATCCGCGCAACAAAGAACTCCATGACCTCGTCGGTGAGCTGGGAACCCGCAGCGAGGAGTTCCGCAAGCTGTGGGGTGAGCACAACGTCCGTCATCACGGCACCGGGTTCAAGACCTTCAACCACGCCATCGTGGGCGAGATGACCCTGGCGTTCGAGGGATTGGAGATGGCCGCCGAGCCGGGACTGACGCTCACGATCTACACAGCAGAGCCCGGATCGCCGTCGGCTGAGCGCATGCAGCTGCTCGCCTCCTGGGCGGCCAGCGAGTACGGGAATGCCGTCCATGCTGAACCTGGACGGACCCGGACAGAGAGCTGACGAGCGCCGCCCACCAGCTACGAGGGAACCGGCCGACGCCGGGCGTGCCCACCGGTATCGGTAGGGGCCCTCCCAGTACCCCTCACAACAGGGGCTCCCACCCAGCCTTGGCAACTGCTTGGCTGGAATGGACAGAACTTTTCCTGATGGAAGGGGAACCACCTCCCATGCGCCAAGAGAAACCCACCTTGGCAGCCATCATCGCGCTGGCTCTGCCCCTCGCCGGGTGCAGCACCCCTTCACCGGGCACGGACTCCGGCCCTGCACCGCCGACCTCCCCGCAGGAAGCATCCTCGACGGCGGCCGGGTCGTCCCCGCCGTCGCAAGGATCGTCCGCCGCAACAGCAGCAGAAACCACTCCGATCACCATCGACATCGACGGCGGGACCGTGACAGGTGCCTTGTCCAGCAACGCAACTGCACGCTCCCTGATCCAGCAGCTTCCCTTGACGCTCTCCTTCAGGGACTACGGCGGCCAGGAAAAGATCGCAGAGCTGCCGGAGGCGCTTTCGCTCGACGGCGTGCCCGCCGGGGACAGCGCAGAACCACTGACGATCGGCTACTACGCGCCCGATCAGGCCCTCGTCCTCTATTACGAGAGCGTCGGATACTCCCGCGGAATTGTGCGGATCGGATCGTTCGATGACCTCGCGGCGATCCGGGACCAAACAAGCGGTTTTACCGCCAGGCTGGCTCCCGCTGACTGAGCGGGATGACACGGCTGCTCCGAACATTCTCCACAAAAGAACGGAACCGTTTTGACCCGAGCAACCTTTGAGGATGGCGCCCGCGAGGCGCCCATCGATGCCCTGCCCTCCGAAAACACCAGCATCACTGACGAAACAAAGAATTCGGGCCCGGCAAGCGATCCTTCCGTGCCGGCCGGGCGCTTTCCTTGGGCGGCCCTGCTGGTCATGGCACTGATGGGATTCCTCCTGATTTCCACCGAGACCATGCCCGCCGGACTGCTGCCGCAGATCGCCTCGGGACTGGACATCACCGAGGGGACCGCGGGACAGTTCGTCAGCGCCTACGCCCTGGGAACAGTCCTTGCGGCCATGCCCGCCGTCGCGTTGACACGGGGCCTGCGCCGGAAGCCTGTTTTCCTCGCCGGGATCCTCGGCTTCCTGGCCGCGAACCTCATCACGGCATTCTCCACGGACATCGTCCTCTCCCTGGGAGCGCGGCTCCTGGCCGGTGCATTCTCCGGCCTGCTGTGGGGGATGACTGCCGGCTACGCCCGGCGTATCACGGCGCCGCACCATGCCGGCCGCGCCTTGTCCGTTGCGTCGGTTGGAACCCCCGTGGGCCTGGCAGTGGGAACGCCCTTCGGCTCCTGGCTCGGCGCGGCCTTCGACTGGCGCTGGTCCTTCGGCGTACTTTCGCTTCTCACGGTTGCCACCTTGCTGCTGGCGTTCTTCATGGTCCCGGACGCGCCCGGCCAACGGGCCGGGACACGGGTACCCCTCGCGCGGGTCCTGGCCATCCCGGGCGTGGCGGTTGTCCTCGGCGTCATCGTCAGCTGGATGCTTGGGCACAACATGATGTACACCTACATTGGCTCCTACCTCCGCGCGGCAAGCCTGGATCTCCCGGTCGACGTCGCGCTCGTGGTGTTCGGCGCGGCCGCCATTGTGGGGATCGCCATCACCGGTGCCGTGATTGACAAGGGCCTTCGACGTTTGGTCCTGCTCAGCCTTGGGAGCTTCATGGTGGCCGGTGTGATCTTCATTGTTGGCCACACATCCGTGGTGGCAGTCCTGGCAGCGATCGTCCTCTGGGGGATCGCCTTCGGCGGCGCAGCAGCACAGCTGCAGACGGCCATCAGCGCTGCAAGCGGGGACAATGCCGACGTCGCCAACTCGATGCTCGGCGTCGCGTTCAACCTTGCGATCTTCGCCGCGGGTGTGGCCGGCGCGGTGGCGATCAGCACCTTCGACGGGATGGTCCTGCCGGCCGCCCTGGTGGGACTTGCCGCCGTCGCGCTCGCCGTCGCTGCTGCCGGATGCCGCACGGCATTTCCCCGGTAGCCAACAAAGCGGCGCCAGCCAACAGCACACAGCAACGAACAAGGAGAGACCCATGAACGCCATCCCCCTCCGCCGGCCCACCCTGTTGGCCGCCGCCCTCGGAGCCGGCCTGCTGCTCTCGTCCTGCACCACCACGCCGCCGGCGGCACCCCCAACGCCGGTTTCTCCCGCGGCGACGCCGGAAGTTCCGTCCCCGTCCCCCTCCCCAACAGAGACAGCGGCGAGGGCGGGAAATGCCACCCCGACGGGCACGCCCCGGACCGTGGCCACCGGGCTGGAGGCTCCCTGGTCCGTAGTGTTCCGCAACGGCACTCCGTTGGTCAGTGAGCGGGACAGCGGGCGCATCCTCGAGCTCAGCCCTGACGGCACCACGCGCACCGTTGGAGACATTCCCGGCGTGGCGGCTGTGGGGGAAGGCGGGCTGCTGGGCCTGGCTGTGGACGGTCAGGGCCGTCTGTACGTGTACTCCACCGGGACAGACGGTAACAGGCTGCAGCGCTTCGGCGTCACCGGCGAACCGGGATCCCTGGCGCTGGGGCAGCCCGAAACGCTTCTCGAGGGGATTGCCTCCGCGAGCTATCACGACGGCGGCCGGATCGCCTTTGGGCCCGACGGCATGCTCTACGTGGCGATCGGAGACGCGGGCCGGCGCGACAGTTCCCAGGACCTGGATTCCCTGAATGGGAAGATCCTGAGGATGACCCCCGACGGCGGCGTCCCGGGCGACAATCCCTTCCCGGACTCGCTCGTCTACAGTTACGGACACCGCAACCCGCAGGGCCTGGCCTGGGCGGAGGATGGCACCATGTTCGCCACCGAGTTCGGGCAGAACACGTGGGACGAGCTGAACATCATCACCGCGGGAGCGAACTACGGCTGGCCGGCCGTAGAAGGGATAGCCACCACAGGGGACTTCACCGACCCCGTTCAGCAATGGGAGCCCACCGAGGCCAGCCCCAGCGGCATGGCGCACATTGACGGGACCCTGTTCATCGCCAACCTGCGCGGACAGGTGCTCCGGGCGGTTCCCGTGGCCGACCCGTCCACGTCGACCACGTACTACGACGGCGAATTCGGCCGCCTCCGCGATGTCACTGAGGCTCCGGACGGGAAGCTCTGGTTCGTCACCAACAACACCGACGGCCGGGGCAGGCCCGGGCCCGATGACGACCGCATCCTCAGCGTGGACCTGGCCCTGCAGTAATTCGGGTGCCCGTGCGCCCCACCGCCAACCGCAACCCTGTCGATGTCCCGCCCAATTCACCCGCTGGCAACCCGCCGGCCCCGAAGCGTTCTCCCGCAACCAGCAGTCTTTTCACGCCCCCTTTTGCCCGGCACCCAAACAGCCGGGCGGACATTCCAGCTGTACGTAGGAGTACTCCGTGTTCGTTCAAAGCACCCTCGCCGCCGTCGCCGTCCTCGCCTCCCTGGCGGGAACAGCGGCAGCCCCGGCCCAAGCTGAGGCAGCCAAGCCGGCTCCCGTCGTCGTCGGCCAGCCCCTCGCCCAGGCCCATGCGCACAACGACTACGAGCATGGGCGTCCCCTGTTCGACGCGCTCGAGCACGGCTTCACCAGCGTCGAAGCGGACGTGTGGCTGGTGGACGGCGAACTGCTGGTGGCCCATGACCTGGAGGACGTCCAGCCCGGCGTCACGCTCGAAAGCCTCTACCTTGATCCCCTCCAGGACCTGGTACGGAGCGAGCCCGGCCACGGCGTTTACCCGCACTGGGACGGCAGCCTGCAGCTGCTGATCGACATCAAGAGCGAAGGCGAAGCCACCTACGCCGCCATCGAGCAGGAACTGGCCGAGCACCGCGACATCATGAGCCGCTACACCAACGGCACCACCAAGACCGGCCCCGTCACCGCCGTGATCAGCGGCAACCGCCCGCTCGCCACCATGCAGGTACAGGAGAAGCGGTTCAGCTTCTACGACGGCCGCTCAGCCGACCTCACCTCCGGCAAACCCGCCGCCCTCATGCCGCTGGTCAGCGACAACTGGACCAAACTCTTCGCCTGGCAGGGTGTCGGCCCCATGCCGGAGGCCGAGCGCGCCAAGCTGCGCGCGTACGTGGCCGAGGCCCACGCCAACGGCTACCGCGTCCGCTTCTGGGCCACCCCGGACCAGCCCGGCGCAGCCCGCGACGCCATCTGGACCGAGCTCGCCGGCGCCGGCGTGGACCACATCAACACCGACGACCTCGCCGCGCTGCAGCAGTTCCTTACTGCCCGCGCCGCCTAGGCCCTTTCCAGCAGAATCAGGAACACACCCATGCCTTCAAAGACTTTGAAAACGACGACGGCGGGAGCCGTCCTGGCGCTCGGCCTCCTTGCGTCCCAGCCCGCCCACGCGGTCAGCAACTCCTCCAACAGCGAGGCGTTCACCTTCGGCGTCATCGGCGACATCCCTTACGGCGACGCTGAAGTTGCCAAGTTCCCCGCCCGCATCCAGGACATCAACGCCGATCAGGACCTGGAGTTCGTCACGCACGTTGGCGACATCAAGAACGGCTCCTCCGTCTGCTCGGACGAGTACTTCGCCAACATCCGCACCCAGTTCGACACGTTCGAGCATCCGCTGGTCTTCACCCCGGGCGACAACGAATGGGTGGACTGCCACCGCACCAACAACGGCGCCTACAACCCGCTGGAACGGCTGGACAAGCTCCGGGAGGTCTTCTTCAATGAACCCGGCAAGACCCTCGGCGCCACCATGCCGGTGAAGGCCCAGGAGGATGTTGGGCTTCCGGAAAACGTCCGGTTCACCGAGAACCGGGTGGCCTTCTCCGTGCTGAACATCCAGGGCAGCAACAACTCCCTGCAGCCGTGGACGGGCCTCGGCGAAACCACGGCCACGCCGGAACAGCTTGCTGAGGTGGAGGCCCGGACGGACGCCGCGCTGGAGCAGATACGCGGCACGTTCGCTGATGCCGAGCGCCGCAACGACCGTGCCGTGGTGCTCATGACGCAGGCCGACATGTTCGATCCGTCGCTGCTCGCCGCAGCCACCGCCAACCCGGAGATCATGTCCGGGTTCCGGGAGATCGTGGCTGCCATCGTCGAGGAGACCAACAGCTTCGATGCGCCGGTGTACCTGATCAACGGCGACAGCCATGTCTTCGCCGAGAACCAGCCACTCGCCGCCGGCTCACCTTGGCTGGAGACCTACGGGCAGCCCGCCGCGGACAACCTGCAGCGCGTCACCGTGGACGGATCCGCCAACGCCACGAACTATGTGCGCTTCTCCGTCGCCGGCAACAGCGCCGTTGGCGGGCCTGTCCTGAGCTGGGAGAAGGTCCCCTTCAGGTCCTAGGCACCAAACGTAAGCGGACGACGGCGGGCGCCTCCCGCGGTCGTCCGCCGGGGAATTGCGGGGGTCTGGACACCGGTGGCAGCCGGACTTATCGTGCAGGAGTGGCGGCTGCCTGACTGGCAGGATGGCAAGCTCTGCCGGTCCGCTGTTGCGGCCGTTTGTCATGAGGAGGAAGCAGATGGAACGCGTTGAAGAGACCGTTGAAGTCGATGTCCCGGTGCGGACCGCGTACAACCAGTGGACCCAGTTCGAGTCCTTTCCACAGTTCATGTCCGGCGTGGAATCCGTAACCCAGCTGACGGACACCACCAACCACTGGGTCACCAACGTGGGCGGCGTCCACCGGGAATTCGACACCGAGATCGTCGACCAGGAGCCTGACGACCGGATCGCCTGGCGCAGCATCGACGGCAAGTCCCATGCCGGCATCATCAGGTTCATTCCGCTGGATGCCAACCATACGAAGGTCAAAGTCCACTTCGAATGGGCGCCGGAAACCGCCACGGAAAAGGCAGGCGCGGCACTGAAGATCGACGAGATGCAGGTCAGGGCCGACATGCGGAAGTTCAAGGACTTCATCGAATCCCGAGGCACCGAAACCGGCGGCTGGCGCGGTGAAGTCAAGGACAGCGGCCCCGCCGGTCAGCTCTGACAAACAGAAGGCGGTCGACGGCGGGCGCCTCCCGCCGTCGCAGCCAGCCATGCGACAGCACACAGTGGAAACAGCCGACGGCGGCCACCTTCGCGTTTTCAGCTTTGGGGACGGACCGGGTGTGGTGCTGGTGTGCGGGACAAATACCGTTGCGCCAACCTACTTCAGAACCGCGAGGCGACTCAGCAAGGGCCTGTCCGTCCACGTCTACGACCGACGGGGCCGGCCCGGCTCCAGCCTCCAGCCCGAAGACTATTCGCTGCACACCGAGGTCGCTGACCTGGGACGCGTCATGGAGGCCACGGGCAGCAGCATGGTTTTCGGCCACAGCTATGGGGGAGCGGTCGCCCTTGAAGCCGGGCTTCAGCCCTCTGTCCGGCGGATCGCGGTTTATGACGCCGTTCCCAATATTGGCGGCGCAGTGCCAACCCGCTTTCTGCCCGAGTTCGAATCGGCCGTGCAGCGGGGAGACGTGCACCGTGCAGTGTCGATCCTGGGTAAGGGCATCTCCGCCAAACTCAGCAACAGCCCGCTTCCGGACCCTGTTTTCCACGCGATGGTCCGTATCCTGGCGATTTCCACGCGCAAGGGCCGAGCGTGGAAAAGCACAGTGCACAGCGCGGTGAATGAACTGGCCCTGCTTGACGCCCACCGGCCTCCCGCAGAGCGCTACGCCGGAATTTCCGTTCCCGTGCTTGTGCTCTACGGCTCCGACAGCGACGTATTTTATGCGGTGATAGCCCAGGCCCTCTCAGCCCAGCTGCTTCACGGCCGGTGCACGGCTGTTGCTGGAGCAGATCATGGCGCCCTGGATCGGGCCCCTGGTGGGCTGATATCCCAGCTTTCGGACTTCCTCGCCGATGGGAGCTAGTTCTGGCTCTTTTGTCAGCCGCCGAGTAAAGCGCGCATCGCGTCCGCGATCTGTTCCGATTCCGCCGCGCGGATTCCGGGCCGTCCGGCGACGTGCCCAAGGTTGGATTGCAGCGGGCGGAATTCGGCGCCGGCGATCAAATCGGCTTCGAGCCTGCTATCCGCGGCAGGGAAGTAGAGGTCGGAGGTGCCCGGCATAACGATGCAGCGCGCCCGGATCCTCCCCAGTGCCGTCTCGAACCCGCCGCGTGCCGGCGACCCGACGTCGGCCCGCTGCCACGTGCCCAGTACCGTCAGCAAGTTGTTGGCATCCATGTGTTTGTGGTCGTCTGCCCAGTCGTCCAGCACATGGTCAACGTCGCGGTAGCCGAGTTCCCGGTAAATTCCGTCCCGGAAGAACTCCTGGGAGTACGCCCAGCCGGCATAAACCGTCCCAAATGCCCGCAGGCCGCGGACAGGCGGGGAACTGTACCGGCCGCCGTCGTACGCCTGGTCAGCGGCCAGCGCCGATTTCACACCCTCCAGGAACACGAAGTTGTGCGGTGAGCACCGGGCTGCCCCGGCAATAGGAAGGATGCCGTAAACCATTTCTGGGTACCGGACAGCCCATTCGTACGCCTGCAGGGCACCCATGGACCAGCCCGCGACCATGCGGATGTGGCGGACCCCAAGAGCAGTGAGCAGGCGATGATGTGCGATGACGTTGTCCGCGATGTCGACATCCGGAAAATCCGTACCCCTGATCCCGGGGGAGGCGTTGGAAGGGGAAGTGGAGAGTCCGTTGCCGAACATGTTGACGGCGACAACGAACCAACGCTCCGGGTCCAGCATCCTGCCCGGGCCGATCCAGGGTTCGTAGCTTGCGTGCGTGCCGGTGTAGTAGGACGGCAGGAGCACGCAGTTGTCCCCTGCCTCGTTGAGTTTGCCGTAGGTCCGGTAGGCGAGCGTGGCGTCCGGCAGGTCCAGGCCGGAAACCAGCCCGAACCTGCCGAGTGCGAATTCCTGGTGCACGGGACTGCCTAGAAGAACTTCAGGTACCGCTTGGTCTCCCATTCGGAGACGTGGGCCTGGTATTCGTCCCATTCCTGCCCCTTGTAATCGATGTAGGCGTTGTACATCGCCTCGCCGAACACATCGCGGGACAGGCTGTCCGCGGCGAACTCCTCGACGGCCTCGCCCAGGCTGCGTGGGAGCAGGCCCAGGCCGTTCTTCAGGATCTCGGCTTCCGTGTAGTTGTACATGTTCTCGGTGTGCGGCGCTCCGGGATCGAGGTTCTCGCGGATGCCTTCCAGCCCTGCCGCCAGGATGATGGCCGCCCCCAGGTAGGGGTTGCAGCTGATGTCCGCTGCGCGGCACTCCACCCGCCCGCCCGCCAGCGGCACGCGGATCATGTTGGTGCGGTTGTTGTTGCCGTAGCTGACGAACACGGGCGCCCACGTGGAGCCGGACATGCTGCCCTTGCGGACCAGTCGCTTGTAGCTGTTGACGGTGGGGGCGATGACGGCGCAGATGGCGGGTGCGTGCTTCAGGACGCCTGCGATGAACTTGTAGCCAAGTTCCGAGATGCCGCAGCCGCGGGGGTCGTCGTCAGTCTCGAAAAGGTTGACGCCGGTTTCGGCGTCGGCGAGGGACATGTTGAAGTGGGCGCCCGAGCCGCTCCGGTCGGCGAAGGGCTTCGGCATGAACGTGGCGAAGTAGCCGTGCTTGCGGACCATCTCGTTGGCCATGAGCCGGAAGAACACCGCCCGGTCCGCCATGGTGAGGGCGTCCGAGTACTTGAAGTCGATCTCGAACTGGCCCTGGGCGTCCTCATGGTCGAAGGAGTAGACGCCCCAGCCCATGTCGTTCATGGCCTCGACCATTTCCGTGAGCCAGTCGAAGTTGTCCAGGGCTGCCGGTGCGGTGTAGCAGGGCTTGCTGAGATTGTCCCGGTCGCTGACCTCCGCAGGGCCGTCAGGGGTGTCCTTGAGGACGAAGAATTCCGTCTCGATGCCTAGGTTGAAGGTGAACCCCAGCTCCTTGGCGGCTTCAAGCTGCCGCTTCAGGATGTTCCGGGAGGCCGCCTCGAAGGGTTTGCCGGCGGTGTAGAGGTCGCTGGCGAAGTAGGCCACCTCCTTGCGCCAGGGCAGCTGCACGGCGCTGTCCAGGTCGGGGCGGGCGGAGAGCTCCTCGTCGCTGATGTCCTGGGGGAGGCCATCCAGGGCGGCGCCGGTGAACAGTTCGGAGCCGGCGGCCATCTGCGGCAGGTGGGACAGCGGAACGAACTTCGTCTTGATGTTGCCGTGCAGGTCGACGAAGCTCGACATTGCGTATTTGACCCCAGCATCGCGAAGCTTCTGCTGCACTGTCTCAACGGCGGCCTGTGCTGTTTCCACACTCATGGTGTCTCCTTGTTCGGGTTCGTTCCGGCATCGGGACGACGCCTTTTCGATAAGTTATTGAAAGTCTGTCCGGCGGCAATTTCGATAGGGTGTCGAAATTGTTTCAGGCCCGTAAATCATTCACGGATAGGCTCTTGGGTAGGTTCAGGAAAAAGTGGGAGCAGGGGTACGAAATGACGAAGGATGCTGCACCATCGGCCGCGGGTCGGCCGCGGCTGAGCGGTGCCCCCACGGGTTCCCCGCGGCAGGACATTATCCGCGAGGCCACCGCGCTGTTCGTTGCAAAGGGGTACGCGGAAACCACCATGAGTGAGATCGCCCGCAGTGCCGGGCTGCGGCAGTCCTCGCTCTACTACTGGTTTGCCCGCAAGGAGCACATCCTCCAGGCCCTGCTCGAGGAAAACCGCAGCTCCCTGGCCCTGGCCGCGGCGCTGGAGGGGCAGTCCGGTCCGGCCGCACCCCGGCTGTACGCCGTCCTGCACGCCGATGCCATGCAGTTATGCTCGGCGCCCCTGGACTTTTACGAGTTCGAGCGGGTGGCGCGGTCCCAGCCCCAGAATTTCGGCGCCTTCTTTGACGACTACGCCGCGCTGCACAGGCTGACGGCATCAATTGTCCGGCAGGGTGCCGAGTCGGGCGAGT
This sequence comes from Pseudarthrobacter oxydans, assembly GCF_013314975.1. Lineage (GTDB taxonomy): Bacteria > Actinomycetota > Actinomycetes > Actinomycetales > Micrococcaceae > Arthrobacter > Arthrobacter oxydans. Next base: position 50,181 of record NZ_JABTYH010000002.1, on the reverse strand, counting down.
TCCAGGCCGTTGACTCCGAAGATGCCGCCACGGCTGCGCTGGGTCTGAACGAAGGCCTCCAGCGGCATTATCGCCAGCCGTTGCCTGGGCTGCGGTCGTATTCGGCAGAACAGGTCTCCCAGCTCAGCGCAGACACCACCCTCGCCCGGCTGTTGGCGGCCTCTGGCAATCTGGCCGCTGTCCGGGCGGAGGCTGCGGATATTGCTGCCGGGTGGAGCGCGGCTGCCGAAAGTTAACTGAACCGAAACGAATTCGATATGGCATCGAAAACGTCGTCTCCAAGAATTTAGATAGCGTATCGAAACGCTGGCTCCCCGCTCCTCGGGCGGCGTGCCCTCACCTAGCCCTTGGAGATTTGTATGGACACTGCCACTATCGCGGGCAACACGGCGTGGGTGCTCACCGCCGTCATTGCGGTCGCGTTGATGTTGCCCGGCCTGGCGCTCTTCTACGGCGGAATGGTCAGCCGCAAGACTGCCATGAACATGATGCTCATGGTGTTCGGCTCCTTCTGCGTCGTGGGCGTTCTCTGGATCGCCTTCGGCTACTCCGCCGTCTTCGGCAATTCCATCGGCGGGCTGGGCCTACTGGGCAACCCGCTGGAGTTCGCCGGGCTGGGCCAGCTTCTGACCGCCCCTGACGACGCCGCCCTGCCGCCTCTCGCGCTGGCCGCTCTGCACCTGATGTTCGCGGGGCTGACAGCCGGCATCGTGGCAGGTGCTGCGGCAGACCGGATGAAGTTTGGCGCCTGGCTGGCTTTCGCCGGGATCTGGGCGAGCCTGGTCTATTTCCCGGTTGCGCACTGGGTGTTCGCGTTCGACTCGGCGGACGGCTCGGTCCGAGGCGGCTGGATCGCCAACACTTTGGGCGCCATTGACTACGCCGGCAGCACGGCCATCCACGTGAACTCAGGTGTGGCCGCGCTGGCCCTGGCTCTTGTGCTCGGCAAGCGCCGCACGTGGCCCGTGCAGCCCAAGGCCCACAGCCTGCCGCTGACCCTCCTGGGCGTCGGGCTCCTCTTCACGGGATGGATCGGATTTGACGGCAGCGGGCTGGGCGCTGCGGACAACAACGCGGCCGTCGCAGTTTTCAACACCGTCGCCGCCACTTGCGCGGGCGTCGTCGTCTGGCTTCTCGTCGAGAAGATCCGGGACGGTCACACCACAACCCTTGGTGCCTCCTCGGGTGCCATCGCCGCCCTCGTGGCCATCACGCCGTCGTGCGGTGCCGTCACTCCGCTGGCTGCCCTGGCCATCGGCGGAGCCGCCGGCGCGGTTTGCTACTTCGCCGTCGCACTCAAGTACAAGCTCGGCTTCGACGATGCTCTCGACGTCACAGCGCTTCACTTCATTGGCGGTGTGGTGGGCGGCCTCTTGATCGGCATCCTCGCCACTCCGGAGGCGCCCAGCGGCGCAACAGGGCTGCTCTACGGAGGTGGCTTCGAGCTCCTCGGCCGCCAGGCCCTGGCCATACTGGCAGTCTTCGCCTACACCTTCACGGTCACGTGGGTGATTGCAAAGGTCCTTGACCTGACCATGGGTATCCGGGTTGCGGGGCCGGTGGAGGCGAAGGGACTCGACATCAGTCTCCACGCCGAGAACGCCTATGAAAATGGTGAAGACAAGGCGCATGCCCCGCGCGGCCACGCCGAACAGCTGCACCATCTGGTGGGCCAAGCAGCGGTTAGCGAGAAGCCGGAACCAACCACCCGCTAAGGGTTGTTGGGGAACCGGCGCATCAGCCCGCTGTCAGATCCGCGGGACGCACTCGCCGGTCCCCAACACTGCCAGGCCCGCACGGTCGCCGGCCGCGAAGTCCAGCTGCCCGCTGTTCTCCTCGTACATCAGCTGGGTGCGGTCGTTGACGTGGTCGAGCCCGACAACATGCGCCAGCTCGTGCATGATGACGGCCCGAACCAACGCCGGCCCCTCGGGATAGGCCAGCGTCTCAGTGAGGCCTGGTGCGTCGAGGAGGACCTGGCCGCTGACATAGACATAGGGCTCGCCTGGCACCTGGATCGACGAACTGCCGCCGGTCCCTGCAACCCTCCCTTCCAGTTCCGGCGCTTCCCCCGGCGTGGACCACGCAATCAGGATCGGCGCCCACTTCTTGCCGTACCGGTCGGGCTGGTAGGCCTCGCGGTCTACTGACGGCGCCTCGGAGGTAAGCCCGTCATAGACGAACTGGAGTCCGGTAGCAGTGGAAACCGCGGCAATGGACTCCCGGATGAGCTGCTCCGTGCCCGGTGGCGCCAAATCCGGGCGAACCACGTAATGGACCGGGCGGCACGGGTCGTAGGCCACAAATGGCTGGCCAGGGTCGGGAGACTCCTGCAGAACGAACGCGGTGGACCCGGTAGTGGCAGGCGGGACGCCGAGCGGAGACGAAGCGGCTTCAAAACCAGGGGGAGGCACCTCGGATCCGGGCAGGTGCGGCAGCGCAGCGGACAGGACAAACCTCTCGAAGAGTGTGGGAGTGAAGTAAAGTCCGACGACGAGCGCGAGGCCAAGGATAGTGGCTGACCGGGACCTCCACTTCCGGGTCCCTGCTGGTTTGATCCTGCGGTAGCCTCGTCCCCTCCGCGCCTTTGGTGTAGGGACCGTTCGCCAGGGCTCGGGATCCTGCAGCTTGCCGAGGGCCTCATCAATCGCCCACTGCGGGATGCGCCCGCTCGGCGAACGCCGGACGGCCGGGATGTCGCGGCCGCCGGCGGGCGTGCCTGAGAAGTCCTTCTTGCCGAAATCCGGTGCCACCGGCTGCCCCCTTGTGCCCCCAAACCCATCCCCTCAGATAGGTTCGCTTAGCATAACGGCTGGTTCCAACGCCCGTCATGGAATGAGCCAGGACTCTCTTTTGCGGGGCTCGTTCGGAGATTCGGAAGCATTCAAGAGCAGAAAGTTGATGCTTTTTTGTTTTCCCTGGGCTGCTATGGCAAGAAATTCCTGCAAAAGTGGTTTGGTTCGAAAAGGTGGAAAGTGCAGTCGCTGTTTGCGTCAAGGTCTTGCGGCGAGCCGACGGGCCTGCTGCCCCCGGAACTACGGGATTCTCGCCGACTGGATTAAAAAATATAAGTAGGTATGGTACTGGGTATCGCAAAGCACAGAAAGGCGTGATTCCGATGTCCGGAAAATCCCCCAAAAGCGGCGCAGTAAAAAAGGCCGGCAAGACAATTCTCGAAAAGCGTGCCGATAAAAGGGCCAAAAACGAGAACAGCGAACTGAATTTCGCAAAGCCGCGCAAGAACCAGCGCTAACAAGCCCGCGGGCAGCCGGGACCGGAACTCCTAGCCCGCCCGGCTGCCCGCGCTCCACCCGTCTGCAAACCCCCCGTGCTCAGTTCCAAGGACACGCCATGAACTTCTCCTGCAACGCCCTGGTGGTTCCGGCCCGCCTGGCCCACCCGGTGCACCTCAAACCCCTGGACCTGGACGCCACAGCACTTCAGCGAGTGGCTGCCGGAGACATCGGGTACATCGCCGGCCGCGGTTGGCGCGCCTACCTGAACAATGACGGAAGCCGGTCCTTTCCCAACCTGCGGGCGGAAGTCCTCATCCGCGAAGCCGGCGTCGAGCCGGATGACACCATTCACGGAACGGCGCTCTTCCTGGGCTACGTGGACCCGGGCGAAGAGACGGACGCACCCCACCACCTCATCAGCCTCGCCGAGCAACTGTTCGACATGCCGCTGGCCGCGTAAGCGTTGCAGGAGGCAAGGCGCGACGGCGGGAGGTCCCGCCGTCGTCCTTTCCCACCTTTTGCTATACGCGCTCGCTGGTGAAGGCCGTCAGCGCCGTCAGTTTCGCCTCGCCAATGGGCTCTTCCGGCAGCAGGGGAATGAGGGCAACCCTGTCCGCGATTGCCCGCACTTTCGTGATCTGGTCCGCCTCATGGGCGGCGCGGGCCCGGAGGAACGGCGAGCGCGGGTGGGCGGCGGCGATGGAGTTGTTGATGACCCAGGCCCACGGATGGATTCCGGCCCGTTCCAGATCGGCCTTCAGTTCCTCCGCCTCCAGCACGGGCGTGGTCTCGGCCAGCGTCACGAGGATGACCTTCGTTCCCACCGGATCCTGCAGGCGCATCAGCGGCGTCACGAACCCCAGGGAGTTCCCCACCTGCCGGGAAATCTCCCGGTGGTACGAACCCGTGGCATCCAGGAGCAGCAGCGTGTGCCCGGTGGGAGCGGTGTCCATCACCACGAAATGCCGCCGGGACTCCTGGACCACCCGGGAGAACTGCCGGAACACGGCGACCTCGTCCGTGCAGGGCGACATCAGGTCCTCCGCCAGGGCCGCGCGGCCCTCATCGTCCAGGCTCCGGCCCTTGGTGTCCATCACGTGGGCCCGGTATTCCTGGATGGCCGCCGCGGGGTCGATGCGGGACACGGTCAGCCCCGCGACGGAACCGTGCAGCGTTTCGGCCAGGTGCGCCGCCGGATCGGTGGTGGTGAGGTGGACCGCGTGCCCCCTTTTTGCCAGGGCAACCGCGATGGCCGCAGCCACCGTCGTCTTTCCCACCCCGCCCTTGCCCATGCACATCACGAGTCCATGCCGATCGGACTCGATGCCGTCCACCAGCGCGGCGAGGGGTGAGTCTTCGATATCAATGGCCGACGACGGGCCCTCCCCAGCATCCGCGCCGGACGCGGGATCCACCAGCGATTCGAGCGCCGGAATGCCCACCATGTTGCCGGGCTTGAGCTCGAGGACGTCGCGGGGGAGCTCCGCGACCACTCCTGGAATGGCCGCCATGGCCGCGGCCTCCCGGGCACGCAGGGCCTTCGCCAGCTCCTCATCGCCCGCGGCGTCGGGCAGGACTCCGTTCACCACGAGGTACCCGCCGCGGATGCCGATCTGGTTGAGCTCGAGGTAGGTCCGCTCCACCTCCTTCAGCGACGACGGCTGCGCCCGCGTGACCAGGACAAGGCGGGTGCGCAGGGGATCAGCGAGTGCCCGGACCGCCCTGGCATACACCTCCTTGTGCTTGTCCAGCCCGGACAGCGGGCCCAGGCAGGACGGTTCCCCTGCACCCGTGGCAAGGAAATCCGTCCACGAGCCGGGCAGCTGCAGCAGGCGGATGGTGTGGCCTGTCGGAGCCGTATCGAAAATGATGTGGCCGTACTCCGCGTAGGCGGCATCGTCCCCGAGGAGGCTGGTGAACTCGTCGAAGGAGGCCACCTCCGTGGTGCAGGAACCCGAGAGGCTCTCGGCCACGCCTGCCAGTTCGGACTCCGGCAGGACTCCCCGGACGGGGGCGAGGATCCGCTCCCGGTACGCCTCCGCTGCCTGCTCCGGGTCGATTTCCAGGGCAGAGAGTCCGGGCACGTCCGGAATTGCGGTGACGGTGTTTCCAACAGCCAGGCCGAAGACCTGCCCGATGTTGGACGCAGGGTCAGTGCTGACCAGCAGCACCTTCCGGCCGGCCCGGGCAAGGGAGAGCGCGGACGCGCACGCCACGGAGGTCTTGCCCACCCCGCCCTTGCCGGTGAAGAACAGGAAGCGCGGCGGGTTGTGAAGGAACTTCATGCACGCCAGTCTTCCAACACGAGGGGAACGGCCCCAGAGCCGAACGTCCCCGTATGCAACACGCGCGGTACCCAACGCACGCGGTACCCAGCCCACCAGAAGCCGAAACCGCCGTCGTCCGCTTAAGCCTGTCCGTTCTCCAGCAGTCCGCCGCTCGCCCAGCGCCGGACCGCAGCCTTCTCGGCGGCGTCGAACTCCAGCAGCGCCACCCGGCAGAGTTCCTCCACGTTGGCCGTCCACGCCGCTGCCAGTTCCGCCGCCGTCGCCTTGTCACTGAGCTGGAAATTGGCGTAGGCGAGGCCCTGCAGGACAAAACTGACCGCATTGCGGGAGACCGGCTGGCCGGCGCTGACGCAATCGTCCCGCACCTGCCGGGAGAGCTCGGTGCGGTTGAGCACCGGCTGGTCCCGGAGCCGGGCAGCCATGGCCTTGAAAATCTGCCGGAACTGGGCGGCAGAGAGCGCCGGGACGTCCGTCACGCGGGTGACCTGCTCCTCGACACCCGGCTGGAGGTCCGCCGGCACTGGCAGGTCCTCGCTGGAGAACCTCTTCGCGTCCCACACCCAGCCGCCCTGCGCTGCCGAATATTCCACGTCCTTGCCGATCTGCGAGACCCACGTCCCGAACTTCCCGAAGCCGCCCCAGTCCGTCTTCAGCGAGGGATCGGCCGTCAGCGCCCGGTGGGCCACCATCGCGCCAACCACCGGTCCAGGCGCGGACCGGACAAAGTCCAGTACCTCGCGGATGGCGGGAGAGCTGGCTTTGGCCTTCGCCTTGGAAGCGGCTGGGGCCTGCGGCTGCTTCGGGGACGCCACCGCGTGGATGGGATCAACGGTGGTGCCGTTGAGGATGGCCACGAAGTCGTGCGATTCCACCACATGGTCCGCCATCTCCCGGTAGGCGAAGGCCACGGCGCCGGCAGCGATCACGGTGGTCATCCGGTCTGCGGCCCTGAACCGCTGGATCAGTGACGTGAAGTCGGCATCGGCCGAGGCGATGAAGAACTCCTCGATCCCGCCGCTGCCGGACAGGGCATCCATCGCGTCCAGCACCAGGTTGATGTCCGTGCTGCTCTTGCCCCGCTGGGTCAGCGACGGGCAGTCGATCACGCGGAAACCGGCCCGGGTCCAGTAGGTCCGGTACTTCGAGTACACCATCGGGTTCAGGTAGCAGTTGCGGATCAGGAACCGGCGGGTGCCCTCCCCGGACCCTCCGGCTGACAAGGCATCCGCCCAATGTTTGGGGTCCTCGGCAAACCGCTTGGCCGCCAGCGGATCCAGGGCCTGCAGGCCGGTGAACACATTGTCGAAATCAACAAACATCGCAGCCCGGATGCCGGGACGGCGGGAGGGGGAGAGTGCCTCGTTCATTGGCTTAGTGTGCCAGCATCGCGGGGCGCGGGCACCCCCTCCGGGTGCGACACGCAAGCGGACGACGGCGGGAGGTTCCGCCGTCGTCCGCTTCCCCTTCGCTGCGCCCAGGTGTTCAGGTGTTTAGGTGCTGAGGTTCCAGTGGACCCGGATGGCCTCAGCAATGGGTGCCGCCTTGACGTCGACCCGGAAAGCGACGGGCGCGGTTCCTGTTTCCTCGATGACGGCGTCACGGTAGACGCGCCCGCAGGAGGGGCACAGGGTGTAGAGGTCCTCGTCTACGGGCCACTCCGCCAGCTCCGGCGGGGCAGGGGCATCTCCCGAGTGGACGGGGATGCCCTGCGCGTTGGCCTGGATCAGCCCGTCCTTGCTGACGGTGTTCCCGCAGACGCAGGTGATGGTGGTGACGTCATGGTCGACCACATCGGCGGTTTCGGTGTCCACGGCGGCCTCCGCGGCGCTGGAAGGGGACGTTGTGGTCTCAGCATAAGCCCGCACATCCGCAGGAAGACAGGTATTTCGGCCGTAGTGGGTGCCGCTGTGCGGGCGCACCATGGTGCTATGAATGCGGAAACTCCCCAAGCGGTTGAACTGAGCCTTCCCCAGGCCTTCCTCCTCCTGGCCACCGATGACAAGGACGGCAAACCCGAAGTTCCGGTGTTCGCGCTGAGGACCACGGTGGCAGGGGCAATCCTGGCCGAACTGGACCTGGTTGGTGCCATTGAGCTGCAGGGCAAGCACGTCCGGGCCACCGGCGCCACACCTGGAACGGAGCTTCAGCACGAGCTGGAGCTCATCCGCGGCAAGTCACGGCCGCACAGCGCCAGGCGCTGGGTCTCCATGCTGGAAGGCCGCGCCCAGACGCAACGCATCTATGAACAGATGGCGGCGGCGGGCATCGTGGAACACGTCGGCGAGAAGCATCTGGGCCGGTTCCGGGCCGTGCGGTATCCGGAAAAGGACCATGCCCCGGAGGCTGCGCTGCTTGAAAAGATCCGGACAGCGCTCAGGGCTGACCCGTCCGACCTCCAGCCGCCGGAAACCGGCGCGGCCGAGGACACGGCAGTTGCGGGCGGTGGGCCGGACGCGGCAACGCAGGATGCCACACCAGGCTCGAAGCCCGGAACCCCGAAGCCTGGGACCAAAGCGCCCGAGGCCAGGACCATCGCGCTGATCGCCCTGATGCAGGCGGCCGGACTGCTCGGCAAGCTCTTCCCGGAGGCGGACCGGGTCCGGGCCAGCGAGCTGGCCAAGGACTACTGGCCGTCCCGGGCGGTGGAGGATGAACTCCGCATGATCAGGCTGGCGGAGGAGGAAGCCGCAACCCTGTAGGCCAGCCGCACCCCTTCAGCCGGGGCACAACGCAAGCGGACGACGGCGGGAGGTCCCGCCGTCGTCCGCTTGCCATCGCTGGGTCACGCCAGCGTGAAGCCGGCCTTCTTCGCGTCGCGGAAGCTGGCGTCGATGTGCACCACGTCGCGGCCGGCGCGCTGCAGCAGGCTCGCAGCCACGGCGGAGCGGTACCCGGAACCGCAGTGCACCCACAGCCGTCCGGCGGGGACCTCGTCCAGGCGCCGGAGCAGCTCATGGAGCGGGATGTTCACTGCGTCGCGGATATGGGATTTTGCGAACTCGTCGGTGCGGCGGACGTCGATGATGGGGTCGTCCTCCGGCTTCTGCAGCACTTCCTGCCAGCCGACGCTGTCGTAGGAGGAGGTTGCCGCCCCGGGCGCAAGCTCCGCAGGTCCGGAGCCGATGGCCGCATCCGGGTTGTCGATGCCGATGCGGGACAGGTCCCGGATGGCGTTCTCCACGTCCTGGCGCGCGCCCACGAGCGTCAGCTGTTCGTCCCAGGGGAGGACCCACCCCAGGAAGGCGGTGAACTGCGTGCCGTCGCCGTACTCGAAGCTGACGCTGCTGCTCAGGTGGGTGTTGGCGAAGGCCACCCGGTTCCTCAGGTCCACGACCCACTCGCCCCGCTCCAGCCGGGACACCAGCTCGTCCTGGTCCAGCGAGTCGGGCAGGTCCAGGTCAGGCGCGGTGGGGCCGGCCATGTTGATGGGGGCCATGTGGGCGTAATAGGACGGATAGGCCGTGAGGTTGTGGATCAGCTCGCGGACAAAGTGGTCCTCGTCCGGGTCCGTCAGGGCATGGTTCCCGCTCAGCTGCTCGCCGATCGTGGAGGATTCCGCCCCGCTGGCCGGGCCCGACGAGCAGAAGGAACCGAAGCCGTGGGTGGGGTAGAGCCCGGCGTCCTCACCCGCTTCATCCACCAGCCGCCGGACCGACCGGTACTGGTGGTGGGTGAGCGGCACGGTATCTTCCGGGCTGACCAGGTCGGTGCGGCCCACGGAGCCGTAGAGCAGGCTCCCACCGGAGAACACCTCCTGGCGGTCACCGTCCGTCACGATGTAGGACAGGTGGTGGTGGGTGTGCCCCGGCGTAGCCACGGCCTTGAGGACCATCCGTCCCACCTGCACCGTTTCCCCGTCCGAGATCGGCTGGCGGCTGTACGGGACGTCGTCCGCTGCGTTGACCAGGTAGGCGGCGTTGTGGTCCTGGGCCAGCTGCAGCCCGCCGGTGACGTAGTCGTTGTGGATGTGCGTCTCGGCCACGTGCGTGATCCTCACGCCGGCGTCCGAGACGGCCTTTTCCACCCGGTCCGTGTCCCGCTGGGGATCGATGACCACGCCCACCGCGCCGTCATGCACCAGGTAGGTGCGGTCGCCCAGCTGCGGCGTTTCAATCGTGATGATTTCCATGCCGGGTTCCTCCTTGAACGGGTGTCAGCCTGATCGCCACGTTACCCCCGGGCATCACCGGCCGGTAGGCCCGTCCGCGCCACCCCCACAACAGAAGCGGACGACGGCGGGAGGTCCCGCCGTCGTCCGTTTGGTTCAGGCAGCTCCCGCCTGAGGTGGGCGCCTGCTAGCCCTCGATGGTGACACCGCGCCAGAAGGCGATCCGGTCCTCGATCTGCTTGGCGCGGGGCTTTGGCTCGGGGTAGAACCAGGCCGCGTCCACGTTGACCTTCCCGTCCACTTCCAGCGTGTGGTAGCTGGCCCGGCCCTTCCACGGGCAGACGGAATACAGGTCGCTGTCCCTCAGGTAGCCGGCGTTGACGGCGTCGCGGGGAAAATAGTGGTTGCCCTCCACCACCACGGTGTCCGTGGATTCGGCAATGACTTTTCCGTTCCAGATAGCCCTGACCATGTGGTTCCGTTCTGTTGGGTGCCGCGCAGTGGGCGGCGGAAGTGTCGTAGGTATCCCAACGCTGTGCCCGGCGGGCTTGTTCCCGGAGGCTGGGCTCGTTCCCTGGCCTCGGGAGGGCGGCCCCGGAGGCGGACCGCGGCGCGGCTGCGGCCGGCAGCCCGGCTAGACTCGCCTGCATGGGGGACAACAACACACCTGATCACGAACGCGCGCCCGAACAACGCGAACCACGGAAGCCGGCCCGGGTACCTGGAGTGGTCCTGCCGATCGCAGGGCTCGTGGTCCTGCTGGCCGGGTGCCTGGTGGCTTGGCTCAACCGGAACACCTACATTGGCTGGTTCGCCTACGCGCCGCTGAGCAACCAGCCTTTCTCCGGCACCGGGATGGCGTTCCTCAGCCCGGGGACGCAGGCGGGCCTGGCAATCGCCGTCGTGGGCCTGCTGCTGCTTGCCTTTTGGGCGGGCTACAGAACCGGCAGGAAAGCTGCACCAACAACTCCTGGCCAGCCCTAAGCCCAAGCGGCCGACGACGTCGCGTCCCGCCGTCGCCATCCCGCCTCTGCGGGTCCGGAAGTTTGGATCCCGGCGCGCATCTTGGTATCCTGTGAGTCGTGTCACCCACCAGTGGCACATGCTTATGATCTGCGGCGGGAGAGTCCTGCCGGTACGTTCAGCAGGCGCCGTAGGAGCAAATCCTCCCCAGGAATCTCTCAGGCCCACGTACCGCCGCGGCAAGGCAACTCTGGAAAGCAGTCCGGGCAACCGGGCTCACCGACGGTGCAAGTGGCGCCCTGCTGAACAGCAGGGCAACGCAAAACTCTCAGGTCCAATACAGAGCGGGGAGGAACCCGAATCAACGTGGTGCTAAGGCGCCACCTGAATTATGGAGTTCCCCTCATGACGGTTCACTCGTCCCCAACCACCTTCGCAGACCGCCATATCGGCGCGCGCCGCCAGTCCGACGTCGACACCATGCTCAAGGCGGTCGGTTACGACAGCCTTGATGGCCTGGTGGACAGCGCCGTCCCGGACTCGATCCGCCAGGACAAGCCCCTCACACTCGAGAGCGCCCTCAGTGAAGTCCAGGTTCTTGCCGAGCTCCGCAAGCTGGCCGGCAAGAACAAGATGGCCGTGCAGATGATCGGCCAGGGCTACTACGACACCGTGACGCCGCCGGTGATCCGCCGCAACATCCTCGAAGCCCCCGCCTGGTACACCGCTTACACCCCGTACCAGCCCGAGATCTCGCAGGGCCGGCTCGAGGCGCTGCTCAACTTCCAGACCATGGTCCAGGACCTCACCGCGCTCCCGGTGGCCAACGCCTCCCTCCTCGACGAAGCCACGGCCGTGGCCGAGGCCGTGCTGCTGATGCGCCGCGCCAATAAGAACAAGACCGTGAAGGACGGCAAGACTGTCCTGGACGCCGACCTCCTCCCGCAGACCATCGCCATCGTGCTGGGCCGCGCCGAGGCCCTCGGCTTCGAGGTGGAGGTCGCCGACCTCACCAGCGGCCTGCCGGACGGCGACATCAACGGCGTGGTCCTTCAGCAGCCCGGCGTCTCCGGCCGGGTCTGGGACCAGTCCGCCGTCATCGCCGAGGCCAAGGAACGCGGTGCGCTGGTCACGGTCGCCGCCGACCTCCTGGCCCTCACCCTCATCACCCCTCCCGGCGAGCAGGGTGCGGACATCGCTGTCGGCTCCACCCAGCGCTTTGGCGTGCCGTTGTTCTTTGGGGGACCGCACGCCGCCTACATGGCCGTCCGCGACGGCATGGAACGCACCCTCCCCGGCCGCATCGTTGGCGTCTCCAAGGACAACGCCGGCGTCCCCGCCTACCGCCTGGCCCTGCAGACCCGCGAGCAGCACATCCGCCGCGAGAAGGCCACGTCCAACATCTGCACCGCGCAGGCACTGCTGGCCATCGTCTCCTCCTTCTACGCCGTATACCACGGCCCCGACGGGCTGAAGGCGATCGCCGAAACCGTCCACAACAACGCCCGCGCCCTGGCCGACACGCTGAAGCATGCGGGCCGCGAGCTGGCGTCCGAGACCTTCTTTGACACCATCACCGTCCGCGTCCCCGGCAAGGCCGCCAAGGTGATCACCGCCGCCGAAGCCCGCGGCATTAACCTGCGCCTCATCGACGCGGACACGGTTGGCGTGTCCGTCGATGAAACCACGACGCCGGAGGTCCTCTCCGCGGTGGCCGTCGCCTTCGGCGCCGGTCCGGTGGTGTCCGGCCAGGGCTTTGAACTGCCCGAATCGGTGCTGCGCACCTCCACGTACCTGCAGCACCCGGTGTTCAACACGCACCGCTCCGAGACCCAGCTGCTCCGTTACATCCGCCGCCTCTCCGACCGGGACCTGGCGCTGGACCGCACCATGATCCCGCTGGGTTCCTGCACCATGAAGCTGAACGCCACGGCCGAGATGGAAGCCATCTCCTGGCCGGAGTTCGCCTCCATCCACCCGTTCGCCCCGGACTCCCAGACTGAGGGCTGGCGCGAACTGATTTCCGGGCTGGAAGCCGACCTCGCCGAGATCACCGGGTACGACCAGGTGTCCATCCAGCCGAACGCCGGGTCCCAGGGCGAGCTCGCCGGGCTGCTGGCGATCCGCGGCTACCACCACTCCCGCGGGGACCAGCAGCGCAACGTCTGCCTCATCCCGGCCTCGGCGCACGGCACCAACGCCGCGTCCGCCGTCCTGGCCGGCATGAAGGTGGTGGTGGTTGCCACCGCTGCCGACGGAACGATCGACCACGCCGACCTCGAAGCCAAGATCGAGGCCCACAAGGACGTCCTCTCGGCCATCATGATCACCTACCCGTCCACGCATGGTGTGTACGACGCCGACGTCCGCGAGGTCTGCGACGCCGTCCACGCCGCCGGCGGCCAGGTGTACGTTGACGGCGCGAACCTGAACGCGCTCGTTGGGCTGGCGCAGCCGGGCAAGTTCGGCGGGGACGTGTCCCACCTGAACCTGCACAAGACCTTCTGCATCCCGCACGGCGGCGGCGGACCCGGCGTCGGACCCGTTGCTGCCAAGGCACACCTGGCACCCTTCATGCCCGGTGATGCAAACAAGGCCGCCCATGAAGCCGGGCATGGCGTTGCGATTTCCGCTTCGCGCTTCGGTTCTGCGGGTGTGCTCCCGATTTCCTGGGCCTACGTGAAGCTCATGGGCGGGACCGGCCTCACCGAGGCCACCAAGTCCGCACTGCTCGCGGCCAACTACGTCGCGGCACGGCTGAACGACTACTTCCCGGTCCTTTACACCGGCGAAAGCGGCCTGGTGGCGCACGAGTGCATCCTGGACCTGCGCGACCTGACCGCCCAGACCGGCGTCACCGCGGAGGACGTGGCCAAGCGGCTCATAGACTTCGGCTTCCACGCCCCCACGCTCTCCTTCCCGGTGGCGGGCACGCTCATGGTGGAGCCCACCGAGTCCGAGGACCTCGCGGAGATCGACCGCTTCATCGAAGCCATGATCACCATCCGCAAGGAAATCGACCAGGTGGCCAACGGCGACTTCACCGTGACCAGCAGCCCGCTGCGCAACGCACCCCACACGGCCGCCGCCGTCGTCTCTTCCGACTGGGACCGCGCGTACCCGCGCGAGCAGGCAGCCTTCCCCGTGTCCTCCCTCCGGCAGGACAAGTACTTCCCGCCGGTCGGCCGCATTGACGGCGCCGCGGGTGACCGCAACCTGGTGTGCTCCTGCCCTCCCCTCGACGCGTTCGAGGACAAAACTGCATTTGAGAACTAAGGATTTCCTGATGACTGAGAACTACACAGCGCTCTATGAGCAGCACAAGCTGGCCGGCGCCTCTTTCACCGACTTCGGCGGCTGGCAGATGCCCCTTAAGTACAGCTCCGAGCTGGCCGAGCACCACGCCGTCCGTAACGCCGCCGGCCTGTTCGACCTCTCCCACATGGGCGAGGTCTGGGTCACCGGCCCGGACGCCGCAGCCTTCCTGGACTACGCCCTGGCCGGCAAGCTGTCCGCCGTGGCCGTGGGCAAGGCCAAGTACTCGCTGATCTGCCAGGAAGACGGCGGCATCATTGACGACCTCATCTCCTACCGCCGGAGTGAAGAGAAGTACCTGGTGGTCCCCAACGCCGGCAACGCCAAGGTGGTGGCCGCTGCCCTGGCCGAGCGGGCCGCCGGCTTCGATGTCACCGTGGAGGACGTCTCCGCCGAGACCTCCCTCATCGCCGTGCAGGGCCCGAACGCCGAAGCCATCCTCCTGACGCTGGTCCCCGCCGAGCAGCACTCCCTGGTGACTGAGCTGAAGTACTACGCGGCCGTCGAAGTAGGGATCACCGTCAACGGCGCTGTCCAGGACCTGCTCCTGGCCCGCACCGGATACACCGGCGAGGACGGCTTCGAGATCTACGTCCCGAACGGGGACGCCGCCGGCCTGTGGGAAGCGCTGCTGGAAGCCGGCGACGGCCACGGGCTCATCCCCGCCGGCCTCGCCTGCCGCGACTCGCTCCGCCTGGAAGCCGGCATGCCCCTCTACGGCAACGAACTCTCCCGTGAAGGCAACCCCTTCGCCGCTGGCCTCGGCCCGGTTGTCTCGCTCAAGAAGGAGTCGGACTTCGTGGGCAAGGCGGCACTGGCGGAGCTCAAGGAGCTTGGTGCCGGTTCCACCTCCGGCCGCAAGCTCGTGGGCCTCAAGGGACTGGGCCGCCGCGCCGGCCGCAGCCACTACCCGGTGCTCAAGGACGGCAACGTCGTGGGTGAGGTGACCTCCGGCCAGCCAAGCCCCACCCTCGGTTACCCGATCGCCCTGGCCTATGTCGACGTCGAACACTCCGAACCCGGCACCGCCCTGGACATCGACCTCCGCGGCAAGCCAGAGCCCTTCGAAGTAGTGGCCCTCCCGTTCTACAAGCGCCAGAAGTAACGGACGCCGACGGCCCGTCGGGTCCGACCTCCTCTGCATGCTCGGTCGCGAAGACGCCCGCTGAGCGGACGTGACGCTCCCTTAGACGCATGCTGCCGAGGTCGACCCAAAGGGGCCCGACGCTCTCTCACTTGATGCGGCTTTTGGCCCGACGCTCTCTCACTTTTCACACACCAGATTGAAGGAAACACACCATGGCAAAAGTTGTTGCTGAACTGAAGTACTCCGCCGAGCACGAGTGGGTTGCTGCTGATGGATCGGGACCGGTGAACATCGGAATTTCCGCAGTCGCCGCCGATGCCCTGGGCGACATTGTGTACGTGGACCTGCCCGAGGTCGGTTCCACGGTGACCGCGGGGGAGACCTGCGGCGAGGTGGAGTCCACCAAGTCCGTCTCCGACCTCTACGCTCCCGTCACCGGCGAAGTAGTGGAAATCAATGACGAAGTGGTCTCCGATCCCGCCCTGATCAACAACGATCCCTACGGCGCGGGCTGGCTCTTCAAAGTGGCCGTGACCGAAGAAGGCCCGCTGATGTCCGCTGAAGAGTACGCCTCAGCCAACGGCGGCGAACTGTGACCGCCCCGGCAGACGTGACCGCCTTCGAACAGGTGGTGTCGCCGTCGCTGGACGCCAACCTCGCCGCGCTGGACCCGGAGATCGCCGCGAAGATCGACGACGAACTCACCCGCCAGCGTGACGGCCTGGAGATGATCGCCTCCGAGAACCACACCGCCGTCGCCGTGATGCAGGCGCAGGGATCGGTGCTGACCAACAAGTACGCCGAAGGCTACCCGGGCAAGCGCTACTACGGTGGCTGCGAGCACGTGGACGTGATCGAACAGCTCGCCATCGACAGGATCAAGGCGCTCTTCGGTGCCGGGTTCGCCAACGTCCAGCCGCACTCCGGCGCGCAGGCCAACGCCTCGGTCATGCACGCGCTGATCAAGCCCGGCGACACCATCATGGGCCTGAACCTGGCCCACGGCGGCCACCTCACGCACGGCATGAAGATCAACTTCTCCGGCAAGCTCTACAACGTGGTCCCCTACGGCGTCCGCGAGGACACCCACACGGTGGACATGGCAGAGGTGGAGCGCCTGGCGCAGGAGACCAAGCCCGCGCTGATCGTGGCCGGCTGGTCCGCCTACGCCCGGCAGCTGGACTTCGCCGAGTTCCGCCGCATCGCCGACTCCGTGGGCGCCTATCTGATGGTGGACATGGCGCACTTCGCCGGCTTGGTGGCCGCGGGGCTGCACCCGTCGCCGGTCCCGCACGCGCATGTCACCACGTCCACCACGCACAAGACCCTCGCCGGTCCCCGCGGTGGCATCATCCTGACCAACGACGCCGACATCGCCAAGAAGATCAACTCGGCTGTGTTCCCCGGCCAGCAGGGCGGCCCGCTGGAGCACGTCATCGCGGGCAAGGCCGTGGCGTTCAAGATCGCCGCGTCCGAGGAGTTCCGTGAGCGGCAGGAGCGCGTCCTGGCCGGCGCCCGGATCCTGGCCGAGCGCCTGGTCCAGCCGGACGTCACCGCCAAGGGCATCAGCGTGGTGTCCGGCGGCACCGATGTGCACCTGGTCCTCGTCGACCTGCGCAACTGCGAGCTCGACGGGCAGCAGGCCGAGGACCGGCTCGCGGCCATCGACATCACCGTCAACCGCAACGCCGTCCCCTTCGACCCGCGCCCGCCGATGGTCACCTCCGGCCTCCGGATCGGCACGCCGGCGCTCGCCACGCGCGGGTTTGGTGAGGCTGCCTTCCGCGAGGTTGCGGACATCATCGCCGAGGCATTGACGGCCGACGCCGATGGGGATCTTTCCGGGCTGCGTCACCGCGTCGAGGGACTCGCCAAAGCACACCCGCTCTACCCGGGCGTCGCACCACTGTCCTGATCGTCTGGTCACCCTTGGCCCGGTGGGGCCGCGCTATCTCACCTTCTCCGTCCAGTTAGGAACACACCATGGCAGTCGGCGTTTTTGATCTGTTTTCGATCGGGATCGGGCCTTCTTCTTCTCATACTGTGGGGCCGATGCGGGCTGCTGCTGTTTTTGCGGAGGAGCTTAAGGCTTCCGGCGCCCTGGCGGAGGTGGCCTCGTTGCGGGTGGATCTTTATGGGTCTCTGGCGGCGACCGGTCATGGGCATGGGACGATGACGGCGGTCCTGCTGGGCCTGGAGGGCTTCCATCCGGAGCTGATCCTGCCGGAGGAGGTGGAGGAGCGGCTGGCCGCGATCGCTGAGACCGGGACCCTCCAGCTGGCCGGTGCGGTGGCATTGCCCTACGGGGTGAAGGACATGGTGCTGAGGCCGTTGACGGTCCTGCCGCGGCACACCAACGGGATGACGTTCACGGTGTCCGACGCCGGCGGCCAGGTCCTGCACACCGCGACGTTCTTCTCGGTGGGTGGCGGGTTCATTGTCCGTGAGGGTGAGGAGGACGCGGCGCTGCAGGAGCTGGAGGAGTCCAAGAAGGAGCTGCCGCTGCCGTTCCGGACCGCCGCGGAGCTGCTGGAGCACTGCCGGGCGACCGGTCTGGGGATCAGCGACGTGATGCGGGTCAACGAGGAGGACAGCCGCACCCCTGAGGAGATCCGGGCGGGCCTGCTGCATATTTACTCCGTCATGGAGGGCTGCGTGGCCACGTCCTTGAAGCGTGAGGGTGTGCTGCCCGGGGGTTTGAAGGTCCGCCGCCGTGCCCCTGACTGGTACGACCGGTTGCGGAAGGAAAGCGCACGCCCCGGCGGCGCCGGAAGCGATGCCGGTGCCGGCTCGGGGGAGTTCCATGACCCGAAGTATTGGCAGGAGTGGGTTAATTTGATCGCCCTGGCGGTGAATGAGGAGAACGCCTCCGGCGGCCGGGTGGTCACGGCGCCGACGAACGGTGCGGCCGGGATCATCCCCGCGGTGCTGTACTACGCGCTGCATTTCGCCCCTGGGATGGAGAACGCCACCCAGCAGGACCGGGACGACGTGGTGGTGAAGTTCCTGCTCGCCGCCGGGGCCGTCGGGGTGCTGTACAAGGAGCAGGCGTCCATTTCCGGGGCGGAGGTGGGCTGCCAGGGCGAGGTGGGCTCAGCGTCGTCGATGGCTGCCGCGGGCCTGGCGGAGGTGATGGGCGGGACTCCGGCGCAGGTGGAGAACGCGGCGGAGATCGCGATGGAGCACAACCTGGGTTTGACGTGTGATCCGATCGGCGGGCTGGTCCAGGTGCCGTGCATCGAGCGGAACGCCATCGCCGCGGCGAAGGCGATTAACGCGGCGAAGATGGCGCTCTGGGGCGACGGGTCGCACCGGGTCTCCCTCGATGAGGTCATTGTGACCATGCGTGAAACCGGCAAGGACATGAGCTCCAAATACAAGGAAACGGCCATGGGCGGCCTCGCCGTCAACGTCGTCGAATGCTGAAAGAAGAAAACCACATGACATTGGCACCTGAAGGCCGGAAGCTGTTGCGCGTTGAACAGCGTAATGCTGCTGTTCCGGTGGAGCGGAAGCCGGAGTGGATCAAGGCCAAGGTCCAGATGGGCCCGGAGTTCGTGGGCTTGAAGAACCTGGTCAAGAAGGAAGGCCTGCACACGGTGTGTGAGGAGGCCGGTTGTCCCAACATTTTCGAGTGCTGGGAGGACAAGGAAGCCACGTTCCTGATCGGCGGCTCGGAGTGCACCCGGCGCTGTGATTTCTGCCAGATCGATACCGGCAAGCCCTCCCCGGTGGACATGTTCGAACCCACCAAGGTGGCTCGCTCCGTGCAGGCGATGCAGCTGCGCTACGCCACCGTCACCGGCGTGGCCCGGGACGACCTCGAAGACGAGGGCGTGTGGCTGTACGCCGAGACGGTCCGGAAGATCCACGAACTGAACCCCGGCACCGGCGTCGAGCTGCTGATCCCGGACTTCTCCGGCAAACCCGAGCACATCAAAGCGATCTGCGATTCCAAGCCCGAGGTGTTCGCGCACAACGTCGAGACGGTGCCGCGGATCTTCAAGCGGATCCGTCCGGCCTTCCGGTACGAGCGGTCCCTGGACGTGATCACGCAGGGCCGGAACCTGGGCATGGTCACCAAGTCCAACCTGATCCTGGGCATGGGCGAGACCCGCGAGGAGATCTCCGAGGCCCTGCGGGACCTGCACGAGGCCGGGTGCGACCTGATCACCATCACCCAGTACCTGCGCCCGAGTGAGCGGCACCTGCCGGTGGACCGGTGGGTCAAGCCGCAGGAATTCGTGGACCTCCAGGACGAGGCCACCGAGATCGGGTTCCTCGGCGTGATGTCCGGGCCGCTGGTCCGCTCCTCCTACCGCGCCGGGCGGCTCTGGGCCACCGCGATGCGGAAGAAGGGCTGGGAGATCCCCGCCGAACTCGCCCACATCGAGTCCTCCGGCAGCACCCGCCAGGAAGCCAGCTCCCTGCTGGCGGCCACTGCATGACGGGATAGCCACCGCTGAAGCCCCTGAAAACTGAAGCAAAGACAGGACCAATGATGTTCCCCGTCAGAATCGAAATCATTCCCTCCGAGGGAATCGTTGAGCAGGTCCGAGCCAAGGTGTCCGCGGCCACGCCGCTGAGCGTCACCTGCCTGCCGCACCACGGCATCGAGCGCACCATGCGCACCGCCGTGGAGCTGAGCGACGCCGGCTACCAGGTGATCCCGCACCTCGCCGCCCGGAGCATCCGCAGCCGTGCCGAGCTCACCGAGATCATCCGTGGCTGCGATGCTGCGGGAATCCGCGAAGTCTTCGTTATTGGGGGAGACCGGAAGCAGCCCGCCGGCACCTACGACTCGGCGCTTCCGGTCCTCGAGGACATCGCCCAGTACACCGGCGGAATGATGCGCGTGGGCGTGGCCGGATACCCGGAGGGCCACCCGCTGGTCAGCCCCCTGGACCTGCTGGACGGGCTGCTGGCCAAGCAGCCTCTTGCCTCGCATGTAGTCACGCAGATGTGCTTTTCCGCCGGCAAGATCCACGATTACGCCGCGCTCCTGCGCCGCGAAGGCGTCCACCTGCCCCTGTGGGCGGGCGTGGCGGGGTCCGTCCCGCGGACCAAGCTGGTGGCACTCGCCACGCAGATCGGCGTCGGAAGTTCCCTGAAGTTCCTCAGCCGCAAGGGCCCGCTGGCCCGCAAACTCCTCAGCGGCGACCGGTACTCCCCGGACACCCTGGTGGCCGGGCTCAAAACCACGCCCGGCACCGTCGCCGGCATCCACCTCTACAGCTTCAACAGCCTCGATGCGGTCCCCAACGATGCGGCCGCGTCTTCCCCTTCCGCACTCCAGACAGCTTTGATCCGAGGAGCAGCACGTGACAACTAACCCTGTGACAACCCGCCAGGAGCCGCATCTTGGGCGGCAGCTCACCAACGCGGGGCCTTATGAGGGCCCGTTCATCTCGCAGCAGGTCATCGAGGTGGACCACACGTACACCGCGGACGACCTGGTGGCGGTGGGCCGGGACGCGGAGTGCGTGGCGCTCCGGAATGCCGTCCGCTGGCACTGCGAGGGCCGGATCCTGCTGCTGGGCAACCGGACCGTCGTCCTGCGGTAGGCGCCATGAAACCGAGCGAAGCTCACAGCTGGCGGCGGGTGTCCTGGAACGCCCTGCCCGCAGGCCAGCCGGTACGCCTCTCTCAGGACGGGCAACATATCGGCTGCGGCGTGGTGGACGGGTCCACACCGGACGGCTCCATTATCTGGGTGGTCCTGGACGGGTGGTCCGAGCGCCGCATGTTCCACCGGGAGGACTTCGTCAAAGTGGAGATCAAAGGATAGGGCCGGCTGTTGACCGCCCACCCGCAATTGGCCACGATGGGGTATGACTGACACTGGAGCTGACCCCGCAGGCGCCCCTTCTGGCGACGATGCCGTGGAGGAGGTTGACGGCGTGGCGACGGCGGAGAGTATCGCGGACGAAATCCGGGACGAGATCCGCCTGGGCCACGTCGAGGACGACGTCAGCCACGTGCTTGAGGAACGCTTCGACGAGGCCGGCATAAGCTTGCGTCCGGAGGCCGTCGATGACCTTGCCGAGGAGATCGAGAAGGACGCCTCGACCTAGGGATCAGGGCTACGGCCAGTCCGCCAGCCTGAACTGCACGGGCTGCCGGATGCCGACCAGGAGGTCGCCCGTCCACTCGGCGACTGTCCGCTGACGGCCCTCCAGCGGGTCCGAAATTGCAGGCTGCTGGCCATCCTCGCGGGCAGTCTGCGTAGCGTCGTCCGAGCGTTCCATGTATCCCCCTTGGCGTGCTTGTGAAGCTAACCGTAGGCAGGCCGGGACGGCAGCGGAAGAGGGTTTATCTATCGACGGGATAAACTTGGCAAATCTTGAGCAAGAGGCGCATAAAGCAAGCGGACGACGGCGGGAGCTCCCGCCGTCGTCCGCTGTCCTTTGCCCCGTTGGGTGGGTTTAGTCGTCGTAGGTGTTGGCGATGTAGACGTCGCACGGCGCGTTGTGCGCCACGCTGTTTGCCACGCTGCCGAGGAGGCGGCCGATGCCGCGCATGCGCCGGTTCCCGACGACGATCAGCCGGGCGTCCAGGCGCATGGCTTCCTTGATGAGTGCGTCAGCGGGCTTGCCGCGGGCTGCGAAGTAGCTGATCTCCACTCCCGGCCGTGTTTCGCCAAGGGACTTTGCCACCGTTTCGGCGGCCTCGGAGTTCCAGACCTTCACTTCATCAGAGCCCACGCCGAAGGTCTCGGACCGGTCGACGTCGAATGCGGTGACGATGTGGAGGGAACCTCCCAGCGATTTTGCAAGGCCCAGCGCCACTTCCGCAGCCTTCCGTGCCGACGGGCTGCCGTCCACACCTACAACAACTACTCCGCTCATGCTGTGCTCCCTTGCTCTCTGTCCGTGGTTCAACGTCCATTGGCCAGTCTAGAGAAGTCCGGGCTGAAGACCCTACGTCATTTTGTGGATGTCCCCACTTTGTAGTCCGCTCAGCGCAGCGAGCCCAGCGGGATGACTTCCAGCCGCGACCCCGGGCCCAGGATCACCAGAACGTGCGGGGCCGTAACGTTCTCCACGGCTTTGGCCACCTGGACGGCGACGGCGTCACCGGCGGCCGGAGCAGCGTCAGCGGCTTGAGAGGCAGCTCCGCCGGCGCTGGTGTCCGATGCTGGCGAAACTGCGCTGGAAGCTGCCCCCACCGAATCTGCACCGGCCGCCGGAAGGACCGGGCCGCCGTCGTCCGCCCGTACCCAGACGGTGACCCTGGCAGCGCCCGTGGCGTCAGCAATGCCCCGTGCCAAGGCGTCCGGGTCCGGGTGCTGCCCCACGACCAGGGTGAGCTGCTCGATGGTCCGTTTCCTGGCCGGCTGGGCGGCCGGGAGGAGGGCGCGGTCGTGCCGCCACAGGGCGAAGTGGTACCCGGCCACAAGGGCGGCAGCCACCAGGAGCCCGAACGGTGCACGGATGCGGTCCAGGAGGCTGCCGCCTGTGACGTCCCCGAGCAGGAACTCGAAGACCCGGTAGCCGATCACCAGGAGCGTAATGAGTGCCACCACGGCGCTGACGCCAAAGAATGCGATGAGGTACACGCGGCGTCCGGGCGGGATGGCATCGGCAGACTGAGGCTGGCTCCTGGGCTTCCACGCCAGCCACCAGACCGGCCCGCCCACCAGGAGGGAACTGATACCGCCAAGGAGCAAGGTGCGCGTAGCCCCACCCGCCAGCGGGGAAACGGCGGCTGCCAGCAGTGCGTTCACCACAACGCCCACCCCGGACGCTGAAGCAGCCAGGGCAACCGCGGACGTCACCAGGAGGCTGGCACGCGTGGTGGCGGGGGACCGGCGGATGGACGCGGTGCGGTGGTAGCGCCACACCAGCGCCCCCACGAGTGTTGCGGCCACGGCCGGAGCCAGCGGCTCCAGCAGTTCGTTCAGGGGGTCATCCCGGTCGAACGCCAGCCGCAGGAACACAAACAGGACCACGCCCGCCCCGCCGAGGGCAGTGATGCCGGCCGCGAAAACCCCGACGATGATCATGATGCTGTCAACCAGGTTGGTCTGGAAGCGGCGCCCGCCTTCCCTGAACCAGTGCCACCACCAGACCACGGTTCCGCCCGCCGCCCACACGAGCGAGCGGAGCACGGAGTACCACCAGGGCTCAACGGTCACCGTCAGGGGGAAGCCGCGGACAGCGACGTCGAGCAGGCCGCTGAGCGCTGCGATGCCGGCTCCGGCGCCGAGCAGCAGGCCAAACACTGAGCCTACGACGGCCCTCACGTCGTCCAGGTGGACCGTGGGCTTCCGGGAGTGCTTCCACATCCAGCGGTGCCACCCCCAGATGGCCGCCCAGGCGATGGCGTTGGCAAGCGCCGGCGCCCAGTCACCGTCCCGCCGCCCTATCAGGGACGCCGCCATCCCCAACAGCGAGGTGGTGAAGATGATCAGGGAAACCCCATACATGGCGGTGAGGTAGAGGCCCCACCCGGCGGACCTGCGCTCTGCCTCGTCGTCGAGCCTGCGCCACACAAACCACCACAGGAGCAGGGCGAGCGGACCGCCGATCAGGGTAAAGGCCAAGGACCGGGCGAGTCCGGCCACATCCGTGGATGCCAGCACAGCCCCTGACGTGAACAGCCGGTCGAGCAGTCCGCTGAGGCCACTGGCGGCAATTACCACCAGGGCGAACAGCAGGGCGTACTGGATGAGCCGGCGCAGCGTCACCTGGGCGAGCCCCGCCGGCAGAACCGTCGTGCCTGCCGGGGCGCTCATGGTTTGACCTGTGTTCCGGTGCATGCCATCAGCTGGTACGGCGCCTGGCTGATCTTCCAGTCTCCATCCGCCTTCACCAGCGAGAAGATGTCTTCCGACTCGTACTCGGAGGGGCCGAAGGGCCCGTCCTGGGACGAGTTGACGATTGAGACGCGCACGGTGGCTGACTGGTCCCGCTCCGACGTGGACACCAGGACCACCCGGGCTGGCCGGGGCTCACCGAAGTACGAGCCGCGGCAGATGGTGCGGGCGGAATCCGTGAGGTACGTTTCGGCAGTTGCGAGGTCGCCGTCGATCACGGCCGTGCTGTACCGCTGGACGACTCCGGCCGGGCTGGCCTCATCGAGGGGTTCAGGATCTCCCCGGGAAAACACCACGGCCAGGGCCACCACCACCAGCAGTCCGATAACCCCCAGCAGCACGAGGAGGATCCGGTCCGGTTTTCGCGCTGCATCAGTCATGGCGCCAGTATGCACTGTCGGCACGACATTCGCTGGTGTCTTTCGGCCCAAAAAATACTTGACACTTCAACGAAAAGCACGTACGTTTAGTTGTAGCTTCAAGTAGTAATCCACAAACGGCAGAACAGAACCCCATGACAAACCTCCTGGCCCGCATCTTTGGAAAGAAGAACCCCATGACTGACATCACCATCATCGGCAACGGCAACATGGCCCGCGGCATCGCAACCCGGGCCCTGGCGGCACGCAAGACCGTCGAAATCCTCGGCCAGGACGCAGGCAAGGCCCAGGCCCTTGCGGCCGAACTGGGTGCCGGCGTCGCCTCCGGCACCACGGCGCAGGATCCCCAGGGCAGCATCGTTGTCCTCGCCGTGCCTTTTGACGCCGCCAAATCCGTCGTCAGCACCTACGGTGCCGCGCTCGAAGGCAAGACCATCGTGGATATCACCAACCCGGTGAACTTCGAAACCTTCGATTCCCTGGTGGTGGAGCCGGGCACATCCGCCGCAGAGGAAATCGCGGCGCTGGCACCCGCCGGCGCAAGCGTGGTCAAGGCCTTCAACACCACCTTCGCCGGCACCCTGGTGGCCGGGGAGTCGGACGGCCAGCCCCTCGACGTCTTCATCGCAGGCGACGACGACGCAGCCGCCCGTGCAGTCAGCGGCTTTGCCAGCGCCGCCGGAATGCGCCCCCTGGTAGTGGGACCACTCAAGCGTGCCCGCGAGCTCGAGGGCTTCCAGTTCGTCCTGATGACCCTGCAGGCCAACCCTGAATTCGCAGACTTCAACTGGGACACCGGGCTCAAGGTCACCAACTAATGAACACCCCGTATGTAGTGGCAACCGCCGGATCGTCGGACCCGGCGCAGCCGCTGGTGGTGTTGCTGCACGGCAGGGGTTCAAGCGAACGCGGGATCATCGGTCTTGCAGAGCACCTGCCCGCCGGCCCGGTCTACGCGGCCGTGCGGGCGCCGATCGCTGAAGGTGGCGGCTACGCCTGGTTCCGGAACCGTGGCATCGGCAGGCCCGTCGAGGAATCCCTGACCGAAACCATGGCCTGGTTCCGGAGCTGGCTTGACGCCGTTGCTCCGGCCGGCCGGCCCGTGGTGCTGGTGGGATTCAGCGGGGGAGCGGCGTTCGCCGGCGGCCTCCTGCTTTCCGACCCCCATCGCTTTGCCGGCGGGGCGATCCTGTACGGCACCCTGCCCTTCGACGCAGGGGTGCCCCTCTCGGCGGCCCGCTTGGCCGGGGTACCCGTCTTCGTTGCGCAGGGCGAGCAGGACCGGGTCATCCCGGCAGAGCTGCTGCTGCGGACGTGGAACTATCTCCTCACAGAGTCCGCCGCCCCGGCCTATGCCCGCCGCGATCCGGGTGGGCACGGCATCACCGGGGAGACGCTGGCCGAACTCGGCGGCTGGATCCGTGAACGGCTTGCATTCGTGGCACGGCCGCGCGCCAACGGCGACAGTGACGTAAAGGCCGGGTGGACCGGGCTGCGGGAGGATGGCCTGCCGCTTCGTGCTGGACATCGTCCGCAGGTTTCATGGACCATTCCGCAGGAACAGCGAAGCGACAACGCGCGGCGGGAGTTGCAGGAGAAACTGTTGTCCCGCATCAGCACGCTGGCCGGTGTTTCCACCCGGCAGTCTGCCATTTCGGTGCCTGGAGCCACGGGACTCATGCTGGGCCCCGCTCCTGCTGCAACTCCGGACGGTTTCCTGGTGCCGTCCGTGGGCGAGTTCGCCCACCAGCATCCGGCCCACGACGGCTCACTCCACGTTGCCTTGCCCCCGGTATTGGCCGCGGAGGCGGTGGCGAAGGGCTGGGCGGTTCCCCATCCGCTGGCCGGCGTCCGGCTGGCCAGTGGCATGGTCCTGGTTTATGGTCCCCGCGACGACAGCGAACTTGAGACGGTTGCAGCCATCGTCCAGACCAGCCACCACTACGCCACCCTGCAGGTCTGACGCTCTGGGTGGGGCTGCCGGCACGGGCGGGCCAGCCCCAACCGGAACGGACGACGGCGGGAGGTTCCGCCGTCGTCCGTTCCTGTTCCGGGGCGCCGCGTCAGTCCGCGGGACATCGTGCCGTGCCGTCGGTTCAGTGACCTTTCCGCAGGTGGTCCTGCAGGACATAGATGGTGCGCTGGGCGCACTGCTTGAGCCTCCGCAGGTGCTCCGCCGCAAGCCGGGGCAACACAACGGCCGGGTCGGCGGCCCTGGCTTCCTCCCGCAGCGATCCTTCAAGTTCCAGGGCGAGGGCGGCGAGCCTCTCCGCCCCCACCATCTGGCTGGACGTCTTGAGGCTCAGGACAGCATCCATGGCACCCGGCAGGTCGCCGGTGGTCAGGGCAAGCCGTACCTTTTGCAGCCTCTGGGGCATCTGCGCGATGAAGGCCTCCACAAAGACCTTCCACACGCCCTCGTCATCCTCGAGTTCGTCGCGCAGCCGCTCAAGCACTGCGGGGTCCAGGAGGGGAGGGACGTTACCGTCCGGCTGGGTCATGTCGGTGCCTCGATGCAGCCCATGACCCCCCTCGCAGCCGGAATTCCCGTGGTGATGTCCGCGGGCTTTCACAGGACGCTACGGTGAGCGGGGATGGAGGGCACGAGTGGTGGGTACTCGATTTTCGGCGGGCATTGCTCGTGCTAGCTGCCGGGCGTGAAGATGTCCTCGATGGTGCACCCGAAGAGTGATGCCAGGCGGAAGGCCAGGGGGAGTGACGGGTCAAACCGGCCCTTCTCGATGGAAATGACGGTTTGCCTCGAGACTCCCAGCGCATCGGCCAGCTTCTGCTGCGACCAGCCATGCTCCCTGCGCAGTTCCGGAAGAGTGTTCTCCATCGGCTACCCCCGTCTCCGGTTGACGATGTAACGGATTCCCGCGGACAGCATTCCCACGACACTTACGGCCAGCAGGCCCACGGACCCCTCAATTTCAAGGGGCGTCAGGAAGAGCACCGCTGTTCCGAGGCCGGAAAAGATCAGCAGGTCGTGGAATGCTCCTGCGGCGGCATTGTCATACCAGCGCGATTCCACGGATTCCTCCGGGCGGGAGGCCGCGCCCTCCAGGGAATCCCGGTCAACAAGGAACGCCCAGGCGAGTGCACACATGGGCAGGGCCATGAGGGCTGCCACGATGGCGGCACCCAGCAAAGGCTGCTGCGGAGCAAAGCCTGCCAGGGCGGCAGCTGCCGCGATCAGCGCGGCGAGAAGGATCCCCAGGGGGATGGCGGGCATCATGGCCGGTACGGTGCGGGTGCCAAGCCGGGCCCGTCCCCAGGCGGTGCGTAGCGGATTCCCTGCCGCACTGTTCTTGTTCTCCGTCATGTCAGACCCCCAGTTCTTGTCGGTAATCGATGTCTCCAGTGTAAAGCGAGCTTGACTGTAAAGTAAACTTGTCCATTGCGCGCGTTCCCAGGCCCGCTCCATCCCGTTGTCCCTCCGGTACCCTGAGGGAATGGCGCGGGAACTTGCGGACTTGAATGCGGAGGTCATCCTGCTCGCGGGAGCGGGACGGGCCCTCCTGCTGCAGCTTGCAGACCCCGGCGTGGGCCGCGGCGTCGCAGAGCACAGCACCTTCACGGACCGTCCCATCAACAGGCTCAAGGGCACACTGACCTACGTGTATGCCGTCACCTACGGGACTGACGAGCAGGTCAAAGAGGTCCGGCGCAGGGTGAACCGCGCCCACGTCCCTGTCCGCCGGGATGCCGATCACGAAACGCCCGGCTACAACGCGTACGACCCTGAGCTGCAGCTGTGGGTCACAGCAACGCTTTACGACACCGCCCTGGTCATCATCGAGAAAATCTACGGCCCGCTCGACGACGAGTCCGCCGACGCCATGTACAGGGACTACGCGAAGCTGGGGACAGCCCTGCAGCTGCCGCCGGACATGTGGCCGAAGGACCGTGAGGCGTTCGGCCGGTACTATGACGCCCGCATGGCCGGCCTCCGGGCGAGCGACGCCGCCATCCGCGTGGGCCGCGGGCTCCTGTATCCACGGCATGCAGCGCTCTGGTACCGCGCGATCATGCCGTTCGCCCGGTTCCTGACGGCCGGCCTCCTCCCGGACCAGTTGCGGAATGACTTCGGCCTGCCGTGGAGCGGGCGCCACGAACGCCGGTTCCACCGCACCATGAAAGCCCTCGCCGTGGCCTACCCAAAGCTGCCGCAGCGCCTCCGGCACTGGTTCAAGAACTACTGCCTCTCCGAGCTGGACACCTTCTCCCGCCGGGCAGGGCGCGTCAGTGCTTAGTTCCACTCCGCTGGAGGCGCGGCTTGACGAGCGGGCCCGGCGGTTCCTGGCCAGCGCCCCTGCCAGCCGCGTCCGGCCAAAGCTCACCGAATTCGTGGTCTTCGGCCTGAAGCAGGGCTGGGCATGCATCTTCGGCGCCACCCTGCTTGCAGTGCTGATGGCCGCGCGGCTCTGGTACCCGGACGGGGCCGGACTGGCCCGGAACGACTTCCTGACCCTCGCCGCGGTGCTGATCCAGGTCCTCATGGTCGCCTTCAGGCTGGAAACCCTGAAGGAGCTGCGGGTCATTATCCTGTTCCACCTGGTGGGGACGGTGATGGAGCTTTTCAAGACCGACGCCGGCTCCTGGTCCTACGAGGCCGAGGGCTTCCTGCGGATCGGGGCGGTCCCCCTCTTCAGCGGCTTCATGTACGCGGCCGTCGGCTCCTACATGGTCCGCGTCTACCGGCTGTTCGACCTGAGGTTCGCCCGCTATCCGCGGCGCTGGATCACGGCGGCCGTGGCCGCGGCCGTCTACGGCAACTTTTTCAGCCACCACTACATCTGGGACGCCCGCTGGGTGCTGCTCGCCGCCGTCGTGGTTGTCTTTGGCCGGTGCGTGATGCACTTCAGGGTGTTCAGGAAGCATCACAGGATGCCGCTGCTGCTCGCCTTCCTGCTGGTGGCGCTGTTCATCTGGGTGGCCGAGAACATCGCCACCTGGTCCGGCGCCTGGCTGTACCCCAGCCAGGTGGACGGCTGGCAGCCCGTTGGGTTGGAGAAACTGGTGGCGTGGTTCCTGCTGATGATCATTTCAGTGGTGCTGGTGGCCTGGGTCTACAAGCCGCAGCCGCCTGCCGCGGAAACCCCGGATGGTCCAGCGGCTGCCAGGCAATCAATCCCGGCGTCCACCAGTAAGCTCGCGGAATGAGTGAATCCGCACGGTTCCTGGCTGCCTACGATGAACAGCTGCGCACGGATGCCGAGACACCCGGCGCCGTCTCGGTGAAGAGGCACGGGCCGTTGCACCTGGCGGCGTTCCGGGACGGCCGCGGCTTTGTGACATACCGGGATCTTGGGGATGCCGGCACTGAGGCCTTCCGCCGGCTGGTCCGGGGGGCGGTGGACTGCTTCCGGGCCGATCCCGGGATCACCCGGGTGGAATGGAAGACGCGCAGCCATGACCACGCCCCCGGACTGCATGAGGTGCTGCTGGGGCACGGCTTTGTCCCTGATCAGCCGGAATCCATCATGATCGGCGGCGCGCAGGCGCTCAGCGTCCCCGTGCCGCTCCCTGACGGCGTGGTGGTGCGGCAGGTGGTGGACGAACCGGAGGTCCGGGCGATGTGCGCCATGCAGGATGAAGTCTTCGGCGATCCGGTGTCCGACGGGATGGCCGATGCCCTGCTGCACCGGCTCTCGCTGCGTGACGGGATGCAGCTGTGGGTGGCCGAGGCGGACGGCGGGATTGTCAGTGCCGGCCGTCTCGAGCCGGTGGAAGGCACGGCCTTCGCCGGGATCTGGGGCGGTGCCACGCGTCCGGAATGGCGCGGCCGCGGGATCTACCGGGCTTTGACCGCCCGCCGGGCACAGTCGGCCCTCGGCCTGGGCAAAACGCTCATCCACAGCGATTCGACCGAGTTCTCACGGCCCATCCTGGAGCGCTCCGGGCTGGTCAAGGTCTCCACCACCACCCCCTACCGCTGGCGGCGGGAGGGCAGCTGACCGCCCACCTTCCCGCCCGGTGCCCGGCCTGTCCACTCAGAATGCCGGACCAATCGAGGCCAGCTCCGGAGCGGCAGCACCGGCGTACCGGTTCTCCGGCCGCGCAAGGCCGTAGTGCTCCCGCAGCGTCCGGCCGGTGTAGCCGGTGCGGAACAGTCCCCGCTCCTGCAGGATCGGCACCACCTGGTCCACGAATGTTTCAAGCCCCGAGGGCAGCACCGGCGGCATGATGTTGAAGCCGTCCGCCGCGCCGCCGTCGAACCATTCCTGGATGGCGTCCGCCACCTGCACCGGTGTGCCCGTGAAAGTCCGGTGTCCGCGGCCGCCGCCCAGGCGGCCGATCAGCTGCCGCACGGTGAGCTGCTCCCGCCGGGCGAGCTGGACGATCAGTGTGTAGCGGCTTTTGGCGCCCTCGATCTCGTCCTCGCTGGGCAGGTTCTCCGGCAGCTGGCGGTCAAGCGGCAGGTCCTCCGGCGCAACGCGAAGGGTCTTGGCCAGCTGGATCCGGGCGTATTCGGGCTTGATGAGGCGGTCCAGTTCGCGTTCCAGCTCCAGCGCTTCTTCCTCGGTTGCGCCGATGACCGGAACGATGCCCGGCAGGATCTTAATGGTCTCCGGATCACGTCCTGCAGCCGCGGTGCGGTTCTTGAGGTCGCCGTAGAAGGCCTGTGCGTCAGCAAGTGTCTGGTGTGCGGTAAAGACGGCGTCCGCGTACCGGGCGGCGAGGCCCTTGCCGTCTTCGGACGAGCCCGCCTGGACGATCAGCGGGTGCCCCTGCGGGGAGCGGGGCACGTTCAGGGGGCCACGGACCCTAAAGTGCTTGCCCTCGTGATTAATGACCCGGATCTTTTCGGCATCACCCCACACGCCCTCCGCCTTGTCCGCGAGCACGGCGCCGTCCTCCCAGCTGTCCCACAGCTTGTGGGCCACCTCGATGAACTCGGCGGCACGCTCATACCGCACGGCGTGGGCGGGCTGGTCGTCCACGCCGAAGTTCCGGGCGGCGTCGGGCCCGGCTGTGGTGACCACATTCCATCCCGCGCGTCCGCCGCTGACCCAGTCCACCGATGCGAACCGGCGGGCAAGGTTGAAAGGCTCGTTGTAGGTGGTGGAGGCGGTGGCGATCAGCCCGATGTGCTCCGTGGCCCCGGCGATGGCGGTGAGGAGCACCGTGGGTTCGAGCTTGCCGGAAGGGCGGCGTCCCACCTCGCCGAACAGGACGGGGGAGTCGGCGAAGAAGATGGAGTCCAGCCTGCCGCGCTCGGCAGTTTGGGCGAGCTGCTTGTAATGCTCCACGTTGGTGCTGGAGTGCGGGTCGCTTTCGGGCAGCCGCCAGGAAGCTTCGTGGTGGCCGGTGCTCATCAGGAAGGCGTTGAGGTGGAGCTGGCGCTGTGGTGAGGAGTTTTCGGAAGTCATGGGATGGTCCTTCGGATCTGGAGTTCAGTGGGTGGTGCCGACGACGCCGAGGTCGGCGAGGAGATCGCGGCGGAGGGCTTCGTGGCCGGCAGCGTCCGCGGCGGAATCGATGTCAGGTGACACCGTGCGGATTCGGGCAACGCGGCCGCTGTCCAGGACCACGATCCGGTCCGCGAGGGCAATGGCTTCGTCCACGTCGTGGGTCACCAGCAGGACGGCCGGGCGGTGCGCGGCCACCAGGTCCTGCAGAAGCCCGTGCATCCTGATCCGGGTCAGGGCATCGAGCGCACCGAACGGTTCGTCGGCCAGCAGCAGCTGCGGCTCCCGGACCAGGGAACGCGCCAGCGCCACGCGCTGCCGCTCACCGCCGGAGAGCTCGTGGGGCCAGGAACTTTCGCGGCCGGCAAGTCCTACTTCGGCGAGGGCCTTGCGTGCCCGCGACCCGGCGTCGTGCTCCCGCAGCCCCAAGGTGACGTTGCCCAGGACGGTGTCCCAGGGAAGCAGCCGCGAATCCTGGAACACCACGGACACGCGCTCGGGGACGGTGATCACCCCGCTGCCGCGGACGTCGTGGTCCAGCCCGGCGAGGGCGCGCAACAGTGTGCTCTTGCCGCAGCCGCTGGGGCCCAACAGGGCCACGAACTCGCCGGGGGCGATGTCCAGGTCCACGCCGTTCAGGACGCTTTTCGGCCCGAAGCTGCGGATCAGGTTCCGCACGGAGACCGTGCCGGAGGCCGCCGTGCCGGCACGAGGGGCGACGGCGGAGGGTGCGACGGCGGTCATCCCGCCAGGGTGCGCTGCCATGAAAGGGCCTTTCGTTCGATGAAGCGGACAATTCCGTCTGAGAGGAGCCCCAGAATGCCGTAGACGGCCAGTCCAAGGACGATGATGTTGGTTTGGCCATAGGTGCGGGCGAGCTCCATCATGTAGCCGATGCCGCTGGTGGCGTTGATCTGTTCCACCACCACCAGGGACACCCAGGCTCCGGTGACGGCGAAGCGCAGGCCCAGGAAGAATCCGGGCAGGGCGCCGGGGAGGACCACCTTGCGGATGAAGGCGGCGCGGCCCAGGCCCACCGTCTGGGCAAGCTCCACATAGCGCAGGTCGATCCCGCGCAGTCCGGCGTGCGTCTGGAGGTAGATCGGCACGAAGACGCCCAGGGTGATGGTGAGTACCTTCACGGTTTCGTCGATGCCGAACCAGAGGATGAGCAGCGGAATCAGCGCCAGGCCGGGAATGGCGCGCTTGATCTGCACCGGCCCGTCGATCAGCGCTTCACCCACGCGGCTCAGCCCTGCCAGCAGGGCCAGCACTGCGCCAACAAGGATGCCGAAGAACAGTCCCAGGCCGGCGCGTTGGGCGGAAATGGCCAGGTTTTCCTGCAGCCGGCCGTCGGCAATCAGCTCACCGGCGGTGGCTACCACGGTCCAGGGTTCGGACAGGATCCGGGGGTCGAGGATGCCGGTGGCGGACGTGAGGGTCCAGAGTGCCAGCAGGGCGACGGGGCCCAGCAGCCAGGCGAACCTGCGGCGCCGTCCCGGGCCGAGCCGCTTTCCGGTGGGCCGGACGTCCGCACGCTTGTCGGGGTCGGAGTCCAGGTGGGGTTCGACGGCGGGCCGTTCCAGTACGGGGGCGGCGCTCACGCTGCACCGCCCTTGCCCGCTGCAGCGAAGGCCGTGCCTGCGATGGCTTCGTAGCGGCTGTCATAGAGGTCGGCCGCTTTCAGCTGCGGCTTCTTCTGTTCCCGGGCCAGCAGGTCGATGGTTTCCTGGTGCCGGGCAATCCCGTCCGCCCAGGACGTGGGGACATCCCGCTTTCCGGCTGCGTCGATCAGGTACTGGCCGTCCGCGCGGGAAAGGCCCTGGTCCGTGACGTAGTAGCCCTCCAGCCACTCCTCGGGGTGGTCCTCGATCCAGCGTTGGGCCTTGCCCCACGCCTCGACGTAGGCAGCCAGGGCCGCCGCTTTGGCCGGGTCGGCAAGGACTGTCGCCGGGGAGTAGAGATGGCCGGGATCATCCCGCAGTCCGTGCCGGAGGGTGATGCCGCCGTCGGCCTTGTACTTGGCAAGGTAGCGCT
Source organism: Pseudarthrobacter oxydans (assembly GCF_013314975.1). Lineage (GTDB taxonomy): Bacteria > Actinomycetota > Actinomycetes > Actinomycetales > Micrococcaceae > Arthrobacter > Arthrobacter oxydans. The sequence continues at coordinate 16,534 of NZ_JABTYH010000002.1, read as the reverse complement.
TGATTTGGACTCCGCCCAGCGGTGCGGCGTCCACCTGCCTGCTGGAGAGCGCCGACGCGTAGGCGTCGCCGGTGCTGGGCAGTTCCACCAGCTTGACGTCGTCCTGCGCCAGCCCGGCCTTCTGGAGGATGCGCAGCACCAGTGCGCCCTGGGCCTGGCCCGGGCTGTAGGCGACTTTCCTGCCGCGAAGCTCCTCCAGCGTGCTGATGCCGGCTCCCGGTGCGATGCCCAGTTCGTAGAGCGGGTGGTTTACGGCATCCTGGCGGTAGGCGCTGGCGATGATGCGGACGTCCAGGCCGGTCCAGGTTGCGTGGATGGGCGGGATGTCCGCCACCGAGCCAACATCGAGGGCTTTGGCGCGGAACGCTTCGGTGGTCTGCGGGCCGCCGGAGATGTTGGCGAACTCCAGATTTATGCCGTCGAGGTTCTTGATGAGGCCGGAAAGTTCCAGCGCCACGCGGATGCTGGGATCGCCCACCGTGATGGTGGTCCCGGCAGGCACGGACGTGGCCAGCGGTGCCAGTGACTGCCCCGCCCGCTGGCCGACGGCTGTGGCGGTTCCGCCGCACGCGGTCAGCAGCCCCAGTGCGGGCAGTGCGAGGAGGCTGCCCAGGGCGCGGCGCCGGGTGAAGGTGTGCCCGCCTGTGGCGGAGGCGGTCGGGGGAGATGCAGTGAGGAACATGCGTGGCCTTTCGGTAGAAGGGTGCTGGTCTGGAAAAGGGTGCTTTGCTGGAAAGGGGTGCGGGGAGGAGGGCAGGAAGGCGCAGCTGAGCAGGCCTTGTGAATGAGCCCGGGGAGGAAAACGCGGGAACCGGAGGTGCCGGCTGGTCAGCGGCCAGGTGCTGGACTGCGGTGCAGGCAGGCCTGCACGCGGCACATTCGGCCGGTGCGGCAGCTGCGGGGCGGACAGGAGGACATGATGCCCGGCGTGCGGTTGGATGTTTGAGGCATCAGTCCTCCTTTCCTAGGCGTGCTGTGATTCGACGGCATCCCATGGCCGTGGAAACACCTAAACACGGGTTCCCGCCCCCTGGCCAGCACCCCGCAACAGACGCTCAACGCGAGGAAACAGCGCTACTTATGAAGCCATGGGGAGGACAAACCACGCCGCCGGACGCCATGATCCGCAACGGGGCTTAACGTGACTGGAAGGGCGGCGCGGAAGTCGTGGCTCACAGGACAGGAACGGGCAGGGCGCCCGATCGACCCCGCAGGCCGTCTGTAAGCTGGGCGGATGACGGCACCCCAGATCTATGTCAGCTTTCCCGGCACAGCCCGCGAAGCGTTGAGCTTCTACGCGGACGTTTTCGGCGGGGAACTCTTCCTGCACAGCTATGAGGAGTTCGGGCGCAAGGACGGGCCACCGGATGCAATAGCCCATGGGGTCCTCAAGGGCGTGGTTGCCGTGGCGGGTTCGGACGCGGCGGAAGGGCAGAACAGCGTCCGCCTCCAGGGTGTGATGCTCTCGTTGCTGGGGACTGCCGAACCGGAGGTCCTCCACGGCTGGTTCGACAAGCTCGCCGTGGGCGGCCGGGTGGTGGACCCGCTCGGTCCCAAGCCCTGGGGCGCATCAGACGGCCAGGTTATCGACCAGCACGGCCTCCACTGGCTCATTGGCTACGAGTCCGGACTTGAGCCGGCGGAGTCCGTCCAGGAGGGACAGCCCGCCTAGCCCCGTGCGTTCGCCTGCGCCAGCTCTGCGATGTTCTCTGTCACCGCCCAGGAAGCCAGGAGCTTCAGGGCTTCCTCGGACGGGCTGCCGGGCGTGGCCGGGTAGACCGTGAGCGAGTGCCCGGGGTCCTCCTCCAAACCCAGGACCTGGTAGTTCAGTTCCAGGAGCCCCACCACGGGGTGCTGGAAAAACTTGGTCCCGGAATAGTGCCGCCGGACATTATGTGCGGCCCAGCGGGTGCGGAACTCGTCGCTGCGCATTGACAGCTCGCCAATGAGTTCCGCAATGCCCTTGTCATGCGGGTTGCGGCCGGCCTCCCGACGCAGGATGGCCACGTTGGCGCTCGCAGCCCGCTCCCAGTCCGTGTAGAAGTTGTGCGCCCTGGGATCCAGGAAGATAAAACGTGAATGGTTGGCCGGCCGGGCAGGCCCCCGGTACATGTCCGAGTACAAGGCGTAGCCGAGGGTGTTGGCGGCCACGATGTCCATCCGGTTGTTCCCGATGAAGGCCGGTGCCCCGGTAATGGTGTCCAGGAGATACCGCAGCTCGGGACGCACGCTTGCCGGAACCGGGGCGGAGGCCCGCTTCCGGCCGGACATGTTGGCGGTCCTGGCAAGGTCGTACAGGTGGTCGTGCTCGGCGCGGTCCAGCTCCAGCGCCCCCGCGATCGCGTCCAGGACGCTGTCCGACACACCCGCGAGGTTCCCGCGTTCCAGTCGCGTGTAGTAGTCCACGCTGACGCCGGCGAGCCGGGCCACTTCCTCCCGGCGCAGTCCGGGCACGCGCCGCCGCCCGCCATACGGTTCAATGCCCGCCTGTTCCGGAGTGATGCGCCCCCGGCGCGTGGAGAGGAACTGCCGTACCTCGGCTCGGTTATCCATACAGGACACGTTACGACGAATGCCACTGCCCTAAAGAGGGTCTGCCATAACCCGGTTCAGCAGGGCCCTCGCTACGCTCACGGGCAGCCGGTTTGATGGAGGCACGTTCCCGTTCGAAAGGAAACACCATGAACATCGAACCCGTCCGCGAAACGATCAAGAACCCGCCCGGGCAGTTCGCCGGCGACGTCTGGGTCGACATGATCGCCGTCCCGCACGGGCCGGAGCAGCGCGCCGTCGTAGCCAAGGTGCGCTTCCCGCCGGGAGCCCGCACGGCCTGGCACTCGCACGCCCGCGGCCAGTACCTGCACGTGACCTCCGGCGTGGCACGCTTCGGCACCCGCGACGGCAACATTATCGACGTCCAACCCGGCCAGACCCTCTACACTCCGCCGGGCGAAGAGCATTGGCATGCTTCAGCCCAGGGCACCTTCATGGAACACCTGGCCATCCTTGAAAACGACGACGACCACGCACCCACCACAGCCTGGGCTGAGCACATCACCGATGCCGAGTACGAGGGCCGTCAAGGGTAGGACTGCCAGAACCAGTTACAACAGGGCCACCGCTACGGGCCGCCGTATCCGGTTTGATGGAACCCAGCCCCTGTAGCATTTCAATAACCCCCAACAGAACTTCAGGAGACCCATGACTACCGTCAAGGCCTATGCATCCCCGTCCTCCACCGAGGACCTTATTCCCACCACCATCGAACGCCGCGAGGTGGGCCCCCACGACGTCCTGATCGACATCAAGTTCGCCGGAATCTGCCACTCGGACATCCACACGGTCCGCGGCGACTGGGGACCGCAGCAGTACCCGCTGGTTCCCGGCCACGAAATCGCTGGCGTCGTCACCCAGGTTGGCGCCAAGGTGACGAAGCACGCCGTGGGCGACCGCGTAGGCGTTGGCTGCATGGTCAACTCCTGCAAGGAGTGCGAGAACTGCCTGAAGGGCGAGGAACAGTACTGCCTCAAGGGCAACGTGGGCACGTATGGTGCCGTTGACCGCGACGGGACCATCACCCAGGGCGGCTACTCCACCCACGTCGTGGTGACCGAAGACTTCGTGGTCCGCATCCCCGAAGGACTCGAGCTCGACGTCGCCGCGCCGCTGCTGTGCGCCGGCATCACCACCTTCTCCCCGCTGCACCACTGGGGCGCCGGACCCGGCAAGAACGTTGCCGTCGTCGGCCTCGGCGGGCTCGGCCACATGGCCGTCAAGATCGCCCACGCCATGGGCGCCGAGGTCACCGTGCTGTCCCAGTCGCTCAAGAAGCAGGAAGACGGCCTGAAGCTGGGTGCCGACCACTACTACGCCACCAGCGACGAGAGCACCTTCAGCGACCTCGCCGGCACGTTCGACCTCATCATCAACACCGTGAGTGCCTCGATCGACATCAGCTCCTACCTGCAGCTGCTGAAACTCGACGGTGCCCTGGTGAACGTTGGCGCCCCCGCCGAGCCGCTTCCTGTCAACGCGTTCGCGCTCATCGGAGGGCGCCGTTCGTTCGCCGGTTCCATGATCGGCGGCATCCGCGAAACGCAGGAAATGCTGGACTTCTGCGCCGAGCACGGCATCGGTGCCGAGATCGAGGTCATCCCCGCGGAGAAGATCAACGAGGCCTACGAGCGCGTCCTCGCCTCGGACGTCCGCTACCGCTTCGTGATCGACACCGCCACGCTCTAGGCAACACAGCGCGTTCGACGGCGGCCGGTCCCGGAAAGGGGCCGGCCGCCGTCGTGTGCCGGAGGGGTTTCCTGCCATCCGCTGCTGCGGGCGTATCGAATAACCGGCATGAACTACTACACCCCGGCGGCGCAGGACCGGGCCCGGGACGCCGCATCCGATGCCATCGAGAAAGTGCTCAACGGCATGTCCGAACCGTTGAGCCGGCACGCCCTGCATGCCCGCTGGAAACGGGCCTGCGAAGCCATGGACACGTTCCTGGAAGCACAGGATACGGGCGAGGAATAGCCCGGTTCGGCTACGGCCGCAGGGCCGCGAGGATGCGCGACGCAGGGCCTGCAAGGGTCCGGTCGAAACCGGTTCCGGCCCACAGGTTCAGCCAGTCCGCATCCCCTGCAGCGGCTGCTGCTGCGCGCAGGGGAGTGGTGAGGTGGTGGATCTCCGGGTAGCCGTCGGGGGCCTCGCCATCGTGGCGGCGCATGAATTCGTTGTAGAGTCCGCGGGCGTTCCGCCCCGAGAAGGCCCGCGTGACCGCAGTGGTGGTGAAGCGCCCAGTGGACAGGGCCAGCCGGTGGGCTGCCTTGGTGCCGGCCTCGTCCGCGCGGAGGAATGCCGTGCCCGCCTGGACCGCCACAGCTCCACGTGAGAGGGCGGCCCGGACATCGGCGCCCGTGGCAATCCCGCCGGCCGCTATCAGCGGCACTCCGAGGTCCGCCAATTCTTCAAGCAGGCCGTGGAGGGATTCACCCTCCGGCCGCCGGGCTGTGTCAAAGGTGCCGCGGTGTCCTCCTGCTTCCGGTCCCTGCACGCACAGCGCATCAACGCCTGCTTCCAGGGCACGCACGGCTTCAGGCAGCGACGTTACCGTCCCGATGACCCAGGCGCCCCGTTGCTGCAGTGCGGCGATGACCGCGGGTTCCGGCACATCGAAGGTGAAGGAAACCGCCTCGGGGACACGCTCCAGCAGGACCTCGATCTTGTTGTCCCAGTCGTCGTCGTCATGGCGCGGATCCCCGAGGGCGACGCCAAAACGCTCTGCGTCAGGAGCCAGGGAGAGCGCGTACTGTTCCAGTGCCCCGGGGCTGATGACCGGGCGCTGCGGGACGAAGACATTGACGCCGATGGGGGCTCCGGTCAGCCGCCGCGTGGACTCGATCTCCGCCTTCACCGCCGCCGCGGCCTTGTAGCCGGCGGCCAGGAATCCCAGTCCTCCCTGGGAGCTCACCGCCGCTGCCAGCTCAGGCGTGGACGGCCCGCCCGCCATCGGCGCCTGGATCACCGGCAACGGCAGGGAAGCGATATCAAAGCGGGCGTTGCGGCCGGGAGCATACAAGATGGTGGTTCGCTTTCATGCTGGGGTTTTAGTACAGGAAAATGTCGATCCACTCGCGGTTGTGGGCATGGATGAGGACCAGGAACAGCACGAAGTCGAACAGCAGGTGGACGCTGACAATGTAGGACAGCGACTTGGTCACCGTGAACAGCCGGGCCTGGAGCAGGGCGAAGGGGAAGATGAAGAAGGGCGCCCAGGAATGGAACCCAAGCTCCCACAGGAATGACGTAAACAGGACCGCCTGCAGCAGGTTGGCCTGCCAGTCCGGCAGATGGCGGCGCAGCAGCGTGAAGGCGGTGCAGATGAAGAAGAGTTCGTCCCAGATGCCCAGCACGTTGGTGCCGAGGAAGAGCCGTGCGATGCCGTCCGGGTCGCTCACAGCCGGCCAGTTGGTGTAGACGCCGGTCCGGATCATATACACCGGCATCAGCGCATACCCGATGACCAGGACGGCAGGCAGGTACCACTTTTCGGCGCGCGTCCACGGCTGCCCCGTCCTGATGGGAAAGCGGATGGCGTGGTCCTTGGTGATGAACCTTGAGACCGAATACGGAATCCCGACGGCGAGGATCATGGCAGTTCCCATGACCAGCATGTGCTCGGTGCTGATGTCCGTGGTGATGGGGACCAGGCTCATGGCCGTCAGGCCCACGGCGATCAGCGCGAGGTCGATCAGGAGGCGCCTGCTGATGAAGCCGGCCAGGACCAGCGCGGCGGCCAGGAGGAGGAAGCCGGAGAGGCGGTCCTCCCGGGCAAACAGCAGGAAGCCCGACGCCGACACAAGGGCTGAGGGGATCAATGAAAGTGACGCCGGGCCCGGCCGGGCTGGGCCCGTTTTTCCTGTGCCCGGTGCGCCGGGTTCGGCTTGCGCCCGTGGTTGCTGCCTCATGGTTACCTTTGATGCTGGACGGCGCTTCCGCTTGGATTCCACACATTTTACTTGCCGTGTGCCTGGCAGCGGCAAGGATGCCGCGCCGCGCTTAAAGGAAGCGGACGACGCCGGGGAGTGCCGGCGTCGTCCGCTTGCCTTTCAGGGGTGGCCGCTTAGGCGGAGGCCAGTGCCTTGCCTTCGCCGCGCAGGCTCAGGGTGAAGGTGTTGGGCCCGCTGCACGTCACGGCAACGCGGCAGGTGGTGGTGTTGTGCCGCGCGGAAAGCTCGCTCACAGCGGAGTCAAGGGTGTGGTGCAGGGCGGACCGGTCCCAGATCTTCAGGGTCACGGAGTCAGAGGCATCGAACGTCATTATTCAACTTCCATTTCTTGCGGTGGGCGGCCTGGAATCTTCATTGACCAGGCCGTGGCCTCGTCTATGAGGCGGTACTGCATGGGAAAGCGCGTTCCCGTACTTCAATGGTGCAGGTTGCCGAAGGACGTTGGCAACCGGATCCGGCCGGATGTGACCAAGCGCACCGGCCCTCGGCAGTCACTCCCTGTCGGGGGAGATCAAGCCTGACAACGCCTTTCCATAGTGCCCAGCGGCAGGTGCAGGCCTCAAGAATGTTGCGCGTGAGTCTCATCACGTTCCGCCAGGGCGACCGTGCTTTTGGGTGGCACGGACCCTACTCGTCGAAGTAGGTGCCAATCTCGTTCTCGCCGGAGATGGAGGCGATCACGGCCGCCGCCACTTCGCGGAGCTTGACGTTGCGCGTGCTGGACGCCTTCGTAAGGATGCCGAAAGCGGTGTCCCTGGTACACCTGTTCTCGGCCATGATGGCTCCAATGGCCATATCGATGATGGTCCGTGATGTGAGGGCGAGGGCCAAATCGTTCCTGGCCTCGGACAGTTGGGTGATGCGCAGCACCAGCTTCAGTGACCCTGCTGCCTGCCCTGCGAAGGCCTCCGCCGTCGCAATGTCATCTGCCGAGAACCCGTTGACGCGGCCGGAGTAGAGGTTCAGGACGGCCTCTGCCTCGCCGGCCAGGTCCATGGGTACGGCAAGGATGGAGGAAACGCCCCGTCCCACGGCGGCCCGCACGTAGGCCTTCCACCGGTGTTCCCTCACTAGGTCGGGAACCAGCAGCGTAGTTCGGGTGCGGAGCGCGGTGAGGCAGGGGCCGTCTCCAAACCCATTCTGCAGCTCGTCCAGGGAGTGTGCTTCCGCGTCGCTGCTGGCCACCGCCTCGGGCCGCTTATGCCGGATCACGGTCACGCCGCAGAGGACCGGATTGCCTAGGGTGGAGAGCCGGGATGCGGCCACCACGGCGAGGTCGTTAAGGAAATCGGCGATGTCACGGCTGTCCAGGACCAGATCCTGCAGCCTCAGGTCCACATCCGGGAGCTCAGGCCGTCCGGAGCCATAACCGCCCGTGCTGTGTCCGTGAGCTGTCACCGCGTGTCCTCTTCCGTCATCTCCGTCATCGCCGGGCAGGTTCACCTGCGCGGCCGGTATGTCCAGCGCCTCGTGGAGGTAGGCATCGAGGGAGACCTCATCGATATCGCCCCCAATGCCGTAGTAGTAGATCCACAGCTTGTCCAGCGGCAGGTCCGTGTCCCGGAAGCGCCGGGCAGTTCCCCTGCGTTCTTCAGCTGCGCGGTCCGGCTGTTCGGGGCCGTCGGCCCCCATTGGATGCATTCCTACCCTCCGCCGTTGTGGGGTGCGGGGAGTTCGGCTCCCTGCACAATGTCGTGGGCGATCGCATGGATTTTGCGGTTGCTGGACTTCGCCGCCAGGCGGAGGATCTCCAGGGCGCCGTCCCGTCCGCCCCTGTGCTGGAGCATGATCAGGGACACGGCCGCGTCCACAATGGCCCTGGATTTGAGGGCCGCCCTCAGGTGCTCGGGATGGACGTCCGCCCCGTGCAGGCGCAGCGCGATCCGGAGGACCCTGGACATGGAGGCCGCGTGCTGTTCCAGGAGCACCACGGTTTCCTCGTCGAAGGCGTTGATGGTCTTTGCGTAGCAGTTCAGGCCCGCCCGGGAGGATGCGTCGCTGGGGATGGGGACTGCCAGCACGGAGCGGATTCCCTCCCGGGCGGCCGCTTCTGCGTATCCGCTCCAGCGCTCGTCGCCCAGCAGGTCCGGCACCCACACAAGGCGGTGCTGCCGCAAGGCCGTCAGGCAGGGTCCTTCGCCGTACGAATACTGGGTTTCGTCCAGCCGCCGGCCTTCCTCGCTGCTGCTGGCAACCGTTGACAACCCGCCGTCGCGTTCTACCGTGATGGTGCAGGTGACAGGACCGTCGGAACCAAGCAGGGAGGCCGACAGGGTGGCCAGGCCCAGGAGGAATTCGGGAAACCCGGGACTTTCCAGCAGCAGGTCCTGCATCCGGTCAGATGTTGTGAGAGTGCTTTCCTTGGCCATCAGGCCTCGATCCTGGATGCACCAGAAGACTCGCCCCTGGCTGGCGGCCGCTGCTCTGTACGCTGGCTGGCCCGAGTATTCAACCCCGGACGTCCCGCACTCCCGAAATCTCCTACTACCGACATTACGCCGGTCCGGGACCTATGGATATGCCGGAGCCGCCCGGTTTACTCGTCCTGCTCCGTTTGCCGGCCGGTCGTGTCTGCTCCGCCGCCAGGTCCTTCCGCGGAGGGTCCGGGGGCATCGCCCGAACCAGGAAAGTCGTCCGAGTAGGGTGCGCGTGGGCGGGGCAGATCGTCAATGAGTTCGTTCGCTGCCAGGGCCAGCAGGTCGCGCTGCACCGGCGGCAGGGAAAGGAGCCCCTGCAGGTACGCTTCCACCTCGTATTCCCCGGCGTCTCCCGAGAGGCTGAAGTACTTCAGCCACAGATCGGACACCGGAATATCCGCCGCCCTGATGGCGGCGCGGAGCCGGCGGCGTTGTTCCGGTTCGTTCGGATCGAAGCCCATGGGAAGGTCCTAAGCGCCGGCAGGCAGCGTCCCGGCCAGGACGCGTTCGCTGACGTGCTGCAAGGCAGCGTTCTCGTCGCGGGCAAGCTTCATCAGCCGCTGCAGTGCTGCCTCATGGGTCATCCCGTACCGTTCCATCAGCACTCCGCAGGCCCTGTTCACCAGGTCCCGGCTGTACAGGGATGCCTGCAGGACCTCGGTCATCCTGTGCGGGGCTTCACTGGCCTGGATGTGTGCCAGCAGCGTGGCGGCCGGGGCAGCGAAGAGCTGGAGCAGCGCGGCGCTGGATTTGTCATAGACGTCAGGGGTGGCGGCGTACAGCTTCAGGGCACCCAGGGACTCCCGGCCGGCCATCAGGGGAGCGCTGACCACTGACAATACGGGGAGCCCACGGACGGCTTTCCGCCATGCAGGCCAGCGGGATTCCTTCCCCAGGTCCCTGACCAGTACGGGTTCCTCTGCCGCCCAGGCGGTCAGGCACGGTCCTTCCCCGCACTCGTACTGCGTGGCATCGGCCCGGCTTACGATCCCGTCGGTATAGCCGCTGCTGGTCCGGCGCCCGCGCGAATCCAGAAGCGATACTCCTGCTCCGATCGTCCCGGGAACCGACTCCTTGGCGGCCTGCGCCAGGATCCGGACGGCCGTGGTGACTTTTTCCTCCGTCAGTAGCAGCCCCTGGATGCGAGCTATGACAGTGCTGAGCTCGTCAAGGGGAAGGTGCTGCGCCATAGTCTCAGCATAGAGCCAAGCCCCGGGCGAGCGGCGGATGCCGCTGCCACCCCGCAGTCCCACGCTGCCCAGGAAGGGGCGGGACAGTAAGATGGGGCCATGTCGAGTGCACCGGAAAAAGAACCAATACAAGAGCTCCAGAGCATTCTGGTGGGCGCAGAAAACGTTGTTGAGTTCCTGACCGGGCTCGCAGGGCTAGCCGCAGCATCGGTTTCCGCGGAGGCGGGTGACCACATTGAGTGTGCAGTCACGCTCAAGCTGCGGCGCAAGCCCACCACTGTGGCCGGCAGCAGCGCACGCGCGGTGGAGCTGGATAAGGTTGAGCAGGCCGTGGGGGACGGCCCCTGCATCAAAGCGCTGCGCGAGATGTCCCCGGTGATTATCGACGACGTCGCCACGGATCCCCGCTGGCCCGAGCTGACCCGGAAGCTGGCGGAGGCAAACATCCGGAGCTCCCTCGGTGTACCACTGGAGATCAGCAGCGAGGCAAGTGTTGCCTTGAACTTCTTTGCGTCCAGGCCGGGAATGTTCACCGCGGGCGTTTATGAGAAGGCCCTGGGCTTCGCCGCAGCCGCCCACAACACGCTTCATCTTTCCGTCCGCCTCGACACAGCGCAAAGCCGGGCGGACAACCTGGAAGCTGCCATGGAGAGCCGGACCGCCATCAACCTGGCATGCGGCGTCATCATGGCCCAGAACAGGTGCTCCCAGGCGGAGGCGATGGACATTCTCACCAAGGTCTCCAGCAACCGCAACCAGAAGCTGCGGGACGTGGCCGCGGAGCTGATTGAACAACTGACCGGCGACAGGGTCAAGACGCACTTCGACGCATGAGGGCGATCGGTCCCGCTGCTCCCCGCGCCGACAGCTGAGCCGCACCCCGGGACCCTTAGTCCGCCTGCAGCACGGAAACGCTGCAGGCACTGCCGGACCAGCGGATGTCCCAGCAGTTGCCGTGACCCAGTACCTCGAAGCTGCCACCGTCTTCCGCTGACAGCACCACGGCGGTGTTCTCGTCCACAGCCACGGCCCTCTCCACCAAACCTGCAGCCACTGCTCCCAGCGCGCGGCTGAGCGTGCCGGCCTGCGCGGCGTGGACATCAACCGCGAACGGGGCAAGGCCCAGGCCGTCCCGGATCTCAAGCTCGGCCAGGCCCTCCGAGCATTCTTCGCCGCAGACCTCAATGCCCCGGCTCCGGTAGCCGCCCACCAGCGCCCTGCGGGGTGCGATCATGGCACCGGCGGAAAAGCCGAGGTAGGGCACGCCCCCGGCCACGGCCCGGGAAATGGCGGTTGCCGACGCAGCGAGTCCTTCCCAGTACGCCGGCGTAAGTCCACCGCCCACCACCAGCCCGTCAACGCCGTGGAACACTGAAGGGTTGGCAGGCGCGCCCACACCCAGGAGGACCGGCACCACCTCAACCGGCATACGCGCGAGCAGCGGATCCACGTATGCCGGGAGGAGGCTTTCCGGGTTCCCGTTACGGTCATGAACCACCACCGCCACCCGGGCGGGCGCCTCGTCCCCGGAACGCCGGCGGACGGCCTGCGCGAATCGGTCAAAGACTTCCGGAAAGGCCAGATGGTCCGGCCCGGCGCCGGCGAGGAAGATGCTCATGGCCTTCAAGATACCGGCCACAACGCCCTTCCCGCCGGAGTGGGAACCCCCGTTTCTGGAGGCCATTGACAGCCTGGGCCGGGCAGGACTATCGTACAACCAAATGGTTGTAGATAAGCTCCGTGACGCCGAACTGGACCGCCTCTTCCAGGCGTTCGCAGATTCCACCCGCCGCGACATCGTGCGCCGCGTGACGGTGGGAGAGTACTCGGTTTCCGGTCTCGCTGCCCTCTATGCCATGAGCTTCGCCGCAGTCCAGAAGCACGTTGCGGTGTTGGAACGCGCATCCCTGGTGACCAAGGAAAAGCGCGGAAGGGAGCAGATTGTGCGGGGTAACCATGAAGGACTGGAAAAAGCCCGGCGGCTGCTCGACGAATATGAGGCGATCTGGCGGCAGCGCGTCGACCGGATCGCAGGCATTCTGGCTGAAGGATAAGGGAGGATTCTGCAATGTCCGTTATTGGTATCACCAAGAATCTTGAGGCGCTCAGCTTCACCCTCACCGCCGAGTTCGACGCCGGGGTCGAACGCGTCTGGCAGCTCTGGGAAGACCCGCGCCAGCTCGAGCGCTGGTGGGGGCCGCCCAATTATCCGGCAACGTTTGACCGGTTCGACTTCCAGCCCGGCGGAAAGGCCGACTATTACATGACCACCCCCGAAGGCGAGAAGCCTCGCGGCTGGTGGCGCTTCACCTCCATCCGGGCGCCCCACAAGCTGGAGTTCGACGACGGCTTTGCTGACGAACACGGGGAACCGGTCGCAGAAATGGGAGCCGGCCACGTCACCGTGACGCTCGAGGAAGACGGCGGCCGGACCAACATGAAAGTAGCCACCATCTTCGACTCCGAGGAGCAGATGGAACAGATGGTCCAGATGGGCATGGAAGAGGGCATGCGGGAGGCAGTTGGCCAAATCGACGCGATCCTCGCCGAACACGCCAACGCCTGACCGGCTAAGCCGTCCGGCACCTGGGCAAGCGTACGACGGCGGGACGTCCCGCCGTCGTACGCCTCAGTCCTTCCTGGGCTGGCAGGGCCTACCGTGCCTGGTCAGTGGCGAAGACCAGGAGTGAACTGGTGGCGGTGGCCAGCAGTTCACCGGCCGGCCCGAAGATGCGCCCCTCGGCGAAGATCACCCGCGATCCCGGCTTGGTCACGGTCCCCTCGGCCCGCAGTACGCCGTGCTTGAGGGTGATGGGGCGGAGGTAGCTGACGGAGAGGTCGATGGACGTGTAACCGAATCCAGCGGCCAGGGTGCTGTGCCCCGCGCACCCCACGACGGTGTCCAGCAGCGTGCAGGCCAACCCGCCGTGCACCATGCCCAGCGGGTTGTAATGCGCTTCGGCAGGCCGGCACTCGAATTCCACGCGCCCCGGCTCAACCCCAACAAGGGCCAGGTTCATCAGGGACGCCATGGGCGGCCGCGGTATGGTTCCGTCCCGCATGCCGGAGAGATAGTCCAGCCCGGACAGCCTGGACAGCTGCCCAAGGCCAACGCGCGGATCTGTCCAGCTGAAAGTTGCCGAGCGCTCGGTTGTTCCGTTGGTATCCATGGCACTGCCTCCTCCATATGGCCCCTGCCTGCCCAGCCTAAGCGAAGCGACGCCGCCCGGATCCAGGCCCGTGCCGTTGTTAAGGGGATGGGCGTTGAACCCGGCCAAGGGCTTCTGAATACTGGAAGAAGGCGGTGCGACGAACGTGAGGCGGTGGCGGCAATGGGGAGCGGTGCAGCAGAGTACCGGAAGCGCCTTGAGCGTGCCGCCGAACTCCGCACCTACCGCGGGGCAGGCATCACCGCGGATGAGGAAGCGGAGCTTGACGCCCTTGAAGAGAAGGAGCGGGAGAAGCGCAAGAGGGTGAGCGACTCCGCCCGGGCGGAGTACCTTGTCCGCGATGCCATGGCGCAGGGCAAGTTCGACAACCTCAAGTACGCCGGCAAGCCGATTCCCGGGCTGGGGGAGTCGTACGATCCCGACTGGTGGGTCAAGGGCCTCATCCAGCGGGAGAACATCAGCGGCCTCGGTCCGGCGGCCATCCTGCTCCGTAAGGAGGACGCCGAGCTTGATGCCAGGCTCGACGCCCAGTACACGGAGCAGCAGGTGCGGGACATCCTGCAGGATTTCAACCGCCGCGTCGTCGACGCCCGGCGCCAGTTGCAGGGCGGTCCGCCGGTCATCACCAAGACCCGGGACGTTGAGGAGGAAGTGGGCCGGTGGCGCCAGCGCCGTGCGGCCCGTTCGGCCGAGCCTCCCGCCGAACCGCAGCCTGCGCGCCCCTGGTGGCAGCGGCTCTGGAAAGGTACAACGTAGCCGGACGTACGACGGCGCTGCGTCCCGCCGTCGTCGTCCCCGCCCTGGTGGTCCCCGCCTTAGAGGGGAGTTCGCCCTATTGCGCTACGGCTGGGTGTGCCCGGGTATCGGGACTCGAGACCAATCAGGGACGGGGGCTGGGTGACGGTGACGGGCTCGGGCCCATCATTGATGGCGGCGGGGGCGGGAACGGGTTGGTGGGATACAGCGGCGCTGCCTGAAGCATGTAGTTGGCCCACTGCGGCCCGGCAATCATGTAGCCGTCCAGGCGGGGGTAGAAAGTCCCGTTGATGGTCACGTTCTGCCCTGCCCGCTTCTGCCCCTCCAGCGCGTCGCCGAAGAAGGAAGCTGTGGCAATGCCGGTGGTGTAGCCAACGATCCAGGTGGACCCGTTGTTGTTCGAGGTACCGGTCTTGGCCGCCACGGGGAACTTGTCATGGGTCTTCGGGTTGATCCAGACGCCGGATCCCTTGACGAGCACATCCTGCAGCACATTGTTGACGCCACGGGCCACGTCCGGCTTCACGGCATCACGGCACTCCACAGGCTGGGCGGGAAGATTGCCGCCGGTTGCATCCTTGACGTCCACCAGGGCGATCGGTGAGCAGTAGCGGCCGTCATTGGCGAACGTGGCAAAGGCGTTGGCCAGGTGGAGGGGAGCGACGCCGATAGCGCCGAGAAGGTTGCCCAGCTGATGCATGTTGATCGGGGCTCCATCGAGTCCGCTGTGCAGCCCCACGGCGTCCACCATCTTTTGGATACCGCAGAAATCGAGCTGCGCTGCCGTGGCGAACGTGGCCGTGTTGATCGAGTTGTACAACCCGTAATTGATAGGCATCTTCCGGTAGAACCCCTCTTCGGCATTCTGGAGGTCGTCAGCGGCGCCCAGCTGGGGGTTGTTCTGCGCGGTGCTGTAGGCGCCCATCACCTTGCCGCAGCTGGACCGCCACGGGAAGTCCAGCGGATAAACGCGCCGTGAAGCGTCCACCTCCGCGGTCAGGGACTTGCCCTCGTTAAGCCACTCGGCGAAAGTGAACGGTTTCATGGTGGATCCGGGCTGGAAGCCGCCAGCGCCGTTGAGGTCGTTCCCCTGCGGGTCCTTGGCATCGACGTTAAAGTTCAGGTGCGTGTCGAACTTGCCCGGTTCCGGCAGGAACACCGTGTTCTGGGCCATCGCGAGGATCTTGCCGGTCCCCGGCTGCACGGTGACCAATGCGGCGCCCCACCGGTCCGGGTTCGGTCCGGCCGTGCCGTCCACTTGCGCCTGGGCGGCCGCCTGCAGCCTGCTGTCCAGGGTGGTGACAATGGTGAGTCCGCCGCGGTAGAGCTTCCGCTGCCGTTCGATCAGGCTGGGACCGTACGCAGGGTTGTTCAGGATGAGATGGGAAATGTAGTCACAGAAGTAGGGCGCCATGGCCGCGTAGGCGCAGCCCTGCCGCTCCGGACTGATCTTCAGCTCGATCGGCGTGGCCACGGCTTCATCGTGTTGGGCCTGGGTGATCTTGCCCTGGAGCAGCATCTCCGAGAGCACCTGGTTCCGGCGGACGATTGATTTGTCCGGGTTGATCGCCGGGTTGTAGAACGTGGGGCTGTTGACGAGTCCGGCCAGCAGCGCGGCCTGGGGAAGGGTGAGGTCCTTGGCGGTGGTGCTGAAGAAGTAGCGCGACGCGGCTTCGATGCCGTACGCGTCGCTGTTGAAGAAGACGATGTTCAGGTACCCCTCAAGGATCTGCTCCTTGGTGAACTTCTTTTCCAGCGCAATGGCCAGCTTCATCTCCCGGAGCTTGTCACCAACGTCCTTCTGTCCGGAGAGGATCACCTCGTCCGGCCTGTCCTGCGACAACCGTGCTTCGTTGACCACGTTGGTGACGTACTGCTGAGTGATGGTTGACGCGCCTTGCTGGCCGCCCTGCGTCAGGTTGGAAACCAGTGCCCGCACAATGCCCTGGGGATCGATGCCGGCGTGTTCGTAGAACCTGCTGTCCTCGATGGCAATGATCGCATCCTTGATGTGGGGAGACATCTGGTCCAGGGGAATCCTGACGCGGTTCTCGGCGAAGAAGGTGGCGATCGGCTGGCCGTCGGAAGTCAGCACTTTGGTGGATTGCGACGGCGGCTGGACGGTGAGTTCCTCGGGCAGGCTGTCGAAGAACCCAATCGAATTGCTGACGCCGAATCCCGCAGCCGCCACCGCCGGAACCACCAGGCTGGCCGCCAGGACGCCGCACATGGCACTCGCCGCCAGGAACCCCAGGAACCTTCCCAGGGCCGCGCCGAAACCGTTTCTGTGCTTCCTTTTCGTCGCCATTTCTCAGCCCTCGAGCTTGGAGGTCTCCAAAGACTACGCCGGTCCAGCGGCACTGTGTGGTGCCGAAAGGTCAGGATTTGGTCACACTCATGATCTTGACGAGGCGATAGTTAGCGACATATCGTTAACTATCGCCGAAAAGGTCGGTGAACTTATCCCGCGAGAGGACGGTGCCACGATGAAAGGC
>NZ_JABTYH010000019.1 GCF_013314975.1 Pseudarthrobacter oxydans | reverse complement strand
TATTCCAGCCGACGCTGGACGTTTGCTGGTGCAGCGTCTTTTGCGCAATGCCGGGAAGGTGGGCCCGCGTCCCGGCGCCGCCGGAGGCCGCGGTAAATTTGCAGCATGAGCATTGAACCCGGCCCGTCCGTGCCCGCTTTGACGTCCCGCATCCATGGCTGCCTGCTGGGCGGCGCGCTGGGTGATGCCCTGGGCTATGCCGTCGGCACGGAGTCGGTTGAAGAGATCCGGAGCCGCTTCGGCGGGCGCGGCGTCAGCGGATTCGGCCCCACGACCGGCACGTTCTCCGACGAGACCCAGCTGACCCTCTACACGGTGGACGGGCTGGTTGAGGCCCTGGAATGGGCGAACGAGGGCGTGGGCGCGGATGTGAACGCCTGCCTGTGGCTCGCCTACCTCCGGTGGCTGGCCACCCAGGGGGAGGCTGCTCCCGCGTCGGCACCCACACCGCAGCCCCGGTGGATCGACGGCCACGCTGTGCTCCGCCAGCGGCGGAACCCCAACACAACCAGCATTTCCGGGCTGGCGACGGGCGAAATGGGCACCTCCGTCCGCCCGGTAAATCCGGGATCGAAAGACTGGGGCGCCGTGGTCCGGTCAGCACCGTTCGGGCTGATCCCGCATATTACGCCCGACGCCGTCTACAAGCTGAGTGCCGACGCCGCCTCCCTGACGCACGGGCACCCCGTGGCCCGCCAGGCTTCCGGGATCTTCAGCCTGCTGGTCCACCGGCTGGTTTTGGGTGAGGCGCTCCCGGAGGCTGCCTCCGCCGTGACAGCCCACGCCCACACCCTGGGTGGTGTGGCGCCGGAACTGCCGGAACGCCTGGAAGCCGCGCTCTCACTCGCCGCCGGGGGCCTAACTACGCCGGGGGAAATCACCAATGCGCTCGGTGGCGGCCGGACCGCCGAGGAAGCCTTCGCCGTCGCGCTGTACGCCGTGCTCGCCACTGTCCCCCGTGCCGGGACGGCGGATGCAGGGACGGACGACGACGGCACGGACACCCTGCCGGTCCGTCACTTCCGGGAGGCGGTGTCCGTGGCGGTGGCCCACGGGGGGAAAAGCGATGCCACCGGTTCACTGGCGGGGAACATCCTGGGTGCCTACTACGGCGAGGAGTGCCTGCCTGCGGACTGGCTGGAGGCGCTGGAGGCGCCTGAGGCAATCCGCGGCATGGCCGGTTTGCTGGTGGGCGTCACGACCGCCGAAGGCTGATGTTGTTGCACGCCTCGCAGACGTCCTCCGGGATCAGTCCGCGGCGCTGCAGGAACCCGAAGACCACGCATCCCAGGCAGAACCCGGCAAAGGCTTCAAGCGACGCCGCCACGATCAGGATGCCCAGCACCGCCCACGCCGCCGGCACCGCTCCGGCCGCGAAAAGGGCGAGGGCTGCTGTGGAGACGGCCGCCCCCATGCCCTGCGCAAAGCGCTTGGGCGGTCCGGGCACCAGTTTCACCCGTCCCAGCCGCGGGGTGATGACCTTGACGGACAACAGTGCCAGCGGCGAAATCCTTGGTCCGAAGAGCACGCGCAGCCAGAACCCGGCGGCGATGGCCAGCAGACCCCATCCAGACCCGAGGGCCAGCGTGACAACGGCGAGCGCCACCACCAGTCCGGCGGTGACACGGGCAGCGTACTCGTTGACCGGATTCGGGAAGGCGAACAGAGAGCTCATGTGCCAAGGCTAGGAGCGCAGCGTACCGGGGCAAAGGTTTGTTGCGCCCTGTGAAGAAGCGGCCGGACCGGGGGCCCTAGGCGATGGCTGCTGCCGCGAAGTCGCCCACCATCTGCAGGAACTCACCTTCGGACAGCACTTCGATGGGCTGGCCGCGGTCATGGAGCTCCAGGACGCGCCGGGCTTTGCCGGTCAGCCGGCCGGAGCGGAGGTCGGAGGCAACAAAGCCGTCCCCCACCACCAGGACGGTGGTGCGCCCGGTCACCCGGCTCTCCGGCCGGGCGCCGACGTCGGCAGAGCGCCTTTTGGCTTCCGGGCGCCCTATGGACAGCGCCCCGGTGAAGACGACGGTCTGGCCGTACAGTGGGTGGCCCGGCTCGGCATCGGGGTTGGGAAGCGGGTTGGCTCCCTCCTCCGGCCAGCCCGACTGGAAAGGCCGTAGCGGCGCAGCCGTGCCGCTGCCGGCAGCGGCAAGGGCCGCGATGCTGGACTTGGACAGCCCGTCCGTGGCCGGGTCGAAGGCCTGCTGGCGCGGCATCACCAGCCCCAGCGAAAGGTAGAGTTCGCCGATGCTGTTGGCCTGGTTCCGCCGGGCTATGTCGATCAGGATTCCCGCGCAGGCCCGGGCGTCCTCAGCGGCGTCGTGGTGCTTCACCAACGGCACGCCGGCTTCCTCGGCGGCGAACGGCAGGGAGTTGGACACCAGCGAGTAGCACCGCCGGGAAAGCATGACGGTGCACACATAGTCGTAGGCGGGCCCCGGCAGGCCGGAGACCTCCAGGCCCGACCGGATCACTCCCAGGTCGAAGGCGGCATTGTGCGCCGCGAGGATGTCATCACCAATGAAGGCGCCGATTTCGGGGAAGAGTTCCCCGAAGCGGGGGTGCCCGGCCACGTCGTCAGCCCGGATGCCGTGGATCCGCACGTTGTGGTAGTCGAAGTGGTCGTGGTTCGGCGGGGGCCGCATCAGCCATGAAGCCTCGTCCACGATCTGCCCGCCCCGTACCTTCGTCAGGCCCACCGCGCAGGGAGAGCCCCGGAAGCCGTTCGCAGTTTCAAAGTCGATCGCCGTAAAGTCCAAACCCACGGCCCAACCTTACCGCCGGAATGCTGCTCCTCCATGCAGGCACGGCTCTGTCAAGTACCCTTGAGAGGTGAACTTTCCTGTGATGAATGACCTCGCCGTGTCCATGCTGGGCGGCGCAGGACCGGTGCAGCCCCAGCTGGCCTCCTTCCTGCCCGACTGGCTGAACCCCCAGGTCTTCCTGGCTGATCCCGCCCTGGCGCCGTGGGTGGTGCTGCTGGTCTGCGGCATCGTCTTCGCGGAGACCGGCCTGCTGGTGGGCTTCTTCCTGCCCGGTGATTCCATGCTGTTCACAGCCGGCCTCCTGGTGGCCACGGACACCATCAAGTTCAACGTGTGGGTCTTCGCGCTGCTGATCATCATTTCGGCCATTGTGGGCAACCAGACCGGCTACCTCATCGGGTCGAAAGCCGGGCCCGCCATCTTCAACAAACCCAACTCGCGCCTGTTCAAGCGGGAAAACGTGGAGAACGCGCACGCCTTCTTCGAAAAGCACGGCGGCAAGGCATTGATCCTGGCACGCTTCGTCCCCATCATCAGGACTTTCGTCCCCGTCATCGTGGGCGTCGCCCAGATGAACAAAAAGAAGTTCTTCCTCTTCAACGTCATCGGCGCAGTGCTGTGGGGCGGCGGCGTGACGCTGCTGGGATACCTGCTGGGCGACCGTATCCCGTGGGTCCGTGACAACCTGGACATCATTTTCATCGCGATCGTCCTGGTGTCCGTCCTGCCCATCGGCGTGGAGGTCCTCCGCGGCCTGTCCGCCAAGCGCCAGGCGAAGGCCTACGGCACCGACCCCGTGGAGGAGTTCATCGAGGAGCACGCCCCCGAGGACGAGCAGAAGACCCCCCGCCTTCCGTAAGTGCCCGTAAACCAGGGAAGGTGTGTTCCCCGCCGCGGCGGGGAACACACCTTTTTGGTTAACCGGCAACTGTGGGGCCTTGCGTCCCGTCAGGCCTCTGCCCGGCGCAGCGCCTCGACGATGGCCGGCAGCAGCGCGCGGAAGGCCTTGCCACGGTGGCTGATGGCGTTCTTTTCCTCTGCGGACAGCTCTGCGCAACTGCGGTCCTCCCCCGCCGGCTGCAGCACGGGATCGTAGCCGAAGCCCCCGCTGCCCCGCGGCTCGCGGAGCAGCACGCCCTCCAGCTGTCCGTATTCCACCACCTCGTGGCCGGGCCTGCCGTCCGTGTCCGGCACAGCCAGCGCCGCCGCGCAGACGAAGGCCGCACCCCGGTGGATGTCCGGCACGTCGGAGAGCTGGCTGAGCAGGAGCCGCAGGTTGGCGGCGTCGTCGCCGTGGGTGCCGGCCCACCGGGCCGAAAAGATCCCGGGCGCTCCGCCCATCACGTCCACCGCAAGGCCGGAGTCGTCGGCAATGGCCGCCAGGCCGGTGGCTTCCGCAACGGCACGCGCCTTCAGCAGCGAATTCTCGGCAAACGTCACACCGGTTTCGACGACGTCAGGGGCACCTGCCGCTGCCGCGTCCACCACCTGGGTGTCGACGTCGAGCCCCGGGACCTGTCCCCGCAGCAGCTCGCGGAGCTCCCGCAGCTTGCCCTTGTTGTGGGTTGCCAGGACCAGGCGGGGAGCATCTCCGCCGGCCGGGTTCACAGCGTGTCCGCCAGGGTCTCCCGCTGGATGGCGGCGAGCTGGGTGGTGCCCAGCAGTGCCAGGTCCAGGAGCTGGTCCAGCTCGGCCCGGTCAAAGGGTGCGCCCTCGGCCGTTCCCTGCACTTCCACGAACTTTCCCGAGCCGGTGACCACAACGTTCATGTCGGTTTCTGCCCGGACGTCCTCGACGTACGGCAGGTCCAGCATGGGCACGCCGTCGATGATGCCCACGGACACAGCGGCAATGGTGTCGATCAGGGGCTGGGCATTTTTTGCGATCAGCTTGTTGTCGCGGGCGAAGCGGATGGCGTCTGCGAGCGCGACGTAGGCGCCGGTGATGGCTGCCGTGCGGGTGCCGCCGTCCGCCTGGAGAACGTCGCAGTCCAGCACGATGGTGTTTTCGCCCAGGGCCTTGGTGTCGATGATCGAGCGCAGCGAACGTCCGATGAGCCGGGAGATTTCGTGGGTGCGGCCGCCGATCTTGCCTTTGACGGATTCGCGGTCGGAGCGGGTGTTGGTGGCCCGGGGCAGCATGGCGTACTCGGCGGTGACCCAGCCGCGGCCTTCCCCCTTGAGCCAGCGCGGCACGCCTGCGGTCAGGGATGCGGTGCACAGGACCCGGGTGTTGCCGAACTCGATCAGGGCGGATCCCTCGGCCTGGGTGGACCATCCGCGGGTGATGCTGATGGGCCGGAGCTGGTCGGGGGCGCGGCCGTCGGCGCGCACGATGGGTACTGCAGTTGCTTCAGAAGTCATGTCTTTAGCTTATCGACTGCACGCCCGGCCGATGCCGGTCCCCTGGTCGAAGCCGTGGCAGGGACCCCGGGGGGCTAGATGGTGTAGTGCACTCCGGCAACCGCTACCGCCACGTCGCCGCCGAACACCGGGCGGGCTTCGGCCATCACCGTGGTCTGTGATGTCCACACGGGAATGTGCGTGAGCAGGAGCC
Organism: Pseudarthrobacter oxydans; assembly: GCF_013314975.1. Taxonomy (GTDB): domain Bacteria; phylum Actinomycetota; class Actinomycetes; order Actinomycetales; family Micrococcaceae; genus Arthrobacter; species Arthrobacter oxydans. The sequence continues at coordinate 76,127 of NZ_JABTYH010000019.1, read as the reverse complement.
GGCGGGCCCCCGCAGCCGCAGCGGCTTCCCCGGCGCGCTTTCCGGTCAGGTGGACGTCCTTGATGCCGTCGTCGCGGCCTTCCTCGAAGGCTGCCTCGCACAGGAACAGGTCGGCGTCCTTGGCTGCTTCCTCAAGCCCGGCACAGGAATCGGTATCACCGGAATAGGTCAGGGTCCGGGAAACAGGCGTACCGTCCTTGTCCGGTTCCACCACTTCCACCCGCAGGGCGTAGGCCTCCTCCACGGGGTGGTTGACGGCGAAGGGTGTCACGGTGAACGGCCCCACGGTCACGGACTCGCGTTCCGCCCAGTTAGTGAAGTCGAATTCCTCGTGCATTCCGGGGTCCAGCTCCAGGCCGTACGCCGTGGCCATCCGGTCTGCCGTGGCCGCAGGCCCCCAGACGGGGATCCGGCCGCGGCCCCAGCCGCCGGGCTTCCACCGGACCGCCACGTGCAGGCCGCACAGGTCCATGCAGTGGTCGGGGTGCAGGTGGGTGAGGAAGATCGCGTCGATATCCTCCAGGTCGGTGTACCGCTGGATGGCACCCAGCGCCCCGCTGCCCAGGTCCATGACCACTTTCCAGGTCCGCTCGCCGTCGTTCGCGGTCAGGAGGTAGCACGACGCCGGTGACCCGGGGCCGGGAAAGGACCCCGTGCAGCCTACGATGGTGAGCTTCACTGGCCGCTGCCCCCGGTCGCTGAAGTGCCCACGAAGTTGGAGATCCGCGGCCGCGCCGCAGCGTTCTGGGCGGCGGCGATCATTTCCGGGGTGATCCTGGCGAGGCTTCCCGTGGGGTACTGGGCGGACACGTGGTCCACGTGCCGGACGGAGAGGACCTCGGGCCCTAGGAACCGCCGGGCCAGCGCCTCGAACTGGCCGGCGTCCCCGGTGGCCACGAAGTGGTGCTCCGGCGGCGTTGCGTCCGTGCGCTGCAGGTTGTGGGTGGCCAGGGCGCGGTAGACGTCCTTGGCGGTTTCCTCGGCGCTGGACACCAGGGTCACGTCCGCCCCCATGACGTAGGAGATGACGCCGGTGAGCAGCGGGTAGTGCGTGCAGCCCAGGACCACCGTGTCCACGCCGGCCGCCTTGAGCGGGGCGAGGTATTCCTCGGCGACGGCCAGCAGCGCCGGACCGGTGGTGATCCCTGCTTCGACGTAGCTGACGAATTCCGGGCACGCCACGGAGGTGATCGCCAGGTCCGGCGCCGCGGCGAACGTATCCTCGTAGGCCCGGGAGCCGATCGTGGCGGAGGTGCCGATCACGCCCACCAGCCCGCTGCGGGTTGCCGCCACTGCCCGCCGCACCGCCGGCTGGATGACTTCGATAACCGGGATGCCGTACTTGGCCGTGTACCGCTCGCGGGCGTCCCGCAGGACAGCGGCCGACGCCGAGTTGCAGGCTATGGTGAGCAGCTTGACGCCGGAGTCCACCAGTTCGTCCATCACGCCCAGGGCGTTGGCCCGCACCTCTGCGATGGGCAGGGGGCCGTACGGTCCGTGCGCCGTGTCCCCCACATAGAGGATTGACTCGTTGGGAAGCTGGTCGATGATGGAGCGGGCCACCGTGAGGCCGCCAACTCCGGAGTCGAATACGCCGATGGGCCGCGACTCCAAGGCGGCGGCGGGCAGGTCGCTGGCGTCGGACCCCGTGGCAGCGCCGGCTGACGGATCCATGCTTGAGGCTCTACTCATGATTATTCGAGGATAGGTCTTCCCCGCGGCTCCAGTCATGAACCTGTGGCCGGGAGCTCATGTCTGGTGTGTCACAGCGCAGGGACGGGGGGCGGTCCGCGCCGCTCACCGGCGCGACTCCATGGACTGCAGCATGGCCTGGACCAGTGACTCCTGGAGCCACGTGGCGAAGTTGTAGACCAGGGCCAGGTAGCTCTCCACGTCCTCGGCCTGGGACCAGTCCTGCATCAGGTGGACGTGCTCGGCGTCCTCCTCGTCCTGGATATCCAGCCGCTCGGCAAGGACCAGCCGGACATCGTTCAAAGCCATGGACCAGTGCCGTGCCGCGTCGGGCGTCAGCACGATCTCGTCCTTGTCCAGGTCCAGGGCCGCGGCCCGCAGGGCGCCGATCTTAGTTTCCCGCAGCGAGCGTTCGGTGAGCTGGCGGAACTCCAGGGAGGCGCCGGCGTCGTCCTTCATGACATTGGGGAGCAGGCGCTTGACGGCGCGGTCGGAAGGCTCTGCCACGTCCATGTCCAGGCCGATCAGGGCGGCCAGCGGATCCTGGCCGTCACGGTCCTCCGGCTGGAGCATTGAGATGACGTCATGGATCAGGCTGCGCAACAGGTCGCGTTCCGCGGGCTCAAGGTAGCCGGTGATGCCTTTGAGTCCGTACTTGAATGCCTTAGCCACGTTTCCCCTTGCCCTGGCCTCCGCCGGAGTTGCCGTTGTTTCCACCGCTGGCTTTTTCCACGGTGGCCCACAGCCCGAACCCGTGCATGGCGACGGCATGGCGTTCCACCTGTTCCTTGCTGCCCGAGGCAACAATGGAGCGGCCCTTCTTGTGGACCTCCATCATGAGCTTGTTCGCCTTGCTCTCGGAGTAGCCGAAATAGCTTTGGAAAACATAGCTCACGTAGCTCATGAGGTTGACGGGATCGTTCCAGATCACCAGGTTCCACGGGATGTCCGGCGCGGTCAGGGAATCTGTGGATTCCGCTGTTCCGGTCCGGGTGCCCTCCTGTGTATCAGGGCCGAGCGCAACGCTTAAGGTCATCTGTCCATTCTATGGGGATGCCGGGCCACCGCCGGATCGGGCCCACGCCGGCGAGGGGCCCGCGGCGAAGCGAAGCGAGACGTGGGAGCCGGTGGGTGGGCCCACGCCGGCGAGGGACCCGCGGCGAAGCGAAGCGAGACGCGGGAGCCGGTGGGTGGGCCCACGCCGGCGAGGGGCCCGCGGCGAAGCGAAGCGAGACGTGGGAGCCGGCGGGGACTAGAGTGATTTTCGTGAGTACCTCCGCTGGCTGGGAGCATCCCCGCACCTCTTTTTACACCGACCACTACGAGCTGACGATGCTGCAGGCATCGCTGCATTCGGGGGCCGCGCACCGCAAGTCGGTGTTCGAGGCTTTTGCCCGGCGGCTGCCGGATGGCCGGCGCTACGGCATCGTGGCCGGCACGGGACGGCTGCTGGAGGGCATCGCCAATTTCCGCTTCGGGGATGCCGAGCTTGAGTTCCTGGAACGCACCAAGGTGGTCAACGCGCAGACGCTGGAGTACCTGGCGTCCTACCGGTTTTCCGGCGACATCTGGGGCTACCCCGAAGGCGAGGCGTACTTCCCGAACTCCCCCATCCTGATTGTCGAGGCCACGTTCGCGGAGGCCTGCATGCTGGAGACCTACCTTCTGTCCGTGTTGAACCATGACAGCGCCATCGCCTCGGCTGCTTCCCGGATGGTCACCGCGGCCGGCGGCCGGCCCTGCATTGAGATGGGCTCCCGGCGCACCCATGAGGAAGCAGCCACCGCTTCCGCCCGGGCAGCAATCATCGCCGGGTTCGACAGCACCTCCAACCTCGAGGCCGGAATCCGCTACGGGATCAAGACGGTGGGCACCGCCGCCCATTCCTTCACGCTCCTGCACGACACCGAGCGGGACGCGTTCGAGGCCCAGATTGCCTCGCTCGGGGACCATACGTCCCTGCTGGTGGACACGTACGACGTCGAAGCGGCCGTCCGCACGGCCGTGGACCTTGCGGGTCCGCGCCTGGGGGCGGTCCGGCTGGACTCCGGCGACCTTGTGGCGCAGGCGCAGTGGGTGCGCAGGCTCCTTGACGACCTCGGCAACGAAAACACCAAGATCGTGGTCACGTCAGACCTCGATGAGTACGCCATCGCCGCCCTGCAGTCCGCCCCCGTGGATTCCTACGGCGTGGGCACGTCCCTGGTCACCGGCTCTGGCGCCCCGACGGCCAGCATGGTGTACAAGCTGGTCAGCCGCACGGACGACGACGGAACGTTCGTCTCCGTGGCCAAGGCGGCCAAGAACAAGGCCAGCGTGGGCGGCCGCAAGTACGCGCTGCGCAAGTTGAACGAGCGCGGCATTGCAACTGCCGAGGTGGTGGGCGTCGGCCACCGGCCGGAGGATGACGGCAATGACCGGCCCCTCCTGCAGCAGTTCATGAAGAACGGGGAGCTGCTGCCGGGCTGGACCGGCCACGAGGGCGTGCTCCGGGCCCGCCAGCGCCATGCGGATTCCATGGCGGAGCTGCCGCCGGTGGTCAACCGCCTGCAGCGCGGGGAGGCCGCCATCCCGACTCTCTATGAAGAAAACTGAGGAGAACCGATGTCCCGGGCACTGATCATCGTCGACGTCCAGAACGATTTCTGCGAGGGCGGTTCTCTGGCCGTTTCCGGCGGCGCGGATGTGGCCGGCGCGATCAGCGAATATGTGGACGCCCACCACGGCGAGTTCGACCACATCGTTGCCACCCAGGACTGGCACATCGATCCCGGAGAGCATTTCTCGGACATGCCGGACTTCAAGGACAGCTGGCCGCCGCACTGCGTGGCGGGCACCCCCGGGGCTGAACTGCATCCCGACCTGGACACCGAATACATCCAGGCCTACTTCCAGAAAGGGCAGTTCTCCGCCGCCTACTCCGGCTTCGAGGGCCTGCTGGCCCCCGAAGATGCGGTGCCCACCGGAGAACGGCAGCCCGGGGCCCTGCCCGGTCCCGCGGACGCCGGGAGGTTCGCTCCGGACGAAGACGCGATCGGGCTGGACGACTGGCTGCAGAGCCATGACGTGGAGGACGTCGTCGTTGTGGGAATCGCCACGGATTACTGCGTGATGGCAACGGCCCTGGACGCCGTCCAGGCCGGCTACTCCGTCACGGTCCTCCGCTCCCTGACGGCCGGGATCGCCGAGGACCTGGAGGAAGCAGTAGCCGAAATGGAACTGGGCGGCGTGGACGTAGCCTAGGGCGCCACCGGGTGGAGCCCGGCGCCCATGAACAGCCGGCCCTTCGCCGTTTCACCCGCCCCTTGATCCCAGGGCAGGAACGGGACCCGGGTACTACAGTGGAGGCATGGCTGCCAGTCGCAATCCGCTCGACGACCTGCGCGAGACCATCGGCCGCCTTGCCGACCAGCTCAAGCTGCCCGGCTCGGAACGCGTCGACGACCTGGTCGGCGATCTCGTGGGTCCGAGGCCCGGGCCGGCCCGGCCACTGTCCGAGGTGCAGGCCGAGCTCGACGCGCTGGTCGGCCTGGAGACAGTGAAGGAACAGGTGCGGGCGCTCGTGGCACTGCTCCAGGTCCAGGCCCGCCGTAAGGCGCACGGTCTGCCGGAGGTGGCCACCTCCCAGCATCTGGTCTTCCTCGGAAACCCGGGCACGGGCAAGACCACCGTGGCGCGGCTCCTGGCCGAGATGTACCGCGCGGTCGGCCTGCTGCAGAAAGGCCACCTGGTCGAGGTCGACCGTTCGGGCCTGGTGGGGCAGTACGTCGGCACGACCGCCATCAAGACGGACAGGGTGATCCGGCGTGCGCTCGACGGCGTCCTGTTCATCGACGAGGCCTACGCGCTGGCACCGGAGGACGGCCGGATGGACTTCGGCCCCGAGGCGATCGAGGTCCTTCTCAAACGGATGGAGGACCACCGCCACCGCCTGGTCGTGATCGTGGCCGGGTATCCGCGGCTGATGGAGGCATTCCTGCTCTCGAACCCCGGACTGCGCTCCCGGTTCGCCCGCGAGATCACGTTCCCCGACTACTCAGTCGACGCACTCCAGACGATCTTCCACCGGATGCTGTCCCAGCACGAGTACAGGCTGGAGCCGGATGCGGACCAGATGCTGCGCCGCATCTTCACCGGGCTCCACGCGGGCGAGGACTCCGGCAACGCACGGTTCGCCCGCACGCTGTTCGAGCAGGCGCTCAACCGCCAGGCGCTGCGGCTGTCGCTCGACGAGGAACACAGTCTTGATGCCCTCGATCGTGAGGCCGTCATGACTCTCACAGCGGACGACCTCGTCGAGGCCGCGCTGGCGCTGGGCGAGGAACCGGAGCCGGAACCGGCACCCGAACCGGAGCAGCCACGCTGGTGGCGCTGGCTGGCCTGACTGGATCTGCGGCGGCTGCCGGGCGGACGTTCGGGGAGCAGTCCGCAAAGCACCGGACCTGCTTTGTCGCCAGCGCCGCTATTTCCGGCCGATGAACCAGTCCTGGAGTTTCCGCAGGCGCGACTGCAGCTGCTCCTCGTTCGCCTGGGCCACGGGCGGTCCGCCGCACACTGTCCGCAGCTTGGTGTGCACCACCCCGTGGGGGGTACCCGTGCGGGCAGACCAGGCGGCCACGTTTTTGGCCAGCTCGTTGCGGAGGTCCATCAGCATCCGGTGGTCCGGGACGGCCGGTGCCGGGGTTTCCGCCGCCGCAGGAGCCTTCCGGTTCTTGCGGTTCAGCTGCTCATGCTGGCGCTGCCGCAACAACGTGCCCACCTGCTCAGCGTCCAGCAGCCCGGGAATGCCCAGGAAGTCCATCTCGTCGTCGGACCCCACCTCGCCACCGGTGCCGAACTCGCCGCCGTCGAACAGCACACGGTCAAAGGATGCCTGTGAATCCAATGCCTCGAACTTGCCCTTGGTGAGGCTGTCCGACGCCTTGTCCTCGCGGTTGGCCTCTGCCATCAGCGAGTCCTCGGGATTGAACAGGCCGTCCGCGTCTTCCTTCTCCGGGCGGTCCAAAGCGTGGTCCCGTTCCGCCTCCATGGAGTTGGCAAGGGCCATCAGCTGCGGCACCGAGGGCAGGAAGACCGACGCCGTTTCGCCCCGCTTGCGGGCACGCACGAAGCGGCCCACCGCCTGGGCGAAAAACAGCGGCGTTGAAGTCGATGTGGCATACACGCCGACGGAAAGCCGCGGCACGTCCACGCCCTCGGACACCATCCGGACGGCCACCATCCAGCGTTTATCGCTGGCGGTGAATTCCTCGATCTTGCTCGACGCCTTCGCGTCATCGGAAAGGATGACCGTGGGCGACTCCCCCGTGATCCTCTTGAGCTGTCCGGCATACGCACGGGCATCCTCGTGATCCGTGGCAATCACCAGCCCGCCGGCGTCGGGAACGGTGCGGCGCACCTCGCTGAGGCGCTTGTCCGCGCCCGCAAGCACAGCCGGAATCCACTCGCCTGCGGGGTTCAGGGCGGTGCGCCAGGCGTGGGACGTGATGTCCTTGGTCACCGCGGCCTCACCCAGCGACGCCGCCATCTCCTCGCCGGCGCTGGTCCGCCACCGCATCTGCCCCGAATAGGCCATGAACATCACCGGGCGGACCACGTGGTCGCGCAGCGCATTGCCGTACCCGTAGGTGTAGTCGGCCTTGGAGCGGCGGATGCCGTCCCGGTCCTGGGCATATTCGACGAAGGGAATGGGAGAGGTGTCGGAACGGAACGGCGTTCCCGTCAGCGAGAGCCGCCTGACCGCGGGGTCGAAGGCTTCGCGCAGCCCGTCGCCCCAGGACAGTGCCTCGCCGCCGTGGTGGATCTCGTCAAGGATCACCAGCGTGCGCGCAGCTTCCGTCTTGGCGCGGTGGAGCAGCGGCTTGCTGGCCACCTGCGCATAGGTGACGGCAACGCCGATGAAGCCGCGGCCGTGCTGGCCGTCGGAGTTCTTGAAGTTGGGGTCGATGGCGATGCCCACCTTTGCCGCCGCATCCGCCCACTGCCGCTTCAGGTGGTCGGTGGGCGCCACGATGGTCACCCTGTTAACGGCGCCGGAGTCGATGAGCGTGGACGCCACCCGCAGCGCGAAGGTGGTCTTGCCGGCGCCGGGCGTTGCCACGGCGAGGAAGTCGCGCGGGCTGTTGCGCAGGTACAGGTCCAGGGCTTCCTGCTGCCAGGCACGGAGTTTCGGGGCGGTTCCCCAGGCTGCACGTTCCGGATAGGCCGGAGGCAGGGTGGGGCCGCCAAAGAGCGTCTCCGTCACTATTTGTTGTTGCCCGAGTCCCCTCCGGGACCCTTGCCGCCGTCGTTGCCCGGGCGGAGGCCTTCATAGACCTCCTTGCACATCGGGCAGACCGGGAACTTCTGCGGATCCCGTCCCGGCGTCCAGACCTTGCCGCACAACGCGATGACGGGTTCCCCGGTCAGCGCGGACTCCATGATCTTTTCCTTGCGCACGTAGTGCGAAAAGCGTTCCCGGTCCCCGGGCTCCACTTCCTGGCGCAGTTCCTCGCGCTCAATGGTGGCTGTGGACGTTCCAGCCCCGGAAAGCTCGCGCATCGGGTCGTTTTCGAGAGGGTCCGTCGTGCTAGTCATGCCAACCATCTTAGCTGTTCCACCGCCCGGACGTTCGACGGCGGCGCGCCCCCGCCAGCCGCCGTCGGACTTTGCGGCGGCGTGCGCCGGCAGCGGGCGGGTCGGGCTAAATCCCCTGCCAGGAGGGCTTGTGGTCGTAGGTGTGGCGGTAGAAATCCGCCAGTTTCAGTGCCGACGCCGCAGCCTCGTCCAGCAGGACGGTGGCGTGCGGGTGGAACTGCAGGATCGACGCCGGGCAGATGGCGGCGACGGGGCCCTCCACGAAATCCCGGACAGCCTGGGCCTTCCGCGCGCCGGTTGCCAGCAGGATGACGTGCCGTGCGTCCATGATGGTTCCCAGCCCCTGGGTGAGGACGTGGTGCGGGACATCCGCCAGGCTGGAGAAGAACCGGGCATTGTCCCTGCGGGTCTGTTCGAGGAGGCTCTTGATGCGGGTCCTGGAAGCGAAGGAGGATCCCGGTTCGTTGAAGGCGATGTGGCCGTCCGTTCCCACCCCGAGGATCTGCAGGTCCACTCCGCCGGCAGCCGCGATCGCCTCCTCGTAGGCGCGGCAGGCAGCCGGGATGTCCGCGGCGGCACCGTCCGGTCCGTGGACGTTCTCAGGCCGGATGTTGACCCGGTTGGTGAACTCCCGGCGGACCACTTCCCGGTAGGACTCGGGGTGCCCTGGTGGAAGTCCCACGTACTCGTCCAGGGCAAAACCTGAGGCCCAGCTGAAGTCCAGGCCGTCCCGCTCATGGCGGGCAGCCAGCTCATCGTAGACCGGAAGCGGGGTCGAACCCGTCGCCAGGCCGAGGACGGCATCGGGTTTGCGCCGGAGCACGTCCTCGACGGCATCGGCGGCAAGCCTGGCAATCTGTTTGCTGCCGTTGAGGATGACGACTTCCATGCTGGTTCCTTCCGAAAGCTGGTCAGCGGTTGACGGACACCTGGGCCAGGAGCTCGGGCCCGCGGGCGTCCAGCCATTTTCCGCCCAGCCTGACGCCCAGGACAAACAGGACCAGGCCCAGGACCGTTCCCGCGGAGAGGTTGATCCACCCGAAGAGGTAGTTGCCGGTGACCACTTGGGCAACCAGGAGCCCTGCCTGGGGCAAGACCAGGACCATGAGGACCAGCAGCCCTCCGAACTGTACGGCGAGGGTCTGGCCCACGTTGCCGGGCGGCTTCTTGAACGGGCTGTCGCCCGGCAGCGGAACGGCCACGGTATAACGGGCCGAAACCACCGACGACAGTCCCAGCCCGGTGAACAGGATGCCCAGGCTCAGGCCCAGCTGGCCGGGCAGGCCCGCCCAGTCCCCTGTCAGGGCGGAATACCCGAGGGCGAACACCAGCACCACCGGCAATGCGAAGGCCAGGCAGGCCAGGGCGCGGCCCAGCCGGTCCGCCACTCCCCTGACACCGGCGGCAAGGTGCAGGGCGAAAGCGGTGTTGTCGTAGGACACGTCCGCGGAGATGGACCAGGCGAGGATGAAGGCGGAGAGCGGGGCAAGTATGCCCAGGCTGGTGAAGTCCCCGGCCTGGCTGCCCTGGAAGGCGAGCACCACCGGAAGCAGGGGAATCACCACAAGGGATCCTGAATACCGTGGATCCCGGAACCAGTACGTGAGGGACCTCGCCATCACCGCACCGGCCGGAGTGGCAGGCAGCACTCCCAGCAGTCCGAGCCTGCCGCCTTTGCGCCTGCCGCTGCCCGCGTACGGCGGAGTCACCAGCGCCCGTTCCAACAGGGACTTCCACGCCCACGCGAGCGCGGCCAGCGCTGCAACGGATACCAGCAGCTTCAATGCCGCCTGCCCCGGCTGCCCGGCTGCCACATCACCGCCCAGCGACCACGGTGCGCCCAGCGGCGTCCACGACAGCGTCCTGGCAAAGCCGGGCAGGAACCCGGTGGAGGCTGAGAGGCCCTGGCCTATTCCGGCCACAATGGGCCCCATCAACACCAGCGGCACCATGAACGCGATGGCGCTGACGTCCTTGAACCGCCGCGATGCGGCCAGGCTTGCCGTTGCGGTGGTCACCACTTTGGCGAGCACCACGCAGGTCAGTACGCCCAGCACTGCCCCCGCGAACGCGGCGAGCGCAGGAAGGACACCGTGGGACCAGGTGGCCACCGTGGACAGCGCCACCAGCGAAGTGGCCAGTCCCGGGATGCCGATGAGACCGCCCAGCGCCAGTCCCGCCAGCATCTGACGCATGGGGATCGCGAAGGTGGTGAACCGTGCGGGATCCAGGGTCATGTCCGTGGCAGAGGCCACCACCGGCACGATGCCCCAGCCCAGGATGGCGGCGGATCCGCCGAGGACCACGGCGGTCTGGGCAAGGTCGTGCGGTGCGTTGCGCAGCATCACCAGTGCCATCACAAGCGTTGCCACCATCCCCAGTGCGTAGAGCCCGGCGAAGGCCATTCCCACCAGTTGCCACGGGCTGCGCCGCAGGCCGTTGCGCAGCAGTGTCAGCTTGAGCCTTAGAAGGTGCGCAACCATTCCAGCCCTTCCGTGTGGCTGCGGCCGCCCACCAGCTGCACGAACCGGTCCTCCAGCGAGGCCCCGGCGCGCACCTGGTCGACGGTGCCGGCGGCGAGCAGGCGTCCGTTGGCCACTACTGCCACGTGGTCGCACATGCGCTGGACCAGGTCCATGACGTGGCTGGACACGATGACCGTGCCGCCCGAGGCGACGTAGCTGTCAAGGATGGAACGGATGTTGGCCGCGGAAACCGGGTCCACCGCTTCGAAGGGTTCGTCCAGGACCAGCAGCCGGGGTGCGTGGATGAGGGCGGAGGCCAGCGCGATCTTCTTGGTCATGCCCGCGGAGTAGTCCACCACCAGGGTGCCGGCGTCCTCCTGGAGATCCATGGCGGCGAGGAGGTCCGCAACGCGGGTGGCCACCGTCTCCCGGTCCATTCCGCGCAACAGCCCTGCATACGTGATGAGCTGTTCGCCGGTGAGCCGGTCGAACAGCCGCACCCCGTCCGGCAGGATGCCCATCAGCCTCTTCGCCTCCAGCGGCCGCTGCCAGACGTCCACGCCGTGGACTGCAGCTGTCCCGAAGTCCGGACGCAGGAGGCCGGTTGCCATGGACAGCGTGGTGGTCTTGCCGGCACCGTTGGGGCCCACAATGCCGTAGAAGGATCCGGCCGGCACGTCAAGGCTGATGCCGTCCACAGCGATCTTTCCGCCGAACCGCTTGGCGAGCCCGCGGATGGACAAGGCCGGCACCTGCGGCGCAGCTCCTGGGTGCAGACCCGGCGGGGAGTCCAGTGCATGGTCTGGTTGCGGGGCCGTGTCGGGGCGCATTACCGGGTCGGGGTGCAGTGCCGGATCAGGTTGCGGGGCAGTCATGAAGCCAGACTAGCCCTCGGGCCGCCGCTGCGGGGTCCTCCCGGAGGAGTAGCTGGAAAGGCGTAGGAAACTGCCTCCGGTGGGACGCTGTCCGGCGACATCGTGCCGGGGTACCTACCGCGCCTTCCGGATACGGATGGGCCCCTTGGCCGTGGCGGGGTCCACCACCGAGCCGCCCTGGGTGACCTGGACCTCGCCTGCGTCGACCAGCCGCCGCGCAGCCCTGCGGGCCGGCTCCATGAGGTCACGCCACGTCCCGCCACCGACAGCGCGGGCGGCTTCCGACGGGCAGATGGTGGATGTGGCGGCCCTGTTGGCCAGCAGTTCCAGGATGGCGGCTTCCAGCTGCTGGTCGACCCCGCCGCCCGGCGCCGGCTCCCTCCCACGGGCCGGCGTCCCCTGGGGAACCGGCGCGGACTTTGGCGCAGTGCGGCGGTCCCGGCCGGCCATCACGGGACCATCAGAAGGTGCGCCGCGGAACGGCGCGCTCGTACTGCGGAGGCCACGCAAGGTCGTGGCCCAGCTCGAAGGCGGCCCTCAGCCACCAGTGCGGGTCCCGCAGCGCTGCCCTCGCGATGAGGACGCCGTCAGCCTGTCCCGTGGCGACGGCATGTTCGGCCTGGCCTGCCGAAGTCAGCAGGCCCACGGTGCCGGTGGCCACACCGGCTTCCTTCCGGATGGCCGCTGAAAATCCGGTCTGGTAGCCGGGGCCGGCTTTGATCTGCTGGTGGGCAACGGCACCACCGCTGGACACATCGATGAGGTCCACACCGTGTTCGGCGGCCTGCCGTGCCAGGCGGACGGAAGCGGCCAGATCCACGCCGCCTTCGGCCCAGTCGCTGGCGGAGATCCTCAGGAGCAGCGGCATGGACTCCGGTATGACGGCTCGGACGGCGTCAACCACAGTCAGCATCAGCCGGTTCCGGCCCGTTTCGTCGCCGCCCCAGGCATCGGTCCGCGTGTTGATCAGCGGGCTTTGGAACTGGTGCAGGAGGTACCCGTGGGCACCGTGGATCTCGATGGTGTCAAAGCCCGCGTCCACCGCCCGCACGGCGGCGTCGGCGAAGTCGCGCACCACGCCGCTGATCTGGTCCGCGCCCATCGCCGCGGGGCTGGCGTACCCTTCGAAGGCCAACGGTGAGGGCCCCACAGTGGTCCAGCCGCCGTCGGACTCCGGAACGCTGCCGCGCTTGCCGGAAAAGGGCCAGTAAGTGGACGCCTTCCTGCCGGCATGGGCAAGCTGCACGCCGATCTTGGCCCCTGCGGCGCCGTGCCGGTGGACGAAGGAGGTGATCCGCTGCCACGCTTCGGCCTGCCCGCTGTTGTAGAGGCCGGCGTCGCGGGGGCTGATCCGGCCTTCCGCGTTCACGGCGGCGGCTTCGGTCAGGATCAGCGCCGCGCCGCCGGCAGCGAAGGACCCCAGATGCATCAGGTGCCAGTCGTTCGGGACTCCCGGGGCGTCGTCGGGATCGCAGCTGTACTGGCACATCGGCGACACCCAGCCCCGGTGCTGCAGCTCCAGCGAGCGGAGCCGCAGGGGCTGGAACAGCGCCGGCACTAGAAGAGCACCCTCGCGAGGGCCTGGCGCGCCTTGGCCACCCGTTCGTCCGCGGCGCCCACTACGTCGAACAGCTCCAGAAGCCGGACGCGGGCAGCCTCACGCTCCGGGCCGAAGTTCCTGCCGATGAAGGAGACCAGCCGGCTCAGCGCATCCTCCACGTGGCCGCCGGCCACATCAAGGTCTGCCACCCCCAGCTGGGCCTCAAGGTTGTCCGGCTCGTTGGCCGCGAGCGTGCGCAGGGCTTCGCTGTCCTGGGCAGAAAGCGGCTGGAGCCTCCCCATCAGCTCCACCTGGGCAAGTCCTGCCTTGGCCTCATGGTCCGCGGGCATCTCGGTCAGCGCCTGGCGGTACGCCTCTGCCGCAGCAGCATAATCTCCCGCTTCGATGGCGTCGAACGCGGCCTGGTGCAGCGGCGGCAGCGGCGCGGGAGCGTCCTCTTCCGCCCCTCCGGCTCCCAGGCTCCCGGTCACGCCGTTCGCCGCGGCTACTTTCAGCAGTTCGTCAAACAGGCTGCGCACCTGCTGCTCGTCGGCGCTGCCCTGGAAAAGCGGCACCGGCTGGCCCTTGAGGACGGCCACAGCAGTGGGGACGGCCTGCACCTGGAAGGCCTGGGCAAGCTGCGGGAAGGCTTCGATGTCCGCGGAGCCAAGGACCAGCCGGCCGCCGTAGCCGCCAACCACCCGCTCCAGGACCTCGAGCACGGCTGCCGACTCCGGCGAGTAGGAGGCCCACAGGGCGAACACCACAGGCACCTGCGCCGACAGCTCCACGAGCTGCTGGAAGTTGCCCTCGGTGACGTTGACCTTCAGTTCCTGGGCGCCGGGAGCGGCACCCGGCTGGGCGCCTTCCTGCGGCGTTCCGGTCCCGGCCGGTGAAGCCGGTGAGGCCGGGCGCTGCTTCAGGCTGGAAAGATCGACGGCGCCGCGCAGGTTAAGCAGGTTGGCAGCGGCAGGAGGGACTGGGCGGGAAGCTGGCGAACTCATGCTTTCCACTCTAGCCACTCCGGCCGCTGCCGGGGCTACTGCAGGACGGGGATTACTTGAAGCTGGCCCCCGTCAGGCCGCGGGTTGCCGCCACAAGCTTCATCGGGTCCGTGGATCCTGCCGGTGGCACGTACACGGCCACCGACTCGGCAAAGCTCAGGACCATGCCGGTGGTGGTTTCCTTGCCGCCGGCCAGTGCCGCTGCGTCGTCACCGATGGTGAGCTTGTCGCCCGCGGCCTTGGGGGTCCCCTCGAAGCCGAAGTTGATCCGTCCCAGCACCAGCGCGCCGCCGTCAGCCGTGCGGAAGACAACAGTGCTTTCCGGGACCACCTTGTGGGTGAAGGAGAAGTTGCCGTTCTCGCCGGACTTCACCACTTCAGCCTGGTAGGACAGGGTGTCCGCGATGTACGGCGAGGACTCCCCTTCCACCAGCTTGTCCTTGAAGGCCGAGTCTTCGGAGGTGAGGCGGTCGGCCAGGCCGGACAGGGCTTCTTCACCGCTGTAGAGCAGGCCCGTCTTGTCCGCGGGTGCCAGCGTCTCGGTGCCGTCCCGGCTGATGGTGGGGAATGTGGTGCCGGGCTGCAGCGGGTTGGTTTCCACGAGCTTGTAGTTCTCGCGCGGTGAGGCCTGGACCAGGGTCAGCAGCTGCGGCACCACGTTGCCCTCACCCTGTGTCACGGCCATGACGGACCGCGGCCATTCGCGCTCGCTGGTCACCACGGTGGTGAGGAGCTTGGTGGACCGCACCGGCATGCGCGGCTCGTAGGAGCCCACCTGTGAACGGATCTTGTAGTTCTGGGTGCGGACTTCCAGTTCGGTTCCGCCAACCCGGTCGGACAGCTTCGCGGCGTCCTTGGCCGCATCGCCTGCGTCAACGGCGCTGGAGACCTGCTCCAGGATCCGGCGGAACTGGGCATCCAGCAGGACGGGCGAGCCTGCCTCCTGCGCGGCGGGCGACGCCGATGCCGCATCCGATGAAGGCGCGGGCGCGGGAGAAGTGGCGCTTGCGGCGACGCCGGTTCCGGCGACCACGGCAGCGGCGACCACGCCGGCAGCAGCCATGGTCACGCGCGAGGACGACTTGGCCTCGCTGCGGGCGCGGGCGCGCCGGGCGAAGCCGCTGCCCTCGCCGCCGCCTTCACCGTTGCGCCGGCGGGCAGAGAGCAGGGCCAGTACGATCCCGGCGACAACCAGGAGGGAACCAAGGACCATCAGGGGTACGGCCCAGGGTGTGGAGGTGTCGTTGGGGAACGTCATGGAGATGGAGGCAGGTGCGGGCTGGGTTCCGTCCGAGGCCAGCAGCAGGGTCCAGTCGCCGTCAGCCGGCGGCGTCCAGGAGTATTCGAGCTCGCCGCTGGCATTCTCGGTGGAAACCCAGAGGTCCGAGCCGGCGGGGTTGGGTACGGTGGCCTCGCCGTCGGTGTGTTCAACCTGGAGGGACGCCCGGTCCTCGGAAACGCCGCTAATGGTGTTGTGCGCGGCCTGGCCAACCCAGGCGTCCACGTCGTCCGGCCGGCCGGCCGCCAGCATGAAGTTGCCGTCGCCCTCGATGTCGATCTTGACTGTGCCGCCGTGAAGGGTCCGCAGGTTCTGGTCGATCACGGTAATCGGCGCAGCGGCAGCATCGGCCGGCGCGGAAGCCGTAAAGGTCTCGGAGGGGGCCCAGATGGTCCTCTGGCCGATGCCGGCCAAGAGTGTCAGGAGGCCGAGCAGCACGAGTGCGACTGCAGTCTTTAAACGCAAGGGAACACCTATCATCAGCGGGGGTTTAGTTTCAATAGTATCCGTTTTGTTATCGCGGGCCCGGATCGGGGCTTCGCGCAGGATCGCCAGCGGGCCGCTGAGCAGGCACTTCAGCTGTTGTTGACAAGGCTGCTGATAGTGTTTGCGATGATCATCACACCCGCCCGCACCCGCGGCGCCACGTACGGAACAGGCCCCCAAAACCAGTGACAGACAAGACGGACGAATCCTCCGCGGCACCAGAGAACCCGGGGGGTACGCAGCCGCCGGCAGCCGCTCCCAACGGTCCTGGAATAGGTCCTGGTCAGGGTCCTGGAACTGCCCGCCGGAAGAGGCCCGCCGCGGCCGCACTCGGGATGCTGGCCCAGCGGCTGCGCCAGCCTTTGCCGGGCGCCCAGCCACGGCTTCGTTTCGAGATGCCGCCGGAGTACACGCGCCAGGACGGTGACGGCGGTGGCCAGGACAGCGGGGTGGAGCCGCAGTTCGGCAGTCCGGGCCCCCGGATTTCGCCGCAGCATCCCCTGTACCTGGGGTTCATGGGAACCGTGGGCGTTGGGCTTGCACTGCTGGTCTACTGGATCGGCTCCAACACCACGCAACTGCTCCTGTGGATCGTTGCGGCGCTGTTCATCGCGCTGGGACTGGAGCCTGTCGTCAGTTGGCTGGAGGGCCGGAAAATTCCCCGCCCTGCCGGGATCCTGGTGTCCGTCACCGTGCTGGTGAGCGCCGTCGTCGGCTTCTTCGCCACCCTTATTCCCACCATCGTGCAGCAGGTCACGCAGATCGTCGAGCAAGCACCGGTGTGGATCCGGGACTTCATCGATTCCGAGTTCTTCCGCAGCCTGGACGACCAGTTCGGTGTGCGTGACCGCGTCACGGAAGAGCTGGACAAGTTCGTCAACGACCCCGCGGCGATGGGTGGAATCTTCGGCGGTGTTGTCGGCTTTGGTTCCACCGTGGCCAACGGACTTTTCGGCACCCTGATCGTCCTGGTGCTGAGCCTGTATTTCCTTGCCGCCCTGCCTGCGATGAAGAAGTGGGGCTACCGGCTTGCGCCGCGGTCCCGGCGGCACCGCGTGGAGGCCCTGTCCGAGGAAATCACCCGGTCGGTGGGCAACTACGTGATCGGGCAGGCTGTGGTCGCCCTCCTGAATGCCACCTTTGCCTTCATCGTGATGTCAATCGTGGGAATACCCTTCGCCCTGCTGCTGGCCTTCGTGGTGGCCCTGCTCGCCTTCATTCCGCTGGTGGGCGGCATGATTGCCGGGATCGTGGTGCTGCTGGTCTCGCTGACGGAGGGCTGGCAGACCGCGGCCATCTACGGAATCTGCTACTTCGCCTACCTGCAGTTCGAGGCCTACTTCATCTCCCCGCGCATCATGCAGAAGGCCGTGGCCGTTCCCGGCGCCGTGGCGGTTATCTCCGTCATTGCCGGCGGCAGCCTGCTGGGCGTGCTCGGCGCCCTCATCGCCATTCCCACGGCGGCTGCTGTCCTGCTGCTGGTCAGGGAGATTTACATCGTCCGCCAGGACCAGCACTAACGCAGGAGCAGCACCACGGCAGGTCCAGCACCGGGCCGGCGCGGTGGGGCCGAACCCGCGGCGGAACCAGGGGTCCTAGGCGGAGGCTGTTGCGACGGGCCCGTCCCATTCCTGCGGCAGTCCTGCGGCGCCTGATCCTGCCTCGCTGACCTCATCCACAATCTCGTTGAGGACCCGGGCAGCATACTTCTCCCCCACCCACAGGTGTTTGGCCCCGTCCACGCCCACCACGCGGGCCTGCGGCACCAGGCTGAAGCGTTCGGCCGCCTCGGCAGGTTTGAGGAAATCGTCGTGCTCCGGCACCAGGACCGTGAGCGGCTTGCCGGATGCGGCCCACTGGAGCAGGTCCTTGTCCTTGGCGCGGTGCAGCGGCGGCGAAAGCAGGATTGCCCCCTCGACCTGGGACGCCACCGGCTCAACGGCTCCGTACATCAGGGCGAGTTCCGTGCCGAAGGACCAGCCGACCAGCCAGCGGTTGGGCAGGCCGCGTTCGACGGCGAAGCGGACCGCGGCCTCCATGTCATGGCGCTCCCCGACGCCTTCGTCGAAGGCCCCGCTGCTGGTTCCGTGCGGGGATGCGGTTCCGCGGGTGTTGAACCGCAGCACGGCGATGCCGGCGAGAGCAGGCAGCCGGTAGGAAGCCTTGCGGTAGACATGCGAGTCCATGAACCCGCCGTGCGTGGGAAGGGGATGCAGGGTGATCAACGTGGCCTTCACGGGGCCGGATTCCGGCAGCGCCAGCTCGGCCACCAGGGTGTGGCCGTCTTCCGTGTCCAGCTTCACCAGCTCGCGCCTGGCGGGCAGCACGGTGGAGGCACGGATGGGAGTGGGGCCTGGGCCCTGGCGGAATTCGTACGACGCCGGATCAAAAGTCATGCCTGCCAGCTTAGCGACAGCCGGCGCATCTTCGCCCGCCCGTTCAGCGGTAGCGGTAACTGCGCGACATCCAGCAGTTGGTGTGCCAGTGCCGCCGCTCGGCCAGTCCGGCGGCAGCGCCGAACAGGTGGTCGTCCTTCCAGACCACCAGGTGGGCCACACCGGGCGGCACGGCCGTGGAGCACTCGGGGCAGATGTAGGTCTTTTCGGCATTCCTGGCGGTCATGGTGCGCACCATCCACTCGCCGTCAGGGGCGCTCTCCCGCCGCGCGATGCCGGCACGCGCCCGTTCCAGGTCGAGCTCGGGTACCTCCCGGCTGCCCTTCTTTCCAGCGCCCGCCCTCCCGGACACAGCCCCCTTTCCGGACACTGGACGGCGGGGTCGGTTGGAGCGCGGCATGCTTCCATTCTGCCCCAGCCGCCGTGCATATTCCTGCGGGCAAGCCCGGGGGCGGTGGGCACCGGCTGCCAGCTGCGTCCACTGCAGACGGTAGTCTGTACGGCGTGCGACTTGTCATAGCCCGATGCTCCGTTGATTATGTTGGCCGGCTCAAAGCCCACCTCCCGCTTGCCACCAGGCTCCTGCTGGTGAAGGCCGACGGCTCCGTCCTGGTCCATTCAGACGGCGGTTCCTACAAGCCGCTCAACTGGATGAGCCCCCCGGCCACGCTCAGGGTTTCCTCCCCGGAAGACGTGGATCTTGAGCTGGGGGTGATGGAGCAGTGGACCGTCCAGTCGGCCAAGACCGATGACCGGCTCATCATCAACATCCATGAAAAGCTCGATGAATCGTCCCACGACCTCGGCGTTGACCCCGGGCTCATCAAGGATGGCGTGGAGGCAGACCTGCAGCGGCTCCTGGCCGAACAGATCGAGACCCTGGGGACGGGGTACTCCCTCATCCGCCGTGAATACTTCACCGCCATCGGTCCGGTGGATATCCTGGCGCGCGATGCCGAGGGCGCTACGGTTGCCATTGAGCTGAAGCGGCGCGGCGATATCGACGGCGTGGAGCAACTCACGCGATACCTCGAGTTGCTCAACCGCGATCCGCTGCTGGCCCCGGTGCGCGGAATTTTCGCGGCCCAGCAGATCAAGCCGCAGGCCAAGGTCCTTGCCAATGACCGGGGCATCGATTGCGTCACGTTGGACTACGACGCCATGCGCGGCGTTGACGACAGCGAGTCCCGGCTTTTCTGACGGTGCCGCCCGGTGGTCCTTGTGTGGTGGAGGATGCCCTGACGTGCGCATTAACCTCCTCTTTGCCCAAAATTTATCCGTTTTGAAGCCCAAACCGTTGACCTGCGGGAATGGGCATGAAATTCTTATCTCAGTCTTTGTGTAGGTGTTTTTTCATGCTCGCAAGACATGTTGCGAGCGCGAAGCTCCTGCACCGCCGGTTCCTTTTCCAGGGGCGGCACACCAGGATTCTTCTCGCGGAGTGACCAAGGCCGGCACGAGGTGTGCCGATCTTAAAAAGTTCCACAATGAGGAGAAATAAATGGCACAGGGAACCGTCAAGTGGTTCAACGCTGAAAAGGGCTTCGGCTTCATTACCCCGGATGATTCGGACGGTGACGTCTTCGTCCACTACTCCGAAATCCAGACCGGCGGCTTCAAGACCCTCGACGAGAACCAGCGCGTTCAGTTCGAAATCGGACAGGGCGCAAAGGGTCCGCAGGCTACCGGCGTAACGCTGGTCTAGTCTCCGCCCGCCGCCCGCACCAGCGGTTGGCAGCAAAATGGTCCCCGGCATTTATGCCGGGGACCATTTTTATGTTCAGTTCCAGAAGCCGGAGTTGCAGGACAAAAGGCGCGGATTCCCGGCCGCCCGTTTTGGAGGAAATGCATCAGTAAAGGTGCCGCGCGGTATTCATTTTCCTAAACTTCGCACCAGACGCGCGCCCTGCGCGAGGGACAGCCCGGGGAGGTAGGCGCGGGTCAGCGCCCGGCCAATGGCCGGCAGGTGCAGCGGGTCCTGGTAAAAGAGGTAGAGTGCGCGATACTCGGGCTTGAACCTTGATTTGAACGCCGCCAGGGACCGGAACCCGTAAACAGGTTCCAGCGCGTGCCCCACGAGGTCCAGGATTTTCACCAGGTTCTCCGGCCCCGGCTGCCCGTCCTCCCCGCCATCGGGGACCCGCGCCAACGGGGAACCGGACAGGGAGATGACCTCCACCGAGCCGCGCAGCTCCAGGACCGCGGAGGCGATCAGGAACTCCATCACCCCGGGAAAACCCTCGGCGCCACGGCGCATGACGTCCAGTGTCCGGCTGACCAGCCGCCCGCCGTCGTACACGGGAAGCCAGCTGGTGACGCCGTGGACGGTTCCGTTGCCGTCCACGGCGAGGCAGCACAGCACCTCCTCGTCCTCAAGCTCGTCCACACCGCCCAGGGTGAAGCCCATCTCGGGGACAGACTTTCCTGCTGCCCACTCTTCGGACACCTCGCTCAACCGTGACCGGAGCGCCGCCGGCAGCGAGTGGTAAGGCCCCCACACGGCACGAACGCCCAGCTTGGCGGCCCGGTTCAGCGCTGTCCGGACGTTCTGCCATTCCTTGCCTTTGAACTCAAGCTCGCGGATTGGCAACCGCGTTTCCTGGGCAACGGCCACCCGGGCGAACCCCTGCTCCTGAAGTGCCGGCCACAATGTGTCATCGCACGAATACAGTGCCGGAATCAACGCGTGGCTCCTGCAATAGGCCAGGAATTCGCCGGTGACGCGCTGCTGGGCTTCCTTCGGTCCGAAGGCTCCGCCCAGGGTGAGGGCAACGCTGCCGTGCTGCTGGAAGGCGACGGCACCCTTGCCGTCGGAGCTGAACCAGTAGGTGTTGGGTTCCCACAGCGCCATCCACGAGAGCGGGCCGCCGCCCTGGCGCAGGAGCGACCGGGCCCTCTCCCTGTCCTCCACGCCGGAGTCTGTGCCATGGGCCTTGCCCAGCAGCACCCACCACACGGCGGCAAGCGCGATGACCCAAAACACCGGTCCGGAATAGGCAAACAGCACGGATTCCACGGCATTGCGGTCAGCGAAAACGCCGCGGTAATGCTGCGGGATGGGGATGGGGACATACTGCCTGGCCAGCTCGGCCAGCAGTCCCAGCAACCCGCCGTCGCGCTCCAGCCCTCCTGACCAGAACCAGGCCAGCGCGTAGGAGCCGGCCAGCGCCAGCCATGTTCCTCCCGCCACCGCCGCAAGCACCCGGCGGGCGTACGGCGCTGTCTGCACCCGGAACTGCCACCGGTTCAACCACAGGACCAGCGCCAGCAGCAGCGGCACCACCACAAGGGGCAGCACGTGGGCAAACGCCGAGCCCAGCGGTCCGGCATTGGGCACTTGGCTCCTCGAGGGCAACAGCGCGAAGAGGGCAAGGTAGACGGCGGCCAGCGCCGTAACGGCCAGCTGGATGGCGATGGCAATGTTCAGGGCAAGGCGCCGGCCGCGGCGCATGCCGTCCGCGCAGATGAGCAGCAGGGCTACCGGGACCACCGCCAGGGCAAGCCCGACCGGACCGGCAAAACCGGCCCGGCCCTCTTCCAGGCAGGAAGCCTCAACCGTGGCGCCGCAGTTGAATGCAAACTGCCCAAGCGTCGGCAACGGATTCAGGACCACGTCGCGCAGCAGGGCCAGCGGACCCGTGGGCGCCCGGGCGATGCCGGTCAGGATCGGTCCCACGGCAAAGACGGCGACCGTCAGGGCCAGGAGGTTCCTGGTTTCGCGTCCGGTTGAACGGTGCCGGTGGAGCTGTCCCTGGTCCCCCTGGATCCACCACCCGGCCAGGAGCCCCAGCACGGCGCCCAGCAGCCCGATCACGGTTTCAGCGTGGCCCACATACAGGACCAGCAGGAGCGAGATGGACAGCACGGCTGTCCGGAGCCTGCGCTGCCACAGGACCGGCAGCCGCGCGCTTCCCGCCAGTCCCGCCGTCAGCAGCGGGGCGTAAGGGCCCACCAGGACGTCGTCCGACATCCGGTCCAGCCAGCCGTCCCCCACGTACCCGGCAACCTGAGTCACCAGGAGGAACAGCGTGACGGCGGCGAACTGGCCTCCCAGCAGCAGCGCGATGGCCGCCCGCGTTCCCAGCCTGCGTTCGGCGGGCCCCAGGAAGACCACAATCATCAGTGCGGCCACCAGGTAGGCCAGCGGATTCGTGGCGAAGAAGAGGCTGGTAAAGAGGGACCACCAGGTGCCGTCCCGAAGCCCCGGCCCGCTGACGCCCGCAAGTCCCAGCAGCTGTTCGGGCGGGCCTGCCGCGAAGCTGCCGGTCACTGCCCCCACGGCGAGGAAAAGACCGAGCACCACAAGCGTAAAGGGGGCCGATTTCAGGGCTGCCTTCCCGTCATGGAGGGCAGGCAGCACCACCGTGGACCAGGCGAGGCGGGCAGTACGCACCTGCCTGTCAGCGTTCACCTCTCCAGCCCCCACCGCTCGGCCAGGAAATCGAGTGCGTCGCCGATACGTTTCGAGGAGGTATCCCAGGAGTGGCCGGTATGCTCCACCTCGTAGGCGCGCACCGTAAACCCGGCATCCTCCGCCGCTGCGGCCAGGGTGCGGAGGTAACCGACGAATTCCGGGTCGTCCTGCCCGGCGGTCAGGTAGAGTCCGCTGCCTTCAAAGCGCCGATCTTTCATGATGACCAGGGGAGTCTGCCGTACGAAGGCTTCGGGGTCCCCCGGAAAGGACGCCTCGATGGTCTTGTGGCGCTCCTTGGCAATCGCGGGCTCCGCCTCGCCGGAGAAGGACAAGACCGAGGGGAAGAGGTCCGGATGCCTGGTTCCCAGCTGCAGTGCGCAGGTGCCGCCGAAAGAGAACCCCCCGGCCGCCCACCTGCGATGGTCTGTGTCGACGGCGAGCGTGGACTTTATCCAGTGCGGGACGTCCTGGGAGAGGTAGGTGTCCGCGCGTGCAATCCGGCTGTCCATGCACATGGTGTTGGCGGACTGGGACCCGTTGGGGTCGGGCACCACCACCACGGGCGCCACTCCCCCGTGCGCGGCAGCAAAGGCGTCCATGTGGGACTGCAGCGCACCACCGGTCAGCCAGTCCGCCGGGCCGCCCGGCTGACCCGCCACCAGCACCAGCACCGGGAGGGCGGGACGGTTCTGTGCAAAGTAGGCGGGTGGAAGGTAGATGTAGGCTTCCCGGGTATCCATTCCGGAGACATCCCCCGGGATCACGGACCGGCGCAGCGCTCCGCCGCCCGGCATCTCCCCCTCCGCGGTCCAGCCCTGGAGCGTGGCGCCGTCGGCCTCGCCAGGCTGGCGCATCAGGTCCCGCTCCAGCGCGGGGACCCTGGCCAGTGCCGTGCCGAAGAGGTCACTGACGGTGCGGTTGAGGCCATAGTAGGCATTGATCTGTACCGCCGAGAGAGCCGCGACCAGGAGGACTGCGGCGAGCCCGGTTCCACGGCTCCGCCAGGTGCCGCGGGGCACCCGCAGGACCAGGAGGATGAGGGCGGCGACGGCGGCCACGATCCAGAGCAGGACAGCGTCCGGGATGTTCGCGGTGAAGACGGAGAAGACGTTGATGAGGGCCCAGTGCACGGCGAAGACCAGTGCAATCGCTGCAGCTGCGCCTGCCAGGACCCGGAGAAGCCAGGGCCGGGGAGGGATGCCGGAAGGGGGCACCAGGAGGTACAGCGCCCCGGCGAGGCCCAGGATGAGGGACAACCAGTAGACCGGCCCGTCCACGAGCCGGACCTCGAAGAGCCAGTCCACGTCAGCTAGCGCCAGGTGCCGACGCCGATGACCGGACCGGCCTCCAGCCAGGACGAGAGGCCTGTGTAGGCATCGAATTTCATGGCGAGGCGCAGGTCCTTGCCTTCATAACGCAGTTCAACGATCACGACGTCGGGCTGGACCTTCACGGCCTCGGCCTCCGTGGGTTTGCGGCGGCCCAGCAGTTCAAGGCTGTGGCGCTTGAACTTGTGTTTGGGCCGGACGCTGAGGGAGAGCAGCCGGAACCACTCGAGGTCGTTGTCCTGATAACGACAAACCCCCATCTGCCAGCTGTTTCCAGCCATGCAAATGGAGGCGTCCACCGTGCCGAGGGCACGCCGCAGGTTGAAGCGGCGCACCCCCGAAAGGCACAGTGCAAAGATCAGCAATCCAAAAGCGATTGCCATGGCGATGAACGGAAGACTCGATGCGTCCATCAAGGTGATGCTAGCGGATCCCAGCGGTAACCGAGCCGCCCAGCTGGGCGTTGTCAGCAACGATGACCACGCGGTTGTTGTCCACGGAGAAGAACCCGCCGTCGACTTCTACCGCGATACGGTCTCCCGATACCGGCTGGATCGCCAGTTCACCCTCGGCCAGGATCGCCAGCAGGGGCGAGTGGCCGGGCAGGATTCCGATTTCACCATCGCTGGTGCGGGCCTTGACCATCTTGGCCGCTCCGGACCACACGAAGTGGTCCGCTGCGACAATCTCAACCTCAAGCTCAGCCATATTACTTGGTCTGTTCCTGGATCTTGGCCCACTGGCGCTCGACGTCGTCGAGGCCGCCGACGTTGAAGAACGCCTGCTCCGCGATGTGGTCGAGGTCGCCGTCGCAGATCGCTGTGAAGCCTTCAACGGTGTCCTTGATGGAAACCGTGGAGCCCTCGACGCCGGTGAACTGCTTGGCGGTGTAGGTGTTCTGGGAAAGGAACTGCTGGATGCGGCGTGCACGCGACACGACGATCTTGTCCTCTTCGGAGAGTTCATCCACACCGAGGATGGCGATGATGTCCTGGAGTTCCTTGTTCTTCTGCAGGATCTGCTTCACGCGGACAGCCGTGTTGTAGTGGTCCTTGCCGATGTACTGGGGATCCAGGATGCGGGAGGTCGACGTCAGCGGGTCAACGGCCGGGTACAGACCACGGGAGGCGATTTCACGGGAAAGTTCCGTGGTCGCGTCCAGGTGTGCGAAGGTCGTTGCCGGAGCCGGGTCGGTGTAGTCATCTGCGGGAACGTAGATGGCCTGCATCGAGGTGATGGAGTGGCCCTTGGTGGACGTGATGCGCTCCTGCAGGAGGCCCATCTCGTCTGCCAGGTTGGGCTGGTAGCCCACGGCGGACGGCATGCGGCCGAGGAGGGTGGAAACCTCGGAGCCTGCCTGGGTGAAGCGGAAGATGTTGTCGATGAAGAGCAGCACGTCCTGGTTCTGCACATCGCGGAAGTACTCCGCCATGGTCAGCGCGGACAGGGCCACGCGGAGACGCGTTCCCGGCGGCTCATCCATCTGGCCGAACACAAGGGCGGTGTCCTTGAGGACGCCTGCCTCTTCCATTTCAACCCAGAGGTCGTTACCTTCACGCGTACGCTCGCCGACGCCGGCGAATACCGAGGTACCACCGAAGTTGCGGGCCACACGGGTGATCATTTCCTGGATCAGAACGGTCTTGCCCACGCCGGCGCCGCCGAAGAGGCCGATCTTTCCACCCTTGATGTACGGGGTGAGGAGGTCGATGACCTTGATGCCGGTTTCCAGCATCTCGGTGGAGCCTTCGAGCGAGGCGAAGTTCGGTGCCTTGCGGTGGATCGGCCAGCGTTCGCTGATGTCCAGTTCCGACTCTGCAACGTCCAGGGGCTGGCCCAGCACGTTGAAGATGTGGCCCTTGACGCCGTCGCCAACGGGTACGGAGATGGGGGCGCCGGTGTCCACGACGTTGGTGCCGCGGACCAGTCCGTCGGTAGCCTGCAGGGAGATGGCGCGAATGAGGTTGTCGCCCAGGTGCAGGGCGGTCTCGAACGTGATGGTCTTGGTTACACCGTTGAGAGTAATCTCGGTGGTGAGGGCATTGTAGATGGACGGGATTGCGTCGGCCGGGAATTCGACGTCGACAACCGGGCCGATTACGCGCGCAATGCGGCCGGTGGCACCGGACGTTGCGGCTACGTGTTCGGTAGCAGTGGCAGTCATCTCTCTCACTTCACTCAGTAGATGGCGTGGGTTTAAGTTTATCTGTGGTGGTGCAGGTCCAGCGGAATCCGGTCTGCTGCTGGCTAGGACGCGAGGGCGTCCGCGCCGGCAACAATCTCGGAAAGCTCCTGCGTAATTTCAGCCTGGCGGGCCGTGTTGCGCAGACGCGTGTACTTCTTGATGAGGTCCGTGGCGTTGTCGCCGGCGGACTTCATGGCCCGCTGGCGTGCAGCAAGCTCGGAAGCTGCCGCCTGCAGCATGGCCGCGAAGATGCGTGACTCGATGTAGCGCGGCAGCAGAGCGTCAAGAACGCGCTCAGTTTCCGGCTCGAACTCGTACAGCGGCAACAGGTCCGATTCAGAAGCAGCCTGCTCCTCCACTACTTCCAGGGGAAGCAGGCGGATGACCGTGGGCTCCTGGGTGACCATGGACTTGAAGCGGGTGTAAACCACGTGGATCTCGTCCACGCCGCCCTCTTCGTAGTCGGTCGCGAACTCGGCCAGCAGCGCTTCGCCGATTTCACGCGCGGTGGTGAACTCAGGCGCATCTGTCCCTCCGGTCCAGACCCGTGCGTATTCACGGTTCCGGAAATCGAAGTAGGCCTGGGCCTTACGTCCAACGACGTAAGTCTTAACTTCCTTGCCTTCTTCGTGGAGCAGCTCGATGAGACCTTCCGCCTGCTTGAGCACGCTGGCCGAGTAGGAACCTGCCAGTCCGCGGTCCGCGGTAATTACCAGGACGGCGGCACGGCGGATCTGCTCCGGCTCAGTGGTCAGCGGGTGGTCGATTTCGCTTTGGCTTGCGACAGCAGAAACGGCGCGCGTGATCGCGTTCGCGTAAGGCAGTGAAGCTGCTACGCGCGCACGGGCCTTGCCGATGCGCGAGGTAGCGATCAGTTCCATCGCCTTGAAGATCTTGCGCATCGACGTGGTCGAGCTGATCTTCTGGCGGTAGACCCGGATCTGGGCTCCCATACTTATCCTTTCCTAGCGTTCCGTAGGCCGGGTGTGCCGGGTCCTGTGGACCCGGCACACCCTGCCAATGGAACTAGCGCTTCTGCTTGACGATCTTTTCCTGGTCAACCTGGCCCTCGTCGATGGCGGCATATTCCTCATGCCCCGCACCCACCAGGTGGTTGTCACCCTCGCCGAAGAAGCCCTTCTTGAAGTCGACGATTGCCGACTTGAGAGCTGCCGCGGTGTCATCGTCCAGCACGTTGGTCTGCGCCAGCGTGGTGAGGATCGAGGACTTGTGCGTCAGGTGCTCCAGGAACTCGGACTCGAAGCGGCTGATGTCCTCAACCGGAACGTCGTCCAGGTAGCCGTTGGTGCCGGCCCAGATGGAGACGACCTGGTTCTCGACCGGGAACGGTGAGTACTGGCCCTGCTTGAGCAGCTCCATGAGGCGGGCGCCACGGGTCAGCTGCTGGCGCGATGCGGCATCCAGGTCCGAGGCGAACATGGCGAATGCCTGCATGTCGCGGTACTGTGCGAGGTCCAGCTTCAACGTACCGGAGACCTTCTTCATGGACTTCACCTGTGCGGCGCCGCCCACTCGGGACACGGACACACCCACGTCAACAGCGGGGCGCTGGTTGGCGTTGAAGAGGTCCGACTGCAGGAAGATCTGGCCGTCGGTGATGGAGATGACGTTGGTCGGGATGTAGGCGGACACGTCGTTCGCCTTGGTCTCGATCAGCGGCAGGCCCGTCATGGAACCGGCACCCAGCTCGTCGGACAGCTTTGCACAACGCTCCAGCAGGCGGGAGTGCAGGTAGAACACGTCGCCCGGGTAGGCTTCGCGGCCCGGCGGGCGGCGGAGCAGCAGCGACACTGCACGGTAGGCCTCAGCCTGCTTGGAGAGGTCATCGAACACAATAAGGACGTGCTTGCCGCCGTACATCCAGTGCTGGCCGATGGCCGAACCGGCGTACGGTGCCAGGTACTTGAAGCCTGCGGGGTCGGATGCCGGAGACGCCACGATGGTGGTGTACTCCAGTGCCCCGTTGTCCTCGAGGGTCTGGCGGATGGCGGCGATGGTGGACGCCTTCTGACCGATCGCCACGTAGATGCAGCGGACCTGCTTGGTCACATCGCCCGAAGCCCAGTTGGCCTTCTGGTTGATGATGGTGTCGATCGCGATGGCTGACTTGCCGGTCTGGCGGTCGCCAATGATGAGCTGGCGCTGGCCGCGGCCGATCGGGATCATGGCGTCGATGGCCTTGAGCCCGGTCTGCATCGGCTCGTGCACCGATTTGCGCTGGGTCACGCCGGGAGCCTGGAGCTCCAGTGCGCGGGTGGTTTCGGCCTTGATCTCGCCGAGGTCGTCGATGGGCATACCCAGCGGGTCGACAACACGGCCAAGGAAGGCGTCGCCCACGGGAACGGACAGAACCTGTCCGGTGCGGTGGACTTCCTGGCCTTCTTCGATGCCGGTGAAGTCACCGAGGATGATGACGCCGATTTCGCGGACGTCGAGGTTCTGGGCCAGGCCCAGCGTGCCGTCCTCAAAGCGAAGCAGCTCGTTCGCCATGACCGAGGGAAGGCCCTCAACACGGGCGATGCCGTCACCAGCGGTAGATACGCGGCCGACCTCTACGCGTTCTGCGTTTCCGGGTTCGTAGGACGCCGCGAACTCGTTCAGCGCATTACGGACGTCGTCGGCGTTGATGGTCAATTCGGCCATCTGCAGTCCCTGCTCTCCTGTTTTTGTGATCACCGTTGCCGGTGACCGGGGTTTCTATCAGTTTGTTTGTGCTTGTCCGGCTAGCCGGCCAGCTGGCGTTGCAGCTCGCCCAGCCTGGTGAGTACCGAAGCGTCGAGCACTTCGTCACCGACCTGGACGCGGATGCCGCCAATGAGTGCCGGATCAACGTTGAGGTTGATCTTCAGTTCCCGCCCGTACATGGCGTTCAAGCCCGCCTGAAGGCGTGCAAGCTGCGTCTGCGTCAGGGGACGGGTCACATTGACCGTTGCAATCCAGCGCTGCTGCCGCTTGGCTGCAAGCTCCGCAAAACGTTCCACCAGCCGGGTGGGCTTGATGCCGCGGGGCTGGGTGACGGCCTGCCGGATGAGGACTTTGGCTTCCTCACTGGCGCCGGGCACCAGCTTTTCGGCGAATGCCGACTTGGCTGCGGCGCTGGCCTGTGTTTCGGACAGAGCACGTTGTACCTCGTGGCTGGAGGCAACAGCCTGGTTGAAGGAGAACAGATCGTTCTCCAGTTCTTCCAGGCCAGTGATTCCGGAGGCAGAAACGGCCGACTTGTTTTCGGCAACGGAAATGACCACCGTTGCGGCAAGAGTCTCGAGTGCATCGCCGATGTCACGGGCAGTTGCCCAGCGCAGGCTGGCCAGTCCGCTCGCGATATCTGCAGCATCAGCGGAGACTTTTCCGCTAACCAGCTGCCTGACCAGCGCCGACTTTTCGTCACCGTTGCGGGACGGGTCAGTCAGGGCGCGGCGCAAGCCAGCCGAGCTGTCCACCATTCCCAGAATTCCGAAGAGTTCCTTTGCCAGCTGCAGCGACGCCGTCGGAAGCTTGGCTTCCAACGCAGTCAGCGCTGTTGCCAGCGATTCGCTCGATACGCCTGCCATTACTTAGCTGCACCTGCGTTCTGGGTCTCCAGATCTGCCAGGAAGCGGTCCACGACCCGAGCTGCACGCTCATCGTCGTTGAGCGATTCGCCGACGATCCGGCCGGCCAGGGTGGTGGCCAAAGTGCCGACCTCGGAGCGCAGGGACACAACGGCCGCCTGGCGCTCGGATTCGATCTGGGCGTGCGCCTGGGCCGTGATGCGGGCAGACTCTGCAGCTGCCTTCTCCTTGAGATCCGCGAGGATCTGGGCACCTTCGGCGCGGGCTTCCTCACGGATGCGGTTGGCTTCGGTGCGGGCGTCGGTCAGCTGCTGCTTGTACTCTTCGAGTGCAGCAGAAGCCTCAGCCTGGGCCTTTTCAGCCTTTGCAATGCCACCTTCGATGGCCTCGGCACGCTCGGCGAAGGTCTTTTCGAACATCGGGACAACGAACTTGACCACGATGAACATGAGGATGGCAAAGCCCACGAGGACAACGCCCATTTCCCAGATGTTGGGAACCAGGGGGTTGACTTCGCCCTCAGTGGCGGCTGAGATGATCAGCTGATTCATATTTCACCCGTCCTTTTCTACTCGGTTCTGTAAGTTCGCTTCGCTCTAAGGACTAGAGAACGAAGGCGAAGACCAGGCCGAGGATGGCGAGGGCTTCGGTGAGCGCAAGGCCGAGGAATGCGATCGGCTGCAGGACGCGCTGTGCTTCCGGCTGACGTGCAACGCCGTTGATGTAGGCAGCGAATACGAGGCCAACACCGATACCACCGCCGATTGCGGACAGACCGTAACCTACGAGGTTGAGATTGCCTTCCATTTTTCTTCCTTTCAAGATGCCACCCGTGTGGCAGGTTGTTTGGGTTGCTCTATCCCCGCGAGGGGAAGTTTTTGTGTGCCTGCGGCGCGATGCCGTGCGGCGGGTGCCTAGTGGCTGTCGGCGTGAAGCGCGCCTTCGATGTAGATCGCGGTCAGCAGGGTAAAGACGTACGCCTGCAGGACCATGATCAGGGCTTCAAGCATGTACATGGCGATCGCGCCGGCGAGGACCAGGAGCGAGGATCCCTTGAGCAGGATGTTCTCCTGCATGACGAGGAACTCGATGCCGTAGCCTGCGATCATCACGATGAGGTGGCCTGCCAGCATGGTGGCGAACAGACGGAGGCTGTGCGTGACCGGCCGGACCAGGAAGTTGGAGATGATCTCGATCGGGATCACGATCGGAAGGATGTACCACGGCACGCCTGAGGGCACGGTGGCCAGCTTGAAGTAGCGGAGCCCGTTCTTCTTGACGCCGATGGCGATCCAGGTGAAGTAGACGATGCCGGCCAGCACATAGGCTCCGCCCACGTGCGAGAACGTGGGGAGCTGGAAGAACGGGATGGCGCCGTAGATGTTGTTAACCAGGATGAAGAAGAAAAGGCTGAACAGCAGCGGGACGTACTTGATGAAGTCCTTGCCACCGATGATGTCCTTGGCGATTCCGTTGCGGACGAAGCCGTAGGCGGCCTCGCCGGCGAACTGGAGCTTGCCGGGTACCAGCTGCTGCTTGCGTGCAGCGAGCACGAAGAAGACGGCGATAAAGACGACAGAGAGGAGGACCAGCAGCATCTGCTTGGAGAATCCTTCTGCGGCACCCCACGGCAGGATTGCCGGCAAATGCATTTCGTTAATACCAGGAGGAGTGAACTCTCCTGAATCTTGGGCCGGGAGCGCAAGCGCGATCAACGCGTTTCCTCTCTGCAGTGTCCATCATTGGGCGTTGGGCGGGGATCGGCAGCCTGATGGCCTGCTGTTCCCCCTGTGAAATTATTTGGCATTAGTGTCGCCGTCCTGGGACGGCCCGCTGGCAGCATGGCGCTCCCCAGCGTTGTTTCGAGAACTGGTAAGGCCATGCATGTGGGAAAGGTAAAAACCTCCGACGGCTCCAAGCAGAGCGCCTGCGAGCACAATCCAGCGCGTTCCCCACACGTAATCCAGTCCCCACCCTATCAAACTCCAGACGATGATTCCGCCAATGATGTAGCTGAATACGGCCATGCCGGCGTTGTATCCGCCGCTGGTTCCGTCGCCTGATACACCGGGGGCGGGACCGCTCGATCCGCCGTTGCCGGTGTTGCCTTGGCTGGGCTTCTTCGGATCACGCATCGGGGTTTTCCTTGGGTTCTGGATCGTTGTAGATCTGGAGGCGCGCCTTGCTGAAACCGTAGATCTCAGCAGCCTGCCACAGCACCACCGCGGTGACGGCGCCGGCCACAAACCAGCGCCCGTCCAGCCACTGCGGTGCTCCCACGACGAACAGGACGACGGCGAAACCGACTACCTTGACAAAGTAGGTTGCCACGAACATGCCAATGGCCCCGGAAGGATTGCTGCGGCCCACGAAGTGACCTACGAGGAGGCTGATGCCGAAGAACAGCATCACCAGCAGGCCACCGGACGTACTGGACAGCACCCCGGTCACGCCATCCAGCAGCATGGCCGGTACAGCGCAAAGCAGGAGTCCGCACCCCGACGCGATCGAACTCAGCTTGAGGAGGTGCAGCCAGAGCGACGGCGTGGGGCCGGATGCGCCAACGCGTCCATTGCCGGACAGAGGTCCAGACTCGGCGTTGGAGGTCATTCGATCCCAATCGTCGGCACCTGCGGCAGATCGTCAACAGGCTGTGTGGAGGGGCAGCTTTGGCTGCCCCTAAATTCTACACGAGATAGAAATATTTCCGCACGGACGTTACGCCCGGGTCTCTTCCCCCCGGCGGGCCAGGTAGGGCCAGGCGGTGATGAGGCCCATGACCAGGGTGGCGAAGAGGTCGATGGACAGCACAATCTGCCACGGAAAGATGGCGAAGGCCAGTCCCCCGAAGGAGAGGATGGCGGTCCAGAGGTACATCAGGATAACTGCGGTGCGGTGCGAGTAGCCGATGTCCAGGAGCTTGTGGTGCAGGTGGCCGCGGTCGGCGGACCAGGGCGATCGGCCCCGGGCAGTCCGTCGCACCACCGCC
Organism: Pseudarthrobacter oxydans; assembly: GCF_013314975.1. Lineage (GTDB taxonomy): Bacteria > Actinomycetota > Actinomycetes > Actinomycetales > Micrococcaceae > Arthrobacter > Arthrobacter oxydans. The sequence goes on along the minus strand of NZ_JABTYH010000019.1, from coordinate 43,326 downwards.
AGGCCGAGGTCCAGCAGCGGAAGGAAGAGGACCGCGAACGGAAGCAGGATGGGAATCACCGTGGAGATGCCGTTGACCCTGTCGTAGAGCCCCGAGGTGATCTGTCCCGTGGACACCACGCCCGCCGAGGCCATCAGCAGCCCGATCAGCATGGCGCCGGAATCGCCCATGAAGATCTTGGACGGGAACCAGTTGTGCGGCAGGAAGCCCAGGCAGCTGCCCACCAGGACTGCCGTAATCAGGGTCGCGAGGTCTGAATAGTCCAGCAGGACAGCGTTGCGATGCACCCAGTAGGCAGTGAAGAAGAACGCCGTGCCGCCGATGATGGCCACTCCTGCGGCAAGGCCGTCCAGCCCGTCGATGAAGTTGAAGGCATTCATCGTGGTGACGATCAGTCCGGCAGTCAAAAGGACCCGGACGGTTTCATTTTCGAGGTAGATCGGCTCCGGAACCCAGGGGAGAATGGTCATCTGGACCCCCCAGACGGCCACGGTCAGGCCCGCAATGCTTTGGCCAATCAGCTTCACCCACCACCGGATGTCCAGCAGGTCATCGGCGACGCCCACCAGCACAATGACGGCTGCGCCTGCGAGGACGCCCCATGGCGAGAAGTTGTTCCGGTAGATGTCCTTCACGAAAAAGGACTGGCTGGCGACGATGAGGGCCACCATGACACCGAGGAAGATCGCCACGCCGCCCAGGCGGGACACGGGAATGGAATGCATATCGCGGCTTCGGATGGGCATGTGGAGTTCGAGCCGGTGGCCGACGACCCGTGCTCCCCATGTAGCCGCATAGGACACGACAGCAGCCGTCAGTCCCATCAGCAGGTACATGATCATGGGGCGGGTTCCGTTTCCGGGGAGACACTGCCGCCGGGCAACGGCAATGGCAGCTGGTCCTTGGCTATGGGGCTCACTGGCCGGGAATCTGTTCTTCGATAAATGAAACTTCTCCGTCGCCGAGCGCAGCAGGCAGTGCGTATTTCCTCATACGCGGTGCCTTACAGGGCTGTATTACAGTGGACTCTAGTCAAAGATACTAGCGCCAACAGCTTCATGGCTTCGCGCCACACTGGCGCATTGCGAGCGGGGAAATCCCTGTCAGCCATGCTGAAAGGACCCCCATGACCCCCCGCATAGCAGTTGCTGCCGTGACCTTCGACCGGCCGAAGGAACTGGCCGTCCTGCTGGATTCCATCAATGCCCAGACGGCCGCAGTGGACACCATCTGCCTGGTTGACAGCGGCAAAACCCCGGCCCGTGACACAGCCGATGAACATCCGAACGTTGATTACGTCCGCTCGGAGGCCAACCTCGGCGGCGCTGGCGGCTTCGCCCTGGCAGCGCTCAAGGCAGTGGCGAGCGGAGCCAAGTGGATCTGGATGATGGATGACGACGCCGAACCGGCGGATCCGGAATGCCTCGCCACGCTGCTGCGTGAGGCCGAGGCAAGGGACCTGGAGGCGGTGGTTCCGCTGGTGACCGCGCCTGGCCAGCCGGACCGGCTGTCCTTTTTCTTCCGCCTTGACGGCAAGGTGACGCACAGCCGCGCCGAGGTGGAGAAGCTTGGCTTCCTGCCCAACGACGGGCACTTCTTCAATGGCGCGCTGATCCGCTCCGACGTCTTCTTCAAAGTGGGACTGCCGGACATGCGGCTGTTCATCCGCGGCGACGAGGTGGACTTCACCATTCGGCTGCGCAAAGCGGGCATCAGGTTTGGCACCGTGACCACCACCGCCATCAGCCACCCGCATGCGTTCTCGGAAACCCAGCATGTGTTTGGCGCAGGCTGGCACGTCATCGTCCCGGAGTCAGCGTTTAAGCGGTACTACTATTACCGGAACCGCGGCTACCTGATCCGCCGGTACTTCCGCGTCCGGTCCTTTATTGCGGACGTAGGCGGGTATGCAGGCTATTTCGCGCAGCGGCGGGACTTTAAAGGTTTCCTGGGGTGGGCCAGGTCCTTCTCCACCGGCCTTCGCGGCAAGGGCTTTGCCCCGCTGGAAGACCAGAAGTTCTAGAAAGGGCTTGCGGTCCCGCCCCCGTTTACTTGCCGGGCCCGGGAAGGGCCCGCTTCACGCGGCGGCTCCCAAGGAGCCACAGCAGGACCCAGGGTTCTCCGAGCACGCGGTAGGCAACACGGCGGGGATGCAGCAGCAGCCGCCAGGCCCATTCCAGCCCCATCCGGCCCAGCCAGCGTGGGGCAAGCTTCTGGAAGCCGGCCAGCTGTTCGATGGCTCCCCCCACCGCGCAGTAGATAGCCGGCGGCATGTCGGCGAGGCGCCGCTGCAGCACTTCCTCCTGGAGGGGCATGCCCAGGCCCAGCAGGACGAGCTGCGGCTGCTGCGCGTGGAGCCATTCAACGGCCCGGTCTTCGAGATCCCCGTTCCAGCCCTCCCCGGGCAAGCCCGCCACCCGGGCAGCAGGGACAATCAACTCAAGTTGCCTGACGGCCGCGGCATTTGCCTCGGGGCCTGCGCCGATCACGGCAATCCGCTCAAGACCCTGCACCTCTCCCAAAGCCGGGAGCCAGTCCGTGGTACCCAGCCGGTAGTCCATGACGGGTCCTTGGGCTTTGCCGGTCCTCCCCCACAGCCAGAGCACGGGAGCGCCATCCAGCAAAACCACATCACTGCGCTGGTAGAGGTCCCGGAAGCCCTCATCCGAGAGGGTCAGGGTGACGCTGTGCAGGTTGTGCCCCAGCACCGTGCGGGTGGAGCCTTCCTCGACGAAGCGGCTGAGTTCAGCCATCAGGTCCGGCACGCGAAGCGGGGTCGCATCGACCTCCAGCACCGGGATCCGCTGGCGGTCAAGCGCCATCACGGTTCAGGGTTCCGAACCGGAGCCGGGACAGCTGTATGCTCCCCGGAAGGAGATTCCACAGCGGCAGTCTCATCAACCGGAGACCCGCCGGCAGGTGCGGCTTGGGCACGTGCAGCTTCGTCAGGTGCCGGTGCTGCTTCGGCATGTGCAGCTTCTGCCGGGGCCGCTTCGTCAGGTGCTGCTGCTTCTCCTGCCGGTTCCTCCTCGGCCATGGGGATCTCGCCCAGGCCAAGGACTCCGGGTACGTGTTCGCGAAGCTGGTCCAGGGTGACCGCACCGTTCCGGACCACGCGCAGGCGCGGACCCGTGGCGTCCACAATCGTGGACGGTACTGCGGCCTCGCCTTCCAGCGGCCGGAAGCCGCCTTCGAGGTAGACCTCCACGGAGTCGGCCAGCTGCTCGCGGGCCGCAGCAGCTGTCTGTCCGGGGGCATGGCCGGTGCGGTTGGCCGAGGATACGGCCAGGGGTCCGGTAAGGGTCAGCAGTTCCTGGGCAATCTCATCGTCCGGCATGCGGAGGGCCACAGTGCCCTTGGTCTCGCCAAGGTCCCAGTCCAGGGATGGCTGTGCGTGGAGGATGAGGGTGAGGCCTCCGGGCCAGAACGCTTCCGCCAGTTTGCGGGCGTCGGCCGGGACGTCCGTGGCGAGGCCGTCCAGGGCGTTGATCCGCGGGATCAGCACGGGCGGCGGCATGGCCCGGCTGCGGCCCTTGGACACCAGCAGCATGGTCACGGCCTGGGGCGAGAAGGCGTCGGCTGCAATCCCGTAGACCGTGTCCGTGGGAAAGACGACGCACTTCTTTTCGCTGATGGCCCGCTGGGCGTGCTCAAGTCCCTTGGCACGCTCGTCATCGCTGGTGCAGTTGTAGGTAGTGGTCACTCGCCTATCCTTTCATTCGCTGTGGTCCGGATCCGCGAGCACGGCGCTGGTGGCGCGCTCCTTGCCGTTCAGGTCCAGATGCGTCCTGATCCCGGTCCAGTTTCCTGTACCGGCCAAATGGTCCGAAATCCAACCCGCCTGGACTTCTGCGTGCTCCATCACAAAGTAGCCCCCCGGCCGCAGGAGGCGGGCAGCGGAGGCAGCGGCCGCCGTCGGAAGTTCCATGCCGTCCGCTCCCCCGCCGTACAGCGCCTCCGGCGGGTCATGAAGGGCGACTTCCGGCTCGGTGGGGACGGCTTCGGCGGGAATGTACGGCGGATTGGACACCACGACGTCGAAAGTCCCGTTGAGCTCAGGCAGCGCGTCCCGCAGGTCCCCGAGCACAAGCCGGACACCCAGCGGGGCCAGGTTTTTTGCTGCCCAGGCGTGGGCGAAGGGGCTGAACTCGACGGCGTGCACCTCCGCACCAGGGACCTCGTGGGCGATGGAGCCTGCGATGGCACCCGAGCCCGTCCCGAGGTCGACGATCCGCGGGCGGGCCATCCCGCGGACGTGGTCGATGACCAGCTGCGCCACCGATTCGGTCTCAGGGCGGGGTACGAAGACGCCGGGGCCAACGGCCAGCTCGAGGTAGCGGAAATGCGCCACTCCGGTGATGTGCTGCAACGGTATGCGGCTGGCGCGCTCCGCCACCAGCGCCTCGTAACCCTCCGGCGCGGGCGCATCCCCCAGCATCATGGCACGCAGGCGGCCGAGCCCCACGTTCAGCAGGTGGTCGGCCAACAGCTCGGCGTCCACCCGCGGACTGGGGACGCCGGCGTCGCGGAGGATATCCGTTGCCGCGCTGACAGCATCCGCGAGCGACTGGCCTGGCTCGAGTGTCATGTCTGGAAGGTACCGAAGGGACTAGTCGCCGATGGCGTCCAGGCGTGCCTGTTCGTCCATCTCGATGGCGGACTGGATGACCGGCTCCAGGTCGCCGTTCATGACCTGGTCCAGGTTGTATGCCTTGTACCCGGTACGGTGGTCCGCGATGCGGTTTTCCGGGTAGTTGTAGGTGCGGATGCGCTCCGAACGGTCCATGGTGCGGATCTGGGATTTCCGCTGTGCCGAGTTTTCGGCGTCGATCTGCTCCTGCTGGTGCGCCAGGATGCGTGCCCGGAGCACACGCATACCCGCTTCACGGTTCTGCAGCTGGGATTTTTCGTTCTGCATGGCCACCACGATGCCCGTGGGAAGGTGGGTGATGCGCACGGCGGAATCAGTGGTGTTCACGGACTGGCCGCCGGGGCCGGAGGACCGGTAGACGTCGATCTTGAGGTCGTTCTGGTTGATCTCAAGCTCTTCGGGCTCATCCACTTCGGGCAGGACCAGGACGCCGGCAGCCGAGGTGTGGATGCGGCCCTGGGATTCGGTGACGGGAACGCGCTGCACCCGGTGCACGCCGCCCTCGAACTTGAGGCGGGCATACACGCCCTCGGCAGGATCGTTCGAGCTGCCCTTGACGGCAACCTGGACGTCCTTGTAGCCGCCAAGGTCGGATTCCGTGGCGGAGATGATCTCGGTCTTCCAGCCGCGGGACTCCGCGTAGCGCGTGTACATGCGCAGCAGGTCGCCGGCGAACAGTGCGGCTTCGTCGCCGCCTTCGCCGCCCTTGACCTCAAGGATCACGTTGCGGGCGTCGTCGGGATCGCGCGGGATGAGGAGGCGGCGCAGTTTCGCGGCAGCCACCTCAAGGGCAGCTTCCAGCTCAGGCACCTCAGCGGCAAACTCGGGGTCTTCGGACGCCATCTCCTTGGCAGCAGCAAGGTCATCCCGGAGGCCTTCCCACTTGTGGTAGGCCTCAACAATGCCATTGAGCTGAGCCGAACGGCGCCCCAGTTTCCGGGCAAGCCGCTGGTCGGCATAGACAGCAGGATCCCCCAGCTGCGCCTGGATAGCATCATGCTCATCAAGCAGGCCCTGTACGGACTCAAACATTTAAAACCTCTTTCGACTCTTACAAGTCTAGTAACAAACAGACACGGGCCACGGCTGGCGACCTAACGACGAAGCCGCGCGGGTTTTCCGCCCCGGGAGTGGCATCGGGCCTGCCGAAGCGTGGTGGCCAAGTCCGTCAGGACATGGCCACCATGCGAAGGGGCGGGGGCGGAAAACCTGCGTGGCGAACCACGCGAGTCAACCGCACCCGCCCCTGGTACAGCTATTTGTCGTTATCCGACTTCGCACCAAGCGTCGTCTTCTGGACCTGCATGAGGAACTCAACGTTGCTCTGGGTTTCCCGGATCTTGTTGGTCAGCAGCTCAAGGCTCTGCTGGGTCTCGAGTCCGGAAAGGACGCGGCGCAGCTTCCACATGATCTTGACTTCCTCGGGCGAGAGCAGGTTCTCCTCGCGGCGGGTGCCGGACGCGTTGACGTCCACGGCCGGGAAGATGCGCTTGTCAGCCAGCTGGCGGGACAGGCGGAGCTCCATGTTGCCGGTGCCCTTGAACTCCTCGAAGATGACCTCGTCCATCTTGGAACCGGTCTCCACGAGCGCGGTGGCCAGGATGGTGAGCGAGCCGCCGTTTTCGATGTTGCGGGCTGCACCGAAGAAGCGCTTGGGCGGGTACAGCGCCGCGGAATCCACACCACCGGACAGGATGCGGCCGGAGGCCGGTGCTGCCAGGTTGTAGGCGCGGCCCAGGCGGGTCATGGAGTCCAGGAGGACCACCACGTCCATGCCCATCTCCACGAGGCGCTTGGCGCGTTCGATGGAAAGTTCGGCCACGGTGGTGTGGTCGTCAGCGGGACGGTCGAAGGTGGAGGCAATGACCTCGCCCTTGACGGTGCGCTGCATGTCCGTGACTTCTTCGGGACGTTCGTCAACCAGCACCATCATGAGGTGGACCTCAGGGTTGTTGGTGGTGATCGCGTTGGCGATGGACTGCAGGATGAGCGTCTTGCCGGCTTTCGGGGGCGAGACGATCAGGCCGCGCTGGCCCTTGCCGATGGGGGCAACCAGGTCGATGACACGGGGACCGATCTTTTTGGGATCGGTTTCCAGCCGCAGGCGCTCTGACGGGTAGAGCGGAACCAGCTTGGCGAATTCGACGCGGTCCTTGAGCTCTTCGGCGGTCTTGCCGTTCACCGAGGTGACGCGGACCAGCGCGTTGAACTTCTGGCGGGCGGACTGCTGGCTGCGGTCCTCGCCTTCGCGGGGTGCGCGGATTGCACCGACGACGGCGTCGCCCTTGCGCAGGTTGTACTTCTTGACCTGTGCCAGGGAGACGTAAACGTCGTTGGGGCCCGGCAGGTAGCCGGAGGTGCGGATGAACGCGTAGTTTTCCAGGACGTCGAGGATGCCCGCCACGGGCAGCAGGACGTCGTCCTCGGTAACCTCGACGTCGTCGACGTCGGGTCCCTGGGAACGGCCGCGGCGGCGGTCGTTGCGGTCACGGAAGCGGTCGTTGCGGGAGGTGTTGTCCCGGTCCTGGCCGCCGGAGCGGTCATTGCGGTCGTTCCGGTCCCGGCGGTTGCGCCGGTTGCGGCGGCTTCCGCCGTCTGAATCATCGCTGTCGCGGGTGTTGTCGCGGTTGTCGTCCCGGCGGGCACCTTCGCGCTGGCCTGCCTCGCGGCTGCCGGCGTTGTCGCGGCCGCCTTCGGTATTCTCGCGGGCAGCGTTGTCGCGTCCGGCGTTGTCACGGCCGCGGGTGCGGCCGCCTTCGCGGCGGTCGGCGCGCTGGCCTGAGTCGCCGGCCTCCGCGGGAGCTTCGGTGCGCTGGTCCGGGGTGCGCTGTTCTGAGGTCCGCTGTTCGACAACGGCCTGTTCAGCGGGTGCTTCGGCGGCCTCGGCAGCCTGCGGCGCAGCGGCGGCTTCGCCGCGGCGGCGGTTGCGGGTGCGCGGCTGGCGGCGTTCGCCAGCGCTTTCGGGCGCTTCGGTGGCCTCGGCGGCAGGTGCCTCAACCGGAGCGGCGGTGCTGGTGTCGGCGGTGGCAGGCTCGGTGGTTGCCGGTGCCACAACCCCGTCGCTGACGGCGCGACGGCTGCGTCCGCGGCCACGTGCCCGGGTTCCTTCCGCGGGAGCTTCCGTTGCTTCAGCGGCGGCCGGGGAGGTCACTGCGGTGGCAACTGCCGGCGCCGCCGTGGTGTCTACGGACTTTTCGGTTGCCCTGGCGGGAGCCTTGGTCACGGGGGTACCGGCGCGGTGGGCGGAGATGGCCGAAACCAGGTCCCCCTTGCGCATCCGGGAACCGCCTGAAATGCCGAGCTGGCTGGCAAGTGCCTGCAGCTGGGCGAGCTTGAGGCCGGCAAGGCCGCTGCTCTTGGCGGGAGCTGCCGGTGATTCGGCAGCAGAAGATGATAGTTCCACAGCTGGCGACAGCTCAGTGGTTTCGGTCACGAAGGATCCTTCCCCCTCGACGGCGTCCAGACTGGGAGCTGGACGCGATGATTTGATCTGGGCTGCAGTTCAGATCTGCAGCCGGATTGTTCGGCCTTGCCGGTTGGATTTCGGCCAGCAGGGCCGGATACTGATTCACCTTGCGCTCCACCCATGGCGGGACGCCGGACTGACGCTTCAGGGGCAGTTTGAATGCTGCAGATTCCTGCGACAGACCTAGCAGGCGGCACCGGAATGGATTGCGCAGTAAGAGACCAGGCGGCAACTAAGTGCAATAGCAGATCAGATAGGCGGAATTACCGCCGGTGCAACTCCACCTTAGCACCTTCGACGTCCACTGCCAGCTTCAGTACGCGCCAGGCAATATCCGGCGTGTTGGCTGCCGTGAACTGCCCGATGAAAGCCACGGCAGCGGCGGCTTCGGCCTCTCCGTTGGCAAGGACCAGCACCGTGGGCCCGGCCCCGGAGACGACGGCGGCGTGGCCTGCGGTGCGCAGTGCACTGATGAGGGCTGCGCTGGGCCGCATTGCCTCGGCACGGTAGCTCTGGTGCAGGTAGTCCTCGGTGCCGGCCAGCAGGAATTCCGGCTTGTGCGTCAGCGCGTGGATCAGCAGGGCTGCGCGTCCGGCGTTCATGGCAGCGGCGTGGTGGCCCACTGATGCGGGCAGCAGGGCACGCGCTGCTTCCGTGGACAGTTCGTAATCCGGAACCGCCACAACCGGGATCACCGAATCCGCCACCGTGGCGCTGGTGCTGCTGTACTGGTCACTGTCCTGCCAGGACAGCGCCAGTCCGCCGAAAATGGCGGGAGCGACGTTGTCAGGGTGGCCTTCGATTTCACTGGTCAGCTGCAGGATCCAGTCCCGGCCCCGGCGGTCCGCCTCGGGAACCATGGCGTTGGCCGCCGAGACCGCGGCCACCACCGCGGAGGCGGAGGATCCCAGGCCGCGCCCGTGGGGGTTGACGTTGTCAGCGGTCACCTTCAGGCCGCCATGGCGGAAGCCCAGCCGTTCGAACGCCGCCTCCATGGCCCTGATCACCAGGTGGCTCGCGTCCCGGGGCAGGGTTTCCGAACCCTCGCCGCGAAGCTCGAAGAGGAGTTCGTCCGTTTCCAGGCTCTCCACCGTCAGGGTGTCGTGCAGGGCCAGGGCCAGGCCCAGGCTGTCATAGCCCGGGCCCAGGTTGGCCGTGGTTGCCGGCACCCGAACGGTGACGATCTGGCCGGCCTCGATGGGTTGCAGTCCGACGGCGGCCGGCGAGGTGGTTTCCAAGGCTATTTTTCTTCCAGTCCCAGTTCAGCGGCAACGGTGACCACGTCGTTGGGTACCTTGACCGGCTGCACGTCGCTGCCGTCCTCGGTGCGCAGGGCCCACTGGGGGTCCTTGAGCCCGTGGCCCGTGACGGTGATGACGATGGTTTTGCCGGAAGGGACTTCCCCGGCGGCGTGCTTCTTCAGGAGCCCTGCCACGCCCGCGGCCGATCCCGGCTCGACGAAGACGCCTTCGCGGGCGGACAGCCAGCGGTGCGCGCTGAGGATTTCCTCATCGGTGACGGAGTCGATCAGTCCGCCGGATTCGTCGCGGGCGCCGATGGCACCGTCCCAGGAGGCGGGGTTGCCAATCCGGATGGCCGTGGCGATGGTGTCGGGCTCGGTGATGGGGTGGCCGGCGACGAAGGGCGCCGCACCTGCCGCCTGGAAGCCCCACATCGCGGGCGTCCTGGTGGAGACGGCGGGAAGGGTGCCCGCGGTTTCGGACTCGAACGGAGCGGAGTACTCCTTGTAGCCCTTCCAGTACGCGGTGATGTTTCCGGCGTTGCCCACCGGCAGGACGTGGATGTCCGGGGCGTCGCCCAGCGCGTCGACGATTTCGAAGGCACCGGTCTTCTGTCCCTGGATGCGCGCAGGGTTCACCGAGTTCACCAGGAACACCGGGTAGGACTCCCCCAGCTTCCGGGCGATGTCCAGGCAGTTGTCAAAGTTGCCGTCCACCTGGAGGAGCGTGGCGCCGTGGGCGATCGCCTGGCTGAGCTTGCCCATGGAGATCTTGCCTTCGGGCACCAGGACCGCGCACGTGAGGCCGGCGGCGGTGGCATAGGCAGCTGCGGAGGCGGAGGTGTTTCCCGTGGAGGCGCAGACTACCGCTTGCGCGCCGGAGGCCACGGCGGCTGTCATGGCCATGGTCATGCCGCGGTCCTTGAAGGACCCGGTGGGGTTCATGCCCTCCACCTTGAGGTACACCTCGGAGCCGGTGAGCTCAGAGAGCTTCCGGGCATGCACCAGCGGGGTCCCGCCTTCGCCCAGGGTGATCACCCTGGTGGATTCCGTCACGGGCAGACGGTCAGCGTATTCGCGGATGACCCCGCGCCATTGGTGAGCCACTTAGACTCCTTCTACCCGCAGAACGGATGTAACTGAATTGATGACGTCCAGGCCTTTCACGGCCTCGACGGTGGCCGCAAGGGCAGCCTCTGACGCACGGTGGGTGACGATCCGCAACTCGGCGGATTCCACGTTGGACTCCGCGTCGCGGTGGATGGTCTGCCGCATGATCTCGATGGACACGCCGTGCTCGGCGAAGAGCTGGGCAATCCTGGCCAGGACGCCGGGCTGGTCGGCGACGTCCAGGCCGATGTAGTAGCTGGTGACGGCCGCGTCGATCGGCAGGGCCGAAACCTGGCCGGTGGTGGTTTCCGTGCGGCCGGGGCCGCCGAGGACCAGGCTGCGCGCGGCCGAGACAAGGTCGCCCAGGACAGCGGACGCCGTGGGTGTACCGCCGGCTCCCTGCCCGTAGAACATCAGTTCGCCGGCGTTCTCGGCTTCGATGAACACCGCGTTGAAGGCGCCGTGGACGGCGGCCAGCGGGTGTTCACGGGGAAGCAGCGTGGGGTGCACGCGCACGGAGACGCCCTCGCCGCCGTCCGCGTCCGTGCCTGCGGCGGGAAGCTTTTCCGCGATGGCCAGCAGCTTGATGACAAAGCCGGCGTCCTTGGCCGCGGCAATATCCGCCGCGGTGACCGAGGTGATTCCTTCGCAGTGGACGTTTTCCAGGGCAAACCGGGTGTGGAAGGACAGCGAGGCAAGGATGGCGGCCTTCGCGGCGGCATCGTGGCCTTCGACGTCGGCAGTGGGGTCCGCTTCTGCGTAGCCAAGGCGCTGCGCTTCGGCGAGGGCATCGGCGAACTGGGCTCCGGTGGTGTCCATCTGGTCAAGGATGAAATTGGTGGTGCCGTTGACGATGCCCAGGACGCGCGTGATGCGGTCGCCGGCGAGGCTGTCGCGGATGGGCCGCAGGATGGGGATGGCACCGGCGACGGCGGCCTCATAGGAGAGCTGGACGCCCGCCTTGTCAGCTTCCTCGTGCAGGGTGGGGCCGTCCTGCGCCACGAGCGCCTTGTTCCCCGTGACAACGCAGGCACCGTTGCGGAGGGCCGAAAGGATCAGCGTACGGGCAGGCTCGATGCCGCCCATCAGCTCGATCACCAGGTCCGCGTCCTTCACCAGGGTGTCGGCGTCGGTGGTGAAGAGGTCCTGCGGGAGGTCCACGTCGCGTTTGGCGTGGACGTCCCGCACGGCGATGCCGCTCAACTGCAGCTTCGCGCCCGCGCGGGCGGCAAGGGTGTCGGCGTCCTCGATGAGAATCCGCGCAACCTGGGCCCCAACGTTGCCACAGCCCAGCAGGGCCACTTTCAGGGTTCGCAATTCGGTCATTCAGACTCCCATGTCGCGGTTCAGCAGATCTTCTTCGGTTTCCCCGCGGACAATAAGCCGGGCAGATCCGTCGCGCACCGCGACAACGCCCGGCCGGGCCAGATAGTTGTAGTTACTCGACAGGGCCCAGCAGTAGGCGCCGGTACCCGGTACAGCAAGCAGATCACCGGCTGCCACGTCCTCGGGCAGATATACATCTCTAACAACTATGTCGCCGCTCTCGCAATGTTTGCCCACCACGCGGGACAGCTGCGGGCCGGCGTCGGAGGTGCGGGACGCCAGGATTGCCGAGTAATCCGCGTCGTACAGCACCGGGCGGGCGTTGTCGCTCATGCCGCCGTCCACTGAAACATAGCGGCGCGGATGCGTAACGTTGTTGTCTGCGTCACCATTGTTCGACGCAGTCGCATCCACGCGCACTGTCTTGAGGGTTCCCACTTCATACAGGGTGAAGGTGGTGCTGCCCACAATGGCGCGGCCGGGTTCGATGGAGATGCGGGGAGAGTCGATCCCCAGTTCAGCGCAGGTGGAACGCACGACGGCGGCCATCGCCTCCGCAATTTCCGCTGCGGGGCGGGGGGTGTCCACCGGCGTGTAGGCAATGCCGTATCCGCCGCCAAGATCCAGTTCGGGCAGGACGATGGAGTACTTTTCCTGCATGGCGGCAAGGAAACGGAGGAGCTTCTGGGCGGCCAGGGCAAAACCGTCCGGCTCGAAGATCTGGGAACCGATGTGGCAGTGCAGCCCCAGCAGGTCGATGCCCGGATGCGCCGACGCAGCCGCGACGGCTTCCTCGGCAGCCGACAGGCCGGCGTGTTCGGTGGTGTCCGCAGCCATGGAAAGGCCGAACTTCTGGTCCTCATGGGCAGTGGCGATGAACTCGTGGGTGTGGGCGTGCACGCCGGGTGTCAGCCGCAGCATGACTTTTGCCTTTTCCCCCCGGCGTTCGGCGATGTCGCCCACCCTGACCAGCTCGCCGAGGCTGTCCACTACAATCCTGCCGAGCTTCATGTCCAGCGCACGGTGGATCTCAAGGTCGGACTTGTTGTTGCCGTGCAGGGCAACGTCTGCTCCGGGAATACCGGCCTTTGCCGCGACCGCGAGCTCACCGCCGGAGGCGGTGTCCAGCCGCAGGCCCTCTTCTTCGACCCAGCGCACCACGGCGGTGCACAGGAACGATTTCCCGGCGTAGTAGACGTCCACTCCCCCGCAGATGTCGGCAAACGCGTTGTTGAAGGCGTCACTGAAGGCGCGTGCCCTGGCGCGGAAATCGTTCTCGCTCATGACGTACAGCGGGGTCCCGTACTGCCGCTGAAGCTCGCTGACCGGAATTCCGCCCACGGTGAGTTCGCCGGCATCGTTCCGGGCTGCGTCCTGTGCCCACATCTTGGGCTCCAGGGCATTGAGGTCGGCGGGGACCGATAGCCAATCGGGTGCCAGCGGGGAACCCTGGCGCCGGGAATCTTCGCTCTGCGGTGACATGTGGCTCACATCCGTTCCGGGGCGGAGACGCCCAGCAGATCGAGGCCGTTGGCCAGGACCTGGCTGGTGGCGTCGTTGAGCCACAGTCGGGTGCGGTTGACGTCGGTCACCGCTTCGTCGCCCATCGGCGCAATTCGGCAGGCGTCGTACCAGCGGTGGTAGGCCCCGGCAATCACTTCGAGGTGCCGGGCCACCCGGTGCGGCTCGCGCAGCTCGGCGGCCTTGGCCACGATCGAGGGGTAGCTGCCCAGGTACGAGAGCAGTTCGTTTTCCGTAGCGTGGTCCAGCAGGGAGGCGTCAAAGGAGTCCTGGCCATCCACCTGGCGTTCCACACCGGCCGCCACGGCGTTGCGGGCGGCGCCGCGGGAGCGGGCATGGGCGTACTGGACGTAGAACACCGGGTTTTCGTTGCTGTGCTTCTTCAGCAGCTCCGGGTCGAGGGTCAACGGCGAATCCGCAGGGAACCGGGCCAGGGAGTAGCGGACAGCGTCCTTCCCGAGCCAGTCAATCAGGTCCTTAAGCTCGATGATGTTCCCGGCACGCTTGGACAATTTGGCTCCGTTGACGGACACGAGCTGTCCGATCAGCACCTCGATGTGGAGTTCGGGATCGTCGCCGGCGCAGGCCGCAATGGCCTTGAGCCGGTTGATGTAACCGTGGTGGTCCGCGCCCAGCAGGTAGATCTTCTCGGTGAAGCCCCTGTCCTTCTTGGACAGGTAGTAGGCGGCGTCCGCGGCGAAATAGGTGGGTTCGCCGTTGGCGCGGATCATCACCCGGTCCTTGTCGTCGCCAAAGTCCGTGGTCCGCAGCCAGACCGCACCGCCGTCGTCGAACACGTGGCCCTGCTCGCGCAGCCGCGCCACGGCACTTTCGATTGCGCCGGCGTCGTGCAGTTCCTGCTCGGAGAAGAAGACGTCGAACTCCACGCCGAAGTCCGCAAGGGTGGACTTGATGTCCTTCATCTGCGCCTTGTAGGCAGCGGCGCGGATGACGGGAAGGGCAGCAATCTCCGTGAGCTCGCGGATGTCCGGGTGCTCGGTGAGCACCTCGTGGCCAAGGTCGGCGATGTACTGTCCGGGGTAGCCGCCGTCGGGCACGGGAAGACCGTGGAGCCGGTTGTAGACGGAGTGGGCAAAGACGTTCATCTGCGTGCCGGCGTCGTTAATGTAGTACTCAGCGGTGACGTCGGCGCCGGAGGCGCGCAGGACGCGGGCGATCGAATCGCCCAGGGCCGCCCAGCGGGTGTGCCCGATGTGCAGGGGCCCGGTGGGATTGGCAGAGACGAACTCCATGTTCACGGTGTGGCCGGCGAGCGCCGTGTTGGTGCCGTACTGCTTTCCGGCTTCGACAATCGCCTTGGCGAGCGCACCGGCGGCAGCGGCGTCCACCGTGATGTTCAGGAACCCCGGCCCGGCGATGTCCACGGCGGACACGCCGTCGATGGACTTCAGCCGTGCACTGAGGATCGTGGCGAATTCCCGTGGGTTGGTGCCCGCCTGTTTGGCCAGCTGAAGGGCGATATTGGTGGCCCAGTCTCCGTGGTCCCTGTTCTTTGGACGCTCCACGCGCACCTCATCAGGCACAGCTGATGCAGGAAGGGCGATGTCACCGGCGGCGACGGCTTCCTTCAGGCAGGCGGATATGGCGAGGGAGAGTTCTTCGGGAGTCACCCCTCTAGCCTACCGGGGGCCCAGTAACAGCAAGTAATTCGGGGCGTTTCTGATGCCACGGTGTTTACAGAAAACGGTGAATGCGGTCACAGGTTGAACCAATACGCTGGGTTCTGCGTTGACAACACCGTAACCACCCAGCAGTTCCCGCCCCGATCCACCGACGAAACGAGAGCCCTGATGAGACCCTCCGTCCGTAAAAGTGTTTATGCCGGAATCGCCGGCCTGTCCCTGGCAGGAACGGTGGCCGCCTGCGCCCCGTCTGCCGGAGACTCCTCCCCGGCTCCCGCAGCCTCCGGCAGCAGCGCCACCGGAAGCACGTCCTCATCCGGCGCATCAACGCCGGCCGCTGGCGGATCCAGCTACAAGGACGGCACTTACAGCGCGGATGGAACGTACGTCTCCCCGAACGGCACCGAAACTGTGGGCGTGGAGCTGACCCTGGCGTCCGGGACCGTCACGGACGTGCAGATCACCCAGCACCCGTCAAACCCGAACACCCGCAAGTTCCAGGGCGAGTTCGCCGGCGGGATCGCCGGGCAGGTGGTGGGCAGGAACATAGATGAGCTCAACGTTTCCAAGGTTGCCGGTTCGTCCCTCACCAGCGGCGGCTTCAACCAGGCAGTGGAGCAGATCAAGTCGGAGGCCAGGTAGGACGTGCCGGGCGGCGGCTGGGAGGACTTTGCGTTTGAGGGCATTGGCACGCACTGGGAGATATCCTCGCCGCTGCCCCTTGATCCCCTCCTGCGGGCCCGCCTGCTCGGCCTGGTGGAGCGGTTCGACGCCGACTGGTCCCGGTTCCGGGTGGACTCCCGCGTCAGTGCCATGGCCAGGGAACCCGGACGGCATGACTTTCCCGCGGAGGCCGTCGCGTTGGGGCAGCTGTACCGGGCTCTGTATGAGGCCACCGGCGGGGCCATGACGCCGCTCATCGGCCCAAGCCTGGAGCGCCTGGGGTACGGCGCCGGCTACTCCCTTCGCCCCTCCGGCTCCGCGCTGCCGGCGCCGGCCTGGGACGATGTGCTGGAGTGGGCCGGCAGCACCCTCACCACCGCGGCTCCCGTTGTGCTGGACATCGGCGCTGCCGGCAAGGGGCTGCTGGTGGACCTGGTGGCTGCCGAACTGGAGGCGGATGGCGTGGACACGTTCATCGTTGATGCCAGCGGGGACCTGCTGGTGAAGGGCCCGGATGCCGTTCCGGTGGCGCTGGAACATCCGTACAACCCAACCCAGGCCATAGGGGTGGTGCAGCTGGCGGGCCGGGCGCTGTGCGCGTCTGCGGCCAACCGGCGCGCCTGGGGTGACGGCCTGCACCACATCCTGGACGGAAAAACCGGCCGGCCTGTCAGGACTGCCGTGGCGACGTGGGCGCTGGCCGACACCGCGATGCTGGCTGATGCCCTGGCAACGGCACTCTTCTTTGTCCCCGGCGCCGGGCTCCAGGAGGCCTTCGACTTCTCCTGGCTGACTGTCTTCTCGGATGGAAGTGCTGCCCACTCCGCAGAGTTTGAAGGGACACTGTTCACATGAGCCCCATTGAAACGCCGAAGGCGCCGCCGGGCGCTTCCCTGGGCGCGCGGCTGGACACCGCGCTGGGCCGGTTCACCATGTACCGGCTGGTCCTCCTTGTCCTTGCAGTCCTGGCTGTGTACAGCCTTGTGCTTGATGCCCTTGGGTGGCTGACGTTCGGTATTCCCGAAATGCTGGCGCACCTGGTGCTGTGCCTTGGCCTGACGTACGCGTCGAACAGGGCGCTGGCGCCGCTGTTCCGGGTCCGGCCGCACTCCGAGTCCTCGCTGATCACCGGCCTGCTGCTGTACTTCCTGTTCTGGCCCTCGTTCGCCCCGCTGGACGTGGCAGGCGTGGCTTTGGCCTGCGTGCTCGCGTCGGCATCAAAGTACGCGCTCGCCTGGCGCGGCCGGCACATCTTCAACGCCGCCGCGGCGGGAGCCTTCGTGGCCGGGCTCACCGGGCTCAACATCGCAACCTGGTGGGCAGCCACCCCTGCCATGCTGTGGGCGCTGGTGCCCGGTGTCCTCCTGGTCCTGTACAGGACCAGGAAGTTCCTGATGGCCTCCGTGTTCCTTGTGGTGGCCACCGCCATCATCACCTCGGAGCTGCTGCAGGCCGGCATGTCCGCCGGCATGGCATTGTGGCAATCCCTTGCCCAGCGGCCGCTGCTGTTCTTTGTTGGCTTCATGCTCACCGAACCTCTCACGCTGCCGCCCAGGAGGTGGCAACAGCTGGCGCTGGCTGCTGTGGTCGGCGTGGTGTTCGCGGTCCCCTACAACTTCGGATTCATCGCCAATTCTCCCGAGGCAGCGCTGCTGCTGGGCAATGCGATCGCGTTCCTGATGGGGCAGCGGGGCAGGGTGACGCTCCGTTTTACCGGAACCAGGCCTTTGACGCCGAGCACCACCGAGTTCAGTTTCGAGCCGTCCCGGCCTGTCCGTTTTGTGCCGGGACAATACATGGAGCTGGACCTTCCGCACGCAAAATCGGACGGGAAAGGACGACGCCGGGTGTTCAGCCTGACGGGTTCGCCCAGTGAATGCCTGGTCAAGTTCGGGGTGCGGACCGCGGAGCCCCTGTCCGCAGCCAAAAAGGTCCTCCTGTCGCTGAACCCGGGAGACGAGGTGACGGCCACGTCGGTCGGAGGGGACTTTGTCCTCCCCCGCGATCCGCGCAAGCCTGTCCTGCTGATTGCGGCCGGGATCGGCGTCACGCCCTACCTCTCGCACGTGTCCTCCGGAGGGTTGCGGGAGCGGGATGCAGTGCTGCTTTTGCTGGCCAGGAGCGCAGACGAGGTTGCCTATGCGGATGAGTTGCGGGCTGCCGGCATCCGCGTCCTGGTCCGCGTGGCGGACGGTTCCGCGCCGCCTTCGGGATTGGCCAGCGCTTCCTGGGATGGCACGCGGGTGGACGGCGAGGCCATCCGTGCCCTGGTCCCCGACGTGGCCGGCCGGGAGGTGTACGTCTCGGGTTCCCCTGCGAGCGTCGCGTCACTGCGGCGGGCCGCCAAACGGGCCGGGGCGGCAAAAGTCCACGTTGACTCGTTCTCCGGCTACTGACTTCTTACCGTTCGGAGGTTCCTGGGGCAGTGAGGCAGCACCGATTTTCCCTTGCGGGCCACCTTACTGCTAAGCTCTAGGACGTCCCGCCGGCAACGGCAGGAAACCCCGGATTGCCCTCGTAGCTCAGGGGATAGAGCGTCTGCCTCCGGAGCAGAAGGTCGTAGGTTCGAATCCTATCGAGGGCACCAACGAGAGCCACCAGAAATCACGGATTTCTGGTGGCTCTCTGCGTTTTGGCGGGTGCTGCATCCAGTTGGCACCCCAGGCCCGGAACCCTTTGCTTGGGAACTATTGGCCCGGGCCGTGAATTAAACCTTTCAGCAGTGCCCCCCTACCCATACACCGGAGCGCTGGCACCCAACGAAAGGCGCATCATCGTAGGCCGAAACGCCGTGACCAGTACCAAAGCTTCCGGGCCGGGCCTGCCCCCGGGGCTGGCCACTCCCACCGCCGATATCCCGTTGCGGCATGCCTGTGTGGTTCCATGCTGAACCGCGACAGGACTCAAGGAGGCCGCCGCGGCGTGCTTCGGCTGCTCCCGGGCTTTCTCGTTGTTGTGCTGCTCGCGTCAGCGCTGGCGCTCCTCGCACCCGGCCTGCTCAGCGGTTTGCGCGGTGCCGGCGGCTCGCTGGGGTGGAACCCGGAGTGCGTTGTCGAGACCCCCGACGGGAAGGTAGGGATCAGCCGCGAGGAGGCGCAACGGGCCACAACAGCCGTCGCACTCCTTGCCCGCGGCCTGGAGCCACCGGACACCTCCGGCATCGACGCGGCGGCATTGCAGCAGCTGGCCGCCGGGCCACCCGGAGACGCCGGCCCTTCCCTGGGCTGCCGGGGTTCGGCCGCCGCCGGCCTGGAGGAACAGCAGCCGGGCGACACCGGGCTGACACCCCGCGCCGAACAGATGCGCGGGGCCATGACCGAGGTGTTTGGCACCCAAAGCCTGGGCGGGTTCGCCCCGGGCGGCGTTGGCCAGGGACATGGAGCTGAATCCACGCACTACGACGGCCGCGCTGTTGATGTCTTCTTCCGCCCGGTGACCGAGGAAAACCGGCGTGCAGGGTGGATACTGGCCCACTGGCTGGTCGCCCACGCCGACGGACTGGACATCCAGTACGTCATTTTCGACGACCGCTTCTGGAGCGTGCACAGCTCCCGGGGGCTGTGGCAGGAGTACCGCGCCCCCGAGCCCCGCAACGAGATCCTGCGCCATCTCGACCACGTCCATGTGGATGTGCTCGCCGGAGGGTCCTGACCACGGCAGGGAACGGGACGGAACCAGTCTGGATTCCTACCACAGACCAGGTGCGGCGTGAGCCTGCCAAGGATTGTCGGTGGCTCCTCGTAGTCTGAATCCACCAAGTCGAGGGGGTACGCCATGCACGGTCCGTTCTGTTCCATCGTCCCGCCCTACATGCTGAGGAGGCTGGCCAAACAGGGTGCGCCGGAGTTTTCGTCGGCGGCCAGGGCAGCCAGGGAAGCATTAGGCCATGTCGAGTCGTTTCGTTCAGCGCGGTCCCAACCCGCACCGGACATTCCGGCAGGCGTCCGCCAGGCCAAGCCCGGGCCACCACACCGGACCGTCTTCGACGCAAACAGCGCGGAGATCCTCCCTGGCACGCTGGTGCGCAAGGAAGGCGAGGCACCCGTGGGCGACCCCGCGGCCGACGAAGCCTATGACGGGCTTGGCCACACGCACCGGCTCTACGCCGACGTGTTCGGACGCAACTCCATCGACGGACGGGGGCTCCCCCTGAACGCCACGGTCCACTTCGGCCAGCTTTATGACAACGCCTTTTGGGACGGGAAGCAGATGGTTTTCGGCGACGGGGACGGTGAGGTCTTTGAACGGTTTACCAAATCGCTGAGCGTCATCGGGCACGAACTCGCCCACGGCGTTACGCAGTATTCAGCTGCGCTCGTGTACCGGAACCAGGCCGGTGCCCTCAACGAATCAATGTCCGATGTCTTCGGCGCGCTGGTGGAACAGTACGTCAACAACCAGTCCGCTGCTGAGGCCAGCTGGCTTATCGGCGAGGGCATCTTCACTCCTGACGTGGAGGGCCGCGCCCTGCGCTCCCTGAAGGCCCCCGGGACGGCGTACGACGACGACGTGCTGGGTAAGGACCCCCAGCCGGACTCCATGGACACTTACGTGAGGACCAGCGCGGACAACGGTGGCGTCCACATCAATTCCGGCATCCCCAACCGTGCCTTCTACCTGGTAGCGGAGTCCCTTGGTGGAAACGCCTGGGACTCCCCCGGGCGTATTTGGTACGAGGCGCTCACCGGCGGATCGCTTCCGCCGGCTGCCACCTTCAGGGTTTTCGCCCGCGCCACGGCTGCGTCTGCCATGGAACTCTTCGGTTCCGGGTCCCCCGAGCATGACGCCGTACAGCTGGCGTGGGAAACTGTGAAGGTCAAGCTTTAACGGACGCCCGGCCGGCGCTTTTCGGCCGTCCGGGCTGTAGGGGAAGCCCAAGGACCAGGCCATGAAGATCAGTGTTGAGCGCACCGGAGGAATCGCCGCCATACCAAGAGTGTGGACGGTGGAAGCCCGTTCCGAGACCGCTATCAACCAGTGGCAGCCCATTGTTGAAGCGTGCCCGTGGGATTCGGTGCCCAGGACACCACGGGCCGCTGCGGAGAAGTTCGCCGGGCAGCAGCCGGACCGGTTCATTTACGCCATTCGGGCGGGGCAGCACCGGGCTGCACTTCCGGAGCAGGCCGTCACCGGGCCATGGCGGGTCCTGGTGGACAGCACCCGGGAGGCGGCTGAGGCATCGCGCGCCGAGGGGCGGCAGGACGGGGCGTCCGCCGGCTGAGTGGTCCGGGAATACCGGGGTGCGGCCGGAGTCCGTTCCGTTCGTGCCAGGCAGGAGCTACCCCACCTCGGCAAGCTGGCCGCGGAAGGCCCGGCGGTATGACTGCGGACTGGTGTCCAGGACCTTGGCGAAGTGGTGGCGCAACAGGACAGGGTGCCCGAAGCCGGACTCCCTGGCGATCTCGTCGATGTTGAGGTCAGTGGATTCAAGGAGCTCCTGGGCACGGAGTACGCGCTGCGAGTTGAGCCAGGCTGCGGGGGTGGCTCCAGTCTCCGACCTGAACCGACGTGCAAAGGTCCTCGGCGACATGTGGACCCGTGCCGCCAGTTCATTCACGGTGTGCTCGTGCTCCAGGTTTTCCACCATCCAGCGCAGCAGTTTTTCCATGGGGGCTGAACCGCAGGCGGGCATGGGCCGGTCGATGAACTGCGCCTGGCCGCCATCGCGGTGCGGAGGAACCACCATGTCCCTGGCGATCGCGGCAGCCACGTGCGCGCCCAGTTCCACCCGCACCAGGTGGAGGCAGGCATCGATTCCCGCGGCGGTGCCTGCGGAGGAGATGATGTTGCCGTCCTGGACATACAGCACGTTTTCGTCAACCCGGACGAGCGGGTATTCGGCGGCCAACTGGCCGGAATAGTGCCAGTGGGTGGTGCAGCGGCGCCCGTCGAGCAAGCCGGCCCGGGCCAGGGCAAACGCCCCGGAGCAGATAGACATGACCCAGGCACCCCTGGCATCCGCAGCACGGAGCGCCTCCAGAACCGGTTCGGGCAGTTCCTCGTCCCGGCCGTAGGGGGCCATGATGACCAGGTCCGCATCCTCCGTGGCCTCGAGTCCCAGGCCCACGTTCATGGACAGCCCCGACTTCAACGGCACGTTTCCCGGGCAGGGGGTGCACACCCGGAAATCGAAAGCCGGAACCCCGCTGCCCCGGGCCGATCTGTCAATGCCGAAGACCTCGCACGCCGTACCGAATTCGAACATCGAGAAGTTGGGAACAACGATGACCGCGACTGATGTGAGCATGCTTCCATTGTGGCAGGAATTTTAGCTTTTTGGGCGTTTCTGCCACTTTTTTTGGGTTGCTGACAGGAGAAGCATGGAGGCATGGAAATCCTCATAACCGCCCTCCTCATCGTCATCCTCGTCGTTCTCGCCGCCACCGTGTCAGCGCTTCTGCGTGACGGAAGGGGACATACGCCTCCAGTGGAATCCCACGAAGCGTGGTCAGCCCTGGACCTTCCCAGCATCAACTACACGCTCCGCGTTTTCTAAGCCGGCAACACCCCCTTCCGGCCAGGAAGGGAAGCAACTGCAGACAGTCGAAACGGGATGCCCGGGCTCCCGCAGTAGACTGTCAGCAGACATGACACTTCACATCGCCTATCCCGCTGAGCTGCCGGTCTCCGAACGGCGCGAAGACCTGATGGCCGCCATCGCAGCAAACCAGGTCACCATCATTGCCGGTGAGACCGGCTCCGGTAAGACAACCCAGATTCCCAAGATGTGCCTTGAGCTTGGGCTGGGCGAGAATGGCCTGATCGGCCATACGCAGCCCCGCCGGCTGGCCGCGCGCACCGTGGCTGAGCGCATCGCCGAGGAACTGGGCGTGGACATCGGCCAGGAAGTGGGCTTCCAAGTCCGCTTCACCGGGGAAGTCAGCCGCGCCACGAAGGTCAAGCTGATGACGGACGGCATCCTGCTGGCGGAAATCCAGCGGGACAAGCTGCTCCGCAAGTACAACGCCATCATCATCGATGAGGCCCACGAGCGCAGCCTGAACATCGACTTCATCCTGGGCTACTTGAAGCGGATCCTGCCGCAGCGTCCGGACCTCAAGGTGATCATCACCTCCGCCACCATCGACCCCCAACGGTTTGCCAGCCATTTCGGCACAGCCGACCAACCCGCCCCCATCGTCGAGGTCTCCGGGCGGACCTACCCCGTGGAGATCCGCTACCGCCCGCTGTCGCAGCCGCCCGGTGGAGCTGGTCCCGATGATGAGGATGGTTCCGACGACGAACTTGAGGAAGACCGCGACCCCCTCGACGCCGTGTGCGACGCCGTCGACGAACTCGCCGCCGAAGCACCCGGCGACATCCTGGTCTTCTTTTCCGGCGAACGCGAGATCCGGGATGCGGCCGACGCACTGCAGGCCCGCATCCAGTCCAACCGCCGGCTGGCCGGAACGGAAGTCCTTCCGCTCTTCGCCCGGCTGAGCCTGCAGGAACAGCACAAGGTGTTCCACCCGGGCAACAAGCGGCGGATCGTGCTGGCCACCAACGTGGCGGAAACCTCACTCACCGTGCCGGGCATCAAATACGTGATCGACACCGGAACCGCCCGCATCTCCAGGTACTCGCACCGCACCAAGGTCCAGCGCCTGCCCATTGAGCGGGTCTCACAGGCGTCCGCCAACCAGCGTTCGGGGCGGTGCGGCCGCGTCTCGGACGGCATCGCCATCCGCCTTTACTCCGAGGAAGACTTCGAGTCCCGGCCCCTCTACACGGATCCGGAGATCCTGCGGACCAACCTCGCCGCCGTCATCCTGCAGATGACCGCCATGGGAGTGGCCCGCGGCCCCAAGGATGTCGAAAACTTCCCGTTCGTGGAACCACCTGAAACGCGGGCAATCAACGACGGCGTCACGCTGCTCCGCGAACTCGGCGCCCTCGCGGCCGCCCGGCCGCAGAACGGCACGGACGGAACGAAAAGCGGCGGCGGGCTCACGGCCGTCGGACAGAAGCTTGCCCAACTGCCGGTGGACCCACGGCTGGGCCGGATGATCGTGGAGGCGGGAAAACGCGGCTGCGTCCGCGAGGTGATGATCCTGGCAGCTGCCCTCACCATCCAGGACCCGCGCGAGCGTCCAACAGACAAGCAGCAACTCGCGGCGGAAAAGCACAACCGGTTCAAGGACGAGAACTCGGACTTCACCGGCTTCCTCAACCTCTGGAACTACATCCAGGAGAAGCAGCAGGAGCTGTCGTCGTCGGCCTTCCGCCGGATGTGCCGGGCCGAGTTCATCAATTACCTCCGGGTCCGGGAGTGGCAGGACCTGTTTGCCCAGCTGCGGCAACTGGCCCGGCCCCTCGGCATCAGCCTCGACAACAAGCGGCTTGCCGATCCGGTGGGCAACCACGAAGGCATCCACATCAGCCTTCTTTCCGGGCTCCTGAGCCACATCGGCATCTTTGACGAACGCAAGCGCGAGTATGCAGGTGCCCGGGGCAGCCGGTTCGCCATCTTCCCCGGCTCGGCCCTCTTCAAGAAGTCGCCCACGTTCGTGATGGCAGCGGAGCTGGTGGAGACCAGCCGCCTCTGGGCGAGGGTGGCTGCGAAGTTCGATCCTGTGTGGGCCGAACAGGTGGCGCCGGACCTGGTGAAGCGCAGCTACAGCGAACCGCACTGGTCCACCCGGCAGGGTGCGGTGATGGCCTACGAGAAGGTCACCCTTTACGGCGTGCCCATCATCGCCCAACGCAGGATCAACTACGGCAGGGTTGACCCCGTCGTCGCACGGGAACTCTTCATCCGCCATGCTTTGGTGGAAGGCGACTGGAAAACCCACCACAAGTTCTTCCACCGCAACCGGGCGCTCCTGCATGAGGTGGAGGAGCTGGAGGCCAGGATGCGCCGCCGGGACCTCCTGGTGGATGACGAGACGCTGTTCGAGTTCTACGATGCGCGGATCGGACCTGACGTGGTGTCCGAGCGGCACTTCGACAAGTGGTGGAAGGAGGCGCGGCAGAAGAACCCGGACCTCCTGGACTACGACAAATCCCTCCTCCTCAGCGACGACGCGGAGGACCTCGATGACTCCGCCTACCCCAAGACCTGGCTGCACAAGGGCTTCGAGCTTCCGCTGAGCTACGAGTTCCATCCGGTTGCTCCGGGGTCACCGCCCAATCCCTCCGACGGCGTTACCGCCGAAGTGCCGGTCCTGTTCCTCAACCAGCTGGACGACAAAGCCTTCCGCTGGCTGATCCCCGGGCAGCGCGTGGAACTGGTGACAGCCCTGATCAAGTCGCTGCCCAAGCAGATCCGGAAGAACTTCGTTCCTGCCCCGGACGTGGCGCGCCAGGCAGTGGCAGTGCTGGAAGCCGACTTTGATCCGGCGGCGGATGAACTGGAACCGTCCCTTGAGCTTGCCCTGCGGCGCATCCGCGGGCATATCGTCCCGCCTGGATCGTGGAACTGGGACGCCGTCCCGGCCCACCTGCGCGTGTCCTTCAAGGTGGTGGACAGCAGGGGCAAGGTCCTGGATGAGGGCAAAGACCTCGCAGCCTTGCAGGAGAAGCTGGCTCCGGCCACCCGGCGGGCCATTGCCGAATCCCTCGGCGCGACGCCTGCGTCCACGGCACCCGGCAACGGCAGGAAAGCGGCACAGGCATCCGGGAAAGCGCTCGACGGCGGCTCCCCCGGAGGACAGCAGCCGGCCACAGCGCCGCGAACCGCAGGCCCAACCGGTTTCAGGGAGCAGGACGGCCTGACGGAATGGAATTTCGGGACCCTTCAGCGGCAGGTGAGCAACTCCGTCAAGGGCCACACCGTCACGGGATACCCGGCGCTTGTGGACCAGGGAACGTCGGTGGCGCTCCGGGTCTTCCAGACGGCGGCAGAACAGTCGGAGGCGATGCGCGGGGGTGTCATCCGCCTGCTGGCCCTGCGTGTTCCGGCACCGGACCGCTACGTGCTGGAGCACCTGAGCAACACCGAGAAACTGACGTTCAGCCAGAACCCGCACGGCTCCGTCTCGGCCTTGATCGCCGATTGTGCGCTGGCGGCCATCGACAAGCTCACGCCCCAGGAACTGCCGTGGGACCGGGCGTCCTTTGACCGCCTGTATGAGGTGGTCCGGGCCGAACTGATCGACACGGTGTTCAGCGTGACGGCAGTGGTGGAGCGCATCCTTGCCAGCACCCGGCGGATCGAAAAGCAGCTGAAGGGAACCACCAGCCTGGCCCTCATTTCCGCCCTCAATGATGTCAAGAGCCAACTGGAGCAGCTGGTGTATCCGGGCTTTGTGGCACGGACGGGCTACGCACAGCTCAGCCAGCTCCCCAGGTATCTTTCGGCCATCGAAAAGCGGCTGGAACGCCTGCCGGGGAACGTCCAGCGGGATGCCCTCAACATGGCCGTGGTGCAGCGGCTCGAGGACGACTACGACGACGCCGTGTCTGCCCTGCTTCCGGGACGCAAGGCCGGACCGGAATTAACCCAGGTGCGCTGGATGCTCGAAGAGCTCCGGGTGAGCCTGTTCGCCGTCGAGCTCGGGACAGCGTATTCGGTGTCCGAGAAGCGCATCCGTGCCGTGCTCAACAAGGCGTTGGCCCCGGCTTAGGAGTCCCTTCCCCTGCCGCGCGCGGACCCGCCCCGGGGTCCGCGCAGGGCTGGAGGTCAGGCCGGAACGAACTCGCCGTATCCGGCAGCCCGGAGGCCCTGGCGGAGTTTCTCCGCATTGGCGTCCAGGACGTCCGGGTCCGGGTTCTGGTCCGCGGTGGCGAAGTTGAACTCTGCCATGCTCCGGGAAGGCCAAACGTGCACGTGGAGGTGGTTGATCTCGTAGCCGGCCACAATAAGGCCTGCCCGCGCCGCGTCGAAGACCTCCACCTGGACCGCGCCGATCCGGCGGGCCACTTCCATGACTTTGGCCAAGGTCTCCGGGGATGCGTCGGTCCAGCGGTCCACTTCCTCGGTGGGGACCACCAGCGTGTGGCCGTCCGCGAGCGGCCCGGTGGTGAGGAAGGCAGCTACCTCCGGTTCCCGCCAGACAAAGCGGCCCGGGATTTCGCCGTTCAGGATCCTGGTGAACAGTGTGCTCATGCGTGTGCCTCCTTGGCGGGTGCCTGCAGCGTGCTGGTGTCCAGCACAAAACGGTACTTCACATCGCCTGCCACCATCCGGTCGTAGGCCTCGTTAAGCTGGTCGGCGCGGACCATCTCGATCTCCGCGGCCACTCCGTGCTCCGCGCAAAAATCCAGCATCTCCTGCGTTTCTGCAATGCCGCCGATGAGGGAGCCGGCGTAGGCGATCCGGCGCCGGATCAGTGCTCCAGGGTTGACGGGCGGCATCGGCTCCGAGGGGAGCCCCAGCTGGAAGAGTGCACCGTCAACGCGGAGTGTCCGGAAGTAGGGGTTGAGGTCGTGCGGAGCTGCCACGGTGTCGATAATGAGGTCGATGCTGCGGTTGGCGGCGGCCATCGCGTCCTCGTCCCGGGACAGGACAACCTCGTCCGCGCCGAGCTCAAGGGCGGCCGCAACCTTGGCCTCCGACGTCGTGAACACCACCACCCTCGCTCCCATGGCCTTGGCAAGCTTGACGGCCATATGGCCCAGGCCGCCCAGCCCCACCACGCCCACGACGTCGCCGTCTTCGACCTCGAAGTGCCGCAGCGGGGAAAAGGTTGTCACCCCCGCGCAGAGCAGTGGCGCAGCGGAGGCAGGATCAAGCGCTTCCGGCACCCGGAGAACGTAGCGCCGGTCCACCACGATGGACGAGGCGTAGCCGCCCTGGGTGACGGCATCACCGTTCCGGCGGTCCACGGCTCCGTAGGTGCCGGTCATGCCGTTTTCGCAGTACTGTTCAAGGCCGTCCAGGCAGCTTTCGCAATGACGGCAGGAATCGACGATGCACCCCACACCCACCCGGTCACCCACGGCCAAGTCCACAACAGCGGAACCCACCCGGCTGACGGTGCCCACAATCTCGTGTCCGGGCACCAGCGGCCAGACCTTGCCGCCCCACTCGCCGCGGGTGGCGTGCACGTCCGAGTGGCACAGGCCGCAGAACTCGATGGCGATTTCGACGTCGTCCGCCCCGGGAGCGCGCCGGGCGAGCGTCAGCGGCACGAGTCCGCTGTCCGGTGACGTCGCGCCGAACGCGGCAGCGGGGCGGCCGCCGTCGGCAGCAGTTGCCTCAGGAGTGGCAGCTTCCGGGGCGACTGGTTTGGCAAGGGGCGGAGGTACGGGGCGTCCTGGAGTCATGATGCGACGCTACCCTTGCCCGGAGGCGTGGTGCCACCCGGCCCTCCGCTGCCGCGGCCCGGTTCAGCCCCGGTGGCCACGGGCAGGTCCTGGTTGTTGGACCACTCCGAGAACGACCCCGGATAAAGTGCAGCGGGGAATCCTGCGATTTCCAGGGCTGCGACTTCATGGGCGGCAGTAACTCCGGATCCGCAGTACACCGCCACCTGCACTCCGTCGCGGACGCCCATCGACTCGAAGCGGCGGCGCAGCGCGGCGGGGGCCAGGAACCGCCCGCTGCCGTCCACGTTTTCCGATGTCGGCGCACTGATAGCCCCGGGGATATGCCCGGCCCGCGGATCAATGGGCTCAAACTCGCCGCGGTACCTCTCCCCCGCCCGTGCGTCGAGCAGGAGGCCCGCGTCCGGCCAAGCGGCGGCTGCGGCGGCATCGATGGCCGGCATCTTCCCGTTCGTCAGATGCACACCGCCGGGGTCCGGAACAACGGGCCCCGCTTCGAGCGGAAGCCCCGCGGCACGCCAGGCGGCCAGGCCGCCGTCGAGCAGGTATACCTCCGCCAGGCCGCCGTTGCGGAGCTTCCACCACACCCGCGCCGCCGCCATGTTGCCGCTGTCATCGTAGGCCACCACGACGTCACGGTCGTTGATGCCCCAGCGCCGGGCGCCCGCTTCGAAATCTTCCGCCGCCGGCAGCGGATGGCGGCCCCGTTCGGGAACCGCTGGAGCAGCAAGTTCCGTCTGCAGGTCCACGAACACGGCACCCGGCAGGTGCTCCTGCAGGTAGTGGCGGTAGCCGTGGGGATCGCCCAGCGCCCAGCGCACATCCAGCAGTACCGTGCGCCGGTGATCCGCAAGGCGGGCCTGCAGACCGGCAACGTCCATCAGGGGGTTCACTGCACTCCTCCAGCGGTGGTTTGGCCAACGGATCCACTCTATCGGCAGCCCTTCCCGCCGCGGGTAGGCTGGTGCGGTGAAGATCGAGCGCAGCGCCAGCCGGTACACCGCGGACCGGGACTGGGCAGACCAGGCAATCCGCAAGATCCGAGCAGAAAACAACCGTTCTGCCGACACCCACCTCTACGCCGTCCCCCTTCCGGAGCACTGGGGCGTCCACCTCTACCTCAAGGACGAATCCACGCACCGCTCCGGCAGCCTCAAGCACCGGCTGGCCCGCTCACTTTTTCTCTTCGGGCTGGTGAACGGCTGGATCCGTGAGGACACCACCATCGTGGAGGCTTCCAGCGGCAGCACGGCTGTGTCCGAGGCGTATTTCGCGCAGCTCCTGGGCCTGCCCTTTGTTGCCGTGATGGCCCGCACCACCAGTCCCGAGAAGATCGCCCTGATCGAGCAGTTCGGCGGATCCTGCCTGCTGGTGGAGCACGCGTCCGAGGTGTACGCGGCCGCACAGGAGGTCGCAGAAACCTGCAACGGCCACTACATGGACCAGTTCACCTACGCCGAGCGGGCAACCGACTGGCGGGGAAACAACAACATTGCCGAATCCATCTTTGGCCAGCTCGCGCTGGAGGAACACCCTGTACCCGAGTGGATCGTGGTGGGAGCCGGCACTGGCGGAACCAGTGCCACCATCGGCAGGTACCTCCGCTACCACAGCTACTCGACACAACTGCTGGTGGTGGATCCGGAAAATTCGGCGTTCTACCCGGGCTGGCGGGGCACCTCCGGCGCGCCGGCAGGCCTGCCGTCCCGGATCGAGGGGATCGGGCGGCCGCGGATGGAACCCAGCTTCGTGCCGTCCGTGATCGACCGCATGGTGCAGGTTCCGGACGCCGCGTCAGTAGCTGCGATGCGCCACCTCCACGGCCTTGCGGGACTCCACGCCGGCCCCTCCACCGGGACCAACCTCTGGGGTGTGTGGCAGCTGGTGGCAGAAATGGTCGCCACGGGCCGCAAGGGCAGCATCGTTTCACTGATGTGCGACGGCGGTGAACGCTATGCGGGCAACTATTACAACCAGGAGTGGCTGGCCGCCCAGGGGCTGGACCCGGCGCCGTACGAAGCGGTCCTCCGGCGGTTCATGGACACAGGCACCTGGACAGGAGAGCTGGCCTAGACCTCCACAGACTCCCGGGCCGCCAGGTGGGTGTATTCGGTGCCGTACTTGGCACCGATCCGCTGGACATGGCCTTCCACAACCTTCAGGCCGTTCTCGTTGAGCAGTCCGTCGTGGATCTGGAATGCGCGCGGCGCCCTGACGCCGATCACGAAGTCCAGCACCTCGGCGGACTTGCTCCACGGTGCGTGGAGGGGAACCAGCAGCGTCTTGACGCTGATGCCGTCCGGGATCACAAAGGAGTCTCCCGGATGGTAGACATTGTCGTCAATCAGGTAGCCGATGTTGGCCACGATGGGGATCTGCGGGTGGATCAGGGCATGCTGGCCGCCGAAGCTGCGGATGGTGAAACCGGCCGCCTGGAAGGTGGAGCCCGGGTTCACGGCGTGAATGCGGGCGGCCTCGCCGGTGGCCTTGTCCTGCAGCTGTCCGGTAACACGCGCCGGGGCGAAGACTGCCAGTCCGGCGTTTGCGCGCAAAGCGTCCACCACGGCCGGAACATCAATGTGGTCGGCGTGCTCGTGCGTTACCAGGACCGCTTCCGCGGACTGCAGGGCCTCAGCCGATTCCGAAAAGTTGCCCGGATCCAGGACCAGGACCCTGCCGTCTTTTTCCAGCCGGACACAGGAATGCGTGTACTTCGTCAGCTTCATAGCGCCAGCCTAGGGTCCGCCCCGGGACCATGTCCACGAAGCTCCGGCTGGTAATCTGGATCTTTGCCACCATCCTGAGGAAGCGAGTCCACCCATGCCCGTCGGCGCCAAGGCTGATTCCACCACGTCGTCCCCGGCGACGGGCGGCGGCAAGGAGCAGCGCGTCACGAAGCAGCGCAGGGCCGTCAGCGCGGCGCTGGATGAACTGGACGATTTCGTCAGCACCCAGGAGCTCTACCGGATCCTCCAGAACCAGGGCGTTTCGGTCTCACTGGCAACCGCCTACCGGATTCTCCAGTCGCTCGCGGACGAGGGCCTGGTGGACGTGCTGCGCAACGGCGACGGCGAGGCCGTGTACCGCCGCTGCGCCGTGACCGGTCACCACCACCACCTGCTGTGCCGGAACTGCGGAAAGGCAGTGGAAGTCGAGGCTCCGGCGGTGGAGACCTGGGCGGCGCGTACAGCTGCGGAACACGGGTTCACAGAGGTGGCCCATACCGTGGAGATCTTCGGCCTGTGCCCGGACTGCACTGCGCGCAAGGCCGCCGGAAGCCCCTAAGCCGTTCCCGCCAGGACCCGCCCGTTGATTCCCTTCCGGGCCCGCACCGAGCCAACCACCCGGCACACCACGTAGATCAGGAAGGACAATGTGGTGACATAGGGGCTGATCGGGATGCGTCCTCCCAGCGCCAGCAGGATCCCGCCAACGGTGGCAGTCATCGCGAAGGCCACGCTGAGCAGCACCACGGCAACCGGCGAGGACGTCACCCGGAGCGCGGCCGCGGCAGGAGTAATCAGCAGGGCCAGGACCAGGAGGGCTCCCACCACCTGGATGGACAGGGCCACGCTGACGCCCAGCAGGACCATGAAGACGATGGCAAGCGTCCGCACGGGAACTCCGCGCGCCTCGGCAAGTTCAGGATCGACGCTGGCGAAATTGAGGGGCCGCCAGATGGCCGCCAGGGCCACCATCACCACGACGGCCGTTCCGGCAAGCGCCTGCAGCTGGACCGTGTCCACGGAGACTATCTGTCCGGTGAGCAGGCCGAACTTGTTGGCGGCCCGGCCTTCATAGAGGGACAGGAACAGGATGCCCAACCCAAGCCCGAACGGCATGATGACGCCGATGATCGAGTTTTTGTCCCTGGCCCGGACACCCATCAGGCCCAGCAACAGCGCCGCGGTGACGGACCCGATCAGCGATCCAAACACAATGTCGGCGCCGATGAGCAGAGCAAAAGCGGCCCCGGCGAAGGAGAGTTCGGAGATGCCGTGCACCGCAAACGCCAGGTCGCGCTTCATCACGAAGGTCCCCACCAGGCCGCCCAGGAGACCCAGGACGGCACCGGCCCAGATGGAGTTCTGCACCAGCACCAGGAGTTCGCCGTAGTTTTCGAAGCTGAAGATGGCGCCGAGAATGCTGTCCCAATCCATCAGGCTGCCTCTCCGGCCAGCACATGCGTTGGGGCATGGTGGTGGGTGGTGGCATCCGGCAGGCCCACCACCACGATGCGCCCGTTGGCGTGGATCACCTCAACGTGGCTTCCGTAAAGGTCGGAAAGGACCTCGGTGGTCATGACCTCTTCGGGCGTACCCACCTTGAAGCGGCCGCCGGCGAGGTACAGCACCCGGTCCACATAGTCGATGATGGGGTTGATTTCGTGCGTCACGAAAACCACGGCACTGTTTTGCTCACGGCATTGCTTATTGATCAGGGCACTGACCGCCTGCTGGTGGTGGAGGTCCAGGGAGAGCAGGGGCTCATCGCACAACAGGATCTGGGGATCGGTGGCAAGGGCCTGCGCAACCCGCAGCCGCTGCTGTTCGCCGCCGGACAGCTGGCCTACCGGGACTCTCGCATACTCCGTGGCCCCTACCAGTTCAAGGAGCTGGTCGATCCTGCGGTTGGCCTTGCCCGGGGACAGGCGCAGGCCCCACCGGTGGCCGTCCACGCCGAGGCCGACGAGGTCCCGGGCGCGCATCGGAGTGTCCGGGGCGAATGATTTCTGCTGGGGTATGTAGCCGATGAGGCTGCTGCCCCGTTCCACCGGGCGGCTGCCAAGCAGGGCCTGCCCCCGGTGCAGGTCCTGGAGCCCCAGCAGGACCTTCAGGAAACTGGTCTTGCCGCTTCCGTTGGGACCCAGGACGGCGAAGAACTCGCCGGGCATGATGTCCAGGTCCAGGTCCTCCCAGAGCGCCCGCTTACCGAACTTCAGGGACGCTCCGGTGAGGCTGACCACGGGTTTCAACTATTTGTCTCCAGAACGTTGGTGATGTTGTCCACATTGTCCGTCATCCACTGAAGGTACGTCTTGCCCTCCGGCAGTGTTTCGCTGAAGTCGACCACGGGAACACCCGCAGTTTCCGCCGCCTTCTTGAGCGACTCCGTCTGCGGGCCTTCGGTCTGGCTGTTGTAGGCGAGCAGGCGCACCGACTTCGAAGCCACGAGGTCCGTGGCGGCCTTGAGCACTGCCGGCGGGACGTCCGAGCCTTCTTCAATCGCAGCAGTGTAGTCCTCGGGAGTAGCGTTCACCAGCCCGGCGTCCGCCAGGAGGTACACCGGCACCGGCTCGGTCACGGCCACCTGGGCACCCGCCGAAGCGGCCTTCAGTGCGTCCAGCTTTCCGTGCAGTTCTTCTATGCCGGCTTTGAAAGTGGAGGCGTTGGACTGGAATGTCGAGGCAGAGGCGGGCTCGAGCTCGGCCAGCTTGGCGGCGATCTCGTCGGCCAGCTGTTCCACCGCCGGAAGGCTGTACCAGACGTGCTCGTTCAATTCGCCGTGGTCGTGGGCAGATTCGTCCTCTGCCGCGGGTTCCGTCGCCGGGGCTTCCGCGGCGGCTTCCTCCCCTTCAGGGTGCGCCAGGCCGGAAAGTTCGACGGCGTTGAGCACCTTCGCGTCGTCGAGGCCGCTGTCCTCCGCCAGGGTGTGGATGAAGTCGTCGTAGCCGCCGCCGTTTTCCAGGACGAGGTCGGCTTTCGAGACCATCAGCCGGTCCTGGGCGGTGGCTTCGTAGGAATGCGGGTCCTGGCTGGTCTTGGTGATGATGGCGGTCACGCTGACCTTGTCCCCGCCAATGGTTTTGGCAATGTCACCGTAGACGTTTGTTGAGGCGACGATGTTGATTCCGTCGGCGGCGTCCGGCGCGGGTTCGGCCTGCGGGCTGCACCCGGTCAGGAGCAGGCCAAGCCCGGCAAGGGCAGCGAGGGACGATCGGGCAGCGGCGGGACGGCGCACGGAAACCTCATTCAGTGGGAAGGGGCGAAAACAACCCTCCCAGCTTATACCTAAATGGGAATGATTCCTATTTAGAACAGAAGGGTGCCATGACACCGGTGCCCACCGCCCGCGGGAGAAGGGCACCTCCCGCTAACCCCCGTTGGGCTGCCCCAGCCGCCGGATGCCGGTGGCCTGGGTTGCATCCCGGATTTCGCCGACGAGCTGCTCGATCACGTCTTCCAGGAACAGGACGCCCTTGGTGTTGCCGTCGGGCCCGATCACCCGTGCAAGGTGGGATCCGGTGCGCTGCATGACGGACATTGCCTTCTCGATCTCATCGTCCAGCGCGAGGTTTGCCAGGGAGCGGATGCGGCTCTCGGCGATGGGCCGCTCATATGCCTGCTCGGGGATGGAGAGCACATCCTTGACGTGGAGGTAGCCGTACAGCATGTCGTCCTCGTCAAGCATGGGGAACCGGGAGAATCCGGTGCGGCTCACGGCCTTCTCGAACTCCACTGGCGTGGTGGCGGCCCGGAGCATAACCAGCTTCTCCAGGGGAACCATGATGTCCGCGGCCGTGTACTCGGAGAATTCCAGCGCGCCGGTGATGAGCCCGGCGTCGTCATCCACCAGCCCGTGGCGGGTGGACTCCTGGACAATGGACTGCACTTCCTCCAGCGTGAAGGAGGAGTTCACCTCATCCTTGGGCTCGATGCGGAGGAGCTTGAGGATGTGGTTGGCCGACCAGTTGAGGACCGAGATGACGGGGTGGACCAGCCGGGCAACGAACATCAGCGGCGGGGCAAGCAGGAGCGCCGCCTTGTCAGCCACGCTAACCGAGATGTTCTTTGGCACCATTTCCCCGAAGGTCACGTGCAGGAACGTCACCAGCATCAGCGCCACCGCGAACGCTGCCACATCGGCAACTTCCTTCGGCAGGCCCAGCGTCTCCAGCGGTACGGCGAGGAGGTGGTGGATGGCTGGTTCTGCCACCAGCAGGATCAGGAGGGAGCAGACGGTGATGCCAAGCTGTGCGCATGCCAGCATCAGCGACACGTTCTCCATGGCGCGGAGGGTGGTCTGCGCCCGCTTGGACCCTGCCTCGGCCAGCGGTTCGATCTGGCTGCGCCGCGCGGACATGACGGCAAATTCTGCGGCCACGAAAAACGCGTTGCCGAGCAGCAGCACAGCCAGCCAGAGGATCCCGGCCCAGTCGCTCATTGTCCAGCCCTGTCGTCGCGTTGGTTCCTGCCGTTCCGGGTGGACTTGTCGTCGCGCCTGGGATGATCGTCGCGCTGGGAGCTGTCCGCGCGGTCGTTGTCGTCGGAGTCGGCAGCCGGCCGGAAACAGATCCGGTCAATGCGGCGCCCGTCCATCCTGGTGACGCTCAGCGTGCCGCCGCCAACGGGGACAGTATCCCCAACGACGGCGATCCGGCCCAGCTTGCTCATGACGTATCCGCCCACGGTTTCGTAGGCGGCTTCGTCCGGGACGCTCAGCCGGGGAATCTGCTCGGACAGCTCGTCCGGGCGGAGCAAGCCCGGGAAGTACCAGTCGCCGGAGGCACTCTGCAGGAGTCCCGGGCGGACCTTGTCATGCTCGTCCGCCACCTCTCCCACGATTTCCTCCACCAGGTCCTCGAGCGTGGCGATGCCGGCGGTTCCGCCGTACTCGTCCAGGACGACGGCGAGCTGGAGGTTGCCCTCGCGGAGTTCCGCAAGCAGGGCGTCGAGGTGGATGGTTTCGGGGACCCTCAGCACCTCCGTCATGATGGCACCGGCTTCCAGGTTCTGCCGGCGGTCCCACGGCACAGCCACTGCCTTCTTGACGTGGACCAGCCCCCGGATGTCATCCGCGGAATCACCAATCACCGGGAACCGCGAGTATCCGGTCCGGCGTGCAGCACTGAGGACATCCGAGACGGGCTGGTCGGCATCAATCGTTTCCACCCGGATGCGGGGCGTCATGACGTCTGCCGCTGTCCTGGCGGAGAAGTTGAGGGTACGCGCCACGAAGTTGGCAGTGCCGGCGTCGAGCGTTCCCATGGCCGCGGACCGGCGCACCAGTGATGCGAGTTCCGCCGGTGTCCGGGCACCGGAAATTTCTTCCTTCGCCTCCAGTCCGAAGACGTTCAGCACTCTGTTGGAGAATCCGTTGAGTACCACGATGGCCGGCTTGAAGACGGCCGTGAACATCAGCTGGGGCCGGGCGAGCGCACGGCCAACCGGGAAGGACAGCGCGATGGCCATGTTCTTCGGCACCAGTTCGCCCAGGAGCATGGAGAGCAGGGTAGCGAGCACCATGGCCAGGACCAGGGAGACGGAAGCGACGGCGACATCGGGAAGTCCGACGGCGGCCAGGGGGGCTTCCAGGAGGCGTCCCACCGATGGCTCCATCACGTAGCCGGTCAGGAGCGTTGTCAGAGTGATGCCCAGCTGGCAGCTGGACAGCTGCGTGGACAGCGATTTCAGGCAGGTGAGCAAAGGGACAGCACCGGTGTCGCCGTCGTCAATGGCACGTTGGACCGTGGGCTGGTCCAGGGCGATAAGGGAGAACTCGACGGCCACAAAGAATCCGGTGCCGGCAATCAGCAGCAGGCCTGCTGCAAGGAGAAGCCATTCCATTCAGCATCCCGCCTGGACGGCGGTGGCGAATGTCATGGCTGAAGAAGGAAAGTTGCGGAGACTGGAACGTCTTCCCGGGGGAGGATGGTCGGCTGAAGCCGGTGCCCGTTTCCCGGGGCCGCTGGCCGGCCGCGCTGCCGGCGGATGATGGGCTGGCGTTCGGGGTTTGCCGGCTCTGCGGGTGGACTGCGCGGTGCTGCTCTTCATGCTCCGCTGACAGCCCCCAGGCCGGCACCTAGATTTACTGTCCATAAGAGCTTCAGTCTACAGGAGGCACCTGCGCCAGCTTCACCCGCACTGCCACCCGCCGGGTGCTTCGCTGGCGGTCTTTCCGCCGCCGGGCAACACACCGTTGATGACGCCGTTTTCCGCCATATTCCGCCATCCCCGCGTCACTTCATGATTTGGGTCACCCTTATTGGCAGTTAACACACGATGCTCACTAGACTTGCAAAGGTCTGGGTTCAGAGGACGCAGAAATCGGTTCGAACGTGTTGCTGAAGCACCGTGGGGCCGGGGAGAAATCAAACTCATGGAAGAGGCGTATTTCAAGTGCCAGAGCAGCCTAGCCACCGTCTACCAGAGGAATTTGGCGGAAACGAGTGGCTCGTTGACGAACTGTACGAGCAGTACCAGCAGGACAAGAACGCCGTGGATGCCAAGTGGTGGCCGCTGTTTGAATCGTTCGGGTCGGGCAGTTCTTCTTCCAACGGAAATTCTGCCCATCCCGCTACCAGGGAAATGCCGTCAGTAAATGCAGCCCCGGCACCGTCGCCGGCAGCAGCACCTGCGGTCCCGCCGGTACCGTCCGCTCCACCGGCCTCCGCGCCCGCACCGGCAAAGAAGGCCCCCGCCACCGTTGCCCGCGACGGCGGCAAGAAGACCGAGGCCGGAACCGGCTCCCAGCCCATCCCGGCGCAGCTGCCCAAGAACGTCAAGGCACCCACCGCTCCTGAGGAAGACGTCGTCTCCGTCCTCCGCGGACCGGCAAAGGCCATCGCCACGAACATGGTCACCAGCCTCCAGGTGCCCACGGCCACCAGCGTCCGCGCCATCCCGGCCAAGCTGCTGATCGACAACCGCGTGGTCATCAACTCGAACCTGGCCCGCGCCCGAGGCGGCAAGGTGTCCTTCACACACCTCATCGGCTACGCCGTGATCCGCGCGCTCTCCCAGTTCCCCTCCATGAACGTGTACTACGACGAAGTGGACGGCAAGCCCGTTGCCGTCCAGCCGGCCCACGTGAACTTCGGCATTGCCATCGACATGCCGAAGCCGGACGGCACCCGCCTGCTCATGGTCCCGAACATCAAGAAGGCCGAAACCCTCAACTTCTCCGAGTTCTGGCACACCTACGAGGACCTGATCAAGCGCGCCCGCAACGGCAAGCTCACGGCGGAGGACCACCAGGGCACCACCGTGTCGCTGACCAACCCCGGCGGCATCGGCACCGTCCACTCGGTGCCCCGCCTGTCCAAGGGCCAGGCTGCCATCATCGGCGTCGGCGCCCTCGACTACCCCGCAGAATTCCAGGGTGCCAGCGAAAAGATCATCGCCCAGAACGCGATCAGCAAGGTCCTCACCCTGACCTCCACCTACGATCACCGCGTGATCCAGGGTGCCGGCAGCGGCGAGTTCCTCAAGCTTGTCCACCAGCTGCTCCTCGGCGCACAGAACTTCTACGATGAAATCTTCGAGTCGCTCCGTATCCCGTACGAGCCCGTGCGCTGGAGCGCCGACAAGCAGGTGGACCCGGCCGACGAAATCAACAAGGTGGCACGGATCCAGCAGCTGATCCACTCCTACCGCGTCCGCGGCCACCTGATGGCGGACACCGATCCCCTGGAGTATGTCCAGCGCAAGCACCCGGACCTCGACGTCCTGACCTACGGGCTGACGCTCTGGGACCTGGACCGTGAATGGCCCACCGGCGGCTTCGGCGGCAAGCCGATGCTCAAGTTCCGCGACATCCTGGGCGTCCTGCGCGATGCCTACTGCCGCACCACCGGCATCGAATACATGCACATCCAGGAGCCTGCCGAACGCAAATGGTTCCAGGACCAGCTGGAGCACCCTTACTCCAAGCCCAGCCGCGAAGAGCAGCTGCGCATCGTTTCCAAGCTGAACGCAGCCGAGGCCTTCGAAACCTTCCTGCAGACCAAGTTCGTCGGCCAGAAGCGCTTCTCGCTGGAGGGCGGCGAGTCCCTGATTCCGCTGCTGGACGCCATCATGTCCGACGCCGCCGACGACGGCCTGGACGAGGTAGCCATCGGCATGGCCCACCGCGGCCGCCTGAACGTGCTCACCAACATCGCCGGCAAGACCTACGCGCAGGTCTTCCGCGAATTCGAAGGCACCCAGGACCCCCGCTCCGTGCAGGGATCCGGCGACGTCAAGTACCACCTGGGCACCGAGGGGACCTTCACCTCGGACAACGGCAAGGAAACCAAGGTCTACCTCGCCGCCAACCCGTCCCACCTTGAGGCGGTGGACCCCGTCCTGGAGGGCATTGTCCGCGCCAAGCAGGACCGGCTGGACCAGGGCGAGTCCTTCCCTGTCCTGCCGATCATGGTCCACGGTGACGCGGCATTTGCCGGCCAGGGCGTTGTCGCCGAAACGCTCAACCTGTCCCAGCTCCGCGGCTACCGCACCGGCGGAACCATCCACGTTGTTGTCAACAACCAGGTGGGCTTCACGACGGCCCCGTCATCATCACGCTCGTCCACGTACTCCACGGACGTTGCCAAGATGATCCAGGCCCCTGTGTTCCACGTGAACGGCGACGACCCCGAGGCAGTGGTCCGCATCGGGCAGCTCGCCTACGAGTTCCGCCAGCGGTTCCACAAGGACGTCGTCATCGACATGGTCTGCTACCGCCGCCGCGGGCACAACGAGGGCGACGACCCCTCGATGACCCAGCCGCTGATGTACAACCTCATCGAGGCCAAGCGCTCGGTCCGCAAGCTATACACCGAGTCCCTGATCGGCCGTGGCGACATCACCGAGGAAGAAGCCGAGCAGCTGCTCCGCGATTACCAGGAGCGCCTGGAACGCGTCTTCGCCGAAACCCACGCGGCCCAGACCTCCCCTATCCCGATCGTCACGGCAGACACTGCCGCTGTCTCGGACATCGAGCGTCCCATCTCCCAGCAGTCCGACTCCGGCACCTCCGCGCCGGTCTCGACGGCCATTTCCGCGGACACCCTGGCCCGGATCGGCAAGGCGCACGTGGAAGTCCCCGAGGGCTTCACCGTCCACGCGAAGCTCAAGCAGCTGCTCGAGAAGCGCGAACAGATGTCCCGCGAGGGCGGCATCGACTGGGGCTTCGGTGAAATCGCAGCCTTCGGTTCACTCATCATGGAAGGAGTTCCTGTACGCCTGGCGGGACAGGACTCCCGCCGCGGCACGTTCGTGCAGCGCCACGCCGTCTTCCACGACCGCGCCAACGGCAAGGAATGGCTGCCGCTCGGCAACCTCACCGACGACCAGGCGAAGCTCTGGATCTACGACTCCCTGCTTTCGGAATACGCGGCCATGGGCTTCGAGTACGGCTACTCTGTTGAGCGGCCGGATGCGCTGGTCCTGTGGGAGGCGCAGTTCGGCGACTTCGTCAACGGTGCCCAGACCATCATCGACGAGTTCATCTCCTCCGCGGAGCAGAAGTGGGGACAGCGGTCCTCGCTGGTCCTGATGCTGCCCCACGGATACGAAGGCCAGGGCCCGGACCACTCCTCCGCGAGGATCGAGCGGTTCCTGCAGCTGTGCGCCGAAGAGAACATGATCGTGGCCAACCCCACCACGGCGGCCTCGCACTTCCACCTGCTGCGCCGCCAGGCCTACAACCGGCCGCGCAAGCCGCTGATCATCTTCACGCCCAAGCAGCTGCTGCGCCTCAAGGCTGCGGCATCATCCGTGGAGGATTTCACCACCGGCACGTTCCGCCCCGTGATTGGGGAACACGAGCAGCTGGCGGGAGACGCCGTCGAACGCGTCCTGCTGGTCTCCGGCCGCCTGTACTACGATCTCCTGTCCACCCGGCAGAAGACGGATGACAAGACCACCGCGATCG
This sequence comes from Pseudarthrobacter oxydans, assembly GCF_013314975.1. Taxonomy (GTDB): domain Bacteria; phylum Actinomycetota; class Actinomycetes; order Actinomycetales; family Micrococcaceae; genus Arthrobacter; species Arthrobacter oxydans. The sequence goes on along the minus strand of NZ_JABTYH010000019.1, from coordinate 2,863 downwards.
TCCGCGTGGAGCAGCTCTACCCGCTGCCGCACGAGGAGATCGCAAAGGAACTCGCCAAGTACCCGAACGCGGAAGTTGTGTGGGCGCAGGACGAGCCTGCCAACCAGGGTCCGTGGCCGTTCATTGGCCTGAACCTTCCGGGTGCCCTGGAGCGCACCATCCGGCTGGTTTCGCGTCCGGCGTCGGCATCCACTGCCGCCGGGTCCATGAAACGGCACGCCGCGGAGCAGGATGTCCTCCTGAAGCAGGCATTTGCACGGAAATAAGCACTAAGGCTGCCCGGCCGGACGTCGAAATCCCAGACTCCGGCCGGGCGGTTCTGTTTAATGGAGTGCACAGCGCTGAAGGAAACAGGCAGCGCTGAATGAAAAGCCCCAATCGCATGCACGGCCCTACCCCGCGGCCTGAACCAGGCCCGCGGCGGCGGCAAGGCACCGACGTAAAGAGGAACGCGTGGAAGACAGGAAGCTGCGGATTGCAGCTGTAGGAGATGAACTGCTGGCCGGACTGGGTGACCCCCGGGCCCTCGGCTGGCTGGGCCGTGTGCTGGCCCGCACTCCCCGGGACAGCATGCTCCTCGAAAGCTACGCCCTCCCCTGCCCTGAGGAAGGGACGGAAGGCCTTGCCGCGCGCTGGCTCGAAGAGGCCGGGCGCCGCTTCAGCGACAAGGCGGAGAACCGCCTGGTGATCGGGCTCTCCGGACGCGACATCGAGTTCGGGCTCTCCACCGCACGCAGCCGGCTCAACCTGGCCAACATCCTGGACTCGGCGTCCCAGAACCGCATCGAGGTCTTCGTGGTGGGCCCTCCCCCCACCCTGGACCCCGCCCAGAACAGGCGCCTTGACGAACTCAACACCGCCTTCGCCGACGTCACCACCCGGCGCAAGCACCTGTACGTGGACACGTTCTCCCCGCTCCTGAACCACGAACAGTGGCGGCAGGACCTGGCAGCCCAGGGCGGCACGCCCGGCCAGGCCGGCTACGGGCTGATGGCCTGGCTGGTGCTGCACCGTGGCTGGTTCCAGTGGCTGGGCCTGGACGCTCCGGAGTAGCACCAGGTTCGCGATATATCTTGACCTGCCCCATGGGCAGGGGTACGTTGGGAAGGGTCAACACGATATATCGCCTGGAGGGCCCGTGACCGATCAAGAATGGACTGTCACCAGTCCGGAGACCATCGACGTCGACGGCGTGACGTCCCTGAAACTGGGCATGGTGCAGGGACGCTTCGACGTCGTTACGCACCAGGAACCCGTCACGCGGGTAGAGATTTCGGATGTGCACGGTGATCCGGTGGCTGTTTCCCTGAGCGACGGCCGGCTGGAGGTGCGCCACCAGCTGCACGGCCCGCAAGGCTGGTTCAAGAACCTGATGGGAACGGTCAACCACAACAGCGAAAACTCGGCCGTCATCAGCATTGCCGTGCCGGCCCACGTCAGCGTGGAGGCCGGCACCGTCAGCGGCGACGGGCTGGTGTCCGGCATAGCCGCGAACACCCGCCTCAGCACGGTTTCCGGTTCGGTCATGGCGGACAGCACAGCCGGGGAACTGCACGTCCAGACTGTCAGCGGGGAAGTCTCCATCCGCAACCACACCGGGGTCCTGACGGCCAAGAGCGTCTCCGGTGAAGTGACGGCGTCCGGCCGCCTCAGCAATATCCGGGCGAACACCGTCAGCGGGGACATGAGCTTCGACCTCCTGGGTTTCACCCATGATTTCGGGGCGAACTCAGTTTCGGGAGACATCACCATCCGGCTGCCCCACGACGTAGGCGTGGACATCATCGCCAAGTCCGCCAGCGGTGCGGTGGTGATCGGGGACCAGCGGTACACGGTGGTGGGAGGCAAGGTGGAGACCATTGCGGGCCCTGACGGCCAGCTGATGCTGGTGCGGACCAACTCAGTGTCCGGAAAGACCTCCATCTTCCACAGGACCGTGGCAGGAAACGCAGAAGCAGGGACCTGATGGCACCGGTCTTTGCCCACGGCGCGCTCCGGCTTTACCTTCTGGCGCTTCTTGAGTCCGGGCCCAAACACGGCTATGAGCTCATCAAGGCGCTCAAGGAGCGGTTCGGCGGGACATACTCCCCCAGCGCCGGCACCATCTATCCCCGGCTGGGCAAACTCGAGGAGGAAGGCCTGGTTGCCACCGAATCCGCCGGCCGCCGCACGAACTACCACATCACCTCCGCAGGCCTGGCGGAGCTCAACCGCCGCCGCGACGAGCTGGCAGGCGTGGAGAGCGAGATTTCAGCCTCTGTCCGTCGGCTGGCGGACAACCTGCGCGCGGACATCCGCAGCAACATGAGGGGGCTGCGTGCGGACCTTGCTGCCACCGCAGAGGCAGCCCGCGCCAGCGCACTGTCCACGGAGTTCAGGGTCCCCGGACGGCTGCCGGCCGAAAGCCAGCGGTCCCTCAAGGAAGCCGAAATGATGCTCCAGCAGTTCCGGGACGACCTCAGGGCGGAGCTGCGGCTGCACGCCGGCAGGCAACCGCTCAGTCCCGTGGCACTGGAAACGCTGAGGACAGTCCTGGAACAGGCCGGCATCTCCATCCGCAACTCACTGGGCTCTTAGCCCGCCAGGGGTCCCACCGCCGTCAATGCGCAGGTCATCCGGCTGTTCCTGGTTCGCGGGCCGCCCCGTGATGTGGGAGACTTGAGGGCAGCTCTTTTGAGTACCAACATTAAGGAGGCCAGCTATGAGCAAGCGTGCACGCAAGCGTCGTGACCGTAAGCGTGGCGGCGCGAACCACGGGAAGCGCCCCAACACCTAGGCACATGCCAGGAACTACGGTTCAAACAAAGAACCCCGGAAGCCACATGGCTTCCGGGGTTCTTTGTTGTCAGCTGGGGAGTGGCGT
>NZ_JABTYH010000018.1 GCF_013314975.1 Pseudarthrobacter oxydans | reverse complement strand
GACGAGGCACTCAACCACGATGAACACCGAGATGGTGCTGGCGTAGCCGAAGTCCGTGCTGGTGAACGCCGTCTTGTACATGTAGGTGGTGAGCAGTTCCGAGGACTGCCCCGGACCGCCGTTGGTCATCAGGTAGGGGATGTCGAAACCGCGCAGCCCGTAGGTGGTGGCCATAATGGTGGTGGTGATCCACACCGGGCGGATGTACGGGAAGCGGATCTTGGTGAACAGCGTCCACCGGGACGCGCCATCCAGGACGGCGGCTTCCTCAAGCTCCTTGGGCACAGCGAGCAGGGCCGCGTAGATGATGAGCATGTACAGTCCGGTGAAACGCCATCCTTCCGGTGCGGAGACCGCCGCAAGGACCGTGTTGACGTCCGAGAGCCAGGGCCGCTCGAGGCTGTCGAGGCCCACCCAGTGGAACAGCTGGTTGAGAAGGCCCACGGGTTCCAGGGAGTAGATCCGCACGAAGAGGAAGGCGATGGCCACCGTGGAGATCACGGCCGGCAGCAGGTAGAGGGTCTTGATCAGTTCACGTCCGCGGCGGAGCGACGTGAGGAGGCTGGCGACCACCAGGGCGCCGCCGAGCTGCAGCACCAGGCAGATGGCCAGGTAGACGAGGGCGTTCAGGAACGCCCTCCAGAAGATATCGTCGGCGACGAACATCCGGACGTAGTTGTCCAGGCCCACGAACTCCATATCGCTGATGCCGTTCCAGGAAAAGAAGCTCAGGAACAGGGACTGGAGGATGGGAAAGAGGACTGCTGCGCCGTAAAGGAGCAGCGGTGGAAGCAGGAAGACCAGGACCGAGGTCCGTGACCTGTTGGGCAGCATCCTGTTGGGTTGCATGGCGGGGCCTTTCGGGCCTTGCGGGCGGGGGAACGCTTTCGCTTGTGCGTCCCCCCGCCGCGTTGGTTTCGTGGGGAAGCAGTGCCTACTTGAAGAACTTGGGGGCGTTCTGCGCGATCGTCTTGTCCATGGTTTCGGTGAACTGCTCAGGCGTGATGTTGCCCTGCACCAGCAGCACCAGCTCCTGCTGCAGCCGGCCGTTGGTGGTCGGGTCCAGCTGCGTGTCCCACGGCATGGCCTGCATGGAACCGAGGCCGTCGGCCTGGTCCAGGGCCTTCTGGTACAGCGGCGTGGCATTGGCCGGCACAACGGTTTCGACGTCGGTGGTGGGGGACAGTGCCCCGGTGGCGGCATATTCCGCGGGGTACTTTTCCAGGGCGAACTTCAGGAAGTCGCTCACCAGGGGATCGTAGGTCTTGGCGTTCACGGCCATGCCGATGCCGGACGGCGACACGAACTCGTTGGCCCCCGTCACGGATCCTGCCGTGGTGGGGAGGGTGAAGAAGTCGATGTCGTTGCGGACGGCCGGGTCCAGCTTGTCCGTGGCCAGGCTGGGGAGTTCCCACGTGCCGATGTTGTACATGGCGGCCTGTCCGGAGGTGAACTGGTTCTGCGCGTCCGAGTAGCCCTGGGCGGAGAAGCCGTCCTGGAAGCACTTGGCCTTGCCCAGTTCCGCCATCCAGCTCACGGTCTTCTGGCCGGCAGGATCGCTGAACTTCGCCTCGCCCTTCTTCAGTTTCTGGACGAACTCGGGGCCGGCTTCGCGGAAGGGCTGGTAGGCAATGTAGCGTTCCAGCGGCCACTGGTCCTGGCCGTCGATGGCAATGGGGGTGATGCCGGCGCTGCGCAGGGCGGTGCACATGGCCGGGATGTCATCGAGCGATGTTGGTACCGCCACGCCGGCCTTCTCCAGCAGTGCCTTGTTGTACCAGATGAATTCCAGCTCGAACTGGAAGGGGATCATGTACAGGGAGCCGTCGTCGAAGCGCTGGTAGTCCAGCGCGCCCGGACGGTAGTTGTCGTAGATGTCCAGTGACTCCAGCAGCTTCTCGGCGTCCACCATCTTGCCCTGCTTGGCCAGCTGCTGGGCGAAGGGAGTTGCGTCCGTATCGAACAGTTCGGGCAGCTTGTTGGCTGCCGCCAGGGTTTCGAGTTTCTGGATGTAGGAGGGCCGGTCCGGGGTGGTGATCAGGTTGAGCTCAAAGCCCGGGTGGTCCTTGGCATAGTCGTCGGCGAGCTTCTTCATGATGTTGATGACCGCTCCGTCAGCGGGGCGGGAGAGCAGCCACGAGATCTCGCGGGCCTTGATCTCGCCGGTGGGGCTGACGTTGGACGGGTCGGTGGAGCTCGCGCCCCCGCAGGCTGTCAGTGCCAGGGCGGTGACGGCTGCGGCAGCGGCAGCGCGGAACATGTTCTTCATATGGGTCAATCTCCCTTGATTGGAACGGAGGATGGGTGTTGGGGTATTCAGTTGTCGGTGCGCTTGCGTACGTCGAAATCCGTGACGGTAACCGTGCCCTCGCCGGCGAACACGCCTATTCCGCCGGCGGGGAGGTCGTAGATGCGGGTGCTGAGCGCCACCTGGCGGTCCACGACGGCGACGCACAGGTCGCCGTCGACCACCACTTCCAGCGTGTGGCTGCCGGGGGAGAGGTCGCAGGGGCGTTCCAGTTCGATGGCGTAGGGAACGTCGCCCGAGACATGCCACTGGGCTGCCCCGGTGATGGTCCGGGGCCACCGGTCGAACACAAGGCGTCCGCGCTTCGGTTCGAGGCGGAGGACGTAGGAGTGGTCGCCGTCCGGGCTGGAGCGCAGCAGGATCCCGCATTCCGTGGTGCCCGGCTGGATGTCCAGCACCGCTTTGGCATAGAACTGCGTGGGCAGGTCCTGTGCTGTGACGGCGGCTCTATAGGAGTCCGGCGCGTCCAACCGGATGGGCAGCGAGCTCTCCAGCTCGAGCGGGACCGTGTCCCAAAAGCTGTCCACAAGCTCGTCCGCGAGGCCGAATGCCAGCGTTCCGTCGGGGTTCTGCCGTGCCTCCAGGACGGACATGGTGCCCGCCCACTGCCACGCGCCGTCGTCGCAATTGCCTTCCTTGCTGGCAATCCAGCCGAAGAAGAACCGCCGGCCGTCCCGCTCCGCCGTCTTGGAGGCGTAGAACGCACGCCCGTCGATGCTGTCCAGGTCCGGAACTGTCCACGGCCCCGTGGGGCTCTTGGCCATCCGGTACCGGGTGGTGAACGTTTCGGAGAACTCGGAGTAGGCCATGTACCACCACCCGTTCCATTCGAAGACGTCCGGGCATTCATGCGTGATGTACCTGCGGGGATCCCAGAACGGTTCCGTGTGCTCCCACGTCATCAGGTCCGTGGAAACGCACTGGGCGATGACCCCGCGGCGGCGTTCGGGACCGTCGGAGTGCCGGGCCGCCAGGAGCATCCGCCACAGGCCGGCCTCCTCGTCACGGAAGACAAAGGGGTCCCGCCAGTCCGCTGACTCGTAGCCGTCCGGTGCGCCGAACGTAAGCTCCGGGTGCTTGACCCACGTGTTCATGCCGTCCGTGCTGGTGGCGTGCATGACCAGCTGCAGGGGCAGGCCGTCCGTCCCGAGGTTGCCCGGGTTCTGGCCGGTGTAGAACAGGTGGTGGACGCCTGAGTCGTCAGCAATGACGCTGCCTGTGTAGCAGTTGAAGTCCAAGTCCTCTGTGGTTCCGTGGGGGAGGGCCACCCCGTGGTCCTGGAACTGGGTGAGGTCCTTGGTGGTCACCAGGTTCCAGGCCGTGCCGGGCTTCGGGTCGGCGCGTACCTCGTGAAGGTAGAAGAGCCAGAACTCCCCGTCCTTCTGGTAAGGGATAAGGTCTCCAACCCATGCATCGGCGGGCTGGAAGAAGACTGGGTAGCTCATCGGCGTTGATGTCCATTTCTGCTAAAGCGTTTGATCACCATGAAGCTAGCGTGAAATCGCATGTTGATCAAGCGTTTTAGCAAAAATTGTTCCGAAGGTCTTTTGTGGCTGGTTTGTGACGGAGGGCACTTTTGCTGAAACGCTTGACCGTGGGGTTGCCGCTCGGTATGTTCTTCTGCTAAAGCGCTTAAGCAGCCGGTGATCCGATCAGCGAACCACCGAAGGTTCCATCACCCCGAGCGCCAGGCGGAGCAGCCGCCCCCTGAAAGGAAGTCAACGATGACACATGCCTTTTCCCGTCGCCACGTCCTGCAAGGCACCGGAGCAGGAGCGCTCGCCCTGTTCATGGGCGGTGCCGCAGCTGCCGTCCCTGCCCGGGCGGCGCAGGGCTCACAGCGGGCCGTCTACCACATGACGCCGCCGTCCGGCTGGCTGTGCGACCCGCAGCGGCCGGTGTTCCTGGACGGCAAGTACCACCTCTACTACCTGCACTCCACGCAGAACAACGGCCAGGGCGGCTGGGACCACGCCACCACGGCAGACTGCGTGGCATTCACCCACCATGGCGATGCGCTGCCGCTGCAGCCCGACTTCCCCGTGTGGTCCGGATCGGCAGTGGTGGATACCGCCAACACAGCGGGCTTCGGCGCGGGGGCCATCGTGGTCCTTGCCACCCAGCCCACCGGCGGCATCCGCAAGTACCAGGAGCAGTACCTCTACTGGTCGACCGACGGCGGCTACACGTTTACTGCGCTGCCGGACCCGGTCATCGTGAACACGGACGGAAGGGCGGCCACCACGCAGGCGGAAATCGACAATGCCGAATGGTTCCGGGACCCGAAGATCCACTGGGATGCGGTGCGCAACGAGTGGGTCTGCGTGATCGGCCGGGCGCGGTATGCGGCCTTCTATACCTCCCAGAACCTGCGTGACTGGCAGCTGAAGCGCAACTTCGACTTCCCCAACCCCGCGCTGGGCGGCATCGAATGCCCCGACCTGTTCGAGATGACGGCCGACGACGGCACCAGCCATTGGGTGCTCGGCGCCAGCATGGACGCCTACGGCATCGGACTGCCCATGACCTACGCCTACTGGACCGGCACGTGGGACGGCACCCAGTTCCTGGCTGACGATGTCAGCAATCCGCAATGGCTGGACTGGGGCTGGGACTGGTACGGCGCGGTGACATGGCCGGCTGCAGAGGCGCCGGCAACACGGCGGTACGCCATCGGGTGGATGAACAACTGGAAGTACGCCGCCCGCGACGTTCCCACGGATGCGTCCGACGGGTACAACGGGCAGAACTCGATCGTGCGGGAACTGCGCCTGGCACGCCAGGGCGGAGGCTGGTACAGCCTGCTCAGCAGTCCCGTCACGGCGCTTTCGAACTACGCCGGCTCCACCACCGCGTTCCCGGCCCGGACGGTTAACGGCAGCTATGTCCTGCCCTGGAACGGCCGCGCCTACGAGCTGGAGCTCGACATCTCTTGGGAGGCCGCCGCGAACATCGGGGTCTCGGTGGGCCGCTCCGCCGACGGCGCCCGGCACACGAACATCGGCAAGTACGGCAATGAGCTGTACGTGGACCGTGCGCCCTCGGACCTCGCCGGCTTCCCACTGCTGCCGTACACGCGTGCGGCAGCGCCCATCGACGCCGCCGCGCGGTCCGTCCACCTGCGGATCTTCGTGGACACCCAAAGCGTCGAGGTGTTCGTCAACGCCGGCCACACGGTGCTCTCGCAGCAGGTGCACTTCGCCGACCGCGACACCGGGATCTCGTTCTACACGGACGGCGGGCCTGCCTCGTTCTCCGGCATCACCATCCGGTCTTTCCGGTAGCCGGCCACCGGAAGCGGCGGCCCCCACGCATCGGTGGGGGCCGCCGTCGGTATTGCGGCATGTTCAGCAGCCGGCGGGAAAACCAGCCGCCGGCAGGAAGAATCAGATGATGGCTGCCTTCAGTTCCTTGGCCGCCAGGGCGGGATCCTCGGCGCTGTAGATGGAACCGCCCACAACGGCCACGTCCGCGCCGGCGCGCTGCACGGCCCCGATGGTGGAGAGGTTCACGCCGCCGGCCACCGAGAAGGGCACGCGGGCTTCTTCGCCGGCGCCCAGCAGGACGTTCAGGTTGTAGCCGGGCAGCGCCTGCTCGTCCAGGCCGGCATGGAACTCGATGAACCTGGCGCCCAGGGCGCGCGCTTCCTTGGCGCGGGACACCTTGTCCGCCACACCGATCAGGTCCACCACCACGCCCTTGTTGTGGGCTGTGGCTGCCTTGACGGCGCCGGCGATGGTGGAGTCGTCGGCGCTGCCCAGGACGGACACCAGGTCCGCGCCCGCGTTGAAGGCGATGTCGGCCTCGAGCTCGCCGGCGTCCATGGTCTTCATGTCCGCGAAGATGATCTTGTCCGGATGGGCCGTCTTGATGGCGGTTACCGCGGAGAGCCCTGCGTTCTTGATCAGGGGTGTGCCGAGCTCGATGATGTCCACGGACTCGGCAACCTTGCCGGCCAGGTCCAGTGCGGCCTCAACGGTGAGGACATCCATGGCTACTTGCAGTTTCATCTGGTTTCTCTTTCGGGTTGGGACAGCGGGTAGGCGGGGTGGGGAAACTTATTCAAGGTTTGCGTGCCGCAGCCAGAGGTCCTCGGCCGCGGAGGTGTCCTCGTCCCACAGGCTTTGGAACACCGCCTCGGTGGCGGCGAACAGCACCTGCTCAAAGAGGCTGCCCGAGTACTGGCGCGTGAGTGACGAGCCGTGATCGGTCTTCCGGGCGGCAGGAATGATCACGACGGCGGCAGCAGCGGCCGCCAGCGGGGAACCTGGTGCGGTGGTGTAGGCAGCCACGCGGGCGCCGTGGGCGGCCGCGGTTTCCGCGGCCTTGACGACGCCGGCGGTGGTGCCTGAGCCGGAAGCCGCGAGGAGCAGGTCGCCGGCGCGGATGGCAGGCGCCGTGGTCTCGCCCACCACGTGGACCGTCAGGCCCAGGTGCATGAGCCGCATGGCCGCCATCTTCAGGACCAGGCCGCTGCGGCCGGCGCCGGCCACGAAGATCCTGTCTGCCAGCCGAAGTTCGGTCACCAGCGCGGCTACCTCGAGCGGGTCGACCTGCTGCAACACCGAGCCGATTTCGTCCAGGACGAGGCCACGGTTGTGGTGGAAAGCCCGTGCCGTTCCCGTCAGGGCGGCCGGGCCTGCTTCTGTGGTGGCGTTCATGCGTTTACCTCCTGGGACGTGGGCGCCTATCCATCCTCGCCTGCCCAGCGGGTGGGTGGAACGGCATGATGGGGCGGCCTTGGCCGTCCGAATGGGTAGGTGCATCGAGGGCAGCCCACCTACACTGGACTCGTGGATCACCAAGACGCAGCCCTGCTCCAGTCAATAGCCGCCCTGGCAACGGCACCCCTGTTGGATATGGCGCACCAGCTGCGCGCGGCTGCCGCCCCTTACATCACGTCCAGCGCGCTGGTGATTTTCACGGAGGACTGCACCGGCCGGCCGCAGAAGAAGGCTGGTGACGAGGCCATCATCAGCCGGGTGTCCATAGCGGAGTTGGATGCCATCCGTGCAACGCTCGTGGAGGCGGGCGACGCCGGAACCTGGAGCGGGGACGCCTCGTTCGGCGGTGGCGTTCGCCCGGTGCTCGCGGTGTCCTCGCCGAGCAATGCGCTCCTGGTCCTCGCGGACCCGCAGCCGGCCAGGCCGGAGGCGCAGTGGATGCTGCACTACCTCTGGACCCTCGCAGCTGAACGGATCCGCGAAAAGGTGGCTGATGCGCCGCCGTCGTACCTCATCGAATCACGCGCCACCTCGGCGGAGCGCCTGCGGGTGACCGCTGAACTGGTGGACCAGCACTCCACCACCCTCGAAACGCTGCTCGCGGCGCTGAGGTCGCCTTCGCTGGGGGACGCCGCGGCCCGGACGGCGGCAACGGACGTCGCGGCCAGGGCACTGGTGGGCCTGCGCACCCTCAGCGACCGCACCACCGACCTCGTGGAGGAACCGGTCGCTTCAGCATTCCAGCGGCTCCGCGAGGACCTCCGGCCGCTGATGGGCTTCAGCGGCATCGACGTCCAGTTCATCGAACCGCCAGTGAACGGCCGCGCGCTTCCCGGTGAGGTGGCTCATGCTGCCAGGGCGATTGTCCGCGGGCTGGTCCTCGCCATGGTGGACCAGGAGGGCGTCCGCCGGATCCGCACGCAATGGGACTGCGACGGCGTGAACCTCCTCATCAACGTGCGCGACGACGGCCCGGGCGAGCTTTCCGCGTCGGCGCCTGCCATGGCGCGCCTGGTCCAGCGTGTTGAAGCGCTGGACGGGACCATGGGCGTGGACGTGATGCCCGGCTGGGGCGCCGACGTCGCTGTGGCAATTCCGCTGGACCCGCCCGCCCGGCCGCTGGCCGACGTCGCCCAGTGGAACCTGGGGGAGCGCGAGCTGGAAGTCCTCCAGCTGCTGGCCGCCGGCCAGCGGAACCGGGGGATTGCCGCGAAGCTGCACATCAGCGAAAACACCGTGAAATTCCACCTGCGCAACCTCTACCGGAAGATCGGCGCATCGTCGCGCACTGAGGCGATGGCGCTCGCCCACAGCAACGGCCTGCGCTGATTTCACGCGGCGCAAGCTACTTGAGAGTATTAGTCATGGCTTCGAACAATGAGCGCGAACCCGACGTCGATGCTGAAGCGGGCCACGGCGGCGTCCAGTCCGTGGACCGTGCCCTCGCGGTCCTTGAGATCCTGGCGCGGGACGGCCACGCCGGCGTGAGCGACATTGCCGAGGAAATGGGGATCCACAAATCCACTGTGTCGCGGCTGCTCGGCTCATTGGTGAGCCGGGAGATGGTCCACCAGAACAGTGAGCGCGGAAAGTACCAGCTGGGCTTCGGCATCCTCCGGCTGGCAAGCTCCATCCCCGGGCGCCTGAGCCTGGTGCGGGAGGCCCGTCCGGTCATGGAGGCCCTGGCGGACCAGTTCAAGGAGACAGTGAACCTCGCCGTGCTGCGCTCCAACTATGCCGTGAACGTAGACCAGGCGATGGGGCCGTCAACACTGGCCACGTATGACTGGGTGGGCAGCCTGACCCCGCTGCACGCCACCTCCAGCGGCAAAGTCCTGTTGGCGGCACTTTCAGCGGATGACCGGGACCGGATCCTGACGGAGACGGGGCTGCCGGCGCGGACCCCGCGTACCATCACCAACCGCAAAGACCTTGAAACCGAGTTGATCACCGTGGCCCGGGACGGCTATGCCGTGACCCGGGAGGAATTCGAAATCGGAATCAACTCGATGTCCGTGCCGGTGTACAGCCACCTGGGAACCGTCATTGGCGCCATCAGCATCTCCGGGCCGGCCTTCCGTTTCGATCCGGAGAAGGAGCCGGGACTGGCAGAAGGCCTCAAGGATGCAGGCCTCCAGGTGAGTGCAAGGATGGGCTACACCCGGCGGTAGTGCGGCGGGGTCCCGCCGGGGTCCACAGGGAGGATTGGGAGGCTGCCAAACGCTGTGATTCCGCGCGCAGGCAGCGCTCAGAGATCCTCTTCGAGACGGGCGGTAAGGATCCGGTTGGCGTTAACCTGCAGGATGCGGAGCGACTCCTGGATCAGGGGTGAGGCGATGCTGCCCCTGCGCACCGCGGCGACAATGCGGCGCGTGGGTTTCGCCCGGCCGGTGAGGCGCAGCCGAACCACGTTTTCGGCACCATGCAAAGGTGCAAGCCGGGGCAGCAGGCCTACGCCCAGCCCGGCACCCACGAAGGCGATGTGGGTTTCCCATTCAACGGCTTCGTGGGCAATCCGCGGCGTCACCCCGACTGCCGTGAAGGCCGCGGTGAAGAGGGAGTGGTAGGCGGAACCGGCGGCCTCCGTGATCCAGGGTTCCGATGCCAGCTCTTCGAGCGTCGCCGTTTCCCGTGATGCCAGCGGATGGTCACCGGGAATGATCACGTCCAGTGGATCGTCGAGCAGGACTCTCTGCTCGAAGCGCGGATCGTCCTCACCATAACTGTCGGACTGCATGGCGACAATGACTGCCAGGTCGATCCGTTCCGCAATCAGCAAGTCGAAGCAGCGGGCAGGCTCAGCCTCAAGAACCTGCACCTCCAGCGAGGGGTGTGTCGAGCGCAGGGTGGCGGCCAGCGGCGCCAGCAAGTGGGCGGCTGCAGAGGAGAATCCGCCGAGGCCAAGATGGGCCTGCACCTGGTCGCCGGCCTCCATGGCCGCGGCGCGCAGGCTCTCCCATTGGGCGATGAGGGGATCCGAGCCCGCCACGAGAAAACGTCCCGTGGCGGTAAGCCGCAGGCCCCGGCCGTCTTTCGTCAGCAGTTGCATTCCGAGTACGCGTTGGAGCTCCCGCAACTGCGCGGAGACGGCGGAGGGGGAATAGCCCGTGAGTTCCGCGGTCGCGCCTACCGTGCCGCACCGGGCGAATACGCGGAGCGTGATGAGTCGCGCGTCAATCATGCATTTATTCTGCACGGTAATCTTCAAAGTTTTGCGCTTTTCTTGCAGCAGTTGTGACCCTAATCTCATGACAACGAGTACATCGACCACTGCCGGTACCACCCCCGCACCCCTGGTCAACACGCAACACCCACTACCCATGCCTCCCGGGAGGAAACCCATGACTGCTTCAGTGAACGTGCCCCTCAATTCACGCGGAAAAATCGCTGCATCATTGCCTGCCGAGCAGCTGGCCGAGATCACCGCGTTGTTTGAGTTCCGTCGCACCGGCTACTCCCTCGACGCCCCCTTCTACACTGATGCCTCGATCTTCAAGGTGGACATGGAGGCCATTTTCGGGCAGCACTGGATCTTTGCAGCCAGCACCGCCGAGCTGCCCGAGCCGGGTGACTACGTCACCGTCGACTACGGGCCCTACTCCCTGATTGTGCTGCGCAACGACGACGGCGGCGTGAACGTCCTGCACAACGTATGCCGCCACCGCGGCGCCCGCGTCCTGACTGACGCTGCAGGGTCAACCGGAAACCTGGTGTGCGGCTACCACTCGTGGACCTACTCGCCGGAGGGAAATCTGATCCATGCCTCCGCTCCGGGGGAAACGAAGTTCGACAAGAGCTGCTTCGGCCTCAAGCGCGCCCACGGACGCGAGGTCGCCGGACTCATCTTCGTCTGCATCGCGGATGAACCGCCAACGGACTTCGACGAAACCGCGAAAATCTTCGAGCCCTACCTGGCGCCCCACGATCTCTCGAAGACAAAGATCGCCTACCAGCAGAACATCATCGAAGAGGGCAACTGGAAGCTCGTCATGGAGAACAACCGTGAGTGCTACCACTGTGACGGCCACCCCGAGCTCGCCTGCTCCCTCTTCCCCACCTGGGGCCTGACGGAGGGCCTTATCCCGCCCCACCTTGAGGAAGTGTGGAACCGGAACAAGGAAGCCCAGTCCTCCCTCGAGGAGCGTTGCCGCCGCTATGGCCTTCCTTACGAGGTGGTCGAGCAGCTTGACACCCGCATCGCGGGACTCCGCATCTCACGGGAATCACTCGATGGAGAGGGCGAATCGTTCTCTGCCGACGGGCGCAGGCTTTCCAAGAAGCTGCTCGGCGACTTGCCCGACTTCCGCCTTGGCCGCTGCTCCATGCACCTGCAGCCCAACAGTTGGTTCCATTTCCTGGGCGACCACGTCATCACGTTCGGTGTCTTCCCCATCAACGAGCACCAAAGCCTCGTGCGCACCACATGGCTGGTGGCTGACGACGCCGTGGAAGGCGTCGACTACGACCTGGAAAAGCTCACTTACACCTGGAAGCAAACCAATCTGCAGGACAAGGCATTCGTGGAGCTCTGCCAGCAGGGTGCCGGCAGCCCCGCCTACGAGCCGGGCCCCTACATGAAGAGCGAATACCAGGTGGAGGCATTCATCAACTGGTACGTACAGCGCGTGCAGGAGCACTTGGCATGATTGAACTCCTCACTGAAACGGCAATCCAGGAACCACAGCGTATCCGGGGTCTTGAGATGCCGTGGAACAGGGTGATGGGAAGCACCGAGACGCCCGCCCGGGCAGCCCGAGCGTTGGGCCCATGGCATCCGCAGGAGTTTATGGCCGAATGCGTCGAGACGGTCCCCGAGGCCGGCGGCATGATGACCTTCGTGTTCCGCCGCTGTGACGGTGCGCCCCTGGCGTTCCGTGCGGGCCAGTACGTGAACGTCGCATTTCCCGTGAATGGCGAAGACCAGGAGCCAGCGGACCGCAGCTACTCGCTGTCCAGTTCGCCCACCCAGCCGTGGACCTTCAGCATCACCGTCAAGTGTGACCCCACGGGCCTGGTCTCGCCATGGGTGCACGAGAACGTCAAACCCGGCACCGTCCTAGAGATGCTCGGACCGGTGGGAGCATTCCACCTGCCTGATGCAGACCGGCGGGCACGGTACCTCTTGCTTGCCGCCGGCGCAGGCATTACTCCCATCATGTCCATGGTGCGGACCATCCACTCCCTGCCCGGACACGCCGATGTTGTGGTGCTCTACCATGGCTCGGATGCCGGCGGCTTTGCCTTCCACCGGGAATTGGCCTACATCGCCTCCGTGGACTCACGCGTCAAGGTCCACTACTCCCTGGGCGACCGCAGGGTACCGGAGGGGTGGGAAGGGCTCAGCGGAAGGCTGACGGCGGCCATGCTCGAGGAGGTGGCCCCGGACGCCAACGGCCGCCAGGTGTACGCATGCGGTCCTGAGGGTTACCTGAACACCGCCACCGGGCTCCTCGGGAAGGTCGGTGTCGATGACACTTCCATCTACATGGAGTTCTTCTCGGGAGACCGCCAGACGCTCCTTGAATACCAGGCGGAGGTGGCGCTTGCAGCCGACGTTGCGGAGGAGATCGCTGAGGAGATCGCCGAATCCGCCGAGGACTACTTTGAAAGCCAGCCGGCCGCGTTCGGCCTCTACGAGCCTGGCTACGACGCCGACGGAACCCTGCAGGCCTCCGGGATGCCGCTGGAAATCGTCGACCCGGAGGCGCCCGGCCCAGGCCCCTCCGCCGACAGCCCGGGCGGCGAGCCGGACGCCGGCTCCCCTGACGCCTCGAGCTTTGACACGGTGGGAACAGGCAGCCTCACCATGTCCTTCACGCGTACCGGCATCAATGTCCGGATCGACCCAAGCGAGCGCATCCTCGAGGTGGCCCAGCGTGCTGGAGTCAGGATTGGCGCGAACTGCAAGGAAGGGATGTGCGGCTCCTGCAAGGTCGTCAAGCTTTCCGGGGAAGTCGAGATGAACCACCAGGGCGGGATCCGGGCACGGGAAATCGCTGCAGGCAAGTTCCTGCCCTGCTGCTCCACCGCGCAGACGGACCTGGTGATCGATGCCTGACCCTGTTCCCGGACCACGGTCAAGGCGCAGCCGAGCCCCCGAAATAGGGCTTAAGAATTCGGAAAATCCTTGACACGCGAGATTGGCCCGGGCCACTCTGTTGCTTATTGCGAGACGCGTTGATCCTTGCGGAACAACCGCACCGTTCACAGCAAAGCTGATTCTGCTTACTGAATGACAGGAAGCACCAGATCCTCCGCCCGGCTTGGGGACGCCGGAGCACTGCGCCAGCCCATGAATTCAAACCAAAGGACTTGACATGGCTTTGAACAGCGACATCCGCCCGGATGCCCATTCCCCCCTTGAGCAGGAGGAGCCCAAGCTCGTTCCACCTGCGCCGGAGAACTCTCCTTCCGCCCACGACGCACTCGACGCGGAGGACACCCAGCAGATCATGCAGGAACTCCGCCAGACCAAGGCCGAGCAGGCCGTGGCGGAGCGCCGGAACCGTAAGCTCACCCTCGACAAGGCCACCTTCGGCATCACCGGCATCCTGGCCCTCGCGTTCGTGGCCTGGGGTTTCCTGGGCCGGGACAGCCTGGCTGCAACCTCAACCGTCGCGCTGGACTGGGTGATGGAATACACCGGCTGGCTTTTTATGGTGCTGGCCTCGCTGTTCGTCGTCTTTGTCCTCTGGCTGGCCCTCGGAAAATGGGGCAACATCCCGCTGGGCAAGGACGGGGAACGCCCCGAATTCCGGACGGTCTCGTGGATCGCCATGATGTTCGCCGCCGGCATGGGCATCGGCCTGATGTTCTACGGCGTGGCCGAGCCGCTGTACCACTACATCGCCCCACCGCCGGGCACCGTGGACGGCCGGACGCCCGCTGCCATCCAGACAGCCATGGCCACCTCCATCTTCCACTGGACCCTGCATCCCTGGGCGATGTACGCCGTCGTAGGAATCGCCATGGCCTACGGCACCTACCGCCTGGGGCGCAGGCAACTGATCTCCGCGGCCTTCACGTCCCTGTTCGGCATCAGGACGGTGGAAGGGCCGGTAGGAAAGTTCATCAACATCCTGGCGATCTTCGCCACGCTGTTCGGCACGGCGGCCTCCCTGGGACTTGGCGCGCTGCAGATCGGCAGCGGGCTGAGCTCAAACGGCTGGATGGGCGAGGTGGGCACGCCCGTGCTCGTGGCCATTGTGGCCGTCCTGACCGCCTGCTTTGTGGCCTCGGCAGTGTCCGGCATCAGCCGCGGCATCCAGTGGCTGTCCAACATCAACATGGTCCTGGCCGTGGTCCTGGCACTCATCGTCTTCATCGCCGGCCCCACGCTCTTCATCCTTAACCTCATCCCTGCCGCAGTGGGGGACTACGCCCGGGATCTGGCCGAAATGTCCTCCCGCACCGAGGCGGTCGGTGACGAGGCCCTTCGCACCTGGATGTCCGGCTGGACCATCTTCTACTGGGCATGGTGGGTGTCCTGGACGCCTTTCGTAGGCATGTTCATCGCCCGGATCAGCCGCGGCCGCACCATCCGGCAGTTCGTTACCGGCGTCCTGCTGGTCCCCAGCGTTGTCAGTGTCATCTGGTTCGGCATCTTCGGCGGGGCCGCGTTCAAGGTCCAGGAGAAAGCGGACCAGGCCGGCCAGCCAGGGCTGGTGGCCATGTCTGACGGCGCACCGTCCATCGACTTCGACGGAGCACTGTTCGACCTCGTCAACAACCTGGCCATGCCGGGCTGGCTGACCGGAGCAGTCATTGTCCTGGCCATGGTCCTGGTGGGAATCTTCTTTGTCACCGGCGCCGACTCGGCGTCACTGGTGATGTCTTCCCTCAGCTCCAACGGTTCTGCCGAACCAAAACGAGGGCTGGTCATCTTCTGGGGCCTGCTCACCGGCGCCGTGGCGGCCGTGATGCTGCTCGCCGGAGGCGACAAGCCCTCGGAGGCGCTCTCCGGGCTGCAGCGCATCACCATCGTGGCAGCCCTGCCGTTCGTGCTGGTCATGCTGCTGCTCTGCTTCGCCCTGGTCAAGGACCTGCGCCGGGACCCGCTGTCCCTGCGGCGGCGGCTCGCCGACTCGGTGGTGGAACGCGCCATCCGGACCGGAGTGGACCAGCACGGCGGCGTCCAGTTCGATCTCGTGACCCAGCACCAATGTGATCAGCACTGTTCAGAGGACGGCCCGTGCGCCGCTTCCGCCGCTGACACCCCAGCCCCCGCAAAGAACCAGGAGTAGACCATGACCACAGTCCTTGAGGGCCGCCCTGCCGCAAACGCGACGGCGGAAGCCGGCGCCGTCCCCAGCGTCCGCAGTACCGGCACCGCACAGTACGTCCTCACGCTGGCGTGCCCGGAGCGCCCCGGAATCGTCCGGGCGATCACCGCATTCCTCGCTGACCGCGGCTTCGACATCGTTGAACACCAGCAGTTCGATGACCACATGAGCGGCAAGCTCTACCTGCGCACGGCCTTCACCCCGGGAGACAAGGAAGTTTCCGCGGAAGGCCTCAGCGCAGAGTTCGCCGCCACTGCCAATGAGTTCGACATGGAGTTCGCCATCCACGACGGCAGCCCCCAGCGCGTGCTGGTGATGGTCTCGAAGTTCGGCCACTGCCTCAACGACCTCATCTTCCGGTGGCGCGCCGGAAGCCTGGGTGCGGAGATCGCCGTCGTGGTGTCCAACCACGAGGACCTCCGCCCCATGGCTGAAGCCGCCGGCCTGCCGTTCATCCACGTCCCGGTCACCGCGGACACCAAGCCGCAGGCCGAGGCGCGCCTGCTGGAACTGGTCGAGGAGTACCAGGCGGACCTGGTGGTCCTGGCCCGCTATATGCAGGTCCTCTCGGACGGCCTCAGCAAGACCCTCCGCGGCCGCGCCATCAACATCCACCATTCCTTCCTGCCCGGGTTCAAAGGGGCCAAGCCCTACCACCAGGCCTACGACCGCGGCGTGAAGCTCATCGGCGCCACCGCGCACTACGTCACCGCAGACCTGGACGAAGGCCCGATCATCGAGCAGGAAGTGTTCCGCGTGGACCACAGCCTGGACCCGAATGCGCTGGTCACTGTGGGCAGGGACGCCGAATCGCAGGCACTGTCCCGCGCCGTCAGGTGGCACTGCCAGCACAGGGTCCTGCTCAACAACACCCGCACCGTCGTCTTCCGCTAACGCGAACACCAGGAGAACTACTTATGAGCGCATCACCACGCGTTGTCATCATCGGCGCCGGCATCGTCGGAACCAACCTTGCCGACGAACTCGCCACCCGGGGCTGGACCAACATCACGGTGGTGGAACAGGGCCCGCTGGAACTTGCCGGCGGCTCCACCTCGCACGCGCCGGGCCTGGTGTTCCAGAACAACCCGTCACGGACCATGACGGAATTCGCCACGTACACCGTGAACAAACTGCTGGCCCTGAGCAAGGACGGCCAGTCCTGCTTCAACCAGGTGGGCGGCCTGGAGCTGGCAACCACCCCCGAGCGCCTCGCCGACCTGAAGCGCAAAATGGGCGTCATGACCTCCTGGGGCGTCGAAAGCCGGATCGTGGACGCCGACGAGTGCGAAAAGATCTACCCCCTCCTGAACACCGGCAAGCTCACCGGCGGCCGCGAAGTCCTGGGCGGCCTGCTCATCCCCACCGACGGCCTGGCCCTGGCCGCCCGTGCGGTGCAGCTGCTGATCGAGCGCTCCAGCGAGGCCGGCGTGAAGTACCAGGGCAACACCACCGTCACCGGCATCGCCCAGGAGGGCGGCAAGGTGACCGGCGTCGAAACGGACAACGGGCTGATCCCGGCGGACATCGTGGTGTCCTGTGCAGGTTTCTGGGGCCGTGAACTCGGCAAGATGGTGGGCCTGGAAGTTCCGCTGCTGCCGCTGGCCCACCAGTACGCCATCAGCAACCCGCTGCCCGAACTCGAGGGCGTCAACGAGCTCCCCAAGGGCGCCAGCAAGCCCATCCTGCGCTACCAGGACAAGGACCTGTACTACCGCGAATGGGGCGACCGCATCGGCATCGGCAGCTACGCCCACCGCCCCATGCCGGTGGACATGTCCGCCCTGCCGAAGGTCTCCGCGGAGGAAATGTCGGACCACCGCATGCCCTCCCGCCTCGATTTCACCCTGGAAGACTTCCTGCCCGCGTGGGAGGACAGCCAGGACCTGCTGCCGGCGCTGCGCAACTCCGGGATCCAGGACGGCTTCAACGGCATCTTCTCCTTCACCCCCGACGGCGGCCCGCTCATGGGCGAGGCGCCCGACCTCCAGGGCCTGTTCGTGGCCGAAGCCGTCTGGGTGACCCACTCCGCCGGTGTGGCCAAGGCGATGGCCGAGCTGCTGGTGGACGGCCACCCCCAGACGGACCTGCATGGCTGCGAGCTCACCCGCTTCGAAAAGGTGCAGACCTCCGACGCTTACGTCAGCGAAACGTCCCAGCAGAACTTCGTGGAAATCTACGACATCCTGCACCCGCTGCAGCCCAAGGAATCCCCGCGCGACCTGCGCGTCAGCCCGTTCAACGTCCGGCAGAAGGAACTGGGGGCCTTCTTCCTGGAGTCCGCCGGCTGGGAGCGTCCGCACTGGTTCGAAGCCAACCGCGGCCTGCTGGAGGAGCTTCCCGCAGAGTGGCAGGCACCTGAGCGCGACGAGTGGTCCGCCATGTTCTCTTCCCCCATCTCTGCGGCCGAGGCGTGGAAGACGCGTACCGCCGTCGGACTTTTCGACATGACGCCGCTGAAGCGGCTGTCCGTGGTGGGGCCGGGCGCGCAGGCGCTGCTGCACCGGCTCAGCACGGGCAACATCGCCAAGAAGCCGGGTGCCGTGACGTACTGCCTGCTGCTGGAGCACGACGGCGGCATCCGCAGTGACGTGACGGTGGCGCGGCTGGCGGAGGAAGACTTCCAGCTGGGCGTTAACAGCAACGTGGACTTCGACTACCTGCGGGTGGAGGCCCGGAAGCAGTCGGCCGCCGATCCCACCCAGTGGGTGCATGTTGCCGACATCACCGGCAGCACCTGCTGCATCGGGCTGTGGGGGCCGTTGGCCCGCGAGGTGATCGGCAAGGTCAGCTCCGACGACCTGACCAACGACGGGCTCAAGTACTTCCGCACCAAGGAAATCTCCGTTGGCGGCATCCCCGTCACGGCCATGCGGCTCTCCTACGTGGGCGAGCTGGGCTGGGAGCTTTACACCACCGCCGAACACGGGCTGAAGCTGTGGGACCTGCTGTTCGAGGCGGGCCGGGAACACGGAATCATTGCCGCCGGCCGCGGCGCGTTCAACAGCATGCGGCTTGAGAAGGGCTACCGGCTGTGGGGCACGGACATGACCTCCGAACACCACCCGTACCAGGCCGGCCTGGGCTTCTCGGTTGCCAAGGACAAGACCGGGTTCGTGGGGTGTGAGGCCCTTGCGGCGCGCAAGGAGCAGCCTTCCGCGCGGGAGCTGCGGTGCCTGACGGTCGACGACGGCACGTCCCTCGTGCTGGGCAAGGAACCTGTGTACGTGGACGGTTCCGCAGCGGGGTACGTCACCAGCGCCGCCTACGGCTACTCCGTGCGCAAGCCAATCGCGTACGCGTGGCTGCCCGCCTCAGTTTCCGTTGGTGATTCGGTGGAGGTTGAGTACTTCGGCAAGCGCATCGCCGCCACGGTCTCTGCCGAGCCGCTGTTCGATCCGGGCATGGAGCGCCTCCGGGGCTAGCCCGGAACCTGTCCGTACTTGTCATCGGAAACCGGGGGCCGCCGAACAGGCGGCCCCCGGTTTTTCGTGTGCCGGCCCGGTTCCCGGCTTATTGTCGGACCCCCTTGGCAGGATGGGTTTATGGGCAGCGAAGCGGTGGCGAGGGCGTTTGCGGATATCAGGGCCGCCCTTGCCGTGCTCAACGCTGAGGTGGACGGGTGTGGTTCGGAGCCGTTCTCTGCTGCCGATCCGTTGGCCGGGCTGGCGGAGGGGAGCCTGGACATCCTTGCCGGGGTGCGGGAGGTGGAGGCCGGTTTCGCAGGCCTGAAGGCCCGTGCTGCCGTGAAGTATGCGGACAGCGCCCAAGCCATAGCGCCGGATATGCCGGTGCAGGCGCAGGAGATGGCTGTCGCGGCGGAAATCGGCTGCCTTTTGGCTCTCGGACACCGGGCAGCGGGTACGTTCCTGTCCGTATCCCACGCGCTGACCAAGGAGTTGCCGCGGACGTTATCGGCATTGCAGTCCGGGACGATCTCCTGGCAGCACGCCCTGGTCATGGTTGACGAGGCCGCAACCCTGGACCCGGCCGGGGTCGTCGCCTTGGAAGCCCACTTCCTCGACCCGTCCGTCCCTAAACCGCCCACCGCCGCAGCAATCGGCGAAATGCCGGCGCACCGGCTCCGGCACAAAGCCCGGACCTGGCGTGAACCGCCACCACGCCGAATCCATTGAAAAGCGCCATGCCAAGGGGGTTGCTGAACGGCGCGTGGAATACCGGCCGGACCAGGACGGCATGGCCTGGCTCTCGGCCTGCCTCCCCGCCGACCAGGCCATGGCAGGCTGGAACCGCCTTAACGCCCTCGCGCGGGCCGCACAAGGACCCAACGAACCCCGCACCCTCACCCAACTCCGGACCGACAAATTCGCCGAAGCCATCCTCACCAGCGGAACCAGTGCAACCTTCCATGCAGACAACAGTGCAGGTAACGGCGAGGAAGCAAGCGACAGCGACGGAGCCGGTGCAGGAACCGGTGCTGGCCTGCTTTCCCCGGGGATCCGGGCCCAGGTCCTGGTCACCGTGCCGGTGTTCTCGTTGATGGGCCTCACGGAGGAGCCGGCGGTGCTGGACGGGTTCGGCCCCGTTCCGCCGTCCATGGCACGAAACCTGGTTGCACACGGAGCAGACTCCTTTCACCGCGTCCTGGTCGACCCGCGGGACGGGGCACCACTGGAAATTGGGCGCACCAGCTACCGGGTCACCAAGGCCATGCGGAATTGGCTCAGGCTGAGGGACGGCAAATGCCCCTTCCCCGGCTGCAGCAACAACTCCCTCGACAACGAGGCAGACCACCTCGTCGCCTGGCACCACGGCGGGACCACCGGGATCAGCAACCTGGGACAGCCCTGCCCGAAACACCACAAACTCCGGCACACCAGCGGCTGGAAACCAACACCAGCCACCAAAAACCAACCACCCGGCTGGACCTCACCCACCGGTCGCCACTACAAAAGCGAACACCAGGACTGGGAACCACCCCACTGGCCGAGCCAGCTGAAGCTAGGTACGGCGGATTTCCTGCACACTGCCCAGTCGCCGGGAGAGGACGCCTTGGAGCGCTTCCTCCGCGTCCGCGCGTGACTACGCATCGGCCACCGGCGTGTGGATGAAACACCGACGGCGACACGGGCACCTGCCGCGTGCCGCCGTCGTCGTTCTGCCGGTAGGAGCGCCGCGGGGGCTATCCCGCCGTGGCAGGCTCCAGTTGCCCGGAAGAATCCTGGTCGGTGGTTTCCGCGAGGTGCGGCACGAACCGGACGAACATGGCTTTGAAGCCGGGGGTGTTGGATTCGCGGGCCACGTTTTCCTTGTGGACCAGGGCGTTGGCTTCGGGGAAGTACGCGGCGGCACAACCCTTGGCGGTGGGGTAGGCGATCAGGCGGAACTTGTCGGCCTGCCGGTCGTGGCCGCGGAAGGTGCTGACCACGTCCACCAGGTCCCGGTCCTTGAAGCCCAGCTCCACCAGGTCCTCGGGGTGCACCAGGATCACCCGGCGGCCGCTGGAGATGCCACGGTAGCGGTCGTCCTGGCCGTAGAAGGTGGTGTTGTACTGGTCGTGGCTGCGGATGGTCTGGAGCACCAGGTGCCCGTCGGGCGGGGTGAGGTATTCCAGCGGGCTCACGGTGAACCGGCCCCGGCCGATGTCGGTTTTGAAGGACCGGGTATCGCGCGGCGGGTTGGGCAGGACGAACCCGTTCTTGGTCCGGATCCTGGCGTTGAAGTCTTCGAAGCCGGGCAGCACGCGGGCGATGTGGTCGCGGATCACGTCGTAGTCCTCGGCCATGGCTTTCCAGTCCACGGGGTGGTCCGGGCCGAACGCGGCCTCGGCCATCCGTGCCACGATGACGGGTTCGGCGAGCAGGTGCTCGGAGACCGGCGTGAGCCTGCCCTGGGTGGAGTGGACCACGGACATCGAGTCCTCCACGGAGAGGAACTGTGCGCCGTTGGGGTGCTTGTCGTCCTTGTCCGTCCGGCCCAGGGTGGGCAGGATCAGCGAGGTGCGCCCGTGGACGATGTGGGAGCGGTTGGGCTTGGTGGAGATGTGCACGGTCAGGCCGATCCGCTGCATGCCGGCTTCCAGGGTCTCGGTGTCGGAGCAGGCCAGGGAGAAGTTGCCGCCCATGGACACAAAAACGTCCACCTCGTTGCGTTCGAACGCCTCCATCGCTTCCACGGCGTCATACCCGTGGTGCCGGGGTGAGGTGATCCCGAACTCGGTGTCCAGCGCCTCCAGCAGCCATTCCTTGGGTTTTTCCCAGATGCCCATGGTGCGGTCGCCCTGGACGTTGGAGTGCCCGCGGACCGGGCAGGCGCCGGCTCCGGGCTTGCCGAAGTTGCCCTGCAGCAGCAGGACGTTGACCATCTCCTTGATGGTGTCCACCGAGTGCGGCTGCTGGGTGACGCCCAGGGCCCAGCAGAAGATGGTGGCCTTGGACTTGATGAGCATCCCGGCAACGGTCTCGATCTGCTCCCGGGTCAGCCCGGTGGCCTTCTCGGTTTCGGCCCAGTCCAGGCTGCCGCGGGCCTCGCGGTAGGCGGCGAACCCGTCTGTCTGCGCCTCGATGAAGGAATGGTCGACGACGGTGCCCGGGTTCCGCTCTTCCTCCGCCAGGAGCAGGTGGCCAAGGGCCTGGAACAGTGCCAGGTCACCGCCGACCTTGATCTGCAGGTATTCGTCGGCAAGCGGCGTGCCGCCGCCCACCACGCCGGAGACGGTCTGCGGGTCCTTGAAGTTGAACAGCCCGGCCTCGGGCAGCGGGTTGACCGCCACCACTTTGCCGCCCTTGTCCTTGCATTCCTTCAGCGCGGACAGCATCCGCGGATGGTTGGTCCCGGGGTTCTGCCCCACCACGAAGATCAGCTCGGAATCATGGATATCGTCCAGGGACACGGTCCCCTTGCCAATCCCGATGGTCGGGTTCAGAGCCGAACCCGAGGACTCGTGGCACATGTTGGAGCAGTCCGGCAGGTTGTTGGTGCCCAAAGCCCGAGCGAACAGCTGGTACATAAACGCCGTCTCGTTCGCGGTGCGCCCGGAGGTGTAGAAAACGCAACGGTCGGCCGTGGTGGCCCGCACATGCTCGCCGATCAGGTCGAAGGCATCACCCCAGGAGATCGGTGAATAGTGGCTCTCGCCTGCCCGGATCACCACGGGTTCACTCAGCCGGCCCTGGTTGCCCAGCCAGTACTCGGTCTTCGTCGAGAGCTCGGCGATCGAATGCCTGGCCCAGAACTCGGCACCGACGGTGCGGAGGGTGTTTTCCTCGGCCACCGCCTTGGCGCCGTTCTCGCAGAACTCGGCGGTCTTGCGCTTCTTGTCCGACTCCGGCCACGCGCAGCCCGGGCAGTCGAAACCGCCCCGCTGGTTCAGCCGCAGCAGCGAGTGCGCCGTGCGGGCCACCCCGGCCTGGGCCACCGCGCGTTCCAGCGCCACCATCACGGCCTTCACGCCTGCCGCCTCGGCCTTGGGCTTATGGACTTCGAGGTTGTCCTCGTCAATGTCCGCAACGGGGGCGGGCTGCTTACCGAACTTCATTGTTCCAACTTCCTTACCGGCATGCGTGGTGTTTGTACTGTGTTGCGTGGGCGCCACGAAGGCGCGGTTGCCGCTGGCGCCGCGAAGGCGCGCCGGGTAATCCCGGCGCGCCCCGCGCGATGCTCAGCTCGACGGCTACTGCGAAACCTTCGCCAGCGTTTCCGTTTCGGCCGCGATGGTGGTGTTGTCCCCGTGGCCGGTGCGGACCACAGTCCCGGGCGGGAGGGTGAGCAGGCGTTCCCGGATGGAGGCCAGGATGGTGGGGTAGTCGCTGTAGGACCGTCCTGTGGCACCCGGGCCGCCGTTGAACATCGTGTCTCCGGTGAAGACCGTTCCTTCGCTTTCCAGGTAGAAGCAGGTGGAGCCCGGGGAATGGCCGGGGGTGTGGATGGCCTTCAGTGTTGCACCGCCCACTTCGAACACGTCGCCGTCGGCCAGTTCCCGGTCCGGGTGCGCGTCCGGGTACACCTGTTCCCAGAGGACCAGGTCCTCGGGGTTCAGGTAGATCGGGGCGCCCACGGCGTCGGCAACCTCGCGGGCAGCACCGATGTGGTCGTTGTGCGCATGCGTGAGCAGGATGGCCTTGACCTTCCGGCTGCGGACCTGGTTGATGATCGCGGCGGCGTCGTGCGGGGAGTCGATGATCACGCACTCCTCGTCATTGCCTACGATCCAGACGTTGTTGTCCACGTCCCAGGTGCCGCCGTCGAGCGAAAATGTCCCCGAGGTGACCAGGTTCTCGATGGCGACCATTAGAGCTCCACCACCGAACGCAGGACCTTGCCCTCGTGCATCTTGTCGAAGGCTTCCTCCACCTGGTCGATGGTGATCCGTTCGGTCACGAACGCGTCCAGGTCCAGGTTGCCCTGCTTGTAGTGCGCCACCAGCATGGGGAAGTCGCGGGAGGGCAGGCAGTCGCCGTACCAGGAGGACTTGAGCGAGCCGCCGCGGCCGAAGACGTCCAGCAGCGGCAGTTCAAGCTGCATGGCCGGCGTCGGGACGCCCACCAGGACCACGCGTCCGGCGAGGTCGCGGGCGTAGAACGCCTGCTTGTACGTTTCAGGACGGCCGACGGCGTCAATCACCACGTCCGCCCCGTTGCCTCCGGTGAGGGCGCGGATGGCCTCGACGGGGTCCTCTTTGCTGGAGTCGATGCCGTGCGTGGCGCCGAGGGATGTGGCCATGTCCACCTTGTTGGCGTCGATGTCCACGGCGATGATCGTGGTGGCGCCGGCGAGCTTGGCGCCGGCGATCGCGGCGATGCCCACACCGCCGCAGCCGATCACCGCCACGGACTCGCCGCGCTTGACCTCACCGGTGTTGATGGCGGCGCCGATGCCGGCCATGATGCCGCAGCCCAGCAGGCCGACGGCGGCCGCATCAGCCTCGGGATCCACCTTGGTGCACTGTCCCGCAGCGACGAGGGTTTTTTCGGCGAAGGCCCCGATCCCCAGTGCGGGGGAGAGCTCCGTGCCGTCCTCCAGGGTCATCTTCCGGGTGGCGTTGGCGGTGTTGAAACAGTACTGGGGCTGTCCCTTGGCGCACGCGCGGCATTCACCGCACACGGCGCGCCAGTTCAGGATGACGCGGTCGCCGGGGGCGACGGAGGTAACGCCGTCACCCACAGCGCTGACCACACCGGTGGCTTCATGGCCCAGCAGGAAGGGGAAATCGTCGTTGATGGCGCCCTGCTTGTAGTGCAGGTCCGTGTGGCAGACACCGCACGTCAGGATGTCCACCAGGGCCTCGCCCGGGCCCGGATCCGGCACCAGGATGGTCTCCACTGACACCGGAGCGTTCTTTTCCTTGGCGATGACTGCCTTGACTTTATGAACCATGATTCCTGTGTTCCTTTCGTTGGCCGGACAAAGATCCCGGCCCGACTCCCAAGTCTAGAAGCTGCGACGCTTCCGGACGGCTACCCAAAGGGACGGGTGGCAGGCACCCGAACGGGTGGTCGTGCCTCCCCGACCCTCCGTCCGGGCCTCCCCAATTGCGTAATGCACAACACGGTGCGTATAGCGCTTACTCGAAATATGTCAGTCGCCGTAGTGGGTGTCAATAGAACCGCGCGGTTGGACCTGCCTGGGCGCCGGGCGGGCGAGGTTAGTGCGCAAGCTTTCCGCAACTCTATTGCATTCAAAGCAACTCTTGGGGTTTCAATCTCCCCAGCCCATAAGTGTGGCCCAAGTGCTGGGGTTGATTTGGCGCTCCTCAAATTGGCCTTTTCCGGAACTGTAATTCGCCGCCTCGAAACCATTGACTGTGGCGGCCATCACGCCTTAGTCTGTTGCAACAGCGTTGCGCTGAATGCAACCACAACACTTTGGTGGACATATGAGTAACGAAACTTCCTCCCCGGGCAGCATCGTGAGCGACCCGCGTCCCGCACCTGCCGACAGTGCCGTCAGCAAGGAAACGCGGCGCCGGGTCATCGCTGCCAGCTTCATCGGCAACTTCGTTGAATGGTTCGACTACGCCGTCTACGGCTACCTGGCCGTCACTATCGCAACGGTCTTCTTCCCGGAATCCGATCCGCAGACCGGGCTGCTGCTGACCTTCGCCCTTTTTGCCATCTCCTTCCTGGTGCGCCCGCTCGGCGGCTTCGTCTGGGGCCACATCGGCGACAGGGTGGGACGGCGGACAGCACTCTCCCTCTCCATCCTCATCATGTCCGGAGCCACGTTCTGCATAGCGCTGATTCCGGGCTACGACACCATCGGCATCTGGGCGCCCGTCCTGCTCCTGATCATCAGGGTGGTCCAGGGCTTCTCTGCCTCCGGTGAATACGCGGGTGCCTCGGCCTTCCTGGTGGAGTACGCCCCAGCCAACCGGCGTGGCCTGTACGCCGCAGTCGTCCCCGCGAGCACCGCCGCCGGCCTGCTCCTGGGCTCACTCATGGCCGGCCTGCTGACCACCCTTCTCTCCACCGAGGCGATGCAGAGCTGGGGCTGGCGGCTGCCTTTCCTGCTGGCAGCCCCCATGGGCCTGATCGGCCGGTACATCCGGACCAAGCTTGAGGACACCCCCGTATTCCGTGAACTGGCCGCCGAGGACCACGCCGTCAAGGCCCCTGTCTCCAGCCTCTTCCGCAACCACTGGCGGCAGCTGCTGCAGGCCGTCGGCGCCGTGCTGCTCAACGCCGTCGGCTTCTACGTGATCCTCAGCTACATGCCCACCTACCTGTCCTCGGAACTGGGCCTGGGCGAAACCGAATCATTCCTTGCCACCACCATCGCGCTGATCACCTACATCGGCTTCATCTTCCTCACCGGCATGCTCTCGGACCGGTACGGGCGCAAGAAGGTGCTGATCAGCGCATCGGTTGCCTTCATTGTCCTGACCGTCCCCGCCTTCGCACTGCTCGGCACCGGCAACTTCCTGGTCATCGTCCTGGTCCAGATCCTGCTGGGCGCCATGCTCACCCTCAACGACGGCACACTCCCCAGCTTCCTGGCGGAAATGTTCCCCACCCGGGTGCGCTACAGCGGCTTTGCGGTCAGCTTCAACCTCTCCAACGCCCTGTTCGGCGGCACCGCCCCGTTCATGGCGACACTCCTCATCGCCGCAACCGCAAGCGACCTGGCTCCGGCCTGGTACCTGGTGGCTGCCGCCGTCGTCTCCCTCATTGCCGTGTCGCTCTCCAGGGAAACCTGCAAAGAGCCCCTGCGGCACGAATAGCTTCCCCCCCACACCAAAACCAACTGCACCTCAACAAATGCACGAGAGAAAGGCATCGCCACGATGACCATCACCACCGAAAACGCCACCACTGTCGCCGAACTCGAGCGCACCAAGATCCTCAAGAACGGCGAGAAGGTGAGCCTCACGTTCTCCGACACCGAGTTTGAGCGCCGCCTGGCCGGCCTGCGCC
Source organism: Pseudarthrobacter oxydans (assembly GCF_013314975.1). Classification (GTDB taxonomy): domain Bacteria; phylum Actinomycetota; class Actinomycetes; order Actinomycetales; family Micrococcaceae; genus Arthrobacter; species Arthrobacter oxydans. The sequence goes on along the minus strand of NZ_JABTYH010000018.1, from coordinate 55,333 downwards.
GCATCATGGCCGAGAAGGACCTGGACGCCGTCGTCCTCACCAGCTACCACTCCATCAAGTACTACTCAGACTTCCTCTTCACCACCTTCGGCCGCTCCTACGGCATGGTGGTCACCAAGGATGACACCGTCACCGTCACCGCCAATATCGACGCCGGAATGCCCTGGCGCCGCAGCTACGGCGACAACATCGTCTACACGGACTGGCGCCGCGACAACTACATCTTCGCCATCCAGGAAGTCCTGCGGACCCGCGGCATCAACCCGCGCCGCCTCGGCGTCGAGGACGACTCGCTGCCGCTGGACAACCGGAACAAGATCCAGGCGGCCTTCCCGTCCGCCACCCTGGTGGACGTGGCCCAGGCCGCCATGCGCCAGCGCATGATCAAGTCCGCCGAGGAAATCGAGGTCATCAAGCACGGCGCACGCATCGGCGACCTCGGCGGCGAAGCTATCCGCAACGCCATCACCGCCGGGATCACCGAGTACGAGGTTGCCCTGATCGGCACCGAGGCCATGGTCCATGAAATCGCCAGGACCTTCCCCGACTCCGAAATCCGCGACACCTGGGTGTGGTTCCAGTCCGGCATCAACACCGACGGCGCCCACAACTGGGCCACCACCCGCAAGATCCAGGAACACGACATCCTGTCCCTGAACTGCTTCCCCATGACCTCGGGCTACTACACGGCGCTGGAGCGCACCCTGTTCTACGGTGAACCGGATGCCCGCTCACTGGAGCTGTGGAACATCAACGTGGAAGTCCACAAGCGCGGCCTGGAACTCATCAAGCCCGGCGCCGTCTGCAAGGACATCGCCGCCGAGCTCAACGAGATCTACGTGGGCTACGGGCTCCTGGCCAACCGCACCTTCGGCTACGGCCACTCGTTCGGCGTCCTGAGCCACTACTACGGCCGCGAAGCCGGACTCGAGCTCCGCGAGGACATCGACACGGTGCTGGAACCGGGCATGGTGGTCTCCATGGAACCGATGATCACCGTCCTCGAGGGCCAGCCGGGTGCCGGCGGGTACCGCGAGCACGACATCCTGGTGGTGGGCGAGGACGGCGCGGAGAACATCACCAAGTTCCCGTTCGGACCCGAGTACAACATCATCGGCGCCTAACGTCCCCAACGGGCTCCACCAGGCCCGGCGAACACCCGGAAGCGGCGTCATCCCCATGGCGCCGCTTCCGGCCCTCCCTTAGGGAATGATGGGTAACACCATGAGTGCAACAGAATCCGAGACCACAGGCAACGGCGACAGCAAGGGCGCTTCCGTCATCGTCAACGCGATTGCGGTCCTCCGGACATTCTCGGCGGACGAGCCCCTGCTTGGCGTCACCGAGATCGCCAACCGCGTGGGGCTGCACAAGAGCACGGTCTCTCGGATCCTGGCAACCTTCGAGCAGGAGCACCTGGTGGAGCGGGACGCCGAAACGCGGCGGTTCCGGCTCGGGCTGGGGCTGATTGCCGTGGCCGGGCCGCTCCTCGCCGAGCTTGAGGAGCGCCGCGTTGCCTATCCCGTACTCCGCGAGCTCTCGGAGCAGACCGGCGAAACAAGCGCACTGATGGTGTGGAGCGGCGATGAATCCATCTGCGTGGAGCAGATTGCCAGCCACCACCAGATTAAGCACACCACCCCGCTGGGGGCACGGTACAACGACGCCCTCAGCGCCTCGGTGCAGGTCTTCCTGGCCCAAGAACCTGAACCCCGGGTCCGGTCCCTGCTCAGCAGCGGGGCCATCAGCTACCCGGGCCTGGATGACTCCAGCCTGGACGCCTACCTGGTCCGGCTCAAGGACGACATCCGGCGCGGCTGGGCCGTCAACTACGGCGAAACCTCCATTGATGAGGTGGGGCTGGCGGCACCCGTCTTCGACCACCGGGGCGAGGTGGTGGCGGCCGTCCTGATCCCCGCACCCCGGTTCCGGGTGTCCCAAGACAGGCTGCAGGCGTTGGGGGAGGCCTGCGCCGGCGCCGCAGCGAAGGTCACCGCCCGGCTGGGCGGAAGGTCCCGGCGGGCCGGCCCTGAAGCGGCCAAAGACACCAAGTGATCCGGGCCTGGCTGTACCGGCTGGCCAGCGCCTCCGGAGAGCGGGGCTGATCCGTCAGGCACGTTCTACCGGGAGCCACAATTCGCAGCTTGCTGTGCTGAAGTCGGCGCTGCGATCCAGGACTGCCACCATCGAGGGGCCCGGGCGCAGCCGCCACGGGTTCGACGGGAACCAGTCGGTGGCTGTGGATGCCCAGGTGGATTGCAGAACCGCAGGGTACGCCCCTTCGGCGCGGAAGACCGCCCACGTGCCCGCGGGGACCTCGATCGCGTCGAGATCCCCGGGCGCCGGCGTCGTTGGGGTTACGGCCACGCCATGGAGGTACGTGAGCTCGCTGCCCTCCGTGTAGTCCGGGTCGACGTCGGCGCTCACCTGGAGCAGGCCCCTGGGGTCGGTGTTGCCCAGTGCTTTGAGCCGGTCGTGCTCTGCTGCCGGCAGTGAGGCGATGTGCGCCTGGATGTGCGGGTTTGGACCGTGGTGGATAAGGGGTACACGGGCCGGATGGCCGATGAGCCGGAATGCCGGCCGGTCTGCGATGCGGGTGTCCATCGGGGTGTTCCCTTCTACGGTCAGGCGGAACCTGAGCTGCGGTTGCGTGCGAAGGGGCCCGCCGTCCCGGCGCACGTCGCCGGGTCCGGCGCCGTGAACTGACCGGAATGCCCGGCTGAAAGCTTCGGTAGAGCCGTAGCCATACCGCACAGCGATTGCCAGCAGCTCGCCGCCGTCGAGGACCTCCGTTGCCGCCACCGTCATGCGGCGCCTTCGGACGTACTCGGAGAGCGGCATGCCGGCCAGTGATGAGAACATGCGGCGGAGGTGGTACTCGGTCATGCCGAGGCTGACCGCCAGGTCATCAACGGCGATCTCCTCGGTGAGGTGACCGTCGATGTAATCGACGAGTTGGTTGAGCGCCGAGATCACGGTTCCCCCTTCACCTACAAGCCTGCGCGCATGTGCCACCCCGCACCCAACTATTGCGGTTCGATTCGATCGCGTTCACCCGGAGCGCAGTAAACCGGTCCCCACGGGTTTTCCGGCCCATACCTCAACGTAGACTGGCAGGATGCGGTTGGTAGCAAGCGATATAGACGGAACGATTCTCGGCCACGATGGCAAAATCAGCGACCGCACCGTCCGGGCCTTCCACGCCTGCCGGGACGCCGGCGTCGAACTCGTTTTCGTCACCGGGCGCCCGCCGCGCTGGCTGCACCCCCTGCAGGACCAGCTCGGCCACACCGGCACCGTCATCTGCTCCAACGGCGCCGTCGTCTGGGACCTTGAGGCGGACAAGCTCGTTTCCGCCCGGACGCTGACCCTCGACGCCGTCCTGGAAGTCCGCCGCGTCATCAAACGGCTGCGTCCCGCCGCGCTGTTCGCCGCCGAAACGCTCGGGGGGTTCCACCTCGAACCCGGCTTCATCGAAAACGGCTCCAGTGAGCTGCTCTCCGAATTCACGCCGGCGCCGCTGGCCGAAACGCTGGCAGCGGACGACGCCGTGGTGAAGTTCCTGGCCATCGTCCGCGAAGGCACGGCCGACGACTTCCTCGCCGAGGTGGCCCCCGCCGTCGAACATCTTGCCTCTGCAACGCATTCCTCGCCGGGGGTGTCGATGCTCGAGCTCGCCCTGCCCGGGGTCAACAAAGCCGTCACCCTCGCCGAATACGCCGCCGCCCTGGGCATCGGCGCCGAGGACGTGGTGGCGTTCGGGGACATGCCCAACGACATCGAGATGCTCCGCTGGGCCGGGCACGGCTACGCCATGGCCAGCGGGCACCCGGAGGCGATCCGCGCGGCCGGGCAGCAGGCGCCCCATTTTGACGACGACGGCGTGGCCCAGGTTCTGGAGTCCCGGCTGGCCTCGCTGGGCGTACAGATTTCCTGATTCCGGGCCGGACTTCCTCCCCGGCCCGCCGGACGCAGCGCCGTTTTCACAGCTGGCGCTCACCTCGCGTTCACCTTCGCTCCCTAACCTTGGGGATGGAGGGCCCAACCCCTCCATCCCGGCTCCGGGTAACAGGCTCAAGGGGTAACAATGGCAAGAAAAACGAAGCTTGGAACCGCCGACGCGCTGCCGCGCCAGGCAACGCCCGCACCGCACTGGAAGAAACTCGCTGCGGGTGACCGCGTCCGCGTGCTCCTCGCCCCGGGATTCGAGGCCGGCGGCCTGGTCGACGCAGTCACTGCCGACCACTCCGCGGTGTGGATCGATTTCGACGGCGGCCGCGGCCGGACGCTGCTGCACTGCAGCGACGGTGTGGACATCGTCCTCCAGGAAGACGCAGCCGCCTACGAGGACTGACGCTGCCTGGCCGGGCAGCCGGCGCTCCAGGAGTACGCTCGCAGTGTGACGCTCCCGTTCTTCGACCATGCCGCCGCGGACGGGTCCCCGATACCCATCGCGATGGCGCATCGCGGCTTTTCCCGGGACGGCCTGGAAAACTCCATGGCCGCGTTCCGCGCCGCCGTCGACCTCGGCTACCGTTACCTTGAGACGGACGTCCACACCACAGCCGACGGCGTGGTGCTCCTCTTCCACGACGAAACGCTGGACCGGGTCACCGACGGCAGCGGCCGGGTGTCCGAGCTCCCCGCCCATGAGGTAGCCAAGGCGCGGATCGGCGGGCGTGAGCCCATCCCGCGGTGGGACGAGCTGCTTGCGGAGTTGCCCGGGGTCCGGCTCAACGTGGACGTCAAGGACTGGAACTCGGTCCGCAGCATCGCAGCCGCAATCGAAGAGCACCAGGTGCACCACAGGGTACTGCTGACCAGCTTCTCGGACCGCCGGCGGCGGGCGGTGCTGAAGCTGCTGAGCCAGCCCGTGGCGGCTTCGGCAGGTGTTGTGTCCGTGGGTTTGTTCACTGTGCTGGGCCGCCTGCTTCCCGGGCCGGTCTTCAGGTGGAGCATGCGCTGGAACCTTCGCGGAGTCCACGCCCTGCAGGTGCCGGTGGGCTATGGCCCGGTGCACGTGGTGACGCCGGGCTTTGTCCGGCGCGCGCACTCCCTGGGCCTCGTGGTGCATGCCTGGACCATCAACGACCCGGACGAGATGCGCCGGCTCCTGGAGCTGGGCGTGGACGGACTGGTCACGGACCGCGCGGACCTGCTCCGGGAAGTGCTGCGTGAACGCGGGGAATGGCCGCACGGCTGACTGCGCCGGCAGCCCTGTCCGGGCAGCATTGCCCCGGACCCCCGCTGGCCTCGGGCCGGCCGCGGGCCGTGCCGCTACCCGCCGGACTGTGCTGCTAGCCGCGGCCAGTGCTGGTGGACGGGTCCTGGTCGCCTTCTGAAGGGTCGGCCCGCAGCTCGTCCGGGTTGGGCTCCGGAAGGCCGCCCGGCCCGGGGACGGCGCGTTGGGACGCAGGCGATCCGCCCGCCGGTGCAGCCGCTTCATCCGCCGGTGCGGACGCACTGCCAGCCGGCCCGCCGTCGTCGTCCGACTCATCCGGCTCCAGGTCCCCGCCAAAGGGGGATTCCGAGGCCGGGGCCGGAGCCGCTCCGGCATTGGGCCCCGGGACCTTTTGCTTCTCCGCCTCCAGGGCGTTGGAGCCTTCGCTGATGGAGGAGTGGACCTCCACGTCATCGTTCGGGTCCGTGGGCTCGGGAACATGCGCTGTCTCAGTGGGCTTTGATGTCCCTGCCAGATCCTCTATGGCGTTCTCTGCTGCCTTGCCGATGCTGTCGCCGATACCCATGTGACTGCTCCTTCCGACCTTGCGTGCCGGGCACCCCAGCGGATGCCCGGAGCATTACCCCTCCAGAATTATCAGCATGCTTACAATTAGTCCAGAGCCGGGGCAAGGAACCGCGGCCCGGCAGGAAGGACGCAAGCACCATGAGCAGCTACCATCCCGAAAACGATCCCGCTAACCCGGACCAGCCGGGCAAGACCCCGCCGGGCGGCACCGGGCAAGGCGGGAAGGACTCTGCCGACTCGTCGAATCCTGATCCCGCTGAAGGCAACATCACGGGGCTGGAACCGGGCGGGGGAGTGCCTCCGGGCGAGACTCCGCCTGCGGAAGACCAGATGAGCGGCGACCAGGGCCACAGCGAATAGCACCCGCGGCAGGGGCCCTCCGGACGCCGTCCCGAGGGCCCCTGCGCCGCCGCCGGCCGGGTCAGTGCTGTTCGCTGGCGACCGAAGCCTCCCCGGCCTGCTCGCGTCCGGCAAAGTGGCGGTTGAGCCCGTCCAGGTCCAGGCGGCCGTTCCAGCTGGCCCAGTCCTTGGGCCGGACAGAGGGCCGGCCCAGCAGGTAGCCCTGCCCGGCGCTGATTCCGAGTTCGGTGAGGACCTTGAGTTCCCCCACGGTCTCCACCCCCTCAGCCACAAGCGTGGTGCCGATCTGTTCCGCGAAATCCACCAGGCAGGCGGCCAGGGCACGCTGGATGCCGTCCTTGTCCACATCGCCAATGACATTCCGGCCCAGCTTCAGGAAGTCCGGCCGCAGGTGCACCATCCGGCTCAGCGCCCCCGCCCCTGAATGGGTGTCGTCCACGGCGATCCTCAGTCCCCTGTCACGCAGCGGATTGATGGCGGAAATGAACTGCGGGTATTCCTCGTCCTTGACGGTCTCCGTCATTTCGAGCACCACACGGTTGATGGGGAGATCGATGTGGTCAAACAATTCAGGCAGCCGGGGATCCAGACAGGAAGCGGGCGAAATGTTAAGGGATACGAACAGGTTCCCGGGAAGCGACTTCGCCGCAGCGGCAGCGGATCCCAGCGCGGCGAATTCCAGGTTCGCGCCCAGGCCGACGGCGGCGGCCTCGGCAAACCACAGTTCCGCGGCGGCACCGTCATCGCTGACGAACCGGGATAATGCCTCGACTCCCACCACGCTCTTTTCCTCCAGCCCGTAGATGGGCTGGAAGGCGGTCATCAGCATCTGGCTTTCGAGCAGCGCGCTGATGCGTGACATGCTGCGGATCGCGTCGATTTGCTCCGCCACTTTCGGCGGGACCGCGGGGGTGAGCCGCATTTCCCGCGCGCTCTCCAGCGTTTCCGCGGTGTTGGCATCGCTGCGCCGCGTATCGAGGAGATATTCGAGCAGCGCCCGTTCCGGCACTCCCGGATTCTCATCCAGGCTGTTGCTCAACCGCTGCCGGACAGCCGCTCCGGACGGATCAGTATCCGCCAGCACAGCGGCAATAATTCCCCATGCCTGTATTCGAACCGACATTAGCTACGCCCCCAGTTGACGAAGTAATGACCCATTGGCCCCGATGTTGTTCAATTTCCAAACGCCTTTAAAATTCGGTGTCCATGCTGAAACCTGATTTTCGCGGCGACGAAAACCCAGACACCGCACGATGATCGTATATCGCGGGAAACAAAAGCGCAGTACTTTACCCTTGCCGGGCTGCGCTTTCCGCCTGGCCCGCCAATAATGCCGGAATTTGTTCAGGCGGGACCGGCCTGCTGAAGAAATAGCCCTGGGCGCTGAGGCAGCCCAGGCCGCGCAGCAACTCGGCCTGCTCTGCCGTTTCCACACCTTCCCACACGGCTTCCAGCCCACAGGCCCTGATGAGCTGCAGGACCGCTGACACCAGTGCCGGCTGGGTGGGGTCGCTTCCCAGGCCGGTGATGAGGGACCGGTCTACTTTGACCCGGTCCACCGGCAGCCGGCGCAAATAACTGATGGACGAGTACCCGGTGCCGAAATCGTCGATCTCGATGCCGACGCCCAGGCCCCGCAGCCCGCCCAGCGAGTAGCGGTCCAGCTCGTTCCCTTTGACGATTGCCACTTCCGTCAGCTCCAGGACCACCTGTTCGGGCCTGACGCCGGTTTCCTTCAGGACGTTCCTGACGTCCTCGATGAACTGCAGGCTCTGCAGGTCTGTGGCCGAGATATTGATCCGGACGGAGAACCGGCTGTCCACCAGGGACGCGTTGATCCATTCGCGGAGCTGGTGCACCGCGGCCCGGAGCACCCACAGTCCCAGCTCGGAGATCAGCCCGGCCTCTTCGGCGAGGGGAATGAACTCGTCGGGCATGATGAAGCCGCGTGTCGGGTGGTTCCAGCGGACCAGGGCCTCCACGCCTTCGATCCGCCCGGTGGCCAGCTCCACCACGGGCTGGTAGTAGAGCGTGAGGCCGCCGTCCTTGAGGGTGGCACGCAGGTCCTCCACCAGCTGGCTGCGGAGCCTGCGGACCAGCAGGAGCCCGGGTTCAAAGCGGTGCAGCCGGTTCTGGCCTTCAGCCTTGGAGGCGTACATGGCGACGTCGGCCTCCATCAGCATGTCCTCCGGGGTCTTGCCGGCGCCGCCGGCGCTGAGTCCGATGCTCGCACCGCAGCGCACGCTGCGGCCGGGCAGCTCCACCGGCTGGCCCAGGGCCGCCAGGATGCGGTGCCCCACGATGCCTGCCTGGTCCGGGGACGCCGCGGGCAGGACGATGGCGAACTCGTCACCGCCCAGGCGGGCAACGACGTCGGACTCACGGACCGCGCTGCGGATCCTTTCGCCCACGGTCACCAGGACGTGGTCGCCGGCGGTGTGGCCCAGGCTGTCGTTGATGGACTTGAAGGCGTCCAGGTCCATCAGCAGGAGGGCCGGGCCCTCCCCGGAAGGGGACGCGGCGTCCGCCTCCAGCGCATCCTTGAGTGCGTCGATCAGGGCGGAACGGTTTGCCAGGCCCGTGAGCGGGTCCTGCATGGCCATCTTCTGCATTTCCAGGTGGGCCTCGTGGAGGAGCTGGGTGCGCACCTGCACGCGCTGCTCGAGCTCCTCATAGATGATCTGCAGGTCCTCGGCCAGCAGGTTGGTGCCCATGATGATCGCGTCGAGCTCGTCGCGCGCAGGGGACACCTCGATCCGGGAGGTGAGGTCGCCGGACGCCAGCCGCACAATGCCTTCCAGCAGCTGGGAGAGCCGCGGGTCGTTATCCGCAAACATCGTGTTCCTGCATTGTGCTCAGTTTTCCTGGCTGCGGGTATCAAGGGGCAGGCTGACGGTGACGGTGGTGCCGCTGCCCAGGGTGGACGACACGTCGATCCGGCCGCCGTGGCGGGACACGATGTCCTTGGTGATCGCCAGCCCCAGGCCGGTCCCGGGAATGGCTCCGGTCATGGCGTTGGAGGCCCGGTAGAACCGCGTGAAGACGTGGTCGATCTCGTCGCTCGAAATGCCGATGCCGGTGTCCGCGACGCTGACGGTGGCCCAGCGGGAGCCGTCCGAGGCCGCGTGCGACTCGCTGCCCACCTCAATCCGCCCACCGCTCGGGGTGAACTTGATGGCGTTGGAAACCAGGTTGGTGAAGACCTGCTGCAGCTGCACCTCATCGGCGAGGATCTCCGGATCCTCCGGGACCGGGTCCACGGCGATGGTGACGTTTTGCTGCGTGGCCAGGGGCCGAAGTGCCGCCGCGACCAGGTCCAGGGTGTGTCCCAGCCGTACGGGAGTGAGGTGCATCAGGCTGTCGTCAAGGCCATTGCGGGAGACGCTCAGCATGTCCTCGATCAGGATCCGGAGCCGCTCCGTGTTCCGGACCACGATGTCCAGCATCTGGTGGACCTCGGGGGAGACAGGCTGTTCGGTGCTCTCCTGGATCATGTCCAGGTACGCCATGATGGACGTCAGCGGCGTCCGCAGCTCATGGTTCACCGTGGCCAGGAAGTCGGTTTTGGCCTTATCGAGCTGCTGCAGCTGCTTCACCACCTGCTGCTGGCTGCTGATCAGGTGGCTCTGGATGAGTCCGTGCGCCGCATTGCCGGCCACGTGCTGCAAGAGCCCGAGCTCGGTGCCGGACCATGTCCGCGGCCCGTCAAGCATCGCGATCCAGATGATGCCCAGCGATGAGCTTCCCTCGCCCATGGGCACCGCCAGCGAGGAGACCGCGTTGGCGATCCCCGGTGCAGGGGCGTCTCCCGCCGCAGGCTCCTCCGTCCCGGCGGTGGACATTGTCTCGGCGCCGGCCCACAGCCGGTCCGCCGTCTGCCGCGAGTACTGTTCATCCGGAAGCGCCTGTTCCGGGAGGGGTTCCAGCCCCGGCCTGTTCCATGCGGCCTGGATGCGGGGAACCCGGCTGTCCTCGAAGGTGGCCAGCCAGACGTGGTCGGCCTTGAACGTCCGGCCGAAGCCGGCCACCACGAGGCGGGCTATTTCCTCCGGATCGTTTGTTGCCCGGACAGCGGCGGATACTTCCCGGAGCTGTTCGCGGAGGGCTTCGGTTTCCTGCCGTGCGGCCTTGCGGCGTGCCACCTGGTCGATCAGTGCGGTGGCCCGGTGGACCAGTTCCCGGGGCGGCGGCGGCTTGGCGATGCAGTCGTGGATGCCGGCGGGACTCATGGCTGCGAGCTCAGCCGGATTGTACAGGTCCACCACCACCAGGACCGGCGCGGCCGTTTCCACGGCGGAGAGCGAGGCGTCGACAACCACCACGGAGGGCTGGCCTGAATCCACTGCAGCGGTGAGTTCGTCAGCGTTCCCCGCGCACAGGACGCTGTAGCCGGCGTCCCGCAACGTCCGGGCGTAAAATTCCAGCCGCCCGCCGTCGGGATCTGCCACGACGGCGGTGCGCGGCGCACGCAGGTCACTCGGCGATTCAGCCGCCACAGTGCCCCCTTCCCTCCCAGTTGAGTACATTGTATGGCGACGCCGGACGGGCGGCTCAGTGAAAGCCGCACGTTAAGTGGGAGGTGGGCTTTCCCCGGCCCCGCGCGGGCGGGTAAGTGCCGGAATCGCGGACATGCGGCCTGCAACATTCCGGCAGGTCGCGTCCGGGAGTGGCGGGGCACCTATATTTGTTTCCGTGTCCTCCCCAGCGAAGTCCCCAGCCGCAAAGTCTGTGCGTTCCGTCCTGCAGAAGTACCTGATGCTCCCCAAGCTCATCAGGCTGTCCCGCTCTGCCCCCAAGGACCGGCCGGTGGCGTGGGACACGTACTGGGCGGGCATCCGGGGGAAGGGTGCCGGCAGCGAAATTCTCTGGGACCCGGGTACGGACAACGAATTCCTTGGTTACAGGGACGTCCTGCTCCGATACCTGGACCGGGAACTTCCCGTCATTGACGTGGGCTGCGGGCATGGCCGTTTCACCAGGGCGCTGGCGGGCGTTTTTACCGAGGCCGTGGGCGTGGACGTATCCGGGCACGCCGTAGCCCATGCCGACGCGGAGACCCAGGCCGGCAGGGGTGCAGCCAAGGTCCGTTACCAGGCCCTGGACATGACCGGGACCGGAGCGGCGCGGGCACTCAGCGTCCAAGGCGACGCGAACGTCTTCATCAGGGGCGTCCTTCACGTCCTGGATGCAGCGGACCAGGCGGCAATGGTGGACAACCTGCGGCTCCTGGCCGGACGCCGCGGCACGGTGTTCCTGGCGGAGACCAATTTCCAAGGCAACCCGGTGCAGTATGTTTCCCACCTCGGCGCCACAACCCGCAGCATCCCTGCCCCGCTGGAACGGGCCATCCGCGGGTTGCCCATGCCCGGCCACTTCGGCCCGGACGAGCGCTCGCGGGCCTTTCCGCCGGAGGCCTGGGAACTCCTGGCCGACGGTGAGGTGGCCATCGAAACGAACCCGACGACCGGGGTGGACGGGCAAAGCCGGGTTCCGGGCTATTTCGCTGTGCTGCGCCCGCGGGGTTAGGCAGGGGTTCACGCCCCGGGGGCTGTCGGGTTCCTGTTGGTGATCCCCACAGTTGTTCCACAAGAGAGATCCAAAGCCCTTGACACGAGGGAGGATCCGGAGGCTACATGGTAAGTAGTCTTACTAGTTAGAGCTTCCGGGGGAAAGGCTGGCTACCGTGGAACAGGGCAAGGGCAAGGGCAAGAGGATCAGCGGCCCTGCATCAGGCTGGCATGGCGAAGGCCTGGGTGCCGGCCCCCGCGACGGCAGGGCCCGCAGCGGTCCGCTCTTCCGCCCGAAAAACGCCGGCCGCGACCACGCCTAAGCCACCCCGCCCGCCGCGCGCTGCCCGGCACCGGCTTCCAGGCCGGCGCCGCTTCGCCAACGTCGGCCCCAGAACCTACAGGAACCACGATGCGCAAACTCATTCCCTCCGGCGGCCTTCGGGGGATGCTGCTGCCGCCGACCTACGGCCAGCACGTCACCCACCGCACGGAGTTCACCATCCTTTCGGTCGAAATCTGGGCTACCGGGCTGGTGGTCAACATCCAGTTGGCCTCCGCCGACGGCCCCGAGCCGCGCCTTATCCTGCAGGACCACTTCGGCACCGAGTATTCCTTCCGGGACTCGGCCACGCTGGAGTCCCGGAACCTGCAGACCTTCACCCCTTCGGTGCCCCCGGGCACCAGGAGCCTGACCATCCGGTCGGCCGATGATCCGGAAGGCCGCCCGGTGGTGACGTTCGCAGTCCCGCTGATGGCCGTGCCGGAAGAGCCGGAAGCTCCGCGGAACGGCGAGTACCCGCCGTCGCCGGAGCTCCGCCGCCCGGCCTGAGCCGCTGGAGCCATCTCCCGCTGAAGGCTTCGTCCACCGAATGCCCCACCACCTGAATGCTCCACGCGTTGGATGCATGACCGACTGAAAGGCTGCCGCCATGCATGACACCGCAGGATTCACGCCACGTACCGCCATCGTGACCGGATCGGACTCCGGCATAGGCAAGGCTGCCGCCTTCGCCCTGGCCCGGGCAGGAATGGACGTGGGCGTCACCTGGCACTCGGACAAGGCCGGGGCCGAGGGTACGGCGGAAGAGATCCGCGGCCTGGGCCGCAAGGCCGTGGTGCGGCAGCTTGATACCACTGACCTCCATGCCGCCGCGGCCGTCGTCGACGAGCTGGCGGAGGGGCTGGGCGGAGTGGACGTCTTCGTCAACAATGCCGGAACCGGCGACGGGACCAAGTTCCTGGACATCGACGTCGACACCTGGATGCGCACCCTGGACACCAACCTCAACGGCGCGTTTGTGTGCCTCCAGGCCGCTGCCCGCCGGATGGTAAAGGCGGGCCGGGGCGGGCGCCTCATTGCCGTCACCAGCGTCCATGAATTCCAGCCGAGGGTAGGGGCCGCCGCCTACGACGCGTCCAAGCACGGCCTCGGCGGACTCATGAAGACCCTGGCGCTTGAGCTTGCCGAGCACGGCATTACTGCCAACAGTGTGGCGCCGGGGGAGATCGCCACACCCGTGACCGGACAGGAAAATGAGGACGCCGCCACCAAGGACCGGCCGGGTGTCCCGCTGGGCAGGCCCGGTGACGCGCGGGAAGTTGCCGCCGTTATTGCCTTCCTGGCCTCGCCTGCTTCCAGCTACGTGAACGGCGCCTCCTGGGCGGTGGATGGCGGGATGCTGCAGATGGGGCCGCAGGCCGGATCCCACATCACCAGCCAGGAGTGGCGCGAAGGGTAGGCCGTACGGCTGCGGTGCGGTGGGCGAGCTGTCCGGATGACGGATTCGGCAAGCGCTTTCCCGTCGACTGCTGGCATGATGGAGCGCATGCGCATTCTTATTGCTCCGGACAAGTTCAAGGGTTCCCTGACGGCGGCTGAAGCCGCTGCTGCCATCGCGGAAGGCGCGCTGCGCGTGTACCCGGAGGCCGTTGCCACCCAGTTCCCCATTGCCGACGGCGGCGAGGGAACATTGGAGGCGGCAGTGGCCGCCGGCTTCGAGGAACGGCTCAACGCCGTGGTCGGTCCCATCCTCGCCCCCCTCGGCGCCGCGTGGGCCATCAACAAGGCCGACGACGGCAAGGTCACCGCTGTCATCGAAACGGCCCAGGCCTCCGGCCTTGCAGAGATGGAGCCCACCCCGGCCAACGCGCTCCGGGCCCACAGCTACGGCTGCGGACAGCTCATTGCGGCTGCCTTGGACGCCGGAGCCACGGAGATCGTGCTTGGCCTGGGCGGATCGGCCATGACGGACGGCGGCAGTGGCGCCCTCCGCGCCCTGGGCCTTAAGCCGCTCGACTCCGCCGGGAACGTGGTGCCCCTGGGTGGCGGGTCACTTGCCGATGTCGCGGCACTGGACACCAGCGGGCTGGATCCCCGGCTTGCCGCCACCACCTTCAGGATCGCCGTGGACGTCAGGAATCCGCTCTATGGAACGTCCGGCGCCGCGCACGTCTTCTCGCCGCAAAAGGGCGCGGACGCCGACGCCGTGGAACTGCTCGACGCCGGCCTCCGCAACTGGGCGTCCATCCTCCGTGAGGCCACCGGCCGGGACGTGAACGTCCCAGGCGCCGGCGCCGCCGGCGGCTTCCCGGCGTCGTTCCTTGCCTTCACCGGTGCCACGCTGGAAGGCGGCTTCGCGCTGGTGGCGGGACTCACCGGCCTGGCCGGGCAACTGGGTGACGCGGACCTGGTGATCACCGGGGAAGGCTCCATGGACTCGCAGTCCCTGACCGGAAAAGCGCCCATCGCGCTCGCCGACGCGGCACGGGAGCGCGGGATTCCCGTCATCGTCGTGGCCGGCCGCATCCTGGTGACGCCCGAGGAGCTTGCTGAACACGGGGTGGTGGCTGCCGCGCAGCTGCTGGACGTGGCTCCCAGCCCCCAGGACGCCGTCGCCCATGCCGCCAAGTACCTGGCGTGGGCAACAAGCCAGGTCCTCGAGGGCGCTTAGCAGCGCGGCGGAAACCTGGGCGGGTCAGCGGGGCGCTCCCGCCAATGACCCGCGGCGCGACAGTGACCCTGGAACATCGGTTCAGGTGCCGGTGTCGTGATGGGGTTCCGCAACGGGCTTGGATTCCGGCGACCCCTTCTCGCGAAGGTAAACGGACGCCCCCACGAGGACGGCGACGGCCAGGAATTCGCTTTGCCAGTTCTGGAAGGACTCGAACCAGAACCGGCTGGTGCCCATGTACTGGAGGGCGGTGACAGAGGGCTGCCCGTGGCTTTGCTGTTCCTCGTTGTACGCCTGCGCGCCGCCCAGCGCATGCGCGGCGAACGATCCCAGGAAGAGGGCAAACAGGAGTATCGACAGCGTATGCTCATACACCTTCAGCACGGCGCCGCCCCGCTTCACGGGCCACGGGGTGGCCTTGCTGATGGCGGCCTGGCGGGGATCCTCATCCTGGGGCGCGGCTGTGCCGACCGGCTTGGATTCGGAGGAGCCCTTCTGGAACAGGAACACCGTCAGGACCACGTACATGGCCATCTGCAGGAACTCGCTCTCCCAGTTTTCAAAGGTGGCTTCAACGAATTCCCCGGTGGCCATAAACTGCAGGACTGACACGGCGGAGCCCCCGTGCGCCTGTTGTTCCTCGCTGTAGTTGGCTGCCCCCGTCAGGATCATCCCGGCCAGGAAAGCCAGGAACAGCCCGGCATTGACCAGGAGCAGCCCGTGCTCCTTGATCCACCTGGCCATGGCTATTCCCCGTTCGGGTGGGGCGATCCCTGCCCCGCGGCGGCGCGCCTGTTCAGGTGTACGGGGACGTAGACCAGCAGGACCACCATCACCGCCATCAGCGCTCCGCCGGCTGTGAGGCCGGCCGTACGTCCGGCGGTCACGTCGAAAACCAGCGCAGCGGTACCCGCACTCAACAGCGCGATTCCCGCAAGGGTGATTTTTGCGATGGTGTCCCCGCTGGCTACCAGGGTTTCCTTGAGCCGCTTCCGGAAGAGCCTCCGGTGCACGCTGACCGGAAGGAGGATGAGCGCGGTGGTGAGCGCAGCAATCACCACGTTGGTGAGGTAGAGGCCAACCTGGAAATCGTCAAGTATTTCAAAGCGCTCCTGGAAGGGGAGCGTGAGCAGGAATCCGGCCAGGATCTGGACGCCCATCTGCAGCACCCGCATCTCCTGCAGCAGTTCGGCCCAGTTGCGGTCCAGCTGCTCCTCACGGGTTTCGTTCCTGCCCGTCCTGCCCGTGTAATCCTCCACCTCGGACATTGCCTCTCCTTCCTCCGCCTGCCCGCTCCCTTTCTGCTCTTCCCGTGCCCGGAAACACGGCAGGCGTTGCACCGCGACCTACATTTGATAAGTTTACTGATTATTCGCTCCGATCGGTGGACTTTGTTCCTCCGGCCGGGATAGCTTCGAAGAGCAGGTGCACGGCGGAGCTCTTCGAAAACCGACACAGTGAGCAGGCGGACTATGAGCGACACAGACAAGCAGAAGGACCAGCCAAAGGATCCCCGGGGCGGCTACCACTCCGGACCGTTCCCGGAGCAGGAGCAGAAGCAGCCCGGGCTCACGGCGCCGATGGACCCGAAGCCTGACCACGGGGAACTGAGCTACGAGGGGCACGGCAAACTCCAGGGCAAGGCCGCCCTCATCACGGGCGGCGATTCCGGAATCGGCAAGGCCGCCGCGATCGCCTTCGCGCGTGAGGGCGCCGACGTAGCCATCTCCTACCTTCCGGAAGAGGAAGAGGACGCGCAGGACACCGCAGACTGGATCCGCAAGGCCGGCCAGCGGGTCCTGCTGTTTGCGGGAGACGGCCGGGAAGAGGATTTCAGCACCCGCATCGCTGAGGAAACCGCGTCCGGATTCGGCCGGCTGGACGTGGTGGTCCTGAACGCCGCGTACCAAAAGAACCGCGAAAGCCTGGAGTCGCTGCCCACCGAGGAATTCGACCGGGTCTTCAAGACCAACCTCTACTCCCTGCTGTGGACGGCGCGGGCCGCGGTACCCCATTTGAAGCCGGGCGCGTCCATCATCACCACGGCATCGATCCAGGCTTTCAACCCGTCCCCGGCGCTGATCGACTACGCCATGACCAAGGCCGCCCAGGTGGCGTTCACCAAGGCGCTGGCACAGGAACTCGGGCCCAAGGGCATCAGGGTCAACGCCGTAGCCCCCGGGCCCATCTGGACCCCGCTGATCCCGGCAACGGAATGGCCGGACAAACTCCCCACGTTCGGCCAGGACACGCCACTGGAACGGGCCGGCCAGCCGGCCGAGCTCGCGGCCGCCTATGTGCTGCTGGCCTCCGAGGACGGCTCCTACATTTCCGGGGCAGTGCTGCCGGTAACCGGCGGCAAGGGCCTCTAACGCTGTATCCACGCCAGCAGGACAGCTTCATCCGAACCGACAACAGGAGGAAATCATGACGCAGGAAAACCAGCATGCCCAGCCCGAATCGGACCCGGGCGGCTACGGCACTCCCACCGCCGAGCAGGAGATGGGCGGATCCCAGGCGCCAGTGAACGGTTCCGGCGCGGGCGGCGCCGACACCAACGAGCCGCAGTCCGATCCGGAGGCGGATCCCGTGCCCCGCGACGTTGATCTTCCCTCCAGCGCCGCCGAGATTGATGAGTCCAACGACGACTCTCAGGGCTCGGCCCCGGTCTCGTCCGAGTCCGGCCAGGAAGCCGCCGGCCTTCCGGACGGCAGCGGCAACGACCTGCCCGAGGAGAAATCACCGAACGACGACGGCGGCGAGAGCTTCGACGCCGGGTAACGGGACGGCTGCCGCTCCCTGGGGGCGGTAACCGCCGTCCCTGAAGGCCTCCGCGGCGTGGTTCCCTGCGAACCACGCCGCGGAGGCCTTTTTCATGTCGGGGGGCGCCTGCGATGCCGTGTGTCCACGGTGTGAACCCCGCAGGCCGGAACGCACTGCCCCTCCCTTGAAACGCGCTGGAGACGTATTCTTAGAAAGAGGTTTTGCAGTAGGCCGGAGCGCTTCAACCAAGGCGTAAATCATGGCGGCTGAACCCGCAGCGCAGCTCGGCTGGGGACCCCTTCCAGTACCCCCGGAACAGGTGTTCGACAGCAAGGACGTCGAAACGTACCTCTGGGAAGTCACCCGTGACTTCATGGCGGACATCAGGGGCGAGCAGCGCGGCATCAGCTGGGCGGCCACGCTCTTCCGCCTGGGACAGGCACACACCGTCGCCGCCAGCACCGAGAGAGCACTCGAAGCAAACCAGGAACAGTGCTCCTTCGCTGACGGACCGGCCCTCGAAGCCCTCCGTACCGGCGAATTCGTGCTGCTGTCCGACGTCAGCCGGGACCGGCGCTGGCCCGGGTACGCCAGCGCGGCCGCCGGCCATGGGGTCCAGTCGCTCCTGTCCATGCCGATCGCCTCCGAAGGCGGGACGAGCGCCGCCATCAACCTCTACGCCGCCGTCCCGCACGCCTTCAGCAGCGACGACCTTCTCCGAAGCCGCAGCTACGCGCACCATGTGGCCCGGGCCCTGCGTGTTGTGGTGCGCACGGCCGAACGCGCCGAGGCCAAAGCGGGCATCGCCGTCGTGCAAAGCTCCCTTGTCCTGGTGGACCTGGCGGTGCGCAGCCTCATGGACGAGTACGGCCTCAGCCGCGAGGGGGCACTGCGGTTCCTGCAGACACAGGCGGTGCACCACGAACTCGACCTGCGCGATGCCGCGCTGAACGTTGTTGCGCCGGGTCCCGGGAGGGAGAACCCCATGCCCGGGGAGCCCGGCAGGGAGCCCGCCGGGCTCAGGCAAGGAACGCCCGACGGCGTCGCGGACTTCCGCCTGCTGCCCCCAGCCGAGCTGGAGCAGGAGGAACAGCCCCGCCGGCGGAGGGCCGGGCGGGGCAAGGACGCATCCCGCACCGCGGAAGGGAGGACGGCATGACAACGCCGAAGCAGGAGCAGTCGCCCGGCTGGCCGGTTGGCCTGGATATGGCAAGCCCGGCGGAACAGGCTCCTGGACCAGGGCATCACCCGTGGCACCGCTATGTGGCACTCGGCGACTCCTTCACGGAGGGGGTGGGGGATCCCGAGCCCAAGAACCAGGGCGGGCTACGGGGCTGGGCTGACAGGGTGGCCGAGGAACTCAGCGCGGGACAGCCGGATTTCGCCTATGCCAACCTCGCGATCCGGGGCCTGCGGCTGCAGCAGATCCTGGATCAGCAGGTGGGGCCGGCGCTCGCCGCACAGCCTGACCTGGTGACGCTCTCCGCCGGCGGCAACGACATTGTGTTCCGCCGCAGCGATCCGGACAAGCTGGCCGAGAAGATCGACGCCGGAGTGGAGCAGCTCACCCGTTCCGGGGCCACTGTGGTCCTCTTCGCCGGTCCCGACTGGGGCGCCACACCGGTCTTCGGCCAGATACGCGGCAAAGTGGCCATCCTCAACGAAAACCTGCACGTGGTGGCCGCCCGGCATAACGCTGTGATGGTTGACCTGTGGTGCCTGCGTGACCTCACCAGGCCCGGCATGTGGGACCCTGACCGCCTGCACTTCTCGCCGCTGGGCCACCACACCATAGCCTTGGGAGTGCTGCAGGCGCTGGCCGTTCCCCACAGCCTTGAACCCTTGCAGCCCAAGGCGCTCCCGCCCCGCAACTGGAAGGAAGCCCGGGCCAAGGACATCGCCTGGGCCCGCGAATACCTCGTACCCTGGGCAATCCGCCAGGTCAGGCACCCCGCGGAGGCCCCGCTGGTTCCCAAACGTCCCCGTCCCGGGCCCGTCTTCGGGCATGGGCATCTGCAGGCAGTCCATCCTCCGGGACTGCCTGCCGAGCCCTTGTCCCTGAAGGAGGCCTAGCTAGCGCTTTTTCGGGGCGCGCCGGGCGGCAGCGTTCCCCGCTGCCTTGGCCTGGGGAGGAAGCCCCGCCGGCTCGGTTTCGGGCTCGGCCGCCGTGCCCCGGGCCTTCGCGATGGCCTTCATGCCGTGGTAGATCACCAGGGCCGCTGCTGATCCCAGTGCGATGCCGGTGAACTTCAGGTCACCGATGGTCCAGGTGTAGTCCGCGATGCCGATGATGAGTGCCACGGCGGCGGTGGTCAGATACACCGGGTTCGAGAAGTTCACCCTGTTCTGCACCCAGATCTTCACGCCGAGGATACCGATCATGCCGTACAGCATGGTGGCCGCGCCGCCCAGCACACCGGGCGGGACGGTGGCGATGAGCTCGCCGAACTTGGGGGAGAAACTCAGGACGATGGCGAAGACGCCGGCCACCCAGTATGCCGCCGTCGAGTAAACCTTGGTGGCGGCCATGACGCCGATGTTTTCTGCGTACGTGGTGGTGCCGGAGCCGCCGCCGAAGCCGGCCAACACCGTGGCGGCGCCGTCAGCCATCAGCGCCCGGCCGGACACGCCGTCGAGGTTCTGGCCGGTCATGGCGGCTACGGACTTGACGTGGCCGATGTTCTCCGCAACCAGGACCAGCACCACGGGCACGAACAGGCCCAGGACACCCACATGGAACTCGGGAGTCTGGAACTGTGGCAGGCCCACCCAGGCCGCAGCCTCCATCTTGTCGTAGCTCACTTCGCCGCGCAGCATCGCCACAAGGTAGCCCACCACCACGCCCACCAGGATGCTGAGGCGGCCCAGGATCCCCCGGAACAGCACGCTGACCAGGATGATGGTGGCCAGGGTGACCACGGCGGTGACGGGGGCGGCGTCGAAATTCTGCTTGGCCGCCGGTGCGAGGTTGAGCCCGATCAGCGCCACGATGGCACCGGTGACGATGGGCGGCATCAGCCGGTTGATCCAGCCCGCGCCGAACTTCTGGACGATGGCGCCCACCAGGGCCAGGGCCGCGCCGGCCAGGACCACGCCGCCCAGCGCTCCCGGCACGCCGAACTGCTGCTGGGACGCCATGATGGGTGCGATGAACGCGAAGCTTGAGCCGAGGTAACTGGGAACCCGGCCCTTGGTGATCACCAGGAAGAGCAGCGTTCCGATGCCGGAGAAGAACAAAGTGGTGGCAGGGGGCATGCCGGTGATGATGGGCACCAGGAACGTGGCGCCGAACATGGCCACCACGTGCTGCATGCCCACGCCGATGGTCAGCGGCCAGGCCAGGCGCTCATCGGGGGCCACCACGTGCCCCGGCTTGATGGACTTGCCTGTGCCGTGCAGCTTCCATTTGATTCCGAGCATGCTCATGGGCGGAGGCCTTTCGGGGGCTTTCGGGGATGCCGCGGAGGGCGGAGATTAACTGGGACAAGGATACCGCCCGCGCCCTGCCCACGGACCGTTGTGTCCGATGTCACGGGCCGTCACGGGAAGAGGACACCGCTGGTTGAAGTTGCAACCATGGAAAGCAACGACGCCGGCCCCGACGCAAACGGGGAGGCACAGCGAAAGGTACGCCAATGACCATTGCCCATGAAGAAGCGGTTATCGATCCGGCCGCCGTCGACGCTATTTTCGCGCAGGCCCGCACCGCCAACTCGTTCACCGGAGAGGTGACCGACGAGCAGGCGCAGGCCATCTACGAGCTCACCAAGTTCGGCCCCACCGCTTTCAACTCCCAGCCGCTGCGCGTCACCTATGTCCGCTCGGACGAAGCCCGCGCCAAGCTTGTTGACGCCCTCATGCCAGGCAACCGCGCCAAGACCGCCTCCGCCCCGCTGGTGGCCATCCTCAGCTATGACACCAACTGGGCGGGCCAGTGGGACACCTTCCTCCCCGGCTACAACGCCCCCAAGGCCATGTACGACGCCAACCCGGAACTCGCCGCCGCCACGGGCAACAACAACGCGCACCTGCAGGCCGGCTACTTCATCCTGGCCGTACGCTCCCTCGGGTTCTCCGCGGGCCCCATGACCGGAGCCGACTTCGGTGCCATCGATGAGGCGTTCTTCCCCGCGGGTGACCAGAAGAGCTTCCTGGTGGTCAACATCGGCCAGCCCGCCGCAGACGCCTGGGGCGAGGCCAAGCCCAAGTTCTCCTACGAGGATGTCGTCCGCACCGTCTAACCCCCAACCCCCGGGACGCTCTCTCACTTAATGCAGCTTTTTGGCCATCGCTCTCTCATGCGTGAGAGAGCGATGGCGGTTAAAGGGCATTAAGTGAGAGAGCGTTGGGCCGCGGGGGAGTGGCACACTGGGCGGATGCGGAACTTCGTCGTCGTCGCGTTCGTGGAGCCGGTGGCTGAAGGCCAGGTCTTTCCGCGGACGCAGTGGCCCCTGCACATCACACTGCTGCGGTTCGACGTCGACAACGCCGTCGCCGAACAGCTTGCGGCGCTCGCCGGGCCACCTGCGGAGACGGCACTGGGCGCCGCACTGACAGTGGGGGAGGACGCGGGGTTCGGCCGGAACGGCTCCGTGCCCGTCAGCCTTGTCCGGCCGCAGCCGGACCTGCAGGCACTGCACGGGCAGTTGGCCGCGGCAGTCGAAAGCGCCGGCGGCAGGATCCTCACTCCGGCCCACACCAGGTCCGGCTACCGGCCGCACATCTCCCACCTGCACGGCCGCCGCCTGCGCCCGGGCGACACCCTGGTGCTTGACCGGGTGGCGCTGGTGGACATGGCGCCGGACGGTAAACGCACCGTCCGGCGCATCCTGCAGCTCTGGAGCCTGCCGGAAACCGGGGCAGCTAGGCGATAACGCTGTCCACGAGGGCCTTGGCTTCCGCCTGGACCTGCTTAAGGTGCTCCTCGCCCTTGAACGACTCGGCGTAGATCTTGTAGACGTCCTCGGTGCCGGACGGGCGGGCGGCGAACCAGGCGTTCTCCGTAACCACCTTCAGCCCGCCGATGGACGCGCCGTTGCCGGGCGCCTCGGTCAGCTTGGCCAGGATGGGTTCCCCGGCCAGGCTGGTGGCGGTGACGTCCGACGGCGACAGCTTGCCGAGTGCCGACTTCTGCTCCCGCGTGGCTGCTGCGTCAATGCGCGCGTAGACGGGGGCGCCGAACTGGTCCGTCAGGCCCTTGTAGAGCTGGGACGGGGACTTGCCGGTGACCGCCGTGATTTCCGAGGCGAGCAGGGCCAGCAGGATGCCGTCCTTGTCCGTGGTCCAGACGCTGCCGTCCAGCTTGTTGAAGGAAGCGCCGGCCGATTCCTCGCCGCCGAAGGCGCCCTCCCCGGAGAGCAGGCCGGGCACGAACCACTTGAAGCCGACCGGGACCTCCACGAGCTTGCGGCCCAGGCTCTGGGCTACCCGGTCGATGATGGAGGACGACACCAGGGTCTTTCCCACCACGGAGGCCGGGTTCCAGCCGCTGCGGTTGCGGTAGAGGTAATCGATGGCGACCGCGAGGTAGTGGTTGGGGTTCATCAAACCACCCACTCCATCGACAAGGGGCGTGACGATGCCGTGCCGGTCGGCGTCGGCATCGTTGCCGGTGGCGACGTCGTAGGCTGCCGTCCCGTCCGCACCGGCAGCCATCCGCTGGATCAGCGAGGCCATGGCGGCCGGGGAGGAGCAG
This sequence comes from Pseudarthrobacter oxydans, assembly GCF_013314975.1. Taxonomy (GTDB): domain Bacteria; phylum Actinomycetota; class Actinomycetes; order Actinomycetales; family Micrococcaceae; genus Arthrobacter; species Arthrobacter oxydans. The sequence goes on along the minus strand of NZ_JABTYH010000018.1, from coordinate 32,305 downwards.
TCCATCCGGATCTTCTCGTCCCAGTCCAGGGTCATGAAAGCCCACTGCGGATCCACCGTGGGGTTCACCACGGTGAGGTCCAGGTGGTGGCGCTCGCCGATCTCGCCCCAGTAGTCCACGGAGGCACCGCCCATGGGGTCGGCGCCAATCCGCACGCCGGCGTTGCGGATGGCATCCAGGTTCAGGACGGAGGGAAGGTCGTCCACGTAGCTGCTGAGGAAGTCGAACTTACCGGTGGTGTCCGCAGCCAGGGCGTCGGCCAGCGGGATCCGCTTCACCCCGCGCAGGCCGTTCTCCAGGAGTTCGTTGGCGCGGTTGGCGATCCAGCCGGTGGCATCGGAATCGGCAGGCCCGCCGTGTGGGGGGTTGTACTTGAAGCCGCCGTCGGCCGGCGGGTTGTGGCTTGGCGTGACAACGATGCCGTCTGCCTGCGGGGCGCCGGCGCCGGCATTCCGGTTGTAGGTAAGGATTGCGTGGCTGAGCGCCGGCGTGGGGGTGTAGCCGTGGCGGGCGTCAACGAGGACCTGGACGCCGTTGGCTGCCAGGACCTCGAGCGCGGAGTTCTGCGCGGGCTCGCTGAGGGCGTGCGTGTCCTTGGCCAGGAACAGCGGCCCGGTGATGCCCTGCCCCGCCCGGTACTCCACGATGGCCTGGGTGATGGCAACGATGTGTTGCTCGTTGAATGACGCCTTCAGGCTGGAGCCGCGGTGTCCGGACGTGCCGAACGCCACGCGCTGGCCGGGATCACCGAGATCGGGCGTGATGTCGTAATACGCGTCAAGGAGCGCAGTGATGTCAACAAGGTCCTGGGGTTGGGCAACTGTGCCCGCGCGGCTAGCCATGCCACCAGCATGCCAGACAGGGACCTGAGTCAAAACGATCCGTCCGGAATGCGGCCACTGTGTCCGGCCTGTGACGGAAGATCGTCATCAAACGAGTAGTCAACCTGAGTACAGACCCCACCAAAGTACTTATATACCGGCCGCTGCACGCCCTGTTACTTTCGAAAAAGTCGGGGAATTCATCCGAGAGCAAGGCACGACGGCGGCCCCCCCGCCGTCGTCCTTCCGGCAGGGAAGCAGGGGCGGCCATGGGGGCAGGAGACGGGAAAGCCGAGCAGTCCAGGCTGGCCGCCGAAAGGGTGGCCAGGCTCAAGCGCCGGCTGGACGAGGCCGAAGGCGCCACAAAGCCCTGGGATGCGGATGCCGTCAGCGAGAAGGTGGTTGCGGACAAGCTTGGCGAACTGGTCCCGCGGGGCTGGTACGTGCTCCATGACGTGCACTGGCCCGGCCGGCCGAAGGCCAGCCTGGACCACGTCCTCGTGGGGCCTGGCGGTGTAGTGGTGGTCGACTGCAAGAACTGGACCGGCGAGGTGCGGGTGTTGTCCGGGGTGCTTTGGCAGGGCCGGTACGCACGGACGCAGGCGGTGGAAGGCGCCCTGGCCCAGTGTGCCGCGGTATCGTCCGTGGTGTCGCCGCCGTACCGGCGGCTGGTCCGCCCGCTGATCTGCATGGCCGCCCAGCCGGACCTGTTTGGGGTGACCGCGTCGGACGTGGCCGTGGCCGGGACGCAGCGTGTGGTGGGTGCCATCGAGGCACTGCCCCAGGTGCTGGACCAGCAGGCCGTGGCGGGGCTGTACGCACAGCTGGGCCAGGACCTCACCCATGAACAGGAACCGGGCATCATGGCGTTCCGGCACGTCCGCCCGGGCACGGTGGTTCCGCCCGCGGCGCCACCGGCGAATGCCGGAGCTCCCGCCGCCAGGTCGGGTTCGTCAGTGCGGCCGGCGGTCCGGGGCAACCCTTCGGCCGCCGGGACGGGGGAAGGCTACCGACCAGCGGGCCACCGCGCGGCTCCAAAGGCCCGCCGGCACGGTACCGGCGGCGCCGGACGATTAGCCCTGCTTGCGGCGTTCGTCATCTTTGCGGTGTACATCCTGCCCTATTGGGGGCAATAGATCCGCCCCTGGGCCGGGGGTAGGCTGGAACCACAATTCCTAGGGGGAACCATGTCTGACCAGCCCAGCCAGCGGCCTGAATCCGGCCAGCCCGACTCCAGCACGCCGTCCGGCCTTGAACCGCCCCGTTTCGTGCCGCCCTACGGCAGCCAGTCGCCCTCCGCGCCGACCTTCGGGCAGGGCAGCTACGGGCAGGATGGCCGTGGGAGTGGCTACGGGCAAGGCACGCATAGCGGACCCGGCCAGTACGGCGGTGCCTACGGCCAGCCGCCGAGCCCGTACAACCAGCAGCCCGCCCCTTATGGCCAGCCGGCAGGCCCGTACGCCCCGCAGGGGTATTACGGCATGCAGGCGGAGCCCAAGACGCTGAGCATCGCCAGCATGGTGTGCGGTATCGCCTCGGTGATCATGGGCTGGCTCCTGCTCCCGCAGATTGCAGCAATCATCACCGGCCACATGGCGCTCAAACGCGAACCGGCCGGCAGGGGCATGTCCATTGCCGGGCTGGTCCTGGGCTACCTGTGCCTCCTGGGCTACGGCGCGTTCTGGCTGCTGGCCATCATCGGCCTGGCGATCGCCAGTTCCACCAGCGGACCCACGTACACGTTCTAGGGCCGCTCACCCCATCACATGGGCGCCTGTGATCACATGAACGCCTGTGTTGGCGGGATGTTGTGATTGAGGCGGAAGAGGTTGTGGGGATCATAGCGGTCCTTGAGGGCTGCCAGGCGCCGGAACTTCTCCGGCCCGTAGGCCGCGCGGGCGGCGTCCGCGTCCCTGGGCCCCGCCTCGGCGCCCAGGAAGTTGACGTACTCGCCGTGCTCCGCGAACGGCTGCATAAGCCCGTAGGCCGTGCGGGCGAACGCGGTCAGCCGCTCGTCCTCGCTGGGGTCCCGCCAGAAGCCGTAGACATTGAGCCAGTAGCGGGCAGAACGGTTGGGGAACGCCGTTGCATCCTCCGGCACCCGTCCGAACGCTCCCTCCATGTGGTGGATGTCAATGCCGGTACCTTCCCATGCCAGCTCGGAGGCGAAGCCCAGCAGGACATCCACTGACTCCCCGTCGAGGCGGGAGAAGGAGACGTTCTTCCAGTAGCCGCGGGAACCTTTGGGAAACACGCTGTCCATGGCGCTCTGCCAGTCAAGCCAGGAGGTAGGGCCGATTTCCTCTTGGTCGGGAGGCGCGGCGGCCCGGAGCTGGTCAACCAGGGCGAGCCCTGCCTGCTGGTCCTCTGCCACCCACGCGAATCCTATGATCATCCACGGGTCGCTGCCCATCCCGAACTCTTCCGGGAAGACCAGGAACGAGGCGATCGGGTTCATCCCGTCCGGCAGGTCCCGGGTCCAGCCGGCAAAAGCCAGGAGGGCGTTGCGCCAGTGTTCGGGCCGGTAGAACAGGTTCCCTCCCAGCGGCTGGGGCGGCAGGGGCCGGGCGCGGAAGGTGAAGGAGGACGCCACCCCGAAGTTTCCGCCGCCGCCGCGCAGCCCCCAGAACAGCTCAGGATTCTCCTGCATGCTGGCGCGCAGGTGTTCCCCGGTGGCGGTGACCACGTCCACGGATTCCAGGTTATCCAGGGTCAGGCCGTTGGAGCGTGTCAGCCAGCCCACGCCGCCGCCGAGGGCAAGTCCCGCCACGCCAGTTCCGCTGATCACTCCGAGCGGGACGGCAAGGTTGTATGCGGCGGTTGCGTGGTCGACGTCGGCCAGGGTGGCTCCGGGTTCCACGGTCACCAGCCTCCTCCCGGCGTCCACGTGCACGTGCTTCAGCGGTCCCAGGTCCAGTACCAGCCCGCCTTCAACACTGCCGTGTCCGGCGATGTTGTGCCCCCCGCCACGGACGGCCAGCGCCAGGCCGCTGCGCCGGACGGCATCCAGCACGGCGTCAATGTCGGCTATCGCTCCGGCGCGGACGACGGCGCGTGGCCGGAGATCGATCATGCCGTTCCATACCCGCCGGGCTTCGTCGTACAAGGGATCATCCGGCTCGATCAGGGAACCCGACAGCCTGGCGCGCAGCCCGTGCAGCGCCTGCTGTATTTCCGGTTCCCGGTTGGTGTCATGGACTGTGGACATCATCAGTGCTTCCGCTAAGGGTCTGGGCCCTGTGCAATATGAGGGGAAGTGAGAGGCGCCGGGGCACCTCGCTGGAAGGAATACTCGCTGGAAGAAATACCTGCAAGCACCAGGGGCAGGCTCAGGTGATGTCCAGATTTTAGGATCGCCGAAGGGCCCGGTCAACAGCTTTTTGGCGGCCTGGCCCGTCGACTGCGCGGCCGCCTGCCAGGGGAGTGCAGTTAGCGGAGCAGCTCCACGTCCGAGACCAGCTCGATGTGGGCCAGCATGGCCTCCGCCGCCCCCTCAGCGTCCTGGCTCCGGATGGCATCGGCAATCTTGCGGTGCGAGGCGAGCGACTGCCCGGGCCTTGCAGCCACCGTGACCGCCGGGGCGAAGTAGCATGCCGACGACGGAAAAGGTGCGGCACCTGGGCGCGGCTGAACTGCTGGACAACGTGGTGGACCGCGGTTCCTTCGTTTCCTGGGATGCGCCGGCACGGGAACCCGAGGTCTCCGCAGAGTACTTCCGCGACCTGGCAATAGCCCGGGAGCGGAGCGGGACCGACGAGTCCGTGATCACGGGCGCCGGGCTCATCAGGGGGCGCCGGGTGGCGGTGATCGTCAGCGAATTCTCCTTCCTGGCCGGCTCCATCGGCCACGCCGCGGCGGAGCGGATCGTAGCCGCCGTCGAACGGGCCACCGCCGAGGGGCTGCCGCTGCTCGCCGGGCCCGCCTCCGGCGGCACCCGCATGCAGGAAGGGACACTGGCCTTCCTGTCCATGGTGAAGATCACCGGGGCCGTCCGGGCCCACCGCCAGGCCGGGCTGCCGTACCTCGTCTACCTGCGGCACCCCACCACCGGCGGCGTCATGGCCTCCTGGGGATCCCTGGGCCACATCAACGTGGCCGAACCCGGGGCACTGCTGGGGTTCCTCGGCCCCCGGGTTTACGAGGCGCTGTACGGGGAGGCTTTCCCTGCAGACGTGCAAACTTCGGAGAACCTGTTCAGCAAGGGACTGATCGACGGCGTTGTGGAGCCCGGCCAGCTTGCCGGCCTGGTGGCCCGGGCCCTGGACATCCTGTGCGGGGAGAAGGCCGCCCTTCCGCAGGCGCCTGCCACGCTCGCGGTGCGGCCCGCTGCTGCGGACGCCTGGACCTCCATCGGCATTTCCCGGCATCCCCGGCGTCCCGACCTGAGGCAGCTCCTGAAATTTGGTGCCGTCGATGCGCTGCCGCTCAACGGGACGGGCCAGGGGGAGAAGGACCCCGGGCTGCTGCTGGCCCTGGCGCGCTTCGGCGGGCAGTCCTGCATCGTCCTGGGCCACGCCCGCCCGCTGCGCAAGGCCGCCGCCGGCATGGGCCCCGGTTCACTGCGGGAAGCCCGGCGCGGCATGAAACTTGCGGAGGAGCTGAGGCTGCCGCTGCTCACCGTCATCGATACTGCGGGTGCGGCGCTCTCGCAGGAGGCGGAGGAAGGCGGACTGGCAGGAGAGATTGCGCGGTCCCTGCACGAACTCATCGGGCTGGCCGCGCCGTCAGTCTCGGTGCTGCTGGGCCAGGGGTCCGGGGGAGGGGCGCTGGCGCTGCTGCCCGCGGACAGGACCATCGCGGCACAGCACAGCTGGCTGTCCCCCCTGCCTCCCGAGGGTGCCAGTGCCATCGTGCACCGCACCGTGGAGCATGCACCCGCGATGGCCCAGGCGCAGGGGGTGAATGTGGCGTCCCTTTATGCCCACGGCCTGGTGGACCACATCGTGGACGAGCGCGATGACGCCTCGCTGGAACCCCGTGAGTTCTGCGTGCGGATGGCCCGGGCCATCGAATACGAGCTGGCGTCGATCGCCGGTCTTCCCGTGGATGGGCTCATCGCCGCGCGGTCAGCGAAGTACCGCAACCTCGGCGCGCGGTGAGCTGACCGCGCACCGCGGAGGCCGCCGTCGGACTCAAGACCGGCTGCGCTCTACGGGAGGAATCGCTGTGCCCGGCTGCGCTGCACCCGCCTTCTTCCGGTTCCGCCGCCCTACTTCCGTTGCCGCAGCCGTGCGCGGTGGGCGTTCCTGCGGAGCTGGAGGATGCGGGCGCCGCCGGCCATGGCAACCAGGACCCCTCCGGTCACGCTGGCAATAAACAGCGCCATGCCCAGCGGCACAAGACCTTCCAGGCCGAAGTACCGGACGGCCACCTGGTCCTGGTTCTGGAGGATGAAGATGATCAGCAGGATCAGGAGCACCAGGGCCGCTACGACTGCCGCCCACACAACCCCCGCCCGGGTCACCCTTGGCTGGTCTGCAGCGGCCGATGGCTGTGGCGCAGGCGTGCCCGTGCTTGCCGGCGGGGCCGCGTCCGGACGGGCCAGGGCGGAGTCCGCGGTGGAATCCGCGGGGGAGGGCGTGCGGGCCGGCGCGGAGGGGATGCCGGCGTGGTTCCCGGTTCCCGGTTCCGGCTGTCCTGCGGATGGGTAGTTTCCGGTACTCATGCTGGTTCCCTTCGTCACGTGCAGATAATAAGCATGCTTATGGTTCAACCATAGTGGGAGGGTTTGCCGCAGCACAATGCGGGACGCGCTCCGGCCTGCCGCCGGCCAGGAAAGATGGGAAGGGCCTTCAGCGAAGACCCTTCCGTTGACCTTGACGCGGCCTCAGACCCTCTCCTTGCTCCGTTCAGCTGAACGGGTGCCCGGCGTCCGTGTCTTCCGCCAGTCCGGGAATGCCCAGAACGTGAAGTCCTGTGCCTTGACCGGCTTCTCCGGAGTTTCCGCCGGGGCTTCGTGCTTTGCCTCGGGCTTGCTGTCGGATTCTTTCCTGATGCCCCACCCGAAGTCCTTGCTGGATGAATAGCACATCACAGACCTCCTCACAGTGACTGCCCTTTAATCGTCCTCCTGATCCGCGGCGGAGTCGACACTTTTGCGCAACGCACGGCCCGGCTTCCTGTGCCCATGCCCGCCGGCGCTCGTGCTCTACGTCGCGGTCACCCGCCGGCGACGACGTCGTCGGCCTCCTGTGGACGGTGGAACTCGCACGGTCCATGGTGCCGGAGCTGCAGGAGGCAGGTCCGTCCGGTGGGGAGATGGACCAGGGCGCAGCGGCCCCGCCCGGCCAGGTCCTCCCTGATCGTTGCGTTGCTGAGGTCCGGCCTGGCGCCGTCCGGTTGAGGAAGCACCCCGCCGGCAGGCGTGCTGGAATTTTCAGCTTTCATAAGGGAACTCCTCGTCGAGCAGTGGCTGGCGGAAGGGTGCCGCGGCCTGGCACGGGCACAAGTCTGCTCCCCGCGGGTTACAGGCGCATTAAGCGGGCGTAAGGAGGAGGTCAACAACTGGCCCGGCTGGACAAACATGCTGGTCAGAAGCCCAGCTGGCGCGCCACCCGCAGCAGGAGGGACTCTGATCCCGGAGGTCCCAGAAGCTGGATTCCCATCGGCAGCCCCAGCCCTGGCGCCCCGCCGGTCCAGTGCACGGGGAGCGTGATGGCCGGCAGTCCGCAGACGTTCACCATGGAGGACCAGGGAGCGTATTCGCACTGTTTGCGGTAATCGCCGTCGGCATCTCCCGGCCACTGCGCGGCGGGCCAGCGGTCAGTGCCGTGCATGGCACCGGTAAACCAGCCCACAGGGCGCGGTGCCTGGGCGAGCGACGGCATGAGCATCAGGTCCCACTGCGCGTACTGCGCCACGGTGTCTTGCTGGAACTGGCGCAGGAATGCGAGGGACTCGGCGAGTTTGGCCGGGCTCCGCTGCTGGGCGCGGCGCCGGAAGGTGCGGGTGAGGGGCGCCAGCAGGGCCTCGCGGTGGGGGCTGATCCTGGCCGCGCCCACTGCGGCTGTCCATGCCGACGTGAAGGCGTCCGGGTACCGGTTGTCGTACCGGATGGAAGCGTCGCTGAGGGCATGCCCGGCATGTTCCAGCAGGTCCCCGCCCACCCGGAGGGCATCCAGCGCATCCTGCTCCGGGATGAAGGGGAAGGTGCCGGACCACGGGCTGTCCAGGCTGATGCCGATCCGCAGCCGCGGAGGCTCCTGGCCTACCGCTGCAAGGTAGCCGCCATCCGGCCTGCCTGCCGCGCCAGGTGCCGCCAGGGCGTCCATCATGAGCGCCGCATCCACGGAGTCCCGGGCGATGGGACCGGCCACCACCAGCCGCGCGGGATCACCAGCGCTTTCACCGGCCGGGACCACACCGCGGCCCGGCTTGAGCCCTACCAGCCCGCAGGCGGCTGCGGGGATCCGGACCGAGCCGCCGCCGTCGGTGCCTGGGGCGAAAGGCAGGAGTCCCGCTGCCACGGCTGCAGCGCTGCCGCCGGAAGAGCCCCCTGAGCTTCGGCTCAGGGCATGGGGATTGCGCGACGGAGGCGCAATCCGGTTTTCGCTGTAGGCCGTCAGCCCGAATTCGGGAACCTGGGTCTTGCCCAGGGGGGTCACGCCCGCTTCCTTGAGCAGGGCAACCAGGGGGCCGTCCGCGGGTGCCGGCTTATGGTCCAGGGCCGCACTGCCGTGGGTGGTCACCACACCCGCCACGTCGGTGAGGTCCTTGAAAGCCAGGGGCATGCCGTGGAGCAGGGGCAGTTCCCCGGAAGGGGTGTGGGAACGCGCCGAGTCGGCGGTGCGGGCGTCCGCCATCGCCTGTTCCGCCGTCACCGTAATGAAAGCGCCCAGCAGCGGGTTCTGCTGTTCGATCCTGGCCAGGAAATGCGCCGCGGCCTCCGCCGCTGACACCTGCCCCTTCCGCAGGAGATCCCGGAGGGCGACGGCCGGCAGTTCGTGGAGTTCAGGCAAGGCCGCACGCCTCCACGCCAGGGCAGTGCCGTGGCGGGAAGCTGCGGCTTCCGGCAGTGGCCGGGGCGGGCTGCGCAGGGAACAACGGTTCCTCCTAGGGTCACTCAGAAGCTTAACGTGGGCCGGGCCTGCCGCCAGGTGGAGGCGGAAGCACTAGGCTTTAATCCGACACCGATCCGCGAAGGCAGGACCCTCCATGAGCGATTTCGACAACGTCCCCGTCGGCGACATCCCCGATGACGCCGTCATCCTAGACGTCCGCGAGGACTACGAGTGGGTGGCAGGCCATGCAGATGGTGCCCTCCACATTCCCATGGACCAGCTCCCGGCGCGGCTGGATGAACTCGATCCGGACGAGGATGTCTACGTCATCTGCCGCACCGGCGGGCGCTCCTTCCGCGCTGCGCAGTGGCTTACCGGCCAGGGCTATACCGCCATCAACGTTTCCGGCGGGATGGACATGTGGCTGGAGGCCGGCAAGCCGCTCGTCTCGGACAACGGCCTGAAGCCGATGGTGCTCTAGCAGGGAGGCTTGGACCCGGGCATGTCCCGGCTGCAGCTTCTGCCGGCGCTCCCGTCGGCGCTGATCCCGTAAAGGAATGTGTATGTCCGCGTCCTCCCCCACCTATGCCTTCCTGGGGCCACAGGGTACCTTCACCGAGGCAGCCCTCCTGCAGGTGCCGGACGCCGGGCAGGCCACCCGCGTCCCGGCCTCGAACGTCAACGCTGCACTGGACTGGGTGCGCGACGGATCAGTCCACGCCGCGATGGTCCCGATCGAAAACTCCGTTGAAGGCGGCGTCACCGCCACCCTCGACGCGATCGCCGGCGGTGGCGAGCTGCGGATTATCCGCGAAGTCCTGGTGCCCATCAGCTTCGTGCTGGTGGCAAGGCCCGGAGTCCGCTTGGCCGACGTGCGGCGGGTATCAACCCACGGCCATGCCTGGGCACAGTGCCGCCTGTGGATGGACGCAAATATTCCGTCAGCAGAATATGTTCCCGGCCCGTCCACGGCTGCCTCAGCCCTGGGGCTCCTTGAAGAGGACTGCCATTATGACGCCGCCATTTGCGCTCCGTTGGTGGCCCGGGAGCAGCCCGGACTCTCGGTGTTGGCTGAGGATATCGGCGACAACCCGGACGCCGTGACCCGTTTTATCCTGGTCAGCCGGCCGGGTGTCCTGCCCGCGCGCACAGGTGCGGACAAGACCACGCTGGTGGTCCCGCTCCCCGAGGACCGGCCCGGCGCCCTCATGGAAATCCTCGACCAGTTCGCCAGCCGGGGAGTGAACCTCAGCCGCATCGAGTCCCGGCCCACCGGACAGTACCTCGGGGACTACTTCTTCAGCATCGACGCCGACGGGCACGTGGGCGACGAACGGATGGCCGACGCCCTGGCCGGGCTCCACCGCATCAGTCCCGCCACCCGCTTCCTGGGGTCATATCCGCGGGCCGACTTGCAGGCAGCACCGGTTGAGCCGCACACTGCTGACCAGGCCTTCCAATCGGCACGGGCGTGGGTGGCAGGCATTCTCCGGCCTGCAGGAGAGCCCGCCGAAAACGGTTCCTCCGCTTCGCCCAAAGCGTAGGTGAATGCCGTTCCAAGTACTTCCGCGGGTTGTGGACAATGCGTATGCTTACTTGATCCACACGGGGGATGGCCCCTAGCGAAGGGAGCGCGTCATGACTGCCAGCGGCACCGACAACGACGGCCAGGGGATGATCGTCAACCCCCGGCCCACTGCCGACAACCAGGACTGGGACGGGGACGACGCCGACCGTGCTGACCGCCTGCGCTTCGAAGAAGAGCAGGCCATGATCCGGGAGCAGTCCGAGGCCCACGCGGCGGCTAAGGCGGCGGAGGTAAAGAAGCGCAATAGCGAATAGCCGCTAATCCTGGCCCTTGACCCGGATCAGCAGGGAGCGCGGCTCCACCTGGACGGTGAGCCTGGTGGCTTCACCGGCCGTATCACCGTCCAGCTGGATGGCCATCGGTTCGGGACATTTGATGACCACCCTTCCGGACCGGTAGACGGTCATGACGGGCAGTTTCCCGCTGTGCTTGAACATGATCTTGACGTACATCAGCAGCCAGCCGAGGGCACTGCGGGGGCTCATCACCACCACGTCCAGCATGCCGTCGTCAATCATGGCCTGCGGAATGAAATCGATGCCGCCCGGGATCAGGCCGCAGTTCGCGAACAGGACGCTGCGGATGTTCCGGACCTGCTCCGGGCTGCCGTCCAGGGAGATCGAGACCTTCTTCCGGCGTCCGGGCAAATGCCGCATGCCTGCCTCGGTATACGCCAGCCAGCCCACAGCCTTTTTTAGGCCGGCGTTGGTGTCGGCGAGGATTTCAGCGTCCATGCCGATACCGGCGATCACCAGGAACACGTGCTCGGAGGAGCTGCCGGTGCGTGAGTTTTCGACGCCCATCCGGGCAGTGTCGATATGGCGCTGCCGGCCGAACAGGGCGGTGTTGACGTTGGCGTGCAGGTCGTTCAGGTCCAGGTCCACGTTCCGCGCCAGGAGGTTGCCCGTGCCCAGCGGAATCAGGCCCATGGCCACGTTGGTGTGCACCAGGGACTCGGCCACCACGCGGACGGTCCCGTCGCCGCCGCCCACCAGGACGACGTCGGGCCTGGAGGCGAGGGCGGCCGCCACCTGCGAGTAGCCGGGGTCCTCCGCCGTCGTTTCGAAAAAGACGGGGTCCTCCCAGCCTGCCGCAAGGCAGCCTCGCTGGATGAGGCGTTTCGCTTCGTCCGACTGTGCCTTGATGGGGTTGAGGATCACCGCGACACGCTGTTCGGTGAGGCCCGGATCCTGGGCATCGCCGCCCACGGTACTGCGGATGTGCAGGGCCTTGAGCCTGCGCACGCCCCACCAGCTGGAGATGGCAAACGCAAGGGCCACCCCGGTCAGCAGGTACAGGATCCAGTCGCTCATGGTGCCTCAACAGTAGCCCGGCGGAAGCCGGGCGGGCCCGCCCGTCCGCTGCCGCCCGCCGTCGCGCGCGGGATTGGATACCCTTGTGTGGTGATCGACGTAAAAGACCTCAGCGAAAACCCGGACAAATACCGTGCCAGCCAGCGTGCCCGCCGCGCGGACGAGTCAGTGGTGGACGCGATCATCTCCGCGGATTCCGCGCGCCGGGCGGCGCTGATCCGCTTCGAGAACCTCCGGGCCGAGCAGAACGCGTTCGGCAAGAAGGTAGCCCAGGCGAAGGGCGACGAAAAGAAGGCCCTGCTGGCGGAAGTCAAGGAGCTGGCCAACGCGGTCAAGGCTGCCTCCGCCGAGGCCGATGCCGCGCAGAGCAAGCAGGATGAGCTGCTTCGCACCATCCCCAACGTCATTGAGGACGGCGTACCCGAGGGCGGCGAGGACGACTACGTGGTGGTCAAGACGGTGGGCACCCCGCGTGAATTCCCCGACTTTGAGCCCAGGGACCACCTTGAAATCGGTGAACTGATCGGCGCCATTGACATGGAGCGCGGCGCGAAGGTTTCCGGTGCCCGCTTCTACTTCCTCCGCGGCGTTGGTGCCCGGCTGGAGATGGCGCTGCTGCAGATGGCCATGGACCAGGCCATCGAAGCCGGCTTCGTCCCGATGATCACGCCCACGCTGGTGCGCCCGGAGACCATGCAGGGCACGGGCTTCGACGTAAAGCACGACGCCGAGATCTATCGTCTTGCCGAAGACGACCTTTACCTGGTGGGCACCTCGGAAGTCGCGCTGGCCGGGTACCACGCGGACGAGATTCTGGACTTCTCCGACGGCCCCATCCGCTACGCGGGCCAGAGCTCCTGCTACCGCCGCGAAGCCGGCTCGCACGGCAAGGACACCCGCGGCATCATCCGGGTCCACCAGTTCAACAAGGTGGAAATGTTCATCTACACAACGGTGGAAGAGGCCGCCGCCGAGCACCAGCGGCTGCTGGCGTGGGAAGAGGAAATGCTGGCCAAGTGCGAGCTGCCCTACCGGGTGATCGACACTGCAGCCGGTGACCTTGGCACCTCCGCCGCACGGAAGTACGACTGCGAGGCCTGGGTCCCCACCCAGGGCGCGTACCGTGAGCTGACCTCCACGTCCAACTGCACCACCTTCCAGGCCCGCCGCCTGAACATCCGCGAACGCGCGGTGAATCCGGAGGGGGTTGCCAAGGGCACCCGCGCTGTGGCCACCCTGAACGGCACGCTGGCCACCACCCGCTGGATTGTGGCGCTGCTGGAGCACCACCAGAACGCGGACGGCTCGGTCAACGTGCCCAAGGCGCTGCAGAAGTACCTGGGTGGCCTTGAGGTCCTCCCGGTCCTGTAGCTTCCGCTCCTCCTGCGCCCGCATATGGACGTTGCACCCGCGTATGGACGTTGCACCCGCTAACGGACGTTGCACCCGCGAACCCGCGGGTGCAACGTCCATTAGCGGGTGCTTCCTGTATTTTCGGGCGTGTTCGCTAAGCCCGCCTGCCGCAGGCATGCTTCAAACCGCGCAGGATCAGCGGCTGTCGCCCAATCCCATCGGACGACCCGGAACCCCGCCGCCCGGAGTTTGTCCTCGCGTTTCTTCTCCGCAAGGACGGCCTGGCGCGCCGTTTGAACTCCCAGGAACTCGTCGCGCAGATACTTGGCGGCGCCGTCGAACTCCCCAATCAACCGGTGGCGGGGCCAGAGGAAGTCAGTTCGAGCAATGAGGACCCCTCCCACATGCACTTTTGCCTGCAGGAGGGGAGCCGGGAACCCGAGAACATGCATCTGCGCCCTGCTCAGTGACTCGCCCGGCGACTCCGCGTCCGTCTCCGCGAAATCAAGGACCTGGGTGACCCACCTGCGCCTTGCCTCCGAGGTGAGCAGGGAGGCCTGCCTGAGCAGATCCTCTCTGCCCAGGTGGGGGCCGGAAGCACGCCGCCGGCTCATGGCGTGGTCGGCCAGGACCACTCCGGCCGCGAAGTTTTCCCTGGCAATGACGCCCACCACTGTTTCCGGTAAGGGCGTCACCAAAAGGTTCTTGTGGCGGACTGCCGCTGTTGGTCCGGGGTGCCGGCGGACGCCGTAGGAGGTGATCCGTTCCAGTCCGGTTTCTCCCGAGTACCGCCGGGCAGCGGACGTTGTTGGGACGCAGCGGCCGACGTGCCCCCTCGATGCTCCTGACAGGTGGACGAAGCCCGGCACTTCCAGCAGATTCAGGTCCCACACAACAGCAGCCGTATGCAGGCAGAACGTTGACTGCGGCAGTTCAAGGTCCACTGCCAGGACTGTCTGGCGGTACCTTTCCCCAGGGCGGCAGCGAAATCCACTCTTCTTTTGATGCGTAGATGCCCTTCCTGACGCGGACCAGCTCGCCGCGGGCATAACGGCGGCTGAGCGAGCGGACGTCTCCAGTGCTGCGGCGGACGCTGCCGGCGTGAATCAGGTGCATGCGACTATCGTCTGGCTGACTGCAGGACCGTTGAAGCGTGGAGCCGGTGCATGTGGATAAGTGCACGTGGCGGTGCGCACCCCGGAACAGTCAAAGCACCCGCGAACGCCGGGGTGCGGGGTCCGGAAGGCGGTGTCCCGCAGGGTGTGACCGCATGGCCGCAGCAAACCAGCGAGTGTTAATGCGGTGTTCAACATATCTGTGGCCTGCGTCCTAGCGCCGTGGTGGGTCGTCTGCTTCACTATGTGAATGACAACGCTGACTGAAACCTCAGTCGCCGGCAACGATGACCGGCGAGACGACCACAACAACACTAACGGGCACAAGCTCATGGTCGCCCTGGACGTGGACGGCACGCTGGTGGACCACGACGGCCACATGTCCCCGGGCGTCCGCGAATCGGCGCAGGCCGTGGTGGCTGCCGGGCACGAGGTCATGATCGCCACAGGCCGGTCCCTCAACGCCACCTTGCCCATCATCGAAAAGATCGGGATCGAGCGCGGCTACGCTGTCTGCTGCAACGGCGGTGTCACCCTGCGCCTGCACCCCGGGCTGGAGGGCGGCTATGAGGTCATCCACAAAGCCACCTTCGATCCCGGACCCGCCCTCCGCGCGCTCCGGGAACGGCTCCCCTCGGCCAAGTACGCGCTGGAGGATGCTGACGGGAACTTCCTGTCCACCGAACGCTTCCAGGACCCCAGTTTCGGCGTCGAGGCTGTCGGCGTCGATTTCCACACCATGCTCGAAGCCACGGCCGTGCGCGTGGTGGTCTTCAGCACGGAGAACACCCCGGAAGAGTTCAACGAAGCGATCGAACACGTGGGCCTCGCCGGAGTCACCTATTCCGTGGGCTGGACGGCCTGGCTGGACATCGCCGCGGCCGGCGTGACCAAAGCGAGTGCACTGGAGAACCTCCGTGGGAGGCTTGGCATTGAGCAGCACCTCACGGTGGCCATCGGCGACGGCCGCAACGACATCGAGATGCTGACCTGGGCCGGGCGTGGCGTGGCCATGGGGCAGGCGCCCGAGGAAGTCATCGCCGCCGCGGACGAGGTCACCCACTCAGTGTTCGACGACGGCGCCGCCCACGTGCTGCGCAGCCTGCTCTGACGCAGCACAAGGCAGAATGGACAGCATGACCCTCACCACGTTCGCCCTCATCCGCCACGGCCAGACAGACTGGAATGCGCAGCGCCGGCTGCAGGGATCCACGGACATTCCCCTGAACGACGTCGGCCGGGCCCAGGCGCGGGACGCCGTCGCTGTGCTGTCCGCCTACGAATGGGACGCGATCGTATCCTCGCCCCTGAGCAGGGCCGCCGAAACCGCGGACCTGATCGCGGCCGGGCTGGGCCTCAGCGATGTCCGCCGCGTCCCGGAACTGACGGAACGCAGCTTTGGCCCGGCCGAGGGCCTGCAGGCCGGTCCCGAGCTGGAGGCGTTGCGCATTCCCGGCGGCTTCCGCGGCGCCGAAAGCGAGGACGAGGCTGCGGACCGGGGACTGGCAGCCCTGGAGGCACTCGCCGAGGAATTCCGCGGCAGCCGGCTCCTCGTCGTCGCCCACGGGACGCTCCTGCGGGTCAGCCTCAGCCGCGCCGTGGGGAGCACCCTGACCAGCATCGACAACGCGGTCCTGAACCTGGCGCACCACCATGCCATCGACGGCTGGCAGCTGGAGTACTTCAACGGCGAACCGGTGATGGCCGCAACGCAGCGCTAAGGCAGGCAGCCGCTAGCGCACCTCAAGGATCAGGGCCAGCAGCCTTGCCGCCGCAGGCCGGGCCGCGTGCTCCTCGTTCCACTGCGCCCGCGCCACTGCCTTGCTGACGGCCTGCGTGGTGATGCCCAGCTCCTGGGCCACCGCCTTCTGCTGGCCGCGGACGCCGGGGGTCATCAGGTCGAGAACCCGCCACTCGGCCCCGGACCGGTCCCGCACAATATGCCCCAGCAGCCGCAGCACGGCCTCGGCGTCGTGGGCTATGTCCGCCAGCGGGCCCTCCACCGCAACGGGCACCCGCTCCTTGCTGTTGCGGAGCCGGTCCACGGCACGCCGCGCATACACCAGCCCGTGGCCCGAGGCGTCCTTGATCTGGTTGGGCAACGGCTCGTTGACGGGCCCGACGCCGATCCCCACGTACCAGGAACCGCACCGCAGCGCGATCATCGCTGCCTCCACCGCCTGGTGGGGGCAGTCCACGATGCCCTGGACCTCGTCCTCCACCGAACGGTCGAAGTCGAGGCGCGCAGGAATGTGCCGCAGGTCCTTGAGCAGCTGCGGCACGCGGTCGCCATCGCGCCGGCTATCCGTCTGGTTGATTGTCAGCGTGAACATTTGAATCCAAAGACTACCGGTTGGTAGCAGCCCCAAGGCAAGCGGGGTTGCCTCGGGCTGGCCCATCTGGTGCGATGGGGGAACGGCCGCACCTGCCGGATGGCGACAGCGGGGGAGCACGCTACGTGAGGACGGTTATGACCAGCAGCATGGGGCACGACGAACTTGAACTTGTGGACAGCTGGTGGCGCGCCGCCAACTACCTTTCCGTCGGGCAGATCTACCTCCGCTCCAACCCGCTGCTGCGCGAACCGCTGAAGGCCGAGCACACGAAATCCCGGCTGCTGGGCCACTGGGGCACCACCCCCGGGTTGAACTTCGTCTATGCCCACCTGAACCGCGTCATCCGCCGCGACTCCGCCGAGATGCTCTTCGTGGCAGGTCCCGGCCATGGCGGCCCCGCCGTCGTCGCCAACGCCTGGCTGGAAGGCACCTACTCCGAGATCTACGGTCATGTGGGCAATGACGCCGACGGCATGGCAGAGCTCTTCCGGCAGTTTTCCTACCCGGGCGGCATCCCCAGCCACGCGGCCCCCGAGACCCCCGGCTCCATCAGCGAGGGCGGCGAACTGGGGTACTCCCTGGCCCACGCGTACGGATCGGTGCTGGACAATCCCCAGCTGGTCACCGCCGTCGTCATTGGCGACGGGGAAGCCGAAACCGGCCCGCTCGCCGCCAGCTGGCACTCGCACAACTTCCTGGACCCTGCCGCGGACGGTGCCGTGCTGCCCATCCTGCACCTGAACGGCTACAAGATCGCCAACCCCACCATCCTGGCGCGCATGCCGGAAGAGCAGCTGGAACAGCTGCTGCGCGGGTACGGCCATGAGCCGTATTTCGTCACGGTGAAGGATCCGGACAACACCGAACAGGCGCACAGGGACTTCGCCGAAGCGCTGGACCGGAGCCTTGCCGGCATCCGAGCCATCCAGGAATCGCGCCGGGCGCCGGAGGCCGGAACGGACGGGGCAGCGGATGTGGACGGTGCGCCGCGCTGGCCCATGATCGTCCTGCGCTCGCCGAAAGGTTGGACGGGACCCCGCGTGGTGGACGGGCTGCAGGTGGAAGGGACGTGGCGGAGCCACCAGGTTCCGCTCTCTGAGGTCCGCACCAACGGGGAGCATCTGAAGCAGCTGGAAGAGTGGCTGCAGTCCTACCGGCCTGCGGAATTGTTCGACGGCGACGGCCGGCTCCGGCCCGACGTCGCCGTGGCAGCGCCCGCCGGCTCCTTGAGGATGAGCGCCACGCCGCATGCCAACGGCGGGCTGCTCCGCAAGGCGCTGAAGCTGCCCGCGTACCGGGACCACGCCGTCGAGGTCCCGGAGCCCGGAACGGACCGCGTCAGCCCGATGATCACGCTCGGCTCGTGGATGCGGGACGTCATCTCGCTGAACATGGAGACCTTCCGGCTCTTCGGCCCGGACGAGACCGCGTCCAACCGCCTGCAGAACGTCTACGAGGTCACCGACAAGGTGTGGCAGTACCGGATTGACGACGTCGACGAGCACCTCGCGCGGTCCGGCAGAGTGATGGAGGTGCTCAGCGAACACCTGTGCCAGGGCTGGCTGGAGGGCTACCTCCTCACCGGCCGGCACGGCGTCTTCAGCTGCTACGAGGCCTTCATCCACATTGTCGACTCCATGTTCAACCAGCACGCCAAGTGGCTGAAGGTGCACCGGCAGCTGCCGTGGCGCCAGCCGGTGCCCTCGCTGAACTACCTGCTGTCCTCCCACGTCTGGCAGCAGGACCATAACGGGTTCTCGCACCAGGACCCAGGGTTCATTGACCACGCCGTGAACAAAAAGGCAGAGGTCATCCGGGTGTACCTGCCGGCCGACGCCAACACCCTGCTGTGCGTCATGGCCCACTGCCTGGCCTCCACGGACTACGTGAACATCGTGGTCAGCGGCAAACAGCCCTCGCCCACGTGGCTGGGCCCGGCCGACGCCGCCAACCACTGCCGCAGGGGGCTGGGCATCTGGGACTTCGCGGGGTCCGAGGTGCCCGGCGAGGAGCCCGACGTCGTGATGGCCTGCGCGGGCGACGTCCCCACGGTGGAGACCGTAGCCGCGGCGGAACTGCTGAAAGAGGGTGCGCCCGGGCTGAAAGTCCGGGTGGTGAACGTGGTGGACCTGATGCGGCTGCAGGACGAGAGCGAGCACCCCCACGGGCTTCCGGCGCGGGACTTCGACGGGATCTTCACGGCGGACAAGCCCATTATTTTTGCGTACCACGGCTATCCCGCGCTGATCCACCGGCTTGCCTACCGCCGCAACAACCAGGACGGGCTGCACGTGCGCGGCTACAAGGAAGAGGGAACCACCACCACGCCGTTCGACATGGCGATGCTGAACGGTATTGACCGGTTCCAGCTGGCCATCGACGCCATCGACCGCGTGCCCGGGTTGGCCGAGCGGCATTCATCCCTCCGCCAGAGCCTCCAGGACCGGCGGATGCGGGCGCGCGAACACACCCGCACGCACGGTGAGGACCCGGAGGAGATCCGGAACTGGACCCTCGGCTAGTTCCCCCTAGGCAACCAGCCCGTCGAGGCCGCAAGTCGGCAGGTGGATCCAGCCCTCCGTGCGGGCGGCTGCGGCGTGCGCCTCGTCCGGACCGGCCGTCAGTCCAAGGGCAACGGCGCGGGCCGTGAGCGCGGCGATGACGGCGTCGAACATGTCGTCCGAGCCGGCCAACCGGTCCCCGTAGCCGTTCAGGTCCAGCCAGGGGGCCTGTTCCCTGAGGGTTCCGAGGAGCACGGCAAGCCGTTCCGCCTCGGAGCTGCCGCGTCCCTTGTAGCCGCGGGCGTTCAGGCCCCAGATTTTCAGCGACGCGGCCGGATAGACCTCCGCAAGGCGTCCGGAACCGTCCCGGAGCTGCGGCCCGTGGAGTGCTGCGATCTTTGCCTGGATCACGGCGCACCGCATGGCCGGATGTGCCAGCCTGTCAGCGGAAACACTGAGCGGAATCAGGCGTGTCCGGCCCGTGACGAAGCGGTCCGTGTCCCGGTAGGCCAGCAGCCGCCGTCCCTCAATCCCGTCGTACTCCAGCACGGGTCCGGCGTCGAAGGCAAGGTGCCCGGCCAGGAAGGGAATGAGGGCGTCCGGCCAGCCAACCGGGCAGTCCACGCCGGTCATGTCGCTGGCACCGAAGAGGGGAACGATCTCCTCGTCCTGCACATCCAGCCCGAGGTGCACCAGCCGGGCTGATCCGCGGCTCCATTCGATGACGGCCACGGCCGTCTTCTTGGCAGCCGCGGCGAGGTCCACTCCGAGCGTCTTCACGTGACCAGACTCTACCGCCGGCCGCCCCGGCCTGTACCGGCGCGCGCCAGCCCGTACTGGACAGCGGATGACGCCCCGCCCCGGTTCTGCAAGGCTGGGGCGTGGTGGGCCGCCCCGGCTGACCAGGCCCGAAAGGAACATCCCCATGCCCTGGCTCGATCTGCTCGGCAACGACATCCACTACACGGACTCCGGCCGCGGCCGGCCGGTGGTGCTGCTGCACGGCCATGCCTCGGCCGCGGCGTGCTGGGAACCGATCATCCAGGACCTCGAGCGGGACTTCCGGGTGCTGGCGTACGACACCTACGATCACGGCTGGTCGTCGAACTCCCCGCGGCAGGGACCCCTGGTTGACCGGGCTGCGGAGCTGGAGCACTTCATAGGTTCCCTGGGCCTGGACGACCCGGTCATTGTGGGGCAGTCCATGGGTGGCATGACCACGCTCCGCTGGGCGGTCCGCCACCCCGGCAGCGCGGCTGCCCTGGTGGTCTGCGGGATGGGCTGGCCCCTGGTGGTGCCGCCTCCCGGGCAGGCGGGCACGCCGGAAAAGTTCCAGGTGTTCAGCTCCCTCGACCAGGACGAGCGGATCTGGCTTGGCGTGGGAAACTCCTTCACGGAGCAGTGGATCGAGGACAACCCGAAGGACTTTGCCCGCTATATCAGGGTCCGATCAACCGCCACAGCCATTGAAGCGGCCAGGTACCCGCGCAGCCTCGAACAGAGCCAGGGGGAGTTCCTCAGCGCTGACCCACGGGACGTCGAAGCCTTCCAGCAGGGACTGGAATCAGTAACCAGCCCGCTGGTGGTGCTGATCGGGGAGGAAGAAAGGCCGCGGATCCGCCGCGGGGCGGAGCACGTTGCCGCCACGGTGCCCGGCGCCCGTCTCCTGGTTGTCGGGGACGCCGGCCACAATGCCTACTTCCAGCGCCAGGACATCCTGGTGGACGCTGTCCGCAGCACGGTTTCCACCACCCGGGGCCGCCGGCGGGGCTGATGACGCCGCTCCCACGTGTAGTCCAGGGCGCCCGGAATGCCGCCCTCTTCGCCAAGGCTGTCACCGCGCGCAAAACCTGACCACAGTGCACGCAGTTCCCGTCCCACGGCGTCCACGTCCTCCCAGCCGGCCCCGGCAACCAGTCCTGCTCCCTCCCACGTGCTCCGCTTTCCGAAGAGCAGCGGCAGGTCGATTGTGTGCGCGGCGCCGAGGACGTTCCCGGGGGCATGCCAGTGCAGCACGTAACGGTGGGCGCTGCCGCCGGCCAGGACGTGCCGGCGGGCGAACTTACGGGCTGCCCGGCCATAAACAGTCTCCGTGACCACCCAGTTGATGGCCCGGAGGAGGGTGTGGCCGGCGACGGGAACACGGTCCAGGCGGCTGAGGTAGGGGCTGCGGGGAAGGAACAGCCTCGCCTCCTCGGAGGTGTGGCCTATCAGGATCTCGACGCCGGGCGCAGAGCGGTTCCAGGCGGCCTCGATCCCGGTTTCCTCCGGCAGGGGCGCGTGACCGTACTGGGTGCCGAACGGCATCGCAGCCAGCATCCCGAACTTCCGCGCCACCTGCGCCACGTGGTCCTCCCGTTCCACCACTTCCATGGCGGGAGTCTCCTCGGTGACGGCCTCGGCGGCGATGCCCATGGCGTGGTTCATCCTGGCCCGCCCGCGCGAAATGCCCAAGGGGGCGCTTTGGATAATGGCGCGCTGGAACAGTGCCGGGGCTTCGGGCGTCGCCATCAAGTGGGCGATCGCGTCACCGCCTGCGGACTGGCCGAAGGCCGTGACCCGGCGGGGATCGCCGCCGAATGCGGCGATGTTGCGCTGCACCCAGCGGAAGGCTTCGAGCTGGTCCAGCAGGCCCAGGTTGGCAGGCCGGCCCGAGCGGGTTGCCAGGAAGCCGAACAGCCCCAGCCGGTAGGTCACCGAGACCACCACCACGCGGTTCTCGGCCACCAGCACCGCCGGGTCGAAGATGGCGAGGTCGCCCGATCCGGTGGTGTAGGAACCGCCGTGGATCCACACCATCACGGGCAGCCGCGCGCCTTCCGGGCTGGACAGGTCCACGTCCGGGGGCATGGTGATGGACAGGTTCTGGCAGTCCTCGCTCCCGGGCAGTTCGCCGTACCGGGTGCCCAGGATGTCGTCCAGGAAGGGCACGGGCCCTTGCGGGCAGGCGGGAGCAGGGGAGGTTGCGGCATACGGCCGGGTCCAGTCGGGGGCCGGAGCAGGCGGCTGGAAACGTCCGGCGGTGGCGTACGGGATCCCGGTGGCGCGGAGGACGTCGCCGTCCCGCCATCCTGTAACGGGACCGCAGGGGGGACTAAACAGGGGCTCGGAACTCACAGGGCAACGATTCCACAAATTCCTGGGAGTTTTTGCCCAGATATGCAGGCTTTGAAGGCGTTGAAGCCTGCATATCTGGACAAAAGTTCCGGGGATGACGACGGCGGGTGGTGCGGTTCCTGAAGAACCGCACCACCCGCCGTCGGGCGTCAGCTGGCGCCCTCACCGGGAGACGGTGACGGTGGGTGGGCCCACGCCGGCAGGGTTCCCTGACCGAGCGAAGCGAGGTAAGGGAGACGGTGGGGACTAGTGGCCCGTGGGCACGTATCGCTTGATGGAGGCTTCGAGCTCGGCTTCGGCGGCGGCGCGGTCGCCCCAGCCCTCGGCCTTGACCCACTTGCCCGGCTCCAGGTCCTTGTAACGGGTGAAGAAGTGCTCGATTTCCTTGATCAGGAAGTCGCTGACGTCGGTGACTTCCTGGATGTGGTCAAAGCGGGCATCCACGGGGACGCAGAGGATCTTGGCATCTCCGCCGCCGTCGTCGGTCATGTTGAACACGCCGATGGGGCGGGACTCAACGATGACGCCGGGGTGCAGGTCGAAGTCCTGGAGCAGCACCAGTGCGTCCAACGGGTCGCCGTCTTCACCGAGGGTGTTCTCGAAGTATCCGTAGTGCGTGGGGTACTGCATGGAGGTGAAGAGGACGCGGTCCAGGCGGACGCGGCCGGTCTCGTGGTCGACTTCGTACTTGACGCGCGATCCCTTGGGGATCTCGATGGTCACGTCATGCTTCATGGAATGCTCCTCGGCAAGTCAGGGGGTTCGCGGCACTTCTGACGGGCAACAAAAAGGACTGTCAGTGCCGCCGACTATTATCGAGGATATAGCGAGAGGCCCTGGAATCAGGAACTTGTGGGGAAATTTCAGGACTTGAGGACCGGCACGGGCATGACCAAAACACGCAGTAGGGATCAGGGGCTTGGCCGTGCCCGGCAGGCGGCGGGGAACGGCTCCGGTGGCGTGCGGAGGTCCTGGCCGCTGGTCCTGCTCTCAGCGCTTCTGGTGGCGCTCGCCGTCCCGGCAGCACTGCTGGTCGCGCCGGGCTTCCTGGGTCCGGAACCACCAGCCCCCGCTCCGCCTGCGCCCGCCTGGCAGCAGGTTCCAACCGCGCTTTCTCCCGTGCCGGGGCTCGCCCCGCCGGACGGCTCCGCTCCCGTCCCGCTCCCGTCCGCCGTCAGTGCCCAGCTGGAACCGCTGCTGACGGCCGATGGCGGCGGAACCTTCACCGCCGTGGTGCAGGATGCGCTCACCGGCCAGGTCCTGTATGACCGCGGCGGTTCCGAAGGCCGGGTGCCGGCGTCCAACATGAAGCTGCTGGCGGCGGTCGCTGCCCTGCGGGTCCTGGGCCCGGAGCACACGTTCGCCACCCGGGTTGTCGCCGGGCCGGCGCCTGGCCAGGTGGTGCTGGTTGGCGGCGGCGACGTCCTTCTTGGACCCGGCGGGTCCAAGAAGGACCAGGTGATGGGCCACGCAGGCCTGGCAACGCTGGCCGCCCAGGCCGTGGAGGCGCTGCAAACGGGCGGCGCCACAGGGGAGATCAAGGTCCTGGTGGATGATTCCCTCTTCTCCGGCCCAGCCCTGAACCCGGCGTGGGAACCAGGGGACGTGGCTGCCGGTGAAGTCGCTCCCGTATATTCCATGGCATTAAATTCCGCCCGCTACGATCCTGCCGTTACAACCGGACCGCGCCCGCAGGACGCGGCAATGACGGCAGCTGAGGAATTCGCCGCCGGGCTGCGCAGCGCAGGCGCGGCCGCGGGACTCACCGTGGCAGCCGCCGTCGAACGCCTGCCCCAGCCGGCAGCCGGCACAACGGCGCCGGCACGCCCGGAGGGGGAGGGGACCAGCCAGCCTGTCGTGCTGGGCGAAGTCCAGTCCGCCACCGTTGCGGAGCAGGTGAACCTGATGCTCCAGGACTCGGACAACTACCTGGCGGAGGCATTGGGCCGGCTGACAGCGCTGGCCGACGGGCTGCCGGGCAGCTACGACGGCGCCACGGCAGCGGTGGGCGCGCAGCTTGCCGCTGCCGGACTGGCTGCGGAGGGGATGAAACTGGTGGACGTGTGCGGCCTGGCCATGGGCAACCAGGTCCCGGCCCGGCAGTTTTCCGAGGTGGTGCGGGCCATCACGTCCGGAACGGACACCAGGCTCCGGTCGGCGCTGGACGGCTTCCCGGTGGCCGGCCTCTCCGGAACCCTGGACACCCGGTACGGCGATGCCGCCACCGCCCGGGGTGCGGGCCTGGTGCGCGCCAAGACGGGCACCCTAAACACAGTGCTGGCACTGAGCGGCTACGTGGTGGACGCGGACGGCCGGCTCCTGGCCTTTTCCTTCATCGGAAACGGGCTGACCCCCGGTGCCGCGGGGAACAAGGAGGCGCTGGACCGCGCCGCCACCGCGCTGGCCGCTTGCGGCTGCCGCTGAGCTTCGGGCCAGGGCGGACCCCGCCACACTGCCTGCCAGCCCTGCCACCTGAGCGGCCCCTCCCCGCCTGAACGCTGCTGGCCAACCCTTCAGGCGGTCCAGGGCCGTTCCTGGCGGACCGGATGCCTCCGGATGCCCCCGGAAGGTTCGCCGGTGAGCGAACTTAAGGACTATCCCCAGCCTGCTGTGTTCTGATGGGAACCATGGAGCCCACCGCACGTGAGTCGTCAGCCCAGACGTTGTCCGCCACGGCACAGTCCCTGATCAACTGGGACCTCGCCGCCTCCACCGCCGCGCGCCTGGTCCCGGCCGGGCCTGTGCTGGACCAGGCCGCCATCAGCGAGGCCGTGGGCAGCCTGCGGCGCCTGGCGGACGTGTCCGTTGACCATGTCCATGAGATCACCGGGCTGGAAGCCGCGCGCGACCTCCGCGACTCCTCCGTGCTGGTGGTGGACCGCGCCTCCTGGGCCAAGGCCAACACGCAGAGCTTCGCCGTGATGCTCAAACCCGCCATGGAAAAGATGCTGGAAAACAGGCAGGGCACGCTGAGCCCGGGCGCCGCCAGCGTCAGCGGGGCCATCACCGGAAGCCAGCTCGGCGCCGTCCTGGCTTTCCTCGCCAGCAAGGTCCTTGGCCAGTACGATCCCTTCGCCGCCCTCGCCGAAGGCTCCACCGCGCCTCCGGCCGGCAGGCTCCTGCTCGTGGCCCCGAACATTGTGGCCGTGGAACGCGAACTCAACGTCACCCCGGAGGATTTCCGGCTCTGGGTGTGCCTGCACGAACAGACCCACCGCGTGCAGTTTGCCGCCGCACCGTGGCTCCGGCACCACATGCTGGAGCAGATCGACGAACTCAGCGTGCACCTGCTGGGCAACGTCGATTCCCTCATGGAGCGTGCCACCGCTGCTGCCCGTTCGTTGAAGGACCGTACCGCCTCGGGGAACACTCCCGGCCGGGGCGCCATCCTGGACCTCCTCCAGGACCCGGATGAGAAGGCCGCCATCTCGCACCTCACCGCTGTGATGAGCCTCCTGGAAGGCCACGCCAACGTGGTGATGGACGCCGTGGACGCCAGCATCATCCCGTCCGTGAAGACCATCCGCCAGAGGTTCAACGACCGCGGCAAGGACCGCGGCGTGATCGAAAAGTTCATCCGCAGCCTCCTGGGCCTGGACGCGAAGATGCGCCAGTATTCGGACGGCGCCAGGTTCGTCCGCGCCGTGGTGGACGCCGCCGGCATGGAAGGCTTCAACAGGGTCTGGGAGTCTGCGGACCACCTGCCCACCGAACCCGAGATCCACGACGCCAAGCTGTGGCTTGAGCGGATGGGACTCTGATTGCCGCGCAGCCAGCCTGAAGCCGCTTCCAACGCCGAAGCCACCGCCGGGGGCCGTACTGGGGGCACCGCCGCGGGCGCCATGAGCGGCGGTTTCAGCAGTGGACGACGACGGCCCGGCAGGCTGGCGCCCGTCGTCGGCACAGCGCGCAAGGCGCTGGGGGACGCCCTCGCCCGGGCCGGCTATCCGCGGCACATCCTGGTTGCCTGCAGCGGCGGCCCGGACTCCCTGGCCCTGGCAGCCGTGGCAGCGTACTTTGCCCGGCGCGGGCATGTGGACGGCCACCCGGTGACGGTCGGGGCGGCCGTGGTTGACCACCAGTTGCAGGAAGGGTCCGCGCAGGTCGCCGCCAGGACCGCGGAAATGCTGCAGGAGCTGGGCCTGTCCCCAGTGGAAATCCGGACCGTAACGGTGGACGGCACCGGCATGGGCCCCGAGGCCGCTGCCCGGGAGGCCCGGCACGCCGCACTGGAAGCGGCAGCGGCAAGCCAGGGAGCGGCGGCAATCCTGCTGGGCCACACCCTGGACGACCAGGCCGAGCAGGTGCTCCTGGGCCTGGCGCGCGGCTCCGGCACGCGCTCGCTGGCAGGCATGAGGCCGGCGAGGGGTGCCCTGCTGCGGCCGTTCCTGGGGCTTCGCCGGGCGGACACTGAAGAGATCTGCGAGGTGGAGGAACTCGAGCCGTGGCACGACCCCACCAACTCGGACCCGTCCTATGCCCGGTCCCGGACGCGCGTGGAGGTCCTGCCGCGCCTGGAGGAAAAACTCGGACCCGGCGTCGCGGAATCCCTTGCCCGCACAGCCTCCATCCTGCAGCTCGACGCCGACTACCTCGAGGATGTGGCCGAAGCCACCTTCGCGTCGCTCGTGGAGCGGAACGGTCCGGAGGTGAGCCTTCCGGAGGAGGCGTTGCGCGCCCTGCCCGCTGCCATCAGGTACCGCGTGATCGCCAAGGCCGCGGCCGACGTCGGCGGGCAGCAGCCCAGCTACCAGCGCCTTCTGGCGGCGGAGGCGCTGCTGCGGCGGCACGGCTCGGCCGGGCCCGTGGAACTCCCCGGCGGAGTGAGCGCCTACCGCCTGTCCCTCGCGCAGCTGGCCGGCGCGGAACCCGCGGACAGCCCGGCTGCCGGCGGTAAAGGCAAACCCGTTCCCCGCGAAGCCGCACGCTGTGGGAAGCTAGTACTCCGGCCTCAAAAGCCCCCCGCAAAATAGTCGCACCCCCGCATCTACACAGGAGCCATTGGTGGATTCAAACGACGTCCAGGCAGACCTCAAGCACGTTCTCTACACCAAGGAACAGATCCAGCAGCGGATCACCGAACTCGCGGCCCAGATCGACAAGGACTACGAGGGCCGCGAAATCCTCATCGTGGGCGTGCTCAAAGGCGCGGTGATGGTCATGGCTGACCTGGCCCGGGCGCTGCACAGCCACATTTCCATGGACTGGATGGCTGTGTCCTCCTACGGCTCCGGCACCCAGTCCTCCGGGGTTGTCCGCATCCTGAAGGACCTGGACACGGACCTCATGGGCAAGGACGTCCTGATCGTCGAGGACATCATCGACTCCGGCCTCACCCTCTCCTGGCTGAAGACCAACCTGGAATCGCGCGGCACGGCATCCGTGGAGATCTGCACCGCCTTCCGCAAGCCCACCGCCGCCAAGGTGGAGATCGACGTCAAGTACGTCGGCTACGACATCCCCAACGAATTCGTGGTCGGCTACGGCCTGGACTACGCCGAGAAGTACCGCAACCTGGACTTCGTGGGCACCCTGGCGCCGCACGTTTACGAGTAGGCCTCCCGCCCGGACCGCCGTCCGCGCCGCCGTCGGCATTGACCTGCAGAACCCCGCCCCTGACCAGGCCCGCCGCCGTCCTGGCGGCGCTACGCCCACAGGGAACTTTTGCCGTTCATCATGCGTGATCTACTCCGGACGGTGTATAGCTAGAAGCTGACGCAGCACCATCACGCGCGCAGACTACTCGCCGTGAAGCACTACCAGAAGGGACGGGGCCAGCCCCCGAACAGATGAAAGCTAAGAACTTCTTCAAAGGCCCGGGCATCTGGATCGTCGTCGTGGTCGGTCTGCTCCTGGTGGCCTTTGCAACGCTTGCCCCCGGTGGTGCGGCACGGATCGACACGGACAAGGGCCTTGAACTGCTCTCCGGGGACCAGGTGGAGCAGGCCAAGATCTTCGACGGCGAAAACCGCGTTGACCTGACTTTGAAGGACAACCTGCAGCTTGACGGGCAGGACAAGGGCAAGAGCGTCCAGTTCTTCTTCGTGGACGCCCGCGCCGAGGACGTAGTCAAGGCCGTCACCGATGCCAGGCCGGCCCAGGGCTACACGGACCAGCCGATTGAGAGCAACTGGTTCTCCGGCCTGCTCTCCCTGCTGATTCCCGTCATCCTCCTGGGCGCCCTTTTCTGGTTCCTCATGACCCGCATGCAGGGCGGCGGCTCCAAGATCATGCAGTTCGGCAAGTCCAAGGCCAAGATGGTCAGCAAGGACATGCCGCAGGTGACCTTCGCCGACGTCGCCGGATCCGACGAAGCCGTCGAAGAGCTCCAGGAGATCAAGGAATTCCTCCAGGAACCCGCCAAGTTCCAGGCCGTCGGCGCCAAGATCCCCAAGGGCGTGCTGCTGTACGGCCCTCCGGGTACCGGTAAGACCCTCCTGGCCCGTGCCGTCGCAGGCGAGGCCGGCGTTCCCTTCTTCTCCATTTCCGGCTCCGACTTCGTGGAAATGTTCGTGGGTGTGGGTGCCTCACGCGTCCGCGACCTGTTCGAGCAGGCCAAGGCCAACTCCCCGGCCATCATTTTCGTGGACGAGATCGACGCCGTTGGCCGCCACCGCGGTGCCGGCATCGGCGGCGGCAACGACGAACGCGAGCAGACCCTCAACCAGCTCCTGGTTGAGATGGACGGCTTCGACGTCAAGACCAACGTCATCCTCATCGCCGCCACCAACCGCCCGGACGTGCTGGACCCTGCGCTGCTCCGCCCCGGACGTTTCGACCGTCAGATCGGCGTGGAAGCACCGGACCTGATCGGCCGCGACCAGATCCTGCAGGTCCATTCGAAGGGCAAGCCGATGGCGCCCGGAGTGGACCTCAAGGCAGTGGCCAAGAAGACCCCCGGGTACACCGGCGCGGACCTGGCCAACGTCCTGAACGAGGCAGCGCTGCTCACCGCACGCTCCAACGCCAACCTCATCGACGACCGCGCCCTGGATGAGGCCATTGACCGTGTCATGGCCGGCCCCCAGAAGCGCAGCCGCGTGATGAAGGAGCACGAGCGCAAGATCACCGCCTACCACGAAGGCGGCCACGCCCTGGTGGCGGCAGCGCTGCGGAACTCCGCCCCGGTCACCAAGATCACCATCCTGCCCCGCGGCCGCGCCCTGGGCTACACCATGGTGGTCCCGGACAACGACAAGTATTCGGTGACCCGCAACGAACTGCTGGACCAGATGGCCTACGCCATGGGCGGCCGCGTTGCAGAAGAAATCGTGTTCCACGACCCGTCAACCGGCGCGTCCAACGACATCGAAAAGGCCACCGGCACCGCACGCAAGATGGTCACCGAGTACGGCATGAGTGAGCGCGTCGGCGCCGTGCGGCTGGGCCAGGGCGGCGGCGAGCCCTTCCTGGGCCGCGACGCCGGGCACGAGCGGAACTACTCTGACCAGATCGCCTACGTGGTGGACGAGGAAGTGCGCCGGCTCATCGACCAGGCCCACGACGAGGCCTACGCCATCCTCACCGAAAACCGCGACGTCCTGGACCGCCTGGCCCTCGAGCTGCTGGAACGCGAAACCCTGAACCAGGCCGAGATCGCCGACATCTTCCGCGACATCCGCAAACGGGATTTCCGCGAAGTGTGGCTGTCCAAGGAGTCCCGTCCGGTCCAGATGGCGGGTCCGGTGGAGTCCCGCCAGGAGAGGGCGGAACGCGAGGCCCAGGAGGAGGCGAAGCAGGCGCGGCTGGATGAGCCGCTCGACGCCCAGCCGCCGCACCCGCAGGGTGTTCCGGAGGATGCTCCGTTCCAGGGCGGCGTCACCGACGCGGGCCCTGACACCCTTCGCGGCTAAGCTTTCTACGTGACCCACTTCGACGACGACGACGTTCCCGCCTCCGCCGGATACCCGGCGGAGGGCGGCGCCCACCACTCAAAGCACCAGAAGGTGGACCGGCCCCGGATAGAGGCGGCCGTCCGTGAGATTCTCCTTGCCATCGGAGAGGACCCGGACCGCGGCGGCCTCATCGACACCCCCAAGCGCGTGGCCAAGGCCTACGCCGAGGTGTTTGCCGGGCTGCACCACGACCCCGCGGACGTCCTGTCCACCACTTTCGACCTTGACCATGAGGAACTCGTCCTGGTCAAGGACATCCCGTTCTATTCCACCTGCGAGCACCACCTGGTGCCGTTCCACGGGGTGGCCCACGTGGGCTACATCCCGTCGCACGAGGGCAAGGTGACGGGCTTGAGCAAGCTGGCCCGGCTCGTGGACATCTACGCCCGCCGCCCGCAGGTGCAGGAGCGGCTCACCACTGAGATCGTCGAGGCGATGGTCCGCTACCTCAAACCCCGTGGCGCCATCGTCGTTGTTGAATGCGAACACATGTGCATGTCAATGCGCGGTATCCGCAAGCCCGGAGCGAAGACCGTCACCAGCGCGGTCCGCGGGCAGCTTCATGACCCGGCCACCCGTGCCGAAGCCATGAGCCTCATCCTCGGAAGGTAAACCTCAGACCATGGACTCACTAGCTGCAGCGCCGGGAACCGGCCCCGCAACGTCCCCCCTGCCCATCCTTCGCAAACCGCGGCCGGCGGCCCGGTTCGAAGACCTGCCTACGGACCGCACACTGGTCATGGGCATCCTGAACGTCACCCCGGATTCGTTCAGCGACGGCGGCCGCCACGCCACCGCGGACACCGCCATCGCGGCGGGGCTCCGCATGTTCTACGCCGGTGCGGACATCATTGACGTCGGCGGCGAATCCACCCGGCCCGGTGCCGAGGACGTCAGTCCGGAGGAAGAACAGCAGCGCGTCATCCCCGTCATCCAGGCACTGGTGAAGGCCGGGGCGCTCGTCAGCATCGACACCACGCATGCCTCCACCGCCGCCGCCGCGGTGGAAGCCGGCGCTGCCATTGTCAATGACATCTCAGGCCTCAGCATCGAACCGGAAATGGCGGAGTTCGTGGCGGCCGCCAAGGTTCCGTACATCCTCACCCACCGCCGCGGGGACGCGCGCACCATGAATTCGCTGGCCGACTACAAGGACGTGGCGGGGGAAGTGGTGGCCGAACTCGCAGGCGTCCGGGACAAGCTGTACGCCGCCGGCGTCACCGCGGAAAAGATCATAGTGGACCCGGGCCTGGGGTTCGCCAAGAACGACGCCCAGAACTGGGAGCTCCTGCAGAACCTGGACCAGCTGGACAGCCTGGGCCACCGCGTCCTGGTGGGGGCCTCACGCAAGCGGTTCCTCGGAACCCTGCTCACAGTGGCCGGCAAGGCTGCCGCCCCGGAGGAGCGCGACGGCGCCACCGCTGCCATTACCGCCATCAGCGCCTACCGCGGCGCCTGGGCCGTCCGCGTGCACGACGTCGGCCCCAGCCTTGACGCCGTCAAGGTTGCCGCGCGCATGGCCGCACCCCGCGCCGACAGCTAAGCCGCGCGCCATGGACAGGATTACGCTGAGCGGGGTGACCGCCGTCGGCTATCACGGCGTGTTTGATTTTGAACGCCGCGAGGGCCAGCCTTTTGTTGTGGACGCAGTGCTGTACCTGGATTTCGCCAAGGCTGCGGAGTCCGACGACGTCCGGGACACCGCGCACTACGGCGAGGTGGCGCAGCGTATTACCGAGTGGATCTCCGGCGAGCCGCTGAACCTGATCGAAGCCCTGGCAGTGCGGATCGCTGACGGCCTGCTGTCCGAGTTCCGGCTGGAGGCCGTGGACATCACCGTCCACAAGCCGCAGGCGCCCATCGAGGTTCCCTTCGGTGACGTGGCGGTCAGCGTCCACCGCGCCCGGCCCGTTGGGGAAGAACGCGACGGGGAAAACCGCGCCGGGGACAAGCAAGCCCAGGGGGAGGGGCCATGAACAGCGGCTATACCAAGGCGGTCCTGGCGCTCGGCAGCAACCTCGGTGAGCGCAACGACACCCTGTCCGAGGCTGTGGCCGACCTCGTTGATCCGCCGGAGGTGCGGTTGCTCGCCGTCTCGCCGGTTGTGCAGACGAGGGCGGTGGGCGGTCCCCCCAACCAGCCGGACTTCCTCAACATGGTGATCACCGTGGAAACCAGCCTGGCCCCGCACGAGCTGCTGGAACACTGCCAGGCCGTGGAGAACAAGCACCACCGCGTGCGGGAGGTGCGCTGGGGTCCGCGGACG
>NZ_JABTYH010000017.1 GCF_013314975.1 Pseudarthrobacter oxydans | reverse complement strand
CGGGCGGGACCGGCGGGATGGGCTGGATCGGGGGCAAAGGCTGGCTGGGCGGGAGCGGCGCCGGCTGCCCGATCTGGCGGAAGCCTCCCGCGAGGTAGTCCTGCTGGGTAAAGCCGTCACGGGGCTGCTTGCTCTGCGGGCCGCTGGAACCGGGGAACTGCCCGGAACCCGGGAACTGGTCCGGGTACCGTCCCGAGAAGGTTTGCTGCTGGTCCCGGCGGGCTACAGACTTCCGGTACATCCGCATGGCCATCGGAATCACGAATGACAGGATGATGATCCAGAAAAACAGGTTGCTCACGGTGCTAAGCCTCTCGTGTGTGTCCCTCCAGCTTAACCCCGGGGCGTTAACACCGGGCTCAGTTCCGGCTGCCGGCTGCCGACCCCAGCGGACCCTCGCCGGATCCCAGCGGAACGCCCGGACCAAAGACGGGACCCGGCGTCGGCCGTTTTGCCGTAATGCCGTCCCCGGACGACTGGTTGCGCAGCCGGCGCAGCACCCACGGCACAAAGTACTGGCGGGCCCACACCAGGTCGCCCGAGCGGGCCTCCCGCCAGCTCCGGGGCGGGAACGGCTTGGGCTGGAGGGGCTGCAGGGTGTGCTCCACGTTCAGCGAATCCAGCACCATGGCGGCAATGGTGTGGTGGCCCAGGGGCGAGAAGTGAAGCCGGTCCTCGTCCCACATCCGGGGATCGCTGAGCTGGCGGAGGGACCACATGTCCGCAATGACGGCGTCGTGCCGGGCGGCGACAGTCCGCAGGTTCTCGTTGTAGATGGCAACCTTGCTGCGGATCCTGCCGAGCACGGACGTGCCGGTGTCCGGGCCGTTGAACAGCACCACTGTGGCGCCGCCCATCGTCAGGATCTGGACCACCGAATCGAGCTTCGCGGCGAGGACATCGGGATCCCCGCCCCTCCGCAGCAGGTCGTTTCCGCCCGCGGACAGGGTGACCAGGTCAGGCTTCAGCGCAAGGCACGGGGCGAGCTGCTGGTCCACGATCTGCTGCAGCAGCCGGCCGCGGACGGCGAGGTTGGCATAGGCGAAATCCGGCTGGGTCCGGCCCAGTTCCTCGGCAACGCGGTCAGCCCAGCCGCGGAACCCGCCCGGGCTTGAGGGCTCGGGGTCCCCGATGCCTTCGGTAAAGGAGTCACCCATGGCCACATAACGGCTCCAAGGGTGGGAGCCGGCGGTCATGGACGGGGTCTCGATGGCGCTTGTGTCACTCACGGTCCTATCCTGCCTTTCGCTTCCCTGGCTACGCCAACGTAGGTAGTTACCTGTGGGTAACTGGTATGAATGGAAACCATGACTGACGCCGAAGTATTTCCTGCCCCTGTTGTCCTGTGGTCCCATCCGGAGGACCAGCGTGATGGCAAACCCCTGCTGGTGCTCCTGCACGGCTACGGCGCGAACGAACAGGACCTGCTGAGCCTGGCCGACATGTTGCCCGGCGACTTTGCCGTCGCGTCCGTCCGCGCCCCCATCGCCATGGGCCCGGGCTTCACCTGGTTTCCGCTCACCGCGTCCATCGACTACTCCCTGGACCGCGTCAAGGAAGCATCGGCCTACGTGCTCGAGTGGATCGACGCCATCCGGGTGGGGCACCCGTCGGTAACCCTGCTTGGTTTCTCGATGGGCATGGCCATGGCCACCACGCTCCTGCGGCAGCGGCCCACCGACTTCGCCGCCGTCGTCGGACTCTCAGGCTTCGTGGTGGACGCCGGCGACGATCCCAGCTTCCGGGACAGCGAGCTGGACGGCACCGTGCCCATGTTCTGGGGCCGGGACCAGCAGGACCCCGTGATCACCCCGGACAAGATCGACTTCACCATGGCCTGGGTCCGCAAGCACGTCAAGCTCACCAAGGTCCTCTACACAGGCATGTGGCACGGGATCAACCAGCAGGAGATCGGGCATGTGGGCGAGTTCCTCACGCATGAGGTCCTGAAGAAATAGAAGGTACGACGGCGAGCGTCCGCTCTGGCCGACCCCGCCGCCGGCGGCCTGCCTGCCCCGGGGCGGCGGTCAGGCCTCCGGCGCGACGACCTTAACGGTCTGGCCGTTCACCGTCACGGTGTCGCCATTGTGCAGCTGCCGGCCGCGGCGGTCATCGATCTCCCCGTTGACTTTGACGAGCCCGTTCTTGATGAGCTCCGCCGCCTCAACACCGTCCTCCACCAGATTGGCGAGCTTCAGCAGCTGGCCAAGGCGGATCATGCTGTCGCGGATGGTGATCTCTTCAACATTGCTCATACAGGCAATGATGCCTGACGTAGGGTTGATTCAATGACTTCCAGCCCCCGCCTGCCGCTGCTCGCAGGCCTTCCACTCGCGGTGGGCGCGGGCCTCGCCATTCCCGTCCAGGGCCGGATTAACGGGGCCCTCGGCACCCGCCTCAATGACGGCATCGCCGCCGCGGTGGTGAGCTTCAGCACTGGGCTGGTGGTGATGATCCTGATCTCGCTGCTCCTGCCGCGCGGCCGGGCCGGCCTTGCACGGATCCTGCCCGCGGTCCGCAGCCGGGCCTTTCCGCGCATCTATGTGCTGGCCGGCGGCATCGGTGCCCTGTTCGTCTTCGCGCAGTCCTTCACGGTGGGCATCCTTGGGGTCGCCCTCTTCACAGTGGCAACAGTCACCGGCCAGACCGTCAGCGGCCTGCTGGTGGACAAGCTCGGAATTGGACCGGCCGGCCGGAAGCCGGTGACTGCCATCCGGGTCATCGGATGCCTCCTGACCATCGCCGCCGTCGCCTGGGCTGTGTCACCCCGGTTCGCGGCAGCAGGCGGCACGCCGGGAATGGCGGACGGCGGCGCAGGGCCGGACGGCCCCGCGGCGCTCCTGGTTCCACTCCTCCTGCCGGTGGCGGCGGGGTTCCTGATGAGCTTCCAACAGGCCATGAACGGGACGGCCACTGTCCACTACGGCACGCCCATCGCGGCCACCCTGGTGAATTTCGTTGCCGGCTCCGTTGTGCTGTGGACGGCCTACGCGGTCAAAGTCTCCGTGGCCGGACCGGGGAACCCGCTGCCCGCCGAATGGTGGTACTACCTTGGCGGCCCCATGGGATGCGTGTTTATCGGCCTCGGCGCGCTGCTGGTCCGGAGCCTGGGCGTGCTGGTCACCGGGCTGGGCATGATCGCCGGGCAGCTGCTGGGCTCGCTCGCCCTCGACGTGGTCCTGCCGGCTCCGGGAACAATCGTGGCTCCGGCCACGGTCCTCGGCACAATCCTTACCCTCGCCGCCATCATCCTGGCCACCCTGCCCTGGCCCCGGGGCGCGCTCCGCAGATAACACCTGCGCAGATAACGCCTGCGCAGGTAACATCCGGGCAGGTAGCGGCCGGTAGGCTGGTACACGCAGCTTTTCGCATTACCCTTCATCCGCCCCGCCGTGCAGCCAGAGGTATCCCGCCGCTGGCTTCGCCGGGGCCAGAAACCGCGGACCGCACCCAGCGGCCCTGTAGAAATTGGAGTTACCCCCATGGCAGCAAAATCCGTACTCGACCAGGTCATCTCCCTCTCCAAGCGCAGGGGATTCGTGTTCCAGGCCGGTGAGATTTACGGAGGTTCGCGCTCTGCCTGGGACTACGGGCCCCTCGGCGCCGAACTGAAGGAAAACATCAAGCGCCAGTGGTGGCAGTCCATGGTCCGCGGCCGCGAGGACGTGGTGGGCCTGGATTCGTCCGTCATCCTGCCCCGCCAGGTCTGGGAAGCTTCCGGCCACGTGGAGGTCTTTTCCGATCCACTGGTGGAGTGCCTCTCCTGCCACAAGCGCTACCGCGCGGACCACCTCGAGGAAGAGTACGAGGAAAAGAAGGGCCGCCCCGCCGAGAACGGCCTCAAGGACATCGCCTGCGCCAACTGCGGCACCCGGGGCGAATGGACCGAGCCGCAGGAATTCTCCGGCCTGCTCAAAACCTACCTGGGTCCCGTTGCCAGCGAAGAGGGCCTGCACTACCTGCGCCCCGAAACAGCACAGGGCATCTTCGTGAACTTCAACAACGTGCTCACCACCTCCCGGAAGAAGCCGCCGTTCGGCATCGGCCAGATCGGCAAGTCCTTCCGCAACGAAATCACCCCGGGCAACTTCATTTTCCGCACCCGCGAGTTCGAGCAGATGGAAATGGAGTTCTTCGTCGAGCCCGGCACGGATGAGGAATGGCACCAGTACTGGATGAAGGAGCGCATGGCCTGGTACACCGGCCTGGGTATCCGCGAGGAAAACCTGCGCTTCTTCGAGCACCCGCAGGAAAAGCTGAGCCACTACTCCAAGGGCACCACGGACATTGAGTACCGCTTCGGTTTCCAGGGCTCCGAGTGGGGCGAGCTGGAGGGAATCGCCAACCGTACCGACTTTGACCTCTCCACCCACGCCAAGGCCTCCGGCACGGACCTGAGCTACTTTAACCAGGCCACCAACGAGCGCTACACCCCGTACGTGATCGAACCCGCCGCAGGCCTGACCCGCTCCTTCATGGCGTTCCTGGTGGACGCCTACACCGAGGACGAGGCCCCCAACGCCAAGGGCGGCGTGGACGTCCGCACCGTCCTGAAGCTGGATCCGCGCCTGGCGCCGGTCAAGGCCGCCGTCCTGCCGCTGAGCCGCAACGAGGACCTGTCCCCGAAAGCCAAGGACCTCGGCGCCCAGCTGCGCAAGAACTGGAACATCGACTTCGACGACGCCGGCGCCATCGGCCGCCGCTACCGCCGCCAGGACGAAATCGGCACCCCGTTCTGCATCACCGTGGACTTCGACACCCTCGAGGACCAGGCCGTGACCATCCGCGAGCGGGACACCATGAGCCAGGAGCGCGTCTCCCTGGACAAGGTGGAGGGCTACCTGGCCGCACGCCTGATCGGCGCCTAGCATGGCCATCGAATACCGCGAATGGCGGGAAGGTGACGATCTTGCCCTGCTGGAAATCTGGGGCGACCCGGAAACCCACCAGGCCCGCCAGTTCCGTGGCGCGCTGGCGCTTTCTTCCGCCGGGACCAACGGCACGCCGTGGCGGCGCTGCATCGTGGCCGAGGACGTGATCGACGGCGTCGGGATTCCGGTTGGCGCCGGCGTCGTCTACGAAGCTTCCCTGCATCCCGAACGGCTCTGGGCCTACATCGAGGTGGCACGGGACCACCGGCGCGCCGGGATTGGTGCCACGCTCCTGGCGATGCTGCGCCGCGAAGCTGAACACTCGCCGTCGGGCGTTACCAGGCTCCGCGCCAAGGTGGAGCCGGGCACCCCGGGTGCCGCCTTCGCGGAGGCCTTCGAGCTGGAACCCATCCAGCGTTCCCGGCTGGTGGTCATTGAACCGGGAGCCCTGCGGCTGCCGGTGTTCCCGGCCAAGGACGACGGCGGCGGCCTGGCCAACGACGAGAACGCGGGCTCCGACGTGGTGATGGACCTGGCCACGGGCTCCGTGGAACTGACCGACGTGGTGGGCAGGTACTACACCTCCATCCACGGCTGGGACTCGCCGGGCGTCCTGTCCATGGGCCAGGTGCAGAAGCTGTTCCTGGACGACCTCACCGGCGCCCACGGGGCAATCGTGCTGCGCGCCCAGCCTGAGTCGGCTTTCGGGGCAGGCGTTGCACCCAGCAGGAAGGGCCGGATCCGGGCCTTCGCCGTGAGCTACGCGGCGCCGGCCAATCCGGACGCGGCACCTGGCCAGGAGGATGTCGGGGCGGAAACGCCCACGGACGTCTTCGTCGGCCACGAGCCCGCCCTCGCCGCGGACGACGCCGCGGAAGCCGTGCGCGACATGCTCTCGCTGATCGCGTACCAGCACCCGGTCATGCTGGAACTGGACGATTCCATGACTGCCCTCCGTGCCGCCGTCGAACCCCTGCTCGAAAACGGCAAGGCGCGGCAGGCGGGCGCGGAAACCCTGGTGGTTTCGGACTAGGCGCCGCTGCGCAACCGCGTCGCAGCAGATGTCGTGATGGAGCTCCATGACGACATCTGCTGCTACCTGGCTGGGCGGGGACCACGGCGGCCCTTCGCGGCGTCCTGCGCGTCGAGCAGCTGCCGCTCGGGTTCAGTCGGGGCGCTGCCGCCCAGGTGCGCGGGCATCCACCAGGCGCCGGGCTCCGGGAGCAGCGGAAAATCGGCGATGCACGTCCCGATCCCGTCCTGGAGCCGGGCGCGGAGTTCCGCTGTGCCGGCGCCGGCATCGTCCCCCGGTGCGAATACCAGCGGCTCACCCACATGGATCCGCACGGGTGCGCGCCATGTCCTTCCGGCCGAGAAGCCGCGGCCGCGGGTGAGGATCCGGTGGGCGCCCCACACCGCCACGGGGATGACGGGGACGCCGGCTTCGGCCGCCATCCGGACTGCTCCGGTCCTGCACTCGCGCACGGTGAAGCTGCGGCTCACGCCTGCCTCGGGGAACACGCCAAGGTATTCGCCGGCACGCAGCTTGGCCACCGCCGCCTCATAGGCGTCTGCACGGCCGGTGTACCCAACCACCACGTGGCCGGCGGCGCTGATGGCGGGCCCGGCGAGCCAGTGATCGGCAGCGCCCTGGTGGACCAGGAACCGCAGCTTCCCGCGGGAGTGTTTCCACAGCAGCAGTTCGGCGGCGGCGAAATCGACGTAGCCAAAGTGCGTCACGGCGAAAACGGCGCCGCTGCCCGGTACCGCGGTCCTGGACTTCCCCGTCCGTGGTCCCGCAGGCGGCAGGTGTTCCGTTCCGCTGCTGATGATCCGGATCCGGAAGGCCCACCGGAGCAGGAGCCCGCTGCGGACGATGACGCGGTAGAAGAGGTCATTGGGTGCGGGGCGCCAGGCCATGGAACCTCCTACAGGATCACCTGGACCGCTGACTCCGGCAGCAGCCTGGTGTACTCCGCCGGCAGGGGAAGCTCGGCCCCGATGCTTTCGGCGAAAGCCTTCATCACAAAGCCGGTGGTCAGTGTCTGCCACACCCCGATCTTGCGGAGCATGAAGTGGCCGGCGCCCTTGAGGGCAACGTA
The DNA here is from genome assembly GCF_013314975.1 of Pseudarthrobacter oxydans. Taxonomy (GTDB): domain Bacteria; phylum Actinomycetota; class Actinomycetes; order Actinomycetales; family Micrococcaceae; genus Arthrobacter; species Arthrobacter oxydans. Next base: position 78,121 of record NZ_JABTYH010000017.1, on the reverse strand, counting down.
CTGCATGCTGGCGGCCTCGGCAGAGGCACGCCGGGCGAACAGCAGGGACGCCGAGGCGCTGGTCCACCTGTCCGTGGTTCCGTGCACAATGAGCACCTTGCGGTTGGCCACGCCCGATGTGGGAGTTGCGGGGTTGAGCCAGGGGGCAAGGGCGACGACTGCCTCCACACCCGGATGCTCCGCGGCGATCACAGCCGTGAGCCCGCCCATGGAATGGCCTACCAGGAACACGGGCACATCCGGGTGCTGTTCCCGGATCCGGGCGAGTGCCCAGCGGGCGTCCTGCAGCGGAGACATGTCCTGGCCATTCCAGCCGCGAACGCTGTTGCGGAGCGACCACACAGCCAGCCCGTGCGTCCGCCCGGCGCGGTGAAGATGCCAGGCGAAAGGCACCATCCGTGCCGGACTCAAGTGCCTGGCCTCCACCGGCTCACGGCTTTGGGATTTGCCCCCGTGCAGGACCAGGGCCACTCCCCGGGTGGGACCTGAGGATTTCCGGACGCTGAGGACTGCCTGCCGCGCAGCGCCGGGCGCTTCGGAAGGGCGCGAGCCGCCGTTTTTCTCCGTATTGCTGTTGGCCATACCTGGTACCTCCGAGTCCCCGATGATCCATTTATCAACCCTACGGTGCCGGACGTAGAGTTCAATGTATGAGGTTCTACAGCTGATGGGGTCCGGTCACTCCCACGCTTCCACAGGTCATTCGGAGCCAACGCCGCAGGCGATGGCCGCCAGGCGGAAGGCAAACCGCATCCTCGCGGCAGTACTCATTCCGCTGACGCTGCTCACCCTCGCAGGGATGGCGATGCTCTGGCCCTCGGGCAGCAAGGAGGGCATCTCCCTGGCCAACCCCTACTCCGCCGCGCCCGGTGTCACCTTCGACACCGGCACCATCCAAAGCGTGGTGTCCGAAATCTGCATGCAGGGTATTGCCCAGCAGGGCCAGGGAGGCCAGGCGCAGACCCAGCAGGGCCAGCAGAGCCAACAGGGATCCGACTGCACCTTTGCCTTCACGGAACCGGACAAGGGAGGAAGCCCGGTCAAGGTGGTGATCAACCCGGACGTCGCGAAGTCCCATGGGGTTAAGCCCGGTGACCAGATCCGGTACCTGAACCTGTCCAACGCCCAGGGCGCGTCCGCCTCCCAGGGTTCGCCCGCCTTCATCTTCGTGGACTTCGTCCGGACCCTGCCGATCGTCCTGCTGGCGCTGCTGTATGCGGCGGTGGTGATCGCTGTGGCCCGCTGGCGGGGCCTTCGCGCCCTGATCGGGCTTGTCGGCGCGTACTTCGTGCTGGCCAGCTTCATGCTTCCCGGGCTGGTGGAAGGGAAACCGCCGCTCCTGCTTGCCCTGGTGGGATCCACGGTGATCATGATCGGGGTGCTGTATTTCGCCCACGGCTTCTCGGCACGGACCTCCACCGCACTGCTGGGCACCATGTTCGGGCTGGGGATCACGGCGCTCCTGGCGGCGTGGGCAACGGGCGCGGCGAACCTCGCCGGTGTGGGGAACCACGAGGCAACCACCCTGGTGAACACCTCCGCCAACATCTCCATTTCCGGCGTCATCCTGTGCGGGCTCATCATCTCCGGCCTGGGTGTCCTCAACGACGTGACCATCACCCAGTCCTCCGCGGTTTGGGAGCTGTACGAACTGGCGCCGGGCAGCAGCGCCCGGAAACTCTTCACCTCGGCCATGCGGATCGGCCGGGACCACATTGCGTCCACCGTGTACACCATCGCGTTCGCCTACGCCGGCGCGGCCCTTCCCATCCTCATCATCGTGATGCTTTACGACCGGCCGCTCGCTGACACGCTCACCAGCGCGGAGCTGTCCGAGGAAGTCATCCGGACCCTCGTGGGTTCCATCGGGCTGGTCCTGGCCATTCCGGTCACCACGCTGATTGCTGTACTGGTGGTCAAGGCTACCGGCGTCCGGGCAGGAGTCCCGGAGGCGCAGGTGCTCCAGGCAACGGAACCAGGCGGCCAGGGGGAGCCGGGCATGGATGACACGGGGTCGCTGGCCGCAGCAGCCCTTGCCCGCAGGTCGCGCCTGTCCGCCGCTGAACCGGAGGACACACCGCCCACCAGGCGCGGACGCCGGGCAGACCGCGGCTGACCACGTTGGTTGGCAAGCACGTCCGGCAGCCCGATTTGCCCGGCTTTGCAACAATGGACAGGTGACTGTTGCAGCAACCCCTCCCGCCCCCAAGCTGGAACTCCCGCCCCTGAAGCTGGGTCCCATCACCGTGGACACGCCGGTGATCCTGGCGCCCATGGCCGGCATCACCAACTCCGCCTTCCGCCGTTTGTGCCGTGAATACGGCGGCGGCATGTATGTGGCGGAGATGGTCACCTCCCGTGCCCTGGTGGAGCGCACCCCGGAGTCCCTGCGGATCATTTCCCACGACGACGACGAAAAGGTGCGGTCCGTCCAGCTGTACGGCGTGGACCCGGTCACCGTGGGCAGCGCCGTGCGGATGCTCGTCGAAGAGGACCGCGCGGACCACATCGACCTGAACTTCGGCTGCCCGGTGCCCAAAGTCACCCGCCGGGGCGGCGGCTCGGCCCTGCCCTGGAAGATCGACCTTTTCACGTCGATCGTGCAGACTGCCGTCAGGGAAGCGTCGAAGGGCAACGTCCCGCTGACCATCAAGATGCGCAAAGGCATCGACGACGACCACCTCACGTACCTCGACGCCGGCCGCATCGCCCGCGACTCCGGAGTGGCCGCCGTCGCCCTGCACGGCCGGACGGCCGCCCAGTTCTACTCCGGACAGGCAGACTGGTCCGCCATCGCGCGCCTGCGCGAGGCCCTGCCGGACATCCCGGTGCTGGGCAACGGGGACATCTGGTCCGCGGAAGACGCGGTCCGGATGGTCCGCGAAACAGGAGTCGACGGAGTTGTGGTGGGACGCGGCTGCCAGGGCCGGCCCTGGCTGTTCGGTGACCTGCAGGCCGCCTTCGAAGGCAGCGATACCCGGCACAAGCCGAATCTGGGCCAGGTGGCCCAAGGCGTGTACCGGCACGCCGAACTGATGGTGGAGACTTTCGGCGACGAGAACAAGGCGCTGCGGGAGATCCGCAAGCACATCGCCTGGTACTTCAAGGGCTACGTGGTGGGAGGCGAACTCCGCACGCGGATGGCCCTGGTGAGCACCCTTGAGGAGCTGCGCGCCGCCCTGGACGAGCTGGACGCCGGTTCGCCCTACCCGGGCGGCGACGCCGAAGGCCCCCGGGGCCGCGCCGGCTCACCCAAGAGGCCGGCGCTCCCGAAGGACTGGCTGGAGTCCCGGGCCCTCAATGCCGACCAGTCGCGGGACATCTCCGCGGCGGAACTGGACGTTTCCGGTGGCTGAAACGCGCACGGCCGCCCCTGTCCTGCCGGGCTATGACACCCACGACTCCGCGCGCTGGGTGGAGGAGCCGCCCAAGAACGTCTACCGCTCCGACTTCGAACGCGACCGTGCCCGCGTGCTGCATTCCTCGGCGCTCCGCCGGCTGGGTGCCAAAACCCAGGTGGTGGCACCGGACACGGATGATTTCGTCCGCACCCGCCTGACCCACAGCCTCGAGGTTGCCCAGGTGGGCCGCGAGCTGGGCCGTTCCCTCGGTTGCGATCCGGACGTTGTGGACACCGCCTGCCTCAGCCACGACCTTGGACACCCGCCGTTCGGCCACAACGGGGAATCGGCGCTCAACGAGGTGGCGCACGCCATCGGAGGCTTCGAGGGCAACGCCCAGACCCTGCGGCTCCTGACCCGGCTCGAGCCCAAGGTGCTGACGCCGGACGGCCAGCCCGCAGGCCTGAACCTCACCAGGGCCAGCCTGGATGCGGCAGCCAAATACCCGTGGTCCGCACTGGAAGCCCCGGTGGTCCACGGCCAGCGGACCAGCAAGTTCGGCGCCTATGAGGACGACCTGCCGATCTTCAACTGGATCCGGGAGGGCGCTCCGGAGCGCCGCTCCTGCCTGGAAGCCCAGGTGATGGACCTCGCGGACGATATTTCGTATTCCGTGCACGACGTCGAGGACGCGATCGTGGCCGGGCACTTCCAGCTGCGCTGGATGGACAACCCGGACCACCGCGCCCGGGTGGTGGGGTACGCCAAGCAGTGGTACCTGCCGCACAACGATCCCGCCGCCATTGACGCCGCGCTGGCCCGGCTCGAAGCCACGGACGTGTGGGTGCGCGAGGCCGACGGCAGCCGCAAATCCATGGCGGCCCTGAAGAACATGACCAGCCAGCTGATCGGCAGGTTCTGCCAGAGCGCGCTGGAAACCACCCGCGCCGTGTACGGCCCGGAGAACCTGACGCGGTTCAACGCCGAGCTCATGGTTCCGGACGAGACCGTCATGGAGATCGCGGTGATGAAGGGCCTGGCCACCACGTTCGTGATGACCACCGAGCACCGCCAGCCCATTTACGAGCGCCAGCGGGAGGTGCTCCACGCCCTGGTCACCGCGCTGAGCGCCACCGGGGACCGCCACCTGGAACCGATGTTCGCGGCGGACTGGCGGGACGCGCCCGACGACGGTGCGCGCCTTCGCGTCGTGATCGACCAGGTGGCGTCGCTGACCGACGGCTCGGCGCTGGCCATGTACGAACGGCTGGTAGGGAGCCTGCCGTCCCTGTGGTGACCCTGGTTACGCCGGCGCGTCCGATGTCCGGCCCCGGCACTAGGATGGCTCTGTGCCAGGCCTGATCAAACGCGAAGACATAGACGAAGTACGCCAGCGCACGGACATCAAGGAAGTGGTTGACGGGTACGTCACGCTCAAGGGCGCCGGACTGGGGACTTTCAAAGGCCTGTGCCCCTTCCACGACGAACGTTCCCCCTCCTTCACCGTCCGGCCGCAGGTGGGCCGCTACCACTGCTTTGGCTGCGGCGAGGACGGGGACGTCATCGCCTTCGTGCAGAAACAGGACCACAGCTCCTTCCAGGAGGCCGTGGAGAAGCTGGCAGCCCGGATCGGCTACGAGCTGCGGTACGAGGACGGCGGAACCGGCCCCAACCGCGAGGAAGTGGGGCGCCGGCAGCGGCTGCTGGACGCCCACAAAATCGCCGACGAGTTTTTCCAGGCCCAGCTGCTGACCCCCGGCGCCGCGGAGGCCCGCACCTTCCTGCATGGCCGCGGGTTCGACCGGGCGGCCGCGGAGCAGTTCGGCGTTGGCTACGCCCCGCAGGGCTGGGACGCGCTGCTGAAGCACCTCCGAGGGCGCGGATTTACGGACGCCGAGCTCAAACTCACGGGGATGTTCTCCGAAGGCAACCGGGGGATCTACGACCGTTTCCGCGGGCGCCTTATCTGGCCCATCCGGGACATCGCCGGGGACACCATCGGTTTCGGTGCCCGAAAGCTCTATGAGGACGACCAGGGCCCCAAGTACCTCAACACCCCCGAGACCGCGCTCTACAAGAAGTCCCAGGTGCTGTACGGCATCGACCTCGCCAAGCGCAGCATCGCCAAGGACCGGCAGCTTGTGGTGGTGGAGGGCTATACGGACGTGATGGCCTGCCACCTTGCAGGAATCACGACGGCGGTAGCCACCTGCGGGACCGCGTTCGGCACCGACCACATCAAGATTGCCCGCCGCCTGCTGTCCGACGACGGCACCGGGGGAGAGGTCATCTTCACCTTCGACGGCGACGCCGCCGGGCAGAAGGCGGCGCTGCGCGCCTTCGAGGAGGACCAGCGCTTCACTGCCCAGACCTACGTGGCGGTGGAGCCCACCGGCGCAGATCCCTGCGACCTGCGGCAAAGCAGGGGAGACGAAGCCGTGCACGCGCTGGTGCAGTCCCGCCGGCCCCTGTTTGAGTTCGCCATCCGGACCACCCTGAAGCAGTTCAACCTGGACACCGTGGAGGGGCGCGTCCAGGGCCTGAAAGCCTCGGTGCCCGTGGTTGCCGCCATCCGCGACGCCTCCACCCGGACCGGCTACTGCCAGGCCCTCACGGGCTGGCTGGGCATGCCGGACCCGAATGAGGTTCTGCGGCTGGTCACCACGGAAGTCAAAAATGCCGGCAAGCGCGGCGACCAGGGTGGGGCTCCCGCCGCCGCTCCGCGGACCTCCGCCCCCGCAGCCCCACCCGGCGGTCCCGGCGTCGCTGCAGGGCCGCCGTCGGGAGCGGTTCCCTCCTACCACCGGCCCGACCCCCGGGACCCCGTGGCCTCCATGGAGCGGCAGGCGCTCGAGGTTGCCCTGCAAGAGCCGTCGCTCCTGGTGGGCGGGGTCTGGGAGCGTTTTTCCGCCGCCCGTTTCGCCACCCCCGCCTTCCAGGCCGTCCACGACGCCATGCGCGCCACGGATCCCGCCCTCACCGCCGACCCCGTCCGGTGGGTTGAGCATGTGATGCACGAGGTTCCGGAACCACTGCGGCCCCTGGTATCCGAGCTTGCTGTTGTTCCGCTGCCTGCCAGCACCGAGGAAGCGGTGCAGAAGTATTGCCGGGACATCCTCTCCCGGCTGTTCGAGCTTCAAATTACCCGGGTCAAGGCGGACAAGATGGGCCAGCTCCAGCGGCTGGACCCTGCGGCCGATCCGGAAACGTACCAGCGGCTCAACCGTGAACTGATGATGCTGGAAATGGAACGCCGGGCACTCAGGTCTGACGCCTGAGCCGTCCCGGCGGCGGAGCAGGGGCCCTTCGGCGCCGTGGCCCGATTTCGCTTCCAGCCGGGGTCTTTGCTAGGCTAATACCCGCTTCATTCCTCCTTAGCTCAATTGGCAGAGCATTCGACTGTTAATCGAAGGGTTGCTGGTTCAAGTCCAGCAGGAGGAGCGCACAATCCCCGTTCCGGCCTCCGGAACGGGGATTTTTTACGCCTGCAACTGCCCGTTCCGGCCCGGGTTGACGCCGATTTCACATTGGCCGGAAACCTTTGCTAATGTCATACCTGCTTCATTCCTCCTTAGCTCAATTGGCAGAGCATTCGACTGTTAATCGAAGGGTTGCTGGTTCAAGTCCAGCAGGAGGAGCAACATAGAAAATCCCCGTTCCTCCTTTGTGAGGCACGGGGATTTTTGTTCCTCAGACGAAGTCCATCTCCACCTGCAGGAATCGCTCCGCCTCCGCAATGGCGGCCAGGAACGCCTCCTTTTCCGTGGGTGACGTCCGGGGCTGGCGGGGATTCCATTCGTGGGGAGCCGAGTGTATGCGCACCACTCCGGTGTCCGGCGGCGCGTAGAAGATGCCGAAGCGCTGTACCGGCCATTCGGGGGAGGCCTCGGGGGCTACCAGCAGCGCGGCGTTGAAGGCGGGGTTGAACCACTGGGCGATGGGCCGCCGCCGGTCCTCCGTAAACAGTCCCGCGGCATAGAGTGCTGCCGATTGTTCGCCCGCCTGGGCACACAGCCGTTCCCACCACAGTGGCAGTATCCGGTGGTCGCACCGTTGCCATGTGGCCGGAAGCGGCGGTTGTTCCTGCCAGGAGGGCACAAACCCTATTTTATCGCGGGCGCCGTGCGGGTGGCAGGTACCCCGAGCCCGCCACGCGCTTTGCGTCCGCCCCCGGGGTGCGGCGGCGTCAGGGTCGGTTCCACGGCCCCGGGTTGACCCGGTACAACAGCGCCGACCCTGCAACCATGCCCAGGACAATGCCCATGGCAGGGTTGCCCAGGGCCCGGCCGGCGAAGTAGCCCACGACGGCGCCAATCACCGCTCCGAGGAAAAGTCCCCGGCGGTTCCGGTGCGGCCTGCGCTTTGGCGTGTTCTTCACGGCGTCAGTGGATCGACGGAACGGTACGCGGCCGGACCACCAGCCACAGGGCTGCAATGGCCAGCAGGATGCATGCTCCCTGCACCGCGCCCATGGGGGCGGCGCTGGTGATGCCCAGCCAGCCCACCACCGGGGAGATGAGCCCCGCCATCATGAACGTCGAGAATCCGAGCAGGGAGGCTGCGGTGCCGGCCTGGCCCGCATGGCCGGCCAGGGCGAGCACCTGAACGCAGGGGAACATGAAGCCCGTTCCCAGGATGTAGAACCACAGGGGAACCAGCACACCCCACAAGCCGAACCCGAGCTGGTCGAACACCACGATCAGCGTGGCCATCAGGAACATCCACGCGGTGGCCGCAGCGATGATCCACTGCGGCGGCACCCTGCGGATGAGGCGGGAGCTGGTTTGGATGCCGGCAACAATGCCCAGCGAGTTGATGCCGAACAGCAGGCCGTACTCCTGCGGGGTGAAGCCGAAAACGTCCTGGAACAGGAAAGGGGAGGCCGACAGGTAGGTGAACAGGCCGCCAAAGTTCAGCCCGGCCACCAGCAGCAGCCCAACAAACACCCTGTCGCTGAAGAGGATCCGGTAGCGCTGGCGGGCGGTCATGCCGCTCTGCCGGCGTTTTTCCGGCGGCAGGGTCTCGCGGACCAGGAACAGGGCGGATGTGATCACCACGGTTCCGTAGGCGGCAAGGAACACGAAGATTCCAGGCCATTCCATCACCAGGAGCAGCTGCGAACCGATCACGGGCGCCAGGATGGGTGCCAGGCCATTCACCAGGGCCATGCGGGAAAACATCTTCACCATGGCGTACCCGGAAAACAGGTCCCGGACCATCGCCATGGCCACAACGCCGCCGCCGGCAGCGCCCACGCCCATCAGCACGCGGAAGATGCCCAGGGTGGTGATGTCGGTGGACAGGGCGGCGCCCACGGAGGCTGCAATGTGGACCGCCGTCGCCAGGATAAGCGGGGTGCGGCGGCCGAACCTGTCGCTGAAGGGGCCAACCACCAGCTGGCCGATGGCGAATCCCACGGTGGTGCCTGCCAGGGTCAGCTGGACCTGGGCCTCGGTCACGCCGAGGCTCGCCTCCAGGGCCGGGAACGCGGGAAGGTAAAGGTCGATCGTGAACGGACCCAGCGCCGTCAGGGCGCCGAGCAGCAGGATGTACAGGAGTTTCCGGCGGCGGCTCAGGAGATCGCCCGGATTGCTGGGAATGGTCACGGAGATCAATCCTAGGCCCGGCGCTGCCTAATTTTGCAGCGTTGTAGGCCACGCCGCCCGGCAAGCCCCGAAGTTCGCCCTGAACCTGAATGATAGTTTTGGTGCGGGGACTGTGCAGCTGCACTTTCCTGCAGCACACGGAAGCCGATTCGACCCATAACCAGTAAGGCGGAACCGATGAGCGGACGTCACAGCGGGCGTACCAGCCAGGGATTGCGCATCACTGCGCTGCCCAGGACGCTTAAACTCCTTTTCCGGTTGGCGCCGCGCCAGCTCAATGACGAAATCGCCTTCGCGAAGATCGAGCTTAAGCGCAAGGGAATCCAGGTCGGAGTCGCCGCTGCCTTTTTCGCCGTCGCCCTTGTTTTCCTCCTTTTCCTGGTGGTGGGCCTCATCGTGGCAGCCATCATGGGACTGGCCACCATCATGCCGGCCTGGCTGGCCGCACTCCTGGTGTCCGCGGCGTTCCTGCTGATAGCCCTGATCGGCGGCCTGATTGGCGTCCGGAAGTTCAAGAAGGCCATGCCGCTCGTGCCGGAAGAGACCATCCGCGGCATCAAGCACGATATCGGCGTGGTCAAAGAAGGCTCCGCGTTCAACCCGGCTGTCCTTGACCCGCAGAGCCCCGAAGCCAAGGCGGCGAAGGCGGCAAAGGATGAAGCGGCTGCAAAGGCCAAGGCGGAGAAGGCAGCCAAGGCCGCCGAACACGAGAAGGAATTCCCGCACGCCTCCGAACCGGAGCTGGTGCGCCGGCTCAGCCAGCGCCGCCACCACCTCACCGAAGTGCGCGACGAACTCGGCACCGAGCTGGACGTCGCGCCCCAGGGCAGGTACCTGCTGGCAACAGCCCAGGACAAACTGCGCGAAGGCCAGGCCCTGGCCGGCCACGGCAGGGACATTGCCGGACGGAAATTCGCGGCGTTGTCCGGATCCGCGGACCTGGAACAGCGCTGGAAGCCGCTGGCCGCCTTCATCGCCGCTGGAACCGTCTTCCTGGTCCTGGTGCGCAAACTCCTCCGGACGTACTAGCACCCGGATCGGGCAGGCTCTTCGGCAGCCCGCAGAAGTTCAGGGAACGGCAATAACGCTCGCAGGGGCAGCAGAAAGGAAGGGGGACGGGGTGAAGTTCATTGGTGCCGGCTCCCGTCCCGGACGCCCCCAGGTGGACCACGACCTCGTGTTCACCATCCCCAACCTGCTGACCGTGGTGCGCTTCATGGGGGTGCCGCTCTTCATCTGGCTTGTCCTGGCCCAGAAGGAGTACGGTGCCGCCGTTGTGGTCCTCGCCGTCATGGCCAGCACCGACTGGGTTGACGGCTACATTGCCCGCCGCTTCGACCAGGCCTCGAAGCTTGGCAGGGTCCTGGACCCGATCGCCGACCGGCTGGCGCTGATAGCGGTCGCTGTCACGCTGGTAATTGCCGGCGTCGTCCATTGGCTCTACCTGGCTGCCCTGGTGGTACCGGACGCCGTCCTGCTGACCATGACGCTGTTTTTCTTCCGTGGCCACCCCGACCTTCCCGTGAGCGTGATTGGCAAGGTGCGCACCGGCCTGCTGCTGCTGGGGACCCCCATGCTGGTCCTCTCACGGCTGGATACAGGATTCTCCACTGAGTTGTTCGTCGCCGCATGGATAGTCCTGGGCTTCGGGTTGGTCGGCCACTGGATCGCGGCCTACCACTACTTCTGGGCCATCCTGCGAAAGGGCAGAATGCAGGCGCACCACGACGACGGGACCGCCTGATGGTATGGCTGGCAGTTGGGCTTGCGCTGCTTGGTGCGTTTTGCCTGGCCCTTGGTGCGCAGCGCCAGGGGAGCGCCGTCAAGGCCGACACGGGCGGCCTGGCCCTGAGCTCCAACGGCTTCCTGCGCCTGCTTCGAAACCCCCGCTGGGTGTTCGGCCTCCTGCTCCTGTGTGCCGGCATGGCCATGAACGCCGTGGCGCTCGTGTCCGCACCGCTCACTGTTGTCCAGCCCATTGGCGCGATCGCCCTGGTGATCACCACCATCATCAATGCCAAGGACCAGGACCTCACCATCAACCGGGCAACCGTGGTGGCCATCGCGGCCTGCGTGACGGGCTCTGCGCTCTTCGTCCTCCTGGCGGTCAACGTCACGCAGGAAAACCACGACGTAACCCTCGCCGACGAGGTCACCATCGTGCTGCTGCTGGCCCTCGCCGTCGGACTCTTCGGCACCCTGGCCGTGATGTTCAGGCACAGGATCAACGCCTTCGTCTATATCCTCGGCGCCGGGGTCCTCTTCGGGTTCGTGGCCGTCCTGACCCGGATCATCGGCAAGCACCTGCTCGATCCGAACGGGCTGTTCCTGCTGAACGTGCAGTGGTATTCGGTGGTGGCCCTTGTCGCCGCGGGCGGGCTGGGGTCGTGGTTTGTCCAGAGCGCCTACTCGTCGGGTCCGCCGGACCTGGTGATCGCGGGACTGACCGTCATTGATCCCCTGGTGGGAATAGCCATCGGCATTGTGATCCTCGGCGAACTGCGGCCGGATGTCCACGCCGTGATGGCCATTGCCATGGGAACGGCTGCCTCCCTTGCTATCGTTGGGGTGATCGCCCTTTCCAGGCACCATCCCGAGGTCACGAAGCGCAAGAAGGACGCGCGGAAGGCCGTGGGACGGGCGAGCCGCTAGCCACTGACCACCAGATCCCGCCCGTTATTTACGCAAGCAAGATTCACCACGAGGCCAGGCGCCATCGCGCCAACGGCCAACTGTGCTGCCAGTCCATGCTGTGCGCACCGTGACCATCAGGAGCTCTCCACGTGACCACGCCCGCAGACCAGCGTCCCCTGACCATCCTGATCGCTGCAGACACCTACCCGCCCCACATCAACGGAGCAGCACAGTTCGGCTACCGCCTGGCCAAGGGAATGACCGGCCGCGGGCACAACGTCCATGTGCTGGCCTGCCGGGCGGACAACGGAAAGAGCTTCACGGAGTTTCGGCCCGAGGGGACGGTCCACCGGCTGCGTTCCCACGGCGTCCCCACGCACGAGTACTTCCGGATCTGCCTTCCCTGGGAGATCAAGAAGGAGATCAGCCTCCTCTTCGACCGGGTGAAACCCGATGTGGTCCACATCCAGAGCCACTACATGATCGGCGAACATGTCCTGTACGAGGCCGTGAAACGCGGCGTCCGGATTGTGGCCACCAACCACTTCATGCCGGAGAACCTCAACCCGTTCCTGCCGTTTCCGCAGTGGTTCAAGGACATTATCGGCCGGATCTCGTGGAAGGACATGGGCAAGGTCATGGGCAAGGCGGACGTGGTCACCACGCCCACCCCGCTCGCGGCCAAGGCCATGCACCAGCATGCCTTCCTGCGCAAGGTGCTGCCGCTGTCCAACGGTATTGACTCCGCCGCCTACGAACTCCAGCCAGGCGAGCAGATCGAACCCCACCCGTACCCCACCGTGATGTTTGCCGGGCGGCTGGCCGAGGAGAAGCACGTGGATGTGCTCATCGAAGCCGTCAGCAAGACTCCGCCGGAACTCAACGTCCACCTGGAAATCGTCGGCGGCGGCGAGGTGCGCTCCTCCCTGGAGGAGCTGGTCCGCCGGCTGCACATGACGGACCGGGTAAAGTTCCTGGGCCTCGCGAGTGACGAGGAACTGCGCCGGGCCTACATCCAGGCCGACCTGTTCTGCATGCCCGGAACAGCGGAGCTGCAGTCGCTGGTCACGCTCGAGGCGATGTCTGCCTCCACTCCCGTGGTGCTGGCGGACGCCATGGCCCTGCCGCATCTGGTGCGCGACGGCGAAAACGGCTACCTGTTCACGCCGAACGACAGCGACGACCTCGCCAAGAAGATCACCATGGTCCTGGAACTGCCTGCCGACCAGCGTGAAGCCATGGGCCAGGCCAGCCGGCAGATGGTGGAACCCCACAGCATCGAGGGCACGCTGCAGACCTTCGAGGACCTTTACCGTGGAGCCCGCTTCGAGGACAAGGTGGTCTGAACGCTTTCCCGGGTTTGCTAGAGTAATTTTGCCCTGCCACCGCGTACCAATCGCCGGAGGTTCCGGGCATAAGGGGCTATAGCTCAGCTGGTTAGAGCGCGGGACTCATAATCCTAAGGTCCTCGGTTCAAGTCCGAGTAGCCCTACCCCCCCCCAACGCGGAAACCGCGGCCGTCATACCTGCCGGCCGCGGTTTCCTTTCTTAAGCCTTCGATCTGCGGTATGTTACTGAGCAGTAACTTACGGCGCTCCTTCCTGGCGAGCCCCGGTCACCGCTGATCATTGTGAGGTAATCATGTCCACTACCGCTGCCGACCTCAACGACCTTCCCTACGCCGACGGCGACTTCTACGCCTTCGAACAGCTGCTGAGCGACAAGGAGCGGGACCGGCTGGCCGAGGTCAGGGAATTCCTGGCCCGTGAAGTGCGGCCCATCGCCGTGGACTTCTGGAACCGGGGGGAGTTCCCCATGGACCTCATCCCGAAGCTCGCCGGCATCGACCTCGTCAGCCCAGTGCGCCGGCAGGGCCACTCGAACCTGTTTGCCGGCCTTGTCCACGCTGAGTTGACCCGTGCGGATGCTTCCATCGCCACCTTCATGGGGGTTCACGACGGGCTGTTCACCGGGTCCATCGAAGCGCTGGCTTCGCAGGAGCAGAAGGATGCCTGGCTTCCGGACATCTACAGCATGAAGAAGATCGGGGCTTTTGGGCTGACTGAGCCGCTTGGCGGATCGGACGTGGCGGGCGGAACCCGCACCACGGCGCGCAGGGAAGGGGACTCCTGGATCCTCAATGGCGAAAAGCGCTGGATCGGAAATGCAACCTTCTCCGACTGGGTGGTGGTCTACGCCCGCGACCTCGCCGATGACAAGGTCAAGGGCTTCCTGGTGGACACCTCACTCGACGGCTTCAGCGCCAGTAAAATCGAGAACAAAATTGCGCTCCGCACCGTCCAGAACGCCGACATCAGCCTGGACAACGTGGTGGTGCCGGACTTCAACAAGCTTGCCAACGCCAACAGCTTCCGCGACGTCAACAAGGTCCTGAAGGTCACCCGGCTCGGTGTCGCCTGGCAGGCAGTCGGCCAGCAGCTGGCTGCGTTCGACGTGGCCCGGCGCTATGCTGTGGAGCGCCACCAGTTCGGCCGGCCGCTGGCATCCTTCCAGCTGGTACAAAGCCAGCTGGTCCAGATCCTGGGCAATGCGGTCAGCTCCATGGGCATGATGGTCCGGCTCTCCCAGCTGGAGGACGCCGGCGAGGCCAAGGATGAGCAGTCCGCCCTGGCCAAGGCGTTCACCACCGCGCGGATGCGTGAGAGCGTGGCGATCGGCAGGAGCCTGCTCGGCGGCAACGGCATTGTGACGGACTTTGAGATGGCCAAGATCTTTGCCGATGCAGAAGCCATCTACTCCTATGAGGGAACGCACGAGATCAACACGCTGGTGACCGGCAGGGCCATCACCGGGATCTCTGCCATCGTCTAGCGTCCATGGCAGGAGCCGTCCGGCCCGCTGCTGCCTACCTGTCCAGCGGCAGCAGGACCGATGGCCTCAGGTCCATCACGAACTGCAGCGGATCCACATAGTCATCCCCGCGCCGGACGCCCCAGTGGACACAGGGCGCGCCCGTGCAATGCCCGGGACGAACCGTACCGATAACCTGGCCCTTCGCCACTGGGGCGCCGGCGGCCAGGGTGCTGTCTACCGGTTCGAAGCTGCTCCGCAGCCCGTCCCCGTGGTCGATCGTGATCACCGGCCGGTCCACCACCACGCCCACGAAGCTGACGGTACCGGCCGCCGGGGAGGTGACCGGTGCGCCGTCGGCCGTTGCTCCCACATCAACGCCCCGGTGCCCGCTCAGCCAAGGCTTGGGCGGGGGATCGAAATGCCGCAGCACCTGCGGGCGCGGGGCAAGCGGCCATTGCCACGAGGGCACGGCCACCGCCGGGGAACTGGCGTCCGGCAGGGGTTGCCCCGCCTGCTGGATGGAATAGGCCGGCCCGAATGCCAGTGGCTCGCCTGCCGGGGCCAGCGAAGCCGGCAGCAGGAGGAGGGCCGCGAGCCGCAACGGTGGTGTCATGCCACCAGAATGCTCCTGGTTAAAAGACTGCGGGAGTGCCCATCCTGGCTATGTGGACAAGCTCCATGCCGATGTCCCTACCGTCCTCGCCGGTGTCCTCCTGCCTAAGGTGCCTGTAGTACACTTGGTGGAGCAGTTTGCTGCGCCCTCAATGCTTTCGGTCCGGCGGATATCCCAGCGGTTTTTCCAACGGTATATGCCCGTGTCCGGAATGCGTCGGCACATCTCATTCAGGAGTGTGGGGGAGCAACAGCTGACTACGCGCATCCAGCCCTTCAGCAAGCGACGCTCCGGCCTCGCCGATGGGGGATCAGGCCTCCTGCGGTCAGGACCATCGTCCTGATGGGAAGCATGGTGGATGCCAGGAGCACGGCCCAGCCTGGGCCACGCTAATCAACCGTCAACTATTGGCAGGGTAAGAAGCCTTCGGGCTCTCTCATGAATGACCTGCCGGAAGGAGCGTCGGCATGCCCGTCGTAACCATGCGCCAGCTGCTTGACAGCGGCGTCCACTTTGGACACCAGACCCGCCGTTGGAACCCGAAGATGAAGCGCTTCATCTTCACCGAGCGCAACGGCATCTACATCATCGACCTTCAGCAGTCGCTGTCCTACATCGACCGCGCCTACGAATTCGTGAAGGCCACCGTTGCCCACGGCGGCACCGTCCTGTTCGTCGGCACCAAGAAGCAGGCCCAGGAAGCGATTGCCGAGCAGGCAACCCGCGTTGGCCAGCCCTACGTCAACCAGCGTTGGCTCGGCGGTATGCTGACCAACTTCCAGACGGTCGCCAAGCGCATCCAGCGCATGAAGGAACTCGAAGAGATCGACTTCGACGACGTTGCCGGTTCCGCGTACACCAAGAAGGAGCTGCTGCTCCTCAAGCGCGAACTCACCAAGCTGGAGTCCAACCTCGGCGGTATCCGCAACCTGACCAAGGCACCGTCCGTGCTCTGGATCGTGGACACCAAGAAGGAACACCTCGCCGTTGACGAGGCCAAGAAGCTGAACATCCCCGTTGTTGCCATCCTGGACACCAACTGCGATCCCGACGAAGTCGACTTCCCGATCCCGGGCAACGACGACGCCATCCGCTCCGTGAACCTCCTCACCCGCGTTGTTGCCGACGCCGTTGCCGAGGGCCTCATCGCCCGCAACAACCGCGGCACCGGTGCTGCCGAAGCTCCGGAAGAGCCCCTGGCTGAGTGGGAGCGCGAGCTCCTCGAAGGCAGCAAGGCTGAAGAAGCTGCCGCTCCGGCCGCTGAAGAGGCTGCTGCTCCGGCTGCCGAGGAAGCTCCGGCCGCTGCCGAGGCTCCCGCCGAAGACGCCAAGTAACACAAGTACATCCGGATTTTCCGGCGCTGCCTGCAGCGCCGGAGCTGCTGACAGGATGGCGGCCCACCCGTGGGCTGCCGTCCTGTCAGTCCGTACACCACCACACATTTTCTAGACAGAGGGGTTCACATGGCGAACTACACTGCCGCGGACATCAAGGCCCTGCGCGAGCGCACCGGCGCCGGCATGATGGACGTCAAGAAGGCTCTTGACGAAGCCAACGGTGACGCCGAGAAGGCCATCGAAATCATCCGCATTAAGGGCCTCAAGGGCGCTACCAAGCGTGAAGGCCGTTCCACCGCCGAGGGCCTGGTGGCTGCCAAGGTCAGCAACGGCGTCGGCGTCATGATCGAGGTCAACTGCGAGACCGACTTCGTGGCCAAGGCTGACAAGTTCATCCAGCTGGCCGACAAGGTCCTGGCCGTCGCTGTCGAGTCCGGCGCTTCCGACCTCGAGACCCTGCTCGCCACCGATGTTGACGGCAAGCCCCTCTCCGAGGTTGTCGTCGAAGAAGGCGCAGTCCTGGGCGAGAAGGTTGTTGTCCGCCGCATCTCCCGCATCGAGGGCGCAACGGTCGACGCTTACCTGCACAAGACCTCCAAGGACCTCCCGGCCCAGGTTGGCGTGCTGTTCGCTGTTGACGGCGAAGGCGAAGCCGCTGCAACCGCAGCACACGACGTCGCAGTCCACATCGCTGCCATGGCTCCGAACTACCTGACCCGCGAGGACGTCCCGTCCGACCTGGTCGAGTCCGAGCGCCGCATCGCCGAAGAGACCGCCAAGGCTGAGGGCAAGCCCGAGGCCGCGCTCACCAAGATCGTGGAAGGCCGCGTTACCGGCTTCTACAAGGGTGAGGTCCTGGTTGACCAGGCATTCGCGAAGGACGCAAAGAAGTCCGTGGCGCAGGTCCTCGCAGAGGCCGGTGTCAAGGGAACCGCGTTCACGCGTTTCCGCGTCGGCTCCTAGCCGAAACTGCAAGGGGGTGGCCACTTCGGTGGCCGCCCCTTTTGCATGCGCGGGGGAAGGCCCCGTGCGGGACAGCCCGCATAGGGCCTTTGGCCGCGCAGCAGGATAACCTTTTTAGAGTCCACCAACGGGAAGGCATCATGGAAGCCGTCAACACTGTAATCCAGCCAGAGAAAAGCCGACGCCGGGTCCTCTTGAAGCTCTCAGGTGAAGTCTTCGGCGGCGGAAAGCTGGGCGTTGACCCCGAGACCGTCCGCGACGTCGCAAAGCAGATCGCCGCGGCCGTTCCCCAGGTGGAGGTGGCCATTGTCGTCGGCGGCGGCAACTTCTTCCGCGGTGCGGAGCTTTCCCAGAGCGGCATGGACCGGTCCCGCGCGGACTACATGGGCATGCTCGGCACCGTGATGAACTGCCTTGCCCTGCAGGACTTCCTGGAACAGGCCGGCGTCGAAACCCGGGTCCAGAGCGCCATCACCATGGGCCAGGTCGCCGAGGCCTACATTCCCCGCCGCGCCATCCGCCACATGGAAAAGGGCCGCGTGGTCATCTTCGGCGCGGGTGCGGGCCTTCCGTACTTCTCCACCGACACCGTCGCCGCCCAGCGGGCCCTCGAGGTCCACGCCGATGTGGTCCTGATGGCCAAGAGCGGCGTGGACGCCGTCTACACCGCCGACCCCAAGAAGGACCCCACCGCCGAGCGGCTGGAAACCCTCAGCTACGACGACGCCCTCCGCCGCGACATCCGGGTCATGGACCAGACGGCCATGACCATGTGCAAGGACAATGACCTTTCCATGGTGGTCTTCGGCATGGAAGGCGAAGGCAACGTCACCAGGGCCATCCTCGGCGAAAAGCTGGGCACGCTGGTCACCGCCTAGCTGCGGCTAGGATGATTTCAGGACTGTTCCGTCCCTGCCCCTGCGGGCGGGGGCGGGCCGGCATCAAAGAACCACGATTGTGCATGGACCCGGCGCCCCGGACTGCACCAGAATCTGAGGAGAGACCGTGATCGAAGAAACCTTGCTCGAAGCCGAAGAAAAGATGGACAAGGCCGTAGAGGTAGCCAAGGAAGACTTCGCTTCCGTCCGCACCGGGCGTGCCAACCCGGGCCTGTACAACAAGGTCCTCGTGGAGTACTACGGCTCACCCACCCCGCTGCAGCAGCTCGCCTCGTTCGCCATTCCGGACGCCCGCACCATCCTCATCACGCCCTTTGACAAGACGGCGCTGCGGGACATCGAGCGTGCGCTCAGTGATTCCGAGGTTGGCGCGAACCCGTCCAACGACGGCAACGTCATCCGGATCACCATCCCCGAGCTGACCAAGGAACGCCGCAAGGAGTACGTCAAGATCGTCAAGACCAAGGGCGAGGACGCCAAGGTCTCCATCCGCAACATCCGCCGCAAGGCCAAGGAAACCCTGGACCGCCTGGTCAAGGACGGCGAAGCCGGCGAAGACGAAGGCACCCGGGCCGAAAAGGAACTGGACAGCCTCACCAAGGCGCATGTGGACGGCATCGATGAGCTGCTCAAGCGCAAGGAAGCAGAGCTGCTCGAAGTCTGATGGGCCAGGCAGATCAGGCCCCCGCACCCAGGGCGCGCATACGGGGGAAGCAGCCCAGGAGCAACCCGACGCCGAAGGCAGGGAGGAACCTCCCTGCCGCCGTCGTGGTGGGCCTGGCAATGCTCTTCGCCGTACTCGGCGGACTGCTGCTGCTCCCGCTTGCCTTCGTAGCGGTCACCACCACCTTCGCCATTTTCGGCGTGTGGGAAATCTACCGCGCCCTGGAGGCCAACGGCACCAGGATGCCCATCATCCCGGTCATGACCGGTACGGTGGCCATGCCTTTCGCCGCCTACCTCGGGGGCATTGAGAGCCTCCTGTTCGCCATGCTGCTGAGCTCGGTGGCCGTGCTGTTGTGGCGGTCCATCGAAAGCGCGGCAGGTTCGGCCAACAGCATCTTCGCCGGAGTTTTCACGCTCGGCTGGGTACCGTTCTTCATCAGCTTCGCCGTCCTGCCGCTGCACGCCGCCGGCGGTGCAACGCCGCTGGGCCTCTGGCCGGGCGGGACGGTTCCCCACGGCGCCTGGCAGGTGGCCGTGATGCTCCTGCTGGTGGTCTCCAACGACACCTTCGGATACCTGGTGGGCGCGTCCCTGGGCAAGCACCCCATGGCGCCCAAAATCAGTCCCAAGAAGTCCTGGGAAGGATTCGCCGGCTCCATCGGCGGGGCTATGCTCATTGGAATCCTGGCCTGCCTCTTTGTGCTGGACCAGCCCTGGTGGGTGGGCGTCGTACTGGCGGTCGGCCTGGTGGCGGCTTCCACGGCGGGCGACCTGGCGGAATCCATGGTCAAGCGCGAACTGGGCATCAAGGACATGAGCAGCATCCTGCCCGGACACGGGGGAGTCATGGACAGGCTCGACTCCATCGTGTTCGCGTCCCCGGCCGCGTTCATCCTGTACGGACTGGTGTCCGGCGCCTGACACAAACCCTGCCGGACCTGCAGAGTCGGACCTGCAGAGAACCCCCGGCACAAATAAGCTGGTGCAGAAGCACGACAGCTGAAGAGCATCGAAGGAAACATAGTGGCATTGGACATTCATCGGCAGATCCCTGCGTCCTTTGAGCGCGTCCAGCGCGGCGAGTACGGCTACAACGCCAAACAGGTGGACCAGTTCCTGCAGCAGGCGCGCGTATCGCTGGAGAACCCGGAGTCAGCGCCGCAGCCCATCAACAGCGCGGACGTGCGGGCTGTCTCCTTCGATCCCGTCAAAGGCGGATATTCCGCCGCCATCGTGGACGCAGCCCTGGACCGGCTGGAGGATGCCTTCGCCCGCCGGGAACGTGATGAGCTGATCGCTGCCAGTGGCGAGGAAGCCTGGCTGCGCGAGATCGGTCACCTCTCGGGCATCCTGCGCGGCCGCCTGCACCGGCCGGACGGCGACCGCTTCCGCCGCCCCGCCAGGAAGAAGGCCCGCAGCTACAACACGGCCGACGTCGACCGGCTGTGCCGTGAGCTCATCGCCTACCTTGAGCAGGACAAGCCGCTCAGCGTGGACAGCGTCCGCCGGGCGGTCTTCCGCCCCGCCGTAGGCCATGAAGGGTACGAGGAAGCCCAGGTGGACGCCTTCCTGGACCGGGTCGTCGAGCTCATGGCTGCCATCGACTGATCCTGCTGGCCCCGCCTCAGCGTTCGGTGGCCAGCGGCCGTTCGGGCGTGTGCAGCCGGGTCATCACCTTCGACATCGTCTTCGGAATCCGCTGCGACGTTGCGCGGGACACGATGACCATCACCGCAAAGGCTGCGGGAACCGTCCACGCCGCCGGCTGGGCCAGCCAGCCCGGCGTGCTGGCGGCCCCGGCCAGCGCTCCTGCGATCATCGCCCCGCCGCACAGCACCCCGCCGGTCAGCATGCCGGCGATGGCGCCGGCGTCAGTCAGACCGCGCCACCAGATGCCCAGCAGCAGCACCGGGCAGACTGTTGACGCTGTGAACGCGAACACCAGCCCCACACTCCCGGCGAGGGCGAACGAGTCGGTTATGAAGGCGAAGCCCAGCGGCACCACGGCGGAAATGACGGCTGCCAGCCGGAAGCTGCCCACGCCCGCGCCCAGGACGTCCTGGCTGATAACGCCGGCCAGCGAAACCACCAGGCCCGACGTGGTGGACAGAAACGCAGCGAAGGCTCCCGCCACCACCAGCGCTGACAACAGGTCGCCTGCCGTTCCGCCCACCAGCTCTCCCGGGAGCAGCAGCACCATGGCGTCCGCCTGCCCCGCGGTCGCCAGGCCGGGAGCGAACATGCGTCCCACCAGCCCGTACGCGGTAGGGAACAGGTAAAACACGGACAGCAGGCCCAGGACGATCAGCGTGGTGCGGCGGGCGGACTGCCCGTCCGGGTTGGTGTAGAAGCGCACCAGGACGTGCGGCAGGCCGAGGGTTCCGAACAGCAGGGCCACCAGGAGCGAGACGTTCTGGTAGAGGCCGGCAGGCGGCGCGCCGGTGGGATTGACCGACGGCGGCGCGAGCGCGGGAGTCCCGCTGCCTGCAAGGACCAAGATGATGAACAGGATGGGCACAGCCAGAGCGGTGAGTTTCAGCCAGTACTGGAACGCCTGGACGAACGTGATGGAGCGCATGCCGCCCGCCACCACGGTGAGGCACACAACGATCACCACCGCCACCGATCCCACCCAGGACGGCAGGCCTGTGGTGATGCGGATGGTGAGGGCAGCACCATGGAGCTGGGGCACGATGTACAGCCAGCCCACCAGCACCACCACCAGGCTGGTCACCTTGCGGACCGGCAGGGAGTCAAGCCTGGCCTCGGTGAAGTCCGGGATGGTGTACGCCCCGGACCGCCGCAGCGGCGCGGCCACGAAGAGCAGCAGCATCAGGTATCCGGCCGTGTAGCCCACCGGAAACCACAGCGCATCCGTGCCGGACAGCAGGATCAGGCCGGCAACACCCAGGAAGCTGGCGGCGGAAAGGTACTCGCCGCCGATGGCCGAGGCGTTCCACCACGGCCGGACCGTCCGGGAGGCGACATAGAAGTCACCCGTGGTCCGTGAAATCCGCAGGCCGTAAAACCCGATGACCGCGGTGGCCACGGACACCCCTACCAGGGCAGCCAGCGCCACGCCGGGGTTCACGGTGCCCTCACCGGTCCTCGGCCAGGTCCCGGTAGCGGGCCTCGTTGCGCGCCGCCGTCCGGATGTACAGCCACGCACTGAGCCCGATGACCGGATAGATGCCCGCTCCCAGCAGCAGCCAGGCGAACGGAATGCCCGCCACCCGGGTTTCCGCCAGGCCGGGGACTGCTGCGAGCAGCAGGGGGAAAGCGCAAAGGATCAGCAGGAAACCCGCGGCCACCACCAGGGCCAGCCGCAGCTGGGACCTGATCAGGGACCTGACGAACACCTGGCCCACTTCCGAGTCCTGCGCCGCTTCCCTCGTCTCCTTGGCCGGACGAGCCGCAGTCCGCGGAGCCGTGACCCGCACCCTGGTCATGTAATGGGCCTGATCCGGGTGGCCTCAAGCTTTTCCCGGACCGTGGGCAGGTGCCGCCTGCTGATGGGAAGGCCAGCGCCCGCCACCGTGACGCTGGGACCGTCCGCGGCGAGCTTCATCGAGGTCACGTGCTTGAGGGCCACCAGGTAGGACCGGTGCGTCCGGATGAAGCCTGCATCCGCCCACTGCTGCTCAAGGTCGGCAAGCGGGACCCTGATCAGGTAGCTGGCTTCGGCGGTGTGGAGCCTTGCGTAGTCTCCCTGCGCCTGGACGTACGTCACGTCGTCGCGCCTGATCATCCTGGTGGTCCCGCCCTGGTCCACCGTGATCATCTCCGGGGCGGCGCCGCCGTCGCGAAGTTCACTGATGCGCCCCACGCAGCGTGAAAGGCGTTCCGCCCGCACGGGCTTGAGCAGGTAGTCCACTGCCGCAAGCTCGAAGGCGTCCAGTGCGTGGTCCTCGTCCGCCGTCACGAACACGACGGCCGGCGGCCGGCTGCTCCCGGCGATGGCGCGGGCAATGTCCAGGCCGGACACCGCCGGCATGTGGATGTCCAGGAAGACGGCGTCAACAGGGGCGGAGGCGAGCGCTTTGAGCGCATCGCTGCCGGAGGTTGCCCGGAGGATTTTGCCCACGCGCTCGTCCTTGCCCAGCAGGAAGGCCAGTTCCTCTACGGCAGGCAGCTCATCATCAACGACGAGGACGTTAATCATGCTCCTAGGGTAGCTTTCCGGAGCAGGGGCAAGGCGCCGGCGGTACGCTGTGCGGTCCGGGCGGGGTCATGCATCGTGCCGGGGCTGGGACTTGGGGACCCGCATGGTGATCAGGGTTCCTTCCCCGGGCGCGGTCTCGATGACCAGCCCGTGGTCGTTGCCGTAAACCTGGCGGAGGCGGGCATCGACGTTGCGCAGGCCCACATGCTCGCCGTCCGTGTGCCCGGCCAGCATGGACTGCAGCTGCTCCGGATCCATGCCCACGCCGTCGTCCTCGATGGTCACCTCCGCGAACGCGCCGGCGTCGTTGGCGGTGATGCTGATGTGTCCCGGCCCCTCCTTGGCCTCGAGCCCGTGCCGGACCGCGTTCTCCACCAGCGGCTGCAGGCTCAGGAACGGGATCACGGTGCTGAGCACTTCCGGAGCTACCCTCAGGCTCACCTGGACGCGCTCGCCGAACCGCGCCCGTTCCAGCAGCAGGTACCGGTCGATGCAGCGAAGTTCCTCAGCCAGGGTGGTGAAGTCCCCGTGCCGCCGGAACGAATACCGGGTGAAGTCGGCGAACTCAACCACCAGCTCCCGGGCGCGGGCGGGGTCGGTGTTGATGAAGGATGCGATGGCATTGAGCGAGTTGTAGATGAAATGCGGGCTGATCTGCGCGCGCAGGGCCCGCACCTCGGCCTCCATCAGCTGGGTGCGGGAGGCGTCCAGCTCCGCGAGTTCCACCTGCACGGCCACCCAGTCCGCCACTTCGCTGGTGGCCCTGACCAGTCCCGCGCCGGCGGAGGGAGCGAAGGCGGCGACGGCGCCCACCACCCGGGTGCCGGCACGCACCGGTGCGATCACGGCGGCGAGCGGACCGCCGGTGGCCTCCGTCGCGGCGCCGGCGTCCCCGGCGGGAAGGACGGCCGTGCGGCCGCTGGCCAGGACGCCGGCAGCAAGGTCCATCATGCGCGGCTTCAGGTCCTCGCCGGTACCGTCCCACGCCAGCACACCGGAGGTGTCCATGATGGCCAGGGCGTCACAGCCCAGCAGGGTGCGCAGCTGGCGGCTGGCCTTGGCAGCGCCGGCGGGGTTGAGGCCACGGCGCAGGTGTTGGCCCGCCTGGGAAGCGGCATGCAGGGTGTGGTAGGTGGCGCGTTCCGCATCCGTGCCCAGGTCGCGGAAGGACCTGAGCACCTTGAGCCCCACGCCGACGACGACGGCGATGGCCATGGCGATGACTGCCACGGCCGCGGCGGTCAGGAGGGGGGAGTCCGGCATGGTGCCCAGCGTAGCCGCGGGTGCCGTTTGTCGCAGCATCCCGACCGTTGAGCGCCCGCAGGCCTGCAGGCTCTGGAACTGGCGGGATGCAGCCCGCAGAGTGATTGCAGTCACATTTGCGGTATCCCGTCTTCCGGGCCTGCCGTTGGGTGTGTTCAGGCAAGTCTCAACGAGGAGGAACGATGGGTAACGATGCCCACACTCCGGACGCAGCGGCGTCCGTGGACTTCGAGCAGGTCCAGTCGACGGAGCAGTTCAAGGAACTGCGCAAGCGTCACCGCAGCTTTGTCTTTCCCATGGCAGTCGCATTCCTGCTGTGGTACTTCGCATACGTCCTGCTCGCCGACTACGCCGTGGAATTCATGTCCACCAAGGTCTGGGGCAACATCAACGTGGGCCTGATCCTTGGCCTGCTCCAGTTCGTGTCCACGTTCGCCATCACTGGCTGGTACGTCAGCTACTCCAACCGGCGGCTGGACCCCATCGCGAAGGAGATCCGGGACGAGATCGAGGGTCACGAATTCGACAAGCACGGCAACCGAGTGAGCGGAGTTAACAAATGATCGGCATCGCCGCAGCGGTGGACGTGGCCGCCCTCAAGGACACCACGCTGCTCAACATGGGAATCTTCGGCATCTTCGTGGCCGTGACCATGGTGATCGTGCTGCGCGCCAGCCGGAACAACAAAACCGCCGCGGACTACTACGCCGCCGGCCGCTCCTTCACCGGCTCGCAAAACGGAACCGCCATCGCCGGCGACTACCTCTCCGCAGCCTCCTTCCTGGGCATCACCGGCGCCATCGCCATCAACGGCTATGACGGCTTCATGTACTCCATCGGCTTCCTTGTGGCCTGGCTCGTCGCGCTCCTGCTCGTGGCCGAGCTCCTGCGCAACACCGGCAAGTTCACCATGGCCGATGTGCTGTCGTTCCGGCTGAAGCAGCGGCCCGTCCGCATCGCCGCCGCCATCTCCACCCTCGCAGTCTGCTTCTTCTACCTCCTGGCCCAGATGGCAGGAGCAGGCAGCCTGATCTCCCTGCTCCTTGGCATCAGCGACTGGGGCGGACAGGCCCTGGTAATCATCGTCGTCGGCGCCCTGATGATCATGTACGTCCTGATCGGCGGCATGAAGGGCACAACCTGGGTGCAGATCATCAAGGCGATCCTGCTCATCGCAGGCGCAGCCGTCATGACCATTTGGGTCCTGGCCATCTACGGCTTCAACCTCTCCAGCCTCTTGGGCGCCGCAGTGGAAACGGCCAACAACCCGGCTGTGCTGAATCCCGGCCTGCAGTACGGCAAGACGGAAACCTCGAAGATCGACTTCATGTCACTCGGCCTCGCACTGGTCCTGGGCACGGCAGCGCTGCCTCACGTACTCATGCGCTTCTACACGGTCCCCACGGCCAAGGAAGCCCGCAAGTCCGTGGTGTGGTCAATCTGGCTGATCGGCCTGTTCTACCTCTTCACCCTGGTGCTTGGTTACGGTGCAGCTGCCCTGGTTGGTGCCGAGACCATCAAGGGCGCACCGGGCGGCGTGAACTCGGCCGCCCCGCTGCTGGCCTTCTACCTGGGCGGGCCGCTTCTGCTGGGCTTCATCTCAGCTGTGGCCTTCGCCACCATCCTGGCCGTTGTGGCCGGCCTGACCATCACGGCTGCCGCTTCCTTTGCCCATGACATCTACGCCAGCGTCATTTCCAAGGGCAAGGCCGACGCCGACACCGAGGTGAAGGTGGCCCGGCGCACCGTTGTGGTCATCGGCGTTCTCGCCATCCTGGGCGGCATCCTTGCCAACGGACAGAACGTGGCGTTCCTCGTGGCGCTCGCCTTCGCCGTCGCCGCCTCCGCCAACCTGCCCACGATCGTCTACTCCCTGTTCTGGCGGAAGTTCACCACCCAGGGTGCAGTCTGGAGCATGTACGGCGGCCTGGGTTCCGCGATCATCCTGATCATCTTCTCGCCGGTGGTTTCCGGCGGAGCAACATCCATGATCAAGGACGCCAACTTCGCACTCTTCCCGCTGAGCAACCCGGGCATCGTGTCCATCCCCCTCGCCTTCTTCCTGGGCTGGCTCGGAACGACGCTCGACAAGAATCGGGAGGACACGGCCAAGCAGGCCGAAATGGAAGTCCGCTCCCTTACGGGGGTGGGTGCCGAAAAGGCCGTCGACCACTGACCTGACGGCAGCAACAACAAAGCCTCCGCACCGGGGAGCAGTTCCCCGGCGCGGAGGCTTTGTTGTGCCGGCCGGGACTACGCTGCCGGCCGCAGCTTGATGTTGGTCATCTTGAGATCGTCAGTGCCCTCGAAACGGTAGGCAAGGTCCACGTTTTTGCCGTCGCAGGTGATCAGGCCCGCGATATCCGCCGACTTAACGCCGTTCTCGGTGGCCACCTTGAGGTCGCTGTAGTCCGGCGTGCAGGTTTCATCCATCTCCAGGCTGTTGACGCCTTCAATGAAGGCCTCCTTGGACAGCTGCTCCTGCAGGGCGGGGTCAAGGTACTCGTCGTAGGCCCTGGAGCTGTCCCCGGCGAGGACCAGCTTGGTGAAACCGTCAGCCAGGCCCCTGGCCTGGTTGGTGGCGCCGCCCACCACGTTCACCAGAATGACGATGCCCAGGACCACCAGCAGCAGGACGCCGCCGGCGCCCGCCAGGATGATCCACAGTTTCCGCCGGCTCTTCGGCGGGGGCTGCCCCGGGAGCCCAAACGGGGACCCCTGGTCCTGCCCGTAGCGGGAAGGCTGTGCCGGCTGCGGGGACGCGGCGCCGGCGCGGCCCGGCGGAAACGGTTCCTGGGGAGTGCTCAAGGTGGAGCCTTTCCGGAAAATGGTGCATGGCACCGCCTGGAGGCGGGGCGCTGTGCCTGCCGCCGATTAACTGGCATTCAGCCTATAGCGTGCGGCGCCGCCGTCGTGCTCCAGCCCGGCCCCGGCGTCGTGTGTTCCGCGAAAGCGCGCCGGCTGTTAGGTGCGTCCGGGGCCGCGTTCAAGGAGGGGCTGGACGCGGAAGGGAATAAGTTCTCCCATGGCAAGCGCCGTATCGGTCCGGTCCACCCCTTCGCACGCCAGGATTTTCCCGTTGATCCTGAACAGGTCCTCGGCGTCCAGCGCCACCACGCGCAGCAGCAGGTCCGCCGAACCGGTCAGGCCATATCCTTCGAGGATCTCGGGAATGTCTGCGAGTTCCTTCGCCAGCAGGGCGAGCCGCTGCTGCTGGACATGGACGGAGATGAAGGCCATCAGCGGGTAGCCCAGGGCCGCCGGATTGATGCGCCGTTCGAAGGACAGGAAGACGTGTTTCTTCTCC
The DNA here is from genome assembly GCF_013314975.1 of Pseudarthrobacter oxydans. Taxonomy (GTDB): domain Bacteria; phylum Actinomycetota; class Actinomycetes; order Actinomycetales; family Micrococcaceae; genus Arthrobacter; species Arthrobacter oxydans. The sequence goes on along the minus strand of NZ_JABTYH010000017.1, from coordinate 50,516 downwards.
AGCTGCGCCATCCGCGCCTGCACGGTGTTCCGGGAGAGGCCCAGCTTCTGGGCCAGGGCCACCACCGTTTGCCGGGCATCCTGGGCCAGGGCGGAGAGCAGGCGGGCGTCGGTGCCATCCAAGGCTTGCATAATGCGCAACGCTAGCACGGTCCCGTGCCCTCCCGCAGAGCATTTTGCTCAGGGATCGCGCCGGTAGTTGTACCTCCTGAGCATTGTGAGTAGGGTCACAAATATCCGGGGCAACGGCGCCCGGGCGGCCGGCGGCCGAAGGGGCCACAAGTCCCAAAACCGCGGGTCAACGACGTGAGAAGGTTGCGGGCTATCGTGTCTACAGACGAAACGGGCCAGGGCGGGCCAGCCGCCCCCGACAGCGCCCGGCACCCCCATGGACAGGGGCGGGATTTGGTCCAACTGGTTACTCCGTCCGGTGAGCGGATCAGCCACCCGGAGTTCGACTATTGGGTCAGGGACGTCACTGACGAGCAGTTGTGTTCCCTCTACGAGGACATGACCGTGATCCGGCGCATCGACGTCGAGGCAACCGCCCTGCAGCGGCAGGGCGAACTCGGGCTCTGGCCGCCGCTGCTGGGGCAGGAAGCCGCGCAGATCGGTTCGGGCCGGGCGCTCCGCACTGACGACTTTGTCTTCTCCAGCTACCGGGAGAACGGGGTGGCTTACTGCCGGGGAGTGGACCTGACGGACATCCTCCGGGTATGGCGCGGCACTGCGTCCTCGGGCTGGGATCCCTACACCATCAACATGGCCACCCCGCAGATCATCATCGGCGCCCAGACCCTCCACGCCACCGGCTATGCAATGGGCATCCAGAATGACGGCGCCGATTCCGTGGCCGTGACCTACTTTGGCGACGGCGCCACCAGCGAGGGCGACGTCAACGAGGCCATGGTCTTCGCGGCAAGCTTCCAGGTGCCCGTGGTGTTTTTCTGCACCAACAACCACTGGGCCATTTCGGAGCCTGTCCGGCTCCAGTCGCACATCCAGCTGGCAGACAGGGCTGCCGGGTTCGGCATCCCCAGCCTGCGCGTGGACGGCAACGACGTCCTGGCCGTGATGGCTGCCACCCGCGTGGCCCTGGACCGGGCCCGCCGTGGCGGCGGCCCCACGTTCATCGAGGCCGTCAGCTACCGCATGGGCCCGCATACCACGGCGGATGACCCGACGCGCTACCGTGACGCCAACGAACTCGAGGACTGGGCCGCCAGGGACCCGATCTCCCGCATCGCCGCGCTCCTCGAACGGAAGGGCCTGCTGACGGAGGAACTGCAGCAGCAGGTGAAGGACAAGGCCGACGCCGTGGCACGCGAGATGCGGGCGGGCTGCACCACCATGCCGGCCCCGGAGCCACTCGACGTCTTCAGGAACGTCTACAGCACGCCCAACTCCTGGCTGGACCGGCAGCAGGACCACTACGCCCGTTACCTGGCAACCTTCGGTGATCCCGCAGGAGCCGTTGCAGAAGAAGGTGCACGCTGATGACCCAGATGACCTTTGCCCGCGCGATCAACGCGGGCTTGCGGAAGTCCCTGGAGAACGACCCCAAAGTGGTGCTCATGGGGGAGGACATCGGCACCCTCGGCGGCGTGTTCCGGGTGACCGACGGACTGCAGAAGGACTTCGGCACGCACCGGGTGGTGGATACGCCCCTGGCCGAATCGGCCATCGTGGGCACCGCCGTTGGCCTCGCCTACCGCGGCTACCGCCCGGTGGTGGAGATCCAGTTCGACGGATTCATCTATCCGGCGTTCGACCAGATCGTCAGCCAGGTGGCCAAGCTCCACTACCGCACCCGCGGGGCAGTCAAGATGCCCATCACCATCAGGGTCCCGTTCGGCGGCGGGATCGGCTCGCCCGAGCACCACTCCGAATCGCCGGAGGCCTATTTCACGCACACGTCCGGCCTGCGCGTCGTCACCGTTTCCAGCCCGCAGGACGCGTACACCGTGATCCAGCAGGCCATCGCCTGCGACGACCCCGTGCTCTATTTCGAGCCCAAGCGGCGGTACCACGACAAAGGCGACGTTGACGAGTCCCTTGACCACACTTCGCCCATGTCCATGGGCGAGGCGCGCGTCCTCACCCAAGGCACCGATGTCACGCTGGTGGCCTACGGTCCGCTGGTCAAGACGGCCCTGGACGCCGCGTCGGCCGCTGCCGATGAAGGAGTTTCCATCGAGGTCATCGACCTGCGCTCGCTGGCACCCGTGGACTACGAAACAGTTGTGGCCTCCGTCCGCAGGACCGGGCGCCTGGTCATCACCCACGAGGCCGCACAGTCGGGCGGCCTGGGGGCGGAAGTGGCTGCCAGTATTACCGAGCGGTGCTTCTACCACCTGGAGGCGGCACCAGTCCGCGTCACCGGATTCGATATTCCCTACCCTTACTCAAAGCTTGAGATGCACCACCTGCCGGGCCTGGACCGGATCCTGGACGGCGTAGACCGTGCCCTGGGCCGGCCGAACTCCCTCAGCGGGCTGGAAGGATGAGCGCGACCATGATCAAGGAATTCCGGCTGCCGGACCTGGGCGAAGGCCTCACCGAATCGGAGATCCTCAGCTGGAAAGTGGGGGTGGGCGATACCGTCTCGCTGAACCAGGTGATCGCCGAGGTTGAGACGGCCAAGGCGGTGGTGGAGCTTCCGTCCCCGTTTGCCGGGGTTATCAAGGAACTCCACGAGCAGCCGGGCACCGTTGTGGAGGTGGGCAAGCCGATCGTCTCCTTCGAGGTGGCGGACGACGCCGGCCCGGCACCTTCGGCGGCAGGCGCCCCTGCCGCTTCGGGCCAGGATGCGGGCCAGGATGCGGGCAAGGGCGCAGGGGATGCGGCGGGGCAGGCAGCGGGGGAGAGCTCCGCCGGGACTCCCCGGAGGGAGCCTAACCTCGTAGGCTACGGTGCCGTCGTCGAAAGCACCGGCCGGCCCGTGCGGCGCCCGCGGACCTTCCCCGCGGCTGGTCCTGTCGATGCCTTTGCCGCGGAGACCAGGCCCGCGGCAACCATGCGTGGGGAGGCCGCGCCTGCTGACACGACGCCCGCGGCAACCATGCGCGGCACAGGCAAAACCCCCGCGGTTGAGCACCTCGCAGCTGCGTCCGACCAGCCCGCAGGCGAGCGCCCACGGTCCACCCCGCCTGTCCGGAAGCTGGCCAAAGACCTTGGCGTGGACCTGGCCAGGATTACCGGTACCGGACCCCAGGGGCTGATAACCCGGGAGGACGTCCGGCACTTCATGGACGGCCAGTCCGCGGAGGCAGGGTCGCCCGGCGAGGCTGCCGCGGATCAGGGTGGCGGGAAGGCCGGCCAGGGTGAGCGGGAAACGCGCACCGCCATCAAGGGTGTCCGCAAGTTCACGGCTGCCGCCATGGTGCAGAGTGCCTTCACCGCGCCGCACGCCACCGAGTTCCTGACTGTCGACGTCACGCCGTCCATGGAACTGCTCGCCAGGCTCCGGGAGGGCAGGGAGTTCGCGGGCGTCAAGCTCACACCGCTGACCCTGGCCGCGAAAGCTGTACTGATCGCCCTCCGGCGCAATCCTTCCCTCAACTCGCGCTGGGACGGGGAGAACCAGGAGATCGTCACGTTCCATTACGTGAACCTGGGCATTGCAGCCGCCACGCCCCGGGGGCTCACGGTCCCCAATATCAAGGGCGCGGATTCGCTGTCCCTTGTCCAGCTGGCTCAAGCCCTGTCAGCGCTCGCCGACACGGCCCGCGCCGGAAAGACCCCTCCGTCCGACCTCACGGGAGGCACAATCTCCATCACCAATATCGGTGTTTTCGGGATTGACGCCGGCACGCCCATCCTCAACCCCGGCGAGGCGGCAATCCTTGCCCTGGGGGCCGTGCGCAGGATGCCCTGGGAGTACCAGGGGGACGTTGCCCTGCGCCAGGTCATGACCCTCAGCCTGTCCTTCGACCACCGGCTGGTGGACGGCGAACAGGGCTCACGCTTCCTTGCCGACGTCGGTGCCATCCTCGCTGATCCCGGCCTGGTGCTGACCATGGTGTGACCCCTGGAGTTTTTGTCCGGAGCCGCAGGCTTCCCACCGGTTCAAGCCTGCATATCCGGACAAAAACTCCGGGCTTCAGGGGGTGGTTCGGCAGTCCGCCAGCAGTGCGGCCAGGGCCATGCTTTCGAGCAGGGGCCGGGCGGTTCCGGACGCCATCTTCCGGCCGTGGCTGCGCACCGAGTGGGGGGTGGAGTTGATGAGCCCGAACGTGGCATGGGCCCGCATCCGGAGCTCCGAAGCGTCGGTCTCCGGATGGAGATCCGCGAGGACCTCCACCCACACCTCCACATAGCTCCGTTGGAGGGTCCTGACCGCCGCCTGGTCCTCATCGGAGAGGCAGCTGAAATCCCTGTCCTGGACCCTGATGACGTCCGGCTTGACCAGCGCGAAGTCCACCTGGAATGCCACCAGGCCGCGCAGGGCCGCCAGGGGATCGGCGTTTTCCGCCGCCACCCGGCGTCCGCCGTCCAGGAGTTCCTGGCTGACGGTGACCAGCAGGTCCGCCAGGACCGCCTGCTTACCGGGAAAGTGGCGGTATACGGCCGGGCCGCTGACGCCGGCGGCAGCCCCCAGATCCTCCAGGGAGACGCGGCTGAACCCGTGCAGCGCAAACAGCGAAGCTGCAGCGGACAGCAGCGCCTGGCGGCGGTTCTCCTTGGCCCGGCTGCGCTGGGTTGGGCCGGTGGACTCGGGTGCGCTGCCGGGCTGGGTTGCGCTGCCGGGCCGGGTCGTGCTGCTTGCCGCAGCGGCGTCGGTGCTTGGCACAATTCCTCCTCGGGACCCCGGAAGTCTAGCAAGGCAGCTGTTGTGTTGGACATCACAGTTAATCGAGACTAACCTGAATTTCAGTTATTGGGCACTAACCGAGCTGGCTTTCTTGCCCCCGGTCGGAACAGGAACAGGACGCGTCGATGGAGACCCTCGCCAGCAGGATCGACCCCGCCAGCAGCACTTACCTGGCGAACCGCGAAGCGCAGCTGCTGCTGACGGAGGACCTGCGGAAAAGGCTCGCGGACGCTGCCCTGGGCGGACCGGAAAAGTCGAGGCAGCGGCATATGGGCCGGGGCAAGCTCCTGCCCCGCGAGCGCATCGACCGGTTGCTGGATGACGGCAGCCCATTCCTTGAGATCGCCCCGCTGGCCGCCAACGGCATGTACAACAACGAGGCTCCCGGCGCGGGCGTCATTGCCGGCATCGGCCTGGTCCACGGCCGCCACGTGCTGGTGATTTCCAACGACGCCACGGTCAAGGGCGGGACCTACTATCCGCTGACGGTGAAGAAACACCTGCGGGCCCAGGAGATAGCCTTGGACAACAGGCTGCCGTGCATCTACCTGGTGGATTCCGGCGGTGCCTTCCTGCCCAAACAGGATGAGGTGTTTCCGGACCGGGACCACTTCGGCCGTATCTTCTACAACCAGGCCCGGCTGTCAGCGGCCAAAATTCCCCAGATCGCCTCGGTCATGGGGTCATGCACGGCCGGCGGCGCCTACGTGCCGGCCATGAGCGACGAAACAGTGATTGTCCGGAACCAGGGCACCATCTTCCTGGGCGGGCCTCCGCTGGTGAAGGCTGCCATCGGCGAAATCGTCACCCCGGAGGAGCTCGGCGGCGGGGAAGTCCATTCGAGGATCTCCGGCGTCACCGACCACCTCGCGGAAAACGATGAACACGCACTGCAGATCATCCGGGACATCGTGTCCACGCTCCCGCCTTCTGCGCCGCCCGCCTGGGAGGTGGACGCCGCCGTCGAACCAACGGCTGCGCCGGCGGAACTCTACGGTGCCGTCCCCACGGACGTCAACGCCGCCTACGACGTCCACGAGGTCATCGCCCGGCTGGTGGACGGCAGCAGGTTCCACGAATTCAAGAAGGAGTACGGCGCCACGCTGGTCACCGGGTTCGCGCGGCTGCACGGGCACCCGGTGGGGATCGTGGCCAACAACGGTGTGCTCTTCAGCGAATCCTCCCTCAAAGGGGCCCACTTCATTGAACTCTGCGACCAGCGCGGCATTCCGCTGGTGTTCCTGCAGAACATCTCCGGCTTCATGGTGGGCAGGGACTCGGAACAGGGCGGCATCGCCAAGAACGGGGCCAAGATGGTCACCGCCGTAGCCACCGCCCGGGTGCCCAAGCTGACAGTGGTCATCGGCGGTTCCTTCGGTGCCGGCAACTACTCCATGTGCGGACGTGCCTATTCACCGCGGTTCCTGTGGATGTGGCCGGCCGCCCGGATCTCGGTCATGGGCGGCAACCAGGCCTCAAGCGTCCTCGCCACCGTCAAGCGGGACCAGTACGAAGCCGCCGGACAGGAATGGTCCGCCGAGGACGAGGAAGCCTTCAAGGCGCCCATCCGGCAGCAGTACGAGGACCAGGGCAGCCCGTACTACTCCACGGCCCGCCTCTGGGACGACGGCGTGATCGATCCGGCCGACACACGCACCGTCCTGGGCCTGGCACTGGACGTGGTGGCCCGCACGCCGTTGCCGGAAACCTCCTTCGGCCTCTTCAGGATGTGAGCGAGCATATGACCACCCCTTCCCTGGCCGGCACCCCCGCCGCCACCCGGCCCATGTTCGGCACCGTCCTGGTGGCCAACCGCGGCGAAATCGCCTGCCGCGTGATCCGGACGCTCAAGGCCCTGGGCATCCGCCCCGTGGCCGTCTACAGCGATGCCGACGCCGGCGCCCGGCACGTACGCGAAGCGGACACCGCCGTCAGGATCGGCCCGGCAGCCGCCACGGAGAGCTACCTGAACATCGGGGCGATCATCGAGGCCTGCCGCAGGACCGGTGCGGAGGCCGTGCACCCCGGCTACGGCTTCCTCAGCGAGAACGTGGAATTCGCCCGGGCCCTGGAAAAGGCCGGGATCGCGTTCATCGGCCCGGGCGTGGAAGCCCTGAATATCATGGGGGACAAGATCCGGTCCAAGAACCATGTGGCCGGCTACGGCGTCCCCGTGGTGCCCGGCGTGGCACAGCCGGGAATGACCGATGCGCAGCTGGCTGACGCGGCCGCCGGCGTGGGTTTTCCGCTGCTGATCAAGCCCTCCGCGGGCGGCGGGGGCAAAGGCATGCATGTGGTGCAGCGCCCCGAAGACCTTGCGGCCACGCTGGCCACGGCCAGGCGGGTGGCGGCCAGTGCGTTCGGCGACGACACCCTGTTCCTGGAACGCCTGGTCACCACCCCGCGGCACATCGAGGTGCAGGTCCTGGCGGACAACCACGGCAACGTCATCCACCTGGGCGAACGCGAATGTTCGCTGCAGCGGCGGCACCAGAAGGTCATCGAGGAGGCGCCGTCGCCGCTGCTCGAGGGCCTGCCCGACGGCGCCGCCATCCGCGCCCGCATCGGTGAAGCAGCCTGCAACGCGGCCCGCAGCGTGAACTACAGCGGCGCCGGAACGGTCGAATTCCTCGTCTCCGACGACGCGCCGGACCAGTTCTACTTCATGGAGATGAACACCAGGCTGCAGGTTGAGCACCCCGTTACGGAGATGGTCACCGGCATAGACCTCGTCGAGTGGCAGGTGCGGATCGCCGCCGGCGGGGAACTCACCGTCCGGCAGGCCGACGTCGAACTTCACGGCCACGCCGCGGAAGCGCGCGTCTACGCAGAGGTCCCCGAGAGAAACTTCCTGCCCTCCACCGGAACGGTGCTGCTGCTGGACGAACTGCCCGGTCCGCAGCAACGTCCCGGCGCCCCCGCCCGCGTGGCAATGGAAACGGGCCGCGGCAGGGTGCGCGTGGACTCATCCCTGATGGAGGGCGTGGAGGTTTCCTCCAGCTACGACCCCATGATCTCCAAGGTCATCGCCTGGGGGGAGGACCGCACGGCCGCGCTGGACACCCTGGATGCGGCGCTCGCCGGCTATACGGCGCTCGGGCTGGATACGAACGTGGAATACCTGCGGCTGCTGATCAACGATGCCGATGTCCGCGCCGGACGGCTGGAGACCGGGCTGATCGAACGCAAATTGCCCGGTTTGTCCTTCCGGAGGGCTGCCGACGCCGAGCTGGCGGTGGCAGCGCTCTTCACGCTCGCCATGGAGGGACAGAACAACACGCCCCCCGCGCCCGGGCCCTGGCAGGCGCGCAACGGCTGGCGGCTCGGGGCACCGGCGCCGCGCCTGGTCAGCCTGGGAACGCCCGACGGCGGCGTTGCGGCCGTGCGTGTCAGCGGCGGCCGGGATACGGGCGCGGAAGCGGACGGGACGGCTTCGGACGGCACTGCCCTGGACAGCACTGTTTCCGGAAGGACGTTCCTTGTGGCAGTGGGGGACGGGCCTGCGCGGCCGGCACGGCTGGAATTCCCCTCCCGGCGGCAGGCAGTGCTGACCCTCGACGGCCGCACCAGTACGTACTCCATTGCGCCGGTCTTCCGCGGCCCGGCGGACCCAACACGTGATTCGCCGGTTGTCGGCATACCCGCGGAACTGTTCCTGGGCAATGGGGGCTGGTCCTGCCGGCTGGACGTACTGAGCCGGGAAGCGCGGCTTGACCGGGTGCTTGCGGCCCTCCAGCGGGAGGAGGGTGCCACCGATCCCGCGGTGCGTTCACCCATGCCGGGAACAGTGGTCTCGGTTCCGGTCAGTGACGGGGACACCGTTGCGGCCGGCCAGCTTCTCGTCTCGGTCGAGGCCATGAAGATGGAGCACCAGCTGGTGGCCCCGCTGGACGGCACCGTCCATCTCACCGCCCGCCCCGGCGACCTGGTGAAGGCGGACCAGGTGCTGGCCACCATCCACCCCCGCGCGGGAGACGAAGGCGCAGGCACAAACACCGACACAGATGCATTCAAGGGCGAAGGAGCCTAGACATGGCAGGTTTTGAACTCAGCGAGGAATACCAGGACCTCAGCGACACTGTCCGGGACTTCGCGGACACGGTGGTGGCGCCCGTTTCCGCCAAGCACGACGAGGAGCACAGTTTCCCGTACGGCGTCGTCAAGCAGATGGCGGAAATGGGGCTGTTCGGCCTGCCCTTCCCCGAGGAATTCGGCGGCATGGGCGGGGACTACTTCGCGCTGGCCCTCGCCCTGGAGCAGCTGGGCCGGGTGGACCAGTCCGTGGCCATCACCCTGGAAGCCGGCGTCTCGTTGGGAGCCATGCCCATCTACCGCTTCGGCACGGACGCCCAGAAACAGGAGTGGCTGCCCATGCTCGCGTCCGGCCAGGCGCTCGCAGGCTTCGGGCTGACAGAACCCGAAGCAGGATCGGACGCGGGCGGCACCAAAACCACGGCGCGGCGCGAGACTGTCGGAGACAAGACAGAGTGGGTGATCAACGGCAACAAGGAGTTCATCACCAACTCCGGAACCGACATCACCAGGCTGGTGACGGTCACCGCCGTTACGGGGCAGAAGGAACGCGGGGACGGCACGGTGCAGAAGGAAATCTCCACCATCCTGGTGCCCACGGACACCCCCGGGTTCAAGGCGGAAAAGCCGTACAACAAGGTGGGGTGGAACGCCTCGGACACCCACCCGCTGACGCTGAAGGACGTCCGCGTTCCGGAAGGGAACCTGCTGGGGGCGGAGGGCCGCGGCTACGCCAATTTCCTGTCCATCCTGGATGAAGGGCGGATCGCCATTGCCGCCCTGGCTGCGGGCGCAGCACAGGGCTGCGTGGACCTGTCAGTCAAGTACGCCAAGGAGCGGAGCGCCTTCGGCCACCAGATCGGCAAGTACCAGGCCATCTCCTTCAAGATCGCGCGCATGGAGGCCCGTGCCCACACCGCGCGCCTGGCCTACTACGATGCGGCGTTCCGTATGCTTGCCGGAAAGCCGTTCAAGACCCAGGCGGCCATCGCTAAGATGGTCGCAGGCGAGGCAGCCATGGACAACGCGCGGGATGCCACCCAGGTATTCGGCGGCTATGGCTTCATCAACGAGTTCACCGTGGCACGCCACTACCGCGACTCCAAGATCCTTGAAGTGGGGGAAGGCACCACGGAGGTGCAGCTGATGCTGATCGCCCGCGAACTGGGTCTGTAGTACTGGCACTGTAGTAACTGGCACCGTAGCCGGCCTGAGAGGATCACCGATGATTGACAAGGTTGTTGCCAGCGCTGGGGAAGCCGTAGCGGACATCCCGGACGGAGCGTCCCTGGCGGTGGGCGGATTCGGCCTCTGCGGAATCCCCGTGACCCTCATTGACGCGCTGCACCAGGCAGGGACAACGGACCTGGAAACCGTCAGCAACAACTGCGGCGTGGACGACTGGGGACTCGGCATCCTGCTCCGGGACGGGCGGATCCGCCGCACCGTCAGCTCCTACGTGGGCGAGAACAAAGAGTTCGCACGGCAGTACCTGGCCGGCGAGCTTGAAGTGGTGCTCACCCCGCAGGGCACCCTGGCCGAGAAGCTGCGCGCCGGCGGCGCCGGGATCCCCGCCTTCTACACCAAGGCGGGCGTGGGCACCCAGGTGTCAGAGGGCGGGCTGCCCCAAAAGTACGACGCCGACGGCGGGATTGCCGTGGCCTCCGCACCCAAGGAGGTGCGGTCCTTCGGCGGGGTCGACTATGTGCTGGAGGAAGCCTTGACCCCGGACTTCGGGCTGGTCCATGCCTGGAAAGGTGACCGGCACGGAAACCTGGTCTTCCACGCCACCGCCATGAACTTCAACCCCCTGTGCGCCATGGCCGGCAGGATCACCATTGCCGAGGTGGAGGAACTCGTGGAGCCGGGCGAGCTGGACCCGGAACACATCCACACCCCGGGCATCTTCGTCCAGCGCGTGGTCCTCGCCGCCAACGCGGAGAAACGCATTGAAAAACGGACCGTGGCCCTGGCCCGCCCCGGACAGGCAGCATCCGCAGACAACGCCGGCGACCCCCGGCAGGCAGGAGCATAGCCATGGACCCCAACAGCCCCGACGCTCCCCGGCCCGAAGGCGTCCGCCCCGAGTACCGCCGGGCCGCGGCGCAGCAGCACGAGGTGCAGGCTGACGGAGCCGGCGCCAAAGGGTGGACCAGGAACGAACTTGCCGCCCGGGTGGCCAAGGAGCTCAGCAACGGCCAGTACGTCAACCTCGGCATCGGCATGCCCACCCTCATCCCCAACTACATCCCCGATGGCGTGGAAGTGGTGCTCCACTCGGAGAACGGAATCCTCGGCGTCGGACCCTATCCGGAGGAAGACGCCATTGATCCGGACCTGATCAACGCCGGCAAGGAGACCGTGACCGTCAACAAGGGGGCTGCCTTCTTCGATTCGGCTTCGTCCTTCGGCATGATCCGCGGCGGCCACGTGGACGTGGCCGTCCTGGGTGCCATGGAGGTGGCCGCCAACGGCGACCTGGCCAACTGGATGATTCCGGGCAAGATGGTCAAGGGAATGGGCGGCGCCATGGACCTGGTGTTCGGGGCCAAGAAGGTGATCGTGATGATGGAGCACGTGGACCGCAACGGGAACCCGAAGATCGTCCAGCAATGCTCCCTGCCGCTGACCGGCAAAGGCTGCGTGGACCGGATCATCACGGACCTGGCCGTCATCGACGTCGTGGCGGACGAGTACGGGTCCCGGCTGGTGCTGCGCGAACTGGCGCCCAACGTGTCAGCGGAGGACGTTGCCGCCGCCACCGGGGCCGAGCTGTTCGAAGAGGACCAGGAACTGACAGTATGAGCGGCGCCGCGGCAGGCCCAGCCGACGGGGAACCGCGGGTGATCGAACAGCGGGGACTGTACTTCGAGGAACTGGAAGAAGGGGTCACGTACGCCCACCGCCCCGGCCGCACCGTAACAGAGGCGGACAACGTCCTCTTCACCACGCTCACCATGAACACCCAGGCCCTGCACCTGGATGCCGCCTGGAGCGCCGGGCAGCCCTTCGGCCAGCGGCTCATCAACTCCATGTTCACACTGGCCACAATGGTGGGCCAATCCGTTTCCCAGCTGACGCAGGGGACCATCATCGCGCAGCTGGGCCTGACGGAGGTCTCGTTCCCGCACCCCCTCTACCACGGCGACACGCTCTACACCGAGACGGTCATTAGCGGAAAGCGGCTGTCGGGCTCCCGGCCCGGGCAGGGAATCGTCACCATGGAGCACACCGGCCGCAACCAGGACGGCACGGTGGTGGCACTTGCCACGCGGAGCTGCCTGATGTGGACGCGGGAAGCCCATGCGGGCCAGCCCGGCAGCGGGCAGGGGAACGGACAGGAGACAATGCCGGTATGACTTTTGTGATGGGCCCCGCCCTGCTGTTCTGCCCCGCCGACCGGCCCGAGCGCTACCAGAAGGCCGCTGCCCGGGCGGACGCCGTGATCCTGGACCTCGAGGATGCCGTGGCACCAGCGGACAAGCAGCGTGCCCGCGGCGCCATCCTCGCCCAACTGGGGACCACCGGGGTCGAGCCGGAGCTTGAACCCAGCTGCACCATCGTGCGGGTCAATCCTGCCGGCACCGAGGAGTTCGAGAAGGACCTTCACTGCCTTGCCCACACGCCCTACCGGACGGTCATGCTGGCCAAGGCGGAAACTGTCCAGCAGCTCGAAGCCCTGGACGGCTACAAAGTCATCGCGCTGTGTGAAACAGCGCTGGGAGTCCTCAACGCCTCCGCCATTGCCGCCGCCCCCAATGTGGTGGGCCTGATGTGGGGGGCAGAGGACCTGCTGGCATCGCTGGGCGGAACGTCCAGCAGGAAGTCCGACGGCGGCTACCGGGACGTGGCGCTGCACGCCCGTTCCGCCGTGCTGCTGGCTGCGCGCGCCCACGGCAAGGAAGCGGTGGACGCGGTGTACACGAACATCCCGGACCTTGCCGGGCTGGAGGTGGAAGCGGCCGACGCCGTCGCCTCCGGTTTCAGCTCCAAAGCGTGCATCCATCCGAGCCAGGCCGCCGTGGTCCGGGCCGCCTACGCACCCTCCGCCGCTGAAGTGGCGGACGCTGAAGCCCTCCTGGAGGCGGCAGCATCCGCCGGCTCCGGAGTGTTCAAGCACCAGGGAAAGATGATCGACGGCCCCATCCTCAAGCACGCGCAGGAAATCATCCGCCGCGCCCAGGCCATCGGGTAGCCGGCCCGCTCATCCCGGCCGCCCGGGCGACCGCCGCAGTGACAACGGCGGAATCGGCTCGTAGAGCAGCGTCCGCACCCAACGGTTCCCGGTCTGCCTGAACTCTTCCCGGCCGGCAAAGCGGTAGTGGTAGCTGCGCACGCGCACCCAGCGTGGCGGTGCGCCGTCGAACGGGTCATGGCGGAGGAGCCGCAGGGTCTGGCGGTCCGCCTCCAGCAGCTTTCCCAGGAAGGCATAGAACCATTCCTCGTGGACGGTCCTCAGCGGCAGGAACCACATCAGCCAGTCCAGCCGCAGGTGGTAGGGAGCCCATTGGCGGGGGAGCCTGCGGACGTCACCCGGCTTGCCCCTGAAGCCGTACTCACGCCAGTCGGAGGTGTCGTCCGGATCCTCGTCGAGGGTTCCCTCCACCACAATCTCGATCCGCTGCTTGGTCACGGTGCCAAATGCCCCATAAGTGTTGACCAGCTGCCACCGGTTGAAGCTGGCGTTCATCAGCTGGCGGCGGGAGAAAAGGTTGCGCAAAGGCCAGTAGCTGAGGACCACCAGCAGCAGCGTGGCCGCCAGGGTGAGGGCCAGCCACCACAGGGGAGCCTCCCTCTCGACGCCCGCCTGGCCGTGCCAGTCCAGGGGGATGGCCGGCAGCACGGCATGCGCAACGGGGTCGCTGACGGCGGCGAAGGCAAGCACGATGGCAATCCAGTTCAACCAGGCGAAGTTGCCGGTGGCCACCAGCCACAGCTGCGTGAAAATGACGATGCCCGCGGCCACGCTGGCGATCGGCTGGGGCGCGAACAGGAAGAACGGCACCACCAGTTGGGCGAAGTGGTTGCCGAGGACTTCAACCTTGTGCAGGGGCTTCGGCAGGAGGTGCGCCTGCCGGCTCAGCGGCCCCGGCATCGGCTGGGTCTCGTGGTGGTAGTACAGGGCCGTCAGGTCGCGCCATTCCCGGCCGCCGCGGATCTTGATCATCCCGGCACCGAATTCCAGGCGGAACACGAGCCACACGATCAGGATCAGGATGGTGCGCGGCGGGTCCGTCTGGTCCGAGCCCAGGAAGGCAACGGTGAAGCCGGCCTCCAGGAGCAGCATCTCCCAACCGAAGCCGTAGAACGTCTGCCCCACATTGACGATGGACATGTACAGCAGCCACAGGGCCAGGAACGCGATGAGCGGAACCCATGGCGGGCCCTGCTGCGGGATGCCGGCCACCAGCAGCGCCGACACCAGCAGCCCGGCGGCGCACACCCAGCGCAGCAGCCGGTCCGTGTACCGCCAGCGGAACAGGGTGGGCCGCCGCAGGCGGCTGAAGCCGGACAGGAAGTCAGGTACCGGGAGGAGGCCACGCTCACCCAGAAGCGCCGGGAACTGGTTCAGTGTGGACAGGAACGCAACGAAGTACAGGGCCGCCACGCCCCGCTGCAGTACCTGCCGGGCGAATTCGTATTCCGGCGCATCAAACCAGGAGAGCCAGTCCACGCAGTCCACGTTACGCCGACCCCCGCCAGGGAGGCCACAGGGGAATGCCACCGCGGGAGGCCACCGGGGAATGCCACTAGGATCGAGGGATGTTCGTGCTGGTGCTGGTCGCCGTTATTGCAGGCGCGCTGGCCCAGCGGATCGCGGGCCTGGGCTTTGGGCTGCTCGTTTCCCCGGTGCTGGTGGTGCTCCTGGGCCCTTTCGACGGCGTGATGATCATCAACCTTTGCGGCGCCACGTCGTCGCTCCTTATCCTCTCCCGGGTGTGGCGGCACGTGGCCTGGAAGAAGTACTTCGGGCTGGCGCTCGCAGCGTTGGCCGGCGTACTGCCCGGCGCCTGGCTGGCGAGTAATGTCCCGGAGGCCCCGCTGGAGATCTGCATCGGCGTCCTGCTCATCACCGCCCTGCTCGTGTCCCAGCGGCTGACCCGGAGTTCCTGGCGTGCCAGCGGCCCCGTCCCCATGGCATCCCTGGGGTTCTCCAGCGGCCTGATGAATGCCGCAGCGGGCGTAGGCGGTCCTGCCATTACGGCCTATGCCATTGCCACCCGCTGGGAGCAGAAGAGCTTCAGCGCCACCCTGCAGCCGTATTTCATCACCACCGGCTTCACGTCGCTGCTCAGCAAATACGTGCTGTCCGGCGGGCACGTGCCCGCGTTGGAAGGCTGGCAGTGGCTGGCGATCCTGGCGGCGATGGTGACGGGCATTGTTGCCGGCGACCTGCTGGCCGGCCGGGTGCGCCCCGCGTCCGCCCGCCGCATCGTCACGGTCATTGCCTACCTGGGTGCCGTGGCCACGCTGGCCAAGGGCCTGCTGGAACTCGTGGCTGCCTGAGTGCTTGGCCGGGTGCCCGGCCCGCACAAACATGTTTTGCTGGATCCATGACACGTGTTGCGGTAATAGGTGCAGGTATCGTCGGGCTGTCCGCAGCCCATTTCCTCCAGAAGGCAGGTGCGGACGTCACCGTCTACGAGTCCGGGACCCCGGGCTCAGGGCAGTCGGCCGGGGAGTCGAGGATCTTCCGGCACGCCCACGACGACGTCCGGCTGGCCGCGTTTGTGCGTCACAGCCGCGCCCTCTGGCGGGAGTGGGAGGCGGAGTTCGGCGTGGAACTGGTCTCCAGCGCCGGTGCGGTGGCTATCGGGGACAGCGTGGAGGACAAGCTCCGCGTTCTCAGCGGCCTGCCGGAAGTTCCCGTAAAGCTGCTGGCACCCGGACAACTTGCGGCCGCGCTGCCGATCCTCGCGGACTTCCAGGGCAAGGCGATGCTCGATGCCCACGGCGGGGCAATCCAGACCCGCGCCGCATTCGAGGCCCTGGCGGGCAAGCTCGGGGACGCCCTCGTGGCGGACCACGTCATGGCGGTCCGGCCCGCTGCCGGCCAGGGCGTGGAGGTCCGGACCGGGACCCGCGTGGACAGGTTCGACCACGCGGTCCTGTGCGCCGGGCGCGGCACGGCAGCCCTGGCACGGGGCGCCGGACTGGACATTCCTGTGGAACTCGCCGCGCACGCCCGCGTGACGTTCCGCGTGCGGGATGTCCAGCCCGCTCCGCTGCCAACATTCCAGGACGGCAGCGGGGTATTCGGGGAGACGGGCGTTTACGCGGCGCCCTCGGCCGACAACCTGCGCTACTCGGTGGGCCTGAGCGAAACAACCGAAGTGCGCCAGGACGGCAGCCTCGCCGACCCGGCGGCGCTGGAGTCGTTGGCGGCACGTGCGGCAGCCTACGTGCGGACCGCGCTCCCCGGCCTGGATCCCGTACCGGCCGGCTACGTCCACTGCTGGGTCACCCGGCTGCCGTGGGGCGATGACGGGGTGGGAATCTGGTCTGCCGGCAGCGTCAGCGCCGTGGCCGGGCACAACCTCTTCAAGCAGGCACCGGCACTGGGCGAGGCGCTGGCGGAAACAGCACTGTCCGGCGTCGTGCCCGCTGTGCTGCGGCCTGAATCACAGCTCGGAAAGTCCTGAACGGCCGGGCAGCACGGTGCGGGATACTTAAGCAATGCAGCCACGCAGAATCGTCCTCCTCGGATCCACCGGTTCCATCGGCACCCAGGCGATTGACGTCGTCGACGGCGCCCCGCACCTTTTCGAGGTGGTGGCCCTCAGCGCCGGGGGAGGCAACCTGGAGCTCCTCGCCCGCCAGGCAGTGCACACCGGCGCGTCCGTGATCGGCATTGCCGGCGGTGACCCCGGAAAGCTGGCATCGCTGGTGGCCGACGCTGCCGCGGCGGCGGGAAAGCCCGGCTACCGGCCGGAGATCATCGCCGGACCGGACGCCTCCACGCAGGTCGCCGGCGTCGAGGCGGACGTGGTGCTCAACGGAATTACCGGATCGATCGGACTGGCCCCCACGCTGGCCGCCCTGCGCTCCGGCGCCACACTGGCCCTGGCCAACAAGGAATCCCTCATTGTGGGCGGATCGCTGGTGAAGGCTGCCGCCCGGGAAGGGCAGATCGTACCCGTCGACTCCGAGCATTCAGCCATCGCCCAGTGCCTGCGCTCGGGCTCGGCCGGGGAAGTGGAAAAACTCATCCTGACCGCCTCCGGCGGTCCCTTCCGCGGCAGGAACAGGGACGAACTGCACGGGGTCACCCCGCAGGAAGCCCTGGCCCACCCCACCTGGGACATGGGCGTCATGGTCACCACCAACTCGGCCACGCTCGTCAACAAGGGCCTGGAAGTCATCGAGGCGCACCTGCTCTTCGACGTGCCGCTCGACCGGATCGACGTGGTGGTCCATCCCCAGTCCGTGGTGCACTCCATGGTGCAGTTCATCGACGGTTCCATCATCGCCCAGGCATCCCCGCCGGACATGCGGCTCCCCATCGCGCTGGGACTGGGCTGGCCGGACCGGGTGCCCAAAGCCGCCGCTGCCTGCGACTGGACGCGCGCGGCCACCTGGACCTTCGAGCCACTGGACACGGAAGCCTTTCCCGCCGTCGGACTCGCCAAACACGCAGCGGGGCTGGGCAGCACGTTCCCCGCCGTGTTCAACGCCGCGAACGAGGAAGCCGTCACAGCCTTCCACGCCGGGCGCATCAGGTTTACGGACATTGTGGACACGATCGATGCCGTCCTCAGCGAACACCCAGGGTCCTCCGGGCTGACGGTGGAGTCAGTGCTGGATGCTGAAAGCTGGGCACGTGCCCGCGCCAACGAACGTTTAGCAGTCAGAAGTCTCTAGGAAGCAGCAGCACGTCAATGACCCCCGTCCTCCTTTTTGTCCTCGGCGTCGTCTTTGTGGCGATCGGCATTGCCGTGTCCATTGCGCTGCACGAAGTGGGGCACCTGGTGCCCGCCAAGCTGTTCAAGGTCCGCGTCACCAAATACATGATCGGCTTCGGCCCCACCCTCTGGTCCAGGCGGAAGGGTGAAACCGAATACGGTGTGAAGGCCATCCCGCTGGGTGGCTTCGTGTCCATGATCGGCATGTACCCGCCCAACAAGGACGACGGCTCCGTCCGCCCCTCCAGCACCGGCATGTTCCAGACCCTGGCCACCGAAGCCCGGTCCATGGCCCACGAGGAAGTGGGGCCGGGTGACGGGAAGCGGGTGTTCTACCGGCTGCCGGTCTGGAAGAAGGTCATCGTGATGCTGGGCGGTCCGGCCATGAACATGGTCCTCGGCGTGCTCCTCACCGCTGTCCTGCTCATGGGCTTTGGCGTGGCCACAGCCACCACCACCATCTCCGAGGTGTCCAAATGCCAGGTGGCGGCTGGGGAGACCGTGGACCCGGATTCGGCGGATTGCCAGCCCACGCCCGCTGCCGCGGCCGGCCTCAGGCCCAACGACAGGATCACCTCCTTCGACGGCAAAGCCGTGACCGGCTGGGACCAGCTGACGGAATGGATCCGGGCCTCCGCAGGGCGCGAGGTGGGCATTACCGTTGAGCGGGACGGCGCCCAGGTGTCCACCACGGTGACCCCGGTGCTGTCGGCCCGGCCCGTCATCGGGGCGGACGGCCGCCAGGAAACGGACGACGCCGGCACCCTCCGCTACCAGGACGTCGGCTTCCTCGGCATCGGCTCCCAGACCGAACTTGTGGCCCAGCCGGCGTCGTCCGTCCTGCCCATGGCGGGGGAGAACATCCGCCAGGTGGCAGGCGTAGTGTTCAACCTGCCGGCCCGCGTGGTGGGTGTGGCAAAGGCTGCCTTCAGCGAGGAACCCCGCGACCCCAACGGCCCCATCAGCGTGGTGGGCGTAGGACGCGTCGCCGGGGAAGTTGCCGCCATGGAAGAAATCCCGGTGCAGTCCCGGCTGGCCGCACTGATCGGGCTGCTGGCGGGCCTGAACTTCGCACTCGCTGTCTTCAACCTGATACCGCTGCTGCCCCTCGACGGCGGCCACGTTGCCGGTGCCCTGTACGAGGGGGCGCGGCGCCAGGTGGCCAAGCTGTTTGGCAAACCCGACCCGGGCGCGTTCGACATCGCCAAGCTGCTGCCTGTGACCTACGTGGTGGCCGCCCTGCTGATGGGCATGAGCGCCCTCCTCATCTACGCCGACATCGTGAAGCCGGTGAACCTCTTCGGCTGACACTGGGTCCTCCATCCGGAGGGACGCCGTGCAGCCACTTCAGGAAGGGCGCCCACATGAATCCGCAGGACACCGGCCGCTGGATCCGCGCGGGACTGTGGGTGCTGCCTGCATCCTGGCTTCTCACCGCATGGTCTTCCCTGGAGCCCCAGCCGGACCAGGAGATTGACCCCGCAGCCTGGGCCCGGTTCGTCAGTTCGGACTCCTATCAGGTCAGCCATCTCGTCGGCAGTACGGGAGGCACCCTCCTGGCGGTCTTCGGGCTCTTTGCGCTGGGCTGTTTTCTGGCGGGCAGCCAGTCAGGACGCCTGGCGCTGGCGGCAATGGTCATGGCGGTTGCCGGTACCACGCTGCTGTTGGTGCCTGCAGTTGTTTCCACCTTCGTGACTCCGGCAGTGGGCAGGGCTTACCTGGCGGGAAACCAGGATGTCATGCAGCTTGAGTTCCCTGGATCGATGTCGGCGGCGTTTATGGCCGGGCTCCTGCTTGCTTTTGCCGGGACTGTCCTGCTCGGCGTCGCGGCCTGGCGTTCACGCATGCTCCCGCGGTGGGCAGGAGCACTGTGGGTGGCCGGCGCCGTCGTGTTTTATGCCCTCGGGGTGGTCATGGGGCTGGCAACTACGGGGAGCAGCCTGCCCACGCAAAGCGCCGGAGCTGCGCTGCTGGCCGTGGCCGCCGGTGGGATTGCCTGGCGTGGTACCCGGAAGGGGCGGGAGTTGCCTCCTGCAGGGTGACTGCCAAAAATCAGCCTATTTCGACTGATATTAAATAATCAGCCAGATATGTTTGATTAGCGATACTCACCTGCGTACGGTTAGGGCATGTACGTCCTCACCATCGACCAGCAGGGCAGCACCTCCGATATCGACCGCGTCCCGGAACTGATCGCCGCCTTGCGGAACCTTACGCCCGTGCCCTTCGAGCGTTCAGTCGGCGATGAACTCCAGGGAGTGGTGGAACAGGCTGCCGATGTGGTGGATGTGGCACTGCACGCGCTCCGCGACGGGCACTGGTATGTGGGCATAGGAATCGGGGCGGTGGGGCTGGCACCCGGTGCCAGCCCGCGCGAGGGCTCCGGCAGCGGCTTCGTGGCGGCCCGCAAAGCCGTGGAACTCGCCAAGGGCGCCGCCGGCCAGGTTCCGTTGTCAGTGGTGTCCGGCACCATGGTCCGCAGCAAGGATCTTCAAGCCCACGCCGGGGAGGACGCCATGGCCAGCGCCAATGCCCAGGCGGTGCTCCGCCTGATCGGACGCCTGGTGCAGCAGCGCACCCAGGCTCAGTGGCGGGTGGTGGACCGGCTGCGGGCCATCCAGGGTGAAGCCAGGCATGGCAGCCAGAAGCAGGTTTCCCGGGAGTTGGGAATAACCGAACAGTCGGTGAGCCGTGCCGTGCTGCGGTCCGGGTGGCAGGAAGAATGGGCGGCGAGGCCGGCAGCCGCCATGCTGCTGGACTACGCGCACTCCCTGGCCGCCCGCACTTCAACGGAAGGAAACCAGTGAACGCACTCTGGATTACGGTTGCGCTGCTCGTTGCCGGATTCGCCGGGTGGCCAGTCACCGCACTGGTGTTCCGGTTGGCAAGGACCATCGATGACAGGGCAGACGCAGCCAAGGCTGCGGAGGATGCCACAAGGGCCGCCGAGGATCCGTCCGCGGATGTGACGGTTGACCTGCCGCCAGCCGGCGGGTCCCAGGGTGTCGATGGCGAGCTGACCGCAGCCGCCGATGCGCCGCCGTCGGGTTCTGCCGGCTCCGGACCGGCCGCTCCCACCCAGCGGATCCTTCGGGGCGGTGCCATCATCGGCATCCTCGAGCGGCTGGGGGTGTGCCTTGCCATCCTTACCGGCCAGCCGGTGGCCATCGCCTACATCGTGGCCATCAAGGGCCTGGGCCGGTTCGCGGAGCTCAAGGAAACACCGGTGGCGGCTGAACGGTTCATTATTGGAACGCTCACGTCCATGCTGTGGGCGGCAGGAACAGCCGCAGCCATCAAGGTCCTCTTCCTTGCCTGAGCCAGGGCACCCTGTTCCGTTGCCGCACAGCCCCTCCGGCCAGGCGAGTCCACACTCCGGATGGGTGCGAAGCCAGGCAGGGAGATAGGGTAGCGGTATGACAGTTTTTGCCGTTGAGTACGTTTATGCCGCCGATTCCACAGAAGCCCGCAACGAGGCCCGGCCAGCGCACCGCGAATGGCTCGCGGGCCTGGCGGAGGATGGAGCAGTCCTTGCCAGCGGTCCTTACGGTGACGGCGCGGGAGCGCTCCTGATCTTCAAGACAGCAGACGAGGCCGCCCTCAACTCGATCCTTAAGCAGGATCCCTTCGCCGCTGCCGGAGTCATCGCCGGGACACGCATCACGGAGTGGTCACCCATCATCGGCGTGCTCGCCGGCCTCACCGCCTAAGCCGCCTCCCTTTTTCAATCTCTAGGAGTCCACGTGACCTCGGTCAGCCTGGGAATGCCCTCAGCACCGCCACCCGTCCTTGCCCCCCGCCGCAAGACCCGGCAGATCAAAGTCGGTTCCGTGGGCGTGGGATCTGACTCGCCCATCAGCGTGCAGTCCATGACCACCACCCCCACCACGGACATCAACGCCACCCTGCAGCAGATTGCGGAACTGACAGCGTCCGGCTGCGACATCGTTCGCGTCGCCTGCCCTTCCGCTGACGATGCCGAGGCACTGCCCATCATTGCCCGGAAGTCGCAGATCCCGGTGATTGCGGACATCCACTTCCAGCCCAAGTACGTCTTCGCGGCGATCGAGGCCGGCTGCGCGGCAGTGCGCGTCAACCCGGGCAACATCCGCAAGTTCGATGACCAGGTCAAGGAAATCGCAGCTGCCGCCCGCGACCACGGGACGTCCATCCGCATTGGCGTGAACGCCGGATCCCTGGAACCGGGCATCCTCAAGAAATACGGCAAGGCCACCCCCGAAGCCCTCGTGGAATCTGCTGTCTGGGAAGCGTCCCTCTTCGAGGAGCATGGTTTCCACGACTTCAAGATCTCGGTCAAGCACAACGACCCCGTCATCATGGTGGCGGCCTACGAGATGCTGGCGGAAAAGGGCGACTGGCCCCTGCACCTTGGCGTCACCGAGGCCGGCCCGGCGTTCCAGGGCACCATCAAGTCGGCCACGGCCTTCGGCGCGCTCCTGTCCAAGGGCATCGGCGACACCATCCGGGTATCCCTCTCGGCCCCGCCGGTGGAGGAAATCAAGGTGGGAAACCAGATCCTTCAGTCCCTCAACCTGCGTCCCCGCAAGCTCGAAATCGTCTCCTGCCCCTCCTGCGGCCGTGCCCAGGTGGACGTGTACACGCTGGCCGAGCAGGTCACTGCCGGGCTCGAGGGAATGGAGATTCCGCTGCGCGTAGCCGTCATGGGCTGCGTGGTGAACGGACCCGGTGAAGCCCGCGAAGCCGATCTTGGTGTTGCCTCAGGCAACGGCAAGGGCCAGATCTTTGTGAAGGGCGAGGTCATCAAGACTGTCCCCGAGAGCCAGATTGTTGAGACACTGATCGAAGAGGCCATGCGTATCGCGGAAGAGATGGGGGAGGCCGATGGCGAAGATGCTGTCAAGGGTAGCCCCGTGGTTAGCGTCTCGT
Organism: Pseudarthrobacter oxydans; assembly: GCF_013314975.1. Taxonomy (GTDB): domain Bacteria; phylum Actinomycetota; class Actinomycetes; order Actinomycetales; family Micrococcaceae; genus Arthrobacter; species Arthrobacter oxydans. Next base: position 27,861 of record NZ_JABTYH010000017.1, on the reverse strand, counting down.
AAGGACGTCCCCGACCCGCCGGGGATTTCCGTCCGCACCCTTGACGGGGACGACACTGCTGCCCTGGTACTCCTGGCGCAGCGTGATCCGGTCTCCAACGTGTTCATCCTCGCGCACCTGCGCGCAGCCGGCACCGCCGCTCCCACCAGCGGCGGTGCCGGTGTCCTGGGCGTGTTCGACGACGGCATCCTGGCCGGTGCGTGCTGGGCCGGAGCCAACCTGGTGCCGGTCCAGCTTGATCCCACCCTGGCCGGAGTGGTGGCTGCCGCCGCGAACAGGTCCGGACGCCGCTACGCATCCGCCTTCGGGCCGGCCACCGCAGTGCTCGCGCTGCACGCGGAGCTTGTTGAACTGGGACACCGTGCGCACGAAGTCCGCCCAGACCAGCCGTTGATGACCATCACGGAGCCGCCCTCCGTGGAGCCGAACCCGGGGCTGGGGCGTGGAAACCTGGCGGACTTCGACCGCATCCTGCCGGCCTGCGCCGCCATGTTCGAAGAGGAAGTGGGGTATTCACCCTTCCTGGGCGGCAGGGAATTCTACAGCCGCCGCGTGGAAGGGCTGATCCGGCAGGGCCACTCCCTGGTGCACCTGAACGAAGCCCGCGAGGTGGTGTTCAAGGCCGAGCTCGGTGCCGTCACCTCCGAGGTCACGCAGATCCAGGGTGTCTGGATGAACCCGGTGTACCGGGGCCAGGGCCTGAGCGCCGGGTACATGGCTTCGGTGGTGGAGCAGGCACGGAAGATCGCGCCCGTCACCAGCCTCTACGTCAACGGCTTCAACACCCGGGCGCGGGCAACCTACGAGCGGGTGGGCTTCAACCAGGTGGGGACCTTCGCGACCGTGCTCTTCTAGGCGATTGAGGTGTCCGTTGATGGCAGGAAAATGGGAAGCACTTGTCATCGTGCGCTGCATCACATAGGTTCGATCTAGCTGCGCTGGAGTGGCGTGGGCGGTCTCACCAGTCCTCACCAGTACTTGGGCGATAACGGCGTCGAGCCACGCCCGGATGCGATGACCAGCCTCTTGGGGGGCCAGGGGCTTTGCATGTCCGGGCGTGGCTCAACTGCGTTCCAGGGTGTTTTGTCTGCCGGGCGGCGCCCCTCACAACCGGGCCGCCGGAAAGGCCCCCGCAAGCCGGTAGATTAGTACCCAGACGAAATGCCCGGCCTGCTGTTGCTCCAGCACCTCCCCAGAAACGGATACCCACCCGTGGTTACAAGACTGTCCCAGCTGTTCCTGCGCACCCTGCGTGAAGATCCCGTCGACGCCGAAGTGGCAAGCCACCGGCTCCTGGTCCGCGCAGGCTACATCCGCCGCGCCGCCCCGGGCATCTACACCTGGCTGCCGCTGGGATTGAGCGTGCTCCGCAAAGTGGAAGCCATCATCCGGGAGGAGATGGCCGGCATTGGGGCGCAGGAAGTCCATTTCCCGGCCCTCCTGCCCCGCGAACCGTATGAGGCCACCAACCGCTGGACCGAGTACGGCGAGGGACTGTTCCGGCTCCAGGACCGCAAGGGTGCCGACTACCTGCTGGCCCCCACCCACGAGGAAATGTTCACCCTGCTGGTCAAGGACCTGTACTCGTCCTACAAGGACCTCCCGCTGAGCCTCTACCAGATCCAGAACAAGTACCGTGACGAGGCCCGTCCCCGGGCGGGCCTCCTGCGCGGACGCGAGTTCATCATGAAGGACTCCTACTCGTTCGACGTTGACGACGCCGGCCTGGACGCCAGCTACGCCGCCCACCGCGGTGCCTACCTGCGCATCTTCGAGCGCCTGGGCCTGGAGGTCATTCCCGTTACCGCGACGGCCGGTGCCATGGGCGGGTCCAAGAGCGAGGAATTCCTGCACCCGACGGACATCGGCGAGGACACGTTCGTGCGCTCCGCAGGCGGCTACGCAGCCAACGTTGAGGCCGTCACCACGGTTGTCCCGGCGGACATCGACTTCAGCGCGGCCCCCGCCGCCGAAGTCCGCGACACCCCGGACACGCCCACCATCGACACGCTGGTGGCCGCCTCCAACCAGATCGCGCACCGCAGCGAGGCCGACGGCGGCGCGTGGACTGCCGCCGACACGCTGAAGAACGTGGTGCTCGCCGTCACCCTGCCCACCGGAGAGCGCCAGCTGGTAGTCATCGGCGTACCGGGCGACCGCGGCGTGGACCTGAAGCGCGTTGAGGCAAACATCGGCTCGTTCCTGCCCATCGGCGGGGAGATCGGCCTGGAAGCGGCCAACGACGACGACCTCAAGAAGCAGCCGCTCATCGTCAAGGGATACCTTGGTCCCGGCCTGTCACTTGACGAGCCCCTGCTGGGCGCCGAAAGCGCAACGAAGCTCCTGTACCTGGTGGACCCCCGCGTGGTCCGCGGCACCTCCTGGATCACCGGCGCCAACGAGGCCGGCAAGCACGTCTACGGCCTGGTGGCCGGACGCGACTTCACGTGGGACGGCGTCATCGAGTGCACCGACGTCCGCGAAGGCGACCCCGCCCCGGACGGTTCCGGCCCGCTGGAGACTGCCCGCGGCATCGAGATGGGGCACATCTTCCAGCTCGGCCGCAAGTACGCAGAAGCCCTGGAACTGAAGGTCCTGGACCAGAACGGCAAGCAGGTCACCGTCACCATGGGCTCCTACGGTGTCGGTGTCACCCGGGCCGTTGCAGCACTGGCCGAGTCGAACCACGACGCCAGGGGACTCGTCTGGCCGCGGGCTGTTGCCCCGGCCGATGTCCATGTCGTCGCGGTGGGCAAGGGCGAGGAGATCTTCGCAACCGCAGAGCGGCTCGCAGCCGAACTTGAGGCAGCGGGGCTCGACGTCCTCCTCGACGACCGGCCCAAGGTATCGCCCGGGGTCAAGTTCGGGGACGCGGAACTGGTGGGCGTTCCCACCATCCTGGCTGTCGGACGCGGCCTGGTGGACGGCGTTGTGGAGATCAAGGACCGCCGCAGCGGCGACGCCGAGAACGTGGCGGTGGACAAGGCTGTTGACTACGTAGTCAACGCTGTCCGCACCAACTGACGCAACGGTGGAGTTCGGACTCGAATCCCTCGGGCTGGCAACTCTCCTTTTGATCGTGCTGGCCGGCTTTGCCGCCGGATGGGTTGACGCAGTGGTGGGCGGGGGCGGGCTGATCCAGCTCCCGGCCCTGCTGCTGGTCCCTGGGATCACCCCCGTCCAGGCGCTGGCCACGAACAAAATGGGGTCCATCTTCGGTACCGCCACGAGCGCCGCCACCTACTACCGGCGGGTTGGGCCCGACCTGAAGACGGCCCTGCCCATGGCGGTAATTGCCCTGGCGGGCAGCTTTGGCGGTGCCGTCCTGGCGGCAAACCTGCCCGCCAGCGTGTTCAAGCCCATCATCGTCACGGCGCTGGTCGCCGTCGCGCTTTTCACAGCCCTGAAACCGGACGTCGGCGGCATCACCGCGCTGCGCCACGATGGCCACAAGCACTATGTGGTGGCCTGCCTGATCGGAGCCGTCATAGGTTTCTACGACGGCCTCATCGGGCCGGGGACGGGCTCTTTCCTGGTCATCGCGCTGGTCTCGGCCATGGGGTATGCCTTCCTTGAGGCCAGCGCCAAGGCAAAAATCGTCAACATGGCCACCAACGCGGGGGCACTGCTGTTTTTCCTGCCCCACGGGTCCATCCTGTGGGGCGTGGGCCTGCTGCTGGGGGCGGCGAACATGGCCGGCGGTTACCTGGGCGCCAGGACGGCCGTGAAGCAAGGGAGCCGGTTCGTCAGGGTGGTCTTCCTGCTGGTGGTGTCGGCATTGATCATTAAGCTCGGCTACGACGTCTGGCAGGAAAACTTCGCCTGATATTGCCCGTCACCAGGGCCTCGTGGGCGCTGGCAGTGGGGCGTAGCATGCAGGTATGTCACACGGCGACGACGACTACGTCCGTGCCCTGGCGGCGGCGGTACGGCACTCCACCGCCTGGCTGCGAAGCCTTCCCGGCCGGCGGGTGGGACCGGCGGCGGCAGCCCACGACCTCACGGATTCCTTCGGCGGGCCGATGCCCCGGGGCGGCATGCCCGCCGAGGATGTGGTGGACCTCCTGGCAAGGACGGCGGAACCGGGTCTGATGGCCATGCCCTCCGGCCGGTTCTTCGGCTGGGTGATCGGCGGGACCCTGCCTGCCGCCCTCGCTTCGGACTGGCTGGTCAGCGCCTGGGACCAGAACGCCGGGCTCCGGTATGCCACCCCGGCCATGGCAGCGATCGAGGAGAGCGCAGGCCACTGGCTCCTGGAGTTGCTGGGGCTCCCGTCCGGTGCCGACGTGGGCTTTGTTACCGGTGCCACCATGGCCAACTTCACGGGCATGGCCGCCGCACGGTGGCGGTTGCTTGCGGACGCCGGCTGGGACCTGGACCGCGACGGGCTGTTTGGCGCTCCGCGGATCCGCTGTCTGGTGGGGCGGGAACGGCATGACACCGTGGACCTCGGCCTCCGCTACCTGGGCCTGGGCAAGCCCGCGGTAGTGGATGCCGACAGCCAGGGACGGTTGATCCCGGGAGCTTTGGACGCGCTACTGGCTGAAGGGTCGGGCCCCGCATTGGTCTGCCTGCAGGCGGGAAACCTCCATTCGGGCGCCTTTGATCCCTTCCCCGAAGCGATCCGTGTTGCCCGGAAGCATGGCGCATGGGTGCACATCGACGGCGCGTTCGGCCTGTGGGCAGCGGCAGCGCCCGAGCTGCGGAGCCTGACCCGCGGTTACGAGGAGGCTGATTCGTGGGGCACCGATGCCCACAAGACGCTCAACGTGCCTTACGACTGCGGCATAGCCATCGTCAGGGACGCTTCAGCCCTCCGTTCGGCCATGGGCCTGCACGCCAGTTACCTGGTGCACGACGCCGAAGGGCCCGGCGATCCGTTCGAGAAGGTCCCCGAACTGTCGCGGCGCGCACGCGGCGTTCCCGTCTGGGCGGCGCTGAAGAGCCTCGGCAGCGACGGCGTCGCAGCACAGGTGCGGGGGCTGGCTGCGGCTGCCGCGGACATCGCAGCAGGCCTCGCCGGGGAAGAGGGCGTGGAGGTACTGAACGACGTCGGCTATACCCAGGTGTGCCTGGCATTCGGCGACGACGCGACCACCCGCGCAGTGACCGCGCGGATCATCGCCGATGGCAGGGTGTGGATGTCCGGCTCCCGCTGGCGGGACCGGGACATCCTGCGCGTCTCGGTCAGCAACTGGCATACCTCGGAAGACGAGGTCCGGACTGCCGTGGACGCGGTCAAAGCCGCGTTCTCCGCCGTGCGCGGCGGCTGACCGCTGCATAGTGCCCACCGCCCGGTGTGCAGGAGAAAGCCGTGCCCGGTTGGGTATTACGTGCCGGGCATCTGGCCGGGCTCCGGCAGTGCATGGGCAGGCGGCAGTCCCTCCAGGGTGCGGCCGGCGAGGGTGCTGGCAACCCAGAGTGACCGCGCCAGGTCGCCGCGGTGGCCTGGCTGCCCGACGTACCCCAGCGCGTTTGCCACCTCCCTGGCAAGGGCCCACTCCCGCGCGGCGTCAGGGTCAAGCCCGGCAGCGGCGCTGAAGTCCGCGCAGCGCTGCCGCAGGCCGGATTCAGGCTGGTTCAGCGGCAGCTCCTGCAGCCGGTTCCACAACAGCGGCGCCAGGCCGAACTCCGCTTCGCCGACCATGGGCTGCGGATCGATGGCGGCGAAGGCTTCAGCCATTGGCCTCCCAGCCGTTGCTTCACCATCCGGCCTGGCCAGGATGTTGAGGAAGTGCAGGTCCGTGTGGACCAGAACGTCCCGCCCCGAGCGACGCCCCACCGCGCCCCGCGTCTGGCACACCTCAAGCGCCGCTTCCAGCAGCCACCGTGGAAAGGGGCGGCCGAGCTGTTCCCAGTCCGCGGGGAGGTCGTCGCTCCACTGTTCGGCGCGAGCGGCAATGTGCTCGAATTCCCGCCACTGCGGCCGGTCGTCCGGAACAAGGCTCAACTGCCGCACAAGCCCGCCCCACACGGCCGCGGCGTCAGCCATGGGGACGCTAGCCAGGGAGCGCACTGCGTCCAGCCTTTCGAGGAGCATGGAACAGGTGCCGGCGTCGGCCGCCAGCAGTGCGACGGCGCCGTGCCCGCCCCATAACGCCAGCGCATGCCGCTCAACGCGCGCTTCCTCGTGCGGGAAGGCGATCTTGAGGGCTGCGGGCCGGCCGTCCTCCCGGCGTACCGGTACCACTACCGCGCCGTGGCCGTTCCACGGCAGTGAGCCAGGGGCGAGGTCCGGCACGAGCCGCCACCGCTCCAGCAGGCCCGCAGTGACGCCGGGCAGGGAAGCGAGCCACTCCCGTCCGGCGGCGGTGCGGGCGTAGCGCACGGAAAGGTCCGGCGGGACTGGTACTGCCGTTGGCTGGCTCATCAGTCCCAGCCTAGGTGCATCGGGCCCTGCCGTGTGGCCTGCACGCATCAGCGGACGGCAGGTTCCCTACACGACACCCGTGGCGCCGAGCATGGTGCCAATGCTGAAGGTGGCAGCGAGTGCCAGGGCGCCGCCCACCACCACCCGGACTGCTGCCCGGGTTTTCGACCCGCCGCCAATCCAGGCACCCAGCGTCCCTGTCAGCGCCAGTGCCACCAGGACAGCGGCGAAGGTCAGGGGAACCCGGATCCCGGGCGGGGGGAGAAGGATCGCCAGCATCGGCAGTATGGCGCCGATGACAAAAGCCACGGCCGAGGCGAAGGCTGCGTGCCACGGACTCACGATGTCCGTCTCGTCGATGTTGAGTTCGGCGGAAAGGTGCGCCGCCAGGGCGTCGTGGGCTGTGAGCTCCTCAGCGACCTTCCCGGCCGTTTCCGGGCTGAGGCCCTTGGCCTGGTAGATGGCGGTGAGTTCGGCGAGTTCCTCTTCCGGTTCCTCGGCCAGCTCCCGGCGTTCCTTCTCGATCAGGGCCCGCTGGCTGTCGCTTTGGCTGCTCACGGAGACGTACTCGCCGAGTGCCATGGACACCGCTCCGCCCACCAGCCCGGCGGCGCCGGCGGCGAGGATGGGACCCGTTTCGGAAGTAGCTCCTGCCACACCCACCACGATCGCCGCGACCGAGACAATGCCGTCGTTTGCGCCCAGGACACCCGCCCGGAGCCAGTTCAGCCGTTGGGCGATGTCTGTTCCATGCGGTTCAGTCTCCATATGGCGGCGGAGTTCGGGGCTCGCGGCGTCCGTGCCCGCAGGCTGGGACGGGTCCTGTGCATCCATGCCTTCAGCAAACCATCAGAACCCCGCCGGGGCCACCCCCTCGGCAGGCCGCCGCCATGGCCCACGGGAGTTCACGTTCCGGTGGATGCGGGAGCAGGGCTGGCCGGAAGCTCCGGAAGCCGGTCCTCGTCGAGCGGGAGGCCGGGAACCGGCCCTACACCGCCGTCCCAGTGGGCAGCGCGCCGCGCGGCGGACTGCAGGGCGGCGATCGCCCAGCTCCGCAGACCGCCGTCTGCCTGCGCAATGACATCCCCGTAGGCGGACAGCGACGCAACTTCCAGGCGGGCCAGTCCGTCGCGGGGGTTCGCGAGGAAGCCCGGGTCCAGCACGAAGCCCGGCGGCTGCGCGGGCGGGGCGCTGCAGGCGGCACGGGTGTGCGCCGCGGCCTGGGCAGCGAGTTCCCGGTGCTGCCCCAGGAAGGCCTCCGCTGCCGGAGCATCGCCAGCGCCAAGGCGTGGGAGTGCAGCCTGGTAGGCGTAGAGGCCCTGCTGCTCGGCCGCCACAGCTGCGGACAACGCACTGCCCAGTACAGCAGACATGCCCGCGGCAGATGGTTCCTGCCCTGCGGCAGCGGGTGCCGGAAGGATTGACGGACAGGCTGACGCCGTAGAATCGCTCGCCGGCGCGCCCGCGGCCGGAGAAACTGCCGCACCGGCATGGGGAAGCGTTTCCGCGGGGACGCCCGCGGCGGCGGCAAGGTCCTCCGCCGCGAGCAGCTGGGCGGTGCCGGCACCGGCCAGCAGCCGTGCCATCCCGCCGTCGGCCGTTGCCGCATCGGTCAGGCGCTGGACACCACTGGCCGAGAGCGCGGAAGCCAGCCCTGCGAGCGTGGGCTCCGCCGTCGTTGCCGCCCCGGCGGCCGGACCGGACTGGCCGGACGGCAGGGTAGTGGCAGACGCCGGGTCATCCTCCGCGGCGGAAGGATCTGCCGGCGAAAGGAGGGCGCGGGCCTGCAGGGTCAGCAATGTCACAGTCTTGTCCGCGGCGGCCGGGCCTGCGCCGCCGCCTGCTGCCGCGCTGGCTGAAAGCCGCCCGGCCGCAGCACGCAGATCCAGCGAATCCTGCAGGGCGGCCGCCCTGGCCTGCTCGGAGAACGGGGGATCCGCGGGCGCCGGCGGATCAGCGGGAATCAGCGAGAAGCCCAGGCTGAGCACAACCAGGGCTGTGAAGGAAATAACGGCGTACCGGAAATAGCGCAGCTTTGGGCGGTTTTCCGGATCGTCTTCTTTCACAACAGACCATGGTGTCACGACGCCGGGGGATCTCCGCCCCACCGGACCGGTAAAATAGCTACGCTAGTACACACAACATCATCTATAAGGGAGGCGGCGCGGCATCGTGAGCAACGCAGAAGCCACGGCTTCATCAGACCAAACCGGAACGGGTAAGGCTGAAGCCGCCCCCGCACACAACCCGGAAGCTGACCGGCTCCGCGCACTCCTTGAACCCGCGGTCCAGGCCAACCGCCTTTACCTGGAAGACGTGGCCATCGTGGCCGGTTCCCACCGGGTAGTCCACGTCGTGGTGGACCTTCCGCAGGAGGAAACCGGCGGCGTCAGCCTTGACGTCATCGCCGACATCTCAAAAATCCTCTCCGACGTCCTGGACAACGATCCCGGAGACGACGGCCGGCCCTATGACCTTGAGGTGTCCTCTCCCGGCGTCGGGCGCCCGCTGACGGAACCGCGGCACTGGCACCGGGCCAAGGGCCGCATGGCCAGGATCAACGTTGTCCAGGGCGAGAACGTCATGGGCCGGATCACGTCGGTGGACGGTGACGGAGTCACCATCGTGCCGGAGATCGCCGTGAAAAAGGGCATGAAGCCCAAACAAGGCGACCCCATAAAACTTCCTTTCGACAGGATCCGCAACGGAAAAGTCGAGATCGAATTCAGCCACCTCAATGGGGATGGTCTGGAACCTGGACACAATGGACCTTCTGAGGAGGCCTGATGGATATTGACATGAGCGCACTGAGACTTCTGGAGCGTGAGCGTGAAATCCCGCTGGACCTCCTGATCCCCACCATTGAGCAGGCGCTCCTGGTGGCGTACCACAAGTCGCCCGGCGCCTTCGAAAAGGCCCGTGCCGAGCTGGACCGCAAGAGCGGCCATGTGACCATCTGGGCTGTGGAGATTGACGACGACGGCGCCCCCATCGGCGAGTTCGAGCACACTCCCGAAGGCTTCGGCCGGATCGCTGCCAGCACCGCACGCCAGATCATCCTTCAGCGCCTGCGCGACGTTGAGGACGACAACGTCCTGGGCGAGTTCAAAGGCCGTGAGGGCGAACTGGTCTCCGGCACCATCCAGCAGGGCAACAACCCGCACATGATCCAGGTCAACCTGGGTTCCGTGGAGGCGCTGCTGCCGCCGCCGGAGCAGGTTCCCGGGGAAAAGTACATCCACGGCAACCGGCTGCGTGCGTTGGTTATCGACGTCCACCGCGGCTCCAAGGGCCCGTCCGTCACCCTGTCCCGGTCCCACCCGGGCCTCGTCCGCAAGCTCTTCGAACTCGAAGTGCCCGAAATTGCGGACCGCTCGGTCGAGATCGTTGCCCTGGCCCGCGAAGCCGGCCACCGCACCAAGATTGCCGTCAAGGCAAACGTTCCCGGCATCAACGCCAAGGGTGCCTGCATCGGCGAAATGGGATCCCGGGTCCGCGCCGTGATGACCGAACTGAACGACGAAAAGATCGACATCGTCGACTTCAGCGAGAATCCGGCTACCTTCATCGCCAGCGCCCTTTCGCCGTCGCGCGTGAATTCGGTCACCATCACGGATGAAGCCACGCGTTCGGCGCGCGTGGTGGTCCCGGACTACCAGCTGTCCCTGGCCATCGGCAAAGAGGGCCAGAACGCCCGGCTGGCGGCCAAGCTGACCGGCTGGCGGATCGACATCGTGTCCGACGCCGCGGCTGCCCGCGATAACTGAACAGATTTCGACGCCCTCCCGTCCTCGAATCGCACGCGCAGTTTCGGGCAGACAGGCCGGGAGGGGCTAGAATAGTAAAGACCGCGCCTAACGGCCGGCAGCCGTGCGCCCTGGGCGTGCCCCATTCCGTTCACACCGGAGGAAGGCCGTCCGAGGCCAGCAGATATGAACGTCAGGAAGATGACCGTGCCAGTAGCAAGCGGGAATCAGCCGGAGCGTACCTGCATCGGATGCCGGAAGAAGGGTGCGCGGAATGAGTTACTCCGGCTCGTCGCCGAAGGCAGCGGATCAAACGCTGTCCTGGTGGATGAACGACGCCGGATGGCTGGCCGGGGTGCATGGCTGCATCCCAGCGAATCGTGCCTGGCTCTGGCGTTGAAGCGGCGAGCATTCGGACGTGCCCTGCGGGGAGCGACCGGTACCGCCGCCGTCGAACGCCGGATCACGTCAGGTCCGAGCGTTGCACGCGTTCCGGCAACTGCAACACCAATCGTCCAACCTGAAAGCGGGTCAGAAAACTGATGGAAACCCGATGAGTTCCCAGCGATGAGTGCGCAACGATGACAACTTTGTTGCGCTCTGCAATGGGCCCTTCTGCAGCATTTGCGGCTTGGGCCCGCAGTAAGAAGTAGACGGTTCGTGCCTGGCTCGGTGCGGACCGAGACAGGAGAAATGTGGCCAAGGTCCGCGTACATGAGCTCGCCAAAGAGCTCGGTATTACTTCCAAAGATGCAGTGACAAAACTGCAGGAACTGGGCGAATTCGTTCGCTCTGCCTCTTCAACCATTGAGGCCCCCGTTGTGCGCAAACTGCGCAACGCCTTCCCCGACGCCGCCCCCAAGGCTGCCGCACCGGCAGCCGCCCCCAAGGCAGCCGCTCCGGCGGCAGAGGCGCGTCCTTCAACACCGGCACCCGGTCCGGCAGCTCCGAAGGCTCCGGCCCCCAAGGCTGAGGCTCCCGCTCCGGCTGCACCGGCACAGGCGGCTGCTCCGGCAGCCCCCGCTGCCAGCGCCCCCGCAGCTCCGGCTGCACCCGCCCCGGCCGCTCCGTCCACCGGAGCGAAGCCCGGCGCACGCCCGGCACCCAAGGCTGAAACCCCCGCTGCACCTGCCCGCTCCGGCGGCTCGGGGCAGGGCGGCTCGGCTCCCCGTCCCGGCGGTCCCCGCCCGGGCAACAACCCCTTCGCCACGTCCCAGGGCATGCCCCGCGGCCGCGGCGGCGACGGCGAGCGTGCTCCCCGTCCCGGCAACAACCCGTTTGCCACCTCACAGGGCATGCCCCGTCCGGGTGGAAGCCGCACCGACGGCGACCGTCCCGGTGGTCCGCGTCCCGCAGCAGGTGCCGGCGGCCCCCGTCCCGGTGGTCCGCGCCCCGCAGCAGGTGCGGGCGGTCCCCGTCCCGCAGCAGGTGCCGGTGGCCCCCGCCCGGGTGCACCGCGCCCCGGTGGCGCCGGCGGGAACCGTCCTACTCCCGGCATGATGCCCAACCGCACTGAACGTCCCGCACCCGCTGGTGCAGGCCGTCCCGGTGCCGGTGGCCGTGGTCCCGGACGCCCCGGTGGCGCTCCCGGAACCGGCGGTCCCGGTGGCGGCGGCGGTGCTCCCGCCGGCGGTGGCTTCGGCAAGGGCGGCCGCGGCCGCGGCGGCACCCAGGGTGCCTTCGGCAAGGGCGGCGCCGGACGTGGCAAGCAGCGCAAGTCGAAGCGTGCAAAGCGCCAGGAACTTGAGCAGATGAGTGCCCCGTCGCTGGGTGGCGTGAGCGTACCCCGCGGCGACGGCAACACTGTGATCCGGCTGCGCCGCGGCTCGTCCATCACGGACTTCGCCGACAAGATCGAGGCAAACCCCGCCGCGCTGGTGACCGTCCTCTTCCACCTCGGTGAAATGGCCACGGCCACGCAGTCGCTGGATGAAGAGACCTTTGCCCTGCTGGGCGAGGAGCTTGGCTACAAGCTCCAGGTTGTGTCCCCGGAAGACGAGGAGCGCGAGCTGCTCTCCGGGTTCGACATCGACTTCGATGCCGAACTCGAAGCCGAAGGCGACGAAGAACTTGAGGCCCGTCCTCCGGTTGTCACCGTCATGGGCCACGTGGACCACGGTAAAACCCGCCTGCTCGATGCCATCCGCAAGTCCGACGTCATGGCCGGCGAGCACGGCGGCATCACCCAGCACATCGGTGCCTACCAGGTCACGCACAACCACGAAGGCGACGACCGCAAGATCACCTTCATCGACACCCCCGGCCACGAGGCGTTCACCGCCATGCGTGCCCGTGGTGCGAAGGTCACCGACATCGCCATCCTGGTGGTTGCAGCGGACGACGGCGTCATGCCGCAGACCGTTGAAGCCCTCAACCACGCACAGGCGGCCAACGTGCCGATCGTGGTGGCCGTGAACAAGATCGACAAGGAAGGCGCCAACCCGGACAAGGTCCGCGGCCAGCTGACCGAGTACGGCCTGGTTCCGGAAGAGTACGGTGGCGACACCATGTTCGTGGAGGTCTCTGCCCGCCAGAACCTCAACATCGACGAGCTGCTCGAGGCCGTCCTGCTCACCGCGGACGCTGCCCTGGACATGCGCGCCAACCCGAACAAGGACGCCCGCGGTATCGCGATCGAAGCCAACCTGGACAAGGGCCGCGGTGCGGTTGCCACCGTCCTGGTTCAGTCCGGTACCTTGCGCGTCGGCGACACCATCGTTGCAGGCACGGCCCACGGCCGCGTCCGCGCAATGTTCGACGACGACGGCAGCGCCCTGACCGAGGCCGGCCCGTCCCGCCCCGTGCAGGTGCTGGGTCTCTCCAACGTGCCGCGTGCAGGCGACACCTTCTTCGTGACCGCTGACGAGCGCACCGCCCGCCAGATCGCCGAGAAGCGTGAAGCAGCCGACCGCAACGCCGCCCTGGCGAAGCGCCGCAAGCGCATCAGCCTGGAAGACTTCGACCAGGCAGTGGCCGACGGCAAGATCGACACCCTCAACCTCATCCTCAAGGGTGACGTGTCCGGTGCCGTGGAAGCCCTCGAAGACGCCCTGCTCAAGATCGACGTCGGCGAAGGCGTGCAGCTGCGCGTCATCCACCGCGGTGTTGGTGCCATCACGCAGAACGACGTCAACCTGGCAACAGTGGACAGCGCCGTCATCATCGGCTTCAACGTCAAGCCTGCCGAGCGCGTTGCCGAACTGGCAGACCGCGAAGGCGTGGACATGCGCTTCTACTCCGTCATCTACTCGGCAATCGATGACATCGAGATGGCGCTCAAGGGCATGCTCAAGCCGGAATACGAAGAAGTCCAGCTGGGCACCGCCGAGGTCCGCGAAGTCTTCCGCTCCTCCAAGTTCGGAAACATCGCCGGCTCGATCGTCCGCTCGGGTGTTATCCGACGCAATTCGAAGGCACGCATCAGCCGCGACGGCAAGATCATCGGTGACAACCTCACCGTTGAGACGCTCAAGCGCTTCAAGGACGACGCCACCGAGGTCCGCACGGACTTCGAGTGTGGTATCGGCCTTGGCTCGTACAACGACATTAACGAAGGCGACATCATCGAGACCTTCGAGATGCGTGAGAAGCCGCGCGTCTAGGCTGTTCCAGCCTTAAAGGGTGCGGGGTCGTTGGGATTTTTCCGGCGGCCCCGCCCCTTCGCTGGGTGGCCAACGTCTTACGACGTCGGCCACCCAGCTTCGGCAGGCCCGATGCCACTCCCAGGCCGCCGGAAAAAATCCCAACGTGGGTCCGTCTTAGGCCCGCCTAGAGTGCGTGGCATCAATCGAACGTGGGTACGTCAGCTGCAACACGCCGTCGTACGTTCCAAATTTTTTAGGAGTTGTTCATGGCTGATCCGGCACGTGCTGCCAAGTTGGCGCAGCGGATTAAGGTTGTTGTTGCTGAGGCCCTGGGCCGGAAGGTTAAGGATCCCCGGCTGGAGGGCATTACTGTCACCGATGCCCGGGTGACCAATGATCTGCAGCATGCCACTGTCTACTACACCGTTTTTGGCGACCAGGCCGTGCAGGCCGATGCCGCCAAGGGACTGGAGAAGGCCAAGGGGGTGCTTCGGCAGGAGGTTGGCCGGAACATTACCGTCCGCCTGACTCCCAGCCTCGAATTCGTGGCCGACCAGATTCCCGTGGTTGCCTCCAACCTCGAGGAACTGCTGCGGGAGGCTAAGAAGCGTGACGCCGAGGTGGCCGCCCTTGCCGCCAAGGCACAGCACGCCGGCGACGCCGACCCCTACAAGAGCGACGCTGCAGCAGAGGTGGACATCGACGAGGACGACTTCGACGAAGAGGACCTTGACCTCAGCGACGACGGGGAACTCGACGAAGACGGCCACAAGTAAACCGTCAGCACGGCAGAAGGCCCGGACCGCCCATGCGGTCCGGGCCTTCTGCTGTACCGGTGACTGTTCCTTTCCCCGTTACAGGCCTATTTTGATGACCTTGCCTTGAGTGGGATCAGCGAAACTGAAGCCGGCTGTGGCATAGAGCGAGTTACCGCGGATTTCCACTGCAGCCGGGCCGTCGATCGCGAGGAACTGCTTCCTGTGGCTGGCCGAATCATCGATCTCAATGATTTCGTTGCCGAACATCGATGCAACGTACACGTCGCCGTCGTCAGCGATGGCCAGGCCCGTGGGGCTCAGTAGGTCCTCCGCCCACACCTTCGTGCTGCCGGTGGAAGGGTTCACGCGGAAGATGGCCCCCCGGGCTCCCAGGGAAGGATCCTCCGGTCCGCCGGGAAGGGTGGTGACATACAGCCGGCCGTCCGGGCCGAATTCCAGATCCGTCGGGACCGGTTCAAAGGCGTATTCGTGGCCCACCACGCACGCAGGAACCTCTACGGTGGTCCCCTCCATATCCACGGGGATCCTGGTCCCGGCGGGGATCACTGCTGGCTGGGGCGGCAGGACTGCCAGCGTGGAAACGTCACCCGAGTCCAGGTCCACTTCCAGGATGGCGTTTGCGCCCGCGTCCGCGATGTACGCTGTATCACCCTGTATGGCAACGCCGTAGGGATGCGAGTCGAGGCCGCCCTGGTACCGGGCGGGCGGGAAGGCGGGCCACTCTGCCAGGCATGCGTCCGTAACCTCGGGTCCAAAGCCGTAGTGCTGGGCGCCGTCCGGGTTCTTTTCCCGTTCGTAGCCGGCGAGGTCGGCCAGATCATCGATATCACCCTGTGGGTCGATGGCCTTCAGCCAGCCCTGGAGAGCGGCCGGATCACCTCCTCCGGCGCCTGCGCTCTCCACGAAGTACCGCGTTCCGTGCCGGGTTTCCACGCCTCCAACGTCCCACCCCTCTTTCCCCTGGTAGAGGGCAGTGGTGCTTCCGTCGTCGTTGACGCGGCTGAGCAGTCCGGCGAAATTCTGGGTGACCAGGACGGTCTCTTCGTCGTAAGTAACAGTGAGGCTCAGGGGCCCCACCAGCCCCTCCGCCAGAGTGCGCGGCGTCGAATGCTCGGGGTCGGAACCGGCCAGTGCGGGTCCGGCGGGAACAACCATCGCCGCAACAGCGATACATGCGACGATCGGAAACTTTGTCTTCATTGGATACTCCGGTTTGGCGCCCTTGACGGGCCGGATAGGGAGCCTCCTTGCGGGAGGCAGGAACTGCGGAAACCCCCCGGCGCCAGAGTATTCCTGCAAGGTCGGAATGTCGCCGGGATTTCCCCCTATCCGCCCCCTAATGTCATCCCCTAACGGCAGCCCCAATGACTAGGATCTAGCTATGAACGAGCCGAATGACACGGACCACACCGCGAAGTACCTCGAGCAGGCCGTGGAGCTGGCCACCCGGAACGTCGGCGCAGGAGGAGGACCGTTCGGCGCGCTGGTGGTGACCGCCGACGGGCGGGTGCATGAAGGCGTCAACCGCGTAACCCTGGACAACGATCCCACCGCCCACGCCGAAGTGGTGGCCATCCGCGCCGCAGCAACGGCCATAGCCAACTATGACCTGCAGGGAGCGGTCCTCTATGCCAGCTGCGAGCCCTGCCCGCTGTGCCTGGCGTCCGCACTGTGGGCAAGGATCGACCGCGTCTACTTTGCCGCGGACCGCCACGGCGCCGCAGCCGCAGGTTTCGACGACGCAGTTTTCTACGAGTACTTCGACGGGACCCGGCCGGAACTGTTGCCCGTCACCCGAAGCGACATCCCGTCGTCGCACGCGCCGTTCCAGGCGTGGGGGGACTTCGCGGGCAGGAAGGAATACTAGGAATGGAACCCGCACTCACCTCCTGTCCGGCCTGCGGCAAGACCAACAGGGTCCCGGCCCAGGCGGCAGGCAGGCCCCGCTGCGGCAGCTGCAAGGCGGAACTGCCCTGGATCGTGGCCGCGGGGGATGCGGACTTCGCGGCCGTCGCGGAGCAGTCACCCGTTCCCGTGCTCGTGGACTTCTGGGCTGCCTGGTGCGGCCCCTGCCGCATGGTGAGCCCGGTGCTGGACAAGCTGGCCCGGGAACGGCCCGGCCGGATCAAGCTCGTCAAGGTGGATGTGGACAAGTCGCCGGGCCTGTCGCGGAGGTTCGACGTCCAGGCGATTCCCACGCTGATGGTGATGGTTGACGGGAAAGTGGCCGCCCGCCAGGCAGGGGCGGCCCCCGCGGAGGTACTCCGTTCCTGGCTGGACGGTGCGCTGGCGGGACGGGCAAACTAACTGCGCGCCTACGGCAACCGGCCTGCCCGGCCAGACCAGCTGAACTAACCCTGCCCGGTCCGGCCCGGCAGCCGGCCCAGCCCCTCCACGAGATCCTCCTGCCGTCCGCACAGGGCCACCCGGACCCACCCTTCGCCGATGGAACCGAAGGCCGTTCCCGGCGCCAGGGCAACGCCCGAGTCTGCAAGGAACCGCCGCACCCACCCGCGGACGTCCCCGCCGGTGGCATGGGAGACATCCGCCCACAGATAGAACGCCCCCTGCGCCTTAAGGTAGGGAATTCCCTTGGCGTCCAGGACGGCGGCCGCCGCATCGCGGTTTGCCAGGTAATGCCCGTGCGCGTGCTGCACATAGTCCTGCGGCCCGGTCAGGGCAGCGAGTGCAGCGTACTGGGACGGTGAAGCGACGCAGGAGACAATCGCCTCCATCACATTGTCCATTTTCTGCTTGATGCCGGGCGGGCAGATCAGCGCGCCGATGCGCAGCCCGGTGAGCCCGTAGGTCTTGGACAAGGTCAGGGAGGTGAAGACGCGCGCGTCACCCGGCGCATCGCCGTCGAACCTTGCGGGGCTGACGTGCGGCACATCGTAGGTGAAAGCCTCATAGCATTCGTCGGAGATGACCCAGAGGTCGTGACGGCGGGCCAGATCCATCAATTCCCGGGTCAGGTCCTCGCCCAGCACGGCGCCGAGCGGGTTGGAGGGGGAGTTCAGGACCAGTACCCGCGTGCGGTCAGTGACGAGCGCCTCGATGTCCGCGGGCCGGGGCTGGAAGCCGTGGTCCGGGTAGAGCGGGTAGCCCACGGGGACGGCGTTCAGCAACCGGGCGGTCATCGCAAAGGTGGGGTAGCCGGGGTTGGGGACCAGGATTTCGTCGCCGGGGGAGAGCAGCAGGCTCATGGCAAAGTGCAGGCCCTGCTGGGCGCCGTCCACCACGTACACCCGGTCGGCGCCGATGCTGTCGATGCTGCCGCGGCTGGTGCCGGCGCGTTCGCGAAACCGCGCCGCGAAGGCTTCCCGCAGGGCCGGGAGGCCGGCGTTCGGAGTGTAATTGGTCTCATCCCGGTCCAGGCATGCCATGGCTGCTTCCAGCACATGCCGGGGGACCGGAAAGCCAGGCTCGCCGATGCTGAGGACCAGGGCGCCGGGGGTGCGCCACGCGGCCTCGGTGATTTCGCGGATCTGGTTGACGGGCACGTCGCGGACATGGGCGGCAAGCTCAGGCATGCCTGCCATCCTAGCTGGCGGTGGAAGTGCCTCCGGAGTGCCGGTGCCCGGGCGTGGGCAGGGGCCGGGACCAGCGCCGATATACTGGGAGGCGTGCTTTCTGGACTGGTGATAGTGGACAAGCCGCAGGGATGGACCAGCCATGATGTGGTTGGCCGGATGCGGCGCCTCGCAGGTACCCGGAAAGTAGGGCACGCCGGAACGCTTGACCCCATGGCCACCGGCGTCCTGGTGGTGGGCATCAACAAGGCAACCCGGCTGCTCACCTACATCGTGGGCACCTCCAAGACCTACACCGCCACCATCCGCCTGGGCCAGTCCACCGTGACGGACGACGCCGAAGGCGACGTCATTGCCACGGCCGGCACGTCCGGGGTCAGTGAGCAGGGAATCCACGACGGCGTTGCGGCCTTGACGGGCGACATCCAGCAGGTGCCCAGCAGCGTCAGCGCCATCAAGGTCAACGGGGAACGCGCCTACGCGCGCGTGCGGTCCGGTGAAGACGTGAAACTTGCCGCCCGCCCTGTCACCATCCACAGGTTCGAGGTGCACGCCATCCGGCGGGACCCCGAGGCAGACGTCGTGGACCTGGACGTCACCGTTGAATGCTCCTCCGGCACGTACATCCGCGCCCTCGCCCGGGATTTGGGCAACGCGCTGGGAGTGGGCGGACACCTCACCGCGCTCCGCAGGACCCACGTGGGCCCCTACTCCCTGGACCAGGCCCGCACCCTGGACCAGCTGGCCGAAGAGCTCAACGTCCTGGAAATGTCGCAGGCTGCCCGGGCCCTGATGCCCAACCGCGAGCTCAGCGCAGAAGAAACCACCGAGATCTCCTTTGGCCGGCGCATCGCGGCCGGCGCCGCCCCCGGAAGCCCAGCCGCTGCCACCGCCGACCACCCCGCAGCCGCTTTCGCGCCGGACGGAAGCCTGGTGGCACTGTTGGCCGATGCGGGCAGCTTCGCCAAACCCGTGCTGGTGTTCGCCCCCGGCAACGGCGCCCCGCCGGTCCGCAACACGGGGGAGGGGTGACGGTGGACGCGTATTTCTACATCATCCTGGTGGTCGGACTCCTGTCCACGGCGGTGTGCCTTGCGGCGGGCATCCTTCGGAAGGCGCCGAACGATGTCACGATCTTGTCCGTCGCCGCGGTGGAGGTCGCGCTCCTCGTCTACCTGGTGGGATCCGTCATCCGGGTGGTTGCCGGCGAGCCCATCGCCGGCGAGGCATGGGAGTTCTGGGGCTACCTTGTCACCGCCATGCTCCTGCCCCCTGCCGCCGTCTACTGGTCCATCCTGGAACGGACCAGATGGAGCAACTTTGTCCTGGCCGCCGTCGGCGTTACCGCGCTGGTCATGGCGGCCCGAATGAACCAGATCTGGTACTGAAGTGGAAGAAGCACCCAACGTGAAAGACCAGCACACCACAACCACCGGGCCCGACCACGCGGGCAGCAGCGCCTCGAACAGCCGGAACACCGGTCCTGGGCGGCTGCTGATCGCCGTCTACGCCGTCTTTGCGATTTCCGCCTCGGCGAGGGCGGGCTACCAGATCCTCACCAAGTTCTCCGAGGCGCCGCTCGCGTACCTTCTGTCCGCCTTCGCCGCCGTTGTGTACGTTGTGGCCACCGTCTCACTGGCACGGGCCGGAAGCACCTGGTTCAAGGTTTCGGTTGCCGCGGTGCTGGTGGAACTTGTCGGGGTGCTGGTGGTGGGCGCCCTGAGCCTCTTCGACCCCGTCCAGTTCCCGCATGAAACCGTCTGGTCCCTGTTTGGCCGCGGCTATGCCTTCATCCCCCTGCTGCTGCCCATCCTGGGGCTAGTGTGGCTGTACCGCCGCCGCCCGGGTGCGCGGGCCGCTGCCTGAGGCACATCTTCCCACCAGGCCGCGGCCGCTGACGGCTCCTGTAACGGCGCCTGCAAGTGCGGCTGGAAAATTGTGCCGGAACCCTTGTCCGAAAACATGAAGTATGCTTCACTGTTTCGTGTGGAGGGGAGTATCCCCCGAATGCCTCGTCGTCAGTCCGGCCGCCCCTGAGCGGCCCGGCGGGGCAGGCTCCCGCCGGGGGCCGGGAAAGACCTCCAGTTGGTACATCTGACTGGAAGCAGGTTCCCACTGATGAACGTTCCCCTATGGGCCTGGCTGGCCGTACTTCTCTTCATCGTCCTGATGCTTGCCCTTGACCTCTTCGCGCACCGCAAAGCCCATGTGATCGGGGTGCGGGAGGCAGCACTATGGTCCGCGGTCTGGGTGGCCTTCGGAGTCGGCTTCGGCGTGCTGGTGTGGCAGGTCTACGGCGCCGAGTATGGCCAGCAATACTTTGCCGGTTACCTCATCGAGAAGTCCCTTGCCGTGGACAACGTCTTTATCTGGGCCATCATCTTCACCTACTTCGCGGTACCCCGGGAATACCAGCACCGCGTCCTCTTCTTCGGTGTCCTGGGCGCCCTGGTGTTCCGTGGCATCTTCATCGCCGCCGGCGCCGCCATCATCGCCAGTGCCGGCTGGGTGCTGTATATCTTCGCCGCGTTCCTGCTCGTCACCGGATACCGGATGATCCGGCACCGGGACGACCACCTGGACCCGGAAAAGTCCCGGGCGTTGAAGCTGTTCCGCCGGCACGTACCCATGACCAATGATTTCCACGGGCAACGGTTCCTCATCCGGCGTGGCGGCGTCCTCCTGGCCACCCCGCTGCTGGCGGTCCTGGTCCTCGTCGAGGTCACGGACATTATCTTCGCCGTCGACTCCATCCCTGCGATCTTCGCCGTCACCGATGACGTGTTCCTGGTATTCACCGCTAACGCCTTCGCCATCCTGGGCCTCCGTGCCATGTACTTCCTCCTGGCGGACCTCATCCACCGGTTCATCTACCTCAAGACCGGCCTGGCGCTCGTCCTGATCTGGGTGGGCATCAAGATGTTCCTGAAGATCGACATCTACTACATCCCCACGCCGATTTCCCTTGCCGTCATTGCCGCGATCCTCCTCGTGTCAGTGGCAGCAAGCCTGTGGGCAACCCGGGGCCAGGGGCGCCGGCCGCTTCCCACGCCGGAGCGTGCACCGTTCGGAACCGCATCACCTGAGGAAATGCGTGCCCTGGAACCGTTGTGGCGGCGCGGGGTGCCAAGCAGGGCCGACCACCCATGACACCAGGAACGACGGAGCATCCATGACAGCTGAGCGTTCCGGCGGAAGCGGCCTGGAAGCTTCACGTCCAGGCGGGCCCGCCCGGCCCGCCTGGACGTTCCTCACCAACCACGGGCACGTCCTGCTGTCCGTGGCAGGGGATCCGGACATCCTGGTGGCAGACATCGCCGAGCGGGTGGGTATCACCACCCGGGCCGCCCTCCAGATCCTCAAGGACCTCGAAAGTGCGGGCTACCTCCAGCGGGCGAGGGTGGGCCGCAGGACCCACTACACCATCCGCCCGCATCAGCATTTCCGGCATCCCGCAACTGCCGCGCAGGAAGTGGACGGCCTGCTCCGCCTGTTTGCCGCACCGGCTCCGGACGAGGGGCCGGCAGCGGCGGCGGAACAATAACAGCCCGGACCCCGCCCTTCCCGTCGTCCGGGCGGGCTCCCGAATGCAGGTAATCTTAGAGAGTTCCGCGGCCGGTACCAGGCCCGAACATTGATACTTGCAAGCGGTTAAGGCGAGGGTGATGGTCTACATCTGGAACGATCCGTCCGAGGTCCCGGCGGACTTCGGCCCATCTGTTGTCACCATCGGGAACTTCGACGGCGTTCACCGGGGACACCAGCAGGTGCTGTCCGAACTGATCCGCACGGCCCGGATCACAAGGTCCAAAGCCGTTGTGGTCACCTTCGACCCGCACCCGGCACAGGTCCACCGTCCCGAGTCCGCGCCTGAACTGATCATGGGGCTGCAGGACAAGCTGGAGGCGCTGGGGGAGTTGGGCCTGGACGCCATCCTGGTCATGAAGTATTCGCTTGACCTGGCCAGCCTCACCCCCGAGGAATTCGTGGAGCAGTACCTGGTGGACTGCCTGCATGCCGGCCATGTTGTGATCGGCCACGATGTACGCTTCGGCCGCGGCAATTCAGGGGACCTGGACACCATGAAGCAGCTCGGCCGGAAGTTCGGGTTTGAGGTGCAGGTGATCAGCGAGTTCGGCTCCGAGGGCTACCCCCTGCATGACGACGACGGCACGGACCGCCGCTGTTCCTCCACCTGGGTGCGGGAAGCCCTGCAGGAGGGTGACGTTGCCACGGCGTCCGCTGTCCTGGGACGCCCGCACCGGATGCGCGGCGAGGTTGTGCACGGCGCCGCCCGCGGCCGTGCGCTCGGTTTCCCCACCGCCAACCTGGCCAGCAACGCCAGCGGACTGATTCCTGCCGACGGCATTTACGCGGGCTGGCTGGTGGACCAGGCAGGGACCCGGTGGCCGGCGGCCATCTCAGTGGGCTCAAACCCCACGTTCGACGGCGTCAGCCGCCAGGTGGAAGCCCATGTGATCGACCGGCCCAAAGAGGACGTGGAAGACTTCGATCTGTACGGCCAGACAGTAGTTGTGGAATTCGTTGCCCGCCTCCGGGGCATGGTGGCCTACCGTGGGCCTGAAGCACTCGTGGAGCAGATGCGCCTGGACGTCGTCCAGGCACACGAGCTGCTGGCCAGGCGCTAGGGGCGCCCACCAGGGAAAGGCAGCACCGTGTCCGTCGAAAAGAACACCCGGAAGCTGGACAAGGGCATTGTCCGCGACTTCAGTTCGCGGATGAGCTACTCCTCCTACCTCCAGCTGCCAACCCTCCTCAGCGCGCAGCAGCCGGTCAGCGAGCCCGAGCACCACGATGAGATGCTTTTCATCATCCAGCACCAGACCACGGAGCTGTGGCTCAAGCTGGTCCTGCATGAACTGCGCAGCGCGGCGGCCTGGCTGCGGGCCGATGACCTCGGATCAGCGCTGAAGGGCATTGCCCGGGTCAAGCACATCCAGAAGACCCTGACCGAACAGTGGTCGGTCCTGGCAACGCTGACCCCCACCGAGTACTCCCAGTTCCGCGGCTTCCTGGGCAACTCCTCGGGCTTCCAGTCGAGCCAGTACCGGGCCGTGGAGTTCGTGCTGGGCAACAAGAACCGCAAGATGCTCCCGGTGTTCGAGTCGGACCCGGATGCCCACGCCATGCTGGAGGAACTGCTGGCAGCCCCCAGCATCTATGACGAATTCCTGGGCTACCTCGCCCGGCAGGGCTTCGACGTTCCGGCGTCGGTCCTCCAGCGGGACGTGACCAGGGCCCACGAGTACACGCCGGCCCTGGTGCCACTCTTCAAGCACATCTACGAGAACGCCGCAGCCAACTGGGGCGCGTACGAGGCCTGCGAGGAACTGGTGGACCTTGAGGACAATTTCCAGCTGTGGCGGTTCCGGCACCTCCGGACGGTACAGCGGACTATCGGCATGAAGGCGGGCACCGGCGGCTCGAGCGGCGCGGCCTTCCTGCAGAAGGCGCTGGAACTGACGTTCTTCCCTGAACTGTTCGCAGTCCGGACGGAAATCGGCCAATGAGCACGCACCAGGGGGCGCTCCGCCCGGGCACCAACCACCAGCCGGTCCACGGGAAGGCGGCCATCACTTTGCAGCAGCGCGCGGAAGAGCTGGACAGCCATGATCCGCTGGCCCACTACCGCCACCACTTCATCGGCTCGGACACCCCGGTGTCCTACCTGGACGGCAACTCCCTGGGCCGGCCCCTCAAGCGGACCGCCGACGACGTCGCCGCCTTCATCCGCGACGACTGGGGCGGCCGCCTCATCCGCAGCTGGGATGAACGATGGCTCGCGATGCCCCAGGCCATCGGTGACCAGCTGGGCCGGGCAGTGCTGGGAGCGGCTCCCGGCCAGACCATCATTGCGGACTCCACCACCGTGGTGCTGTACAAGCTGATCCGTGCCGCCCTCGCCGCGGTGGCCGACCCAGACCGCAACGAGCTGGTCCTGGACACCGAAAACTTTCCCACGGACCGCTACCTGGTGGAGGGCATAGCGCTGGAGGAGGGACTCACCCTCCGCTGGATCCAGGCGGATCCGGCCGCCGGGGTCACCGTTGACCAGGTGCGCGAGGCAACCGGCCCGCGCACCGCCGTCGTCCTCCTCAGCCAGATCGCCTACCGTTCCGGCCACCTGGCGGACCTTCCCGCCATCACGGCCGCAGTGCACGACGCCGGCGCACTGGTGGTGTGGGACCTGTGCCATTCCGCGGGGTCGGTGGAGATCGGGCTGGACGATGCGGGCGTGGACTTCGCCGCCGGCTGCACCTACAAATACCTCAACGGGGGACCGGGGTCGCCGGCTTTTGCCTATGTTAACCACCGGCACCTGCCGTCGCTCAACCAGCCGATCTGGGGGTGGATGGGCCGCAAGGACGCCTTTGAGATGGCTGCAGGATATGAGCCGGCCGCCGGGATCCGGGGCTTCCTCAGCGGAACGCCCGCCATCTTCGGAATGATCGCCATGCAGGGCACCCTGGACCTGATCGAGGAAGCGTCCATGGCTGCCATCCGGGAGAAATCGGAGAAGCTGACAGCCTTCGCCGTCGAGGTTTTTGACGTCCTGCTGGCTCCCCTCGGGGCGGAGCTGGCAACGCCGCGGGATCCCGCCCGGCGGGGCAGCCACATCACGGTGGACCACGCGGAGTTTACCAAGGCAACAGTGGAGGCGCTCTGGGACGGGGACGTCATTCCGGACTTCCGTGCTCCGCACGGCATTCGCGTGGGCCTCTCTCCGCTGAGCACCAGTTTCCGGGAGGTCCTGCAGGGCATGGAGGCCATGCGGAAGCGCCTCCAGGCATAGCGCGGGCACTGTTTCGACAAGATTAGGCACCGGCCGGTAAACTGAACGATGGATCCGGCTGCAGTCCGTGGCGGCTGGTTCCTGTTGCGTACGGCGCTGACCGGTTTCCGGTTGCCAGCCGCGGCAGCAGACCCGGCAGTGAAGTACTGACCTGGGCCCTCACGGCACATCCCAAGGAGATATTGTGGCACTTGACGCCGCTGTAAAGCAGTCCATCATCAAGGAATACGCAACCGGCGAAGGTGACACCGGTTCACCCGAGGTCCAGGTTGCTGTCCTGACCCAGCGGATCAAGGATCTGACTGAGCACATGAAGGAGCACAAGCACGACTACCACACCCAGCGCGGTCTGCTGGCCATGGTTGGTCGTCGCAAGCGCATGCTGAGCTACCTCAAGAAGACTGACATCGCCCGCTACCGTTCGCTCATCGAGCGCCTCGGCCTGCGCCGCTAGTCACACTTTGGGGCGGCCCTTTCCTCCGTGGAACGGGCCGCCTTCTTCACCTGAATAACTAAACAGGAGGATCAACCGCATCACGCATTCGCGGTCCTCGGTAGTGATCCCCGGGAACGGCTTCCTTGACGGAAGCCCCGGCCCGTGGGTCTCGATCGATGACCGGGTGCAGGGCCAGTAGACAGATGCTGGCTGGGTTGATGCGGCTGGACTTCCGTAAAACAGAAACGGAGGTGACTCTCTTGGAGGGTCCCGAAATCCAGTTCTCAGAAGCAGTCATTGACAACGGCCGATTCGGCAAGCGGGTCATCCGCTTTGAAACCGGCCGCCTTGCCAAGCAGGCAGCCGGCGCGGCAATGGTGTACATCGACGACGACACCGCACTGCTGTCCGCCACCACCGCGGGCAAGCATCCGCGTGAAGGCTTCGACTTCTTCCCGCTGACGGTCGACGTCGAAGAGCGCATGTACGCTGCCGGCCGCATCCCGGGCTCGTTCTTCCGCCGCGAAGGACGCCCGTCCACCGAAGCCATCCTGGCCTGCCGCCTGATGGACCGCCCGCTGCGCCCCGCCTTCATCAAGGGCCTGCGCAACGAGGTCCAGATCGTGGTGACCGTGCTGGCCATCAACCCGGACGAGCTCTACGACGTGGTGGCCATCAACGCCTCCTCCATGTCCACCCAGCTCTCCGGCCTGCCGTTCTCCGGGCCCATCGGCGGCGTCCGCGTTGCCCTGGTTGCCGACGAAAACGGTTCACAGTGGGTTGCTTTCCCCAAGCACTCCCAGCTGGAAAACTCCGTGTTCAACATGGTGGTTGCCGGCCGCATCGCCGGTGACGACGTCGCCATCATGATGGTGGAAGCCGAAGCCACGGACAACTCCTGGAACCTCATCAAGGAACAGGGCGCCACCGCCCCCACCGAAGAGGTTGTCTCCGAGGGCCTTGAGGCCGCCAAGCCGTTCATCAAGGCATTGTGCGACGCCCAGGCCGACCTCGCCGCGCGTGCAGCCAAGCCGACCGTCGAGTTCCCGGTCTTCCTCGACTACGAGGACGACGTCTACGCCGCCGTTGAGGCCGCTGCCGCCGAGAAGCTCACCGCTGTCTTCCAGATCGCTGACAAGCAGGAGCGCGACAACGCTTCGGACGCCCTGAAGGACGAGGTCACCTCTTCGCTGGCCGGCCAGTTCGAAGGCCGCGAGAAGGAGCTGTCCGCAGCGTTCCGCTCGGTCACCAAGCACGTTGTGCGCCAGCGCATCCTCAAGGACCAGATCCGCATCGACGGCCGTGGCCTGACGGACATCCGCCAGCTCACCGCCGAGGTTGAGGTCCTGCCGCGCGTCCACGGCTCGGCCATCTTCGAACGCGGCGAGACCCAGATCATGGGTGTCACCACGCTTAACATGCTGAAGATGGAACAGCAGATCGACTCGCTGTCACCGGTCAAGACCAAGCGCTACATGCACAACTACAACTTCCCGCCGTACTCCACCGGCGAGACCGGCCGCGTGGGCTCGCCCAAGCGCCGCGAAATCGGCCACGGCGCCCTGGCCGAGCGCGCGCTCGTGCCGGTCCTGCCGTCCCGCGAGGAGTTCCCGTACGCCATCCGCCAGGTGTCCGAGGCTCTCAGCTCCAACGGTTCGACGTCGATGGGTTCCGTCTGCGCCTCCACCCTGTCCATGCTGAACGCCGGTGTGCCCCTCAAGGCCGCCGTCGCCGGTATCGCCATGGGCCTGGTGTCCGACCAGGTTGACGGCCAGACCCGCTACGCGGCCCTGACCGACATCCTCGGTGCCGAGGATGCCTTCGGCGACATGGACTTCAAGGTTGCCGGCACGTCCGAGTTCGTCACGGCCATCCAGCTGGACACCAAGCTCGACGGCATCCCCGCGTCAGTGCTGGCAGCAGCCCTGAAGCAGGCCCGCGAAGCCCGCCTGCACATCCTCGAGGTCATCGACTCCGCCATTGACACCCCGGACGAGCTCTCCGAGTTCGCGCCGCGCGTCATCGCCGTGAAGATCCCCGTGGACAAGATCGGCGAGGTCATCGGCCCCAAGGGTAAGATGATCAACCAGATCCAGGAAGACACCGGCGCCGACATCTCCATCGAGGACGACGGCACGGTCTACATTGGCGCCACCAACGGTCCGTCTGCCGAGGCAGCACGCTCCGCCATCAACGCCATCGCCAACCCGCAGGTCCCGGAAATCGGCGAGCGCTACCTTGGTACGGTCGTCAAGACCACCACCTTCGGTGCCTTCGTTTCGCTGACCCCGGGCAAGGACGGCCTCCTGCACATCTCCGAGCTCCGCAAGCTGGCCAACGGCAAGCGCGTGGACAATGTCGAGGACGTCGTCTCCGTCGGCCAGAAGGTCCAGGTGGAAATCACCAAGATCGACGACCGTGGAAAGCTCTCCCTCGCCCCCGTAGTTGCCGAGGAAGAAGGCGCCGCGGCCGAGACCGAGCGTGCCCACGCCACGGAACCTGCTGAAGGCGCTGACGTCTAGCATTCCGCCTTGCGGGCACGGCCTGCAGGTTGAAGTATGAATCGGCGGGGCGGGGGGGGGGTCCCCCCCCGCCCCCC